>CAVVJX010000005.1:0-612285 GCA_963748675.1 uncultured Chloroflexia bacterium | reverse complement strand
ACGGCGACCACCTCTCCATGCAGGTCCTCGGGGGCACGATGGATCATGAGCTGTTCGAGCGCGTCCTCGCGGCGGCCCAGGGTCTCGACCCCGACGCCCCGTGGCCGGACGTGTCCCACCTCGTCCTGCCGATCCTTCGTCGGGTCCGCCATCCGTACCCGCCGGAAGCCAGTCCCATGCACGTGTTCGTCCCGCCCGGCGTCTGGACCGGCTTCGGCATCGACTTCGGGCCGGCCTTCACGCACGTGACCGCGACCCAGGTCGAGCGCTGGGGTATCGATCACGCGACGCTGCTCGGAACCGCGCTGGAGAACCTGCGTGCGCGGACGCTCGTCGAGCCGCCACGTGTCGAGCAGATCCACCCGGACGGCGTCGAGACGATCGCGATCCAGGGCCAGGGCTGGGGGTCGGCGCTGATCCTCGTGCCGGACGTCCTGCGCCCGATCCTCGGCGAGCGTCCGCGGCTGCTCCTCGCTCCCGTCCGGAACACGCTCGTCGCACTCCCCGACGACGTCGACCCCGACCTCGCATTCCGGATGTGGGAGGCGATCGCGGAGGGCTGCCACGACGAGCTGGACCTGAACCTGCTGCGCTGGACGGGTACGACCGTGGTCGCGGACGGCGACGACGCCCAGGGGTTGCTCAACTGAACCGCGAGCCTAGCTAAGCGCTCCGTGCAACTCGGTGGCATGGTCGTGCAACCAGCGGCGCCACGTGCGGTGGTCCGGCCGCCGCGACGCGACAAGCCCCCAGAATCTGGGTCCATGCCCAAAGATCCGGAGATGGGCGAGTTCGTGGACGACCACCGTCTCCAGGGCCTCGGGCGGGGCCAGGACCAGGCGCCACGACAGCGACACGCGGCCGGTCTGCGAGGCACTCCCCCACCGAGTGCGTGGGTCGCGGATGGTGACCTTGCGCGGGGTCACGCCAAGACCCGCGGCGTGACGTTCGATCGCATCGTCGATCCTGGAGCGGGCGAGATCTCGGAGCCATGCCTCGACCACGACCGCGTCGGCGCGCGCATCCACCCCGGCTCGGTGGATGACGAGCTCGTCATCGAACCGGACCACGGTAGAGCGCCGCGCGCCGATGACGGCCGGTACGACGCGGATCGGCACCAGCGACCCCTCGAGCCGGATCGATCCACCGTCGCGAGCCCCGCCGCGGGCGGCCAGCACGGCACGGACGTCCGCGTGCCGGGCGAGGTGGCGGCGGACCCACGGCTCGCGTTGCTCGAGAAATTCCACGGCCCGCCGCTCCCCGTCGGCCCGCCCGGAGCGGGTCGCGGGCACGGTGACGATCACGCCTCGTTCGGGGTGGATGACGACGCGCAGGCCGCGCGCCCGGGCCGAATGCCGCAGCGTGTATCCGAGGGACCCGCCCGGGAGTGGCGCGACGGCCGGCACCTCCGTGGTCCGCGCGAGGGCGGGCCGGGTGCGAGCCCTCATCCGGCTCGCCGCAGCAGCAGGCCCGCCCGCTCGCCCGTCTCCTGCCCGGCGAGCACGGCCGGGCGCCCGTTCACGACGACGTGCTCGATGCCGATGGGGTGACGCGAGGGCTGCTCATAGGTCGCGTCGTCGGCGACGGTCGCCGGGTCGAACGCGACGAGGTCGGCGAAGGCGCCCTCGCGCAACACGCCGCGGTCGCGCAGGCCCAGGCGCGCCGCGGGCACGCCGCTGAGCTTCGCGACGGCCGTCTCGAGCGCGAGGGCGCCACGCTCACGAACGTACGTGCCAAGCACCCGCGCGGTGCTCCCGTACGTCCGCGGGTGGGGCCGGCCGGCGTCGAGGATCGGGTGCCCCGGCCGTCGTGCCTGGGCGTCCGTGCAGACCGCGATCCAGGGCACCTCCATGATCGTCGCGACGTCGGTCTCGTCCATGCAATCGATCACGACCGATACGTCAAGCTGGTCGTCGATCAACGCGTCCATGGCCAACTCGGCCGGATCCACGTCCATCTCCTCACCCAGGTCCGCCAGTGACCGCCCCGCCCACTCGGGATGGCTGGGCGCGAACGAGATCCGGATCCCCGGCCAGCCCGGATCCGCGGCCACGTTCTCCCACCCGGAGATCCCGCGTTTCATCTCGGCAGCGACGCGGTCTCGTGCCTCGTGATCGCTCAGCGCCGCGACGCACTCCTCGACACCAAGGGCAAGCAGGCTGGGCGGGAGGATCGTGGCCAGGGTCGTCGCGGCGGCCGTGTACGGGTACTGGTCCGCGGCGACGTCCAAGCCATCGGCCCGAGCCGCGTCGAGGACGGCGACGGCCTCGCCCGCACGGCCCCACACGGCGCGTGCGCCGCACTTGAGGTGCGAGACCTGGAGCCGCGCCCCATCGGCGCCTCCGTCGCGAGCCGCCCGGATCGTCGCGATCGATTCCGCGAGCGACTCGAACAGCCCGGCACTCTCGTTGCGCATGTGCGTGGCGTACAGGCCGCCGCGCCGTGCAGCGATGGCGACCAGAGCCACGAGCTCGTCCGCCGCGGCATGCATTCCCGGCGCGTAGATCAGTCCGGACGACAGCCCGAATGCGCCGGCGTCCAGCGCCGCCTCGACCTCCCGCACCATCGCCCCCCGCTCATCGTCGCTGGCGACGCCGGCCTCGGAGCCCATCACCGACCCACGGATCGTCCCCTGCCCGACGAGGAACGCCACGTTCAGCCCGAGCCGCTCCTCGGCCACGGCATCCAGGTACTCCCCGAACGTGCGCCAGCGGGCCACGAGCTGGTTGGGGCGCAGGGCCAGTGCCACGATCTCCCGCCCCGCATCCGTGATCGGTGCGAGCGTCTCCCCGCAATTGCCGGACAGCTGAGTCGTATACCCCTGGCGCAGGTGACTGACGAGGCCGCCGTCCACGAACAGCGAGCCATCGGAGTGGCCGTGCGGGTCGACGAACCCCGGCGCCACGACGAGACCGGTCGCGTCGATCACCTGCGTGACGCCCTGGGCGTCGACGGCCGACAGGTCATCGATCGCGAGGATCCGGTCACCCAGCACACCGACGTCCGCGCGACGCCCGGGCGACCCGGTGCCGTCTACGACGGTGCCGCCGTGCAGGAGCAGGTCGAAGACGGTCACGGGTTGATGATGACACCGCGCACCGCCACTAGCCCGAAAGCCAGGTCCCGTGCATCTACCCTGTGACCCGGCCGAGGCCGGACCCTCTGCTACAATCCGCCCTCCGTGGGGCTATAGCTCAGCTGGAAGAGCACCTGCATGGCATGCAGGGGGTCCGGGGTTCGAGTCCCCGTAGCTCCACCAGAAACGTGGATCCGCCGACCCTCACCCCTCGCCGACGGCGGGGGGTGAACCGTCTCCGGCGACCGACCAGAGGCTCGCTCCGTGACCGACACCGCCGACACCGCCAAGACTGCGCAAACCGCCGAGACCGGCGAGACCGGCGACGGCCGAACGAGGGTCGAGCGCTACGACGCGACGGCCGTCGAGCCGCGCTGGCAGGCGCGCTGGGCGGAGCTCGGCCTGTACGACACCGACCTCGAGGACACGAGCCGGCCCAAGTACTACATGTTGACGATGTATCCGTATCCGTCGGGCGACCTGCACATCGGGCACTGGTACATCGTGACGCCGAGCGATGCGCTGGCGCGCTATCGGCGGATGCATGGCTACAACGTGTTCTTCCCGATCGGCTTCGATGCCTTCGGGCTGCCGGCCGAGAACGCGGCCATCCGGGAGGGTGGCCATCCGTTCACCTGGACGATGCAGAACATGGAGAACATGCGCCGGCAGTTCCGCACGATGGGCGCGACGTTCTCCTGGAAGCACGAGGTGGTCACCGCCGACCCGTCGTACTACCGCTGGAACCAGTGGATGTTCCTGCGGTTCCTCGAGAAGGGCCTCGCCTACCGGAAGATGTCGCCGGTCGATTGGTGTCCCAACGACGGCACGCTGGCCCGCGAACAGGTCGAAGGCGCCGACCGCCATTGCTGGCGCTGCGGCGCTCCGGTCGAGAAGCGCGACCTCGAGCAGTGGTACCTGCGGACGACGGCCTACGCGGACGAGCTGCTGGACTTCACCGGCATCGACTGGCCGGAGCCCATCCGCATCCAGCAGACGAATTGGATCGGCCGGTCCGAGGGCGCGGAGATCGACTTCGAGACGGCGCCGTCCGACCACCACGCGGGTGGCGAGCCGATCCGCGTGTTCACCACACGGCCCGACACGCTGTTCGGTGCCACGTTCATGGTCCTGGCGCCGGAGCATCCACTGGTCTCGACCCTGACCGCGCCCGAGAGGCGGGCGGAGGTCGTGGCGTATGTCGAACAGGCTCGCCGCCGGACCGAGATCGACCGCCTGTCGACCGACCGCGAGAAGACCGGGGTCGCGATCGGCGCCGACGCCATCAACCCGATCAACGGCGAGCGGATCCCGATCTTCATCGCCGACTACGTCCTGTCCGGCTACGGAACCGGGGCGATCATGGCCGTACCCGCGCACGACGAGCGCGACTTCGCCTTCGCCCAGCAGTTCGGGCTGCCGATCCGGCGGGTCGTCGCGGCCCCGGGCACCGACGCTGACGACCCGATGGCCGACGCCTACGTCGCCCATACCGAAGGCGAGCGCCTGGTCAATAGTGGGCCGTTCGATGGGATGCCGGCCGACGAGGGCGGCAAGGCGATCGTGGCGAAACTGGCGGAGGCGGGCAAGGCCGAGCCAAAGGTCACTTATCGATTACGCGACTGGCTGATCAGCCGCCAGCGCTACTGGGGCACCCCGATCCCGATCATCTATTGCGAGACGGATGGCATCGTGCCCGTGCCCGACGCGGACCTGCCGGTGCGCCTGCCGGAGAACGTGGACTACCACGGCCGTGGCGACAACCCGCTGAATCACGACGAGGCCTTCTTGCGCGTCGTTTGCCCGCGTTGCGGTGGACCGGCGCGACGAGAGACCGACACGATGGACACGTTCGTCGATTCATCGTGGTACTGGTTCCGCTACCTGTCGCCCGACTACGACGACGGGCCGGTGGACCGCGCGATGGCCGATGCCTGGACCCCGGTTGACCAGTACACGGGCGGAGCCGAGCACGCCGTGATGCATTTGATGTACAGCCGGTTCTGGACCAAGGCGATGCGCGATTGCGGTCTCGTGGATCAGGACGAGCCCTTCCTGCGCATGTTCAACCAGGGGCAGATCCTCGGCGCGGACGGCGAGCGGATGTCGAAGTCCCGGGGCAACGTCCAGGACCCCGACGAGCTGGTCGCGCGCTACGGCGCAGACACGGTTCGGTTGTACCTGATGTTCATGGGCCCCTGGGACCAGGGTGGCCCGTGGAGCCCGACCGGGATCGGCGGCCCCCATCACTTCCTGAATCGGGTCTGGACGCTGACGATCGACCCGCATGGGCGCGAGCCAGGCGATCCCGACGCCGGCAACCTGCCGGCCGGCGAGGACGTCGCTGCCGCCGAAGCCAGGCTGCGCGCGACCGCGCATCGGACCCTGCGCGACGTCACGGCCGACTACGAGGCGTACCACTTCAACACGATGGTCGCGAAGCTCATGGAGCTGTCGAACGTCCTCTTCCGCTACCGCGGGACACCGATCGCCGGTGGCCCCGCATGGGACGAGGCGATCCGGCTGTTGCTGCTGATGCTCGCACCGGCCGCCCCGCACATCACGGAAGAGCTCTGGTCGCGTCGCGCCGCGGAGGCGAGGCGAGAGTGGTCGTCGATCCACACTGAATCATGGCCAGAGGTCGACGTCGCCGCGACCGCGGAGTCGACCCGGGAGGTGCCGGTCCAGGTCAACGGCAAGCTCCGCGACAAGCTGACGGTCCCAGCGGCGATCAGCGGCCCGGAGCTGGAGGCGGCCGCGCTCGCCAGCCCGAAGGTCACCGCCTACCTGGCCGGCCGTCAGCCGGACAAGATCATCCTGGCCGGCGGCGGGAAGCTCATCAACATCGTCGTCCGCGAGGCGTGATCACCCGATCCCGACACGGGCGGCGCGGCGCTGGCCTCGGCTTCGGGCTGGCTCTGATCGCCGGGTTCACGGTGGCGTGCGCGCCCAGCGGCCCCCTGCACGTCGAGAACGCGACCGATATCGCCGTCGGCGTCTACGCCGACGGGCATTGGGTCGCGACCTACGCACCCGGGGCGAGCGGCGACGCATCGATCCCCGGGGCAGGGCGACCGCAGGCCCTGGAAGTCCGCTCGCCGTCGGGTGCGGTGCTCCTGTCGCTGCCGATCAACGACGACCAGCTGGCGGCTGGGGCCGCCGGTCGCTACGGCAACGGGACGTCGGTCGGGCTGCCCTGCGGCGTGGTCACGGTGCTGATCGGACATCTCAGCGAGACGGAGGCGCTGGCCCCTGCCGCGAGCGTGGAGCCTGGTCCCTGCCCCTGACCGGCCTGACACCTTGCAGCCCTTGCGGAAAGACGTCGCAATTCATGGCGCATCCAGCGTAATATCACGACATGTCCAAACGACTTGCCGAGGTCGCACGCAAGGTCGGAGTCAGCGAGGCGACGGTCAGCCGCGTCCTCAACGAGAAGGCCGGCGTGTCCGAATCGACCCGCCAGGCGGTCCTGACGGCGCTCGACGTCCTGGGCTACGAACGGCCCACCAAGCTCCGTGGTGAACGCGCCCGGCTCGTCGGGCTGGTCCTGCCCGAGCTGCAGAACCCGATCTTCCCGGCCTTCGCCGAGGTCGTCAGCGGGGCCCTAGCGCAGCAGGGGTTCACGCCCGTGCTGTGTACGCAGACGGTCGGCGGCGTGTCGGAGGCCGATTACGTCGATCTGCTGCTGCAGCAGCAGGTGTCCGGCGTGGTCTTCTCGGGTGGGTTGTACGCCCAGGCGGATGCGCCGCATGCGCACTACGCGAGGCTTGCCGAACGCGGCCTGCCCACAGTGCTGGTCAACGCCGCCATCGACGGGCTGGGCTTTCCGCGCGTGTCGTGCGACGACACCGTTGCCATCGATCAGGCGATGGGCCACCTGATCTCGCTCGGTCACACGAACATCGGGCTGCTCGTCGGCCCCGCCGATCACGTGCCATCGCGGCGAAAGATCGCCGCGGCCCGGATCCTGGCGGCCAAGGCCGGCATCGCCCTGGGAGCCGATCACGTCGCCCATTCGATGTACTCGCTGGAGGCCGCCCAGACGGCGACGACCCGGCTGCTTGCGAAGGGCGTGACCGGGATCGTGTGCGCCAGCGACCCGATGGCGCTCGGTGCGATCCGGGCGGTGCGGCGTGCGGGCATGGACGTTCCGGGCGACGTCTCGGTGGTCGGCTTCGACGATTTCGGCGTTGATGAACTGCACGGATCCGCCGCTGACCACGGTCCGCCAGCCGATCGACCTGATGGGCCGCATGGTCATCGAGCTCCTGATCGGGCAGATCGCGGGGACATCGGTGCCTCACGACGAGTTCTTCTTCGAGCCCGAGCTCGTGGTCCGCGGCTCGACCGGACCGGTGCCGATTCCCGCCTGACCGGCCCCGCGAACGACCCCCTCGACGCGCTCATCCGAGCAGGGCGCACAGGTCGGTAGTCGCTCGTTCGACAATCTTTTGTCAAGTTCTTGCATTGTTCCGTCGGATGCGCTACGTTGCCGTGCACCACGGACCCATTGCGGCCGTGGATCGATCCGGCCCCTGATCTCGAAGGATCCACCGTGACCGAAGTGGCCATCGCCAACGCCCCAGCGCTCCGCGACGACCCGACGTGGTGGCGCGACGCAGTGATCTACGAGATCTATCTCCGCAGCTTCGCCGACGGCAACGGCGACGGCACGGGCGACCTGGCGGGGGTGCGCTCACGCCTCCCCTACCTGCGCGACCTCGGCGTGGACGCGGTGTGGTTCACGCCGTGGTACGTCTCCCCGCTGGCGGACGGCGGCTATGACGTCGCCGATTACCGCGCGATCGATCCCGCCTTCGGCACCCTCGAGGAAGCCGAGGCGTTCATCGCCGAAGCCCTCCAGGTCGGGATCCGCACGATCGTCGACATCGTTCCCAACCACGTGTCCGATCGTCACGCCTGGTTCCAGGAGGCGCTCGCCGCAGGCCCCGGGGCTCCGGAGCGCGAGCGGTTCTGGTTCCGACCCGGGCGCGGCCCGAACGGCGACGATCCGCCCAACGGCTGGCCATCGGAATTCCGCGGCGGCAAGACCTGGACCCGCACGACGAACCCCGACGGCACGCCGGGCGAGTGGTACCTGCACCTGTTCACCTCCGAGCAGCCCGACCTGCACTGGGACCACCCCGACGTCCGCGCGGAGCACGAGGCGATCCTGCGCTTCTGGTTCGACCGGGGCGCGGCCGGCGTCCGGATCGATTCGGCTGCCCTGCTGGCCAAGGACCCGACCCTCCCGGAGGTCCCGGACGACCCCATGCCGGGGGCACATCCACTCCACGACCGGGACGAGCTCCACGACATCTACCGGTCCTGGCGCGCGGTCGCGGATTCGTATCCGGGGAACCGCGTCCTCGTCGGGGAGGTCTGGCTCCAGGACGTCGACCGCTTCGCCCTCTACCTGCGGCCGGACGAGCTGCACACGGCCTTCAACTTCGACTTCATGGCCCGGCCGTGGGACGCCACCAGCCTGCGCGACTCGATCGACGCGACGCTGGCGGCGCACGCGCCCGTGAACGCCCCGGCGACATGGGTGCTGTCGAATCACGATGTCACCCGACCGGTCACTCGATATGGCCGCCAGGATTTGTCCTTCGCCTTCGGCCGGAAACGGTCGGGAACCCCGACGGATCCTGTGCTCGGTCGGCGCCGGGCGCGCGCCGCGGCACTCCTCACCGCGGCGCTGCCCGGCGCCCTCTACCTCTATCAGGGCGACGAGCTGGGGCTCGACGAGGTGGAAGTCCCACCCGACGAGATCCAGGACCCGATGCACGCCCGCTCGGGCGGAGTGGATCCCGGGCGCGATGGTTGCCGCGTCCCGCTTCCGTGGAGCGGCGATGCCCGGCCATTCGGGTTCAGCCCGGACGGCGCCACGAACCAGCCCTGGCTCACGCAGCCCGCGCACTGGGCGGAGCTGACCGTCGAACGCCAGGCCGCCGACCCGGACTCGATGCTGGGCCTGTATCGCGAGGCCCTGCACATCCGGCGGGAAGAGACGGGCCTCCGGGGCCAGCCGCTGACGTGGGTACCGTCCGCGTCCGACGTGCTCGCCTTCACGCGAGGCGATCGATTCATGTGCGTCACCAATCTGTCCAGCGACCCGCTGCCGCTGCCGCCCCACACGGCGGTCCTGCTGGCCAGCGCGGACGTCTCGGACGGGCACCTGCCCTCGGACGCGACGGCCTGGCTGCGCCCGGCCCGTTCATCGACCGAGGACCCAGCGTGGAGGTTGCCGACGGAGGAGTGAGAACCGAGGGACGCGCACCGGAACGCGGCGACGCCACGGCGCCGTCGCACGCACGACACCGATGGCCCATCGTGGGTATGGCAAGAGAGGAGAGCACGGAATGAGGATCAGGTCCCAGCCCCGAACGATCCAGATCGCAGCGATCGTCGTGGCCGTCACCACGCTGTTGGCCGCCTGCAGCCCGGCCCCGGCAGTCAGCCCCAGTAGCGCCCCGAGTGTCGCCCCGCCCGCGGGCAGCAGCGCCTCGCCGGCGGCCCAGCAAGAGCCCGTCACCATCGTGGTCGGTGCCCTGCGGCCGGGCGTGACCCAGGCGGCGGTCGATGCCCTGTACGAGCAGATCGGCCAGTTCGAAGACAAGTATCCCTGGATCACCGTCGAACCCGAGGAGTACAACTGGACGGCGCCGACCTTCACCGCCGCCCTCGCGGCCGGCACGCTGCCGGACGTCTTCACGATCCCGTTCACGGACGGCAAGGGGCTCATCGCCGCCGAGCAGATCGTCGACATCGATGAGCTCGTCCGCGGCCTGGGCTACGGCGACAAGTTCAACCCGAACGTGCTCGTCAACGGCCAGAACGACGCTGGCAAGATCTTCGCGGTCCCGACCGCGGCCTACGCCATGTCCCTGACCTACAACCGCACGCTGTTCACGGCGGCCGGGCTGGACCCGGATGCACCCCCCGCGACCTGGGAGGAAGTCCAGGCGGCGGCCAAGACCATCGCCGAGAAGACCGGCATGGCCGGCTACGCCTCCATGGCCACCGAGAACACCGGCGGCTGGCAGCTGACGACCTCGACGTACGCGAATGGTGGACGGATGCAGGAAGTCGCCGAAGATGGCACGGTCAAGTCGACCGTCAACAATTCGGCGACCAAGGCCGTCCTCGAGCGCCTCAAGGCGTTGCGCTGGGAAGACCAGGCGATGGGCTCCACGTTCGACTATGCGTGGGGCACGATGAACCAGGCCTTCGCCGCCGGACAGGTCGGCATGTTCACCGGTGGATCCGACCTGTACACCTGGATGATCCAGAACGCGAGCCTGAAGCCCGAGGACTACGGCGTGACGGTCATCCCGCTCGCCGATTCGCCGGAAGCCGGCGTCCTCGGCGGTGGCACCCTGGCCGCCGTCAACGTCGTGACCACGGCAGCCGAGCGTGACGCCGCGGTCAAGTGGATCGACTTCTACTACATCCAGAAGCTCATCACGGAGGAAGGCGCCATCGCCGACGCGAAGGCCCTGACCGCCAACAACCAGCCCGTCGGCGTGCCCGCCCTGCCGATCTTCGACAAGGCCACGTACGACGAATCGCAAATCTGGATCAAGGACTACATCAACGTCCCGGTCGCGCAGATGACGCCGTTCACGTCGAAGATCTTCGACCAGCCGCTCATCAACGAGCCGGTGGCACACACCCAGGAGACCTACGCGGCCCTCGACCCCGTCGTCCAGGCCGTGCTGACCGACCAGAACGCCGACATCGACGCCCTGCTCGAAGCGGCGAACACCCAGATCCAGACGATCCTGGACACGCCCGCTCCCTAGCCTCGCCCCCCACGGCGGCCCCGCTCCGCGGGGCCGACCACGGCACCGTCACCGGATCCCCCAGCCGGTGACGGTGCCGCACCATTCCCCTCCCGGCATCGACCGGGATGCGACCATTCGGGTGCCATGAGCTCCATGACGGACGTCGCCGCCGCGACCACCAGGCCCCGCCGCCGCGCCTCCCGCCTGCGCCTGAACCGCGAGAGCCTGGGCAGCCTGGCCTTCCTGCTGCCGTTCCTCGTCATCTTCGGCCTGTTCGCCTGGTTCCCGATGCTGCGGGCGGTCGTGATGAGCGTGCAGCAGACGAACTTCGCGGGCGATCCGACGTTCGTGGGCCTCTCGAACTTCAGCCGCGTCCTGGCCGACCCGCAGTTCGGGATCGCGGTCCGGAACACCGCCTGGTTCACGGTGCTCGCGCTCATCTTCGGCTTCCCGGTGCCGATCGTCCTCGCCGTGCTGATGAGCGAGGTCCGGCGCGGCCGCGGGCTGTACAGCGCCCTCGCCTACCTGCCGGTGGTCGTGCCGCCGGTCGTGTCCGTGCTGCTGTGGCGGTTCTTCTACGAAGCGTCCCCGCGCGGCGTGTTCAACACGATCCTGGGCTGGGTCGGCCTTGGGCCCATCCCGTGGTTGCAGGACGCGGCCACGGCCATGCCGTCGATCGTCATCGAGGCCACGTGGGCGGCGGCCGGAGCCACGGTGATCATCTACCTCGCCGCGCTCCTCGGGGTGCGCCCGGAGCTGTACGACGCCGCCGAGGTGGATGGCGCCTCGATCTGGCAGAAGATCCGCTACATCACGCTGCCGTCCATGCGCAACGTGCTGTTCGTGACGTTGATCCTGCAGCTCATCGCCACGGCGCAGCTCTTCACGGAGCCGTTGCTGTTCACCGGCGGCGGGCCGGCCAACTCGACCCTCACGGTGCTCTTGCTCATCTACCGCTACGCCTTCCAGAACAGCCTGGGCGGGGACTACGGGATGGCGGCCGCGCTGAGCCTGATGCTGGCCGCATTCCTGGCCGTGTTCACCGCGGGCTACTACTGGCTGACCCGTCGTTGGAGCACGGACTCATGATCCTGCCCGGGCGTCGCCGTTCGAGAGCGCGGCGCGGGAACACCTCCTCGACCGAGCGCTCGATCCTGTCGGGGGCCGACTGGCGTCAGCGGCGCATCCGCTGGACCGTGCGTGGCCTGCACGGCGCCACGCTCCTGTTCCTGCTGGTCGTCGGTCTCGGGCCGCTGCTGTGGATGCTCAAGTCGTCGATCACGCCGACGCTCGACACGCTCCGCTACCCGATGGCGCTGTGGCCGAACGGGTTCGACCTGTCGCAGTTTGCGACGGCCTGGAACCGCGTCCACATCGACCGCTACGTGGGCAACACGCTGCTCATCGCATTCGGGTCGTGGGCCGTCCAGATCGTGGTGGCGACGACGGCCGGGTACGCCCTGGCCGTGCTCCGGCCGCGTTTCACGCGCGTGCTCAGCGCGCTGGTCATCGCGACCCTGTTCGTCCCGCCGATCGTGCTGCTGGTGCCGCTGTACCTGACGGTCGTCAACGTCCCGATCGTGAACTGGCGGCTCATCGACTCCTACTGGGCGGTCTGGCTGCCGGCGGGTGCCAGCGCCCTGAACATCATCCTGATGCAGCGCTTCTTCGCGAACCTGCCGCGCGAGATCTTCGAGGCGGCCCGGGTCGACGGGGCGGGGCCGTTCCGGCTGTTCTGGTCGATCGTCCTGCCGATGTCCCGGCCGATCCTCGGCGTCGTGTCCGTGTTCGCGGTGATCGCGACGTGGAAGGACTATCTCTGGCCGCTGCTCGTCTTGCGCGACCCCGACATCCAGCCGCTGTCGGTCCGCCTGCCGATCCTGGCACCGACGACGGACCTGGGCGTGTTCATCGCCGCGCTGACCATCTCGAGCATCATCCCGATCGCGCTGTTCCTGCTGTTCCAGCGGCTGTTCCTGCAGGGCAGCGGCGTCAGCGGTGCGTTGAAGGGTTAGTTCGCGAGCGGCGTCGGGCTGTCGCCGGCCGCGGCATCCGTGGTCGCCGAGGCGTCCGGCGGAGTACCCGCCGAACCGTCCGCCTCCCCGGCCTTCGCCCGGGCACGATGGCGGGCCGCCTTGGCCCGGTTGCCACAGGTGGCCATGTCGCACCAGCGCCGGCGGCCGGTCCGTGAGGTGTCGTAGAACACCCAGCGGCAACGGTCGTTGTCGCAGATCCGGATGCGCTCCGGGTGGCCGCCTGTCAGCTCGCGCACGAGCGGATCGGCCAGGCGGGCCAGGGCGTCGTCGATCGGGTCGCCCACGTGGCGGTGGTCGACGTTCACGCCGTCCCAGGCGGGGATCAGCTCGATGACCTGGCGCGCGTGCAGGGCGCCATTGACGATGTCGAGCGCGGCCGGGTCCGGGGCGCGCTCCTCGGCGATCGAATCCGCCACCTCGCGCAGGGCGCCCCGCACCCGATGGATCCGGGCGAGCTCTTCCGCGCCGGCGGAAGGCTCAGTGGACGCCTGCTTGCGCCAGCGTTCCGCACCTTCGTAGTGGATGACCCCACGCTCGACGAACCAGGCCAGCGCGGAATCGAGGGTGGGCAGCCGATCGAGCGGGAAACCATTCTCGAGGTCGTCGGTGTTCAGGAAGTCGAACGTGCCCTCCAACGAGACGTCGTGAGCGTGGTTCGGGTCGGTTGTCTGTAAACGTTTCGTTGTCATCGTGGTAACCACTATATAGCGCTTGACAGGTTACGCGCAAGGGGGTACAGTTCACGTAGTAACCGATAAGACACGATTAACGGGTTACGCCTCGGAAGGAGGTCGGTCATGGAATTCATCATCATGTTCACGATCCTCATCGCCGGTCTGATGAGCCTGGACGTCGCCGCCCTCAATTGGGGCACTGATTCCCGCGACAGCCTGCCTGACGATCACACCCGCTGAACCCGTCCTGATCTACCGGCTGCGGCCGGACTGGAGTCCTCACCATGAATTACCTCTATAGCTTCCTCGCCCTCGATCTCGCCAACCAGCGTCAGGCCGACATCTTCAGCATGGAGTACCGGCAGACGCGGGAGGCGCTCGAGGCCCGTCAGGAGGCCGAGCTCTCGGCCTCCGAGGCGGAACGACCCTCGTACGCACGTCGCGCGCTCGCGCGCGGCCTCGCTGCGGTGAGCCGGAGCAGCGCCGCTGCAGTCCGACATCTCGACGACGTCGTCGCTGACGACCTCAGCCGCAGCCTGAACGCCGCGAAGTAAACCCTCCCCGCCCGAAGAAGAGCGCCTGCCATCGGCAGGCGCTCTTTCGATTCCCCGTGGCAGCGGGTCAGGGCGCTCCGGGCGACCGTCGACCCGTTTCGGGCGCGGCCCTGGATGGGTCTGCGCTCGCGGTCGACGGCGTGCCGGCGGCCATGGTGGCGGTCGTCGCGGCGACGACGCCGGTCCCCGTCCGCAGCACGATCCGGTACGAATTCGTGCCGGCCGTTCCGGCATTCCAGAGGACGTGGCGGACCGTGGCCGATGGCCACAGGATCGAGGGATAGTCGTTGTACCGGCGAGCGGATGACGCCGACGACGATCCGATGACCTGGCCCACGAACCAGGACGCGCCGCCGTCCCGTGACTCGCTCCAAACGAGGTTGGCCCGCGTCGCGGAGGTCCAGGTTTCACAGTTCGTGACGCAGCCCGACCACGCGACGCCGATGCCGGCGGTCCCGCTGAGCGCGACGGCCGCGCCGTACGAGTGCGTGAACGCCGCGCCGGTCGGCACGCTCGTGGACCTGGGCGGCGACCAGGCGCCGGCGCTCCATGTCCGCACGACCGCGGTCGAACCGTCCGTCCAGGCGACGGCGGCACGAGCGCCGAGCGCAGCCACGGCCGGAAGGTCCGTTGACGTACCGGTCAGCCCGCCGGTCGGACTCCACGTCCGGCCGGCGTTCGTCGAAACGCGCGCCTTGACCGCGCCGCTGCTGTTGGACAGCCACGCGACCACGACCGTGTTCCCGTTCGCCGCGACGCGCGGGATCCCGTAGCGTCCCGACGGCGTCGACAAGGCCGTGCTGCCGAGCGCCACGGTCTTCCAGGTTGCCGCGCGGTCACGGCTGATCTTCACCTTGACCGAACCGGTCGCGCTGTCCGTGTACACGACGTACACGTTGGCGCCGGCCGCGGCGACGGTCGGGAAATCCACCCGGCCGCTCAGTGATGTGAGCCGCTTGGCCGCATTCCAGGCGGTCCGAGCGCCGTGGTTCGTGTTGCGGCGGAGATAGAGGACGCGCGGCGCCGTGGGCCGATACGCGATCCAACGCGAGGTCGAGACCCAGGTCGCGTAGACGTACTTGCCACTTGCGGCCAGCGACCCGCGCGAGCCGTGCTGTTTGGATGGGTTGAGCCGCCTGGGCGTGCTGAACGTCGCACCGCGGTTGCTCGTGCGGACGTAGTTGATGCCGGCGTACGGTCCGTTGTCGTCGACCCACGCGCCGGAGACCCGATCGGTCGTGTAGGTCGCGTGGAGATACGTCGCCGAGCTGCTCACCGAACGGGCGAGCGACTGGCCGAGGTTGTAGCTGTAGCCCGGCCCAAGCCGTGTGGTCCCCCACGCCACCTTCGAGACCGGCGTGGTGCCCGTGGCGCGCAGGTCGACCCGACGCTCGCCGCGGAACGTGTCGTTGCCGATCACGAGCTGCGCGGTGCGCACGCCGGTGGCCCGCGGCGTGGCCGTGATGGAGACGTCGCACGTCATGTGCGGCGGGATGGTCCCGATGCCGCAGTTCGCGGACGCGATGGCGAAGTCGGCTGCGTTCGCGCCGTCGATCGAGAATCCCGACAGGGCGACGCCGTCGATCCCGCCCGAGGTCAGATGGACGACCTTGGGCGGCGTGGCCGATCCGGCCCCGGCCGATCCCAGATCGATCGAGGCCGGTGCCACCGTCAGGAGCGGGTAGCCGGTGCTCGCCTGATAGCGGAGCTCGCCGAAGAGCGCCGGTGCGTTGCCGTCGCAGTGCTGCTCGAAGGACAACGCGACGCTCGTGACGTTGCCGTCGACGTCATGCTCGATCTCGCTGATCACGAAGCGCCCGGTCGACGTTGCGCAGCCGTTGCCCATGCCACTGACGTCGAGGCCCGGGTGCGTGGCGTCCGCGAGACGCTGGGTGTTCTCGTAGGCCCCGACGGCCAGGCTATCGGTGCCCGGCGCCGAAATGAACAACGTCCATGCTGTATCGGCGGCGAATACCTGGAGGGAGAGCTTCGGTCCGTAGGGATTGTTGGTGAATGTCGCCGTGGCCGGGGTGTATTCGCGCTGTTCGCCGCGACCGACCCAGTCGCCGGGTTCGCTATCGATCGCGAGCGCAGTGATCGAGCCGGCCGCTCGGACCGGCGACGGGGCGGCAGGCAGGCCGGACAGGGCTACCGCGAGCCCGATCGTGAGCGACGCAAGCAGCCTTCGCGTGGGGATTCCCATCGAGGTCGACCTCCTTGCCGCGGGTCCGTCGCACGGACCACTTCTCCCGGCGAAGAGACGACGCGGCGCGGGATCGACTGTTACAGCGGCCTGAGCTCGTAGGCCGCGACGCGGGGGCTCGTCAGGCCTCGGCTTCTGCCTCGGCGCCTTCCTCGGTCGGTGGCGCGGCCACCCGCTCGATGACGTGGCTCGCTTCGACCATCGTCGGGCGGCCGTCGCGGTCCTTCCAGCGGGTCTCGATCCGGATGTCGTCCGTCTCGCCAGTCAGGTGCAGGACGGCGACATAGCCGGAGCCCGCGACATCGACGGATTCGACGGCGGCCTGGGTCAACGGCAGCGGCAGTTGGGACACCACCTCACCGATGTTCTGTTTCAGCTGCTGGCTGAACTCTTCCGAGGCGCGCCCGATGTCCCCGGCCAGGAGCGCCGCGCAGTACGCGTCGGCGTGCTTGCGAACGGTCTCGACGTCCATCGTCAGTCGTCCAGGATGAAGGTGACCATCATGTTGACCTGGTACTCGGCGATGGCCCCGTCGCGGATGTCGACGCGCTGCTCCTTGATCCACGCGCTGCGGACGTTACGCAGCGTCTTCGTGGCGCGCGCGACGCCCTGCTGGATGGCGTCCTCGAAGCTCTTCGACGACGTCGAGCTGATCTCGGTCACTCGGGCAACGGCCATGGAAGGTCCTCCTGTGCGGGAAACAAGGGTGGCCGGGAACGTGGCTCGGATTCTACGCGCGGTCCGGTCCTGACCTTGCAGATTGGTGGCAGGGAGCAACGGGTCAGCGGGAGCCCGGTGCGACGGGCCTGGGCGTGGTCCTCCGATTGAGCGCCGTTTCTGGCGTGTCCTCGTCGCTGCTGCGAGCCGCCTCCCAGATCTCGGCAGCGATCTCCTGGGTGTCGCGTGCCGCCTCGTGGAATGGCGGGGTCGAAGGCGTGGCGTTCGCCCGGCGACCCTCCGCCTCGTCGAGTCTCGCCATCCACTCGTTCATGTTCTCGGCCGACAGCCGCTGGTACTCGTCGCGTTGCACCGCGACCTCGCCGGTCAGCCGTTCGACATCGCCGTCGCTCGCCACGGACAACCGTCGCTCGGCATGACGCCATGCCGCCAGCGCGGTCTCGACAGTGTGTCTCCGGTCCATAGCGGCCCAATCCTGCGGGCCCTGGGTCGGAGGAGGCGGGACTGGGGCCTGCGTGACGGCTCCGGCCCGGAGTTTGCGCTTGGGTATGGTCCCACGCGGGCGCGGAAACCCTGAGGATGAAAACCCGCTTCCGAGGCGTCGGCGCGCGAGCGAAGCCGGCCCGACGGGCAGTCCGCTCCATCGGAGGGGCCGGCGTGATAAGTCGCAGCTAAGCGCCCCTGAGTAAGGTCGCGAAGACGTCTCGCCGCGTCGGAAGTGCCCCCAACGTGGCGAGACGTCGCGGTTTCCTCGTCGTCGGTCACGACCGCCCGCCGCGGAGTGCGATGTGGAACCGACCGCGACCCCGCCGTGGCGTGCGCTGGACGCCCCAGGAGATCCGAAGGCGCCCGCGGCGCCAACGGCCGCGGGGGATCAGCCTGTTCAGAGCCTGCTGACGCCCACCCTCCTGAAGATCGTCGCGACCGTCGTGGCGGCCGTTGCGTTTGCGGTGGTGGCCTTCGTGCTGGCCTTCTCGGGGGCGCCGGATGGAGCCGTGATCGTGGATGGCGGTTCCGCTCTGATGGTTCCGGGCGCGTCGGGCGCGGCCGGCGCATCGGGCGGAACGGGCGCCGGCGGCGAGCCTGGGGCCGGCGCCGCGCCCGGCGCCGAGGTGGTCGTCGAGATCGTGGGCGCCGTCCCGCGACCGGGCGTGTTCCGCATGGCGCCCGGCTCGCGGATCGGCGACCTCGTGGCGGCGGCGGGCGGATACGGCCCACGCGTCGACACGGCAAGGGCCGAGCGGGAGCTCAACCTCGCGGCGACGCTCCATGACGGCGATCAGGTGCGGGTCCCGTCGCGTGATGACGTGCCCGCAGTCGCGGCCGCGGGCGCCTCGGCCGACGCCGGCCGCGCCGGGCACGCCGGGCGGCGCTCCCGTCGACCTCAACCGGGCGACCCAGGCCGAGCTCGAGGAGCTGCCGGGGATCGGTCCCGCGACGGCGCTGAAGATCATCGCGGCCCGCGAGGAGGCGCCGTTCGCGGCCGTCGAAGAGCTGCGCTCGCGCGGCGTGCTCGGCGAGAAGACGTTCGAAAAGCTGCGCGAGCTCGTCGCGGTGCGCTGAGATGCCCCGGACCGGCTGGCTGGCGGCCGGGGCGGCGATCGCGGCGCTGACGGTCGGGCCGGAGGACCGCCGACTCCTTGGCGTGCTCGTCGTCGCAGCGGGACTCCTGCTGCTGGTCGGCCTGTGGCTGCCGCGGGGCCGTCGCGTCGGGCTCCTCGCGTTGACGATCGGGATCTTGTCGATCGCGCTGCGGACAGGTGTCGGACCCGCCGGTCCGGCGCTGTCGGGCTCGCCGACGGGCGACGGGCCGTGGACGATGGTCGTCGAGACCGTCGGATCTCCGCGTGACGGTGACCAGGTCGCCACGATCCGGACGGCGTCGGAAGGCGCGAGCGGATTCAGGGTCGCCGCCACGCTCCCGCGCTATCCAGCGATCGAGCCCGGGGATCGGATCACCGTGACGGGACGTGCGCGGCCGAGACCCGACAGCCCCTACGGTCGATACCTCGAGCGACTCGACGCGTGGGGCACGCTCGACGCTCGCTCGATGGAGGTCCTGGAGCGGCCGATCGATCCCGGCACGCTGCTGGAGGGTTGGCGCCGCGATGCGGGCGAGCTGCTGACCCGCGTGCTGCCCGAGCCCGAGGCCGGACTGGCCGCCGGGATCCTCATCGGCCTGCGCGATCGAGTCGATCGGGAGGTCGCGGCCGACTTCACGACTGCCGGTGTCAGTCATGTCGTCGCGATCTCGGGCTGGAACATCGCGATCGTGGCGGCGGCCGTCGGGGCGATGGCGGGTCGGCTCGGTCGTCGACGGCGAGCGATCGTGACTGCCATCGCGGTCGTCTCCTACATCGTGTTCGCCGGGGCCTCGCCATCCGTGCTTCGCGCCGGGGCGATGGCCGGGGTGGTGCTCCTCGCCCGGGAGTCCGGTCGTAGCGGCCGGGCTGCCGCCGCCCTCGGGCTCGCGGCGTTCCTGTTGCTCCTCGCCGAGCCTGCGCTCGTGAGCGATGCCGGATTCCAGCTCTCGACGCTGGCGACGGCCGGACTGGTGGCCTGGGCGACGCCGCTCACGGATCGGCTGGATCGCCTGACCCGGGGACGCCTGCCGCGCTGGCTGAGCGAGAGCCTCGGCGTTTCGCTGGCGGCGCAGGCGGCGACACTCCCCGTCGTGCTGGCCTCGTTCGGCCGGCTGGCGCTCATCTCACCAGCCGTGAACCTGCTGGTCGTGCCACTCGTCACGCCGGCCATGGCGGCCGGACTCGTGGCGCTCCTCGGCGGCGCGCTGGTCAGCGCCGGAGCGCCAGCCATGCTTGGCGCTGTCCTTGCCGCACCTGGCTGGATCGCGCTGCGCCTGACCATCGGGATCGTCGAGGTGGCGGCGGGAGTCCCGTTCGGCAGCGTCGCCTTCGAGCCGGTCGTCGGTGCCGCGCTGGGCGTCGCGAGCGCGGTCGTGGGTCTCGCGGTGCGTGTACCTGCGGCGGCACCCGCGGTCGCGCCGACATGGGGTCGTCAACCGCGACCCGGTGCGCCCGGCGAGCGATGTATCGGCGCGATCGCACCGCGCGGGAACCAGCCCGTCACGGGCGAGCCGCGCAGCGACCTTGAGCCTCGTGGTCGCGGTGGCGACGGCCGGCGCTGTCGCCGTGAGCCGCCCGGCGGGCGTGGCACGGATCACGATCCTCGACGTCGGTCAGGGCGACGCGATCCTGATCGAAGGATCACGCGGCGGACGACTGCTGGTCGACGGCGGGCCCGATCCCGATCGGCTCCTGGTCGAGCTCGATCG
This sequence comes from uncultured Chloroflexia bacterium, assembly GCA_963748675.1. GTDB lineage: Bacteria > Chloroflexota > Limnocylindria > Limnocylindrales > CSP1-4 > SPCO01. Next base: position 591,985 of record CAVVJX010000005.1, on the reverse strand, counting down.
ACGTATCCCACCGTGGGACCGGCGCCTTGACGCCGTCATCCTGTCCCATCCGCACGAGGATCACGTCGCGGGGCTGGCCCTGCTCCTGGATCGATATCGCGTCGACCGCGTCCTGGAGCCCGGGATGCGTGGGCCGGGACCCGGCTACGCGGCCTGGCTCGAGCGGCTGGCCCGACCCGGAGCGCCGACGCGGATGTCGATCGGCGCCGGTGACCGGCTGACAGTCGACGAGATCGCGATGCAGGTGCTCTGGCCGGTACGGGGCCAGGTCCCCGACGAACCGCCTGATACCGGCAGCGGCATCAACAACGTGTCGGTCGTGCTGCTTGGTCTCATCGGCGAGCGCCGCTTCCTGCTGACCGGCGATGTGGAAGAGGATGTCGACCCGTCGTTGCTGACCGGCGGGCTGCCCAGCGTCGATCTCCTCAAGGTGGCCCATCACGGCAGCCGGACGGCCACGACCGACGCCTTCGTCGACGCGGTCCGACCGCGGATCGCTGTGGCCTCGGCGGGAGCCGACAACCCGTATGGCCACCCGGCGCGTCCCACCCTGGAACGCCTCGCCGCGTCTGGAGCTCGGGTGTATCGGACCGACGTCGACGGATCGGTCTCGGTGACATTCGGAACCGTGGGTCCCGCCGTGCGGACAGAGCCACGCCGTGGGGCAGCCGACATATCTCGCGCGCCCGCGGTCGCCCAACGTCCATCCATCGCGACCGCAACGGGAACAGGTGCCGGACCCCAGCGCAACTTCTTCTGTGCGATCCCCGAGGTCAGGCCCCCGACGGGTCCGAGGATCCTGTCGGTCGCCTTCCGCGAGCCAGCAGGAGGTACACCAGGCCAAGCGAAACGCCCGCCACGGCAAGGAGCCACACCGGCACCACCGAGTCCACCGCGCACGGCGCCGGGCGCACCAGCATCGGCGGGCCGTACAGGCTCAGGGACGGTTCCAACGGCACCGCGCACTGCCCCGGACCCGTCAGATACAGCACGAGCACCGCGGCCGAAACGGCCGTCAGGCTTGCGGCAAGAAGCCGAAACCTCGTCTGCGCCATCGTCCCTCCGAGGTCGTGATCGACGCCAGCATGGTCGGCGCCGCAGCGCACGGCAACTCGGCAAACGTCTCGGACCGAAGTCAGCACCCGGGCGGCCGGCCCGACTCGGCTACCATCGAGTCGATGACCGTCCCCGGGCGCGTGGCTGCCGCGGCCCTGCTCTCCTCCCTGGATCCGCCCGCCTGGTTCCTCGCGCACGCGCGCGCCGTGGCCGAGGTGGCTGGCTTCCTGGCGGCTCGCGTCGCGGCGAACGGGACGGCCGTCGATCGGGCGGTCGTCGAGGCCGCGGCACTGCTCCACGACGTCGACAAGATCCTCCCCGAAGCCGATCCGGTCCGGCGGTTGGGGCACGGCCACGGTTCGGCGGCGTGGCTCACGGAACGCGGCCACCCCGAGCTCGCCCGGGCGGTCGCCGCCCACCCGGTGACGCGTCTCGCCGACGGCGAGGCCTACCGGCGCTGGGCGGCGTTCGCGAGCCGCGAGGAACGGATCGTCGCGTACGCGGACAAGCGCGCGGGCCAGCGGCTCGAGTCGATGGCAGCGCGTTTCACCTCCTGGCGCCGCCGCTATCCCGATGGCTGGGACGAGCCGACCTGGCGAGCCGTCCAGGCCCGGGCGGAACGACTGGAGGCCGAGGTCTGCCGAGCCGCCGGCATCACGCCGACCGAGGTTCGGCGACTGCCGTGGACCGCCGAGGCGCTGCGCGCGGCGCGCGCGGGATGGGCGGCCCGATGATCACCCCGCTCCTGTACGTCTGGGGCGACGACGAGCTGGTCGCCGAGCGCCTGGTCGGCCGATTCGCCACGGCCCTGGCCGGCGAGCTGGGCGCGCCACTCGAGCGCTGGGACCTGCGCGGCGACCTCGCGACGGCCGCGACCGGGGCGGCGCAGCTCCACGAGCGCCTGGCCACCGCCGTGCTGTTCGGGGGCGGCACGCTGGCCGTCGTGACGAACCCGGGCGCACTGGTTCGTCGGAACGACACGCGCGACCGCGTGATCGAGGCGATCTCGATGCTCGCCGCCGGCAACGCGCTCGCCTTCGTCGAAGCCGCCAAATCGGGCGCAAAGGGACCGGGCCCGAAGCGGCTGGTCGACGCGGTCAAGGCTGCCGGCGGGGCAGTCGCGCAGGCGATGGCGCCACGCCCGACGTCCCTCGGTGCCTGGATCGAGACCGAGGCGCGCGATCGCGGCCTGTCGCTGGCGCCCGGGGCGGCCCGCGCCCTCGCCGACCGGTTGGGCAGCCGCGTCACCCAGGGCGATGTCGAGCGCCGCTACCTGAGCCGGATCGCGTCAGGCGAGCTCGACAAGCTGGCGCTGCGTCATGCCCTCGACGGCGGGCCGGTCACGGCCGATGACGTCCAAGCCCTCGTCGCCGAGGCGACGCCGGGTTCGGTGTGGGCGTTGACCGACGCCGTCGGCGAGCGCCGCGTGGACGCCGCCCTGACCGCGCTCGATCGCCTCATCGACATCACGCCGGAGCCGGTGTTGCTGGCGGTGCTGCATCGGCGCGTCGTGGAGCTGCTCGAGCTCGGCGACCGACTGGCGGCCGGGACTGCGCTGCCGGCGGCGGCCCGGGCGATGGGCATCGCCAGCGAGTACCGGGCCAAGACCCTGGCCGGGCAGGCCCGTCTCTGGTCGACCGCCGAGCTCGCGCGCGCGCTCGAAGGCCTGGTCGATCTCGATGCGATGGTGAAGGGAGCGCCCGGTTCGGAGTCGGACACCGCGCAACGCCGGCTGGCGTTCACGATGTGGGTGGGCGATCACGCTGCACAGAACGGCGGCGGGGAGCGGCGCGCCGGCCCCGGCTGACCCCGGGACCGGACACCGCGCCGCGTTTGATCGTCAGTCCGCGGACGACCAGGCCTGTTCCTGGAGGACGAGGTCGCTCTCGATGGCGAAGACGCAGCGGCCCTCGCCGAGATCGAGGAGTTCGATCAGCTCGGGATCGATGTAGAGCTGCGAGCAGTCCTCGCACAGTCCGCCGGGGATCCCGAAGCACAGCCGCTCGCTCCGATCGGGCAGCCGGAACGTCGTGTCGAACCGGGTCGTGATGAGCCGGTGATCACAAGCAGGACAGCGGTCGCGAAGTGCGGACATGCCCGGACTTTGTCATGCGCCGCGGGACCCCATCATGACCCGACGGTACTTGACCGATTGGTACGGGGGGATGCCCCACATCTGCGCCGAGAGGACTAGCCGCCACTCTCGTTGCAGGTCTCGTCCTCGACCAGCCAGCGTGCATCGGTCCAGCGAAGCTCGAACCGGCACATCGTTGCGCCCTCGACGGTCGCCTTGTTCCAGGAACCGGGCGCGAAATGCATCGTGTATTCGATGCCGGCGCCATTGATCGTCGCCGCGTCGCCATCGATCGAGGCACGCGGGATGACGACCCGCCCCACCTCCACCAGGGTCACGATGGGACCGGGTCGTTCCATCAGATCGCGCGCCGTGTGCGCGGCCCCGCGTAGATGCAACCCCGCGAGTCCCTGGTCGTACCAACCTTCGAGATCCGCCGCGACGCGGGACCTCCATGCTGTGGCGAGATCTTCCGGGAGACGGCCGGATCGATATGCTTCGGGCGCGACCATGGCGTTCAGCCGCGAACGCAACGCCCCTTCGGCCGCCTGCTCGGGCGTGGTGGCTATGGCGCAGCTCGAGACGAGCGCGACCAAGAGGGCCGAAGCCATCAGGCATGCCTTCAATGACATCGGCCGGCGGCGCCAACGCGAGTGCGCAGCACGCTCGACAACTGGCAGGATCGTCACCCCCGGACGGTTACGGCCGGTCACGACGCAGTTTGAAGCCCGAACGGGCCGATTTGCACACGTAACCGTCTCGCCATGGCGATCCTGCCGCAGAAACGCCGGCGATCGGCCGTTAGTGTCCCCCGATGTCGATTTAGCCACCGAGCCCTGCGGTCCGGGGTCTAGCGAAGCGCGCCGCAGGGGCGGCGCGGCGAAGGCGCCGGGGAGCACGAGAGCGAGCGTACCCTCAGGTACGTGAGCGAACGCGCGGACCCGGCAACGCACGCCGCGTCGTTCCTGTGGCGGGCTATTGAACCCGCAGGATCGTACGAGCCTCGGACCAGTGCTTTTCGAGACCGTAGTACTCGCGCTCGGGCGGCGTGAAGATGTGGACGATCACCGATCCGAAGTCGACGAGCACCCAGTGCGACGCGGCCGTGCCCTCGCGGCCGATCGGCTTGACCTTGTCGTCGCGCAGCGACGAGATGACCCCGTCGGCGATGGCCTCGAGCTGCCGCTCCGAGCCTCCGGAGCAGATCACGAAGTAGTCCGCCAGCGTCGTCAGCGGCGCGAGCTCGAGCAGCACGATGTCCGCGGCCTTCTTGTCCTCGGCCAGCTCGACGATGCGGCGGGCGAGGTCCAGGGCGGCGCGGTCGCCGGTCGTGGCGGCGGGCGTATCGCGCTGCGGCAGGCCATCGGGGCTCGGCGCACGGGGCTCCGTGGCCACTGGGCCGGTAAGCGCGGGGTCGGTCACGATCGATCCATCCTCCGAGGTTCGTTGTACAGGGCATGGTCGCCGATATACGCCGCGACCGCATCCGGGACGAGGTAGCGCACCGACCGTCCGGCCGCGGCGCGCGCCCGGATCTCGGACGCCGAAAGCTGCATCCGCGGGCCGTCCAGCACGACCAGCCGGGCGTCGGCGCCCGGGACGAGCCGGGCGATCGCGTCCGCTCCGATGTCCGGGTAGCCGTCGCGTGGCGCAACCACGAGCGTGGCCAGCCCGAGCACCCGAGCCGGCTCGTGCCAGGTCGCGAGCCCGGCCAGGGCGTCCACCGACAGGATCAACGCCAGGTCGCCGGACTGCCCGCTGGCGAGCCCCTCCGCGCGCAGCGCGTCGAGCGTGTCGGCCGTGTACGACGGCCCCTCCCGATCGATCTCGATCGTGCTCGCCTCGAACGCGGGGTTGCCATCGATCGCGGCGCGGACCATGGCGAGCCGGTCCGCAGCCGGGGTGACCCGCTGGTCGGGCTTGTGCGGCGGCTGCCGGTTCGGGACGAAGAGCACGCGTTCCAGGCCCAGCGCGTCGCGAGCCGCCTCGGCGACCGCGAGGTGGGCGACGTGGATCGGATCGAACGTCCCGCCGAACACGCCGATCACGGGAGCGTGGCCCGAAGCCGTCACTCCTCCTCCCACGGCTGCGGCTCCCATTCGAGCTCCGAACCGCCGATCCGCACCAGATCGCCGGCCGCCACCCCGGCGCGTCGCAGCTCGGCGTCGATCCCGAGCCGCGCCAGGGCGCGCTGGAACCGCTCGGCCGACTCCTCGACATCGAAGTTGGTCTGGGCGGCGGTCCGCTCGATCCGCTTGCCACGGACCCGGAACGCGCCGTCGGCCTCGCGCTCGATCGCGAAGCCGTCGCCCATCGCATCGATCCGGTGGACGACGACGCCGGAAGGCTCGGGCGGCTCGGCGAGCTCCGTTGCGGAGGGAAGCAGGTCCGCGACGCGGGCACGGAGCGCATCGAGCCCCTCCCCGGTCGACGCGGCGATCGCGATGGCCTCGAGCCCCTCGGCTTCGCGGGCGGCGCGGAACGCCGGCCACGCCTCGCGTGCGGCACCGAGATCGATCTTGTTGAAGGCGATCAGGAATGGCTTCTCGAGCAGCGCCGGATCGTGCAACCGCAGCTCGTCGCGGATGACCTCGTGGTCCCAGGCTGGATCACGGGACGCGCCATCGACCAGGTGGACGAGGACCCGTGTTCGCTCGACGTGGCGCAGGAATGCGTGACCGAGACCCGCCCCGCTGCTCGCGCCCTCGATCAGGCCCGGCACGTCGGCGATGGTCGGCCGGCGTTCGTCCTCGTCACCGAGGTCCATGACGCCGAGGTTCGGCTCGAGCGTCGTGAACGGGTAATCGGCGATCTTGGGGGTCGCAGCGGTGAGGGCGGCCAGCAGCGTGGACTTGCCGGCGTTCGGCAGCCCGACCAGCCCGATGTCGGCGATGAGGCGCAGCTCGAGGCGCAGCCAGTGCTCCTCGCCCGGCTCCCCCTTCTGGGCGTGCTTGGGCGCCTGGTGGGTGGGCGTCTTGAAGTGCGTGTTTCCCAGGCCGCCGCGGCCGCCGCGGGCGACGGTCGTCTCCTGGCCCGTGGCGACCAGGTCCGCGATCAACGCTCCGCTCTCGTCGTCGACGATGGCGGTCCCGGGTGGCACTTCCAGGAGCAGGTCATCGCCCGCCTTGCCGTGCCGGCGCGCCTTCGTTCCACGGCCGCCGGGCTTCGCCTTGAAATGGTGGCGGTACTGGAAGTCGCGCAGGGTCGTCAGCCCGGGGTCGACACGCACGAGGATGGACCCGCCGCGGCCGCCGTCCCCACCGTCGGGTCCGCCGCGCGGTACGTGCGCCTCCTGGCGGAAGGTCGCGGCCCCGTCACCGCCGTCGCCGGCACGGACCCAGATCTTCACGCGGTCGAGGAACATCGTGGTCATTGTCCCACGCACCCACGGCGCGACCGATCCGATGGATCGGCGGCCCGGTGCGGCGGGAGTTCTTAGAGGTAGGCCAGCGGGTTGACCCGCGAGCCGCCACTCCAGATGGCGCCTCGCCAGACCTCGAAGTGCAGGTGGGAGCCCGAAGCGAACCCGGTCGCGCCCATGGCCCCGACGCGCTGGCCCTTGCCGACTCGCTGGCCACGGCCCACGGACACGCTCGACATGTGGTTGTACGTCGTGTGCAGCCCGCTGCCGTGCGAGATCCACACCTGGTAGCCGCCGCCGTTGCTCTTCCAGCCGGCGAAGGTCACCGTGCCGCCCGCGGCGGCGACGATGCGGTCGCCCGTGCTGCCGTCGATGTCGATCGCGTAGTGGCCGTAGTGGTAGTACTGGCTGATGCGGCCGCCGGGTGCGGGCCAGGCGAAGTTGCCGCCGGAGTACGTCTTGGGCTGTCGCACCGGTGCGCGGCCGCCCGAGCTTCCGCCGCTGCCGCCGTTGCGCACGGCCGGTCGCGAGGTGGCCCTCGGCTTGGGCTTCGGGGTCTTGATCGGGGCGCCCTTCGCATCCGGCAGGACGAGCACCTGGCCGACGACGAGGTTGCGGTCTTCGATCTGGTTGGTCGTGAGGATCTCGGTCTCGGCGACCTTGTAGCGACGGGAGAGCGACGCGAGCGTGTCGGTCGACTTGACCTCGACGACGAGCCCGGTGACCGGCGGGATCTTGAGCTCCTGGCCGCGCACGAGGGCGTTCTTGGCCTTGAGCTTATTGGCCCACCACAACGTCATCGTCGTGACGTCGAACTTCGCGGCGATGCCTGCGAGCGTGTCGCCGGCCTTGACCTTGTACGTGCGGATGAGGGAGCTGCCGTCCGGGACGTTGGTGTCGACCGCGACGGGCTTGAGCAGGGTGCCGTCGTCGAGGAACGGGCCCTCGACGGTCGCCGGCGGGGCGAGGGCTTCGGTCACCGCGGCCCCGCCCTTGACGTGCTCGAGTCGCAGCGGGATGTCGACGACTGCCGCAGGTTCGGCGGCAGCATGCCCGGCCGCCGCAGCCGTGGTCCCTTCGGCCGGCTCCTCGTCGTACGAGGACACGACGTTCCCGTATTCGGTGCCGCCGTCGCCGATGGGACCGCCGACCGCGAGCCGAGGCCCCGGACCGTCGCCGGTCGGGCCACCCGTGTCGCCGCCGGGACGGCCGGGGGTGACGCTCAGGAACGACGCGGCAAGGACGATCCCGGCGACCGCGACCGCCGTGGTGCGCTCATGACCGAGCCGGCGCAGGGTCGCGCGGATCGAGAGATGACGTGGGATCGCCAGGGCCGGCAGCGCCAGGTGACGAGGAATCGCCAGGGCCGGCAGCGCCAGGTGACGAGGGATCGCCAAGGCAGGCAGCGTGAAGCCGGGCCGGCGCGCTTGGGATCGGTGATAGAGATGAGTCGATGCCATCGGGTCGCGGGTCGGGTGATTGACCCTGATGCGAGAGGGAGTGCGAACCACTCGCGCGGACTCTTGGCTCGAGGATCGGCGCACGCGTCCTATGACGCGCTGGACGCCGACCGACGCGTTCAGCAATACGGTCTCCTGACGATTTGGACGAACCCGAGGCGCTGGGGGAATGCGCGTGGGGTGGGGGGACTCGTGAATGGGCCCGTCCGGGGTCGCGGTATCGAGCTTGGGGTCTCTCTTCGCGGCCGCGCCCGCATCACAACGGGCTTACGACATCGTTAGACACCGTAACACGCTGATCACGGAGGTTGCAAACCTCCCAAAGGTCAGGCGTCGAGGTTCTTCGTGAGCGACGCGAGGAAATCCGCGTTCGATTGGGTCTTCGAAAGGCGGTTGAGCAGGATCTCGATGCCCTCGTTGGTCCCGACGGCGGACAGCATCCGGCGCATCGTCCAGACCATCTTGAGCGTGCCTTCCTCGAGCAGCAGCTCCTCACGGCGGGTGCCGGAGCGCTGCACGTCGATCGACGGGAAGATGCGCTTCTCGGCGAGCTTGCGATCGAGGATGAGCTCCGAGTTGCCGGTGCCCTTGAATTCCTCGTAGATCACGTCGTCCATGCGCGACCCGGTATCGACCAGGCACGTGCCGATGATCGTGAGCGAGCCGCCCTCCTCGATGTTCCGGGCCGCACCGAAGAACCGCTTGGGCGGGTACAGGGCGATCGGGTCGATACCGCCGGACAGCGTCCGTCCGCTGGGCGGCAGCGCGAGGTTGTAGGCCCGCGCGAGGCGCGTGATGGAGTCGAGCAGGATCACGACGTCGCGCCCGGTCTCGACCTGGCGCTTGGCGATCTCGAGCGCCATCTCCGCCACGTGCGTGTGGTTCTCGGTCGGCTCGTCGAACGTCGAGGAGATGACCTCGCCCTTGACGCTGCGGCGCATGTCGGTGACTTCCTCGGGGCGCTCGCCGATGAGCGCGACCATGAGGAGGATCTCCGGGTAGTTCGCGCTGACGCCGTTGGCGATCTGCTTGAGGAGCATCGTCTTGCCGGCCTTGGGCGGGCTGACGATGAGGGCACGCTGGCCCTTGCCGATCGGATTGACCAGGTTGATCAGCCGCTGGCTGAGGTTCTTGGAATCCGTCTCGAGGTTGATCAGAACGTCCGGGTGGACCGGCGTCAGGTCGCCGAAGACGGGCCGGCGGCGGGCCGTGTCCGTATCGACGCCGTTGACCGCGTCGACGCGGAGCATGCCCCAGTACTTCTCCGCCTCACGTGGTGCACGCACGGCGCCCGAGATGCGGTCGCCGATGCGCAGGCCGAAGCGGCGCACCTGGCTGGAGCTGACGTACACGTCTTCCGGGCTGGGCAGCAGTCCGTGGCGGCGCATGAACCCGAAGCCTTCGTCGACGATGTCGAGGATGCCGGTCGCGTAGGCGTGACCGGCGCGCTCCGTCTGGCGCTGGAGGATCTGATCGACGAGCTCGTCCTTGCGGTCGGCGGAACCCGTCTCGAGCTCCAGGTCGCGACCGATCGCCTTGAGCTCGGTCACGCTCATCTCGCGCAGGTCGCTGACCTCGAGATCGTTCCGCTCCTTGGCGGCTTCGAGCTCCTGCTGCTCTTCGTATTCGGTTACTGGCGCGCGTCCGCCGCCGGCGAAGGGCGCACGTCGGCGGGGTCGTCGGTTACGGGATCGGTCGCGCTGGTCGGGGCCGGGTCCGGGCATCTGTACAGGGTCACCTTGTATGGGTGAGGGCGGGACGGATGCACTCATCCTGGGAAAGAGGCATCCGGGTCGCATGGGACCGAGCGGGGTGCGCGCAGGCGTGGCCGCAGCGCAGATACCGTCGGGATACCGCGAGCATAGACCGCTGCGGTGGCGCCGTCAACGGCACCCGCGTGATCGGATGGTCCGGGTCACTGGACTCATCAAGGCCATGGTCCGTGGTCCTAGCCATGAAGCCAGCCTGCCGCGACCATGGGCTCATGACCGCTACCACCTCGCGCACGGACTGGCTCCTCTTCATCCTCCTCGGGTTCCTGTGGGGCAGCAGCTTCCTGTTCATCAAGATCGGTGTCGAGGCGGGGCTTCCGCCGTTCACGCTCGTGATGCTCCGGCTGCTGATCGGCTTCGGGCTGCTTGCCGTCGTCGTTGCCGCCGCGCGTGAACGCCTGCCGCGCGGTGGGCGGATCTATGGCCACCTCTTCGTCATGGGCGCCATCAACATCGCCGTGCCGTTCACGCTCATCACCTGGGCGGAGATGCACGTCGACTCCACGTTGACGTCCGTCCTCAACGCCGCCGTGCCGATCTTCGTGATCCCGATCGGCGCGATCTTCCTGCGCGACGAGCCATTGACGGTCGGTCGCGTCGTCGGCGTGCTGCTCGGGTTCGTGGGCGTGGCACTGCTCGTGGGCTTCGACCCGGCGGCTGCTGCCGGCGTCGACCTCCTCGGGGCGCTGGCCGTCATCGCGGCCACGATCTCCTACGCGGCCGGAGCCGTCTACGCACGGCGGAACGTGCGCGGCCTGCGGCCGATGATCCCGGCGCTCTTCCAGGTCGGGTTCGGCCTGCTGATCACGAGCGTGCTCGCCTTCGTCCTGGAGCGCCCGTTCGAGCTGACGCTGGAGCCGCAGGCCTTCCTGGCGGTCGTGTGGCTCGGGCTGCTCGGGTCCGGCGTCGCCTACCTCGTGTTCTTCGGGCTCCTCGGCCGGCGCGGTGCCGCGGGCACGGCCGTCGTCGCGTACCTTCTGCCGGTATTCGGCGTCACGCTCGGGGTGCTCGTGCTGCACGAACCGCTCGATGGGCGCCTGCTGGCCGGCCTGGGCCTGATCGTCGGCGGGATCGCGCTCGTCAACAGCAAGATCGGGCTCGGGCGGTTCCGGCCGGACCGGCTCGCCTCCCCCACGACAGGAGTCGCCACCGATGCGAACTGACCTCGGCGCCGAGGATGTCGCCGACCTCCTCGAACAGCCACTGATCGCGATCCTCGCCACACGGCGCAAGGACGACACGGTGATGCTGTCGCCGGTCTGGTTCGAATGGCGGGACGGCGGCATCAACATGTGGGTCCCGACCCCGGAGGGCGGCAAGGTCGGCCACGTCCAGCGCGATCCGCGGGTCACGGTCGTGGTCGCCAACAGCGAGTGGCCGTACAAGGGCTTCGAGCTCCGCGGCGAGGCCACGGTGTCCGGCGACGACTTCTACGACGTGCTCCGGCGGACGGCCCTGCGCTACTCCGGCCCCGAGGCAGCCGAACGCATGGTTTCGTCCTATGCGCCGGGTGTCGTGATCCGGGTCGAGCCCGGCGTCATCCGGGCGTGGGACTACGAGGACGAGGCCTGAGCCAGTCGAGCTCTTACTGGGCGCGCGCCGGGCCGGCGGACTGGGCCGGCGCCGGGCGGGCAGCCGATCCCGCGTCGGCCAGGCAGGCCGCCAGGGCGCTCACCGCCGTCTCGATCCGTTCCACGCCCAACCGGCTGTAGCCCAGCACGAGACCGCGCTTCGGCGCGCCCGAGCGTGACATCGGCGACAGCGGGATGACCCCGATCCCGCGCTCCGCCGCTGCGGCCGCGATCGCGACGTCGTCCACGGCGTCGGGCAATCGGAGGAGCACGTGGAGGCCTGCCGCGGCGCCCTGGATCGTCAGTCCGGGCAGGTGCCGGGCGAGCGCCGCGATCAGGGCATCGCGCCGCTGCCGGTAGACGTGGCGTGCGCGGGCCACGTGGCGGTCGTAGTCGCCACTGTCGATGAGCGAGGCGAGCGCGAGCTGCTCGATCGACGGCGAACCGGAGTCCTGGGCGGCCTTGGCGGCGCGGATCTCGTCGATGAGCGTGTCGGGCAGGCTCATCCAGCCCAGGCGGATGCCCGGTGCCAGGGTCTTCGACGCGGTCCCGATATGGATGACGCGGCACGGATCCAGGCCCTGGATCGCCCCGATGGCGTTCCGGTCGTAGCGGAACTCGGCGTCGTAGTCGTCCTCGATGATGAGCCGATCCGCTCGGTTGGCCCACGAAACGAGGTCCGCGCGACGCTCTGGCGCCAGCACGGCCCCCGTCGGGAACTGGTGCGCCGGGGTCACGACGATGGCGGCCGCGGCCAGCGCGTCCAGGGCGTCCGTCCGGACACCCTCGCCATCGACCGGAACGCCGACCACGCGCAGCCCGACCGCCTCTGGGGTGGCCCAGCCGTTCGGCTGGGACGGGGCCTCGAACGCGATCTCCGTCGAGCCGCGGGCGAGCAGCACCCGCGACACGAGGTCGAGGCCCTGGGTGAAGCCCTGGGTGATGACCATGCGCTCTGGTTCGATGCGCACGCCACGAACGCGGCCGAGGTAGCCACTGAGCGCCCGGCGAAGCTCGATCCGACCGCGGTGATCGCCGTAATCGAGCGCCTCGTTGGGGGCCTCCCGCAGCGCTCGCTCCGTGGCGCGGATCCAGGCCCGGCGCGGGAACAGCTCCACGTCCGGCGTCGTGGCGATGAAGTCGACCGCCCAGGTAGGGCGGGCCGGCTCGTCGGCCAGGGCGGGGCGGCACCGACGCCGGCGACGAGCGGCGCCTGGCGCGGCTGCGTCTCGAGATAGCCCTCGGCGGTGAGCTGGTCATAGGTGTCCGCGACGACCCCGCGCGACACCCGCAGGTCCGTGGCGAGGCGGCGCGACGAGGGCAGGCGCGTGCCCGTGGCGAGCCGGCCGTCCTGGATCGCCTCACGAATGGCGCACCGCAGGTTGCGACGGAGCTGACCGCGGCGAAGGTCCATCTCGAGGAGGACGTCCCGGCCGCCTGTGGCCTCTTCGAGAAGGGGTGTAGCGAGTGCTTCCATGATGCCAGCGATGCTAGCGCAGCACGGCCGGCTCTGCACTCCGCGCACCATCTCCTGCGCGGCTGCGTCCGTGCGCGGCCGCCGCGTCATCATTGTGGGCATGGACCGCCTGCGCGATCGTGTGATCCTCATCACGGGTTCCACCGGCATCGCCGCCGCGGCTGCGGAACGCTGCGTCGCGGAGGGAGCGAGCGTCTTCGTCACGTCGCGAACCGCCGACCACGCCCGCGGGCTCGCGGAGCGCCTGGGTGCCGCGTGGGCGCAGGCCGAGCTGACCGAGGAGGCCGAGGTGGGCGCCGCCGTGACCGCCGCCGTCGAGCGGTTCGGTCGGATCGACGGCCTGTTCTCGGTCGCCGGCGGGAGCGGACGGCGGTTCGGTGACGGCCCGATCCACACGGTGACGGGCAATGCCTGGGAAGCCACGGCCGCCCTCAACCTGCGGACCCAGGTGCTGGTCTGCGCCGCGGTCGTCCGCCAGATGCTGCAGCAGCCCCCCAACGCCTCCGGGACGCACGGGTCCGTCCTGCTGCTGGGCAGCGTCACCACGACGGACCCGGCACCGGAGCTGTTCGCGACCCACGCCTATGCCGCCGCGAAGGGCGCGCTCACGGCCCTGATGACGACGATGGCCGCCACCTATGCGCCCGACGGCATCCGGGTCAACATCGTGGCGCCCTCGCTGACGAGGACACCGATGGCGACGCGCGCGGCCCACGATCCGGCGATCCTCGCGTACGCCCGCCGGAAGCAGCCGCTCGCCGGTGAGATGCTCGACCCCGACGAGGTCGCCCAAGCGGCCATCTACTTCCTCTCGGACGAATCGCGGGCCGTCACGGGCCAGATGCTCAAGGTCGATGGCGGCTGGTCGGTGACGTCCGTGTCCCCCGAGCCCGAGGCCGGGCCGGAGCCCGGCCCATGACGTTCAAGGCAACGGCACCCACGATCGCCGACGTCGACGTGTGCATCGTCGGATCGGGCTCCGCCGGATCGACCGCGGCCATCGCCGCAGCCCGAGGCGGAGCGTCGGTCCTGCTGATCGATCGGCTGCCGTTCCTCGGCGGCACGAGCACCGCGGTCCTCGACACGTTCTACGGCTTCTACACGCCGGGATCGTCCGCGCGCAAGGTGGTCGGTGGCATCGGCGACGACGTCGTGGCGGGCCTGCGGGAACTCGGCCCCGTCGTGGAACGGCCCAACACCTACGGCGCCGGGACCGGCGTGACCTACCTCGCGGAGCACCTCAAGGTCGTGTGGGAGCGGCTCGTGACCGGATCCGGCGCTCGGCCGCTCCTCCATGCGCTCGTCCAGGCGGCCGAGGTCCGCGATGGACGCGTCGAGACGATCGTCGTCGCGACGCGGGCCGGTCTCGCGCGCGTGCGCGCGAGAACCTTCGTGGATGCGTCGGGCGACGCGGACCTGTGCGCCTTCGCGGGATTCGGCTACGAGACGGCGGGTGACATCGACCCGGCCCAGACGCTGACGACGACCTTCCGCATGGCCAACGTCGACCTCGAGCGGCGGCGCGCGATCTCCAAGACCGATTTCCACCGGCTGATGGCCGAGGCCGCGGACTCGGGCGACTACGACCTGCCCCGGCGCGAGGGCAGTGACCACATCACGCCGATCGACGGCGTGACGGCCACGATCATGACGAGACTCGATTCGGTCCGGCGCGACGCCGACGGCAACCTCATCAACGCCACGGATCCCTGGTTCCTGACCGAGGCCGAGATCGCCGGCCGGCGCCAGGCGCTCGAATACGTCCGGTTCCTCGTCGATCGCGTGCCCGGCTACGAACACGCGTCGCTGGTCGCGCTCGGCACGCAGATCGGGGTTCGTGAGACCCGCCGGGTCTATGGCGACTACCGGCTGACCCGGGACGACGTGCTTGGCGCGCGCGCCTTCGACGACGCGATCGGCCTGTGCGGTGCGCCGATCGAGGACCATCACGGCGGCGCGGACACGGTCTGGCAGTACCTGCCCGACGGCGGGGCGGTCGGGATCCCGTATCGGTCGTTGGTGGTGCGGGACGCGACCAACGTGCTCGTCGCCGGCCGCTGCTTCAGCGCCACGCACGACGCGCACGCATCGGTCCGCTCGATGGCGCAATGCATGGCGATGGGCCAGGCGGCGGGGACGGCGGCGGCCATGTCCGCGGCCGGCGGGCGCGATCCGCGCGACCTCGACGTGAGCGCATTACGCGATCGACTGCGCGCCGATGGCGCGATCCTCGAGGTCGCCGATGCGCCCGAGGCGGTCGCGCGATGACCTTCGTCCGGACCGTGCTCGGGGACATCGCGCCCGAAGAACTCGGCGTGACGTACGCTCACGAGCACCTCGTCATCGATGGCGGACGGCCGGTCGAGCTGGAGCCAGAATTCGATCTCGGGGACGTCGACGCGATGGCGACCGAGCTGGCCGAGGCGGCCGCTCTCGGGCTGCGCTCCGTGGTCGATGCCATGCCGTGCGATGCGGGCCGCAACGTCGCCAAGCTGGCGGACCTCTCGAAGCGAACCGGCGTCCAGGTCGTCGCGCCCACCGGGCTGCATCACGACCGCTACTACGGCCCGGCACACTGGAGCCACCGGGTCTCGATCGAGGAGCTCGCGGACCTGTTCACCGCCGACGTCACCGACGGCATCGATGCGTACGACTACGCGGGACCGGTCGTGCGCCGGACCACGTTCCGTGCCGGGGTCGTCAAGGTCGCGGGATCCGAGGGCGGCCTGTCAGCCCGCGACCGGCGCGTGTTCGAGGCCGCCGCCGAGGCCCATCGCCGAACGGGCGTCCCGATCCTCACCCACTGCGAGCACGGCGCCGGTGCCCTCGAGCAGATCCGGACCTTGCGCGACCACGGCGTCGCAGCCGCGGCACATCGTGCTGAGCCACGTCGACAAGGTCGTCGATCGGGGCTATCACCGCGAGCTGCTGGGGTCCGGAGCCTACGGCGAGTACGACGGCTCGTTCCGATGGAAGGACGACGAGCCGAACGGGACCCTCCAGCTCATCCGCTGGATGGTCGAGGACGGGCACGGCGAGCGGATCGTCCTCGGGATGGACGCCGCCCGACGTCGCTACTACAAGGTCCACGGCGGTGGACCTGGCCTCGTCTGGTTGCTCGACGGCTTCACCCGGCTCCTGGCGGACGCCGGGGTGGACGAGTCGGTCCGCCATCGACTGTTCGTGACCAATCCGGCGCGCGCGTTCACGTTCGCGGCCGCGCCGTCGCGCCCCACCTGACCGCTCACCTGGAGGAGGACCACATGGACGGCCATCGCATCTCGATGCTCGGGACCGGGCTCATCGCCGACTTCTACACGATGACGCTGCACGGCCAGCGCGGTCGTGACCAGGTCCAGGTCGTGTACTCCCGCAGTGAGGGGCGCGGGTCGGCGTTTCGCGAGCGCTGGTCGATCCCCGAGTCCACGGCCGACCTGGCGGCCGCGGTGAACCATCCCGACACGGACGTCGTGGTCGTGGCGCTGCCCAACTTCCTCCACGAGGAGGCCGTCGGGCTGGCGGCGAAGGCGGGCAAGGCCGTCCTCTGTACGAAGCCCCTTGGGCGGACGGCCGAGGAGGCGAAGCGGATGCTCGATGTCGTCGAGTCGGCCGGGGTGTTCGGTGGGTACCTCGAGGACCTGTGCTACACGCCCAAGACGCTCAAGGCGATCAAGGCCGTGCAGGACGGGGCGCTCGGCGACGTCACCTGGGTCCGGTCGCGTGAAACGCATCCCGGGCCGCATTCCGCGTGGTTCTGGGACGGGCGGCTGACCGGGGGCGGGGCGATCATCGACCTCGGCTGCCACTGCATCGAGATCGTGCGCAACTTCGTCGGCAAGGGGAACCGGCCGGTCGACGTCATGTGCCACACCGACACGCTCGTCCATCCCATCGCCGACGAGGACAACGCGATCGCCCTGATCCGCTTCGAGTCCGGAGCGATCGGCCAGTTCGAGGTCAGCTGGACGTTCCGCGGCGGCATGGACCTGCGCGACGAGGTGGCCGGTACCCACGGCACCATCTGGTTGAACCACTTCCTGCGGACGGGGTTCGAGATGTTCACGGCCGGGGGCGGTGGCGGATACGTCGCGGAGAAGGCGGAGACATCGGCGGGGTGGCTGTTCCCCGTCGGCGACGAGGTCTCGGAGCTTGGCTACGTGGACATGTTCAGCGACATGTTCCGTGCGATCGATACCGGCGGCGCACCGCAGGAGACGTTCTACGACGGCTACGTCGTCAACGCGATCATGGACGCCTGCTACCGGTCGGCGAAGACCGGCCAGTGGGAGGGGGTCGAGCTGGACTGGCGGGGCGGTTCGACGGCGCGCATCGCGTCCACGCCGGAGACGTACGACGGGCTGGTCGTGATCAAGCGCGAGATCCTGCCGGACGGGCGCCACAAGCTGATCCTCAAGGACGAGGCCTCGGGCGACTTCACGGACCGCGTCGTGGCGGGCGCGTAATGACCGCGGACGAACGATGGGCGGCGTTGGTCGCGACGGTCCTCAGTGAAGGTGCCGCGACCTACGGCAACGAGTCGGGCCCCCAGCAGGCGTTCGGCTCGACGTCGCTCAAGACCAACGGCAAGATCTTCGCGATGCTCGTGAAGGATCGGCTGGTCGTGAAGCTCGACCGGCGCCGCGTCGACGAGCTGGTCGAAGCGGGTGACGGCGAGCGTTTCGATCCCGGCGACGGCCGGCTCATGAAGGAATGGCTGTCGGTTGCGGAGCCGGCGTCCGACGAGGCCTGGCTGGGCCTCGCGACGGAGTCGGAGGCGTTCGTCGCGAAGCGCCCTCAGCGATCCTGACCGCAGCGACCCATCACAGCGGCTCGGGCGGCGACTTGCGATTCCCATAGACGGGTGCTGCGCCCACGGGCTGGGTCGCCCAGCGTGCCGCATTCGCGATCACCGTTCGAACGTCGGGGTGGAAATACGTCGGATGGGTCTCGTGGCCGGGCTGGAAGTAGAAGATCCGGCCACGACCGCGCTGGTAGCAGCAGCCGCTCCGGAAGACCTCGCCGCCCTGGAACCAGCCGACGAGGACGAGCCGGTCGGGAGCCGGGATATCGAACGGCTCGCCGTACATCTCCTCCGCTTCGATCACGAATGACTCGCCGAGCCCGTCGGCGATCGGGTGCGATCGATCCACGACCCAGACGCGCTCCCGCTCGCCGGCTTCGCGCCAGGTGAGATCGCAACTGGT
The DNA here is from genome assembly GCA_963748675.1 of uncultured Chloroflexia bacterium. GTDB lineage: Bacteria > Chloroflexota > Limnocylindria > Limnocylindrales > CSP1-4 > SPCO01. The sequence continues at coordinate 574,010 of CAVVJX010000005.1, read as the reverse complement.
GCCCATGAGCCGCTTGAAGATCCTCGAGAAGTGGCCCGAGTGCAGGACGATCAGGCCCATCCCGTCGAGGACGCGGCGATGCACGCGGTCGACGACGGCGTCGGTGACCTCGTCATGCGCGACGTGGCCCCACCAGGTCAACACGTCGGTTGCGGCGAGGACCTCGTCGGTGAGTCCATGCTCCGGTTCGTCGAGCGTCGCCGTCGCGCACGTCGAAGCCGGCTGCGCGCAGACCGTCGCCGATCGCGCCGTGGATGCCGTCGGGGTAGATCGTTCCGACGGCGGGATCGGAGCGCTCCTGGCGATACTCGTTCCAGACGGTCACGCGGGTCACTGGACGGACGGCCTCGGCGAGGTTCGGTCCGGCCGGTCCGGCCGGTTCCGCGGGCGCCTCGGGCGCCTCAGGCACCGTGCGCGGCAGGGAGATGACGGCGCCGCCGTGCTCGGTCGATTCGCGGATCGCGTCCCAGAGGCGCGCCATCCGCAGCCCGACTTCGGGCGGGCTCGGGTTGACGGTGCGCCCCGCCCGAACGTTGAGGAACTGGTCCCAGATCTGCATCGGGGCCACGGAGCTGACCCGTCGCAGGCGCGCCGACCCGGCTCGCTGCAACTCGAGTCGCTCGCCCCAGATCCCGGTTCGGAGGATCGCCCTAGACGTGAACACGCGGATGTCCGAATGGCAGGACGGGATGGCGCTGCCAACGGCGTTCATCGTGACGAGGGCCCCAGACACGAGCCGGCCCATCACGGCGGCCCGGATGTCGACCGGGCCGGCCGTCGTCTTCCAGCCATGCGGCCACGTCGGCGAAGTCCTCACCGGCGAGGTCGGACACCGTGTTGAGCATGTGGGCACCGGTATCGAAGAGGAACCCGCCGCCGGACAGCTCGGGCTGCTGGCGCCAGGTGCCCTCGGTCAGGGTCGCCCAGTCCTGCCAGACGACCGCGCTGATGTTGAGGATCGGCCCGAGCTCGCCCGAGCGCAGCATCCGGGCCGCCTCCCGGACCTGGGGCGAGAGGCTGCCCTGGAACGCGACGACGAGCAGTCGCCCGGTCCGGTCGCGCGTCGTCGATGAGCGCCGTCGCCTCGCTGGCGGTCATGACCATCGGCTTCTCGAGCAGGACGTCGAAGCCCGCCTCGAGGCAGGCCGTCGCCTGGGCGAAATGCAGGACGTGCGGGGTGATGATGAACGCGGCGTCGAGCTGGCCGGAGTACCTCTCGACGAACCTGGTCCAGTCGGGCTCGTTCGGCGGAACCGGCAGGCCGTGCTGGTCGAACAGCTGGGCCGCCGCCGCGTAGGCGACCGCCGACGGCTCGCAGATGGCGACGACCTCCGTGTCGGAAGCCCCGTCGAGGATCTCCCCGAGGTGATGGCGGGCCATGATCCCCGCGCCGATGAACCCGACGCGGGTTTGTGCGACTCCCATGGGCTAGCCGGCGCGCGCGAGGGGCAGGTCCGGCGTCGACGCCGGGTCACCGGCCTCGATCCAGCGGGCGAGGGCACCCCGGGCGAACAACTGGTCGACGACCATCGAGGAGGCGCCGATCACACCGGCCAGCGCACCGAGCGAGGAGCGCTGGATCGACAGGTCTCGCGTCGCGAGGGGCAGGGACCGTCGATAGATCGTCCCGCGGATCGCGGCCATGAGCTGGTCCGGACTGTTGGCGACGCCGCCACCGATGACGATCAGCGACGGATTGAAGAAGTTCACGATGCCCGCCAGCATCGAGCCGACCAACCGACCGGCGGCCTGCAGCTGCGCCACGGCGACCGGGTCACCGAATGAGGCCGCCCGAGCGACATCCTCAGCCGACAGGCTGCCGTGCAGGTCGAGGGCCGCCTGCAGCCTGGGGCTCCGACCGTCGAGTGCGGCGGCCTCGCCTGCGCGCCCGAGCGCGGCGCCGCCGGCGAGCGCTTCCAGGCACCCGGTATTACCGCATCGGCACACGACCGCCGGGTCGTCCGTGACCTGGATGTGGCCCACGTCGCCGGCGCTGCCCTGAGCCCCTCGATGCAGGCGGCCATCGGAGATGATGCCGGCGCCGATCCCGGTCCCGATCTTGACGACGACGACGTTGTCGTGACCCGACGCGACGCCGGATCGCCACTCTCCGAGCGCCAGCAGGTTGACGTCGTTGTCGACCCAGACCGGCGCCTGATAGCGCTGGGTGAAGCGTTCCCGGATCGGGTAGCCGTCCCAGCCCGGCATGATCGGCGGCGAGATCGGCCGCCCCGAGTCGAACTCCACAGGCCCCGGGACACCGATGCCGATGCCCCATAGCCGGCCGGGGATGTCCTGCGTCGTGCGCAGCAAGGACTCGAACAGGGCGTCCACGCGCTCGAGCGCCCGCTCTGGGCCGTCCTCGATCCGGGCGGGCTCGTCGTGGTGGCCAAGGATCCGGCCATCCAGGCTCGTGACGGCCACGTCGATGCTCGTCGCACCGAGGTCCGCGACCAGGACGTGCCCGGCGTCCGCACAGAAGGCGAGGTGTCGCGGCGGTCGGCCGCCCGTGCTCGGGCCGACCTCGCCTTCGCTCAGCAGGCCGCGATCGATCAGCTCCTGGACCCGTCGCGCCACGATCGCCCGGCCGAGGCCGGTCCTCGTCACGAGCTCGGACCGGGAGCGCGACCGCCCGAGGCGGACCTCGTCGAGCACGGTGACGAGGGCGTCGAGGACCTCGTCGGGAAGTGGCTGATGCGGCCCAACGACCGGCGCACGTACCAACTCCGTCGGCCCCTCAGTCACCACGCGATGATAGCGCCCGGGCGTCGGCTCCCGAACGGACGGGATCGGGCGATTGGGGGACCATGGCCGGATGAAGGAGTCGGCGAGGCCCGATGCGCTTCGGATGGCGGGCGCCGCGATGCTCGCGACGGTGCTCGCGGCGGCCGCGTGTGTCGGCCCGATCGGCTCCCCCGCACCCATCGCCACAACGCCGGAGGTCACGCCCGTGGAAGGTCCCTGGATCGCCTTGTTCGACGGCACGTCCACTGCGGCGCTGCGCGGCTACGGGTCGGACGCCTTCCCGACCAGCTGGGTCGTCGAGGACGCGGAGCTCCATGCCCTGCCCGGTGCCGGCGTCGACCTCGTCACGCGCGAAACCTTCGACGATTTCGAGCTCGAATTCGACTGGCGCGTGAGCCCGGGCGGCAACAGCGGCGTCCTCTACCGTGTCGTCGAGAGTGACGCGCCCTCGTGGACGACCGGTCCCGAATACCAGGTGCTCGACGACAGCGGACACCCGGACGGCCGCGATCCGCGGACTTCGGCAGCGGCGCTCTACGGGCTGATCGCTCCGAATGCGGACAAGCGCCTGGAGGCGGTCGGGACGTTCAACACGGGGCGGATCGTGGTCCACGGGGGACAGGTCGAGCATTGGCTCAACGGCAGCCGTGTGGTCGACTACGAGTGGGGCGGCGCCGACGTGCGAACCCTGGTCGACGCCAGCAAGTTCCGCGACCTGCCGGGCTTCATGGCGGCCGACGCCGGCGGCGTGGTCCTCCAGCATCACGGCGAGGAGGTGTGGTTCCGGAACGTCCGGATCCGCCGGCTGACGTGATCCGGTCGGGACGGTCCGTGAGCCGGACCGTCCCCGGGCTGGAGAGACGCTCAGGGGATCGAGACCCCCGGTCCTCCGAATTCGATCCAGTTGAGGTTGAAGAAGTTGTTGCCGGGTCCGGTCGGGACGGCGCGGAAGACCAGGAAGTACTCGTGGGTCCCGCTGTCTGCGATCGGGAACGGTTGGCTGGCGTAGGTCCCACCGCTGGCGGTACCGACGATGGTCACGGTGCTCACGATCGGTCCATCGACCGTGTCGCGATGGATCTCGACCGCGCCACTGGCGACCCCGTTGTTGCCGCCGGACGTACGGAACGTGATCGAGTCGATGTTGAGCAGGTTGAACGGCCCGTTGAGCTGGAGCCAGTCGCCGGCGCTGAGGCCGCCACGCTGGGAGCCACCGCCGACGTCGGTGGAGCCGGCAACATTCGTGCCGGACTGGTTGACGACGAACTCCACTTCCTGACGCTTCTGGCGGATCTGGTTCTGGGCGACGGTGGTCAGGGTCGGAACACCGCCGGCGCCCCCGCCGTCGGTGTACGACGCGCTGATGACGCCGAACACGTTGCCGCCGTGCGACACGCCCTCCGGGTCGGTCGGCAGGACGCCGGAGCAGCCGGAGGTCGACGCTTCGGCGTGGCCGTGCGTGTCATGGCCGAGGACGAAGGTCACCTGGACGTCGGCGCAGTCGATCGCACCGTCCTCCGGGTCGGTGACCGTCACCGTGAACGGGATGTCCTCGCCAAAGACGAACGTCCCGCCTTCGACCGGCGCGTTGATGGTCACCACCGGCGCCGTGTTGCCGACCGTGATCGTAGTGTTCGCCGACCCGACCTTGCCGCTCGAATCGATCACGGATAGCTTGGCCGTGAACTGCCCGGTCGTCGTGTACGTGTGGGTCGGGTTCGGCTCGATCGAGTCGACCGTGCCGTTGCCGTCGAAGTCCCACTCGAAGCGGATCGAATCGCCGGGGTCGGCGTCATTCGAGCCGGCGCTCGAGAAGGCCACGGTCAGCGGCGCCGGACCATCGGTCGGCGTGGCTGAGATCACGGCGACCGGCGCGCGGAGTCCCTTGACGTACTCCCAGCGCATCATCCCGGCGTCCGGGTTGATGGCGAAGAAGCCATCACCGTAGGTGAGCAGGTAGAACGTGCCGTCAGGCCCGAATTCCATGTCCATGGGGTTGTCGCAGAGCCACGGCCGCGTCGGGGTCGCTGGCACCGGGCCGCACGGCAGCGTGTTGTTGATCTTGTGGACCTCGTCGTTCGAGTCCATGCGGACCTCGCGCAGCGTGTCCTGGGTGAACTCGCCGGCGATCCAGGCCCCGTCCCAGTACGGCGGGAACTTCGTGGGATTCGGGTTGGACGGGTCGAAGTCGTACGGCGCGGTGCCGTGCGGTCCGACGCCGCCCGTGAAGAGCTCCGGGAACAGCTGCGGGCACGCGCCGACCGGGTTGGCCGGTGCGCCGGGCCCATAGCTCGCGAAGCACTGGGTCCCTTGCGGTCCGTTGGGAGCCGCCTGGTTGTCGCGATACGAGTACCAGATCTCGGGATTCGTGATCGGTGGCCCGTACTCAAGACCTGGGTCGACGGCCGGACCACCGTTCGCCACCCAGCGCGAGGTGTTCTGCGGCCCGCGGGTGGGGTCGTCGCAGTCGTGCGGCTCCGGCGCACCCACGGGGAGCGGCGTGGAGGTGTTGAAGTCCCACTTGTAGTACGGGAGGTCGGTCTTGTAGCAGAGCGGCCAGCCGTAGTTCGCGGGCGCGCGGACGATCTCGAACCGCCCGGTCCCGGACGGACCGCGGAACTGCTGTGGCACCTGCGAGTCAGGGCGAATAGTCGCTGACGTAGGCCACGTCGTCCTTGTCCAGCGTGAGCCGGAACGGGTTGCGGAAGCCCATCGCATAGATCTCGGGTCGGGTGCGAGCCGTACCGGCGGGGAACAGGTTGCCGGCAGGGACGGTATAGGCGCCGCCGAGGTCGTTTTCCTCGGCCTCGCCGATGTCGCCCGATTTGACCGTGATGCGTAGCAGCTTGCCGCCCAGGTGGCCGGTGTTCTGCGCGGTCCGGCGAGCGTCCACGTGCGGCGCGTTGAACAGGCCGCCATCGGCGGGGATGTTGGTGCCCTGGCCGTTATTGACCGTCGCCATCGCGACGGTGACGGTCGGCGTGGTACCCGTCAGCCCTGAGGCGTCCGCCGTCATCAGCGGAACGTCCTGCTCGGCCTTGTTGCCGCGGAAGTTGACCGTCCGGGTGCCGGTCCCGGTCACCGCGACGTCGTCGAGGTTGGACAGCCCTTCGAGAGCCGCCTCGATCTGCGCGTTATCGAGCGGGAACGCGATGGGCTGCGTCGTCCGGCCGTCGAATGTCAGCGTGAACGTGCCGCCGGTCGCGTTGGCGACGGCGACTGTCTGGCTCTCATTGGTGAGCTGGCCGTTGAACGGCGAGAATCCACCGGAGTTGCCACCGCCCGACGGCGTGTCGTCGCCGGTGACCAGCCACAGGTTGTTGTGCGAATCGAAGTCGATGTCGCCCGCGACGTGGCAGCACGCGCCGCGGTTGTTCGGGACCCGCAGGATCTGCTGCTCGCTGGTCACGTCGAGGTGGGCCGGCGTGGCACCGCTCGCATCGACGAGCTTGAAGCGAGAGAGCTGGAAGTAGCCGACGTACGGATCCCACGCGCTCAGCGCACCCGCGATGTTGGGCGCGTTCTGCTCGTTCTGCGGCGTCGCCGGGTCGTTCAGCGGCGTGGTCACGGTATGGAGCGTCCCGTCCGCGAACTTCACGTCCTCGACGGTCGGCGGCGAGTAGAACAGGTAGACCCACTTGTTCGTGTTGAAGTCGTTGTCCACCTCGGGCCCGTACATCCCGTCCTCGTTCGCGATATAGACCGGGATCTGGGCGATGAGGGTCGTCGAGTTCGTGGCCGGGTCGTGCAGCCGGACGCCACCGCGACGGTCGGTCTGGATCACGCGGCCGGAGCCGTCGGGGAGCACGTCGAACCCGATCGGTTCGCTCAGGTTCGGCGGTGCTGCAACGAACGACTGCTGGTAATTCGCGCGGACCGTCGCGCCGCAGTCGCTGTACACGGGATCGGACTCGCCGGCAGCCCACTCGATCGCGCCGAGCAGCTCCTTGACGAGGTTTGCGTCGTTCCACGCAGCGGAGGAGGCGCCGTGGTTCGTGTAGTACGAGCGACCACCCTGGTAGTCCTTGCACCAGGTGACCGGGTGATCGGCGCCCATGGTGCCGCCGGTCAGGGCATTGATCGTCGGTCCGTCGCCGGTGCGGTTGAAGGGGGCGTCGCTGACCGTGGTCAGCACGTGGCTCAGGCCGCGGACATTCGAGGCCCAGTTGTAGTAGGTGTCGTTGAGGTTCCAGTACTCGGGCAGGTTCTTGCTCGCGTCGTGCCCGCGGTCTGCGACCTTGTTCGTGACCGTCTGGGCGCCGAGCTTGCCCGCCGAGCGCGTCCCGAGGATGTCCGTGAGGAACTGCCAATCGGGCTCGGTCTCCACGGCCGACCCGACGCCGACGAACCCGCCGCCGTTGCGGAAGTACGCCTCGAAGGCGGCCTCCTGGGCGGCATTCAGGGGACTGCCGGTGGTATCGAGGAAGACGACCGCCCGGAAGCGGCCGAGGTCGGCCTCGGTGAACAATCCGGCGTCGCCGTTCGACTGGACCCCGAACCCGTTGGCCTTGCCGAGATCCCTGATCGCCTTGACGCCCTTCTGGGCATAGGCCGGGGCGCCGTTCGTGAACACGAAGACCCGGTACTTCTCGGCTGGCGCCGACAGCGCCACCGAGGGCGCCGCGAGCGAGCCGACGAGGGCCAGCAGGCCCAACAACGTGATGGCCTTGCGCAACGGATCCTGCCTCCAGTCCCTGCACGGGGCGAATCGATCAGCTCGCGCGCGCCGAGGAGCGCGGGCGGACGTCGGGTCGTTGGCCGATGACGAACGGTTGAGCGCCCGGAGCCGTGACGGCCCGGGCGCCCCTACCGGTCGCGGGGGTCGAGTGAGCGCTACCCGCGAAGGGCGTTCATGTTCGCTGCGCTGATGTGGGAGAACCGCAGGGACCGACCAGGATCGGCACCGCCGCCCGGAGCGTTGTCCTGCTCGTAGTTGGGATTGTGGAAGCCCTTCGCGCCCTGCTCCTTGAAGAAGGTCGCGAAGTCGATATCACTCCTGGGGTCACCAAACGGGATCATGTTGTAACCGTTGTCGGTCAGCGGGGCGCCGTCGACCTTGTCGCCGTCCTTGGCGTGATACAACGGGAAGCGCTTGGGCTGACTCGCCACGAGCGCCAGCGGATCGAACACGTGCTCGACCCGGTCACCGTTCTCGTCGTAGCGCCAGCGGTGCTGGTGCTGGGCGACGTACGCCCAGAAGATGTCCATCTCGATAAGGCACGACTCCGGATCGGTGATCTCGAGGTAAAACTCCATCAACCGCTTGCCGGATTCGGCAGGGACCTGCGTCGGGGCGATCGGTGCGCCCGTCAAGCGATGCTCGGTGACGGTTACGAGCGGACCGTCCTGGAGGAAGTTGTAGGCGGGTGAGTGGTTGTGCGGATAGAGGTGGATGCCCCAGGCCAGGGTGAGCGTGTTTAGCGCTTCCCACTTCTCGCCCGCGATGGTCCACGACGCGACGCTGCGAATGTTCGCGCTGGTCGGGTCGTTGCCGGTACCCATGAAGGGCATGCCGAGGATGGACGCGAATTCGAGCTCGGTCTGGAACCGGTCGTAATCGGCGGTCGACATCCCGCCGCCGGGGCTGCTCGGTCCGGGCCACGTATTGGGGATGAAGCCGTGGTTGCCGATGGCCTCGAGACCGTTGTCGTCGAGGAACCCGCGCAGGGTGGACGCGTAGGCGAGATAGCCGGCGCGGTTGGTCGTCGGGCTGGGCTGAGCACCACCCGGGTTCGCGCCGTTCTGGGTGTAGCCCGCGAACTCGATCTGCGTGAACCCGACACCGCCGAGGTATTCGAAGAGTTCCTTCCAGCCGCCCGGCAGCGGAACGAGCGGTCCGAGGTCGGTCGGATCCTCAGGGAAGTTGGCGCCCCCGAGGAACCCCATCGTGGCGTTGCCGGTCGAGATGCCCATGCGGCCGGGCACATCTCGCTGGGTGAAGGTGATCGTCCCCACTTTACCTGCTGGGATGAGCCGGCCCTTGCCGGCCGCAAAGACCCCCGATGGACCGAGAGGTAAGAGCGCGGCCGCTGCGGCGCCGGCGGCGCCCGCTTGGAGCAATCGACGCCGGCTGAGCTTCGTGTCGAGCACCATCGTGCCTCCTTCGACAGTCAGGTCGGCCCGCGGTGTCCGTGGCGCGTTGGTGGTAGCACGTGCCGCTGGGCTGGCAACCTGGCGTCCTCGGCCTACTATACTTATCTCTGTCAAGAACTAAAGTACTGCTATGGTGTGCAGAAGCACCCAACCCCGTTCATTCGCGCTCCGAACGGATCCCCCCTCGCCAGGAGTGAAATCCGAGCCTCTTTTGCACTTGACAGGACAAACTAGGATGATGCGTCGGCAAGGGGTGGGTGGAGAACCCGGAGGGCCCCTTGAGCGCGCGACACCAGACCAGATCCGGTCCGCGGCGAGCGTCCGCTAGAATGTCTAGACGTTTGTGCGCACCAGCCAGTGGGTGAGACAGCAACGGTGAGAACGATCGCCGACATCGGCGCCGCCGTCATCGGGACGGGGTTCATCGGCACGGTCCACGTGGAGGCACTGCGGCGGATCGGCGTGCAGGTCCGCGGCGTGCTCGGCAGCACGCCGGAACGTGGCCAGGCGCGGGTCGACGCGCTCGGCGTCCCACGCGCCTACGACTCCCTTGAGGACCTGCTGTCGGACGACACCGTCGACGTCGTCCACGTCACCTCCCCGAACGACCTGCACGTCAGCCAGAGCCGCGACATCCTCGCGGCCGGCAAGCACGTCGTGTGCGAGAAGCCGCTGGCGATGTCGGCCGCGGAATCGGCGGAACTCGTCGACCTCGCCGCGGCGAGTGGCCTCGTCAACGCGACGAACTTCAACATCCGCTACTACCCGCTCAACCAGCACGCTCGCGAGCTCATCGCGGACGGCGGCCTCGGCGACGTCCGGCTCGTGACCGGACGCTACTTCCAGGACTGGCTGCTGCTCGAGAGCGACTGGAACTGGCGCCTCCAGCCGGACCGCGGCGGCGCGCTCCGGGCGGTCGGCGACATCGGGTCGCACTGGCTCGACCTCATGACCTTCGTGACCGGCCAGCACGTCAGTGCCGTCATGGCCGATCTGTCGACCTTCATCGGCACGCGGCGCGAGCCGACCGGCCCGGTCGAGACGTTCTCGACCGACCGCTCGACGGACGCCGTCGAGCGCGAGATCGCGACCGAGGACACCGCCTCGATCCTGCTCCGCTTCGACGGCGGCGCCCGTGGCGCGGTGAGCATCAGCCAGATCAGCGCGGGCCGGAAGAACTCGCTCCATCTACGAGATCGACGGATCCGACGGGGCCTGGGCCTGGGATTCCGAGCAGCCCGACCAGGCGTGGGTCGGCCACCGCGACCGGCCGAACGAGATCCTCATCCGAAACCCTGCACTCATGGGCGCGGCGGGCAAGGCGGCCGCCGCCCTGCCTGGACGGTCACGTCGAAGGCTTCTTCGACACGTTCTGTGCCCATTTCCGGGCCGTCTACGCGGACGTGGTGGCCGGGGAGCCCTCCTCCCACCCCGGCTATCCCACGTTCGCGGACGGCCACGACGAGATGCTCGTCGGCGACGCGATCGCCGAGAGCGCGCGCGAAGGCCGCTGGGTGGATGTCGATCGATCGGGCGTCCCGCGATCGCAGCCCGTCACCGCGCAGGCGTCCCGATGAGGCTCGGTCTGCTGACCGCGCCGTTCCCCGAGACGCCGCTCGCCGACGTCGTCGACTGGACGGCCGCCAACGGCTTCGAGAGCATCGAGATCGCCTGCTGGCCGCGCTCGAGCGGGCCGACCCGCCGCTACGCCGGCACCTCCCACATCGATGTCGCGAACCTGTCGGCGCGGCAGGCGACCGAGCTGGCCGGCGAGATCCGGGGCAAGGGCCTCGCGATCTCCGGGCTCGGCTACTACCCGAACCCGCTCCATCCGGATCCGGCGCATCGCGAGACCGTCATCGGCCACCTGAAGCACGTCATCACGGCCGCCGAGAAGATGGACGTCCCGTTCGTCAACACGTTCATGGGCGCCGACGCCGCGAAGACCCAGGACGCAGAACTGGGAGGAGGCGCTCCAGGTCTGGCCGGACATCGTGGCCTTCGCGGAGGACCACGGCCGGCAGATCACGATCGAGAACTGCCCGATGCTGTTCAGCGACGACGAGTGGCCGGGCGGGCACAACCTCGCGACGACGCCGCGCATCTGGCGCCGGATCCTCGAGCAGTGGGGCGGCACGATCGGGCTCAACTTCGACCCGTCGCACCTGATCCTCCAGATGATCGACATCCCGCGGTTCATCCGCGAGTTCGGGCCGCACATCCTCCACGTGCAGGCCAAGGACCTGATGATCGACCGCGACGGCCTCTACGAGCGCGGCGTCTTCGCGCTCGGGCATCGGCTGGCAGATCCCGCGCCTGCCCGGGCTCGGCGACGTCGACTGGGGCCCGCTGTTCGCGGCCCTGTGGCGAGCCGGCTTCGACGGCGACGTGATCATCGAGCACGAGGACCGCGACTTCGAGAAGACCGACGACCTGATCAAGCGCGGCTTCCTGCTCGCCCGCGACGTCCTGCGGCCCTACATCAAGTGAGCGAGAACTTGTCGACGATCGACTTCGACGCGCTGACCGAACGCGACATCGCCAAGACGATCGACCACTCGCTGCTGCGGCCCGAGCTCGACGACGCGTTCGTCGAGGACGGCTGCCGGCTGGCGGCCGAGTACGACGTCGCGTCGCGTGTGCGTCCGGCCGGCCGACGTCGCTCCGCGCGGCGGCCATCCTCGACGGCACGGACGTGGCGGTCGGGACCATGATCGGCTTCCCGCACGGCAACCACCGGACCGAGACGAAGGTCTTCGAGGCGCAGCAGGCGCTGGCCGACGGCGCGACCGAGCTCGACATGGTCATCCAGATCGGCGCCCTGAAGTCCGGCCGCGACGCCGACGTCGAGGCCGACATCGCCGCGGTCGTCGAGGTCGCCCACGCGGCCGGCGCGATCGTCAAGGTCATCTTCGAGAACGCCTACCTGACCGACGACGAGAAGATCCGCGCCTGCCGCCTGACCGAGGCCGCCGGCGCCGACTTCGTGAAGACCTCGACCGGCTTCGCGCCGGGCGGCGCGACCCACGACGACCTGCGGCTGATGCGCGCGAACACCTCGCCCCACATCCAGGTCAAGGCCGCCGGCGGCGTCCGGACGCTCGACGCGCTGCTCGAGGTCATGGCGCTCGGCGTGACGCGCATCGGCGCGACGGCGACGAACACGATCATCGACGACTTCCGGGCGCGCAAGGCCGGTCAGGCACCGGTCAGCGCCGCGGCCGCGGCCGGCGCCGGCACCGAAGGCGGGTACTGATGCGATTCGTCGTCGTGGGCGCCCGATGAACGCGAGGACCGTCACGTCGGTGAGCGCTCCGCCGTTCCTCGACGAAGCACGGGCGCTCCTCGATCGGCTCGCCACGACCCAGGGCGACGCCCTCGAGAAGCCAGCCAGTGGTGCGCCGATGCGATCGCCGGCGACGGCCTCGTCCACCTGTTCGGGACCGGCCACTCGCGGATCCCGGTCGAGGAGATGTTCCCGCGCTACGGCTCGTACCCCGGCTTCAACCCGATCGTCGAGCTGTCGATGACGTTCCACACCCAGGTCGTCGGCGCCAACGGCCAGCGCCAGGCGATGTTCATCGAGCGGATGCCGGGCCTCGCCGAGGTCATCCTCGTCGAACTTCACCTTCGGGCCGCACGACGTGATGATCGTCTTCTCGGCCGCGGGGACCTCGGCGGTGCCGGTCGAGATGGCCCGCGGCGCGCGCCGGCGCGGCCTGCGGGTCATCGCCGTGACCTCGGTCGAGCAGTCGATGTCGGCCGACCCGGATCCCGATGGTCGGCAGCCGCCTGCTCGACGAGGCCGACCTCGTCATCGACCTGTGCACGCCGCACGCCGACGCCCTGGTCGACGATCGACGGGCTCGACACCCCGGTCGGTCCGGGCTCGACGATCACCGCCGTCGCCATCGTCAACTCCATCAAGGTGCGGACCGCCCAGCTGCTCGTGGAGCGTGGCGCGATGCCACCGGTCATCACCCGAGCCTCGGTCGTAGGCGCCGAGCGCTCGCGGTCGCTGTTCGACGAGCCTATCGAGGAGCACGCGCGGCGCATCGCCCGTGCCATCAGCCGCGATACGGATGACGGCGAGGCGAGCCCCGCGCCAGGAGGTGAAGCCGAGCTGATGAGCGATCAACGACCCCCGTGGGCGGGGGCGATCGTCGTCCTACGGCGCGGCCACCATGGCGCGCCGATCGAACGAGGAGGAGAACGAATGATCGAGAAGGGATCGACCCGGGCAAGATTGCTCGCGGTCTTCGCAGCGGTCGCGGTGTTCGCGGCGCGTGCTCCACGCCCGCGGCCAGCACGGCCCCGAGCGTGGCGGCCCCCAGCGTGGCGGCCCCCAGCGCCGGCGCGCCGTCTGACGCGGCCGCCAGCGCGGCGGGCAGCTACACGATCGGGTTCTCGAACGGTGGCGGCGTCGGCAACGGCTTCCGCGAGGAGCAGATCTGCACGGCCAAGGCCGAGGCGCTCGCGTCCGGCCAGGTCTCCAAGCTCACCATCATCCACCGCAACACGGACGCGGCCGGCCAGCTGCAGGACATCCGCGACCTGATCGCCGCGGACGTCGACGCGATCGTCTTCAACCCGAACGATCCCGACGCCCTCAACCCGGCGCTCGACGAGGCCAAGGCCGCCGGCATCAACGACCGTCGCGGTCGACGCGTTCGTCACCGACCCGGACGCCTACAACCTGTCCAACAACCAGGTCGAGTACGCCTACCTCGGCGCCAAGTGGCTGTTCGAGCAGCTGGGCGGCAAGGGCAACGTCGTCGTACATGCGCGGCATCGCCGGCCACCCGGCCGACACCGACCGCGACACCGGCTTCAAGCAGGCGCTGGCCGAGTATCCGGGCATCAAGCTCGTCCCGAGCGACGAGGGTGTCCACACGGACTGGGACCCGGCGAAGGCCACCCAGATCGCAACCGACTTCATCACCAGCGGCGGTACGACGACGTCCAGGGCATCTGGACGTCGGGCATGGACTCGCAGGTCGTCGACGCGATCAAGGCCGCACAGCAAGCCGTTCGTGCCGATCGTCGGCGCGGACCTCGGCGCGCTTCGTCGGCCAGCTGCCGAACCCGACCGACTACGCCGGGCTCAAGGGCGCCGCGGTCACCAACCCGCCGCCGTCGGCGGCGCCGGCGTCGGCCTGGCGCTCAAGCTCCTCAACGGTGAGACCATCGAGACGGCACCGGCGCCCGCGCGCGCGAACACGGTCCTCCTGGACCCGGTCGTCGCCGACAACGTCACCGACGAGGGCAAGGCGCTGCTCGAGTCGTGGAAGGTCGACGGTCTCGACCCGCTCTGGCCGCTCGGTCTCCAGATCGAGGGCTGGACCACGTACACCCCCGAGCAGGCCGTCGCCTGCAAGGGCCCGGGCGAGCGTAGCCGTCCCCGAGCCATAGACCCACGCAGCGGGAGGTGCCGGATCCGCCGGCATCTCCCGTACTACCATCGAGGGACCGATGACCCTCACCACGACGGAGCTCCTGCTCGAGGCCACCGGGATCGCGAAGACCTACGGCGCGGTCGTCGCGCTGCAGACCGCCTCGCTGGCCGTGCGCCCCGGCGAGGTCCACGCGCTCATGGGCGCCAACGGCGCCGGCAAGAGCACGCTCGTCAAGATCCTCACCGGGGCGGTCCGCCCGGACGGCGGCACGATCACCGTCCGCGGTCGGGAGCACATGGCCCACTCACCGGCCGAGGCGCGCCGCGGCGGCATCGTCTCGGTCTACCAGGAGCCGGCGCTCATCCCGGACCTGGACATCCGGTCCAACCTCCGCCTGACCGAGACGCCGGTCGAGCCATTCCGCCACTGGCTGGCCGAGCTCGGCCTCGAGGACCTGGACCTGTCGAGCATGGCGCGGCGACCTGCCGCTGGCCTCGCTCCGGGTCATCGACCTCGCCCGCGCGCTGGCCATCGAGCCCGACGTGCTGATGCTCGACGAGATGACCGCGGCCCTGCCCGCGAACCTGACCGAGCGCGTCCTCGAGGTCATCGGCCGCCAGCGCGGCGGCGACCGCTCGGTCATCTTCATCTCCCATCGGATGATCGAGATCGCCGCCGTCTGCGACCGCGCGACCGTCCTGCGCGAGGGCGAGACCGTCGGCGTCGTCGACGTCACCGAGGGCTCCGAGGAGCGGATCGTCGAGCTCATGCTCGGCGACATCGTCGAGGACATGGCGGCGGTCGCCGAACGGGCGCCAGCGGCGGCCCGGTCGGCCGACGTGAAGCCCCGCATCTCCGCCCGAAGCCTCGCCGCGCGGCACAAACTGCAGGACGTCTCGTTCGACCTCTACCCGGGCGAGGTGCTCGGCGTCGTCGCGCTCGAGGGCCAGGGCCAGGACGAGCTGTTCGACATCCTCGCCGGCTCCGAACGCCCGACGAGCGGCGAGCTGCTCGTCGACGGCTCGCCCGTCTCC
Source organism: uncultured Chloroflexia bacterium (assembly GCA_963748675.1). Taxonomy (GTDB): domain Bacteria; phylum Chloroflexota; class Limnocylindria; order Limnocylindrales; family CSP1-4; genus SPCO01. Next base: position 558,742 of record CAVVJX010000005.1, on the reverse strand, counting down.
TTCCGCCATCCGGCCGACGCCATCCGGGCGGGTCTCGTCTACGTGCCGGCCGACCGCGCCGAGGCGCTGCTGATGCAGCGCTCGGTGCGCGAGAACATCGCGCTGCCGTTCACCGCCTGGGTCGAGCCGCTGGGGCCCGATCAACACCGGCGAGGAGCGCACGCAAGGTCGACGACGGCGATCAGCCGGCTCCAGATCGACACGCGCGCGCAGGGCGAGGTCCGCCGGCTGTCGGGCGGCAACCAGCAGAAGGTCACGATCGCGCGCTGGGTCGCCGGCGGCGTCCAGACGATGCTGTGCTTCGACCCGACCCGCGGCATCGACATCCGGACCAAGCAGCAGATCTACGTGCTGCTTCGCGACCTGGCGGAGGCCGGCGCCGCGGTCCTGCTCTACACCTCGGAGCTCAAGGAGATCCAGCTCGCCTGCGACCGGGCGATCGTCATCTTCGGCGGCCGGGTGGTCGCCGAGATCGACGGTCGCCGACGCCGACGAGCCGACGCTGCTGCGGGCCGCCTACGACCTGCCGCTCGGACGCCCCGATGCCCGAGGAGATCGCGGCCGAGCTGGTCGCCGCGGAGGCGGTCGCCGAAGCAGCCGCGCCGGTCGATGCCGGGCCGGTCGATGCGTCTCCGGACCGCGAGCCCCTGCCGCCGGCGAGCGGCCGATGAGCGCCGCGACAGCCCCGGTCGACGACCTCCGCCCCCGCCCGGCGGACGCCCTCGCCGCCTTTGCGCAACGCAATGGCTGGGTGATCGGGCTGGTCGGCTTCCTCGCCCTCCTCCTGGTCTTCACGAAGCTCATCCAGCCGAGCTACGGGGTGGCCGGCGTCCAGGGCCTGGCGATCTCGGTCCTGCCGCTCGCGTTGGCCGCCGTCGGCCAGGCGATCGTCGTCATCTCCGGCGGGATCGACCTCTCGATCGGCTCGATGATGGCGCTGACGAGCGTCGTCGCGGCCGCGCTCATGAAGGGCCAGCCCGAGGAGTTCGGCGTCGCGGTCGTCCTCGGCGTCCTCCTGCTGGGGCTCGTCCTGGGCGCGATCAACGGTGGCGTCGTCGTCCTCACCCGCGTGCCCGACATCGTCGTGACCCTGGCGATGTCGTTCGTCTGGGCGGGCTGCGCGCTGCTCGTCCTGAAGACCCCCGGCGGCGGCGTCGGCGAAGTGGCTCAAGGACCTGGTCACCGGGTCCCTCGGTCAACGAGTGGATCCCGAAGGGCGCTGGTCGTCCTGATCGTCGTCGTGGCGCTGATCTGGATCCCCCTCCGGCGATCGCGGCTCGGGCTGTCGCTCTATGCCATCGGCAGCAACCGGCTGGCCGCGTTCCGCAGCGGCGTGCCGGTCGGCCGGACGAAGCGTCGTCGCCTACATGCTGACGGGCCTGTTCGCGGCCCTCGGCGGCCTGGCGCTGACCGCGAGCACCGGGATCGGGACGCCGGTGCCCGGGCCCTACACGCTGCTGAGCGTCGCGGCCATCGTCCTCGGCGGCGTGAGCCTCGCCGGCGGCCGCGGCGGCGTGTTCGGGCCGATCGTCGCGGTCGTGATCCTCCAGCTGATCCGGACCGACATGACGTTCCTCGGCGTCAACACCAACCTCTCGGTCGTCCTCCAGGGCGCTCATCCTGATCGGGGTGGTCATGTTCGGCAGCCTGATCCAGATGCGGCGGGAGCGGGCATGAGCGGCGTGGCGGACGCAACCAGCACCCGCAACCCGTGGCTCACCGCGGCCGCCTGGCGGCGCCTGTTCCGCGACCGGCCGCTCATCCCGCTCATCGGCCTGCTCGTGCTGCTGGTCGCCCTGGTCTTGCTCGTCAGGCCGGATTCCGTGAACCCGGGCTGGGTCGGCGGGCATCGTCCGGGCCGCCATCCCGCTGGCGATCCTCGCCGCCTGCCAGACGCTGACGATGCTGACCGGCGGCATCGACCTGTCCGTCGGCGCCGTCGCCTCGATGAGCGGGTTCGTCGTCGCGACCCTCGTCGCGGGCCAGGGACTCCCGGTCGCCTTGCTCGTGGCGCTCGTCATCGCGGCGCTCGCCGGGCTCCTGACGGGCATCGGTGTCGGCGTCTTCAAGGTCCACCCGCTGATCATGACCCTGGGCATGAGCCTGGTGATCCTCGGGCTGGCCAACGTCTGGCAGACTCGTGATGGTCCAGACCGGGGCTGGCGTCCCCGACGCTCCTGCGCACCGCTTGGATCGGGCACGGTCCTCGGCGTGCTGCCGAACAGCCTGCTCGTCTTCGTACCGCTGGTCGCCTTCGTCCTGATCCTGCTGCGGCGGACCGGCTACGGCCGGCTGCTGTACGCGGTCGGCGACAACCCGATCGCCGCCCGCCTGGCCGGCGCCCGGTCGTGGCAGGTCCTGATCGTCCTGTACATCATCTCGGCCCTCCTCGCCGCGATCGCCGGCTTCCTGTACGCGGGTCTCAACAACGTGGCGAGCGTGACCCTGGTGGACAGCGCGGTGCTGCCGTCGGTGGCCGCGGCCGTCATCGGCGGGACGTCGATCATGGGCGGCCGCGGTGGCTACGGCGGGACGATCGTCGGGGCCCTCATCCTGACCGTGCTGACATCCCTGCTCACGACCCTCGGCCTGCCCGAGGCCGTCCGCCAGATCCTGTTCGGCGCGATCATCGTCGTCGTCGCGGCGGCCTACACCCGGGTCACGGCGGAGTCCTGATCGACGTGGGGGACGGCCCGCCCACGAGTCGCCATCTCGGGCTCGACCTTGGCGGTACGAACATCAAGTGGGTGGTCGTCGAGCGGGACGACGGCGAGTGGCGGGTCCTCGACCGGGGTCAGGTCGGGACGCCGGCTGCCGAAGGGCCGGAGGCCGTGGTGGCTCGCCTGGCAGCGGTGGGAGCCGAGGCGATCGAGCGCAACCCGGGTGTGACCTCGGTCGGGATCGGGATCCCGGGCCTGTACGACCCGGCCGCCGGAACGACGCGGTTCCTCGTCAACATCCCGGGCGCCTGGGACGGCCGGCCCGTGGCAGGCCCGGTCGGGGCGGCGCTGGGGCTGCCCGCGACGCTGATCAACGACGCGCGGGCGTTCGGGCTGGCCGAGCTGCGCCTGGGCGCCGCGCGCGGCGCGTCGTCGATGGTCGGGCTGACGCTCGGGACCGGGGTCGGCGGCGTCATCGCCATCGACGGCCGCGTCTACCTGGGACATGACGGGACCGGCGGCGAGCTCGGCCACCAGACGATCGATCCCGATGGGCCGCCGTGCGGCTGCGGCAACCACGGCTGCCTCGAGGCATTCGCCCGCGCCGACCGGATCGCGGCGGCGTGTGGGACCGCGACCGCCGAGGCGGCCGTCGAGGCGGCGCGCGCCGGGGAGCCGATGGCCGTGGCCGGGCTGCGTTCCGTGGGGCGCTACCTGGGCATCGGGATCGCCAACATGATCGTGGTCGTCACCCCCGACGTGGTCGTCATCGGTGGTGGCATTTCGGCGGCGTTCGACCTGCTGCGCGAACCGATCGAGGCGGAGCTGCGCGAGCGGGTCCACACGACCGCGCTCGATCGCGTCCGGCTCGTCCCGGCGGAGCTCGGGACGTGGGCCGGGGCCATCGGGGCGGCCCTCCATGGCGCGGAGGCGGCCGAGCGAGACGACCGGACCGCAGCCCACGAACCGGTCGGGGCACGATGATCCAGGCCAGCGCTGCGGCGCAGCCCCACTACCGCCAGATCGAGCAGGCGCTGCGGGAGCGGATCTCGATCCTGTTGCCGGGCGCGCGTCTGCCGTCGGACGCGGAGCTGTGCGCGGAGTTCGGGGTCAGCCGGATGACCGCCCGCAATGCCATGCAGCGCCTCGCCGAGGATGGCCTGATCACGCGGACGCCGGGCCGAGGCAGCTTCGTGGCAGAGCCGCCCGCGCACCGGCGGGCGAATCGGCTCATGACGTTCACGCAGGAGATGCGCCGGGCCGGGCGCGTTCCCAGCTCACGGGTGCTGACCCGCATCATCCGCCCGTCTTCGCCCGCCGAAGCCGCAAGCCTCGGCATCCCGGCCGGGCAGCCGGTCGTCCACCTGCGCCGACTGCGGCAGGCCGACGATGAGCCGATCGCCCTCGAATCCACGGTCCTGATCGGGGCGTGTGCCGACGCCGTCATGACGGCCGATCTCGCCGACGGTTCGCTGCACGAGACGCTGGGGCGCGCCGGAATCGTGCTGCGCGGCGGGTCCAGCACGATCGGTGCCGCCGCCGCGACACCCGACGACGCCCGCCTGCTTGAGGTCCGGATCGGCGATCCGCTGCTCGTGGAGCGGCGGGTCATCGCTGACGGGCACGGCCGTCGCATCGAGGCGACCGAGTCGCGCTACCCGGCCGACCGCTACGGCCTGGTCGTCGGGTTCGACATCGAGGGACCGGATCCCGAGCCGGCCGATGCGGCCGGCGGCGTGACCAAGCGCGGCGAGCGATGAGCAGCGGCCCGGCCGACAGCACCATCACCGGCCGCCTGGTCCTCGACGATCGGGTCGCCGGCGGCCGGGTCGCGATCGAGGATGGGCGGATCGCAGCGGTCGACCTCGACGACGGCGACGGCGACGGGCGACCCGGACGGGCCGTACATCGCGCCGGGGTTCGTCGACGTCCACGTCCACGGCTGGGGCGGCCACGACGCGATGGGCGACCGCGCCGCCCTCGATGGCATGGCCCGCGCGCTGCTCCGACGAGGCGTGACCTCGTTCCTGCCGACCGCCGTGACCGCCCCCCTCACCGACCTCGTCGCCTTCGCCGAAGGCGTCCGGAGCTGGCTCCCTGACGCCCCGGCCGACGGCGCCGAGCCCCTCGGGTTCAACCTCGAGGGACCGTTCCTGGCCACGGCCAGGCGGGGGGCCCACGACACCGCCCACCTCCAGGTTCCGGCCGAGGTGCCGCCTGCGGCGCTCGAACCCCTTGTCGACGGCCTTCGGCTTTTGACCATCGCCCCCGAGCTGCCGGGCGCGACCGACCTCATCCGCTGGCTCCACGAGCGAGACGTCGCGGTCTCGATCGGTCACTCGGCGGCGACGCTCGCCGAGGCGCGAGCCGGATACGAGGCCGGGGCGCGGTCGACGACGCATCTCTTCAACGCCATGAGCGGCGTCGATCACCGCTCGCCGGGCGTTGCCGTCGCGGCCCTGCTCGACGACGCGGTCTACGTCGAGCTCATCGCCGATGGGATCCACGTGGACCCTGGGGTCTGGCCGCTCATCACCCGCCTGAAGCCGGCGGACCGGCTGCTGCTGGTCAGCGATGCCATCGCGCTCGCGGGAATGGGCGATGGACGCGGGCAGATCGGCGGCCTCGCCGTCGAGGTCGTCGGCCAGCGAGTCACCCTGGCCGGGACGGCCACGCTGGCCGGATCGGTCATCGCGCTGGACGCGGCGGTCCGCAACCTCGTGGAGGCCGGGGTCCCGCTTCCCGCGGCCGTGGCGGCCGCCAGCCGCAACCCATCGGCGCTGCTCGGCATCTCGGATCGCGGTCGGATCGCGGTCGGTCAGCGCGCCGACCTCGTGGAGCTCGACGGCGATCTCGCAGGTCCGGCGCGTCATGCGCGCCGGAGCGTGGGTCTAGCTCCCCACCGCTAGCGCGGCGGCATCGCCGCGAAGGTCCGCTCGATATCGTCGAGCAGGCGCACCGTGGCATCGGTCACGACGTCGAGGTAGCGCTGGCCGTATTCGACCGAGGACTCCCGCGCATCTCCCCACGTCCCGGAATGTGTCGCCCGGTGGACGGAGCCCGGCGCCGAGAAGAAGAACGCCGTGTGGACCGGCGCCTGGTTCGTGACCTCGGGGAACGGCGGCAGCTCGGCGTTTGCGGCGTCCAGGTCGACCAGGTCCGCGTTGATGGCCATCACCGCCGACGTCTCACCGCGATTCGCGTGGAGGCCGGTGGTCGGGCCGAAGAACTCGCCCGCCTCGTCGGCGGTCATCCCATCCCAGTAGTTGACCGGGAAGGCGCGCACGCCGGCGGGCATGCGCTCGGCTGCGGTCGCGCACGCGTAGGCGATGGCGTACGTGTTGTCGTAGTGACCGTTCAGGAAGACGATCCGCGTGAAGCCGATCGAGCCGAACGACGCGCACAGGTCCTCGATGAGCGACATGAACGTCGGGACCCGGAGGTGAACGACGCCGGTGAACCCGACGTGTGGATAGGACAGGGAGTAGTTGATGGGCGGGGCCACGAGCGCGTCGATGCGCTCCGCCACGCGCCGGCCCACCTCCGTCGGAACGAGCGCATCGGTCAGCAGCGGACCGTGCGGGCCGTGCTGCTCGGTCGAGCCGGTCGGGATGATGATCGTCTGGGTCCGCTCGAGGGCGGCCCGGACCTCGGGATCGGTCATCTCGCCGAGGAAGACGGTGGCGGGCTTCGTGGTCATCGGGTCGTCTCCTTGGTCGCCATCAGGCGATGGTCGTGGTCAGGCGTCCGATCCCCTCGATGGAGACGGTCACGGTATCGCCGGCTCGAAGGCGACGTTCGGGTCCGGGCGGCGTGGCCAGCCGGACCGGCGTGCCAGTGGCGATGAGATCACCCGGCCGCAATTCCAGGTGCTGGCTGAGGTAGGCGACGACCTCCGGGATCCCGAAGCGCATCGACGAGGTGCGGCCGTCCTGGATCGGTGCGCCATCGATGGTGCAGCGCAACGCGACGTTGGCGGGATCGAACGTGTCCGCCGTGACGATCCACGGGCCGACCGGGCAGAACCCGGGCATCGACTTGCCGAGCATCCACTGGTCCCCGTCGAGGCGCTCGTCGCGGGCCGACACGTCGTTGATGCAGGTGTAGCCGAAGACGTGCTGCATGGCCTCCGCCGGGCGTGACCCGGAACGCCGTCGCGCCGATGACGACGCCGAGCTCGATCTCGGCATCGACGTCGTCGGTGACTTCGCGGTCCCAGGCCAAGGTGGCGCCGTGACCCGCGACCGAGGCCGCCGCCTTGCCGTAGATGAGCGGTCGATCGGGGCGCGGCGACGCCCCTGGGCCGTCGTAGTTAAGGCCGACCGTGTAGATCGCGCCGGGGTCCGGGACGGCTGGGCCGAGCGTCACCGCGTCCAGCGGCCGACCGGCCTCGGCGGGCTGTGCCTCCAGCCACGCCTGTAGGCGATCGAGGGCCGGTTGACCACCGGCGGCGATGGCTCGGATGCCGGCCAGACCCGTCGCTCGCGTGTCGATCGGGACGACCCGGTCGTCGTTGCGCACGACGGCCGCCCGCGGCCGCCCGTCGACGAGGATGGTGGCGAGGCGCACGGTGTCAGGCCCGGACCGTCGGGATCCGCGAGCAGCGGCGCCACGGCCGTACGCATGACATCGGCCATGCCACCCACGCCCGTCCAGCGCTCGAAGGCGATGGCGGCCTGGGCGATCAGCATCTCGGAGCCATTGGCTGCCCGAAGGCCCCGCGCCCGGGCCGCGGCGACGAGCGGCGTCTCGGCCGGCACGTAGACGAGGTCGAACACGGTCGCCGAGTCCGGCAGGCGCTCGACCGGGATGGTCATGCCCGGATCGAGCATGCCGACGGTCGTCGCGTTGACCGCCAGGTCGGCGGCAGCGAGCGCCGCTTCGAACGCTGCGTCGTCGGCCGGAATGGCCGTGACGGTCCCCGTTCCCACGCCACGGAATCGCTCGGCGAGCGCCGTGGCCGTCGCGAGTGTCCGGTTGGCGATCTGCACTCGCCGAGCCCCGGCGTCCAGGCACGCATACACGACCGCGTGGGCCGCGCCGCCGGCGCCGACCACGACGACATCGGCGTCGCGCAGCGACTCGCCCATCGCCAGCTCTACGCCGGCGCGGAACCCCGGCGCATCGGTATTGATGCCGACGAGGCGCCCGTCGTCCCGCCGAACCACGTTGTTGACCGCGCCGATCCGCTCGGCATCGTCCTCGACGGTATCGACCAGGCCGGCGACCACCCGCTTGTACGGCGCGGTCACGCCAAGCCCGAGCCAGTCGTCGCCGCGCGCCTCCTGGACGGCGCCCTCGACCGCCTCGGGCTCCAGCTCGAGCAGGACGTAGCGGGCATCGATCCCCGCCGCGTCGAACGCGGCGTCGTGCATGACCTGCGAGTGGCGGCGCTTCAGCGGCTTCCCGATGAGGCCGACCCGACGGGTCATCGGATCATCCGATGGCGGCCGCCGAGCGCCGCCACGGCGTCGGTGGCCGACGGACCGGGCCAGCCGTCGCCGGGAACGTGACGTTCGGGATGATGTGGTCGACCCACAGCTGGAGCTGCGCCGGGTCGGGGGTCATCGTGTGGAGGAAGAAGTACTCGACGCCGGCGTCCACCCGGGCCTGGAGCGAGGCGACGATCTCGTCCGGTGTCCCGAACAAGTAGACCGACTCGAGGTATTCGGGCCCGCGTTCCGCGCTCATGACCTTGAGGAACGCCTCGTGCTGTTGGCGTCGAGCCTCGGCGGGGTCGTTGGTCATGACCAGGTGCAGGAAGTTCTCGTGGGCGACGAGCGTGTCGCTCGGGTCCTTGCCGGACTCGCGCATCGCGGCCTGCAGCTCGACCCAGTCGCGGGCGATGTCGGCTGGCGGGCACGTTGGCCGCGGGATCCAGCCGTCGGAGCGGACGGTCCGGCGCTTGACCGACTCCACGAACTTCGGCAGGTCCGGCGACTTGGGCGAGGCGAGTTGCGAGCCGCCGCCGATCCAGAGCAGCGGGCGCTGCGCCGTGCGCGGCTCGATGAACACATCGTCGACCGAGTAGAACTGGCCGTGGTAGGTGACGGTCTCGCCCTCGAGGAGCGGCATCATGATGTCGAGCATCTCGTCAGTGCGCTTGCCGCGCTCGGACTTGTGGACGCCGACGGCCTCGTACTCGGCGTCGTTCCAGCCGACGCCGGCGCCGAGGATGACCCGGTTGTCACTGAGGAACTGGAGGGTCGCCAGCTCCTTGGCGAGGATCACGGGGTTGCGCAGCGGCATCACGAGGACCGACGTACCGAGGCGCACCCGCTCCGTCGCACCGGCCGCGACCGCCAGGGTCGTGAGCGGTTCGAGCCAGTTGACCGAGTAGAAGCGCTTGCCGACCAGCAGGTGGTCGGTGATGAACAATGAGTCGAAGCCCAGCTTCTCTACCTCGCGGGCAAAGGCCTTGATGCCGCGGGCGCGCTCCGGTCCGTCGCCCTCCCAGACATACGACGGCAGAAAGACGCCGAAACGGCCTACGTCAGCCATGAACGAGCCACCTCCGAGTGCTTGCGGGCGGCCTCATCGGCCGCGGTACTCCGGGTCACGCTTGGCGAAGAACGCGGCGGCGCCCTCGAGCATGTCGTCGGTCGAAAAGATGCCGGTCGGACGCGTCGAGCTCGGCGGCCAGGCCGGCGTCGATGTCCGTCTCGGTCGCTAGGTCGATCAGCCGCTTCGCCTCGCGCACGGCGAGCGGGCCGCGCAAAGCGATCTCCTCGCCCACCGCGACGGCGCGCGAGACGGCCTCGCCCGCCGGCACGACCTCGTGGACGAGGCCGATCCGTTCCGCCTCGGTCGCGGTCAGGACGCGTCCGGTCAGGATCAGCTCCTTGGCGCGTGCCGCCCCGACGACCCGCGGGAGTCGCTGCGTGCCACCGGCGCCCGGGGTGACCGCGAGACGCACCTCCGGGAGCCCGAGCCGCGCTCGCTCGGACGCGATCCTGAGGTCGCAGCACAGCGCGAGCTCGAGGCCGCCGCCCAGCGCGTTGCCTTCGATCGCGGCGATGGTCGGCATCGGCAGCTCGGCCAGGCGCCGCGCCACGCCCGACTCGAGTTCGTGCCGCGCCCGCCCGGCGGACCCGCGCTGGCTTTCGAACTCCCCGACGTGCGAGCCCGCGGAAAACGCCCGCTCGCCGGTCCCGGTCACGACGACCGCTCGGACGTCACCGGGCTCCGCGGCCTCCAGCGTGTCGAGCGCCGCCCCGAACGCCTCCAGCAGCTCGCGGGTCACGAGGTTGAGCGGCGGGTTGACGAGCGTCAGCCGTGCCACCGGTCCGACCTGCAGGTCGATGAGCGGATCGGTCACGAGGCACCCTCGAAATCGGCGGCCATGCCCATGGGCCCGGTCGCGTAGACCCGCGGGTCCGTGGTCCGCAGGTCCTCGGCCACCCGTGGCCGGAACCCCATCTGGCCCAGCACGTCGCGCTCCACGTCGATGCCGGGTGCGACTTCGACGAGCACCAGCCCGTCGTCCTCCAGCGCGAACACCGCCCGTTCGGTGATGTAGCGCACCAGCTGGCCGCGTTCGCGCGCTAGGCGGCCGTTGAACGAGATCTCGCGGACTTGGGGCACGAACTTGCCGAGGCTGCCCTCGGTCGCGATCCGGACGCCACCGTCGATCTCGATGTCGAGACCGCGCGCGGTCAGCGTGCCGACGAAGTTGATCCTGCCGGTCCGCGCGCTGATGTTGGGGAATCCGCCCGGGCCGCGGACCCGCCCTTCGAACGCGTGGACGTTGACGTTGCCCTCCCGGTCCACTTCCGCGAAGGACAGGCTGGCGATGTCGAGCCCGCCGCCGTCGTAGAAATCGAACATGTAGGGCTGGTCGATCATCGCCTGGTAGTTGAACCCGGCGCCGCCCTCGTTGCCGGCCACCGGTACGCCGCCGAAGATGCCCTGCTCCACGGTGAGGACCAGCTGATCCGTGATGCCCTCCTCCCAGGCCACGCGGCCGATGAGCTGGCTGATCCCGAAGCCCAGGTTGCAGATGGCGCCGCGCGGGAACTCGAGCAACGAGCGGCGGGCGATGATCTTGCGAACGTCGAGCGGCAGGGGCGGCTCCGGCCGGACCGGACGACGAGCCGCGCCGGCGTAGTACGGCGAGTCCTGGGTGATGTACGTCTGCCACTGGTCGGGATCGACGTACACGTGGTCGACCAGCGCGGCCGGGACCTTCACGTCGCGCATGCGCAGGCTGCCGCGGGTCGCGAGCTGGCGGACCTGCGCGATGACGATGCCACCGCTGTTGCGTGCGGCCATCGCCATGGCCAGCATCTCGCCCTGGACGGCCTCGCCCTCCATGGTGATGTTGCCGTCCTCGTCCGCGGTCGTGCCCCGGATGACCGCGACGTCGATCGGGAACGCGTGATAGAGGAGCCACTCACGGCCGCGCAGCGTGACGACCTCGACGAGATCCTCGGTGGTCTTCGCGTTCTGCTTGCCGCCGGTCTGGCGCGGGTCGACGTACGTGCCCAGGCCGACCTGCGTCACGAGGCCCGGCCGACCGCCGGCGATCTCGCGCATCAGCTCCGACAGGACGCCCTGCGGGAAGGAGTAGGACTCGATCTCGTTGGCCTCGACCAGCGCGCCGAGGCGCGGCTCGTTGCCGATGTTGCTGCCGATCGTGCGCCGCATCAGGCCCGGCAGACCGAGCTGCGAGAACCCGCGGTCGGCGAAATCGCCGATCCCGACGACGCGGACCGTCGTGAGGTCCCGCGGCCGGCCTTCGGCGCTGTAGACCGCCGCCAGCTCGTCGATGAAGCGTTGCGGCAACGCGTGGCCGGCGCCTGAGCCGCCGATCACGACCGTGCTGCCGTCGCGGACGCAGCCGACCGCTTCCCGGACGTCGAGGATCTTGGTCACAGCAGGTCGCTCACGGCATGTAGCCCCCGGCATTCGGATTGAGGGTCTGCCCGAGGAACAGGGCCGAGGCGTCGGACAGCAGGAAGATGACCGTGTCCGCCACCTCGTCCGCGCGCCCGAACCGGCCCAACGGCATGTCACGGAGCCGTTGCCGGCCGGCCTCGCTGTCGACGAGGTCGGTCGTCATCTCGGTGATCGTCACGCCCGGGGCCACCGCATTCACGCGAATGCCGTGCGGGCCGAATTCGCGGCCGAGGGCACGGGTGAGCCCGATCAGGCCGGCCTTCGCGGCGCTGTAGGCGGCGGTCTCGGCGACGCCCATCTGGCCGAGGCGGGAGGCGATGTTGACGATCGTGCCGCTCCCCCGCTCGACCATCGACGGCAGCACCGCCTGGCAGGTGTGGAACGCGGCGGTCAGATCGGTCCGGATGATGTCGTCCCATTGCGCCGGCTCGATCTCCAGGAATGGGCCGACCTGCGTCCGCCCGGCGTTGTTCACCAGGCCGTCCACGCGCCCGAAATGGGCGATCACGCGCTCGACCAGCTGGCCCGCCTGTCGTCCGTCGGCTACGTCCGCATCGAAGATCGCCCCGTCGGCTCCGGCGTCGCGGACGTGCGCCAGGGTGGCCTGCGCGCCGTCCTCCGAGTGGTGGTAGTGGATCGCGACCGACGCTCCCTCGGCGGCGGCCTTGACGGCCACCTCCGCGCCGATCCCGCGGCTGCTGCCGGTGATCAGGACGACGCGGCCCGCCAGCGCTCCGGCCATCAGCCGACCCCGACGGGGCTGCCGTGTTCGCGCGGCTCGACGGGGCTGGCCGGCGGTGGCGCGGTCGATCCGCGCAGGACGAGCTCGGTCGAGAGCACCTCGCGCGGAGGCTCTCCCCCGGCGAGCAGCGCTTCCGCGAAGCCGAACGCGCGACGACCGATCTCGTGCAGCGGGAGGCGCACCGTGGACAGGCCGGGCGTGGCCATCGCCGCGGTCTGGATGTCGTCGAACCCCGCGACCGAGACCTCCCCGGGAACGTCGACGCCGAGGGAGGCCAGCCGCTGCTGGGCCCCGAGCGCCAGCAGGTCATTGGCCGCACAGACCGCCGTGAAGGGCGTTTCGCTCGCCAGCAGCGCGTCGATTCCGAGGGCACCCCCGTCCTGGTTGAAGCCGGTGCTCACGACCAGCCGCTCGTCATACGCGATGCCGGCCTCGGCCAGGCCGCGACGGTAGCCCTCCTGCCGGCGCTGCGATACGTACAACGAGGCCGGGCCCGCAAGGAACGCGATGCGGCGATGGCCCAGCTCCACCAGGGCGGCCACCATGGCCGCGATCCCGGCGGCGTTGTCGATGCCGATGTCGGCGTCTCCGGCCGCGTGCGGCGAGAGGTGCACGATCGCGGCGCCATACGCCCGCATGGCGGCCACGTGCTTGGCCACCTCGACGTTGAGCGTCGGATCGATCAGGCCGCTGCCGGCGAAGATGAGCGTCGCGGCCCGCATCGAGCGGAGCAGGCGCACGTACGAGAGCTCCCGCTCGGCGATCCGGTCCGAGCTGCAGGTGACCACCAGGAAGCCGCCGACCGAGGCCGCGTCCTCGACGCCGCGCACGACCTCGTTGAAGTACGGGTCGGTGATGTCGTGCACGATGACCCCGACGACCGGCACGTGGCTCTTGTGCAGGCCGCGGGCGAGCGCGTTGGGGACGTAGTCGAGCGCCCGCGCCGCCTCCAGCACCCGCGCACGGGTGGCCGGGCTGACGGCGTACGGCGCGGACGAGACGACCCGCGAGACCGTGGCCGTGGAGACCCCGGCCAGTCTGGCGACGTCGGTGATGGATGCCACGTCGATCGCGCTCAGAACGGGAACGTCGGCGGCTCGTCGCGCACCGTGACCCATTGCCACTCGGTGAACGTGTCGAGGCTCGCCTCCCCGCCGTAGCGGCTGCCGTTGCCGGAATCGCCCATCCCACCGAACGGGATGATCGCCTCGTCGTTGAGCGTGCCGTCGTTGATGTGGACCATGCCGGTCCGCATCCGATCGGCCATCGCCAGGCCACGACCGAGCGAGCGCGTGTAGATCGAGGCCACGAGGCCGTAACTGCTGGAGTTCGCGAGAGCGATGGCGTCGTCGTCGGTGTCGAAGACCGTGATCGGTGCCACCGGCCCGAAGATCTCGTCGGTGAACGCGGCCATGTCCGGCGTGACCGACGTGAGCACCGTCGGGCGGTAGAACAGGCCCTCGCGAGTGGCGCCCTCGGAGACCACGGCGCCCGCGGCGATCGAGCGTTGGACGATGTCGTCGACGCGGGCGACCTGCTTCTCGTTCACGATCGGCCCGAGCTGCACGTCCTCGCGGAACGGATCGCCGGTCCGCAGGCGCTTGGCCTTCTCGGTCAGGGCACCGGTGTAGTCGTCCGCGAGCCGGCGGTCGACGAGGTGGCGTCCGGCGGCGAAGCAGACCTGGCCCTGGAACTGGAAGGCCGCGAACGCGCCGGCGGACGTCGCCGCGTCGAGGTCCGCGTCGTCGAGCACGATGAACGCGTTGTTCCCACCGAGCTCGAGCGAGACCTTCTTGAGCATGCCGCCGGCCAGCTGGCCGACCCGCCGCCCGACGGCCGTCGAGCCCGTGAACGACACGACCGGGATGTTCGGGTCCGTGACCAGCGCCTCACCGACGTCCGCACCGCCGACCACGACCTGGAGCAGGCCCTCGGGCAGGCCGGCCTCGCGGAAGACGGCCGCGAACATCGCGCCGCCCACGACCGGCGTCTGCGGATCCGGCTTGAGCACGACCGCGTTGCCGAGCGCCAGCGCCGGCGCCACGACGCGCATCCCGAGCACGGACGGGGAGTTCCATGGCGTGATCGCGCCGATGACGCCCGCCGGCACGCGCCGGACCATCGACAGGCGCCCCTTTACCGCCGACGGCATGAGCGATCCGTAGGCCTGCGACGGCAGCGTCGCCGCGTTGAGGATCTCGTGATACGCGAAGTTCGACTCGTGGTGCATCTTGCTGTGCGACGCGCCGGTCTCGCGCTGCGTCCAGGTACCGAACTCGTCCCGGTTCGCGTCGTAGATCTCGGCCGCGCGGCGCAGGACGCGGGCGCGTTCCTGGTAGCTCGTCGCGGCCCATGCTGGCTGAGCGGCCTTCGCGGCTTCCGCGGCGCGCGCGACGTCGTCCGGCGTCGAGCCCGCGATGGTCGCGAGGTGCCGGCCGGTGGCCGGCTCGCGGTCCTCGATCGGCGCGCCCGTGCCGGGTTCCCACGTCTCGAGAAAGGACCCGAGCCAACGCGGTGCCGCGGACTCCGTCGTGTCAGGTGCGATCGCGGCCATCGATTCCTCCTTCGGACGCCATCGCGTCCGCCTTCACGTCCGACCAGCGCTCTGCGTAGGTCGTCGGCGCGCCCGTGGCGACGGCCCGCTGCCCGGTCGCCGGGTCACGCCACACCGGCCCGCGTGCGAGCACGGCGTCGATCAGCCCTTCCTCGAGATAGACGGGGTATTCCCACGACCGGACCTCGATCGCCATCTGCCCCGGGTAGCCGATCAGCTCACGAACCCGCTTGTCGGTGTAGTAGCCCCCGACGATCGCCAGCTGGAGGGCCGCCAGGTTAGTCGGCTCGGCCGCGAGGGCCGTGAGGCGCTCGCCGACGTCGGCGCCGAGCTCCGAGCGCAGGGCAGCCTGCAGCGCGTCCGCGAGGTCGGGGCGAGCGCGAACGACGAACGCGAGCCGATCGTCGGTCAGGATGTCCGCCGCCGAGGGCATCCCGTCAGCGGCCGGGATGAAGTGGTCGGCGATCGCCGCGAGCGTGGCGCGCTCCCCATCGTCGAGGCGCGGCCGGGGGCCGTCCTCCATCGTCGCCGGCATGCCGCCCGTCAGGTCGGTCGGGGCGCCGGTGACCTCGGTGCGGGTATCGGTGTCCAGGCGATCCGTCATACCGGCACCTGCTGCTCGAAGCGCGTCTCGACCATGTGGTCGGCCGCGCGCAGGGCGATCGACACGATCGTCGACGTCGGGTTCACCCCCGACGACGTGACGAAGCACGAGCCGTCGACGACATACAGGTTCGGGACGTCATGCGCGCGGTTCCAGCGGTCCAGCACCGAACGTCGTCGGGTCGTCACCCATCCTCGCGGTGCCCAGGAGATGCCAGCCGGAATACCGCATCAGCCGGTCGACCTCGATCTTGTACGCGCCCGCCGCGTCCATCGACTCCTTCGCCCGTTCGATGTGGAAATCGAGCATCCGGCGCGCGTTATCGGCCATCGTGTAGTGCACTTCCGGGGCCGGGATGCCGGACGAGTCGGTGACCGTCGACGAGATCGTGATGTGGTTCGCCTCGTCGGGCAGGTCCTCGGCGAAGAGGCCCCAGTTCGCCCCGTGGCCGAGGTGGGTCCGCACGTGCGCATGGTGGTCGGCGCCCCAGATCTGCTCGCCGGCCCGGCTCGGGAGGGCCGTGTTGATCGGTCCGCCCGTCGGCGCCAGACCCCAGCGAGCGCCGCGGACGAAGCCGCGCTTCTCGTCCGTCTCGTAGAACTCGAGCGACTCGATGAGGTCGCCGAACTGCCCCTGCCAGCTCATCAGCGGGTCCTCGAACAGGCCCGCGACGTTGGCGAACGGATGCATCATCAGCCGCTTCCCGACCAGGCCGGAGGAGTTGGCGAGACCGTCCGGGTGAGCCGGTGACGCGGAGAGCAGCAGCAAGCGGGGCGTGCCGATGGCGTTGGCCGCCACCACGACGACCTTCGCGGGCTGGAAGTGCTCGGCACCGTCGCGGTCGATCCAGGTGGCGCCGGTCGCAAGTCCCTTCGCGTCGGTCTCGATGCGCCGGACGCGCGCGCCGGTGACGAGCCGCGCGCCGAGGTCGAGCGCCTTGGGCCAGTGGGTGAGGTCGGTCGACGCCTTCGCACCCTCGTTGCAACCGGACTGGCAGGTGCTGCGCTGCACGCACGGCCGGCGACCGTCGTAGGCGACCGAGTTGATCGAGTTGAACTCCGGCCACCAGTGCCAGCCGAGCTTCGTCATGCCCCGAGCGACCTTGAGCCCGGCCGACCCGATCGGGAGCGGCGGCATCGGGGCGTCCTCGGTGTCCGGCGGGTAGGCCGGATCGCCCGGCAGGCCGGACACGCCGAACTGTCGGTCGGTGCGGTAGAAGTACGGCAGGAGCTCGAAGTAGTCGATCGGCCAGTCGTCGGCGACGCCGTCGAGCGAACGGACACGGAAGTCGGACGGGAGCGCCCGCGGCCAGGCGCCCGCGAAGATGATCGTGGACCCGCCGACGGCGTTGTACATGAGCGGCGAGACTGGCGTGTCGTCCTCGACGATCGGGTAGTCCTGCGCGAGTCCGCGGATGTTCGGGCTGGTCGCCCAATCCTTGCGAGCCTTCAGCTCCCAGTCGAGCTTGTTGCCCGGGTAGTCCGCGCGATCGAGCCAGTCACCCTGCTCGAGGCACACGACCGAAAACCCGGCTTGGGCCAGGCGAAGGGCCACGACGCCGCCCGAGGCGCCGGCGCCGACGATCAGGACATCGGCGGGTTCGGCGGTCATCGGGCGAGCACCGGCGATGCCGGGGTGTCCTCCCGCAGGCCGACCTCGGCCAGGACGCTGCTGAGGAAGGCGCGTTCGTCATCGCCGAGCGGCAGGAGCGGGCGACGAACGTGGGCGTTCTCCAGGACACCCAGGATTCGCAGGCATTCCTTCAGCCGGACCCGGTAGTCACCGACGGGGGCCGCGAACACGACATCGGCGAGGCGCTGGACCCGGCGACCGAGGGCCATCGCCGTCTCGGTATCACCGGCCTGCCACGCGGCGATCATGTCGACCTGCTCGCGGGTCATCACCGCGCCGAAGCCGATGAGCGCGCCCGTCGCACCCAGCAGGAACGATTCCAGGATGAAGTTGTCGTTGCCGGTCAGCAGGGTGATCTTGCGCGGGAGCTGCTCCAGGAGTCGAGCCGTGTCGACGAAGCGTCGCGCGTCGAACGACGCTTCCTTGATGGCGACGACGCCGTCCACCGACGCCATCGCCTGGAGCGTGTCGGTCTCGAAGTTGACACCGGCCAGGGCCGGCTGCAGCTGGAACAGGATCAGCGGCAGGCCGACGTCGGCGATGGCCTCGTGATAGGCGACCGGGACGCGCGGATCAAGCGGCTGGCTCAGGTAGGCCGGGATCGGGAACACGAGCAGCGCATCCGCGCCGGCGGCCCGGAAGTCGCGAGCCTGGCGAACGGCCGCATCGGTGGACGGGCCGGCCAGCCCCGCGACGATGGGCGTGTCCGTCACGTCGCGGACGATCTTGAGGATGCGGACCTTCTCGTCGTGGGTCAGGTGCGGCCCCTCGCCGGTGTCGACGTTGATCGCGAGGGCGACGGGTCCCTGGTCCACGACCCAGCCGATGTACGACCGCAGGGCGGCCTCATCGATGCCGCCGTCGGCGTCCATGGGCAGCACGGTGGCGGGAATCAGGCCGTCGAGGTTCAGCGTCATGGCGCGCTCCGTGGGGTCGTGTGGGGCGGGACCAGTAACCGTTTACTATCGTACGCCGGAAGGCCCTACCAGCGTTGGCCCAAACGCGCGGACGGCGACCGGCCGGCGCCGCTACGCGATAATCGATCGAAACTCAGAAGGAGCACGATGGCCGGACTCGACGACTTCAGCCTGGACGGCCTCGTGGCCCTCGTCCCGGGCGGTGGCGGTGGCATCGGATCGGCGTTGGCGGTGGCCCTCGCCGGAGCCGGAGCGAGCGTCGTCGTCGGCGGTCGGACGCAGGAGTCGCTCGACGCCACCGTCGGGCAGGTCCAGGCGGCCGGCCGCGAAGGTCTGGCCGTGGTCGCCGATGCGACGGACGAGGCGGACGCCGAGCGGCTGGTCAAGGGGGCGGTCGAGCGCTTCGGCCGCCTCGACATCCTGGTCAACGCCGTCGGCGGCGGTGCCGGCAAGGTCCTGCACAACGCCGAGGTCTATCCCCGCTCGGACTGGGACTGGATCATGGACCTGAACGTGCGCAGCACGGTCGTCCCGACGCAGGCCGCCGCGCGCCAGATGATCGCCCAGGGCGGTGGCGGCCGGATCCTCAACATCTCGTCGGTCCGCGGCAACCTCGGGATCAAGGCCGGCTATTCGGCGTACGTGGCGGCCAAGGGCGCGATCAATTCCCTGACCCGCCAGTGGGCGACGGAGTGGGCACCGCACGGCATCCGCGTCAACGCGATCATGCCGACGTTCGTGGACACGCCCCAGGTCGCGTCGCTGCTCGCGGACCCGGAGTTCAAGGCCGGCATCGTCAACCGGATCCCGCTCGGGCGGGTCGGGGAGACGCGGGACATCGTCGGCCCGGCGATCTTCCTCTGTTCCGACGCGGCCTCGTTCGTGACCGGCCAGATCCTGGGGATCGACGGCGGCCTGACGGCGACCCAGTAACGATGGCGACCGCCGCCATCGAGCTCGAGCGCGTCACGCCCAACGTCTACACGACGACCAAGCTGCGCGGCTGCAACCCGAGCTTCGTCACCACGTCCGACGGGGTCGTCCACATCGACACGCCACAGCTGCCGACGCGCGCGATCGCGATGCGCGCGGAGGCCGAGACGCACGGCCCGATCCGCTACCTCATCAACACCGAGCACCACGTCGATCACATCTTCGGCAACTACTGGTTCAAGGGCGTGCCGGTGGTCAACCACCAGGGCCTGTACGACAACTTCATGGACCCGAATGCGGCCCTCGATCCGTTCGCGTACGCGCTCGAGGCCATCCCGACCGATGACCCCGAGGCGGCCCCGCTGATCCCCGACCGTGACGTCTACTACGAGGATCCGAACAAGGGCACCGTCGTGTTCACGGGCGACCTGACGCTGCGAGTCGGCGACCACACGTTCCACCTGCTCCACACGCCCGGCCACACGCCGGGCCAGCTCGCGGTGCACGTGCCGGAGGAGCGCGTCGTGTTCACCGGCGACACGATCTTCAGCGAGGTCCAGACGTGGCTGATGACGTCGGACGTCGACCAATGGATCGAGGCGCTGGAGCGCATCCGGCAGCTGGACGTCGACCGTCTCGTGCCCGGACCACGGGCCGGTGCAGCCACTCAGCTACGTGGACACCCAGCGGGCCGTGCTGCTTGCCTGGAAGGCCGCGGTCGCCGACGCGGTCGCCAAGGGCTGGACCCGCGAGGAGACCATCGCAGCGGGTCCGCTTCGACGACGCCTTCGGCCCGGTCGACGTCGGGCAGGGCTACATGATGGATCACATCCAGAACAACAACGCCGGGTCGCTCTGGGACAAGCTGACCGCGAAGGGATACTCGAAGGGGCGCTGAGCGTCCCGACGCCGGCTCGTGTCAGGCGGGGGTCGTCCGGGCGCGCCCGACAACGATGTCTTCGGCCTCCGGGTGTCGCTTGAGGTAGTCCTGGACGTACGGACAGGTCGGGATGACCCGAAGCTCACGCCGGCGGGCGTCGTCAAGCGCGAAGCGGACGAGCGCAGACCCCACGCCACGGCCCTCGTGGACCGGCGGCACTTCGGTGTGGATGAGCGCGATCCGCCCCCGCGCGACCTTGTATTCGAGGACGCCCGCGAGCTCACCGTCGATATGGGCCTCGTAGCGGTCGCGCGAAGGCGCGTTCGTGATGACCGGTCGGGCGGGCGAGGACGTCATGGCACCCATGCTAGAACGCGGCCGCTCGACCGCGAGTACACCGCCGGCATTCCCGTCATTCAGGCGCGACCGGCGGCGGATTCCTCCTCGCGCGTGCGGCCGGCGAGGCGGATCAGGTCCTCGTGGAGCTCGAACCAGATGCCGTGGTAGCTGTCGACTCGCGGTGAGGCCACGAACCGGTGGTCGCCACCGGCGGCCCCATCAAGAGCGCGACCGAGCCGAACACCGTAGTCGGCCAGTCGGTTGAGACCCTCGGCCTGCGTGCTCAGCCAGGTCATGGCATCCCCGTGGAGGGCGGCGAGGTCCTCCAGCACGCCACGGTCGTAGTCGGCGTCCGAGTGGTCGTTGATGACGCCGCTGTCCGGGTCGCCGCGGAGCTGCCAGGCGGTGACGATGACCTTCACGCGGTGGTCGAGCTCCAGGAACGTGTCGAGTGCCGCGACCGCGCGGTCCGTTCCCCACGCGTCTCGCTCCGCGACGAGGATCTCGGTCGCCCGGCTCGTCCCGGCATCGGTCAGCTTGTAGGCGCCTGCGACCGTCGCGGCCAGCTCGTCCGCGGTGACCTGGTCCAGGATCGGGCGGACCTCGTCTGGCGTTGACAGGACGAAGTCGGCGACCGCCTCGGCCTGGGCGAAGCCCTTGATCGCGAGCGCGCGGATGCAGTCGTCTGGTGTGGCGTCGCGACCGGTCGCCGCCACAGCGGCGGGCTCCGATTCGGCCTCGCCGTCGTCACCGATTGGGATTCCGAGATCAGTCGCCCAGGCCAGCAGCGTCCGAGCCTCCGGCATCGGCTCTGTCGCCCCGGCGACCGTGCCTTCGAAGACCTCGCCGGTGCTGCCATCGATCGTCACGACCTCGCCGGACTTCAAGGTCCGATCGCCCACGACGACCTCGCCGTCGCGGACCTCGATCCCCGAAGCGCCGACGACGGCCGGGATCCCCCACCCGCGTGCGACGACTGCAGCGTGGCTCGCGAGGCCACCCCGCGAGGTCAGGATGCCGGCCGCCTTGGCCATGCCGTGGACGTCGTCAGGGGACGTCTCGGCGCGGACGAGGATCGCGGCACGTCCTGCATCGGCGGCGGCCACGGCCGCTTCGGGATTTGTGACGATCGGGCCGCTCGCCACTCCCGGCGAGGCGGCCAGGCCGACCGTCAGGGGCGATGCCGCGTCAGTGCGGCCCGTCGCGGTCTCGGGCGGATCGGCGAGCAGCGACGCGACCCGCTCGACGGCTTCCGTGCGCGACAAGGGGAACGCGTCGTCCTCGGCCATGTCCACGGCCATCCGCACCGCGGCCTGCGGGCTGCGCTTGCCGACCCGGACCTGGAGCATCCAGAGCCGCCCGTCCTCGATCGTGAACTCGATGTCGCACAAGTCGGCGTAGTGGCGCTCCAACCGTGTCGCGTGCGTACGCAGGTCGGCAGCGACGGCCGGCATGCGCTCGTCGAGGACGGCGATCGGCTCGGTCTGATGGGTGCCGGCGACGACGTCCTCCCCCTGGGCCTCGAACATGACGTCGCCGTAGAGGCCGGGCTCGCCGGTCGCGGGGTTGCGCGTGAACACGACGCCGGTGCCGGAATCCGGTCCGCGATTGCCGAAGACCATCGCCTGAACGGTCACAGCCGTCCCAAGGTCGTCCGCGATCCCCTCTTTCTGCCGGTAGGCCTTCGCTCGGGGGCTGTCCCACGACCGGAACACGGCTTCGATCGCGAGTCGGAGCTGGGTCCACGGGTCGTCGGGGACGTCCTGGACACCGACGATGGACCGGAAGCTCGCGACGAAGCGCTCTCGACACGCCTGCGCGAAGGCCTTGCTGCCGGCTGTCCGGCCGAGCCCGACGGTGGTCGCCTCGTTGATGCCGAGGTTCAGGATCGTGTCCATCATCCCGGGCATCGACACCGGAGCACCCGAGCGGACGCTGACGAGCAGCGGGTCTGCCGGGTCGCCGAAGCGGCGCCCGACGGCGGCTTCGATGTCGGCCATCCGGGCGCGAATCTCGTCGTCGAGTCCGTCCGGCCACCCGCTCGCGAGGAAGACGCGGCACGTCGCCGTCGTGATCGCGAAGCCCGGCGGCACCGGAAGGCCGAGGTCGCGCGCCATGACCCCGAGGTTCGCGGCCTTGCCGCCGACGAGCGCCTTGGCGTCGTCGAGCGTCCCGGGATGCGCCGCGTCCAAGGGGAACGTGTAGGTCACGGCGCGGGAGCCTCCGACTCCTGGATCGCCCGCCAGACCCGCTCCGGTGTGAGCGGCAGGTCGCGGATGACGACGCCGGTCGCGTCGCGGACCGCCGCCGCCACGGCCGGCGCGACCGGGAGCAGCGCGCCCTCGCTCATGCCCTTGGCGCCATACGGCCCGGGGCCGTCCTCGTTCTCGACGATGTCGCTCTCCATCTGGAGCGGCAGGTCCATGCTCGTCGGGATCCGATAGTCGATCGCACCGAGGTTCCGGAGCCGGCCCGTGTCGTCGTAGATGTACTGCTCCATCAACGTGTGACCGAGGCCCATGATCGCGGCGCCCTCGTCCTGGCCTCGGACCTGCGTCGGGTTGAGCGCCTTGCCGACGTCCGAGACGGTCACGTAGCGGGCAATGACGACGTCGCCGGTCGCGCGATCGACCTCGACCTCCACGGCGGTGCAGTTGAACTCGTAGAACGCGGCGGTCCCACCGAGCGGATGCTCTGGCTCCGCCTCCTTGCGCGCCTCGCCGATGCCGATGACCTCCCCACCGAGCCGACCCAATCCGCGGACCAGAACGTCGCGGATCGGCAGGACGCGGTCACCGATCCGGACCTCGCCGCGCGACACCTCGATGGCATCCTCGTCCAGCGATTCGAGCCGTGCCGCCATCGCCCGGATCTTGGCCTGGACGTCCTGGCAGGCGAGCAGGACGGAGTTGCCCATCAGCACGGACGATCGACTCGCCGACGTCTGTTGGTCGTACGGGACGACGGCGGTATCGCCCATGACGACCCTGACCCATTCCATCGGCGCGCCGAGCTCCCCCGCCGCGATCTGAGCGAAGATCGTCCGGGCGCCCTGGCCCATGTCGGACGTGCCGGCGTTGACGACCACGCTCCCGTCTGCGAGCAGCCGGACCGTCGAGTACGAGAGGCCCGTCGTGGGGCCGGATTTCAGTCCGACGGCCAATCCCCGTCCGCGCCCCGGCGGGAGCGGCGTACCCCAACCGATCAATTCGGCGGCGCGGTCCACGCTTTTGGCCCAGTCGCCGTCGGCGGGGCGGTCGTCGGGGAGGAAGACCTCACCGGGCCTGGCGAGATTCTTGAGACGGAGCGCCAGGGGATCGATCCCGAGCTCCACGGCGGCTTCGTCCATGCTCGATTCGACCGCCCAGATCTGCTGGGGATTGCCGAACCCACGGAACGCGGTGGACGGGACCGTGTGGGACAGCACGCTCCGGGCGACGATACGCGTAGCCGGACATCGATACGGCCCCCCGGAGGTGTAGCTGCCCTTGGCGACCGTCCGGTCGGCGATGTCGGCATAGGCGCCGATCAGGTAGTCCGCCTCGATGTCCCGGAACACGAGGGTCCCGTCGCGGCGGAAGCCGGACCGGACGTGGACCTGCGCGGCCCCGCGACGGACGGCCTGGAACGTCTCCTCGAGGCTCAGGACGAGCCGAACGGGCCGGCCTGTCTTGAGCGCCATGAACGCGAGCAACGGCTCGTACTTCGCGTGCTGCTTGCCGCCGAACGCCCCGCCGGGGTCAGGCGCGAAGACCCGAACCTTGGCGAGTGGCAGGCCGACCAGGTCCGCGATGACCCGCTGCAACCAGTACGGGTGCTGGATCGCGCTCCAGATCGCGATGCCGTCGCCGTCGGGTGCTGCCATGAAGGCGTGGGGCTCGATCGCGAACTGGGTGACCATCGGGAACGTGTAGGTGCCCTCGGTGACGACGTCCGCCTCGCGCGCTGCGGCGTCGAGGTCGCCCCAGCCGTAGCGGTGCTCGCTGAGGACGTTGGTCCCGGCGAGCGGATCGTCCGGTCGCAGGCCCGGGTCCTGGACGAGCGGTGCCCCATCGGCCAGCGAGGCGGCGAGGGTGTGGTTCGCCGGCAGCTCCTCGCAGGCAACGCGGACGAGCCGTGCCCCCTCCTCCGCCGCATCGGACGTCTCGGCCGCGACCGCCGCCACGGGCTCACCGTGGTACTTCGTCTCCCCGACGGCCAGCACGGGTCGGTCGCGCCGCTGGGGCCCGAACCGCGGCATCGGCTGCGGCAGGTCGGCGGCGGTCATCACGAGCCGAACGCCCGGGACGTCCATCGCCGCGCTCGTGTCGATCTCCCCGATCCGGCCACGGGCGACATCGAGCGTGACGAGCTTCACGTGGAGCACGTCATCGAGATCGAGATCGGCGACGTACGCCTGCTGTCCCGTCACGCGCCCGATGCCGCCGACCCGCGCCGGCGACGTGCCGACACTCCCGGTCATTGCGGCGCGACGTCGGCGTCCGGCGTCGATGCTCGGTCCCCCATCGCCGGCGCGTAGGCGCCCGCGCCTCGCGGGACTGCCTGGCCGCCGGCCGCGTCGACGCGCCGCCGCCAAAACCACGGCCTCGATGATCTGCTCGTACCCGGCACACCGGCACAGGTTCCCGGCGAGCCCTTCCTCGATCTCGGAGCGCGACGGGTGCGGGGTGTTGGCGAGCAGCGCCTGCGCCGCGATCAGCTGGCCCGGGATGCAGAACCCGCACTGCACGGCGCCCGTGTCCAGGAACGCCTGCTGGAGCGGATGGAGCCCGTCGCCGGTCGCGAGGCCCTCGACGGTCGTGACGCTCGCGCCGTCCACCTCGGCCGCGAGGACCAGGCACGAATCGACGCTGACGTCGTCGACCAGCACCGTGCAGGCCCCGCACTCGCCGACCAGGCAGCACTCCTTCGTCCCGGTCAGCCCGAGGTCGTCACGCAGCACCTCGAGGAGCGTGTGGTGCGCCGCGACCTCGATCGACCGGGCACGGCCGTTGACCGTCACGTCGATCCGCCGAGGCGTCGTCATGCCCGGCCATTCCCGTCGGCCAGGCGCGCGATCGCCGTGTCGACCGCCCGAAGGCCGAGCACGCGCAGCATCGCGAGCCGGTACTCCGGGCTTGCCCGCATCGAACGCGCGGACGGGCTGGCGCCCACGAACAGCTCCTCGAGCCGCCGCATCTTCGACTCGTCCGGCGCCGCGGGATCGGCCAGGACCCCGGTCTCGTCGACGACCAGCACCGGCCGCGGCCCGAGGCTGCCGTACGCCAGCCGAGTGACCCCGTCGGCACGGACGGCGCAGGCCAGCGTGACCGACGCGAGGTCGTGGCCACGGCGTCGGGTCCGCCGGACATGGACGGCCCCTTGCCGGATCGGCGAACGTGGCAGTTCGATCGACGTCACGAGCTCGCCGGCCGCCAGCGTCGTGACACCGGAGCTCACGAAGAAGTCGTCGATCGGGATGCGCCGCGTCCCCCGCGGGCCCCGCCACGGTAACGACCGCGCCGTACACGAGGAGCGCCGGCGCCGTGTCCGCCGCGGGAGAGGCGTTGCAGATGTTGCCGGCCAGCGTCGCCCGGTTCCGGATCTGGGCGGACCCGACCACGGCCGCTCCCTCGGCGAGGGCCTCGTAGTCACGCTGGATGCGCTCGTCGCGGACGATGTCCGTCATCACCGTCCGGGCCCCGATCCGCAGGTGCCCGTCGCCATCGCGGATGTCGCCGTCGAGCTCGGCGATCCCCTTGATGTCGACCACGGTTCGCGGGCGGATCGTGCCGTCGCGGAGCCGGATGATCAGGTCGGTGCCGCCGGCCAGGGGGCGCGCCTCGGCATCCCCCGAGGCGAGCAAGGCGATGGCGTCATCGAGGCCGGTCGGCCGCTCGTACGCGAAGGCTCGCATCGGCGGCGCCTAGAGCTCCCGGTCGGCCATGACGACGCGACCGAGCAGCGCGGCGGTCGCCATCGAGGTGCCTATCGTCCGATCGCCGTCGCGGGTGCCGACGCCGTGTGCGGTCGAGCCTCCTCGTCGCGGAGGATCTCGACGCTACCGGCCGTCCCATCGATCCTGATGCGGTCGCCCGTGACGATCCGCTGGGTCGCCACCGATGTACCGATGACTGCCGGGATCCCGAATTCGCGCGAGAGCACGGCTGGATGCGAGGTGGTGCCGCCGGTGTCGGTGACGAGCCCGGCGATCTTCGTGAACAGGACGACCCAGGCCGGGTTCGTCATCTGGCAGACGAGGATGTCGCCGTCACGGACCTCGTCGAATTCGTCGACGGTTCGCACCACCCGGGCGACCCCCTCGATCACGCCGGGCGAGCCCCCGATACCCGTGATCAACCGCTCGTCGTCCGACTGCGTCTGGTAGAAGCGGTCCGGGTAGCCCCAGTTGACGAGGTACGGGAAGGCGAGCTGCGACGGCGTCACCGTGCCGACCCAGTCGCGCGGGTGCAATCGTGCGGCGGCCTCACGCTCGGCGCGCCGAGCCGCGACGATCGAGCGGGCATCGAGCGCGGTCGCACTGCCGATCAGGCTGCGGAGCTCGTTGTAGCGCAGGAACATCACGTCGTCCGGCTCGTCGAGGCGGCCGGCGTCGACGAGCTTCCGCCCGACTTCGATGAGGACGAGGCGCACGTGGGCGTTCGCCCCCTGGTCGATGTAGAAGTGGTGGTCGGGGGTGAGCGGCGCCATCCGGAGGTTGACCGCGTTCGCGGCGCGCATCTCCTCGAGGGCGTCCCCGCTGAGGCCCTCGAGGATCTCGCGCGATGCCCCTTCGATGTCCGCACGCATCGCCTCGATCGCCGTCGGGAAGTCGTAGTCCGTCGTGAGGTAGCCGCGAACGAGCTCGATGGCCGGCTCCATGTGCTCGCGCACGGTGGGGAAGATGAATTCGTGGCTCCAGACGGCGTGCCAGCCGAACTCCCGCTGATACGGCTCGACACGCTCGGCGATGAACCGTCGGCCGCGCTCCGTCCCTTGGAGGTTCCGAACGATATCGGGGACCTCGTCGGCGGCGAATGCCGTCCGCAGCTCCGCGTCGTCACGTACCTCGTTCTTCATCCGCCAGAGCGCCTCGATCGAGTCCCAGTTGCGGTCGGAGGCGGAATTCTGGAGACGCCCGAGCAACTGCTCGTCGACTCCCCCGCGGTGCTTCTCCATCACCGCGCGCAGGTTGAGGGTCGCCGACAGCTGGGCGAAGTTGAGCATCCAGTGGATCTTCCAGTGGCGATCGTGCATGTCGATCGCGTCTTCGAGCAGCACCGCCACCTCGGCGAGCGACATCCCGGGGGCGGTGTCGAGGCGCTCCTCGAGCGACGCGAAGTTGCGCTGCATCTCGGGCACGAGCCGGTCGTGCCACCAATCGGCGAAATGCTCGCCATACACGGGCAGGACGGTGTCGAGGTACGCGCCCATGTCCGCCGCGTATGACGCGTCGCGCGGCACGCGGGCCCCGTAGCGCGAGCTGTACTCGGTGCCCTCGATCCGCAGGTCGGGGTCGGCCGGGATGGCCGTCGTGTAGACGTAGCCGTTGACGTTCTTGGCCAGCCAGTCGACCGCGAACGGCGTTCCGAAGCGACGGAACATGTGGTCGCAGCTCAGCCACCAACCACCGATGTCGAAGAACATCGGGCTGACCGGGTGCGGGCAATGCAGGTCGTCGTAGACCCAGAAGAAGTCCTTCTCGACGTCGGACTCCCAGGTCACCGGGAACGACTCGTCGCCCAGGAACTGCCCGAGTATCTCCTCTGTCGCTGCCACGGGCGCGTCCTCCGAGCGGTCCTGATGCGAGCTCACCGCTGATCTCGTTCGATCACCGATGATGGCACGGCCGGACGCTCGGTACCGACCGGCCGGCGCGGGTTACTCGCCGGGCTTGGCCGCCGTGGCCGCGACTTCCTTCTTCTCGCCGCCGTCCCGTGCCGCCAGCGCCTCGCGAGCCTTCTCCCAGTCGGAGCGGAACTGGGTGATGCCGCTGTCGGTGAGCGGGTGGTGGACCATCTGCTTGAGGACCTTGAACGGGAGCGTCGCCACGTGCGCGCCGGCCAGGGCCGCCTGGGTCATGTGCACCGGGTTGCGGATGGAGGCCGCGAGGACCTCGGTCTCCAGCTCGTGGATCGCGACGATCTCGGCCAATTCGCGGACGACGATCATGCCGTCCTGGTTGATGTCGTCGAGCCGCCCGACGAACGGCGACAGCAGGCTGGCACCCGCCTTGGCGGCCAGGAGGCCCTGGTTGGCCGTGAAGATCAGCGTGCAGTTGGTCTTGATGCCCTCGTCGGCGAAGCGGCTCATCGCCTCGAGACCTTCCTCGCTCATCGGGACCTTGACGACGATGTTCGGGGCGAGCTTCGCGAAGGCGCGGCCCTCGGTGAGCATGCCGTCGACGTCCTCGGCGACCACCTCGGCGGACACCGGTCCGCTCGTGATCGAGCAGATCTCCTTGAGGACTTCCTCGTAGCTCATGCCGCTGGTCTTCGCGAACAGCGTCGGGTTCGTGGTCACCCCGTCGAGGATGCCCCAGCGGGCGACGGTGCGGATCTCTTCGATGTCGGCGGTGTCGAGGAAGATCTTCATGGCGGGCAGGCTCCGATCAGGCAGGCAGTGTGGGCAGGGATTCTACCCCCGTGCGGGCACGCACCTTCGCGGCGCGCATCGTTCGAGACGCGACAGGTGCGTATCGAACCGTTGCGCCGTCAGGCTGGGGTCGCAGCCTCGGTCTCGGCCGCCTCTGGCGCCTCGGCGGCCTGGGCTCCCACCTTTGCGGGTACGGCTGGCTCCGGGCGTACCCGGAACTCCGGCTCCCGGCCTGCGGCGACCGCGATGGACGCCGCGACGAATCCGTCGAACAGCGGGTGCGGCCGCTCCGGGCCGGCTCTTGAACTCCGGGTGGAACTGGCTCGCCACGAACCACGGGTGGTCCTTGAGCTCGACGATCTCCACGAGCCGCCCGTCCGGCGACTGACCGGACAGGAGCATCCCGGCGGCTTCCAGCGTCTGCCGATAGCGGTTGTTGACCTCGAATCGGTGCCGATGCCGTTCGTAGATGACCTCTTCGCCGTAGACCGCGGCGGCCTTGGAGCCCGGGGTCAGGCGGGCCGGGATACAGGCCCAGCCGCATCGTCCCGCCCTTGTCCTCCATGTCGCGCTGGTCGGCCATGAAGTCGATGACGGGGTGCTCGGTGAACATGTCGAACTCGGTCGAGTTGGCGTCGTGCGATCCGACGACCTCACGCGCGAACTCGATCACGGCGCACTGGAGGCCCAGGCACAGGCCGAGATACGGCACGCCCCGGTCGCGGGCGTAGTGGGCGGCCAGGACCTTGCCCTCGATCCCGCGGTGACCGAAGCCGCCCGGGACGAGCACGCCGGCCGCGCCGTCGAGGGCCGCCGCGACGTTGTCCGCCGTCAGCTTCTCCGAGTCGACCCAGCGGACCTTCGCGTCGACCTCGTGCGCCCAGGCCGCGTGGCGGAGCGCCTCGGTGACGGACAGGTAGGCGTCGGGTAGCTCGATGTACTTGCCAACGAGCGCGATCTCGAGGATGGGCTTGGGCGCCTTGATGCGCTTCACGAGGGCACGCCACGAGTCGAGGTCGGGCTCGATGTCGGCGTCGACCAGACCCGAGGTCGCGGACGATCAGCCGACCGAGGCCGGCTTCCTCGAACATCAGCGGCACTTCGTAGATGGTGTCGGCGGTCTCGGCCGGGATGACCGCCTCGCGTCGCGACGTCGGTGAACAGCGCGATCTTGTCGCGGATCTCGTCGCTGACCGGGTGATCGGAGCGCAGCACGATCACGTCGGGCTGGATACCGATGCCACGCAGCTCCTTGACCGAGTGCTGGGTCGGCTTGGTCTTGAGCTCACCGGTGGCCGCGAGGGCGGGCAGCAGCGTGACGTGGACGTACAGCACGTTGGCCCGACCCACGTCCTTGCGCATCTGGCGGATGGCTTCGAGGAACGGAAGCGATTCGATGTCGCCGACGGTCCCGCCGACCTCCACGATCACGACGTCCGGATCGCCGTCGCGCGCGACCCGCGCGATGCGTTCCTTGATCTCGTTGGTGATGTGGGGGATGACCTGGACCGTCCCGCCGAGGTAGTCGCCGCGACGTTCCTTGGCGATGACCGCCTGGTAGATGCGCCCGGTCGTGACGTTGCTCAGTTGGGACAGGTTGGCGTCGATGAAGCGCTCGTAGTGGCCCAGGTCCAGGTCGGTCTCGGCGCCGTCGTCGGTGACGAAGACCTCGCCGTGCTGGTACGGGGACATCGTCCCGGGGTCCACGTTGATGTAGGGATCCAGCTTGAGGATGGACACCCGCAGGCCCCGTGCCTTGAGGATCCTCCCGACGCTGGCGGCTGTGATGCCTTTGCCGAGACTGCTCGTGACTCCGCCGGTCACGAAGACATACTTCGCCATAGGTCGAGGTTCCTCCGGGGTTTTTCTGATGCTACAGGACCGTGCCTCCGGACGCGAATCCGCCGCGACGTAGACCGACCGGCGGTGCCACCGCGCACCGCAGTCGTAGTACGAACGTGCCGTCGGGGTTGCACTCGGGCGAGCCAAGGTGTTGACTCCGGGCAACCCCGGGGGCCATCGCATGACACAACGTCGGGAGGGACGAGCATGTCAGGCATCCTGGACAAGCGGCTGAGCCGACGGCACTTCCTTGGCGCGACCGGAGCGACCGGCGCCGCGCTGATGCTCGGCGGTTCTGGCTCGCTCGCGCTGGCGAAGCCCAAGCCATCGACCGACGACGACGCGCCGTGGTTCGAGGCGACGATCCCGCAGCTGCAGTCCCTGATGGCGTCGCGCGAGCTGACGAGCCTGGCGCTCACCAAGGCGTACCTGCGCCGGATCGGGCGGCTCGACCCGTTGCTCGGCGCCGTCATCGAGACGAATCCCCAGGCCCTGGGCATCGCCGCGCAACGCGATGCCGAGCGTCGGCGCGGGCGGGTCCGCGGTCCGCTGCACGGGATCCCGGTCCTGGTCAAGGACAACATCGCGACGGCCGACCGCATGGAGACGACGGCCGGATCCCTGGCCCTCGTCGGGAGCCGCGTCCCACGGGACGCCGCGGTGGTCGCCTCGCTGCGGCGCGCCGGGGCGGTCATCCTCGGCAAGGCGAACCTGTCCGAATGGGCCAACTTCCGCGGCTTCATCCCGCCGGGCTTCCCCAACGGCTGGAGCGCCCGCGGAAGCTTCACCCGGAACCCGTACGTCCTCGACTGGGACCCGTGCGGTTCCAGCTCCGGGTCCGCCGTGGCCGCGGCTGCGAACCTGTGCTCGGCGACCGTCGGCAGCGAGACGGACGGCTCGATCCTGTGCCCGGCCGGCAACAACGGGGTCGTCGGGCTCAAGCCGACCCTGGGTCTCGTGCCGCAGGACGGGATCATCCCGATCGCCCACTCGCAGGACACGGCAGGGCCGATGACCCGGACGGTGACCGATGCCGCGATCATGCTCAACGCGATGCGGGCGCCGTTCGGTCCGGTGCTGGGCCATGCCTTGCCGGCCGACTACACGGCCTTCCTGCAGCGTGGCGCCCTCCATGGAACGCGGATCGGCGTGGACCGGCGCGAGTTCCAGGAGGAGTACTTCGCGGTCCCCGAGCTGAACCTCGTCACCGAGCAAGCCCTCGACGTCATGGACAGCCTCGGCGCGACCATCGTCGACATCCCGATCGACGAGTGCCCGGACCCGAACGCCTGGTTCGATCCGGAGTTCACGGTCCTGCTCAACGAGTTCAAGCACGATGTGGCGGCCTACATGTCGACCCTGCGCCACACCGAGATGCGGACCCTGGCGGATCTCATCCAGTTCAACATCGATCACTGTCCGCAGGAGATGCAGTACTTCGGGCAGGAGCTATTCGAACTCGCCGAGACGTTCAGTGGCAGCCTGACGGACCCGGACTACCTCGCGGCTCGCGCCCTGAGCGTGGAGCTCGCGGGACCGCAGGGCCTCGACAAGGTCCTGGACGACAACGACCTGGACGTGCTCGTCTCGCCGGCCTATTCCGTCGGCTACTCGGCGGCCGCGGTCGCCGGCTACGCGAGCATCTCCGTGCCGGCGGGCGTCGCCGAGGACGGTCGCCCGGGCTGTGTCTGGATGTCGGGCCGGTTCCTGGACGAGCCGAAGCTCATCGCCCTCGCCTACGACCTCGAGCAGGAGCTCGGACCACGCGAGCTGCCCAAGTTCCTGGGTGCCGTCCCCGGTCCGTTCGCGGATGCCGGTCTCTGTGCGGTGCCGAGCAAGGCGCGGACGGGAACGAAGTCGCGTCGCGAGCGCTCGAAGATCGTGAAGAGGGCGCTCCCCAAGGCGCGGAAGGCTCGGCCGGGTCGCTGATCCTCAGCGGGGCGGCGGCCACGACCCCGGTGGTGGGTCGACCAGGCCGTCGCCCCACGCCTCTGGGCCGCAGAAGTAGCCGTTCGGTGGCGGCGCGCCCGGCGCCACGGGCTGCAGCGCGCTGGGGTCGGCACGCCATGTCGCGAGCAGGTCGGCCAGCCACGTCTCGATCTCGCTGAAGGCGGTCCACCGGTGGAACGGCCAGCCCGCCTCCAGGCAGATGCGCTCGAGTGAGCGCTTGGCGAACACGACGTCGCTGTAGCCGCCCGCATAGCGGTCGCTTTCGCCGTCGCCGATGAACAGGACGCGTCGACCGGCC
This sequence comes from uncultured Chloroflexia bacterium, assembly GCA_963748675.1. GTDB lineage: Bacteria > Chloroflexota > Limnocylindria > Limnocylindrales > CSP1-4 > SPCO01. The sequence continues at coordinate 525,919 of CAVVJX010000005.1, read as the reverse complement.
GCGCGATAGGCGAGCACGCGCTCGCGCTTGCACGTCCCACACACGAAGCACGCCGGATGGCCGTTCGGGAAGGCGATCGATGGACGACGCCCCGTGAACGTGGTCCGGGCGGTGACCACGGGCAGCTCAGGAACGCCGAGGGCGGCGAGCGCGGGCTCGATGAAGAAGCCAAAGCCGTCCGACACGATCTCGACCGGGATGCCGGCGGCCTGGGCCGTCCGCACGAACGGGACGAACCCCGGGTCGTGCGGCTGGCGCGCGGCCGTGGCCAGGAGGGCCGCAGGATCCGCCTCGACCAGCGATATCTCCCAGGCCATCAGCCGGCGCGAGCCCATGCCGCCGGCGTCGTACAGCGCGGAGGCCTCTTCCCAGACGCCCGGGACGTGCTCGGCCATGACCATGTCGGTCACGTCGGTGAGCGAGATCGTCCCGTCATAGTCGATGAGGATCGCGAGTGGCAGCTCGCCGTCCACCGGTGGGCGCACGGCCGGCGGGGGCGCATCGTCCGGCGACCGGCCGGGTCCGATCTCGTCCGTCACGGGCGCGCCGCCGCAGGCCCGCGCGAGGCCAGCCGTGTGAGCGCGACGCCGAGGATGATCACGGCGCCACCCACGATCTGGACCGGCCGGATCGGCTCCTGCAGGAACAGGAACGCGAGGACGACCGCCATGGCCGGCACGAGCGACTGCAGGGTCATCACGCGGGTCGGGCCGAGCAGCCCGACGCCCTGGAACACGACGACGTTCGCCAGCGCCGCGGCGAGCAACCCGGAAAAGGCGATCGCGAAGACGATGCTGGGCAGATTGGCGGCCTGCTCCGGACCGATCGCGCCAGGCGCGAGGAGCTGACCGATACCCACGGGCGCGAGGACGAGCGTGCCACCGATCGTGGCCCACGTCGTCAGCACCAGCGGGGAGTGGCGCCGCAGCACCTTCGCGCCGAAGGCCGTGTACGTCGCCCAGCACAGGGCGGCCGCCATGGTCAAGGCGAACCCGATGGGCGAACCGGTCAGCTCGATCCCGACACCTGCCGCGATGACCAGCACGACCCCGGCGAACGACAGGACGACCCCGACCGCCTTGCGGGCGTTGAGCGTGTCGGTCCCGATGGCCACGGCGATGACCGCGGTGAGGACCGGGCTGGCGGCGATCAGCAGGGCCGAGTCGCCCGCGGGGATCGATTGCAGGCCGACCGTCCAGAGCATCTGGTAGATGCCGAAACCGAGGCCGCCGAGCAACAGGATCCGTGCCGCTCCGGGCCTCGGCAACCGGATCGCGCCCTCCGACCAGCGCAGGATCGCCAGCAGCGCCATCGACGCGAGGAAATAGCGGAGGAACGTGAACCCGACCGGCGGCAGGATCCCGATGATGTCCTTGACGACGATGAAGTTCGCCGCCCACAGCACCATCACGCCGATGACGGCGATCTCGGTCAGGCGGCGGTCGCGGAACAGTGGAACGCCCGCCGGTCTGCCGGCGGGCGTCGGTTGCGTCGGGCGGCGAGTTTCAGCCTCGCCCGCCACCGGGGCGGGCAGGGGGTCGCTCAGGCGCCGTCGCGGTCGAGCTCGAGGAGCTCTTCGTCCGCCTCCTCGGTCAGCTTCAGCCAGACGAACAGCCCGGCGAGCACGGCGAGCGGGATGACGATCAGGGCGGCGAGGGTGATGCCGAGGGCGACGGCAACGGTCTTGAGAGCCTTCATGGCTGGGCCTCCTGTGGTCTGCGGGCTTGGTTGATGTCGTTGGTGGTCGGGGTCGTCAGGCGCTGGTCGTACTGCCGGATCCGGGGCTGGTCACCGGATGGCGAAGGTTGGGTCCGCGCGCGACCATGTTGGTGATGTCCTCCCGCGTGAACTCGGCGAGTTCGTGGCGGCTGCCGGCCTGTGAGCCGAGCAGCAGGCGGAGGACGAACGCGCCGTCCTGCTCGAAGAAGAACACATCGCGTGGCTTCTGCTCGTCGACGTATCTGCCGAGCACTCGGAACGCGGTCTCATAGTAGCCCGCCTGGTGGGCGGGTGGCGGTGGGGCGGCTTCCGGGCCGAGCCCCCGGCGGGCGGCGGCCTCTTCCATGAACCGCGCGATGTCGTCGTCAAGGAAGGTGAGGGTCTCCTTGACCTGGGTCCCGAGCGATTCGGACCACGTGCCACCGGCCTGGCCCGATGTCACGAGTCCCTGCACGATGAACCCGTCCGGAGCCTCGACGAGCAGGACGTCCTTCATGCCACGCTGATCGAGGAACGCGCCGATCGAGCGAAAGACCTCCTCGAAGTCCTGGCGCGGGCTGCCCTCGTAGATCCGCATGAGCAGCCGTCCTCCTCAGGAAACCGATGGGTCTCGTCCAGCATCGGGAGTTCCGCGACCCGCCACGCGGAAATGCGGATGACCCCCGTCGCGGGAGTGTAGCGAGCGACCCGATTGCCAGCAAGACTCCGATGGTCGGGGCGGGCACCGCGGTGGTGTGGCCGTTTCGGGCTGGGTCAGGGCCCGACCGACCCGCCAGGCGGGTCTACTAGCAGACCGATGCTCGTCGTGGTCCACGCCGAGCGCTGGTCCACCCGGTCCGCGGGTCAACTGAACGTCGACGGCGGTGCCAGCTGTCGATCGACCCGCCAGAGGGGTCAAGGGCCAAGCTCGTCCTCCAGTAGACCCGCCCAGCGGGTGGGCAAGGACGGTCAGGGCGCCCCAAGGAACGCGGCAAGCTCCCCGGCAGCCCGGGCGTCGTTCACGATCAGGGCGGTGTTGGCCCGGACGGACGCACCGCCAGTCAGCTCGGCGATCCGTGCCAGGAGCCAGGGGGTGAGCGCCGGCCCACGTACACCGGCCGTTTCGGCGTCGGCGGTCGCTCGCTCGACGGCATCGCGGGCGACGTCCTCGGGGAGTGCCACGTCCCGGGGTACCGGCACGCACACGAGAACGCCACTCCCCAGCTCGAGACCCAGGTGCACGCCGACGACCGCCGCCGCTCCCGCCACGTCCATGACCGTGTGCGGCGCCGCGATCCCCGCCGAGCGGGCGAAGAACCCGGGCAGTTCCGCCTGCCCGACGGACAGGACCGGCACGCCCCGCGTCTCCAGGTACTCCAGCGTGGCGGGCACGTCGAGGATCGCCTTTGGCCCCGCGCAGATGACGGCCATCGGTGTGCGCCCCAGTTCTTCGAGATCCGACGAGATATCCAGGGTCGCCGGCACGCCTTCGATGCCCCCCAGCGCGCCCCGATGCACGCCGCCGATCCCGCCCGTTGCGAACACACGGATCCCCGCCGCGTGCGCCGCGATCATCGTGGCCGAAACCGTCGTGGCCGCCCAGCCGCCCTCGCTGAGCGCGACCGCCATGGTCGGCCGCGCCGCCTTGCGCACGGAACCGGCCGGCGCGGTCGCCAGCGCCTCGAGCTCCCCCGCATCCAGCCCGACGAGCAAGCGGCCGTCTCGGATCGCAACGGTCGCAGGCACGGCGCCGTCGGTCTCGCGCACCGCCGCCTCGGACGCGAGCGCCACCTCCAGATTCTGTGGGTACGGCAGCCCGTGACTGATGAGCGTCGACTCGAGCGCGACCACAGGCCGGCCGTCCGCGAGGGCCGAGGCGACGTCTGCGGCAATGACGATCCGCTCGGACACGGCAGGCGGGATGGGCATGCCGCAAGCCTAGCGTCGCCGCTACCCTGCGCACATGCTGGCGCGCCGACCGATGACGCCCGAAGACATCCGCCGCATCGTGGTGGTCGAGGAGCTCGACCTTTCCACCGACGGGCGGCTGGCGGTCGTCGTCCGCCGTTCGATCAAGGGCGATCGATACCACGGCCACCTGTTCGCGATCGACCTCGAACGCCGGGCCACCCCCCGACCACGGCAGCTCACCCGCGGCGCGGTCCGCGACGCGTGGCCGCGCCTCTGCTCCGACGGGCAGACCCTCGCCTTCGTCCGCACGGACCCGACCGACGACGACGCACCCGCGAGGATCGGGCTGCTGGACCTCGGCCGGCCTGGCCGCCCCGTCCGCTACGTCAGGGCTGGCGATCACGGAGCCGTCGTCGAGCTCGCGTGGTCTCCCGATGGCCGCCGCCTCGCCTTCACCGCCGAGGTCGACCCACCCAGGTTCATCGTCGGTCCGACCGCGCCCGTCGGCCGCCGGCGCCGCCCGAATGCGAAGACCGCCGAGACGTCCACGCCCCGAGCGCGACACATCACCCGAGCGGACTGGCGGTGGGACGGCGAGGGCCACCGCGATCGATGGACGCACCTCTTCATCGTCGATTGGGGCGACGGGAAACCGCGCCAGGTAACGAGCGGCGATTGGGGCGTCTCGGACATCGCCTGGCATCCGGACGGCAGGATCGATCGCCTTCACCGGCGACCGCGGCCCAGAAGCCGACCTCCGTCCCCGGACGACGATCTGGGCGGTGGACGTCGACGGTGCCACGAAGCGCGGCGCCCGCACCGGGAGCAAGGCCGCCGAGCCACGCGAGATCCTCACCGCTGCCGGCTGGGCGAACCACCCTGCCTGGTCACCGGACGGTCGCTGGATCGCGGCCATCGGCGTCCTTGAGCCCGAGCCGCTCGACGACCTCATGCCCGACATCCTCGTCGGCCCCGCCGACGGCTCGCGGCCGCCCCACGCGCTGGACCCCGAGCTCGATCGCCCGATCGGCAACTGGACGGACACGGACCTCAACGGCTGGATGGTCGACGGCCGCCACGGGCCGTCGTGGCTCGATGACCAGCGTCTGGTCGCCACCGTCTCGGACCGAGGCCGCTCGCACCCGCACGTGTACGCGATCGACTCGAAGACCGGACGTCTGGTCGACCGGACGGTGGCCGCGAGCGGCGACCTGACGACGCACACCATCGCGGTCGCGGTCGCGACGTCGGGTACGCCGAGCATCGCGTTCCTCGCCACGAATGGCACGAGCGCCATGGACCTCTACACGACCGACGACTCCGACCCGGCCAACCCCCACCGTCGCTCGACCCTTGGCTCGCGATGGCAGGACCTTCACCCGATGCCGGAGATGCGTCGCATCGAGGTCCCGGGCCCCGGCGGCCCCATCGACACCTTGGTCGCCTCCCCACCCGGCGCCGGCGACAAGGCCCTCCCCACCGTCGTCGACGTCCACGGCGGCCCGCTCGGCGCCTGGGCACCGGCTCCGCACGTCGAGGTCATCCTCCTCGTCGCCGCCGGTTACCGCGTGATCCTGCCGAACATCCGCGGCTCTGCCACGTACGGCCGCGATTGGATCAGGCCACATCTCGGGGACTGGGGCGGCGTCGATGCCGCCGACGTCCACGCGGCGGTCGATCACGTCGTCGAGCTCGGCCTCGCCGATCCCGAGCGGCTCGGCGTGATGGGCCTGAGCTACGGCGGCTTCATGGTCAACTGGCTGGTCGGGACGACGGACCGGTTCAAAGCCGCCGTATCGGAGAACGGCGTGACGAACCAGGTCTCGGGCTTCGGCAACTCCGACAGCGGGCCTGAGTTCTTTCGCGCGTCCCTCATGGGCGACGTGTACACCCCCGAAGGCATCGAATTGATGTGGCGCACGTCCCCGCTGCGCAACGCGCCAGCGGTTCACACGCCGTTGTTGATCCTCCAGGCCGAGTCCGACCTGCGCTGCCCGCCCGCGGACAATGAACAGCTGTTCGTCGCGCTGCGGCACCTACGGCGCGAGGTGGAGTACGTCCTCTACCCCGAGGAGTCGCACGTCTATGCCTCTGCCGGCCGTCCTGACCGTCGGATCGACCGGATGACCAGGATGCTCGGCTGGTTCGACCGCCACCTGCGCTGAAGCGGATGGGACGTTCGCCGGGTTGTCGCTGGCCCCAACTCGCCGGTGTCCCGATGCACCTCCCGGGCGCAAGATGCACGACATGCCGACTTTCCCCCGCCTGACGTCGCCCCGTGCCGCCGCGACGGCGGTTGCCCTCGCCGCGCTCCTGATCGTGCCCTCGACCGCGCTCGGCGCCGACGAATTCCCTGCCGGTTTCTCGGGCTATCACACCTACGCCGAAGTGGCGGCTGCCGCGAAGGCGGTCGAAACCGCACACCCGGACATCGCCAAGCGCTTCAGCATCGGCAAGAGCTACAAGGGCCGCGACCTCTGGGCGATGAAGATCTCGGACAACGTCGGCGTCGACGAAGCCGAGCCCGAAGTCCTGTACGAGGGTGGCCACCACGCCGACGAGCACATGGGCGTCGAGCTCGCCCTCAAGGTCATGCGCTGGCTGACCGACGGCTACGGCACGTCCACGCGCATCACCAACATCGTGAACACCCGCGAGATCTGGATCATCTTCCTCGCGAACCCGGACGGCGCCGAACACGACATCTCCGGCGGCAAGTTCCACCACTGGCGCAAGAACCGCCAGCCCACGCCTGGGACGCCGTACACCGGGACGGATCTCAATCGGAACTACGGGTATCGCTGGGGCGGCGGCGGTCGCACGAGCACGAACCCGCAGGCCATCACCTACCGCGGCACGAAGGCGTTCTCGACGCCGGAGGCTCGTGCGGTGCGCGACTTCCTGGCCAGCCGCGTCATCGGTGGACGCCAGCAGATCAGGGTCGCCGTCTCCTTCCACGAGTCGGGCAGGCTCGTCATGTGGCCGTACGGCTACACGTACACCGATATCCCGAGCGACATGACCCGTGCCGACCACCTTGCCCTCAAGGCAATCGGCAAGAAGATGGCGGCGAGCAACGGCTACCGGCCGATCCAGGCGAGCAGCCTCTACATCACGTCCGGCACGACGCGCGACTTCCTGTACGGGATGTATCGGACGTACTCGTACACCTTCGAGCTGTCCGTGAAGGACTATCCCGACGACTCGATGATCGCGAGCGAAACGGGCCGCAACAAGGACGCCGTCCTGTACCTCGCCGAACGAGCCTGGTGCCCGCTCAGCGTCCTGGGCGAGCAGGTCCGGCTGGCGCGCTGCGGCGCCTTCGACGACGACCTCGAGGTGTTCCGCGGCTGGACGTACGACCCGGACGGCACGGACACGGCCACGACCGGCAAGTTCAAGAGGACGAACCCGGCTGCGACGGCTTCGAGTGGCCCGAAGCAACTCACCAACGTCCCGTCGGGATCGGTGGCGTTCGTGACCGGTGGCGGCGCCGGATCCTCGGCGAATGCGAACGACCTCGACGGGCGGACGTCGGTCCGCAGTCCGGCGATCCGGCTGTCAACGGCGCCGGGCCAGCGGCTGTTCTTCCGGTATGTGCTCGCCCACGGCTCGAACTCGTCGTCCGCCGATCGACTCGTGGCCAGCATCGAGACCTCGGACGGCACCCGCACCCCGGTCATCACGCTTGCCGGCAAGCCTGCCGATGTCGATGGCGTGTGGCGATCCGTGGCCGCATCCGTCGATGCGTGGGCGGGCAAGACGGTCCGCATCCACTTCGCGGCGGTCGATGGCGGGAGCAACAGCCTGGTCGAGGTCGCGATCGACGACGTCCGGATCACGCGGGGAGTCGTAGCGCGGCGGGTCCTGTCCCCGGGCGGTCGCCCGGCCTCCGCTCGCTGCGGCGTATGCGCCGGCGCTCGCTCCGCCGGACGCCGCCCGGTGCCACCCGCCGACCCCAGACGAACTGAGCTCTCTACGCCAGCGGCAACTCCGGGCGGGGCGTCGAGAGCTGGCGGGCTGCGGCTCGGTGGCCTGTGACGGCGGCTCGTTGGAGGGCGGCTGGGAGGGATCGGCCGGCGGCGCGGGCGGCAAACCAGCCGACCAGGAAGCCGGCATCGAACGCGTCGCCGGCGCCCGTCGTGTCTGTGGCGATGCGGTGTTCGGTGGCGACTTCGAAGCGGAGATTCGCCGCGCCGTCGCGGGCGAGGACGGTGGCGCCCTGCGGGCCGCGCTTCACGATGACGACTGGCGCGTGGTCGAGCAGGCTATCGACCACGTGGGCGCCCAGGAGGGCCTGCGCCTCGGCGGCGGTCGCGAAGATCAGGTCCGGGGCGACCTCCTCGATGAGGGCCACCGCCGCCTGACGTCCGCGTTCGAGCAGCGGGCCGATCGAGGCCAGGTCGATGCTCACGAACGTGCCCGATTCGCGCGCCAGCGTAACGGCGCGTCGGGCGGCCTCGCCCAGAGGCTCGCCCAGGAACGAGTACATCGGCAGGTGCAGCCCGTCGGCCCGGGTGAACCACTGGGGCCTGCACATCGTCCGGTCGCAACTGGAGGGCCGCGCCGCGGTCGGCCACGAACGACCGCTCGCCGTCGGGCGAGACGATGACCCCGATGCGACCGGTCCGCGCACCGGCCACGCGGACGACCCGCATCTGGACGCCCTCACCGCGCACGGCGTCGACGAGCGTGCGACCCACGGCGTCCCGGCCGACCGCGGCGACGAGCGTGGTCTTCGCACCCAGGCGCGCGAGCCAGCGCGCCGCGTTCGCGGCCGACCCGCCCTGGACGAGCGAGACGCGGCCGGGAACATCGGTCGCCCGCTCCAGCGGCCGAGTCGGCGCGACGACGACGTCGAGCAGGAGGTCGCCCAACACCACGATGCGCGCCGGTCCCGGGGCCTTGCCGCGTGACGGGCGGATGGGTCGGCGAGGGCGGGGGGCGCGCAGCTTCGGCATGGGCTCCGAGGATAGGCGCGCACGCGCCGGTGTGCTCAGCCCGCGTCGTCGGCCGACCTACAATGGCGCTCCACCTGCCCGCCCGAGCCGGAGTCCCGCCCGATGACCGCTGCCGTGACGCCCGACCTCGACCGCCTCGCGATCGACACCATCCGGACCCTCTCGATGGACGCCGTCCAGCAGGCGAACTCCGGGCACCCGGGCGCCCCGATGGGCGCCGCGCCGATGGCGTACACGCTGTGGACCCGATTCCTGCGGCACTCGCCGACGAATCCGGAATGGCCGGATCGCGACCGGTTCGTACTGTCCGCGGGACATGCCTCGATGCTGCTCTACTCGCTGCTCCACCTGACGGGCTACGACCTGTCGCTCGACGACCTCAAGGCCTTCCGGCAATGGGGATCGCGCACGCCGGGGCATCCGGAGCACGGCCTGACCCCCGGTGTCGAGGCGACGACCGGGCCACTCGGGCAGGGCCTCACGAATGCGGTCGGCATGGCCATCGCCGAGCGCCGGCTTGCGTTCGAGTTCAACCGTGACGAGCACGCGATCGTCGACCACTGGACCTACGTCATCGCGTCGGACGGCGATCTCCAGGAGGGCATCGCCTCCGAGGCGTCGAGCCTCGCCGGCCACCTGCGCCTGGGCAAGCTCGTCGTCCTGTACGACGACAACCACATCCAGCTCGACGGGCCGACGGCGATGGCCTGGTCCGAGGACGTCCCCAAGCGGTTCGAGGCCTACGGCTGGCACGCCCAGCGTGTCGCGGACGGCAACGACATCGAGGCGATCGCCGCGGCGATCGAGGTGGCGCGCCACGACGACCGGCCGAGCCTGATCGCGGTCCGGACGCACATCGGCTTCGGCAGCCCGAACAAGCAGGACTCGCAGAAGGCGCACGGCGCGCCGCTCGGTCCGGACGAGGTCCGCCTGACCAAGGAGGCCTACGGCTGGGATCCGGACAAGACGTTCTACGTGCCCGAGGACGCGCTGCGTGTGTTCCGTAAGGCTGTCGACGCCGGGAAGGACCTGGTCAAGGAATGGGAGGGCCGGCTCGATGTGTACGAGGCGGCGCATCCGCGGCTGGCCGCGACCTTCCGACGACGCTTGGCTGGCGAGCTGGCCGGTGGCTGGGACGCCGACCTCAAGACCTACAAGGCCGGCGACGAGATCGCTACGAGGAACGCGTCACAGGAGGCGATCCAGGCGCTCGCGGGGCCGGTCCCGGAGCTCTTTGGCGGCGCCGCCGACCTCTCCGAGTCGAACCTGACCGACGTCAAGGGCGAACCGAACTTCAGCGCGGACGAGCCCGGCCGGAACTTGCGGTTCGGCGTGCGCGAGCACGCCATGGGCGGGATCGCCAACGGCATCGCGTATCACGGCGGGTTCATCCCGTACGACGCGACGTTCCTGACGTTCAGCGACTACATGCGCGGCGCGGTCCGGCTTTCGGCGCTGGCCGGTCTGCACGTGATCCACGTCTGGACGCACGACTCCGTGGGTCTTGGCGAGGATGGGCCCACGCATCAGCCGGTCGAGCATTACGCGGCGCTGCGGGCGATCCCGAACCTGTGGTTCGTGCGACCGGGCGACGCGAACGAGACGGGCGCGGCCTGGGCATTGGCGGTGGAGCGGCGCGACGGGCCAGTGGCGCTGGCACTCACCAGACAGAAGCTGCCCGTGCTCGCGGGCACGGCCGCGAAGGCGCGCGAGGGGCTGCGACGCGGTGGGTACGTGCTGCGCGATGCCGCCGGTGACGGCGAACCCGAGCTGATCTTCATCGCGACGGGCTCCGAGCTGCAGCTGGCGTTCGCGGCGGCCGAGGCGCTGGACGGCGACGGGATCCGCGCCCGAGTCGTGTCCCTGCCCTGCTGGGAGACGTTCGACCTCCAGGACCAGGCGTACCGCGACTCGGTGCTGCCGCCGGCCGTGCGCAAGCGCGTCAGCGTCGAGATCGGCGTGTCGCTCGGCTGGGAGCGCTGGGTCGGTGACGAGGGCGCGATCATCGGGCTCGACCATTTCGGCGCGTCGGCGCCGGCTGGCACGATCTTCGAGAAGTTCGGGTTCACCGCGGAGCGCGTGACCGACATCGGACGACGCGTCGTGCGCGAAGGCCTGCGTGGCCGCATCCCGACGGTGGATGGGGGCCATTTCGGGCACATGGGCGGCCACCCGACCCTCGACGCGGGCGAGGCCGGCGTCGGTCGCACCGAGAGCTCGGACCCTGGGCACAGCTGAGGTCCCGATGCGTATCGCTCTTTCTGCCGACCATGCCGGGGCGGCCCTCAAGGACGAGCTCCTCCGCCGGCTGGGGGCTGCCGGTCTCGGCCACGACTTCATCGATCTCGGCGGAGATGGGTCCGATCCCCTGGACGACTACCCGGACTTCGCGCAGCGCCTCGGTGAGGCGATCCAACGCGGCGAGGCTGAGCGCGGGATCCTGATCTGCGGCTCGGGCGTCGGTGCCAGCGTGGCCGCGAACAAGATGCGCGGTATCCGCTCGGCGGTCTGCCACGACACGTACTCCGCGCATCAGGGCGTGGAGCACGACGACATGAACGTGCTGACGCTCGGCTCCCGGGTCATCGGACCGGAGCCCGCGTACGAATGCGCGATCGCGTTCCTGGCCGCCACGTTCAGCGGCGAGCCGCGCCACCAGCGACGGCTCGACAAGGTCCTCGCGATCGAGGCGGCCGGGGAGTAGTGGGGCCGGCGCTCACGACCTGCCCGGGCTTCACCATGCCCCGGCGCTTGAACCACGACCCCGGACGTGGAACCACGAGCGTTCCGACCGACCGGCGAACGGCCCTTCCCGCGCCGAATGGGGGTGTCGGGCGTTCCGGATGAGGGCTGATCTCCGGATTTGGGCGGTTCCGCTGTCGGTTGGAACGCTGCTGGTTCCAGGGCGGCCGGTGCCGGGCATGGGCCGTGGCGTGGGCCGCGGGCGGGCCGCGGGCGGGCCGTGGCGTGGCACGCGATGACTCGCGACACGCGGGTCGCGGCGTACCATGGACGACCCCAGCTGACCAACCTCGCTCGGAGGCCACGATGACCGATCCCACGTCGACCTCCGTCCGTGCCCCGGGCTTCGCGCTCGGTGCCGCCACCGACGCCTACGACGCGGCCGTCGAGCAGGCACGGACCGAGGAATGGGCGACCCGGCTGTTCGACCGCGACGTGACGCTGTGGTCGGACGACCCGGACGTCCAGAAGTCGATCGCCGAGCGCCTTGGCTGGCTGGACGCGCCCGTGGACTTTTCCGACAACGTGCCCGCCCTCGAAGGCTTCGGCGACGGCATCGTCGCGGCCGGGTTCACGACCGCGGTCGTGGCCGGGATGGGCGGCAGCAGCCTCGCGCCGGACGTGCTGCACCGCACGTTCGGGTCGCAGGAGGGCTACCTGGACCTGCGCATCCTCGATTCGACGGATCCCGCCGCCGTGGCCGCCGTCTTCGATGGCCTGGACCCACTCAAGACGCTGGTCATCATCGCCAGCAAGTCCGGCACGACGACCGAGCCCAACGCGTTCCTCGCGTACTTCTGGGACCTCGCCCACCGGACGCTCGACCAGGTCAAGCATCACGTGTACGAGAAGCCGGGCGGCCTGATGGCCCTGATCACGGACCCCGGCAAGAGCTTCGAGGCGATCCCCCACCACGACGAGTTCCGGGAAGTGTTCCTGAACCCGCCGGACATCGGTGGCCGCTACAGCGCGTTGACCTACATCGGTCTCGTGCCGGCGTCGCTCATCGGGCTGGACCTCGATGCGCTGCTGGCCTCCGCGCTGGCGATGCACGGAGCCTGTCACGAGCCGGACCCGGCCATCAATCCAGGCGTGTCGCTCGGGATCGCGATGGGCACGCTGGCCAAGGCCGGCCGCGACAAGCTGACATTCCTCGCCGACGACGACATCGCGTCGTTCGGGGCGTGGGCCGAGCAGTTGATCGCGGAGAGCACCGGCAAGCACGGGGTCGGCATCGTCCCGGTCGACCTCGAGCCCCTCGGACCTCCGGACACCTATGGCGCCGATCGCGTGTTCGTCCGGATTTCAGTCGTCGAGGGCACAGACGGCGGCCGCGACGCGCTCGCCGCCCAGCTGGAGGAGGCGGGCCATCCGGTCATCCGGATCGAGCTGGCCGACCCGATCGACCTCGGCGGCGAGTTCGTCCGCTGGGAGGTCGCGACCGCCATCGCCGGCGTCGTCCTGGGCATCGACCCGTTCGACCAGCCCAACGTCGAGGAAGCCAAGGAGCTGACCCGCAAGGTGCTGGCCACCGCGGGCCGCGGCGGCGCAGCAGCCGCCGGCGCGAGCGGCCTCGCGGCCACGGACCCGGCGTTGACGGCGATGCTCGCCTCCCACCTCGGCCGACCCGCGGCCAACGCGTACCTCGCCATCCAGGCGTTCATCGCGCCCACCCCGGCCCGTGACGAGGCCTTCACCCGGATCCGCGCCATGCTGCGCGACGCCACGCACGTCGCCACCACAGCCGGCTACGGCCCGCGCTTCCTCCACTCGACCGGGCAGCTCCACAAGGGCGGCCCACCGACCGGCACCTTCCTTCAGCTGACGGCGGACCACCCGGACGACCGCGACATCCCGGGCTGGCCGTACACGTTCGGTCAGCTCATCGACGCCCAGGCCGACGGTGACTTCGCGGCGCTCGAGAGCCACGAGCTGTCCATCCTGCGAGTCCACCTCGGCGCCGATCCCGACGCCGGCCTCGCCGCCCTGGAGCGCGCGCTCGAAGCCGCGCTTCGCACGACCTCGGAGGGTTGATCCCCATGCACATCGGGTTCATCGGTCTGGGCCGGATGGGGGCCAACATGGTCCGCCGGCTGATCCGCGACGGCCACGAGATCGTGGTCTACAACCGGACGCCGGAGAAGACCACCGAGATCGCCGGCGAGGGCGCCACCCCGTCCTACTCGATCGAGGAGCTGGTCTCCAAGCTCGAGAAGCCGCGCGCGGTCTGGGTCATGGTCCCGGCGGGCGACGCCACCGAGGCCCAGATCGAGGAGCTGCTCGAGCACCTGGAACCAGGCGACACGATCATCGACGGCGGAAACACGAACTTCCACGACGACGTGCGGCGACACGAGGCGCTCAAAGCCAAGGGCATCGCCTATGTCGACGCGGGCACGTCCGGTGGCATCTGGGGCCTGGAGCTCGGCTATTGCCTGATGGTCGGTGGCGACAAGGAGCCGGTGACCGCGCTCGAACCGATCTTCCTTGCACTTGCCCCCAAAGGCGGCTACCTGCACGTCGGCGGGCCGGGCGCCGGGCATTACGTGAAGATGGTCCACAACGGCATCGAGTACGGCCTCATGCAGGCCTACGCCGAGGGCTTCGAGATCATGCACGCGAGCGACTACGACCTGGATCTCGCGGCCATCTCGGGGCTGTGGATGCAGGGCTCGGTCGTCCGATCGTGGCTGCTCGAGCTGCTGGGCCGGGCCTTCGAGGCCAACGGCCGCGACCTCGAGCACCTCAAGGGCTGGGTGGCGGACTCCGGCGAGGGCCGCTGGACGATCCAGGAGGCGATCGACAAGGACGTGCCGGCACCCGTGATCACGCTCTCCCTGCTGACCCGCTTCCGATCCCGCCAGGACAATTCCTACACGGGCAAGGTCCTGGCCGCGCTACGCAATGAGTTCGGCGGTCACGCAGTGAAGACCGAATAGCGCGATGGCGACGCGGGTGAAGGGCAAGGTCGACGTCCCGGTCAAGGACCCCGCACCCGTCGACGCGCCACCCGACCAGCCGATCCCGGCCCAGCCGGCGCCCCGTCCCAAGGATGCGCCCAAGACCATGCGCCAGCTGCGCGAGGTCCGCCAGGGCAAGCGGGCGCCACGAGCCAAGGCCGCCGAGAACGTCCTTCGCCAGGGGCTCCACCTCGAACGCGTGCCCGATCCATCGGTCCTGGTGCTGTTCGGGGCGACCGGCGACCTCGCCTTCCGCAAGGTCATCCCGGCGATGTACCACCTGTGGCGGACCAACCTCCTGCCGCACGAGTTCCTGCTCCTGGCCGTCGGCCGGCGGGCGTACCACGACGACGACTATCGGGCCGAGGTTCGCAAGGGCCTCGAGGAGTACAGCCGCGTCCTGCCGCTCGACGAGGCGGCCTGGTCGTCCTTCAGCGAACGGATCATGTACAACCTGTGCGATTTCACGGACCCAGCCGGCTTCGATCGCCTGGCGGCCCGCCTCGACGAGATCGACACGGAGCACGCGACGCGCGGCAACCGCCTGTTCTACCTCGCGACCCAGCCGTCGCAGTTCGCGGACCTCGTTGCCCAGCTCGGCCGCGTGGGTCTCGATCACGAGCGCCACGACGGGGGCTGGCGGCGGATCGTCATCGAGAAGCCGTTCGGCCACGACCTCGACTCCGCGAAGAAGCTGAACCGCGAGGTCGGCAAGGTCTTCCGCGAGTCGCAGGTCTACCGCATCGACCACTACCTGGGCAAGGAGACCGTCCGCAACCTGCTGGTCTTCCGGTTCGGGAACGGCATCTTCGAGCCGCTCTGGAACCGGCGCTACGTGGACCACGTGCAGATCACGGTGGCCGAGTCGATCGGCATCGAGAATCGCGGCGCCTTCTACGAGGAGACCGGCGCGTCCCGCGATGTCCTCCAGAACCACCTGCTCCAGCTCGTGAGTCTCGTCGCGATGGAGCCGCCGGCGACGTTCGAGGCGGACCCGCTGCGCGACGAGAAGGTCAAGGTCCTGCGCGCGATCGCCAGTCCCGCCGACTCGCCCGGCAACGTCGTCCGTGGCCAATACGGCCCCGGCTGGGTCGCCGCGACGCAGGTGCCGGGCTATCGCGAGGAGAAGGACGTCGACCCGGAGTCCGAGACGGAAACGTACGTCGCGGCACGCCTGACGATCGATGACTGGCGGTGGTCCGGCGTGCCGTTCTACGTTCGGACCGGCAAGCGCCTGCCCAAGCGCTCCACTGAGATCGCCATCCAGTTCCGCGAGGTGCCGCACCGCCTGTTCCGCGATGCCGCCACGGAGCCCGACCCGAACCTGCTCGCCATCCGCATCCAGCCCGACGAGGGGATCATGCTGCGGTTCGGTGCCAAGGTACCGGGCCTGGGCATGGCGATCCGCCCGGTCACGATGGACTTCACGTACGGGTCCGCCTTCAACATCGACTCACCCGACGCCTACGAGACGCTCATCCTCGACGCGCTCCAGGGCGACGCCTCGCTGTTCACGCGCGCGGACGAGGTCGAGGAGGCCTGGAGCATCGTCGACCCGATCATCGACATGTGGGCGTCGAGCCCCGCGCCCGAGTTCCCCAACTACGACGCCGGGACCTGGGGTCCGGTCGAAGCCGACGAGATGATCGCCCGCGACGGCAAGCGCTGGCGACGGATCTGAGCGGGCCGACGCCATGACGACCTCGGTCGCGCCTGCCATCGCCCTCAACGAGCCGGTGCTGCGTTGGTCGGCACGGGCCCACAGCATCGCCGAGATCGAAACCGAGCTCGCCCGGATCTGGGCCAAGCAGGACCTGACCACCGAGATGGAGGGCGAGCCGGCCCGCCACATCGCCGCCCGGACGAGCGTGATGAACCTCGTGGTCATCGCGCGCCGGCCGGAGATCGCGGAGCGGGGCGCGGCCACGATCCAGGCGCTGACCGGGCGGCACCCGTCACGGACCATCGTCGTGCAGTCGGCCGATCCCGATGGACCTTCGTGGCTGGACGCGCGGGTCGAGGCGCATTGCGTGCTGCCCCGCGAGGACGCGCCCGAGACCTGCGCCGAGACGATCCACCTGACGGCCGGCGGTGAGGCCGGCCGGCACCTGTCGGCGATCGTGACGCCGCTGATCGTCCACGACCTGCCGGTCACCGTCTGGTGGCCAGGCGAGCCGCCATTCACCTCCCGTGCCGCTGTCGACCTGCTGAGCGGCGCCGACCGACTCGTGGTCGACGGCTCGACGTGGAACGGCGACGGACTCGAGCGGATGCGCGAGATGGCGGGCCTGCTCGATGTCACCCGGCTGGCGATCAGCGACTTCGCCCTGATCCGCCAGTCGCGCTGGCGGGAGGCGATCGCCTCGATCTTCGACGATCCCGATTTCCTGCCGTACCTGGGCTCGCTGCGGCGGATCGCCGTGACCTACGCCACCCATGACGAGACGGGCGCACCGGGCTCGACGAACATCGTGAAGCCCATCTACCACGTCGCCTGGCTCGCCTCGCGGCTCGGGATGTCGGTCGTCAAGCCGCTGGCCGCCGTGGCGGAGCGGGCGGGTGCGTCCCGTTCCAAGCCCGCTCCGGGCGGGCGGCCGGTGCTCAGCCGCGGCATGGCGGCCACGTTGAGCCAGGGGCGCAGCGAGGTCGCGGTCGTCCTGCGACCGGTCGTCTCGGCGATGCCGGCCGGCACGACCCTCCGCGTCGAGCTACTCGCCGAGCGGCGCAGCTCCGAGTTGCGCGCCGACGTCACCGCAGAAGCCGAGGCGGTCCACGTCCGCGTCTGGCAGGACGGGGTGGAGGTGCTCGAACGGCGGTTCCTCGCCGCCCGTCGCGGTGAGGTCGACCTGCTGGCCGAGGCCATCGAGACCGGTCGCCGCGAGGACATCGCCACGGGGAGCCTGCGCGCGGCCGCCGAGCTCACGGGTGGCCCCATCGCCCCGGCTGGAGCGAAGCCCAAGTCATGACCGAACCGGAGATCCTCGTCGTCCCAGATGCGGCGGCCGCATCCGCGCTGGCGGGGGATCGGATCGGGGAGTCGTTGCGGCGCGCCGTCGAGGCGCGCGGACGTGCCGACTGGGCGACCACCGGAGGCTCCACGCCGGTCGGGATCTACCGGCACCTGGCCACGCCCGCGCACGTGAAGGACGTGCCGTGGCCGAACGTGCACGTCTGGTGGGGCGACGACCGCTTCGTGCCGCGCGACCACGCGCTGTCCAACGTCAAGCCGTTCGACGACATCCTGCTCGACGTCGGTGGCCACCAGTCGGGCCAGGCGCTGGGCAGCAACGCCGCCGCCGTGCCGCTTGCGGTCCGCAACGTCCACCCGTTCCGGACCGCCGAGGCCATCGGGGAGGGCTGGGGCGCCGCCGGCTGCGCTGCGGAGCTCGAGCGAGAGCTGCGTGCCGCCGACCTCGAGGTCGTCGACGGCTGGCCGGTGCTCGATCTCGTCCTGCTCGGCGTCGGCGGCGACGGGCACGTGCTGTCCGTGTTCCCGGGCTCGGGCGCGTTCGAATCGATGGACTGGGCGCTGGCGATCCCGGCTCCGACGCACATCGAGCCACACGTCGAGCGGGTGACGCTCAACCCCGCGCTCCTCGCCGTCGCGCGGGAGATCCTCGTCGTGATGCACGGGGCGGGCAAGGCGGCGATCCTCGCTGACATCTTCGGTCCAGAGATCGACCCGACGCGGTGGCCCGCGCAGCTCACGCGCCGCGAGGGAGCCACGTGGATCCTGGACGAAGCGGCGGCCGCCAGCCTGCCAGCGCGCTGATGGCCGGTCCGGCGACCGGCGACCGCCCACGATCCGCAGACGAGGTCGAGATCCGGCGTGCCGGGCCGCCGACGCGGGAGGCATCGGCGACGTGTGGCTGGCGTCCTGGCGCGCGACGTTCGACTTCGAGCCGGCGCATCCCGATGACGACGTCCGGCGCTGGCTGGCGGCCGAGCTCGTGCCCAAACACGAGACGTGGGTGGCGGTGGAGCCCGGTGGCATCGTCGTTGCGCTGATGGCGCTCTCGGACGACATGATCGAGCAGCTGTACGTGGCCCCGGCCTGGATCGGGCGCGGCCTGGGCACGCGGCTCGTGGCGCTCGCCAAGGAGCGGCGGTCGGCCGGGCTGGACCTGTACTGCTTCGCGGTGAACACCAACGCTCGCCGGTTCTACGAGGGTGCCGGGTTCGAACCCATCGCCTTCGGCGACGGCAGCGGCAACGAAGAGCGCCAGCCGGACGTGCGCTACGCCTGGCGGCCGACGTCATGACCGCGTCTCCGCTCCCCGCCCGACCAGCCGACCCGCGTCGTGCCCTCGGCGGACGGGACGCCGATCGCCGTCTTCACGTCGGGGGTGGGGCCGCCGCTGGTCCTGGTCCACGGCGCGGCCGCCGACCACACCACGTTCCGGGTCGTCGGACCGCTGCTCGCCACCCGGTTCACGATCCACGCGATCGACCGCCGCGGCCGCGGAGCGTCGGGTGACACGTCCGCCCTACGCCATCGAGCGCGAGTTCGAGGACCTGGCGGCCGTCGCGACGGCGCTCGCGCGGGAAGCCGGTGGCCCGGTCGACGTCTTCGGGCACTCCTACGGTGGTCGCTGCGCGCTCGGGGCGGCGCTCCTGACCCAGGACATCGGGCGGGTGATCTCGTACGAGGGTGCCCCGACGCCACCCGGCGAGCGTTACGGGGACGCGGCACTGCCGCGCGAGCTCGCCGCCCTCGCGGCCGCCGGGCAGGACGAGACGCTCCTCGAGACCTTCATGACCCGCGTCGTGGGCATGAGCGCCGAGGACCTGGACCGCTACCGCGCCGACCCGGTCTGGCCGCGGCGGGTGGCGGCCGCGGGGACGATCGCCCGCGAGGTGGCCGTGGAGTCCGGCGACGAGGCCGGGCTCGACCGGTTGGCCGCCGTCGAGCAACCGGTGCTGCAGGTCCTGGGCGGCGACAGCCGCCGCGAGTTCCGCGTCGCCACCGCGGCCCTCGACGACCGTCTTGCCGACGGCACGATCGTCGTGATCCCCGGCGCCAAGCACGCGGCACATCACACCCACCCCGACGCGGTCCTGGAGGCCGTGACCGCGTTCCTGGCGTCCCCTTAGGACCCTGCGCGCATGGGATACTCCGACCATGCCTGAACTCGGGATCTTCGGCTGGATCGTTCTCGGCTTCGTCGCCGGTGCCATCTCGGGCGCGCTGATCGGCGGCCGCACGGCGCGCGGTTGTCTCCCGAACATCGTCGTCGGCATCGTCGGCGGCATCATCGGCGGCTGGCTGGCGCAGCAGATGGGGTTCGGTCCGACCAACGGGGTCATCGCCTCGATCGTCGTGGCGGTCCTCGGTTCGCTGATCGTTCGCCTGATCCTCAACGCGATCAACGACCGCTGAGCCGCCGAAGAGGCGCACTGCGCCGTCGGACGCCCACGGCTACCATCAGGCCATGACCGACTCCCCGCCGGCCGACGCTCCATCGACCGAAGCCGCCCAGGCTTCCCGACCGTATTCGCCGGGCCTCGAGGGCGTCATCGCCGGCGAGACCCACCTCTCCTTCGTCGATGGAGAGCGCGGTCGACTCGTCTATCGCGGCTACCGCATCGGCGATCTCGTGGAGCACGGGACGTACCCCGCGGTCGCGAACCTGCTGTGGACCGGCGACTGGGACCCCGGCCATCGCCTGCCGACCGCGCCCGTTCCCGCCGAGGTCATGACCGTGCTGCGGGCGCTGCCCAGCTCCACCAAGCCGATGGACGCGCTGCGCACGGCGGTCTCGGCGTGGGGGGCGACCCAGGACCTGCCGTGGCCACCGACCGTCGAACAGGCACGGGCCCTCACGGCCTTCGCGCCGTCGGCCCTCGCCGCGTTCGCGCGATTGCGCTCGGGCCAGGAGCCGGTCGAGCCCGATCCGTCGCTCGATCTCGTGCCGGGCTTCCTGTACCAGCTGACGGGTTCGCGCCCGGACGACGGCACCTCGCGCGCGCTGGATGCCTACTTCATCGTCGGTTCTGAGCACGGGTTCAACGCCTCGACGTTCACGGCGCGCGTCATCATCTCGACGAGGTCGGACATCGCGTCGGCGGTCACCGGCGCGATCGGGACGATGAAGGGGCCGCTCCATGGCGGCGCACCGTCGGAAGTGGTCGACCAGCTCGCGGAAGTGGGTTCCGCCGATCATGCCGAGCAATGGGTCCGCGAGGCGCTGGAGAAGGGCGAGCGGCTGATGGGCTTCGGGCACCGCGTGTATCGCGCCTACGACCCGCGCGCCAAGGCGCTCCGGTCCGTCGCCGAGGGCATGGCCCACAAGCCCGACTGGCTACAGCTTGCGATCGAGGTCGAGGACGTCGCGCTGCGCGTGCTGGCCGAGAAGCACCCCGACCGGCCGCTCAAGACGAATGTCGAGTTCTACGCCGCGCCCGTGCTCATGGGCGTCGGCCTGACGCCGGACCTCTTCCCGGCGACGTTCTCGCTGGCGCGGACGGCTGGCTGGACCGCCCACGCCCTCGAGCAGGCCGCGAACAATCGCCTGATCCGCCCCGACGTCAACTACGTCGGCCCCGAGGAACGCGACCTCCCGCGCTAGTCGGCTCGTTGCCGAAGCAAGTTTCATCCCGCGCGGGTGACGCCGACCTCGGCTGGGTGCCCCCTAATGAACGGCAGTTACTGCTGACATCAGAGGGAGGCACACCTTGGACCTCACCAGCGACGCCCGACGACTCGCGAGCGTGGGCACGTTCTTCATCACCATCGGCTGGATCGCGCTGATCTACGCCTTCATCGCGGGCGTGATCTGGTGGGTCGATCTCGCCAGCCGCGAGGCGTTCAACTTCATCGAGGCCTTCGCCATCTCGGCCAGTGCCATCGGCCTGCCGATCTTCGGCGCCTTGATCATCCTCGGCTTCGGCTATGGGCTCCGCCTGTTCGCGCTGTACGTCGCGAGCCGGGTCGCATAGCGCCACCCCGACGACCCTCGAAGCCATGATCGCCCGTCGGCTCGCCGCCCTGCTCGCCTTTGCCCTCGTCGTCGGTGCCTGCTCGGCTGGTCCCGGCACCGGCGGGCAGCTGGAAGGGACCGACTGGGTGCTGCGCTCCTACGTGCAGGACGGGAGCCTGGCGGTCGTACCGGAAGCCCAGTTCGCCAACGCCCGATTTACGGCGAACCGCGTGTCCGGGTTCTCCGGCTGCAACGACTTCGATGCGCTCTACCGCGCCGGTGGCCGGACGCTTGTTCGTGTCCAAGTCCGCCTCGACGCTCAAAGCCTGCGCCGAGGAAGCGATGGACTTCGAAGTCGCCTACCTGGCGGCGCTCGACTCCAGCCGCTTCTACAGCGTGCGGCGAAGCACGCTGACCGTCTTCGATGCGATCGGCAGCCCCGTCCTGGAATTCGACGCGGCGCCGCGCAATCCGATGCTCGGCACGTGGGAGGTCGATTCGTTCGAGACGGCGCCCGGCACGGTGAGTGCGACGTTGGAGGGGACCGAGCTGACCGCCGTCTTCGGCATCGCCAGCGTCGGCGGCTCCGGTGGCTGCAACTCATACACCGGGACATACGGCACGAACGGCCGGTTCGTCCGGATCAGTCGGGTGGCGACGACCCGCATGGCCTGCCCAGACGAGATCTCGGCGCAGGAAACCGCGTTCCTGGCGGCGCTCGAGGGCGCCGCGCTCGTGGATCGGCGCGGCCCGACACTCCTCCTGACCGATCTGAACGGCAGCATCCAGGTCGCGCTCGTGCGACCGGGATCGGACGTCGAGGCGTCCGCGGCCCCGAGTGCGCCAGCAAGCCGCGAGCCGAGTGCATCGCCCAGCGCGACGGCGTCGCCAACCCCGACGCCGAGCCCGACCCCGACCCCTTCGCCGAGCCCGACTCCCACCCCGGCCCCGACCCTGCCGCCACGGCCAACGCCCGCGCCGACGGTCGAGCCGCCACCGTCCGTGCCTCCGACCGCAACCTGCGACCTCGTCGCGCCGGACGGTCCGACCCTCGCGTCGATCGCCTACCCGGAGTCGTGGTCGACGCTCACGGAGCCGGCCGAGCTCGCTTGTCGCTACTTCGATCCGGAGCCGATCACGGTCCCGGACGACCCGGCCACCCTCGAGTCGGCGGTGAGGGTCATCGACGCGGAGACCCCATTCGCCGACGCCATCGGTGCGGCGACCGATCCAGCGAACTGGGACGTCACCCTCCAGAGTGACGTGACCATCGGCGGCCTGGCGGCAACGCTGATCGAGGCCGTCGCGATCCAGGAGACCGATGGCGTTCCGGTCGGCACCTCCCGCTTCGCGTACATCATCGACTACGGCGCGTCCGGGACCGTCACGATCCGCGCGACCGGCATCGCCGACGACCCGGCGTACGACGCGAACCGCTCCGTGGCGACCTTGATGGTCGTGGCGTCCACGTTCACGCCACCAGGCTGAGGCCGGCCGGCCGATCAGGCAGCGACACGCCGGTACAAGGCCACCCGCCAGAAGAAGGTCGCGTCGGTCAGGAACGGCGTGAAGCCTTCCTTCCGGACCGCCGCATCCACGTCGGATTCCGCGTGGACGTAGCCGGGACCAGAGGTCGAGCCTTCCACTGGACGGATGGCGTCAAACACCGCCGCCGTCGCGCGCATCCACCACGTGCTGCGCGGGTAGATGACTCCGTACGAGCGACGAGCCCGCTGCGCCGATGCTTGGACCAACGCCGGCATGTCCGGGTAGCAACAAAGCACCCGCAGGAGGATGACGACGTCGGCTGGCTCGATCCCGTCGGCGAGCTGGACGAAGTCTCCGTGGCGGTAGTCGATCCGGTCCACGTCGCCTTGCCGCCGTGCCTCCTCCATCGCAGCGGTGAGGTAGGCCGTCGAACCGTCGACATCCGTCACCGATCGAGCTCCCGCCCGGAGGAGGTCGTGGTGGATCGCACCGATGCCGCCACCGATGTCGAGCACCGTCTGGCCACCGAGGCCTCCGGTCACGAGCCCCGCGAGCAGCCGACGCTGATCGGCTGGCAGACCGTCGCGCCGATACGCGGCGAGGTCCCGGGCCGCAACACGTTCGTCGAAGCCGCCCTCAAGGTCCGGGCTGCAGCATGGGTCCACGGGCAGAAGTCTAGAAGGCGGCCGGCGCCCGCTCCACCGTGCCGGTGCCGCGGGTCGCACCGGCTCGTTCGGCGATCCGGTCGACGACGTGCTTGGCATCGCGACCCGCGCCCGCGACCAGCATCGATGTGAAGCCGAACGTGAACGGGATCCCGAGGAAATACAGGCCGGGTGCCATCGCGGCGCCGCGGACGCCCTTGGGCCAGCCATCGTCGCCGACGAAGTCCGGAACGGCGATCCACCCGTAGTCCGGTCGGAAGCCGGTGGACCAGATGACGTTCGCGACATCGAGTTTCCGGCCATCGTCGAGGACGGGCTTGCCACCCTGGACTCCGACGATCCGTGAGTCGTACCGCTCGACACCTGCACGGGCCAGGTCGCCGCTGCGGATCCGCAACAGCGGGCCACCACCCATCCGCACGAACGGGGCCATCTTCCGTCCGATCGGCGTCCGCATCGTCAGCACGTGGCTAGCCATGACGACCATCAATGGCCAGGCAATGCGGGCTTTCCAGTTGTCGGTAATCTTGAGTGGGAGCTCCCCGTGTGCGTGACCGGCCAGCAAGGTGCGCTGCGCCTTGGCGGTCTCGAACGCGACGTCCGCCCCGGAGTGGCTGACGCCCACGACGAGAACGGGACCGTCGCGCAGCTGCGACGGGTTCCGGTACTGGCTGGAGTGAAGCTGCAGGATCGCGGGATCGAGCTGAGTCGCGAAGTCGGGGACGTGCGGCCGATTGAAGGCACCGGATGCGACGACGACCTGCCTCGCCTCGTACAGCCGGTCGCCCGCCGTGACGACATACCCGCCGTCAGGACCATCGGTGGGCTGCACGCGATCCACCCGAGTGCCACTCACTACCGGAAGCTGGAACCACGCGGCGTACGCCTCGAGGTAGTCCCCCATCTCGCGACCGGTCGGAAAGTGGTAGCTCGATGCGGGGAAGCGCATGCCGGGGAGCCCGTCGAACTTGGCCGGGCTGTACAGCCGCAGCGAGTCGTATTGCTGTCGCCAGTGGTCGCCGACGCGCTCGTCAGCGTCGAGGATGACGAACTTCATACCGCGTCGAGCCAGGTGGTAGCCCGCCGAGAGGCCAGACTGGCCAGCCCCGATGATCAGCGTGTCTACGCGCTCCGCCTGTTCGGTGCCGTCCATCGGGTTGCCTCCTCGTCTGGGTGCGGAGGCGACCGGGTCGACCCGGTCGCCGTCACCGACAGTAGGAGCGCCGCCGCCCCTTCCGCATCCGCCCAAGTACCCAATCGTCCGTCGCGCCGAATGGGTACCGCCGAGCCGTCAGACGAGGCCGTGCTCATAGGCGTACGCCGTCGCCGCCGCCCGTGACGAGACATCGAGCTTGCCGAAGATATTGCTGACGTGCCGATCGATCGTCCGCTCGCTGATTCCGAGATCGGCGGCGATCACCCGGTTGGTCTTGCCGGCGGCGAGCAGGCGAAGCACTTCGAGCTCTCTGGCCGAGAGGCCATCCGGCCCCCCGGGCGCGGCGAGGGCAAGCGCGTCTAGCCGGACGAGATCAGGCTCCGCCCCGAGGTCACGAAACACGCGCCGCGCCGCCTCGAATTCCAGGTCGGCACTATCGGCATCGCCGAGCTGGCGCAGGGCGACACCGATCCCCGCTCGGACGCGCGCGGTCTCGTAAGGCGCCTCCAGCTTCTCCCACGCGGAGGACGCGCTGCGCATGGCGACAAGCGCGGCTCGAGCATCGCCTTCCGCGAGGAGAACCGCGCCGTCCGCGCGTCGGGCGATCGCGTCGAGGAGCGGTGCAGCAGTGACGCCGGCCACCCGCGTCAGCGTGTCCGCCGCTTCGCGAGCCGCACTCAGATCGCCGACGGCCAGCGCGATCTCCACCAGCGGCTCCAGCAATCGCGCCTTCGCGATGTCCTCATCCACCTCGTCCACGGCCCGGCGGATCGCCGCCCAGGCAACCTTCGGCCGGTCCTGCGCCAGCCGCAGCAGGGCAAGGCCGGGCTCGGGCCGGCGTCCCCACTGACTCGCTTCGCGGTAGGCCGTCTCGGCATCCGCGAAGTCGCCGCGCAACCGGTGGAG
This sequence comes from uncultured Chloroflexia bacterium, assembly GCA_963748675.1. GTDB lineage: Bacteria > Chloroflexota > Limnocylindria > Limnocylindrales > CSP1-4 > SPCO01. The sequence goes on along the minus strand of CAVVJX010000005.1, from coordinate 500,512 downwards.
CTCGGCCTGCTGGTAGAGCGCTTCGCCAACGGCGGGTTCCGGTGGAGGCCTCGAGAGCCACTCCTGGGCCTGTCGGGCCTCGTCGATGGCCTCGGGCCACGCGCCATGGAATTGCTTCAGCTCGGCCCGGTACACGAGGCACCGGCCGCGGAACGGAACGAGGTCGGGCTGCGCGTCGCACCACGCCGCGAGCGCCTCCGTCCACTGCTGGGCACGACGAAGGTCGAAGATCTTCTGGAAGGCATCGATCGAGGCGCAATACACGATCCCGACGACGATCGGCGAGACCTCGCCGGTCGTGACCGCCAGCATGGCCTCGTCGAGCAGCACGACGCCGCGCGACAACTCCGACATGTCGATATACGCCTGTCCACGGCCCACCCGGGTCAGCGTCGTGAGATCGGGATCGCGAAAGCGCTCGGCGATCGCAGGCTGCGCGGTCGAAGGTATCGAGTGCGGCAACCGGCTCCCCTGCGTCGAGCTGACCCAGGCCCTGCGGCACGAGGAGAAAGCCAGCCTCCACGCAGTCGGCTCCGCTTTCCTCCACGATCCGGGCGGCTCGCCCGAGCCAGCCGCCGCCGACGGCCATCTCCCCGCGATTGATGTGGAACATCCCCATCCAGAACGCCTGGTTGGCCGCCCGGGACATGTCTCCATCACGGATCGCGGCCTGATGGGCCCGGCCCCAGAGTGCGAAGGCATCCTCATCGTGCCCGAGGAGGTGCGCGGCGCGGCCGGCAGCTTCCAGGTCCGCCGAGCCCAGCGACATCTCGCGATCTGCCCGTCGAAAGGCGTCGTATGCCTCGGTCCACGCGTGTCGGTCGAAGGCCGCGCGGGCGCTGGCGATGTGGTTGGGAGCGGTCATCGAGCTCCGCGGATCCAGATCCATGCCCCGATCCACCCCGATCGGGCCGGCCCAGCCTACAGCCAGCCGCGCCGCCGGAACAGCACGACGAGGGCCAGCAGCAGGAGCGCCATCAAACCGAGGATGACGAAGAACGTGACGTCCTGACCTTCGCCGGGGAAGTGCACGTTCATCCCGAAGATGCTCGCGATGAGCGTCAGCGGCAGGAGGATGACGCTCGCCGCGGTGAGGATCCGGAACGAGTCGTTCAGCCGGTGTGACAGCACGGACTCGTTCGTCGACTCCAGGCCCTCGATGACTTCCTTGTAGTTCTCGAGCATGTCCCAGATCCGCTCGGCCGCGTCCGAGATGTCGTCGAAGTAGATCTCGAGCTCATCCTGCAGATAGCGCTGCTTCGTCCGCTCCAGGTCGCGCAAGACGGCGCGCTGCGGGCGGACGATCTTGCGGAAGTTGATGATCTCCTGCTTGACCTCCGAGATCTCGCGGACGATCTCGGACGAGCGGCCTTCGAAGATGTCGTCCTCGAGGCGCTCGAGCTTGAGGTTGGTCTTGCGCAGCATCGGGAACGAGGCGTCGACACCGGTGTCGACGATCTTGTAGAGCAGATAGCCCGAGCCCTTCGAGAAGACCTCCTCGCGCAGGTCGGCCTTCTCGCGGTAGCGCTCGAACATCGCCGACAGCGGCGGCAACGGGATGTTGGGCAAGGTGATCAGGTAATCGGGCCCCAGGAACAGGTCGAGCTCGGCGGTGAGGATCCGGCCGGTGTCCTTGTCGAAGAGCGGGAAGTGCAGAACGATGAAGACGTAATCGTCGTACTGGTCCAGCTTCGGGCGCTGGTTGCGCGAGTAGACGTCCTCGAGATCGAGGTGGTGGAAGGCGAAGTTGTCCTCGAGCCAGTCGCGGTCCGCGGTCCGGGGCGACTCGATATGGATCCAGCGCAGGCCCGCTTCCTCGATGATCTCCGGATCGGAGACGGGATTGGGCGTGATGGGATCATCCGCACCGCTCGGACGGCGGCGGGGTCGAGGCAGCGGGCGTGGGAGCGCGAGGTTCGGCACGTTGCGCATCGTACGGCACGGGCCGTGGGCGACGCGTGCGCGCTCATGGCGTAGAGTCCGGTCGCCGATGACCGACCTGTCGATCGACCGACCCGTGGCGACCGAACCCGCACCCTTCGCGGAGCGCATCTGGCGCAATCGGTTCGAGATCGTCGGATTCGCGCTCGTGGCGGTCATCTGGCTCGCGATCGTGGTGTTCTGCGAGCCGTTCGGGCGGCTGTGGGGCACCGGCCAGGACGCGTACTGCTACTGGTTCCCGTCGCTGGACGATCCCTACGCCAACTCGGACTGGACCGACCCGATCGCGTACGTCTATTCACCCGCATTCCTGCAGCTCCTGCAGCCGATCCGGGTGCTGCCGTGGCAGGCCTACATGGCGGTCTGGACGGGGATCCTGCTACTGGCCGTGTTCGTGCTCACCGGTCGAAAGTGGTTCACGATCGGCGTCGTCCTCAGCCTGATGGAGCTGGCCGGGGGCAACATCCACCTGCTCCTCGCGGCGGCGATGGTGCTGGGCTTCCGCTGGCCCGCGACCTGGGCGCTTGTGCTGCTCACGAAGATCACGCCCGGGATCGGGCTGCTGTGGTTCGTCGTCAGGGGCGAATGGCGGCAGCTGTTCATCGCGCTGGGGGCGACGGCCCTGATCGTGCTCGTGTCCTTCTTGACTCTGCCGGATGCCTGGTTCGAGTGGGGAGAGGTCCTGACGCGGATCGCCGGTCGAGACGGAACGTGGGCGGCGGTGCCGATCCCCTTCCTCGTGCGGCTGCCGTTCGCGGTGGCACTCGTGGTCTGGGGCGCCCGAACGAACCGCCGCTGGACGGTGCCGGTGGCCGGGATGCTGGCGTTGCCGGCGCTGTGGTACGGCGGCCTCGCGATGCTGCTGGCGGTCATCGCGTTGCGTGATCCGGCACCGCCGGCGGGCCGGGCGCCGGCCGCGGCCCCGGGGCCGGGCGGCTCAAACCTGGCGCCAGGCGCCCCAGCCGTGGCGCCAGGAGCGTTCCAACCAACGAAGGAACGCTCGACGTAGGGCCCTCAGCCGCATCCTGACCGCTGTGCGTCCCCAGTTGACGGCGGAACCCAAGTTCCGACGCCCCGTTGGAACGTTGGTGGCGCCAAGGCCAGGGGCGCCAAGGAGCTGCAGCGCCGAGGGCCCGCGGCGCGGTGGGCCGGCGGCGCCGAGGACCTTCGCCGTGGAACCAGCAGCGTTCCGACCGACGAAGGAAGCGCGCTGATCCGACCCCTCAGGGGCCACCCGGAACGGCCGACGTCCCCGGTTGACGGCGGAACGCTCATTCCGGCGCCAAGTGGAACGCTCGTGGCACCAAGGTCCGGTGGCGCCAAGGGCAGTGGCAAGGGCCAGTGGCGCCGAGGGCCAGTGGCGCCAAGGCCCAGTAGCACCAAGGACCGTTGGCGGCACGAGCCGCACCGCTGAACCAGGACCAGGACTCGGCTAGCGCTCCCCCGGCGGCACGTCGAGCCAGCCCTCGCGCACGGCGCGCATCGCGAGCTCGGTGCGTGACGCGACGCCGAGCCGTTCGAACAGCCGGGCGAGGTGGGTCTCCACGGTCTTGGAGCCGATCTGCAGGGCTGACCCGATCTCGTCGTTCGTGCGCCCGTCCGCCACGAGGCGCACCACATCGTGCTCACGCGGGGAGAGACGCGCGAGGCCGGCCGACGCAGGGCGCACCGAGAACGCCAGGCCGCCCGCAGCGACACGTCGGATCGCGTCGACCAGCTCGGGGAGTGGCGCGGTCTTGAGCACGAACCCGGCCGCCCCCAGACGAAGGGCCGCCTCCGCGTACTGCGGGTAGTCGTAGGCCGTCAGGACGATGATCGCCGGGCGAACCGCGGGCGCGACCCCGGACGCCGGACCCGGCGTCAGCGCGCGCAGCCCACTGTCCGTCCCCAGCCGGATGTCGAGCAGGACGACGTCGACCCGATCGGCATCGAAGAGCCCGGCGGCCTCGGCCGCCTCGAGCGACGGCGCGACCGTGATCACCTCGATGTCCGGCTCCGCCCGCAGGATCGCTGCCGTGCCTTCGCCCACGACCGGGTGGTCGTCGACGATGCCGACCCGGATCAGTGAGCCCGCCAGTCCAACGCCACGTGCGTGCCGCCCGACGGCCAGCGCCGGACATCGAGGATCGCGCCGATGGCCTCGGCGCGCTGCTGCATGTTGAGCAGACCGAAGTGGCCGGCCCGGTCCGCGCCCTCGCCCGCGTCGGGCTCGATGCCGGGACCCGCGTCGTCGATCGACAGCGTCGCGCCGCCCGGCGTCGTCGCGTAGCGCACGAGGATCGGCGGCTTGCCGTGCTTGACGGCGTTGGCCAGCGCCTCCTGGGCCACCCGGAAGAACGCGAGCTCGACGTCAGCCGGTGGCCGCGTCCCGTCCGAGCGCTCGAGGCGAACCTCGCCGCCGGCCAGGCGTTCGATGCGAAGGACGAGCCAGTCCAGGGCCGGCCCGACCCCGAGGTCGTCGAGGATCGGCAGCCGGAGGTCGCCGCAGATCGCCCGCAGTCGATCCGACACAGTCCTCGCGATGTCGGCGCCCTCGGTGTCGCCGGCGGCGTCGAGTCGATGCACGAGCAGCGTGAGCTCCTGGAGCGCGTCGTCATGGATATCCGCCGCGACCCGGGCTCGCTCGGCTTCGGTGGCGGCGACGACGAGGTCGCGCTGGAGCGTGGCGCGCGTCGCGAGCCGGGCGAGGGGCCGGATCGTGAACCGGCCCGCCGAGAGAACGAGGAGGAACCACAAGAGCAGTGGGATGCCATTCCCGGGTCCGACGGATGCGAGCGCGATGCCCGGCGTGACGCCGACCGCCGCGTACTCCGCGGTCTCGAGGAGGCGGCCGCTGGCCAGCGGCGTCGCGCCGGTGCGTTGGATCGGACCGGCGGCCGCGAGCCCCGGGAGCAATGGGATCGCCGCGATCAACGTCCAGCGAAGGAGATCCTCGCCTCCCCACGGGGGCGTCCACATCGCGATGACGCTCACCAGCGCCGCCATCCCGGTCACACCCGCGACCGCGAACGTGATCCCCCGACGAACCTCGGCGTCGTCGATGCGTTCCAGCAACGCGAGCGCCAAGGGCAGCATCGCGGCGATCGTGAGGACGCCCGCCAAGGCGATCATCGGCGGCGACCAGGACGCGTACAGGGGTTCCACGATGAACGGCATGCTCGTCGCCAGCGCGACGGGAATTGCCATCGGTCGCAGGGCGGGGCCTCCCCGGCCGCTGGCCAGCCACCAGCCGATGACGAACAGGAGAAGCGCCCCGGCGATCAGCGTCGGCAGTTGCATCCGGATGCCATCGATGCCGTCGTCGTACAGGTAGACGACCTGGTATCCGTCGGGGAAGATGCCCGACTCGTCGACGCCGGTCACCCCGGCCTCCTCGACCACCCACGGCTCGACCGCGATGAGCTGCGTCGGCGGCAGGCTGAGCAACTGCTCGACCAGGGCCGGATCGAGATCGACGACGACGGGAGCGGGCGGCTCGATCTGGGGCACGTAGGGTGGAAACTCCCCGGTCACGGGGTCCGGCGTCGGTTCGATCTGCGGTTCCACGTACTGCGGCATCTGGACCAGGGTCACGCCCTGGAGCTCCAGGACGACCATGCCCGGGCGCAGGCCGTACTGGGCCGCGATGCTACGAGGCGCGACGTCGTCGACGATGACGTAGGGACCAGAGGTGGTCAGCACGACGCCGGGGTCGAACCGAGCGAACAAGACCACGACGAGGGAGAGGATCACGCCGACGCCGGCGATGACGATCGAGGCCCGATCCCGGAGGCGCTGGTCCATGCCTCGACAGTAGCAGAGGGTCATCGCCTGACGGGGTCCGGGATTTCCCGGAACGCGGACCGGGGATGGTCGGGCTGCCGGTCGGCCCGGGCTGCGACCACGATGCGGTCGTGACGACATCCACTGCGCCGACGCGTCGTCTGGGGGACGACCGTCGGCGCTTCCCACGTTCCCTGGCGATGGCGATCGTCGCGGTCGTCGCGGCCTTCGCGACGGCCGGCTGCATCGGCTTCGCGTTGCGGCCAGAGCCCCGTTCGCCGGTGCCCGCCGGCCCACTCGGCGAGATCGTGGCCGATCCGGTCGCAACCGGGCCTCCGATCGAATGTCGAGGCTTGACCCGGGAGCGCTGCATGAGCGCCGGTTCGGTCGAGGGCATGATCGCCGGCATCGAGGTCAGCGATGCCGAGCGGGTCATCGTGAGCTGCGAGGGCGATCCGTGCACCGCGACGGGCGGGGCGATGCGGATCGACCTGCTCCTGCGCGACGGCACCACCGTGGAGGTGGCGCGAGGCGGATACGGGGAGTTCCGTCAGCCCTGATCGGCCAGCGGAACGCGGTCCCGCGATGGTCGTGCCGCGATGACGACGGCGCCCACGATGAAGATCGCCGCGGCCACGAGGAAGGGACCGGTCAGGCCCGTGACCGTGACGACGCCGGCGCCGACGGCCGGACCCACGATGCCCGCCGCGTACAGCGGCAGGTACACGAGGTTCAGGGTCGCCGACCGTCGCTCCGGCGGGACGTCGATGGCGAGCAGCCCGAAGACCATCGCGCTCACCGTGGCGGTCGCCGCGCCGGACACCACCGCGAGCCCGGCCAGCGCCGGGACGCTCGCGACGAACGGCATCGCGAACAGCACGACACCGCCAGCCGCGAGGGCACCGACCAGGACCGAGCGGAACCCGATGCGGTCGCCGAGCACGCCACCGAGCGGCGAGATCACCCCGCCGACGAGCGCCGCCGTGCCCATCACGAGCGCGATCGCCGAGGCCAGACCCGGACCGGTGCCGGTCAGGCCTTCGACGAGCACCGGGATGTAGGGCCTCGTCATCTGGGTCGCCAGGAACGACACGCCGAAGATCACGAAGATGCGCACGCACGACCGGATCGGCGAGGACGCCGCGGACCGCGCCGAAGGCCAGGTCGATCACGCGGCCCGTCGGCACGACGTCGGGCCGGACCTCGCGCGACCCGAACGTGACGAGCAGCGCCGTCCCGACCGACAGTGCTGCCGACAACCAGAACACGGCGGGCAACGACCAGCCGAAGCCATCGATCAGGAGGCCGGCCAGGGCCGGCCCGACGGCGAACCCGATCGGGCCTGACGCCCCGAAGATCGCGATCGTCGTGCCGAGCCGGCGGATCGGCGTCACGTCGCGGATGCCGGCGAGCATGACCCCGGTGTTCCCGAGCTGGAACCCGATGAGGAGCATGCTGAGCGCCAGTTGCCACGGCTCCGTGGACAGCGCCACGCCCGCGAACACCACCGCCTCGACGAGGGCGCTGCGGACGATGACCGCCTTGCGGCTGTACTTGTCGGCCCACACGCCCCACAGCGGGACGAGCGGCATCCCGACGACGAAGATCAGCGAGCTGAACAGCCCGACGAATGTGAGCCGGTCGGCCTCCGACACGCCCATCTCGCGCAGGTAGGACGGGACGAGGGCGAAGATCTGGCTGACCCCGGCACCCTCGACCATCGAGGTGACCCAGAAGACAGCGACGAGGACGCGCCAGTCCTGCTTCGGGCGTGGTCGGGCCGAGCTGGGGCCAGGGTCAGGGGTCACGGCGCGAGCCTACCGGACGCGATCCGGCGGCTCGCGCCGGCGGCGCGCCACGGCGACGGGCTGGGCACATGAAAACGCCCGAAGGAACTGGTAGGAAACCGGCCAATCGGCCTCCCTTCGGCTCCGAACAAGTCCGGAGTCTCCGGGTGCCGCCCGTGAACCTCGCCCGCCGGCCTTGCGACCATCGAACCTGGTTCCCGATACCGCTCCGAGGATCGCTCCCCGGTGCGGTTCTGGCGGTTCGCACCTGCCCCTTCGGGCAAGACGAAATGTAGATGCCATGGTTTGAGGCCACAACGGCCTTATCCACGAAAGCACGCGAAAGTGCCTCGACGCTTATCCCCGAGTTTCCCACCACTGTGGACGGTCTGTGGAGAAGCGGCCTCCCCGGCATCCACACCCATCGAGCACGGCGTACAGTCTTCGTAGGGAGGTGTGAACCGTGGCTCGATTGCTGGCTCGCCTCGTGGCGCTGAACGACGGCTGGGCGCGACCCCTCGGCGAATTCAACCGTCGCTGGGTCTCCGCGATCTTCCGCCCGATCAGACCCATCAAGGACCTGCTTCAACGGCCGCTGGCTGGGCCATCCGCTCCACGCCGCCTCGACCGACCTCCCGATCGGGCTGCTCCTGGGCACCGTCGTCCTCGACCTGATCGGCCAGCCCGCCGCGGCCGACATCATGCTGCTCGCGACGATCGTGACGATGCTGCTGTCGGCCCTCTCAGGGCTGGCCGACTACGCCGACACGAACGGCACGGCCCTGACTCGGGCAACGACCCATTCGACCCTGATGGTCGTCGCGCTGGTGCTGCTCATCGTCTCGGCGTTCCTGCGCGCGGGCGCTCCCGCCGATCGCACCGTGCCGATCGCCCTGTCGATCGTCGGGTTCCTGCTCGTCACCGCCGGGGCGTTCGTCGGCGGCGACGTCGTCTACGTCCTGGGCAACATGGTCAGCCGCCACGCCTTCCGTGGCGCCGGCACGAAGTGGATCCGCCTCGACACCGGCGATGTCCCCGACCTCGCCGCGCTGCCGGAGGCGTCGCCGACCAAGATGCGCGCCGGGATCAACGACCTCGTCGTCGTCCGCCTCGGCGACACGGTCCACGCCCTGCACGCCGTCTGTGCGCACGCCGGCGGCCCGCTCGACGAGGGCACGATCGTCGACGGCTGCGTCGAATGCCCCTGGCACGCCTCGCGCTTCCGGTTGAGCGACGGACTCGTCCGCCAGGGGCCGAGCGTCTACGACCAGCCGAGCTACGAGATCCGCGCCGCAGAAGGCGGAGGCTACGAGGTGCGCCGCCGCGCGGTCGCGTAGGTCGCGCCGCGAGTCCGTCCCGTGTCAACGCTGGTTCTGCCCGACCCGAGCCTCGTCGTCCTCATCGGCGCCGCCGGATCCGGAAAATCCACGCTGGCCGCGCGGCTCTTCCCGCCCGACGAGATCCTGTCCTCCGATGCCATGCGCGCGGTGGTGTCCGGCAACGAGGCCGACCAGCGCGCCACGGGGGCAGCCTTCCGGATCCTCCACCAGGCGCTCGCACGCCGTCTGGCGACGGGCGAGACCACCGTCGTCGATGCCACCAACACGAGGGCCGAAGACCGCCGACCGCTCGTCCAGCGAGCGCGCACGGCCGGCGTCCCAACGGTCGCCCTGGTCCTTGATCTCCCACCCGAGACCATCCTCGCCCAGAACGCCGGAAGGACCGCCCGCGTCGTCGACCGCGCGGTCGTCGATCGGCACATCGCGGCCATCCGCCGAACGATCGACGAAGGGCGGCTGGCCAACGAGCGCTTCGACCACGTGGTCCTGCTCCGCTCCCCCACCGACGTCGCCGACCTCCGCATCGAACGCCAAGGGCCGGCCCGCCCCCGCGAGCCGGCCCCGGTGTAGGACAGGCACAATAGCCAACCAGGGTGGATACGCGCGCGCCCGCGTTGCGGATCACCCGCGAGTCGGCGGGTGCGGCGCAGCGGTGCGGATCACCGGTCGACGCAGTTCCGAGGCGGGTGGCGCCGGGAGGGCTTCGGCGGAGCGAGCGCCGGCGCATGCGCCGCAGCGAGCGGAGGCCGGAGGCCTTCCGGTGACAGGACCCGCCACGGCCACGAACCCCGGACCTACGCCCTGGTCACCCGCCCGAATGCCCGCGCTCGTACCTCGACCCAGACGCCATTTCGGAGGTACACGTCGTCGCGGACCAGCGCGACCGCCGTCCTCCGCACTCCCCGCCCGCACCATGATCACCGACGCCGACACGTCGGCGATACGCCCCGGCCTCGAGGTAGACCCCCGACTCCAGGCGCGCGCGAACGCCGGCCAGGTGCTGGGCTCGGAACGGGACCCTCGTCTCGGCGGCGTCGGGCGCGTACGTCGCCTCGACCAGCCACACCGGCTCGAGGACACCGTCACTGGGGGGGCCGGACATAGCGGGCAGTCTACGCGGACCCGACGCCGATCAGGACGATCGCGGCGGCAGCGAGGGCGATCCCAACGGTGTGGTCGCGGGTCACCCGCTCGTGGAGGACGACGGCCGCGAGGATGACCGTGGCGACCGGGTACAGCGCGGACAGCACCGATGCCACGGCCAGCGCCCCGGTCTGGACCGCGAGCAGGTAGAAGCTGTTGCCGGCCATGTCGAGCACGCCGATGACGACGACGGCCGGGACCGCGTCGCGCGGCAGGCGCCACGCTGAGCGCGTCGCGAGCACCATGGCGATCACGACGAAGGCCTGGACGAGCCGGATGACCGTGAGCGAGGCGAACACCCCGCCCTCGCTGAGCCCCGAGATGACGATCCCGAAGCTTCCGATCGCGACGCCGGCGATGAGGGCCTCCTTCAACCCGGCACGCCCGCCACCCTCGTCCGCGACGCGCGAGACGAGCACGACCGAAAGGATCGCGAGACCGATGCCGGCGAGGACCAGCACGGTCGGGAGCCCTTCCAGGACGATCCCGCCGATGACCGGGATGACCGCCGCCAGGACGCCCGTGACCGGCGCGACGATGCCCATCCGACCGATCGCGAGGCCGCGGTACAGGGCCGTGATGCCGACGCCACCGAGGATGCCGGCAACGAAGCACAGCAGCAGGTCCGTCGCGCCGGGGAAGGATTCCCCGCCAAGCAGCGCGAGACCGAACGCGAGGGCCATGCCGACGGCCTGCGACAGCAGGACGACGCCGAACACGGGGGCGCGCCGGCTGATCAGCCCGCCACCGAAGTCGCCGGCACCCCAGGCGGCCGCAGCGGCCAGCCCGAGCACGACGGTGGCCGTCCCCGCGGGCAGGGCGTCGATCAGGCGCCGACCCCCGTCGCGACCGTCTCGTCCTTCGCGAGCGACGGGTCCTCGACGCCCTCGTCGACCGCGGTCGGGCCCGGCAGCTCGACGACCGCGTCCGCGGCGCTGTCGTATCGATCCGAGGTCGTCAGGTAGATGATCTGGAAGTCGGACGCGACTCGCTTCAGCAGGTCGAGCGCCCGCGCCGCCCGCGTGTCGTCGAGCGTGACGAACGGGTCATCGAAGACGAGCGGCGGCCGCCGGTCGCCGGTCACGAGCCGGACGAGTCCGAGCCGCGCGACCAGATAGACGAGATCGAGCGTGCCCTGGCTCAGGCTTGCGACCGGCACCCAATCGCCGCGCTCGGGCGCGTGCACGTCGATATCGAGCGTCTTGTCGTCCACGCGGACGCGCCGGTAGCGACCGGCGGTCACCGTGGCGACGTCGCGGACCATGTGGCCCTCGAGGTAGCGGGTTGCCGTCTTCATCGTGGCGACCTCGGCGTGCTCGATCGAGCGGAGCGTCAATCTCGAGCACGCGATGCCGTCGTCGGAGGGTGTCCAGCTGCTCGCGCCCGCCGGCAAGCCGCTCCGCTTCGGCCGCGACCTCCTCCGCGTCGACGGCGTTGGCCTCTACCCGCGCCCGGGCATTCGCCTCGTCGTCGCGGGCACGCTCCAGCGCGGACTCCTGGTCGCGCACCTCGACCTCCAGCCGCTCGCGCGCCCGAGGCTCCTTCGCGATCGGTCCGAGGTGTTCGAGCGCGCTCGTCTTCTGATCGACCTCGTGCGCCGCCGCGTCGCGCAGCCCCCCGAGCGTCTCGCGTGGCTCCTTGCCGACCAGCCCGTCGAGCTGCGCGGTCAGCTGGTCCATCCGAGCCACGTGGGCTTCCTCTTTGCCGAGCATGTCCTCGGCGGCCGCCAGGTCATCGAGACCGAGCGCGCCCAGCTGCTTGACCGTGTCGGCCTGGGCCTGCTTCAGCTCGGCTTCCATCTCCGAGCGACCGCGCAGGCGGCGATCGATCTCGACGTCCCGGAGCTGCTCCTGCATCTGCGACCCGCGCCGAAGCCAGAAGGCGATCAGGGTGAGGATGAGCCCGATCCCGGCCGCCGCGGCCCCCAGGTACAGCGGCGCCGAACTCGCCGTACCCAGATCCAGGATCCCCAACGTCTCAGCCAGGAAGGCGCCACCCGCCACGAGCAGGCCGAAGAGGACCAGCAGGATCCCCCAACGCGACAGGGGGCGCCAGGTCGGCTCTGGCGCGACATCGAACTGGACGGCGACCTCACCAGACAGCGCGGCCGTCAGCTCGCGGATCTTGGCGTCGAGCGAACGCAGCCGCTCCACGCTCTGGCGGATGACCGGCAACGGGTTCGGCGATGGGTGCGACTGCGCCAGCGAGTCGAGCTCGGTGGCGACTTCGACAGCCTCCCGGAAGCGGTCGTACCGCTCCTGGGCGGCGGTGCGTTCTGCCGTGAGTCGCTCGGCCTGACGGGCCTTCTCGAGCATGCTGCGGCGCTCGGCCAGGCCCCGATCGGCGTCCGCGCGGCGCTCGCGGGCGCCCGACAGTGCGTCGCGATCCTGTTCCAGCTTGGCCAGGGCCAGTTCGCCCTGCTCGACCGACATCGCGGACGAGGCCACGGCCTCCTCGGCGACCTTGAGCTGGCCCGGGTTCTTGTCGCCCTTCGTCACCAGGCCGTGGATGGCCCGCTCGAGCTTCTTCTTCGCCAGGCCGGTGCCGCGGTCGGCGCCGCTGATGCTTGCCTGGAGCCGGTCGCGCAAGGCCGTCTCGTCGCGCGCGAGGTCGCTCAGCTCGTGGTGGCGGACCGAAGCCGTGGACCGGAAGAACGGTTCGGTGGGAATGCCGGTCAGCTCGGCCATGACCTGGTCGGCGAGTGTCGGGTCCGTGATGGGCGCTCCCCCGTCGTAGCGCAGGTCGACCGTGCCGCGCTGCCCGGCGAACGTCTTCTCCAGGGTGCCCGTGGCCTTACGGCCATCCTCTTCGTCCTGCTCGAATTCGATGCCGATCCACGTCCGGGCATCGGGACTCGCGTCCCACGGCCGCAACGACTCGAGGTCGGCGGCCGAGCTCGTGACGCGCCGGGTGAGCGCGAGCTCGATCGCGCGCTGGATCGTGGACTTGCCGGCCTCGTTGGGGCCGCGGACGACTGTCACGCCGGGGGCGAGGTCGATATCGAGCTCGCGATACCGGCGCAGGTCGCGGATCTGGAGCCGCCGGATCCTCACAGCGACACCTCGTGGCCGGCCAGCAGCAGCCGACCCAGCCGCAGGGCGTCACGCAGCTCGGCGGCATCGGCCGCCTGGGCCTGACCCCCGGCGTCCGGGGCGGCCTCCAGCTCGGCGATGCGGGCCTCGAGGTCGCGGATGAAGGCTCCGGCGATCGTGTCCGGTGGCGGCAGGGCGCCTTCGGTCAGGGCCGGCAGGCTGACATCGCGGACGCGCACCTTGAGGAACGACCCGGCCAGCGCCGCTTCGATCTCGTCGAGATGCAGGTCCAGCTCGTCCGGGCGGACACCGACCACCCTGGCGTCGAGCACGAGGTTCGGGTCAGCCTTCTTGGCGAGTTGCTCGATGAGCGCCGGCTGGGCGGAGATGTTCGCGGCGTCGAGTTCGACCTTCTCGAAGCGGGTCGCACCGACCTGCCGTTCCTGGACGGTGACCGAGCGTCGACCGTCGATCTCCTCGAGCTCGACGAGGAGGACCTTGCCGGCGCGGTCCTGGGTCAGCGCGACGGGCTCGGGCGCCCCGGCGTACGCGTACGTGACACCACCGGCCCGCGATTGCTGGGACGAGTGCCAGTGGCCGAGCGCCAGGTAGTCGAGCCCCGTCGCCGCGATCTCCTCGGTCGTGATGACGACATCGTCGCGTTCGGTCTTGCCGGGGATGGCGATCGAGCCGTGAACCATGCCGACGCGCCAGGTCGCCGCTTGGTCGCCACCCCCCGGGGCGAGGTCGCGCAGCGGGCTGTGCGGCGCCTTCTTGGTCGCGAAGACCGGGCCATGGACCACCACGTCGCAGGTGGTGATGTGCACGCTCGGCTGCTCCGGCGTGAGGACCGTGACGAGGTCGTCGTCCGGGAGGCTGCCGGCGAGGGCCTTGAGGTCGTACGCGCGATAGATCGACGAGCGGTCGTAGCAGTCGTGCGTGCCCGGGACGATGACCGTGCGGATCTTGGAATCGGCGAGTCGCTTGAGCTGCGCGGCGACGCGCTCGACGGAACGTCGCGGTTGGACGTTGCTGTCGAACAGGTCGCCCGCGATCAGGAATAGATCGACCTTCTCCACCAGCGCGAGGTCGATGGCTGCGGTGAAGGCGGCGAACTGCCGTTCACGTTGGGCGCTCGCCTGCTCGCCGAGGTCGTCGTGGCGAGCACCGAGATGGACATCGGCGGTATGGATGATCCGTAGCATCCGCTGGGGCAGGGCCTCCGTGGTCGGCGTCTTTGTCGATCACGATCCGTCCCACGCAGCGTCGTGAGTCTGGCGCGAGCGAGGCGCCCCCATGACTCCCCGCTCGCCGCCCCGGATCCTCGCGGGCCATTGTGACAGGTCGCTTGTCACGAACGCCAGCCTTCTCCGGCGCCTGCGATGTCCGATTTTTCGACCCGTTGTATCCTGCGCCGCACTAGAACCGGTGCGCCCCGCAAACAGGGACTCCCACATCGGCACCTGGGTCAGCGCGGGCCCGGCTTCTCTCGCCAGACCACGCATTCCCGTCCGCCGATGCGGCCGCCTCCGCGGCGCACCAATGCCGACCAACGCGTCCCGGAGGAGCATCGTGACCTACGTCGATCGGACCCTGAACTGCGTGGACTGTGGTGTGGAGTTCATCCATTCCGCCGCAGACCAGGAGTATTACGTCCAGAAGGGGTTCTCCAGCGACCCGAAGCGCTGCACGAGCTGCCGCGCCAGCCGTCGAGCCGCCCGCGACGGCGGTTCGGACGTGCGTGACATCGGCGGTCCGCGCGGCTACGAGCGCGGCGAGGATCGCCCCGATCGCGAGTACTTCGCGGTGGTCTGCTCCTCATGCGGCAACCAGGCGCAGGTCCCGTTCAAGCCCCGGATGGACCGCCCGGTGTACTGCTCCGACTGCTTCCGGACGGTCCGGCCGGACTGACCGCGGGTCCCGTCGCCTTGGGGCCCGGAACGCCTCCCTGGTGCCACCAGCGTTCCAACCGGCGGCTGAACGCGCGAATCGGGCCGTTCCCGCGTCATCCGGAACGCGGGACGCCCCCGATCGACACCGGAAGGCCTCCTCGAGGGTCGGTCGGAACGCTCCTGGACCCACGGCCCACGGGCCCACGGCCCACGGGACCCACGGCCCACGGACCAACGCCCGACCCCCGCATCCGCCTTAGATCCGGAACGTGTCCCCAGCACGAAACCGCTCGCGGTGACGACCCCGCCACACCGTGACCCGCGCCGCGCCGTGGACCTGCCACGCTCCGTCGCGACCAACGGCCGCCGTCTCCTCATCGATCCCCAGCACGACCGAACCGCGTGGTGCCTGGAACGCGATCAGCGCCGACAGCGGCTCCGGCCACGCGTCGTAGTGCGGCACGACCGAGATTCCCGGCGCGAAGCCGAGGCCCCGCCCCCAACGCAACGGCCACGGCATGACCCGCACCCGGAACTCGAAGGCGTGACCGGCCAGGATCATCGCCCCGGCTGAACAGCCCGCCAGCACGGCGCCTCGTTCATGGGCGGCCAGCAGGGCGGCCCCGACGGCCGTCCCATCGAGCGCGCGCCGCAGGTACCCCGGCTTCCCGCCAGAGAGGTAGATCAGGTCCGCCTCGCCCAGTGCCTGCGCAGCCGCGGGATCCTCCGCATCGGTGCGATCACGGACGAGGACGGGTTCCACCTCGGCCCCGAGCCCGGCGAAATGTGCCACCCCCATCGAAGCCCAGCGCTCGAACACGTCTTCGCCATCGGGGAACGACGCCGTCGGCATGACGGCGACCCGCGGGCGAGCCACACCGGTCGACGCCAGGAGACCCGCGTCGACATCGGCCATCGCTGGAAGGAACTCACCGGCGCCTACCAGCGCCACGGGTCCGGGCATACCGCGAGAGTCTATCTGCGAGACTGCGAGCATGACGCCGCGCCAGCGCTGGACCCTCGTCGCGACCATCATCGGGTCGGGGGCGGTGTTCCTCGATGGCACGGTCGTGAACCTCGCGCTGCCGAGCATCGGGCGCGAGCTGCCCTCGACCGTGTTCGGCGTCCTCGAGGGCCAGACCTACGTCGTCAGCGGGTACCTCGCGGTCCTGGCCGCCCTGCTGATCCTCGCCGGCGCCCTGTCCGACCACTACGGCCGGCGCCGAGTCTATGCGATCGGACTCGCGAGCTTCGCGGCGACCTCGGCCCTGTGCGGCTTCGCGCCGACGCTCGAGTGGCTCGTCCTATTCCGGCTGCTCCAGGGTGCCGCTGGCGCATTCCTGGTGCCCGGGGCGCTGTCGATCATCACCCAGACCTTCGACGCGGGCGTCGAGCGTGGCCGGGCGTTCGGCATCTGGGCGTCGGCCACGTCGGCGCTGGGCTTGCTGGGCCCGCTGGTCGGCGGTCTGCTCGTCGACACCGTCGGGTGGCGGATCGTGTTCCTCATCAACGTCCCGGTACTCGCCGTGGCCCTGTGGGTGGTCTTCCGGCACGTGGAGGAATCGCGGGACACGAAGGCCCGCCGGTTCGACTGGTTGGGTTCCGCGGTTGCCGCCCTGGCGGTCGGCGGCTTGTCATTCGGTCTCGTCCGCGGGGCCGAGCACGACTGGCAGGACACCCTGGCGTGGATCTCGATCGCGGTCGGGTCCGTCGCCCTCGTCGCCTTCCCGATCCTGATGGCGAAGCGCCGCGATCCGCTCGTGCCGCTGTCCCTGTTCCGCTCCCGGACCTTCACGACGATCAATCTCGCCACGTTCTTCGTCTACGGCGCCCTCTATGTCACGTTCAGCTACCAGGGCATCCTGCTCCAGAACGTGCTGGGCTACACCGCCCTCGCCGCGGGCGCCGTCGGGATCCCGGTGGGGATCTGCCTGACGCTCCTGTCGACGCGCTTCGGCGCGTTGGCCGGACGGTTCGGCGCCCGACCATTCCTGGTCGTCGGGCCACTGCTCATGGCCGGCGCGCTCCTGTGGTTCGCCCGCATCCCCGTGGATTCCGACCCCTGGTTGGCATCGCTCGGGCAGCCGGCGACCCTGATCCCGCCAATCGACCTGCTGGTCGACGTCCTCCCGTCGATCCTCCTGTTCGGCCTCGGCATCTCGTGCATCGTCGCGCCCCTGACGACCTCGCTGATGGGTTCGGTCTCCGAGCGCCATTCCGGGCTTGCCTCGGCGATCAACAACGCCATCGCGCGCGTCGGCCAGCCGCTGCTGGGCGCCGTCGTCTTCCTCGCGATCAGCGCGACGTTCTACTCCACCCTGTCGACGCTCGCGCCGGAGCTGGATGGAAGTTCTCCGGAGGTCCGTTCCGCGTTCTCGCCGCTGAACCCGCCCAAGGGCGATCCGCCCGCAGACCAGGTGGAGGCCTCCAGGCAGGCCTCCATCGATGCGTTCCACCAGGCGATGCTGGTCGGCACCGGGCTGCTCGTGATCGGCGCCGGCGTCTCGGCCTACGGGCTGCGGGACGAGAAGACCGGCCGGGCGACGGACGCCGCCGAGAGTCCGGCCGTGGCGGCATGACGGCCCGCGGCGAGCGGCCCATGCTGCGCGACTGGGACGCCCGGACCTACGACCGGGTGGCCGATCCGATGGCCCGCTGGGGCGCGGCCGTCCTGGACCGGCTCCCGTTGCGGGGCGACGAGCGCGTACTCGACGCCGGTTGCGGGACGGGCCGCGTCACCGAGCAGCTGGCCGATCGATTGCCGCGTGGTCGGGTCGTCGCGCTGGATGGCTCCGCGTCGATGGTCGAGGCGGCACGCGGGCGCCTCGCCCGCTTCGGCGACCGGATCGAGTACGTCGTCGCGGACCTCGGCGCGCCGCTCCCCATCGACGGCGAGGTGGACGCGGTCCTCTCGACCGCGACATTCCACTGGGTGCCCGATCACGATGCGCTGTTCGCGAATCTCGCCGCAGTCATGGCTCCCGGCGGCTCGGCTCGTTGCCCAGTGCGGTGGCTTCGGCAACATCGCATCGATCCAACGGGTGCTGGCTGGGATCGGCGACGGGTGGCTGGGCGCCGTCCATTTCGAGACGCCCGAGGCGACGACGGAGCGGCTCGATGCGGCCGGCTTCGACGCGATCGAATGCTGGCTGACCGACGAACCGACGCGCTTCGAGCCCGGTGAGCCGTTCGAGACGTACCTGCGGACCGTCGTCCTCGGCGCCCATCTCGAGCGGCTGCCGCCGAACGAGCACGACGCGTTCGTTCGCGCCGTGGCCGAGGGTGTCGGTGAGCCGTCGATCGATTACGTCCGACTGAACATCGTGGCCCGCCGGGCGGATGGCTAGGTCGGACTCCGGAACTCCGGGGTTCAGGCTCCGCTGTCGTCGAGCTCGATCTGGCTGATCTCGAGGACCGGGCGACCGTCCGACCCGGACGCGCGGAACGTGCCGGTGACGTTGACCCAGCCCCACGTCGCCTGGTTCAGCCCGGGCTCGGTGGTCTTGTCGAGGCCGTCCAGCACGTCGGCCGGCACCTGGCCCGTGAGGCGGACGGTGGAACCGCCGCATTGCGGAGGATAGGACTCCATCACGAGCGAGCACAACTGCGCCGAGTCACCGGTGGCCAGGAAGAACCCGCTCACGCGCACCGAGTGGCCATCCTTGTCCGCGGCCGCGGCCAGCAGGGTGTCCGTGTCGATGAGGGCGCCGGGTTCGGTGCTCGTCGCGGGCGCGGAAGGGGCGGCACTGCTCAGGGCGTGACTCGGAGGCGGTGAGGCGGCAGCACCGCCGCAGCCGACGAGGACCGGTGCCAGAAGGGCGGCCAGGACGATCCCGGCAAGGTGTCGACGGGAGGAGCGGTCGGACATTCGGGCGTGGTCTCCAGCGGAGTCGAGATGACCGAAGGGTCGGCGGCTTCGACGCGGATCCGTCGAGCCCGGTTCCTCAGTCGCGGACGCGAAACGGGCCCGCCGTGACCCGGGAAGACGATGTCGGCCGCAGCCAGGACCCGGGTCCGCCCCCGCTCGAGCGCCGCCTGGTCGGAGGCGTATGGGTCGATCTCGGGGGTCCGGTCGGCGCCCATCCACAGGTGCGTCATCGCGTAGACGGCGTCATCGGCTTCGACCAGGAGCGTGATGTCCTCCTCGGAGTGGCCGGGCGTCAGCCAGAGCTGGGTGTTCGGCGCGAGGTGATAGCCGTCGCCGTCGTGATCGAGCCACAGGTCGTCGCGGTAGCGAGCCCAGAAATCGACGACCTCGGCGTTGGGGAACAACGCCACGTTCATCGTGTGGTCCGGGTGATGGTGCGAGAGCGCGACGTGCGTCACGGCCGCCGGTTCCACGCCCAGCGCCGCGAGCGGGTCGAGGATGAGGGAGCGCTTCGCGACCATGCCCGGGTCCACGACGATCAGCGCGTCGCCGTCCCTGACCAGCACGACGGTCGAGGCCGTGTGGTCGCCGATGTAGCCAGCATGGAGCAGGTGCACCGAGGTCATCGGGCGGCAGTGTAGGGGCGGAGGTGACCGCCGCGCCGGCTAGTGTCGCGGCGTGGACTCGCGACGGGGACGGCAAACGTCGCGGCCGACGGGATGACCGGGCAGATGCGCGGCGACACTGGCACACTCCGCCGGTCCGAAACCCCCAGATCCGGAGGCCGCCGTGTCCGCGACGCCCCAGCCACCCGCCGACCTCGTCCTCACGGGCGGGCGGATCGCGACGATGGACGCCGCCCGCAGTTGGGCCAGCGCCCTGGCCGTCCGGGACGGCAGGATCGTGGCGGTGGGCTCGGATCGCGATGTCGCGGCGTTCGTCGGCTCTTCATCGCGGGTCATCGAGCTCCGCGGCCGAACGGTCACGCCGGGCTTCCAGGATGCCCACGTCCACCCGGTCCACGGCGGCCTGGGCTTGCTCCGATGCAATCTCCACGACTCCATCGTGGCCGCGGAGTACCTCGAGGTCATCGCCTCGTACGCGCGAGCGCATCCGGACGACGCCTGGATCCGGGGGAGCGGCTGGTACATGGCGGCGTTCGAGGGCGGGACGCCGATGCGTGAGGACCTCGACCGCATCCTGCCCGATCGACCGGTGTTCCTGACGAGCCGCGATGGCCACAGCGCCTGGGTCAACACCCGGGCCCTCGAGCTCGCCGGGGTGACGGCCGCGACCGCCGATCCCAGCGACGGCCGGGTCGAGCGCGGGGCCGATGGATCGCCGAGCGGCACCCTCCAGGAAGGCGCCATGGATCTCGTCGAACGGCACGTCCCGGACGACACGCCGGCCGACCTCGAGGAAGCGCTGCGCCTCGGGCAGGCCCACCTGCACTCGCTGGGGATCACGGCCTGGCAGGACGCGATCATCCGTCCCGAGTCGGAAGAGCGCGCGTACGTCGCGCTCGCATCCCGGGGTGAGCTGACGGGCCGCGTGGTCGGGGCCATGTGGTGGGAGCGCCACCGAGGCGCCGAGCAGATCGAGGAGTTCGTCGCACGACGCCAGAGCACGTCGATCGGCCGATACCAGGCGACCAGCGTCAAGCTGATGATGGACGGCGTCCTCGAGAACTTCACGGGCGCCATGATCGAGCCGTACGGCGACGGTCGCGGCGGCGTGACCGACAACCGAGGCCTCAGCCAGATCGACCCGGAAGGGCTGCGGAGCTGGGTGCCGCAGCTCGACGCGCTGGGGTTCCAGCCGCACTTCCACGCGATCGGCGATCGCGCGGTGCGCGAATCACTCGATGCAGTCGCCGCGGCGCGCGCGGCGAACGGCGCATCCGACACGCGGCCACACATCGCCCACATCCAGGTCATCCACCCGGACGACCTGGCTCGATTCCGGGACCTCGCCGTCGTCGCGAACGCCCAGCCGCTGTGGGCAGCCCACGACGACCAGATGGACGTGCTCACGCTCCCGTTCATCGGCGAGCGCTGGAGAACGCAGTATCCGTTCCGCTCGCTGCGGTCGGCCGGCGCCGTCCTGGCGATGGGCTCCGACTGGAGCGTCTCGACGGCGAACCCCCTTATCGAGATGGAAGTCGCCGTCGAGCGGCAGCATCGCGACACCTTCGTGGGGCGCGAGGTCTTCCTCCCGGAGGAACGCCTCGAGCTCGTCGACGCCCTGGCCGCCTTCACGGCGGGCTCGGCCTACGTGAACCACCTGGATCAGGAGACCGGCACGCTCGAGGTCGGGAAGGCGGCCGACCTGGCGGTCCTGGACCGTGACCTCTTCGATCGCGGGGCCGGCGCGATCGGCGAGGCCCGCGTGCTCGCCACGTTCGTCGACGGCGCATCCGTGTTCGAGGACCCCGCCCTAGGCGGATAGGTCCTTGCGGTCAATTCGGCGCGCCACCTGGACGGCGCGGCGCGCGTTGCCGGGTCCGCACGTCCGCTCACGTACCCTAGGTACGCTCGCTCTCGTGCTCCCCGGCGCCTTCGCCGGCGCCGCCCATGCGGCACGCAAGGCAGTACGGATGGACAGATGACGATGTCAATGAAGGCGAACGTCGGTGGTGGGTGGCGCCGGCTGAGGCGATGCTCCTGTTGCGACCGGATGGACCGGGACGCAGAAAGGAGCGATCAAGCAATGAATTCCTATTCGATCCTCATGGCAACCGAGCACATCCAGGTCCTGCTCGACGAGGCCGCGGCTCGCCGCGTACACCAGGTCGAGAAGCCCGGACTGTTCGAGCGGATCGCCTCCGCTGCATCCTCGGTCAAGGCGGCGATCGACGGACCCGCCGACTACAGCCAGTCGATCCTCCCGACGCTCAACGACTACCCGTACCGGAGCTGAGGCCTCCTCCCCTCGGTTCTGCCCGACCTCCCTCCCATACGCGAACGACCCCTGGTTCCTCCCCCAGGGGTCGTCGTGTGTCTGCCGATCGATCAGTCTCGATCGCCGCGGAGGCGGCGCATCTCCTTCTGGATCTCCGCTTCGCGGCGGGCGTCGCTGACGCCATAGACCGTCCACCAGTGCGCGACGAGCCCGATCCCCCAGCCGATCGACGCGAAAGCAGGCCACGGCACGCCCCCGGAACGATCCGTCGTGAACCAGATGAACCACAGCATGCCGTTCACAAGCAGGTAGATCAGGAAATGGATCCTGAAGTCCTCGCGGGCCTTCACGCGAGCCTCGGCTCGCGCCCGGAGGTCGTCGTCGGATGTGGTCGTCATGGCATCACCTGCGCTGGGTCGTGGTCTCGACCACCGTACTACGCTTCTCGCCCATCGGACTCGGACGTGGAGGGGACATGGACCCGCGATTGACGCTCGTGACGCTGGGCGTCGAGGACCTCGATCGCGCGGTGGCGTTCTACCGCGACATCGTCGGCTGGACGCCGGCCTCGACGAATGATGGGGTGGCCTTCTTCGACCTCGGCGGGCTGATCCTGGCGCTCTGGCCGCATCGCGAGCTCGCCGCCGACTCGGGCCTGTCCGCCGCCGGCCTCGGCGCCTACCACGGGTTCGCGCTGGCCTACAACGCCCGGTCGCGCGACGAGGTCGATGGCATCTTCACCGACCTCCGGGGGCGTGGCGCCGAGATCGCCAAGGATCCGGTCGAGACCGACTGGGGAGGCTACTCCGGGTATTTCACGGATCCCGATGGCCATCACTGGGAGGTGGCCCACAACCCGTTCTGGCCGATCCGCGACGACGGTCGGATCGATTTCCCGACCGATCAACCGTCGTAGAGGTCCGCCTGGGTATCGATATCGCGCAGGGTCGCGCGGTCCGGATCGTCGAGGCGCCACGTCGCCTCCGCGATGACCACGGTCCGAAGGGCAGCAGGCAGGGCCCGCAAGCGACGCTCCCCGCCATCGAGGAGGCGCTCCGCGACGTCCGCCGCCGCCGTCGGACGGACGGCCATCGGCAACGGCACGGGTTCACCACCCACCTCGAGGATGGCGACGTCAGCTGGCCGCGCCCAGACCCGCGATGAGGCGCGACAGCACGGCAGGTTCCAGGGTGGGCATGTCGCCCGCGACGATGACGACGCGCTCGATGGCACGGTCCAAAGCCGCCAGACCCGCTGCTAGACCGGCCAGCGGGCCCTCGAACGCCTCGGGATCGTGGGCGACTCGCACACCCGGCGGCACGAGGAGGTTCGCGCCGGGCGCGGCGACGACGACGATGTCGGTCGCCACCGCTCGGACGGCTTCGATGGCGTGGTGGAGCAGCGGCCGGCCGTCGATGGGCTCGGCGAGCTTGTCGCGCCCGAACCGCGACGATCGCCCGCCGGCGAGCACGATCGCGCCGATCCGCTCGGTCATGGCACCGCCTGCTTCTGGCGGGGAGCCTTCGGGCCGGGAACGTGGCCGTCCGGCGTCCGTCGCAGGATCGCTCGCCGGTCCAGGTCCTCGAGGATGGCCATGACGTACTTGCGGCTCGTCCCGGTCGCGTCGCGGTACGCGGCTGGCGTCAGGGGCTCGCGCGCGGCCATCGCGATCGCACGCGCGGCGAGGTCGCGGTACGTCGACATCGCGTAGGCGAGGTCGGGCTCCAGGACGACGATCCGGGCCGCGCGTTCCAGGGCTCGGACGCCTTCGGCCGGGCACCCGGCGGTCCGCGCCGCATCCCCGAGCGGCGGCGGGGACGGCACCGCCAGCAACGTCTCGAGGCGGTCCATCGCGGCGGCGAGACCGGGGTCGGCGATCCGCCCGACAGCTCCGGGCCGCCGGAGGACGTCGCCGTCGCGAACGAGGCGTCCGTCGGCGACGAGATCGTCGATGATCGGTGTCGCCGTCGCGACCGCCTGCTCCCGGGTGATCGTCACGGAGCGGCGCAGGGTCTCGGCCACGGCTTTGCGAACGGCCCCGAGATCGGCCTCGTCCTTGACCGCGCCGACGGCGCTGGCCACGGCGAGCGCCCTGACATCCGGGGCGAGGTCGGTCCGCCCGCCCTCGGC
Source organism: uncultured Chloroflexia bacterium (assembly GCA_963748675.1). Lineage (GTDB taxonomy): Bacteria > Chloroflexota > Limnocylindria > Limnocylindrales > CSP1-4 > SPCO01. The sequence continues at coordinate 476,716 of CAVVJX010000005.1, read as the reverse complement.
CACGGCGCCGTGGAGCTCGAGTCGCGCGGTCGCGCCCGGAGTCCCGGTCGCGAGCGTCGTGACCCGTGCCACCGTCTGGCGGCGTCGCGAGATCCCACGCGGCGGCACGACGTCGAGCACGATCCCGCCGATCGGGGCCATCGTCGGGCCACGCCGCAGCACGAAACGATCCCCGAGCGTGAGTGCCACGGGCGTGGCCAGGCGCACGGTCCCCGCCAAGGTCCCGTCCAGGAGGTCCAGGGCGTCGCGCCCGGCGCGACCGACCGCCGCATCCACCGCGGCCGTTCCCGCATGGAACCTCGCGCGCATCCGGTCCCGGACGGGTCCGCGGAACGTGACGAGCGCCCGGTCCGTGGCATGGACCAGCGGATCTGCCGTCAGCACCATGCCGCGGTGCAGCTCGTCGACCCCGATCCCGGCGAGGTTCAGCGCCGTGCGCCCGCCGCCGGCAACGCCATCGACGGCCGACCCGTGGACCTGGATCTCGCGGACCCGCAACTCGCGCTCGCCGGGCACCAGGCGCAGCGTCTCGCCCCGCGCCAGCGGCCCGCCCCGGAGCGTGCCGGTCACGACAGCGCCACGACCCTTCACCGAGAAGACCCGGTCGATCGCGAGTGTCGGCGGTCGGGCGGGGGGCCGGTGACTGGCGTGCATGTCTTCGAGCGCGGCACGGATCGCGTCGAGCCCCTCCCCGGTGACGCCGGATGCGGCCAGGACCGGCGAGCCGGCAAGGGACGTCGGCGCGAGAAGGTCGGCGACGGCTGCGACGACCGCCGCGACCCGCGCGGGTTCGACCGCGTCGATCTTGGTGACGACCGCGACCCCGGGCGTGATCCCGAGGGCATCGAGCAGCGCCAGGTGCTCGAGCGTCTGCGCGCGCGGGCCATCGTCGGCAGCCACGACGAGCATCGCGGCGTCGACCTCGCCCGCACCGACGAGCATGTTGCCGACGAGCTTGTCGTGCCCCGGCACGTCGACGAAGTCGATCGACGACCCGTCCTCGAGATCGAGATGGGCGTACCCGACGTCGATGGTCATCCCGCGCCGTCGCTCCTCGGGCAGCCGGTCGGCGTCGATGCCGGTCAGCGCGCGCAGCAGCGTGGTCTTGCCGTGATCGATATGCCCGGCCGTGCCGACGACGAGGGTCATGGCACAGCGGCGAGCGCATGCTCGATGGCCGCGCCCAGGTCGTCGTCGCGATCCGGCTCCACGGTCCGCAGGTCCAGCACGACCCGACCGTCCTCGATGCGGCCGATGACCGGTGGATCGCCGCGTCGAAGGGCCGCGAGCGCACGGGTCGCCGACGGGGCGCTGACCGCCAAGCCGACCGACGGGAGGGACTCACCGGGCAACGACCCGCCGCCGACCGTCGAGCGCAGCTCCACGAGATCCACGCCTTCCCCGAGCCGCGTCCGCAGCGCCTCCGCCCGCGCACGCAGCGTCGGAAGCGGCATCGAGATCATCCGCCAGACCGGGATGTCGCTCGTGGCGCGACCCGCCCGATAGAGACCGAGGGTCAACGCGACACCCGCCATCGTGACCTTGTCCGGACGCATCGCCCGGGCCAGCGGATCGCGTCGCATCTTCGCGATGAGATCCGCGCGTCCCACCACCAGGCCCGCCTGCGGTCCGCCGACGAGCTTGTCGCCGCTGAAGGTGACGATGTCGGAGCCGGCCGCCAGGCGCTCGGACGGCAGGGGTTCGTGGGTCAGGCCATAGGCGGCCGTGTCGATGAGCGCACCCGACCCCAGGTCGTCGATGACGATCGCGCCGTGGCGGTGGGCGAGCGCAGCGACGGCGGCCGGGTCGGGCGTTTCGGTGAACCCGGACATCGTGAAGTTCGACGGATGGACACGCAGGACCGCACGCGCCCGGCCTTCCGCCAGCGGCGCCTCGAAGTCGTCGGCGCGCGTCCGGTTCGTTGTCCCGACCTCGATGAGCTTGGCGCCCGCCCGACGAACGATGTCCGGGATCCGCACCCCGCCGCCGATCTCGATGAGCTCCCCACGCGATACGACCACGCCGCTCCGGCCGGCCAGCCCGACCGCGAGGGCGAGCGCCGCTGCGTTGTTGTTCGTGACGAGCGCGTCCTCCGCACCGGTCAGGGCCACGAGGTGATCCTCCGCGACGCGGGCGCGCGCACCGCGGCGCCCGGTGTCGCGGTCCAGCTCGAGGAGGAGGTAGCGGGTGGCGAGGCCAGCGGTCGCCTCTGCGGCGGCCGACGGCCAGGGTGCCCGCCCGAGGTTCGTGTGGACGATGACGCCGGTGGCATTGATGACGGCCATGGGGGCAGTGACGACCGGACCCGCAAACCCATCGAGGCGTTCCACGACGATCGCCGCCAGCTCGTCGAGGTCGCGTGGCGCCGAACCGTCGGCCCCGAGACGCTCGCGCTCGTCATCGACCACCTGTCGCGTCACCGCGAGCAGGGGCGCGGCCTCGCGCGGGCCGCCCAGCCGGTCGCGGACGCGCGCGAGAACGCGCTCGACGCTGGGTGGACGCGGCCGGGCGGCCTGTTTCGCTGACATCCGATCTCCGTGGCGGCGCGTGGCGGGAGCGCGTGGGAGTCGAACCCACCGCGCCACGCCGAGCGCGGCGCCACCGGTTTTGAAGACCGGGAGACCCACCGGGACCCCTCCGCTCCCACGCTCGATGGTAGCGCGCGGGAAGGCATCGGCCCTGCAGGTCCGGGTTCGGACCTATCATCGGCGGATGACCACGCTCGACGCGCCGCCGCCGCTCCGCCTGACCACGCTGACCGACTGCGGCGGCTGTGCCGCGAAGCTCGGCGCGGACCTGCTGGCGGACGCGCTCAGCGGCCTGGGTGCCGAGGCGGCGCTCGATGCTCCGGGCGACCTCATCGCCGGCCTCGACCCGCCCGACGACGCGGCCGCGTACCGGGTCAGCGACGACCTCGCCATCATCGGCACGCTCGACTTCTTCCCGCCGCTCGTGGACGACCCGCGGACGTTCGGCGAGATCGCCGCGGCCAACGCGTTGAGTGACGTCTTCGCGATGGGTGGTCGCGTGCTGTTCGCCCTGTCGATCGCGGCCTTCCCCGAGGACCTGCCGCGGGACGTCCTGGCCGCGATCTTCGAGGGTGCGTCATCGAAGGTGCGCGAAGCCGGGGGCACGCTCGCCGGCGGCCACACGATCCGGGACCCGGAGCCGAAGTACGGCCTCGCGGTCATCGGAGCGGCGCACCCCGACAAGCTGCTGCGCAAGGGCGGAGCGAAGGCGGGCGACGTGCTGGTCCTGACCAAGCGGCTGGGGACGGGTGTCCTGGTCTCAGGATCGCGGCAGGGCCGGACGAGCGACGCCGACCTGGCAGGGGCCGTCGAGCAGATGCGAACCCTCAACCGGGCGGCCTCCGAGATCCTCGTCGTCGAGGGCATCCGGGCCGCCACGGACGTGACGGGTTTCGGATTGCTGGGCCACGGCCTCGAGATGGCCCGAGCGTCCGGCACGCGCTTCGTCTTCGACGCCGCCGCGCTGCCGGCCTTGCCGGGGGCGCTGGAACTTGCGGCGGCCGGCGTCGAGACCGGCGGCGCGGCACACAACCGGCGCTTCGTGGCAGGTGCCCTCGAAGTCGCCGACGGCGTGGACCCGGCGCTCGTCACGCTCGCCCACGACCCGCAGACGAGCGGCGGGCTGCTCGCGGCCATTCCCCATGACCAGGCGGGGTCGATCGTGAACACTCTCGAGGACGCCGGGCTCCAGGCGTGGCGAGTCGGCCATGTCACAGAGGGATCCGGGCTCCGACTCCACTAGCCCGAACGCTAGTTCGGGCCCTCCGGGACTTTCGTTCCATGGAGTCCTGCGCAGAAACGCGTAGATATGGCCTATGCAGTTGGGTCTGGTCCCGACAGGTCATGGAGGGTCAGGACCGGACCGCTGCAGACGTCCAGACCGGCCACCCGTCCCCCGGCCGGACCATCCGATCCGTGGGAGTGCCCCCTGATGGATCCTGTCTCAGTCCCCGCGTGTGGTCGTACCCGGATATCGGGCCGCGAAGCCCGCCGGGTCGCTACGTGAACCGCCGACGCCGAACTGACCATAGCCCCGCTCTTCTCGCCTACACCGGTGTCCAGATCGTCGCCGCCGCGATCGCCTTCGCCTGGGTCGCCCTCAGCTTCCCGATGACGCCGGAGATCTCGCTCACCGCGAGCGGAGGTCGCGAAGGCATCCTTCTCGGACTCGTCTTCTGGGTCGCCATCGGCTTGCTCGGCGGGACCCGCGTCGAGCGCTTGCACGGCCACGGTGTCCTCACGTTCCACCTGCCGTTCATCGTCGCCGCGATGGCCCTCGGTGGTCCCGCGGCTGGTGCCGTCGTCGCCATGGTCTCGACCATCGAAGCCCGAGAGTTCCGCGAGGCGCCGTGGTACGGGGTCCTCGCCAATCACGCGGCGTTGACGCTGTCCGCCATCGCCGGCGGCCTGGTGTTCCATGCCGTCGGAACCGTCCTCGACATCGGCGAGCTCGGCGTGGACGCGCAGGCCGGCAATCTCATCGCGATCGTGTTGGCCAGCTTCGTCCTGACGATCGTCGTCACCGGGCTCGTTGCCGGCACGGTCATCCTGCGCGATCACCTGACGTTCCCCGAGGCGGTCCGCGTCTTCGACAGCTCCTATCGGATCTCGGCCTCGAGCGAGGTCGTCCTCGGCTGGATGCTGACCTTCACGTACGTGTCGATCGGCTGGTGGGCCACGCTTATCTGCGCCACCCTCGTCCTGGTGGTCTGGCGCGGCCACGACGCCCTGGAGATCTCCCGTCACGACGCGATGACGGGTCTGCTGACGCGGGCGGGGTTCGATGTGCGCCTTGCCGACGCGGTCGCGGCGGGACAGAACCGCGGCCAGTACGCCGCGCTGCTCGCCATCGATCTCGACGGGTTCAAGAGGATCAACGACAAGCACGGCCACGTCGCGGGTGACGACGTCATCCGGGCGGTGGGCGCTCGCATTCGCGAGCAGATCCGGTTGACCGACTCGGCCGTTCGACGCGGTGGTGACGAGTTCAGCATCCTCCTTGTCGACCTCCCCGACGCGGACACGGCCACGCGGTCCGCGGAACGCATCCTCGCGAGGATCCGTGAGTCGGTCGAGACCGACAAGGGACCCGTTGCGGTCGGTGCATCGATCGGCGTGTACTTCCTCGCCCCGTCCGACCGGCCGCCGACGACCGGTCGATTGCACGACCTGAGCGATCAGCTCATGTACGCGGCAAAGAAACGCGGCGGAGGCCTTGCCTTCGGGCCGCCCGAAGCGTTCGGTCTGCCAGCTGCGATCGGGATCCAGGCCTCATCGGCTTCCGCCTTGACACGGCTATTCGGGCGGCGCATACCTCGGGCATGAGCTCCCCTGATCCGTACACCCCGTCCTCGTACCGCGGCGCCATCCTGATGCTCGTGTTGAGCCTCGCTGGCATCGTGTTCCTCTGGCTGGCGTACGGCGCCGCCCTGAACACCCCCTTCGGACGGGGCCTTGACCCGGGGGACCCACGGCCTGCCATCACCGCCCCGCCTTCGGCCCCCTGACCGGCCGGCGGACGGCCACGCCGCGCTACACTCGCCTCGTCAACCCCCGCAGGAGGCCATCGCCAGTGGCGAAGCCCTACGTGCGACTGACCCAGCCCCTCGTGCGCGACACGAAGGGGGGCGAGCTGCGTCCCGCGACCTGGGACGAAGCGCTCGATCGCGTGGTCGAAGGGTTCGCGGCCGCGAAGGCGGCCCACGGCCCGACGACCTTCGGCACCTTCAGCTGCAGCAAGGCGACCAACGAGGTCAACTTCGCAGCCCAGAAGTTCAGCCGGGCGGTCCTGGGCAGCAACAACATCGACAGCTGCAACCGGACCTGACACGCCCCTAGCGTCGCCGGTCTGGCGACCGTGTTCGGTGCCGGTGGCGGCACAAATTCATACCGTGAGGCCGAGGACACCGATCTGATCGTCCTCTGGGGCAGCAACGCCCGCGAGACGCATCCGATCTTCTTCCACCACGTGCTCAAGGCGGTGCACAAGGGCGCACGCCTGTACGCCATCGATCCGCGACGGACCTCGTCCGCGGAGTGGGCCGACAGCTGGCTCGGGCTCGACGTCGGGTCGGACATCGCCCTCGCCAATGCGATGGCGCGCGAGATCATCTCGGCCGGCCTCGAGGACCGCAACTTCATCGAGCGTGCGACGGTCGACTTCGAGGCGTACAAGGCCAAGGTCGAGAGCTACACGCTCGAATACGCCGAGCAGGAGACCGGCGTCCCGGCCGAGGCCATCCGGGAGCTCGCCCACGCGTTCGCGCAGGCGCCCAGGGCGATGATCTGCTGGACCCTCGGCATCACCGAGCACCACAACGCGGTCGACAACGTGCTCGCGCTCATCTCGCTCGTCCTGCTCACCGGCCACGTCGGGCGGTACGGCAGTGGCGTGAACCCGCTCCGTGGCCAGAACAACGTCCAGGGCGGCGGCGACATGGGTGCCCTGCCCGACCGGCTGACGGGGTTCCAGCACGTCGAGAACGACGAGCTGCGGGCCAAATTCGATGCGGCCTGGGGCGTGACGATCCCGCCGAAGCGCGGTTGGCACCTGTCCGGGATGTTCGATGCGATGGAGCGCGGCGACCTGACCGCTGTCTACTGCATCGGCGAGAACCCGGTGCAATCGGAGGCCGACCAGAAGCGCGCGATCCGGCTGATCGAGTCGCTGGACATCCTCGTGGTCCAGGACCTGTTCCTGACGAAGACCGCCGAGTTCGCGGACGTCGTCCTCCCGGCCAGCGCGGCCTGGGCGGAAGCCGAAGGCACCGTGACCAACTCCGAGCGACGGGTCCAGCGGGTTCGCGCGGCCGTGGCCCCGCCGCCCGGCGCGCGAGACGACCTGGCGATCATCTTCGATCTCGCCAACCGGATGGGCGCCGAATGGGGAGAGGCAAACGCCGAGGACGTCTGGGAAGAGGTCCGGCGGCTGTCGCCCGTCCACGCCGGGATGAGCTACCGCCGACTGGAGGAGCTCGGCGGGCTCCAGTGGCCGTGCTACGACGAGGACCACCCGGGCGAGCTGTTCCTGCACTCGCGGCTCTGGGAGGATCCCGTTCCCGGCAACCGCGTGCCGTTCGTGCCCGTCGACCACGACCCACCGGTCGACAAGCTCACCACCGAGTACCCCATTCGGCTCACGACGGGCCGGCGCCTGGACTCCTACAACACGGGCGTCCAGAGCGCTGGCTACACTTCGCCGCTCCGCCGGGGTGAGTCGCTGGACATCTCCCCCGAGGATCTGACCGCGTACGGCCTGGCCGACGGCGAGCGTGTGCGCGTCGTCTCCCGACGCGGCCAGGTCGAGGTGGCGGTCCGCGTCGACGAGTCGCTCCGGCCGGGGCTCACCTTCATGACGCTGCACTTCCAGGACGACGTGGCGACGAACCTCCTGACGATCGACGCGACGGACCCGAAGTCCGGCACGGCCGAATTCAAGGCCACGGCTATTCGGATCGAGAAGCTCGAGGCACCGGTCCCGGCCTGACCCCTTCGAAGGCGTCCTTCAGGCGGGTCTGACCACGGGCAGCCCGACTGATCGGGCTGCGTCCGCTAGGCGGTCGTCGTACGTGACGAACGCATCCAGCTCGTCGATGAGTGCAAGCGCGGTCGCGAGGTGGATGGCATCCAGGGTGCGCAGGCTGGCCGGCGAGAGCGTGGCGGCGATGCGACCGATGGCCTTGTCAAGCTGCACGATCACGACCGATCGGAAGATCCCATCAACCTGCTCCAACGCATCGACCTTTCGGGCAACCGCTCGTCGCGTCTCGATCGCACCGACGTGGCTCGTGGTGATCCGGTCAGTCTCGACGTACCAGCTGCGCAGCGCCGTGGTGTCCCACTCGTCGAGGACGAGCTTGACCAGGGCGGACGCGTCGACATAAGCGGTCGTCATCGATCGTCCTCGTCTCGCATCTGCAGCAGGACCTCGGTCAGCGTCGGACCGCCCGGATCAGGATCTGACAGCGGCGGGGGGACATCACGTGGCTTGATCGTCGCGGCGGTCGCCCGTCCGTCGGCGATCATCTGGTCGATGATCGAAACGGGCTTCGCGGGTCGCGGACCGAGCTGCGCCACGGGCTGGCCATGCTCGGTCACTTCCAGTGTTTCGCCGGCCTTGACCCGGTCGAGGTAGACGCTCAGGTTCTGGCGCAGCTCCCGAACCCCCACGCGGGCACGTTGGGCGTCTCTCTCGCTCATGTAGCACATGGTAGCACATAACGCAGCGGCCGACAATGGCGCCCAGCGCCAACCCCGGCGCTACACTCGGGCGCGATGGACCTGCACGTCATCGGGCCGCTCGCATCTACCGCCGAGCGCGCGGCGGTCGATAGCGTCCTGGGGCCGCCGGAATCGGGCTGGGTCGGCGGCGTCCGTCGGCCGGGCACAGAGGGTCACGCGGCCCGTGGCGGCCACGCGATCCGAGCCAGGCGCTCGCAGCTGCTGCCGGCCCTCCACGCCGTCCAGGATCGAATCGGCTGGATCAGCCAGCCCGCCCTGAACTACATCTCGCGACGGCTGGCGGTGCCGCCGGCAGAGGCGTACGGCGTCGCGACGTTCTACGCCCTGTACTCGACGAAGCCGCGGCCGCCGGTGGTCGCCCATGTCTGCGACGACATCGCGTGCCGGATCGCCGGGGCGGAGCGGATCTGCGAGGACCTGGCGCGAGCGGTGGGACCGGCGGGAGAGGCCGCCCGAGACGGCCGGATCGGCTGGTTGCGCTCGCCGTGCCTGGGCCTGTGCGACCTCGCACCGGCGGCCATGATCACGAGCGCGGGCGATCCCGCGACCGTCACGTCGGCTGCGCCCGTGGATGCCGCCGGGATCCTCAAGCGGCTGGACGGGACTACTGTCGCGCGCCCGCCGCTCGCCGCGCGCCAGGCCGGCGACTCCGGCGTTCGACTCCTGCGACGGATCGGGGCCGTGGACCCCGGCTCCCTCGACGACTACCGCGCCAGCAATGGCTACAGCGGCCTCAAGAAGGCCCTCGAGATCGGCGCCGAAGCCGTTGTCGCCGAGGTCACCGCTTCGAAGCTCATGGGTCGCGGCGGGGCGGCCTTCCCGACGGGTCGCAAGTGGGCCGCGGTCGCCAGCCAGCCCGCCCAGCCTCACTACCTGGTCTGCAACGCGGACGAGTCGGAGCCCGGCACGTTCAAGGATCGGGTGCTGCTCGAGGGTGACCCGTTCGCGATCGTGGAGGCGATGACGATCGCGGCATTCGCGACGGGATCGAGCATCGGCTACCTCTACATCCGCGGCGAGTACCCGGAGTCCGAGGCGCGGGTCCGCCACGCGATCGGGGCCGCGCGCGATGCCGGATTGCTCGGGCTGGACATCCTGGGTTCGGGCTTCGCGTTCGATATCGAGCTCCGGCGCGGCGCCGGCGCGTATATCTGCGGCGAGGAGACGGCGCTCTTCGAGTCGATCGAGGGCAAGCGCGGCGAGCCGCGCAACAAGCCACCGTTCCCGGTCGAGGTCGGGCTGTTCGGCAAGCCGACGGTCGTCAACAACGTCGAGACGCTCGCCAACATCCCGCTGATCCTCGAGATGGGCGGCGAGGCCTACGCGCAGATCGGGACCGAGGGCTCCACCGGACCGAAGCTGTTCTGTCTGTCCGGCCACGTCGAGCGACCCGGCGTCTACGAGGTCGAATTCGGGGCGACGTTGCGGGACCTGATCGAGCTCGCCGGCGGCGTCAAGGGCGGTGCCGACATCCGGGCGATCCTGCTCGGCGGCGCGGCCGGCGTGTTCGTCGGGACGGACGCGCTCGACATGCCGCTCACCTTCGAGGCGACTCGCGCTGCGGCGGCGACCCTCGGCTCCGGCGTGATCATGGTCTTCGACGAGACCGTCGATCTCGTGGACACGCTGCGGCGCATCGCCCAGTTCTTCCGCGACGAGTCGTGTGGCCAGTGTGTGCCCTGTCGGGTGGGGAGCGTCCGCCAGGAGGAACTGCTCGCGCGGCTCGCGGCGGGCTCCAGCGTGCGTTCGCGCGACGAGGAGCTCGTCCTGCTGCGGGACATCGGCCAGGCCATGCGCGACGCCTCGATCTGTGGGCTTGGCCAGACGGCGTCGTCCGCCATTGAGTCCGCCCTGCGCCAACCGGAGCTCGTGGCGCTGTGAGCGAGGACACGCGCGGCCTGTCGATGAGCCGCGACCCGGCCCCCGATCCGAACACGCCGCACGGCGGTCAGGCGCCGGCCGCCCAGCCGCTCACCGAGATCATCCTCAGCCCGCCCGCTCGGCCATCGCGACCGCCGACGCCACCGCCCGCCGACGTGCCGCCGGACATCGAGCTCACGATCGACGGCGTGACCGTGGCGGTTCCGGAGGGCACGACCATCCTCGGTGCGTGCCGCCAGCAGGGCATCGACACGCCGACCCTGTGCTACGCCGAGAACCTGACGCCGGTCAACGTCTGTCGCGTTTGCGTCGTCGAGGTCACGGGCTCGCGGGTGCTCGTGCCCGCCTGCTCGCGCAAGGTCGAAGCCGGTATGGACGTCCAGACCGATTCCGAGCGGGTCCGCCTGTCGCGCAAGGTCGTGCTGGAGTTCCTGGGCTCGTCGGTCGACGTGTCGCTGGCCGGCCCCGCCGTGCCGGACGGGTCGATCGCGAGCTACATGGATCGGTACGAAGCGGATCCTTCTCGGTACGGACCGCCGGCCGCCCCGGCCGGCGCCGGGGAGCGCGACGCCCACGACGCGGGGCACCACCACGCGGCCGAGGGCGACGCGACGGCCGCGACCGTCGCCCAGCCCACCAAGATCGACAACGACCTGTACGTCCGCGATTACTCGAAGTGCATCCTCTGCTACAAGTGCGTCGAGGCGTGCGGGGAGGACGCCCAGAACACGTTCGCGATCGCGGTCGCCGGGCGCGGGTTCGACGCCCGGATCTCGACCGAGCAGGCCGTCCCGCTGCCGGAGTCGGCGTGCGTCTACTGCGGCAACTGCATCGGGGTCTGCCCGACCGGCGCGCTGATGGCCAAGCCCGAGTACGACATGCGCGCCGCGGGGACCTGGGACGAGTCGGCGCAGACGGTCACCTCGACGATCTGCCCGTACTGCGGGGTCGGTTGCGTGCTCGACCTCCACGTCCAGGACGACACGATCCTCAAGGTGACCTCACCGCTGGACTCGTCCGTGACCGAAGGCCACCTCTGCGTGAAGGGTCGCTTCGGCTTCGAGTTCGTCAACGAGCGCCCGCCGAAGCCCCAGGCCTGACCCGCCGCTCCAGCGCCGGCGTCAGCCCCAGCCGGTCAGGTCGTGCAGGTCGATCCGGCGATCGTGGCTGTAGACGTTGAAGCCGTCGCCGCGGAGGAAGCCGACGAGCGTGACCCCGAGCCGCTCCGCGGTCTCGATCGCCAGGTCCGACGGCGCCGACACGGCACACACGATCGGCACGCCGGCGACCGCGGCCTTCTGCACGATCTCGAAGCTGACCCTCCCTGAGACCATGAGGATCCGGTCGTGGAGGGGCAGGGCGCCCGCGAGCAGACTGCGACCCGACGACCTTGTCGAGCGCGTTGTGCCGCCCGACGTCCTCGCGGATCTCGATGAGCTCGCCGCGCGGGCTGAACAGCGCCGCCGCATGGAGTCCACCGGTCTGATCGAAGGCTCGCTGCGCGGCGCGCAGCAGGTCGGGCAGGGCGAGGATCACGGAACGAGCCACGACCGGGCCCGTCCGGAAGAGCCTCGCAGCGAATGGCGATCTCGTCGATCGAGGCCTTGCCGCAGATCCCGCACGACGCGGTCGCCACGAAATGTCGTTCCGCCACCGCGGATGCGTCGAACGGGCGCGTGAGGCGGACGACGATCGTGTCGTCCGGCTGGTTGAGCGTCGCGGGGTCGCCGCCCTCGGTCGAGGCGACGTCCTTGGCGCCGTCGATGAGGCCCTCCGTGCGCAGGAATCCGACGGCGAGGTCGGCCTCGTGGCCGGGCGTTCGCATCGTCACCGCCACCGCGACCGACTCCTCGTCGGGACCGGCGGCGCGGATCTCCAGCGGCGCCTCGCCCACGATCCGGTCGGGGCGGACCTCGAGCGTCTCGCCGCGCACGGTCACGACCGAGCGGGTCGTGACGTGGCGGGTCGGCGGGACGCTCGTGTCGTGCACGCTCGGAGTGTAGGACCGGGCGCCGTCGGTGGCGCATCATTGGGCGCGCCGATGTCGACCGCCCCCCTGGACTCCCGAGAGCTCGCGTTCCTCGTCGCCGCCCGCCGGGCCATCCTCGCCACGATCGACGACGACGGACGCCCGCGGCCCGTCCCGATCTGCTTCATCGTCGATGCCGCCGACCCGGCCCACGTCCGCGTGCTCACGCCGCTCGACGACAAGCCGAAGGCCGTCGACGACAAGCGGGACCTCGCCCGCGTCCGCGACATCCGCGCGCGTCCGGAGGTCAGCCTCCTGGTCGAGCGCTGGGACGAGGACTGGTCGCGCCTCGGTTGGCTCCGGCTCAACGGCCGTGCGTCGCTCCTGGAGCCGGCGGACGTGCCGACCGACGCCGTAGAGCGACTTCGGGAGAAATACCCGCAATACGCGACCCACGACCTCGAGTCGAGCCCGATGATCGCCATCGACATCGAGCGCGCGACCAGCTGGGGCGCCCTCGATCCCGCCTAGCGATCCAGGAAGACGGCCTCGCCCATCGGTCGCAGGCAATGGGTCGAGCTCATCGCCTGCAGGTAGCCGCCGGCATTGAGCAGCGCGACCATGTCGCCCTCGCGGACCGGCGGCATCGGGTAGGCCTCGGCGAACACGTCGCTCGCCTCGTTGATGTGGCCGGCGACCGTCACGGTCTCCGTCCGGGCCGCCGCCGCATCGCGGCACAGCACGAGCTCCTGGGCAAAGCCGTAGATGAAGTACGAGCAGTTCACGTTCCAGCCGATGTCGAGCCCGACGAAGGTGACCCCGCGCCGCTCCTCGACCGTGACGACCTCGCCGAGCAGGATCGCCGCGTCCTTGGACAGGTGGTCGCCGGGCTCGGCCGAGACCACGACCCCCAACGGTCCGAGGTGGCGAGCCACGACCCCCGCGTACGCATCGAGATCGATGAAGCGCTCGTCCGCCCGAGCCGGCATCCCGAGCCCGCCGCCGACGTTCACCTCGACGACCTCGTGGCCGGCCGCACGCAACCGCTCGACGGCCTCGACGGCTGCCGGGAGCGCCCGCTCGAAGCCGGGAAGCCCGTCGCGCAGCCAACCGGACCCGGCATGGAAGTGGACCGTGTCGACGGCAAGGTCGTGTCGGGCGGCGATCTCGATGGCCTCGTCGAGCCGCTCGAGCCCGACGCCGAACTTCATCGGCCGCGCGCCGCTGTACTCGAGGTGCTCGTTGTAACCGACGCCCGCTCCCGGATCGATGCGGATCCCGATCCGCGACCCCGGCGCTCGCCGGCCGTACCGGTCGATCTGGCTGAGCGCGTCGAGGTTGCAATGGATTCCGTGGGCGAGCAGCACGTCCAGATCGCGCTCCGAGACGTTCGTGCCGGTGTAGCTGATCTCGTCCGGCGCCCACCCGCACTCGAGTGCGCGCAGGACCTCGCCGGGCGAGCAGGCATCGATGCCCACGCTCTCCGGAGCGCCGCGCGGTCCGAGGCCCCGAAAGACCGAGAGGACTTCGGGGAGTGGATTGGCCTTCAGCGCGAAGCGCAGCCGGAACGGGACGCCGGTCGCGGCAAACGCCGCCTGGATGCGCCGAGCGTGCTCGGCGAAGCGTGCCCGGTCGTACACGAACAGTGGCGTGCCGTGTTCACGCGCCAGGGCCTCTGGGTCCGAGCCCGCGATGCGCAGCCGCCCGTCCTCGTCGATGTCGAGGCCGGGACGCACCCACCACGGTGCAGGGATGGCCGGGCTGGTCGCCTCGGCCGGGCTGGTCACGCCAGGACGCGCGGTCGTGTCCGAGCCTGGCCGCTCCCCGGCGTCCAGCGATTCGGGCCTTCCTCTACGGGAACGCCGATCGACTCGACCAGGTGACGGGATGCGTGCGCGATCTCGGCGACCGCGGCCTCGAACGCCTCCTGGTTCCGAGCGCTGGGCTCGCGGTAGCCGCTGAGCTTGCGGACGTACTGGCGGGCGGCGGCCTCCAGTTCGCCCGTCGTCGCCGTTTCGCCCGGGCGACGGAGGGTCTTGATGCTTCGGCACATGCCGCTACGGTACGGCGCTCGCGCGGGATGCGCCAGCCGAGCCCGACCGGCGCTACGGGTTCGCGTCCGGCCGGCCCCGCGCCTCCGGTCACCGCTGACGACTGATTGGTGCCGCTCCGCAACGCAACGATGTCGCGACCCGGATATTGCAAGGTCAATTGTGGGGGAGGTCGGGTATGCTCCGACCCGCACTCATTACGGGCGCCCAGTACTAATGCCCGTTGCACATTGACCTCGCTGGGGGAGACTGCATTGCTATTGATCCACCGCCCGTCGACTGACGGGTCCATCGGCATCCGCGCGTCCGGCCGTCGCCTCTTGCGACCTGTCACAGCGGCGGTGCTCATCGGTTTGCTAGCCGCCAGTGCGGCCCTTGCATCCACGCCAGTCACGAACGGCTACCGCGATCATGCGTACGGCGGGGGAGCCTTCCGACCGGCAGGCGACAACCCGCAGTCGAAGCTCTGGTACACGGACGGCCAATGGTTCGCCGGGATGTTCCTGTTCAGGACGAGCGCCCCCGGAGTCACGCCCAAGTCCGAATACCACATCTACCGACTCGACCGGACGACCCATTCCTGGATCGATACCTCGGTCGTGGTCGACACCCGGGATCAGTCGCACGGTGACTACCTGTGGGACGAGAGCGATCAGACCCTCTGGGTGGCGTCGACCTCGACGTCGAACGCCGCTTCCGCCGAAGACGGCATCAGGATCTTCAAGTACACGTACGACAGCGTTGCCGACACGTACACACCTGCCGCCCCGGTGACGATCCCAGGCACCAAGTTCGACCCGGCGACCCCGACGATCCTCGGCGGCTCATACAGCGTCACGATCGATCGCGATTCGAGCGGGCGTCTGTGGGCTGCCTGGGTGAAGGATGCTGAGGTGCGCTACAGCATCTCCGACAACGGGGGCGTGACCTGGAGCACGCCTGCGCAGGTCCCGACGCAGGCCGCCAACTCGGTCCAGGTCGGCGTCGGCGGTGACCTCGCGAGCGTCATCCCCTTCGGCGACAGCGTGGGGATCGCCTGGGGCGACCACGACGAGCTACCCGCGGTGGCGAACGACGGCTACTACTTCTCGGTGATCGACGCAGGTGACGATCCGGCCACCGCGGCGAACTGGTCTATCGAGAAGCTGCCCACGCTCCTGCCCAGCGCCGCCGAGAGCGCCGACAACTACCTCAACCTCAAGGCCACCATTGACGGCACCGTGTACATGGTCGCCAAGACCGGCAAGGACACGGCAAATTGCGCCACCAACAGGCAGGTGCCGCTCATCGAGTTCTTCCGCCGGACGACCGCCGGCGACTGGTCCGTGCACCTCGTCGGCACGGTCGGCGACTGCAACACGCGACCCCATCTGGCGATCAGCGATGAGCTCGACGCGGCCTATGTCTTCGTGACCTCCCCCTTTGGCAGCGGCGGCACCATCTACGTGAAGTCCGCGCCCCTCAGCGGGCCGGACGCATTCGTATTCCGCGGTGCCGCGGACCAGACGATCCAGCGCGGAGCGCCGTTCATCCGGAGCGCGACCGAGACCCTCATCGACGACCCGACCACCACGAAGCAGACCGTCACGGGCGTCAGCGACATCGTCGTGCTCGCGAACAATCTGTTCAACTCGACCACCGGTAACCAGAAGTTCTATCTCCACAACGAGATGCCGATCGCCGCGAGTGACTCGACCCCGCCGACCGGCACGGCAACGATCGCCGCTGGAGCCGCCTTCACGGCGACGCCGACGGTCACCGTCAGCGTTCCCGCGACCGACCCTGGGAGCGGGATGAGCCTGGTGCGCTTGTCGGACTCGCCGGCGATCACCGACGGCGTGCTGGCGACCGGTACGACCTACACGTACAACGCAGCCATCGCACGGACGCTGCCCGGTGCCGACGGGGTGAAGACGGTGTACGTGCAGTGGCGCGACGCGGCCGGCAACTGGTCCGCCGTGACGAGCGACACGATCACCCTCGACACGGCTGCGCCGACCGGCACCGTCGCGATCAACGACGGTGCGCCGGCGACCAACTCGGTCAACGTGACCTTGAATCTGACTGCGGCAGACGGCGCCGGCAGCGGGATCGCATCCGTCCTCCTCTCGAACTCCACGGACTTTTCCGCGGCGACACCGATCCCATACGCGACGAGCGTCCCATGGACGCTGACGGCGGGCGATGGCCCCAAGACGGTGTACGCGAAGTTCGTCGATAACCTCGGAAACACCACGGCCTCGCCAGTCACCGACACGATCACCCTCGACACCGTCGGGCCGAATCCCGGTTCGGTCGCCATCCAGGGCGGAGCGAGCGTGACCAACACCCGTAGCGTTTCGGTCACCCTGAGCGGGGTGGCCGGCGATGCTACCGCGGCGCGTGCCTCCAACTCGGCCGGCATGACCCCCAATGCCCCGGTCAGTCTGACCGGCTCGTTCCCGTGGACGCTCGCGGCCGGCGCCGACGGTCCGCGGACGGTCTACGTCCAATGGCGGGATTCTCTGGGGAATTGGTCCACGGCAGCATCGGACAGCATCACCCTCGACGCGACCCCACCGAGTGGAACGGTCCTCGTCAACGGCGGGGCGGCGTGGACCAAGACGAGGGCCGCCTCCCTGACCTTCCCGGGCACCCATGGCGACGTCACCCAGGTCCGTGTGGGCTCGACCTTGACGGGCGTGCCGTTCCGGGCCTACACGGCGGGGATGACCCTGCCCTTCACCCTGCCTACCGGTAACGGCACCAAGACCGTCTACGCCCAGTTCAAGGACGTCGGTGGCAACCTGTCCCCGGTCGTCTCCGACACCATCGGACTTGACGTGACGGCGCCGGCCACGCCGACCGCACCAGTCCACAGCCTGACCAACCCGGTCACCACCGGGATCAATCTCCACCTGACATGGTCGGGCGGTGCCGACACGGGCGGCAGCGGCTTCCGAAGCTACGTCGTTGAACAGAGCATCGATGGTGGCGCGTGGACCGTCCTCGGCTACCCGACGTCCGGCGCCCTCAATGTCCCGTTCGCCAACTCGAAGAACTACCTGTTCCGAGTCGCATCGCGCGACAAGGCCGGGAACGTCAGCGCTTGGGCGTCGTCGCCGGTCATCCGCGGTGCGAATCACCCCGAAACGAGCACGTCGGTCACATACTCCGGGTCGTGGGCCACTTCGACCTCTACGAGTTACCTGGGCGGCAAGGCGAAGGTCTCGGGCACGACGAACGCCTCGGCCACGTTCAAGTTCAGCGGAAATCAGGTCGCATGGCTGTCTACCCGAAGCAACATCAGCGGGAGCGCGAGGGTCTACGTCGACGGGGTCCACGTGACCACGGTCAACCTCTATTCGTCGACCACCAGCCACAAGCAGGTCGTGTTCACGCGCAAGTTCAGTACCGTCGCCGCCCGTACCCTCAAGATCGTCGTCCTTGGCACCGCGGGCCATCCGCGCGTCACCGTCGATTTGTTCTTCTTCCTGCGCTAGCAGCGCTGGCCCCCGCGCGCCGCGCGGGGGTTCGGCGCGACGGCGCTGAGCTCGACGCGAGAGCGCCGAGCTCGGGTCTGCGTCAGGCATTACTCGCCCCGGTACCGTAGACGCATGCGCCCGGCGCGCCCGCCCGCACGTGCCCGGATCACGCGACTCGCGCTGGCGATCGTCGTGGGTCTCGGGCTGGCGCTCGCCATCGATGTCGCCCGAGCCGGGGGGCCGTCAACCTGGCTCGCTGTCCACAGCCTGCCGGCTCCGTACGTGCCGCTCGGCCAGCGCGTCGACATCGGGGGTCGGTCGCTGTACCTCGACTGTCGAGGCGAAGGCTCGCCCACGGTCGTGCTCGAAGCCGGGATGGGCAGTGGCGCGGGCTCCTGGAGCACCGTGTTCGGCGAGCTGGCGACCACCACCCGCACCTGCGCATACGACCGGCCGGGGCTCGGCTCGAGCGATCCGCGCGGGCGGCACACCCTTGCGGACACCGTCGACGACCTCAGACGCGCGCTCCGATCGCAGGCGAGCAGGCGCCCTTCGTGCTGGTCGGTCACTCGCACGGCGGCGACTACGTCCGCGTGTTCGGCGGTCGGTACCACGACGAGGTGGCCGGTTTGGTCCTCGTCGACACGTTCGACCCGGACCTGCACACGGACTGGATCCATCCGCTGCTGGGTGCCGCGTTGCTCCCGGAGTACGAAGCGAACATGGACGGACTGCGCGCGATCGTCGCGCAGGTCGAGGACCTGGACTGGGCGGCATCGGAGCAGGAGTTGCGTGCGGCGTCGGTCGTCGGCCTGCCGATCGAAGTCCTCCGAGCGCCGCGCGGTGAGCCACGCGTCGACGCGGCCACCAACGAGGCCTTCGCCGATGCCATCATCGCGGCCTATGAGTCCTTATCGCCCGGCCGCGTCCGGTTCGAGCTGGCGTGGGGAGCGGGTCACCTGATCCAGATCGACCGGCCCGACATGGTGATCGCCTCGACCCGCCGGCTCGTCGACGCTGCGCGGGCCGGGAGCCGCTAGCCTAGGTTCCCGATCCGAACACGCGGAGTTCGCCTGTGACCAGCACCTCGGCTGCGGCCGTCATCGAGCATCTGGGCCTGTCCCGGCACCCGGAGGGCGGCTGGTACGCCGAGACCTGGCGCGCTCCGTCTGAAGCTGGCGCCCGGGCC
This sequence comes from uncultured Chloroflexia bacterium, assembly GCA_963748675.1. Lineage (GTDB taxonomy): Bacteria > Chloroflexota > Limnocylindria > Limnocylindrales > CSP1-4 > SPCO01. The sequence goes on along the minus strand of CAVVJX010000005.1, from coordinate 457,892 downwards.
AGTGCCAGCGCGATCCTGTACCTGCTCGCCGCGGGCGAACGCTCGCACTGGCACCGCGTCGACGCCGCAGAGATCTGGCAGTACTCGGCCGGCGACCCGCTCGAGCTGCGGATCTGGGCGGGCGAGGGAACGTCGGTCACGGTCCACCGCCTGGGCGACGGAACGACCGGGGACGCGGGTGTGCCGCAGGTGGTCGTGCCGGCGGGCGCATGGCAGGCGGCGCGGCCCCTCGGCGCCTGGACACTCGTCGGATGCATCGTGAGCCCGGCCTTCGATTTCGCGGGCTTCGAGCTGGCGCCAGACGGCTGGGAGCCGACCGAGGCTGGGGCGTCTCCTGGGGCGTCTAACGCCTAGCGCGCGTACTTCCAGGCGATCGAGCCCGTGTAGCAATGGCCGAGCTTCAGGCACAGCCCACCCGTGAGATCCCACTGCCGGCCGGACACGTACGGCCCGCGGTCCACCACCCGAGCGGTGACGACGCGGCCGTTCGACGGGTTCTTGAACGTGACCTTCGTTCCGCACGGGAGCGTCCGGTGCGCGACGCCGACGAGCGACTCGGTCATCGCCTGACCGCACGCCGTGCGCTTGCCATAGAAGCCGGGGCCGTACCACGACACGTTGCGGTCCATCCGCCAGGTGTTCTTCTTGATGGTCCCGGTCTTCGCCTTGGGTTGGGCAGCCGGCGGCCGAGCCTCTGGCGACTCGTCGCTGAGAGCTGGCTCGAACAATGTCGAGCTGTCGTCCAGGTTCCCGTCGGAACGGGCCCCTGGATCGAGGGGCGAGGGCGTCATCACCGGCCCGCGGACAGCCGCGATCTCCACAGTTGCGAAGAGATCCGCAGAGGGGGTTGTGTCCAGGCTGGGGGCCTGTGAACCCGCCGATCCGGGGACGGCGACCGTGGCGAACGCGGCGATGAGCGCAGCGATCGCGACGACCTTGGGGCGTCGCACGTCTCGTGAACAGTACCATCGTTCCGTCCTGAGGGGGGATTGCGTGCCCGCAGCGGACCATTTCGAAACCATGCCAGACTCGCCCCGATGACCCGGCGCGTGCTTCCACTCGACGGTCCCCTGGACCTCGCCCGCACGATGTCGCCGCTCGTCCGGGGCAACGGCGACCGGACGATCCGGGTCGCCTCGCGGGAGGCGTGGTGGACGACACGGACCGCCTCCGGGCCGGCAACGCTGCACCTGTCCGTGGCCACCGACGCCCTCACCGCGGAGGCATGGGGCCCAGGTGCCGAGATCGTCCTGGAGCGAGCCGGGCGGCTGGTCGGCCTGGAGACCCGGAGGCAGCCGACCGGCGCGCTGAAGGACATCGACCATGCCCGCATCTCCGGGCTCGCGCGGCGCCTCCCGGGCGTCCGCACCCTCCGTACGGAGGCGGTCTTCGAGGCGCTCGTCGCCGCGATCGTGGAACAGAAGGTGACGGGCTCCGAGGCCCATCGCGTCTGGCACGCGCTGGTCCGCCAGCACGGTGAGCCGGCCCCACGGCCCCCGGGACCCGATCTGGGCCTTCGGCTCCTGCCCGCGCCGGCGACGCTGGCCGCGCTGCCCTACTACGCCTATCACCCGCTCGGGCTGGAACGGCGGCGGGCCGAGCTGATCCGGGCGGTCGCGGCACGAGCCGAGTGGTTCGAGGCGATCGTGGACCTGCCGCTGCCCGAAGCCTACGCTCGCCTGCTGGCCGTTCCGGGCATCGGACCGTGGACGGCCGCCGAGGTGGCCGTGCGGGCGCTCGGTGACGATGACGCGGTGAGTGTCGGCGACTTCCACATCCCGAACCTGGTCGCCTGGGTACTCGCCGGCGAGCCGCGCGCGGATGACGCCCGGATGCTGGAGCTGCTCGAGCCGTACCGGGGACGGCGCGCGCTCGTCATCCGCTTGCTCGAGCTCAGCGGCTGGGCGCCGCCGCGCTACGGGCCCAGGCTCGCACCGCGCCGGATCGAGGGCATCTGACCGTACGCCGGCCTCGGCCGGGACCGCGGTCCCAGGCACACGCAGAACCTCTCTTGCCATATCGACGTATCGTTGACGTGATGACGACTTTCCAGCGGACCTCGCGACGCCCGCGCCGGCACCTCGTGGCATTGGCCCTCGCGGGTGCCCTCCTCGTGGCGCTCGGGCCGATTTCGGCGCAGGGCGCGACCCGCTTCACGCTCGATGTCTCGGAGGGGGGCGATTTCGTCGCCCAGACCAATTTCGTCCAGTGCGTCGGCGCGAGCATGCAGATGATGCTCAACATGATCGAACCCGGGCGGGATCGGTCGGCCGCGCGCCAGCTCCAGCTCCAGAAGCTCGCGCGGACCTGGAGCGGGTCGCGACCCGACGGCCGACAGCGCCAGGGCGCCAGCGTGCGCGGGTGGGCCGCCGGCCTGAACATCCTGGGCGCCGGCCCCTACCGGCTCGTCGGCACCAGGACGCTCGCGCAGGCGATGCGAACCGCGGCCGAAGCCATCGAGGCCACCGGCCGTCCGGTCGGGCTGCTCGTCTGGCGCGGCCGGCACGCCTGGGTGATGAGCGGCTTCGAGGCCACCGGCGACCCGGGCCGGACCAACGACTTCCGGGTCACGCGGGCCATCGTCCACGACCCGCTGTACCCGCACGGGAACGCGATCTGGGGGCGGAGCCCGAGGCCGGGCGAGGCGATCAGCGTCAGCGAGCTCGGCCGTCAGTTCGTGCCGCGCCGGATGCGCAACCAGCTCGGCGGTCAAACGACCACGCTCGGCGGCAAGTACGTCCTGGTGCTGCCCTACAAGACCGATCTCCGGGTCTGGTCCGCCGCACGCTAGGCCACCCCGAGCGCCTACGCTAGGGGCGCGGCACGGACGCCGCCACGCTTTGCGCGAGGAGCGTCATGCCGTCGTTCGAGAAATCGCCACCGGAACTCGTCGCGCGCTTCGATTCCGTGGCGGAGCGCGTTCCCGAGGCCCAACGGCGCAAGATGTTCGGCTATCCCGCGCTCTTCGTCGGCGGCAACCTCGTCACCGGACTGTTCGCCGATACGTGGATGATCCGGCTCCCCGAGAACGACCTGGCCGAGCTCCTGGCCCTCCCCGGCGCGATGGCCTTCAGCCCGGCGCCCGGTCGGACGATGAAGGGCTACGGCACCCTCCCGCCCGACGTCGTCGCGGACGATGCCGCGCTGGACGGGTGGCTGGCGCGAGCGATCGAGTTCGGCAAGACCCTGCCCGCCAAGTGACCGCAGTCGCCCCTTCGCCGCGCCCCGGGATGGGCGCGCTGCCGTACCGCGGCGGCACGACGTTCCGGGTCTGGGCACCGCATGCCGAGGCGGTCCTCGTGACCGGGAGCTACGACGGCTGGGCGCCCGAGGCCACGGCGCTCGCGCGTGACGGAGACGGATCGAGCGGCACGTGGTCCGCGGACGTCGATGGCGTCAAGCCCGGCGACGAGTATCGCTTCCGGATCCGGACCGCGGACGGCGAGGAGGTCTGGCGGGTAGACCCCTATGCCCGGCAGGTCACGAGCTCGATCGGCAATGCCGTCGTGTACGACCCGGCCGCATTCGACTGGGGCGACCACTGGTTCGAGATGCCGGCCCGGGACGACCTCGTGATCTACGAGCTCCATGTCGGGACCTTCAACGCCGGGCCGGATCGACAGGGCGACTTCGACCGGGCTGCCCGCCGCCTGCCGTACCTGCGCGACCTGGGCGTGAGCGCCGTGCAGATCATGCCGCCCTTCGAGTTCGCCGGCGACGTCTCCTGGGGCTACAACCCGGCCCATCTGTTCGCCATCGAATCCGGCTACGGCGGGCCCGACGCCTTCAAGCGCTTCATCAAGGCGGCCCACGAGCACGGCATCGCGGTCATCCTCGACGTCGTCTACAACCACCTTGGGCCGAGCGATCTCGACCTGTGGCAGTTCGACGGCTGGAGTGCGAACGGCGGCGGCGGGATCTACTTCTACAACGACGAGCGGGCGATCACCCCGTGGGGGTCGACCCGACCCGACTACGGCCGTGGCGAGGTCCGCACGTTCCTGCGTGACAGCGCCCTGACCTGGCTCGAGGAGTTCCAGTGCGACGGCCTTCGCTTCGACGCGACGCTGTTCATGCGAACGGTCGACGGGATCCCCGGCAACCCGGCCTCGGAGCTGCCGGACGGCTGGTCGTTCATGGCCTGGATCAACGACGAGATCCGGGCGCGCCAGCCGTGGAAGCTCACGATCGCCGAGGACATCCAGGACGACACCAAGCTCGTGACGCCCACCGCGAAGGGCGGCGCCGGGTTCGGGGCCCAATGGGACATCCGCTTCATCCGTGGGGTGCGGCCGTCCCTCGAGACGGGTGACGACCGGGAGCGGTCGGTGGCGGAGGTGGTCGCGGCGATCACCGGTGAGGGGCGCGGCGCGCCGTTGACGCGCGTGATCTACACCGAGTCGCACGACGATGTCGCGAACGACCGGGTGCGCCTGCCCGAGGCGATCAAGCCCGGCGACGCCGGAAGCTGGTGGTCCGAGAAGCGGGCCACGCTCGGCTCGGCGCTCGTCCTGACCTCGCCCGGCATCCCGATGCTGTTCCAGGGCCAGGAGCTGCTCGAGGATCGCTGGTTCGACGACACCGTGGCGCTCGATTGGACGAAGGCCAGCAGCAACGTGGGGATCCTGCGGCTCCACCACGACCTCATCGCGCTGCGGCGAGGCGGCGGCGGGACCACGCGCGGGCTGCGCGGCGAGCACATCGCGATCCTGCGCGCGGACGAGAAGGCGAAGCTCCTCGCCTACCACCGCTGGCACGAGGGTGGTCCCGGCGATGACGTGATCGTCGTCGCCAACTTCGCGGACCGGGTGGTCGACGACCTGCGCCTGGGCTTGCCCGCGGCAGGCCGCTGGCGGGTCCGCCTGAACTCGGATTCACCCGATTATGCGGCGGACTTCGGCGGTCACGAGGCGTTCGACACGGAAACGGACGACGACCCCAGGGACGGCTTCGACCAGAGCGCACTCGTCTCGGTCGGGCCGTATGGGGTCGTGGTCCTGTCGCAGGACCCCTGAGCGGGGTCCCGCGGCTAGCTGGTCGCGGGCAGGATGTTCTGGTTCAGGTGGAAGAGGTTCGTCGGGTCGTAGTCGCGCTTGACCTGGGCCAGGCGACGGTAGGTCAGCTCGGGATACGCCTGGTGGACCCGGGCCTCGCCCTCGGCCTCGAGGAAGTTCGCGTAGACGCCGGTGGCGCGGGGCGTGAGCGTCTCGTAGAACGCCTGGGTGAACGCCTGGTGGATCGGCCCCTCGGCGACGTCCTCGTACGGCGTGATGATGACGACCATGACCGAGGCGTCGCGATGGGCGAACGCGGTGGCACCGGCCGGCACGGCGGCCATCGCGCCACCGAGGATCCGGATCTGGGTCATCGTCGACGGCGAGGCCGGGGACGCGCTGTGCTCGAGGATGGCGTCGATCGCGGCGTCGTCGAGCGTGTCGAGGAACAGCGAGCGGTGCGCCGCAGGACCCGGGTTCTCGGCGTCCTTGAGCAGCTCGTAGATGCCCGGGTACGGCATCGGCATGACCAGCTCGGCCAGCGGCGTGGCGACCTGGCGGAACGGCTCGAGGGCGGCCTGGCCGGCCTCGGCGTCACCGTCGAAGACGAACATGATGGCCACCGTGGGCTGGCCGTGGAGCTCGGCCGGGATGAACGGCGCGGGTGGAGCGGCCATGAGGATCGAGATCGTCGTGAGGGCCTCGGGCGCGCTGGACGCGATGGGGCCCAGGCTGCGCAGGACTTCGCGGGTCGCCGGCATGAACAGCGCGCCGCCGAAGATCATGCCGACGGGGTAGAGGCGGAACTGGAAGCGCGTCACCACGCCGAAGTTGCCACCGCCGCCACGGACGGCCCAGAACAGGTCGGGGTTCTCCTGCTCGCTCGCCGTGATGACGCGGCCCTCGGCCGTGACGATCTCCACGGAGACGAGCGCATCGATCGCCAGGCCGTACTTGCGGACCAGCCAGCCGATGCCACCGCCAAGCGTGAGGCCGGACAGGCCGACGCTGCCGGTGTCGCCGAAGGGCGTCGCGAGCCCGTGGGCACCCGCCGCCGCGGTGTACTCGCCCGCGGTCAGGCCGGCCTGGGCCCACGCGAGGCGTCGCTCAGGGTCGATGTGCAGGCCCTTCATGCCGCTGAGATCGAGGACGATCCCGCCCTCGCTCGTGCCGAAGCCGGCGAGGCTGTGCGAGCCGCCGCGGATCGCGAGCTCGAGGCCCGCGTCTCGAGCGAAGACGACCGTCCGCGCGACGTCGGCGGCGCTGGCCGCCTTGACGATCAGCGATGGACGGCGATCGATCGCCCGGTTGTGGACGAGGCGCGCCGTGTCGTAGGCCTCGTCCTCGGGGCGGATGACGGTCCCGACCAGGCCGGCGGCAAAGCCGGCGACGTCGATCGGGGTGGACGGGTCGTGGGCGGGGATGCGGGCAAGAGCCATGCCGTGGGTTCCTTTCGGGTCAGTGTCGTCAGGGGGGCGTGGGAGGCTGCGATGACCCGATGTTCAGGGCAGGCGAGCGCGCTGCCAGCGGACAACCGCCCGCCTCGTTAGGACGACTCTTGGCGGGTCGGCATGCGACGCATGACGATGTCGGTGACCGGCAGGGTGCCGGGCTGGCGCCCCCCGGCGCGGTCCGGGGCGACGGGCGACCGGAAACGCTACCGAGCGGTCCAGCCGCCGTCGATCATCACGGTCGCGCCGGTGATGAGGCTTGCCGCCGGTGAGGCGAGGAACACGACGCCACCCGCGACGTCCATCGGCTCGCCGATCCGGTGCAGGCCGGCGATGCGCTCCCGGACGTCCGCTTCGAATGCCGGGTCCCCCAGGGCCGCGGACGTGCCGTCCGTCCGGATGAACGTCGGCGCCACGGCGTTGACCGTGATGCCGTGCCGGCCCCATTCGACGGCAAGGCACTTGGTCAGGTGGGAGACGGCGGCCTTCGAGGCGCAGTAGATGGCCTCCGTCGGCAGCGCCACGAAACCGGCCTGCGAGCTCAGGTTGACGATCCGGCCCCCGCCCTGACGGATCATCACCCGCGCCGCCGCCTGGCTGGCGAAGAAGAGGCCCTTGACGTTCACGTTCATCGTCAGGTCGAAGTCGGCCTCGTTGACGTCCTCGGCCGGGTTCCCGGGTCCCAAACCCGCGTTGTTGACAAGGATGTCCAAGCGCCCGAGCCGCTCGACCACGGTGTCAACGGCCGGGGCCAGTTGCTCGAGGCGGGTCACATCCATCTGGACGTCGATGGCCCGACGGCCCATCCCCTCGATCTGTGCCACCAGGTCATCCGCGGTGCCGGTTTCGCGCAGCCCGAGGGCGACATCCGCCCCGGCATCGGCGAGGGCGAGCGCGATGGCCCGTCCGAGGCCGCGGGCCGCCCCGGTGACCAGGGCCACTTGCCCGGTGAGTGCGAAGCTCGGATAGTCCGACATGGGTCCTCCTCAGATCCCGTGCGTCTCACGCGGGCGGTGGTGACACACCGTGGCGGTAGAACGGGATCGGCTCGGCGGGTAACGGCGTGTTCCCGGCGATCAGGTCCGCGGCTTTCTCGGCAAGCATCATCACCGGCGCGTAGATGTTGCCGTTCGTGACGTACGGCATCGCCGAGGCGTCGACGACCCGCAGGCCCTCGGTGCCGTGGACGCGCATCGTCAGCGGATCGGTGACGGACAGGTGATCGACGCCCATGCGCGCCGTGCACGAGGGATGGAGCGCGGTCTCCGCGTCACGCCGGACCCACTCGAGGATCTCGTCGTCGGTCTCCACGCTGGCTCCCGGAGAGGTCTCGCCACCGTTGTACGGCGCCATCGCCGGCTGGTTGAGCAGGTGGCGCGCGACGCGCACGGCCTCGACCCACTCGCGCCGGTCCTGGTCGGTCGAGAGGTAGTTGAAGCGCAGCGCCGGGTGGTCGCGCGGGTCGGTGCTCTTGAGCTCGATCGATCCCCTCGCATCCGAGTACATCGGCCCGACGTGGACCTGGTAGCCATGGCCCGGCGCCCCGACCGATCCGTCGTAGCGGATCGCCAGCGGCAGGAAGTGGAACATGAGATTCGGGTAGGTCACGTCGCCATTAGAGCGGACGAAGCCGCCACCCTCGAAGTGGTTCGTGGCACCCGGTCCGCTGCGCAGGAACAGCCACTGCGCGCCGATGAACGGCCGGCGCCAGAGCTGCGTCGCCGACGGCTGCATGGACACTGGCTGCAGGCTCTTGAACTGGATGTAGACCTCGAGGTGGTCCTGCAGGTGCTGCCCGACCCCGGGTCGATCGGCCACGAGATCGATACCGTGCGCGGCCAGGTCGGCGACCGGGCCCACGCCGGACAACAGGAGCAGCTGTGGCGTGTTGAAGGCACCGCCCGCCAGGATCACCTCCCCCGCGAGGATCCGCTCCGCGCCCCGTCCCCTTGGCGACCTCGACGCCGATCGCGCGCGACCCGTTGAAGAGGACCTTCGTGACGAACGTCCGCGTCCGGACCTCGAGGTTCTTCCGCTTGCCCATGACCGGGTGCAGGTACGCCCGCGCCGCCGATAGCCGCCGGCCCCGGTGGATGTTGCGGTCGAATGGCGCGAAGCCTTCCTGGCGATACCCGTTGACGTCCTCGGTCAGCGGATAGCCGGCTTCCTGGACGCCCTCGAAGAAGGCGGTGAACAGCGGGTTGGTCGCCGGGCCACGCTCCAGGACCAGCGGGCCGTCGTGGCCGCGCCACGGATCGTCGGGCGCCGCGGCCAGCGCCGTCTCCATCCGCTTGAAATACGGCAGGCAATGCGCGTAGTCCCAGCTCGCCATGCCGGGATCCGCGGCCCACCGCTCGAAATCGAGCGGGTTGCCACGCTGGAAGATCTGGCCGTTGATGCTGCTGCTCCCGCCGAGGACCTTGCCGCGGGCGTGGAAGATCCGCCGGCCGTCCATGTGCGGCTCTGGCTCTGACCGGTACTTCCAGTCGTAGAACCGACTGCCGATCGGGAAGGTGAGCGCTGCCGGCATATGGATGAACGGGTCGATGCGCCAGTCGGAGCGACCGGCCTCGAGCACGAGGACTCGCGTCGAGGGGTCGGCCGACAGCCGGTTCCCGAGCGCAGATCCCGCCGAGCCTCCGCCGACGATGATGTAGTCGTAGGGCTTGTCCGCCATCGTGGCCGCGATGCTAGCAGCGCCGCGCCGCCCGTCAGGGCTCCGACCGTCAGGCGCTCCCCGACCGGCCTCGCCGCGCGGATGGAGCGCGCCGATCCCGGGTCAGGACTCGCTGGGTTCGGCGGTCGGTCCCTGCGCGACCTCCACGACGAGCTCGTGCTCGATCACTGTCTTCGTGGCGATCCCGCGTGCCAGCTCGACAGCGCGGGCGGCGAGCTCCAGGGCTCGCGGGTCGCTCGGGTCGATCTCGGCTTTCTGAGCCTCGATCGTCTGCAGGACATCGGCGTCGGCGGCGATGTCCTCCGCGGTCGCCTGGATGTCGTTTTCGAGGTCGTCCGGCATACGTGCCCCTCCCACGCGGGATGGTTCAGTCTGGCGTCCAGCGGCCATCCCGGTACACGTACCATACCTCGGTCGGCTCGGAACTTAGCTCCCGGCGTCGCACGACGGCATCGGGAAATCGAGCGCGCAGAGCCTCCTGCAGGGCCGATGGTTCGCCCACGGGATCGGCCATCAGCTCGGAGACCAACGCGACGAACTGGGCATCGCTGCGCGGATTCAGGATCAGGATCGGTCGCACGTCCTACCTGGCGGTCACAGCGTCTGGGTCATCACCGGGGACGGTAGCCGGACGAGCGTTGCAGACGCATCAATGGACGCGGCGGGCGCCCCTGCTTCGATGCCTTGCGGTGAACCGACCCTCAGCGCGACCCTTCGCGCTCCGCCAGGGCCCGGCGGTACTCCTCGCGGTGATGATCGGCCAGGGCGCCGGCTTCGGCCGCCTCGGCCGAGCCGGGTTCCGCAGCAGCGGCCCGACGCTCCGCGGCTCGCCACTCCGTGAGGATGTCGGCCATCGCGCGCGGCGTCTCGTCGATGGAAGCGGTCGGGGTACCGGGCGCGGCCGCCTCGGCCTGCTCGCTGCCGACCTCGGTGAGCTGTCGTTGCCGGACCGTGGACGAGAGCACTCGACGGGCGACGTCCTCGACGCGCTGCGCGAGCTCGACCAGCCGCGGATCACCGGGGGCGAGGGTCCGCTTCTCCTCCTCGATCGCGGCCAGGACCTCGAGATCCCGCATGAGGGCATCCGAGGTGGTGCGGAGGTCTGTTGCCGTGGCTTCCATGGCGTTCAAGGGCATCACCGATGGTCGGGTGTGACGGGATCGTCGGGACGAAGAGGACTTAGCCCGACGGAACCTACCACATTACGCTCAAAGGTCCCGGACGCGATGACCGAGAATAGGGACGTGATGCGCCGGCCAGTCGCCATCTTGGGAGCGCCGTCGAGCATCGGCCTTCGCCCCGACGAGGCGACCGGTCAGCCCCAGCAGGTCGAGCTGGCACCCGGGATCCTTCGGGCGCTCGGACTGGCGGGGCGGCTCGACGCCGCTGATCTCGGCGACGTGGTGCCGCCGCCCTACGTTGACTTCACGCGTCCGCCCGGCCGGGCCAGGAACGAAGTCGGGGTGGCGACCTATAGCCAGGCGCTCGCGGCCGGTGTCGAGCTTGGTCTCGACCACGGTCGATTCGTGGTCGTCCTGGGAGGCGATTGCAGCATCGTGCTGGGATGCCTGCTCGGTGCCGCTCGGCGCAGCGAGCCGGTCGGACTGGCCTATGTCGATGCGCACGCCGACTTCGCAACCCCAGAGCAATCTCAGACAGGATCCGTGGCGAGCATGGGTCTCGCGCTCGCGGTCGGGCATGGAGATTCGCCACTCGCGAGACTGGCCGGCCTGGCGCCGGTCGTGCGGGCTGAGCATGTCGCGCTGATCGGACGGCGAGACGCCAGCGAGCCGAGCTACGGCCACGCGGCACTCAGCGTGTCCGGCATCCTGGACATGCCCGATCCTGCCATCCAGCCGGCCGCCGTTATCGCCACGGTGTCGGCCGCCCTCGCACAGATCGGTGCAACCGAGCTGGGCGGCTTCTGGATACTGGTGGACGCCGACGTGCTCGACCCCCAAGTGATGCCGGCCGTCGGTTCGCCCGAACCGGGTGGGCCAGGGATCGACGAACTCGCCGCGCTCCTTGGCCCGCTCGTGAGCCATCCCAAGGCACTGGGTCTGGCGCTCACGCTCTACGACCCGTCGCTGGACCCGGATCGGACATCCGCATCACGCCTCGTGGAACTACTTGACACGGTCCTCGGACCTCGGGGCACTGGCGGTAGCCGATAGATGCGTCGCCTTGACATCATCGGCGCACCGAGTAGCGCCGGTGCGTATGCGCCGGGTCAGGAGCGAGCTCCCGAGGCGATCCGGGCCGCCGGGCTATTGGGAAGCCTGAGCGAACGTGGCATCGACGTGAACGACCGGGGCGACGTACCGGCATTTCGCTGGCGGGTCGACCGAGCGAACCGGCGCGCCATGAATGCAGACGCCGCAGCGGACGTGGCCCGAGCGGTCGCAGATCGCGTCGCGGAGGGCCTCGCCGAGGGCGCCGCGATCCTCGTCCTGGGCGGCGACTGCACGGTGGAACTAGGCACGGTCGCCGGGGCCTCGGTCGACACCGATGATCTCGGGCTCATCTACATCGATCTCGATACCGACTTGAACACGCCTGAGAGCGTCGAGGACGGTGCGCTCGACTGGATGGGCGTTGCCCATCTTCTCGGCCTGGACGGCACGGTCCCGGTCCTGGCCGGGGTCGGTCCGCGGACGCCGATGCTGCGCGCGGACCAGGTCCTCCTCTTCGCCGATGACAACTCGACGACGTTCGAGCGACGGATCATCGACGAACGAGGCGTCGAAGAGGTCCGCCTGGCGCAGGTGGTGGCTGACCCAGCGGGTGCGGCGCGCGGCGTCGTCGAGGGATGGGGCCGATCGTTCGGGCGCCTTCTGATCCACGTGGACGTGGACGTCCTCGACTACCTCGATCTTCCCATCGCCGAGGAAACCCGCCGGAACGTGGGGCTCAGCTTCGCCCAGCTCCTGATCGTGCTGCGCGAGCTCGTCGCCGCGCCGAACTGGGTGGCGTTGACGATCTGCGAAGTCAACCCGGACCACGGTGAGCTGGACGGCTCGACCCTGCGTACGTTCAACGAGGGGGTTGCAGACGTCCTGTCTGCGGCAATGCGGCCCATGGCGCATGACGGGTGAATGGTCGGGGCGAGAGGATTTGAACCTCCGACCTTATCGTCCCGAACGATACGCGCTACCAAGCTGCGCCACGCCCCGACCGAGGGTGCTCGTTCGACAGAGCCTGCGGATGATACACCAAGGCCCGGCGAAACGGCCATGCCGCCTCACCGGGCCGTTGCCAGCCGTTACCGGCCCCACCCCGGAATGTCAGCCGGCGGGCGTGAGCCACACCGGGTAATCGCGGACGTCCTGCGGCGATCCGTCCTGCGCCGAGCCGAAGTACACCCGCAACGTTCCCCACTGCGCCCTGGAGACCGTGTAGCGCATCGTCACGTCGAACGTTCCGCGGCAGCCCGTGCCGCACGTCGCCATCGCGTGGTCGTCCACGAGCGTCTTGCCGGACCCATCGAGGATGGCGATCCGGAAGCTCGCCTCGAAGACATTGGCGTTGCCCGTGATCCTGGCGGGGTTGCCGGCCGCGGCACCGTACGCCGGCCGGTCCACGAAGATCGAGGGCAGCAGGTCTTCGAAATCGCCGCGCGCCTGCGGTCCGTCGAGCACGATGCCCTCGCTGCCGAACGTCGTCACGGTCTGGCCTTCCACCTGGAAGAGCACGGCCCGCACGGTCGGGAACTGGGTCAGCGTGTACGTGACCTGGCCCAGGCGGTAGAACGCCGAGGCGCTGCCACCGCCCGACTCGAACTCGCGCGACAGGTCGACGGTGGCGATCCCGTCGCGGATCGACAGCCCGAGGAGGCGCGTGCCGGCGGGGATCGCCGACGCCAGGTCGTCGTAGTCGGCCAGGATCTCGCCGCGAAGGAGGGCATCCATCGCGGCCCGGGCCACGGCCGTGGTCTCGGGCACCTCGCGCAGGGTGGGCACGAGTCCTTCGACACCGACGTCACCGTCGAGGACGAAGTAGGCGCGGATCACCATCGTGTCGGCCGGAGCCGGGGTCGGGGTGGGCTTCGGCGTCGCGCTCGGGTTCCCCGGCGACTGGCTGGGAGGAACGGACGGCGTCGGCTCGACGGACGGGTCGGCCGAGGGCTCCGGGGTCAGGTCCGGCGGACCCGGATCCACGGACGGAGCCGGGGTCCGGGTGACCGGTGGGACCGTGCCGAGACTGCCGGTCGGCCCGCAGCCGACGACGGCGATCGCGATGACGGAAAGGGCAAGGACGGAAAGGATGCGGTGACCGGTGCGGTTCATGGCGCGGACTCCCTCGTGGTGGTCGTTGGAGTCCCACTCTCGAACGCGTCGGTCACGGCCCTATCGCCGTCATGTAACGAACGGGTCACAGGCGCCGGCACGACGAGCTCGAGACGGAGGCCGCCACCTTCGCGATTCATGGCCTGCAGGTACCCGCCGAGCAGGGCCGCGTGCTCGGCCGCGATCGCCAGGCCGAGACCGCTGCTGCCCCCGCTGCGCGATGGATCGAGCTTGGTGAAGCGCTCGAAGATGCGCTGCAGCCGATCCTCCGGAACGCCTGGGCCACGATCCGACACGGCCAGCACGAGGTCCTCGCCCGACACGTCGAGGTCGACCGTCACGTCCGTCGCCCCGGCATGCTCGCGGGCGTTGTCGAGGAAGTTGGCGAGGATCCGTTCCAGCCGCCGCGGGTCCGTGTCCACGACGACCGATGGCGCGGGCGGATCGAACCGGGCCGTCGGCTGCCGCGCGGCGATCACGGCCCGCACCAGCCGGACGACGTCGACGGGCTCGACCGCCACTTCCTCAGCCGAGGCGTCGAACCGCGACAGCTCCATGAGCTCCTCGACGAGCGCCCGCATCCGCCCGACATCGGCCACGAGCAGCTCCGCGGCCCGGCGGCTCTCCGGGGGCAGCTCGTCGAGATGGTCCGCCACGATCGACGCTTCGGCGACGAGCGCTGCCAGCGGCGTCCGCAGCTCGTGCGACACGTCGGCCACGAACCGTCGATTCTGGTGCTGAGCCGCCTCGAGGCGACGGATGGTGTCGGCCAGGACGCTGGTCATCAGGTTGAACCGCTCGGCCCAGGTCCCGAATTCGTCCCGGGACGTGACCGGGACCCGCGCGGAGAGGTCGCCGCGCTCGATTCGCGCGGCGACCCTGCCCGCCTCCTCCACCGGCGCCAGGATGCTGCGCGCCACGTGCCGGGCGATGATGAGCGCGAGCACGATCATCACGAGCGCGCCGAGCCCCAGGGCCAGGCGCAACTGGTCGATCGCGACACCGATGCCCGTGACGTTCCGAACGAAGTAGAACGCCGGGCCGCCGCCGGCCGGTCGACCGCCCACCACGAGCGACGGCTGCCCCGCGACATCGAGCCAGCCATAGGCGATCTCGCCGCGGTCGACGCGGGCCACCATGTCCGCGGGCAGCAGCGTCAGGAGCCCGGCCAGGCGCTCGTCCGACTGGAACCGAGCGTCCCCGCCGAGGTCGACGACCGTTTCGACCGCGCCGCGCCGGAACGTGTCGGCGAGCCCGCTGAGCCGGATGTCCTCCGGTGTCGGACGATCCGGAAGCTGGCGCTCGGGGACGACCACCGACAGGTCGAAGCGCGCCTGTTCGTTCGCAGCCTGGAGCACCTGGTCGTGCAGGCTCAGGTCCACGAAGACCGACGCGCTAACGCCGAGGACGATCGCCGTCAACGCCACGACGGCGACGAGCGATGCCGTCAGTCGGGCCCGGACCCCACCCAGCCACGACATGGTCGTCGGCGCCCTACCGACTGGCCTTGTAGCCGGCGCCGCGGACCGTGAGGATCAGCTCCGGTGCCGCGGGATCGGTCTCGACCTTCGCCCGCAACCGCCCCACCGCGACGTCCACGAGACGCGAATCACCCAGGTAGTCGTAGCCCCAGATCCGATCGAGGAGCGTGTCCCGGGCGAGCACCTGGCCGGCATGACGGGCGAGGTCGACGAGCAGGTCGAACTCCGTCCGCGTCAGCGGGATGTCTCGTCCGTCGCGCGTCACCGTCCGCCCGGCGATGTCGATCAGGAGTGGTCCCAGCCGCAGCTGGGCTGCGTCGTCCTCCGGTTCCCTGCCGACCCGTCGCAGGGCCGCCCGCACGCGCGCGACGAGCTCGGGGACCTCGAACGGCTTGCGCACGTAGTCGTCCGCCCCGGCTTCGAGCCCGACCACGACATCGAGCGTGTCGGCCCGCGCCGTCAGCATGACCACGGGGATCGTCGAGGTCCGGCGGATCGCGCGGCAGACCTCCAGGCCATCCATGCGCGGAAGCATCACGTCGAGCAGGACGAGGTCGAACGGCTCGCGCTCGAAGCGGTCGAGGCCCTCACGCCCGTCGCTGGCGGTCTCGACCGTGAAGCCGGCGTTGCGCAGCCCGATGGCCGTCACTTCGCGGATCGATGGGTCATCCTCGACGAGCAGGATCCTCGCGTCCACGCCACTCCTTGCGAGGCCCGTCGGTCAGGGCCCGTTCGGCGGCAGTATGCCAGCCGGTGTCCTCGCATCGGGGTCGTCGGTCCGGATCGGGAGCGTGGCCAGGGCTGCGGCCAGGAACGAGGCGGCCATCAGCCCGAAGACGACCGGGACGCCGATCGGCTCGCCCAGCGCTTCGATGACCACGCCGTAGAGCGCCGTCCACAACGACCCGACCCCGAAGGCCAGCGTGAAGTACAACGCGTACGAGGCGTCCCGGGTGGCCGGCGGCGCGATGTCGGCGAGCAGGGCCTGCAGCTGCGGCGATTCGGCGAACGAGAAGAGGCCCATCAGCACGATCCCCGCCCACAGCCAGGCGAGCGACGACCCGGCGAAGATGAACACCCCGAACCCGATGGCGCCGCCGAGGTACGCCCCGATGATGAGCGGCTTGCGGCCCCACCGATCGGAGAGCCAGCCCGCGAGCAACGGCATCGGGACGCTGAACACGATGAGCGCGCCGTACATCAGGCCCGACGTGGCGGCATCGAGGCCGATCACCCGGGTCAGGTAGATGAGCACGAACAGGTTCACGACACCGAGGCCACGCCCGCCGCCACCGAGCACGGACGTCAGGAACAGCCAGCGCAGGTCGCGGTCCGCCAGGACCCGGCGCAGCGCGTCGCGACTGCTGCCCCCGGCGACGGCCGCGGCCCGATCCGTGCCGCGCTCCCGCATCAAGGCCAGGATGCTGATCCCGATGAGGATCGCGGCCACGCCGAACACGATGGAGACGCCGCGCCAACCGAGCACGGCCAGCATCGGCGTCCCGACGATGGCGATGACGACCGTTCCCAGGTTCCCCCCGGCGATGTGGGCGCTGATCGCGAACCCGCGCCGCGCCGGCGGGAACTGTTCCGCGAGCAACCCGTTGCCGACCGGGTGCTGCGGCGAGCCGCCGATCCGCGACACGATGTTCGGGATCACGAAGGTCGTGAAGTTCGTCGCCAGCGCCGTGGCCGCGAACCCGCCACCGAACAGGATGCCGCCCAGGCCCAGCAACCGGCGGCGAGAGACGCGCCGGGTCAGCTCGGCATAGCTGAACTGGACCATCCCCGATGCGAAGGCGCCCACTGCGGCGAGGATGGCCACGGCCGAAACGGTGACGCCGAACTCGTCGATGATCGCCAGGAAGATCGGTGGCAGCAGGACGGCGTAGGCGTGGTTGACCGCGTGGGCCACCGACAGCAGGCCGAGCGAGCGCATCGGGTGGATCGTCTGGAGGGCAGGCACCGTTCAATCTTGGCGGGTCAGCGCAGGTCGAGTACCTCGACGACCGCACTGACCGTCAGGCCGGGCCGGGGGCCGCCCAGCAGGACGTAGGCACGCCCCTCCCAGAAGACCGCACCGAGACCATGCCGCGGCATCATCAGCCCGGGCAGCGTCGTGGTGTCGACCGCGCCGATGCACTCCACGGCCCCGAACGTGCCGTCCGGTCCCTCCCCGCCCACGACGCAGTCCCCG
The DNA here is from genome assembly GCA_963748675.1 of uncultured Chloroflexia bacterium. Taxonomy (GTDB): domain Bacteria; phylum Chloroflexota; class Limnocylindria; order Limnocylindrales; family CSP1-4; genus SPCO01. Next base: position 440,806 of record CAVVJX010000005.1, on the reverse strand, counting down.
AGCACGCCAGCCGAGAAGGCCGCGATCCCGCCACGGGCCGTCGGCAGGTCCTCGGTGCGCCCGACGACGCCCTCGGCGGACACGATGTCGACCGTGCCGAGGTTGCCGGTCGCGTCGCGTCCGCCCAGGAACGTGACCGAGCCGGAGCCTGACGAGCTTGCGGCCAGGTGCTCGCGCGCCCGGCTGAGCGCGGCGAGGCGGCGCCATGCGCCGCCCTCCAGGATGAACACGTCCGCGGAGACGCCCGCCGGACCGACGCCGCCGCCGTACTGGATCCCGCCCCGCCCATTCCATGCCGCGGCACCCGCCCCACGTGGCTCGGGCAACGGCTCGGCGGGCGACCAGGAGCCGACGTCGGTGTCGTCGAGGCGCCAGACGGCATCGGTCGGTCGGCCGAAGCCATCACCCACGTACCCGCCGATCAGGAACAGCGTGTCGCCATCGGCCACGAGCGCCGAGTGGTGGACCGGCTCGGGCAACGGCGGCCCCTCGGCCCAGGCGTCGCCGACCGGGTCGTAGACCAGCACGCGATCCACGGCGTGGCCTCCATCGTCGAGGCCACCCGCGACCCAGATCCGGCCATCGAGGGCGGCGGCGGCCACCTCGGTCAGGGCGATCGGCGCGGCGGCTCCGTACGTCCAACCGGCCTCGCCGGGCGCGGCGGTTCGACCGGGCTCGCCCGGGAACATCCCGATCCGTCGCGGGTCGGTGACGACCACGAGCGCCAGGAATCCGGCGGCCGCCACGACCGCGAGCAGCAGCGCAAGCCGAAGCCGCCGCGGGCGACGATCGGCGTCGGGACGGCCGTGCACGCGGCCATCTTGCCGGACGCGTCAGACCCGCCGCTGCCATCCGGGGTGTCGAGCAGCTGGCCTGAACCGCTCGGCCCATCGATCCGTCCAGAGCAAACCGGCCGCCGGCATCGGGGAGCGTCTATGTCGCAGCGCCGCCATCCAATCCCCGCCGTTGGCCGGCAGGTCCGCCGCCAGTCGATCGGCGAGCTCGGTCACCCGCCGCCGACCGGCCGTCGTCGATGGACACAGCACGAGCGCACTCACCGACCATCCGGCACCGAATGACCGACGAAGCTGCTCGCATCGAGCTCCGAGGTCACCGAGTGCAGCGCCCACATTCGGCACCGGGTGCCAGGCATGGACGACCGCAGCCTCCGTGCGAAACGGCCGTACGAGGATCGTCTCCACGCTCGACGGCGCGCGATCGGGACTGGCCCGGACGATCTCGGTCCGCGCCACCCAACCGCCATCGCGTGCGACCGAGGCAACAAGCCGGTGGCATCGCATCTCGACCTGGCCCCGCAACGACCCAGCCGGCTCACTGAACTCGGCGACGAACTCAACCCCAAGGACCGAGGCGACCGCAGCCCACGAATCCAGGCTGATCGACCCGCCCCGACCGAGCTCCATGCGCGCAAGCATCGTCCGTGAGATACCTGCCTGGCTCGCCACATCAACCTGACGAATGCCGGCCGTCGATCGGGCGAGCCGAAAACGCCCTCCGAATGTCGCAGCCAAGGATTCGTCGACTCGGGCCATAGGGTCATCGTCGCTCGCGCCGGTTCGCTCGGACTTGACCCTGCCTATCTCCTGGCTCAACCGCTCGCGCGACGTTCACCCCGCGAACACGTGGAGGGCGGTCCGGGTGCTTGTCGCCCCGCGCAGCGGCCACCAAATGTTCACCCCGTGAACGTCGCGCGAGCGCCCGCGCGACGTTGAACCCCGTAATCACTGAGGAGGGCGGCCGGAGCGTTCGTCGCCCGCGCGGCGTCCGCCAAATGTTCACCCCGTGAACGTCGCGCGAGCGTCCGCGCGACGAAGGAGGGCCTGGGGCGGAAGCGAGGGGCGGGGCGGGACGAGCGGGAGGGCCTGGCGCCGTGGGTTGGCCCTACGCGGGGAAGCCCGCACGAATCCGCTTGGCGCCTAGTACTGATCGAGGTAGCGCTCGACCTCCCAGTCGCTGACCTGGGTCCGGTATTCGTCCCATTCGGCGCGCTTGGCTTCGAGGTAGTGGCTGAAGACGTGGTCGCCGAGGGCTTCGCGGATGACGTCGTCGCGCTCGAGCTCGTCCAGGGCCTCGCCCAGGGTCCCGGGCAGCTCCTTGATGCCCTTCTCGGCGATCCGGGTCGCGTCCATCTCGAACAGGGACTCCTCGACTGGATCCGACAGCACCAGGTTCTTCTCGACGCCGTCGAGCCCGGCCGCGATCATCGCCGCGAACGCCAGGTACGTGTTCGACGAGGGATCCGGGCAGCGCACCTCGGCTCGGGTGCCCTCGACCGAGCGCCCAGGCGACACCATCGGCACGCGGATGAGGGCGGACCGGTTGGTGCGGCCCCAGGTCAGGTAGGTCGGGGCCTCGTACCCCGGCACGAGGCGTTTGTACGAGTTCACGAGCGGCGCGAGGACGGCGATCATGCCGCGGGCGTGGGCAAGGATCCCGGCCATGTACGAGCGCGCCACGTCGGACAACCCGTACGGGTTGGTGGCATCGGCGAAGGCATTGCGCTTGCTCGGCGATCGACCACAGCGACTGGTGGGCATGCATGCCGGAGCCGTTGATCCCGTGGATCGGCTTCGGCATGAACGTCGCGTACAGCCCGTGCTGCTGGGCGATCGCCTTGAGCGCGAACTTGAAGGTGACCGCGTTGTCGGCGGTCGTGAGGGCATCGGAGTACTCGAAGTCGATCTCGTGCTGCCCGACGGCGACCTCGTGATGGGCCGCCTCGACCTTGATGCCGAACGCCTCGAGCGCGTCCACCATGTCCTGGCGGATCTCCTGCGCGAGGTCGGTCGAGAAGTCGAAGTAGCCGGCCTGGTCGTGCGGCAGTGGCTCGATCGAGCCGTCCTCGGAACGGCGGAACAGGAAGAACTCGAGCTCCGGGCCGAAGTTCACGACATAGCCCAGGTTCTTCGCGCGCTCGACCTGGCGACGCAGGACGAACCGCGGGTCACCGACGAACGGCTCGCCGTTGGGCGTGAACACGTCGCAGATGACGCGCGCGGTGCCGCGCGGTCCCGAGCCGCGCTGCCACGGGATCTCCGCGAACGTCTCCATGTCGGGCATCAGGTACTGGTCGGATTCGGCGATCCGGGTGAAGCCCTCGATGGACGAACCGTCGAACCACGTCCCGTGCCCGACCGACTCCTCGAGCCGGTGGATCGGGATCGTGACCGCCTTGACGTGGCCGATGATGTCGGTGAACTGGAGCTGGACGAAGCGGATGCCGGATGCCTGGGCCGCTTCGATCTTGGCGGTGGACTCGGGACTGGTGGCCACGTGGACGACGCCTCCTGCGGCGGAGCGAGGCGGAGCCTCAGTACTGGAAGAGCAGCTCCCGGTACTTCGGCAGCGGCCAGAGGTCATCGGCGACGACCGTCTCCAGCTCGTCGGCGACCGTCCGGAGCGCCTCCTGGGCGGGGATCACGTTCTTCACGAAGACGCCTGCCTCGGCCTGCACGGAACCGGCCTCGTGGGCCTTGTGCTGCGCCTGCTCGAGGGCGGCGATCGCGTCGACGAGGGCAGTCGGCCAGGCCGGTGACCCGCTCGCAGATCGCGTTGATCCCGCGCGACGACGGCGCCTTGTTCAGATCGCCCAGGTATCGGGCGGTGGCCGGCAGGATCATCGTCGAGGCGATGTCCACGGCGCAGTTCGCCTCGATGTTCTGGACCTTGACGTAGCGCTCCCAGTAGATCTCGAGGCGGGCGGACAGCTCGCGCTCCGACAGGACCCCGAACTTCGAGAAGAGCTCCTTGGCCTTTGGCGACTCGAGGGCCGGCAGCGCGTCGACGGTCGTGCGGTTGTTCGGCAGCCCGCGCCGTTCCGCCTCGGCATGCCACTCCTCGGAGTAGCCGTTGCCGCCGAAGAGGACCTGCTTGTTCTCCTTGACGATGCCGGACAGGATCGTCGTGAGGCCCTCGAAGTCCGAGGGCTCCAGGCCGTCGAGGGCATCGGCCAGCTGCGCGAGCGAATCGGCGACGGCCGTGTTGAGCACCGTCTGCGGCCAGTAGATCGGCGCCGACGAGCCGACGGCGCGGAACTCGAACTTGTTGCCGGTGAAGGCGAACGGCGAGGTCCGGTTCCGATCGGTCGCGTCCTTGGGCAGGACCGGCAGCGAGGTGGCGCCGAGCTCCAGGTCGCCGCCGTGCTTGGAGGCGGACGCCGGACCCTGCTCGAGCTGCTCGATGACGTCCTCGAGCTGCGAGCCGAGGAAGACGGACATGATCGCGGGCGGCGCCTCGTTCGCGCCGAGGCGATGGTCCTGGCCGGCGTCCGCGATGCTCGCGCGGAGGATGTCGGCGTGGACGTTGACCGCGCGGATGACCGCGAGGAGGAAGGCGAGGAACTGTGCGTTGGCGTGGGGATCGTTGCCCGGGTCGAGCAGGTTCTCCCCGTCGTCCGTGCTCATCGACCAGTTGTTGTGCTTGCCCGAGCCGTTGATGCCGGCGAACGGCTTCTCGTGGATGAGGAACATCAGGCCGTGCTGCGGGGCGAGCCGCCGCATCATGCTCATGACGATCATGTTGTGGTCCGAGCCGACCGACGTCGGCTCGTAGACCGGCGCCATCTCGAACTGGCCCGGGGCGACCTCGTTGTGGCGCGTCTTGGCCGGGATGCCGAGCCGCCAGAGCTCGCGGTCGAGATCCATCATGAACGCGAGGATCCGCTCGCGGATCGGGCCGAAGTACTGGTCCTCCAGCTCCTGGCCCTTGGGCGAGGCGGCACCGAACAGGGTCCGTCCGGTCAGCAGGAGGTCGGGACGGTGCTCGGCGAGCCGGCGGTCGACCAGGAAGTATTCCTGCTCGGGCCCGATGTTCGTGAAGACGCGCTTCGATTCGTTGTTACCGAACCAGCGCAGGACGCGCAGCGCGTGCTTGCCGAGCGCCTCCTGGGATCGGAGCAGCGGGATCTTGTGGTCCAGCGCCTCACCGGTGAACGACACGAATGCCGTCGGGATCGTCAGCGTGACGCCGTTCGGCTCGACCTGGAGGAAGATCGGCGAGGTGACGTCCCAGGCCGTATAGCCGCGCGCCTCGAACGTGGCGCGGATACCGCCTGACGGGAAGGAGCTCGCATCCGGCTCGCCCTGCACCAGGTTCTGGCCGGAGAACTCGGTGATCGTCTGGCCGTCCCCGATCGGGGTCAGGAACGAATCGTGCTTCTCGGCCGTGGAGCCGGTCATCGGCACGAACCAGTGCGTGTAGTGCGTCGCCCCGTGGGCGAGCGCCCACTCCTTCACCCCGTGGGCGACCGCATCGACGATCGCCCGATCGAAGGGCTCATGTCCCTCGATCGTCCGCCGCAGCTTCTTGAAGATGGGCTTGGCGAGGTACTGCCGCTGCGCCTCTTCATGGAAGACGTACTGGCCGTAGATGTCGGCCCCGGCCTGCTCCAGGTAGTCCTGCGTCTTGGCAACGCGATGGGCAGCGATATCCGAGATCGCCTCGTGTCGAGCGGTCAATGTCGTCTCCTGCACGTCGGTCCGTCTGGGGCGGAATCCGGTGACGAAGTTGTGCATGGCGCATGAATCGCGCCCAAATCGCCTTTGGTCGTCAGCATATCAGCGCCGACGGCGCCGGGACCATCGGCGCGAAGGCGCTCAGACTTGTGCGTTTTGCACTACGCGGACGGCGAGCTCCAGCGCGAAGCGCAGATCGGGGTCGGCGAGATCCCAGTCGGCGAGGGCCTCCATTCGGGCGACCCGGTAGGCGACCGTGTTTCGGTGCACCCCGAGGCGCGTTGCGGCCTCGTTGAGGCTGGGTGACCCGAGGACCGCCCGGAGCGTCTCGAGCCGCTCGTGCTGGACTTCAGGCCGGCCCACGAGGATGGGACCGAGGAGCTCCCGCGCCTGCCGCACGCCGTCCGGCAGGTTGCGCACATTGCCGATGAGGAGATAGGCCGACAATCGTGCGGCGCGCACAACCCGGGGCGGATCGGCGAGGAGGTCGGCGGCCTCGAGGGTCGCGCGGGCGGCCGCCTCGGCAGCCGGTCGGGCGCTGGGCTCGGTGAAGGGCCGTGAGACGGAGACCGTGCGGCCGAGGAACGTCGCCAGGCGCTCGGCCGTGGCGAGGCCCGCTGGATCGTCCGTCGGGGCGGCCGCGACGAGCCGCAGCTCCAGGCTTTCCGAGCTGCCACGGAGCACGAGTCGTCGCGGCGACATCAGCAGCCGCAGCTCGCCCCGGGTCTCCTCGCGGGCCGCGATGTCGTCGGGACCGTCGGCGGCGCCCTGGCTGGCGAGCATCACCACCCACGGTGGGCCATCGGCCGGCAGCGGCTCGCCGCGCCGGGTCTCGTCACGGGCCTGGCGTACGGCCGCGTCGCGCGACAGCTCCAGAGCGAGCAGGGCGACGATCCGATCCGCCGCGATCCGCTCCAGCTCGTTGGGCGCGCTCGTCCCCGAGCAGCACGAGGCGACCGCCCGCGCCGGGTTCGCCGGCCGGGGCCGGGATCTCGACGCGCAGGGCCGCCCCGCCCGACGGTCGTGCCAGGTAGCGGGCGACCGCGGCGGCCGCGGACGGGACGTCGGCGGGGGCGTGGACGGCGATCGGGTCGCCGCGCCGCCCCTCGATGACGACCGCGCGTCCCAGGAATGAGCCGATGGTCGCTGCCTGCATGTCCAGGCCCCGACCCAGCAGGGCGAACTTCGCGAGCTGTGCCTCGAGGTCGGCGGCGCGGCGGTCGAGCTCCGCGCGGCGATTGACGAGGAACCCGATGACGCTCCGTTCCAGGGCCACCGGATCCACCCGGCCCAGCTGCAGGGCGGTCAGTCCGGCCGTGGTCACCGCCTCACCGAGCGCGGCCAGCACGTCACTGCCGGTCTCGCCCTCCACCAGGAGCACGGCCGGTACCCGGGCCCGGGCAAGCGCCACGGCAAGCTCCTCGACCTGGGCCGGCCTTGGCGCCACGACGGCGAGCGCCGCGCCCGGGATGATGGCGAGGTCCCCGGTCTCGAGCGCCTCGAAGGCCGGCACCCGCGGCTTCAGCACCCGGACCCAGCCGACGTCGCGCTCCGCGCGTTCGGGCGCGAGCTCGGTCGCGCCGAGCGGACGAGCGGTCGGGAACAGGGCGCGGTGGAGGTCGTGGAGGGACGCCATGCGTGGCTGAAGGCTACGCGCCCGCCGGGTGGTCAGCCGGGTCGTCGCGCCGCCACGAGGTCGTCGAGCAGCCGTCCGAACTCCCGTTCCGCGTCGACGTATCGGTCGGCCCGCCAGACCAGGCCGACCTGGCCATCCGGCTTGATGCGCGCCCAAATACGCCGACGTGGCAGGTAGAACGTGATGGCGATCCCGGTGATCAGCGACGCGAACGCCAGCCAGACGATGCCCTGCCCCGGGTCGCGCTTGGCGATGAGCAGGGTGTACTCGCCGAAGTCGGTCAGCTCGAGCGAGACGCCGAGCTCGTCCGAGACCCGTGTGTCGCCGCGCAGGAGGGTCACGGCCGCCAGGTTCTGCACGATCGGCCCGTCCGTCCCTTCCCCGAGGATGCGGTACGGGAGGACGAGGACGACGCCCCGGCCTTCCTCGTCGCGCGTCAGGAGCAGTTGCAGCCCGAAATCTCGGCCGGGGACGGCCATCGTCACGTAGGGCGAGCCCCCCGCCGAGTCGGTCATGGGGACCTGGGCGTCCCACAGCGGCTTGCCCGCGGCATCGCGGATCACGAGGTGTGGAGCCGGCCCGAAGCCGTTCTGGTGGAACGTGTAGCCACCGACGGCGAGCGGGTCGTTGACCCGGATCGTCTTGCGCGCGATCTCCTGGCCGTCCTGGAACACGGCGAGGTCCGTCGTGAAATCGGACGGCATGCCGGTCTCGAAGCCAGGCGCCTCGAAGCCCAGGTTCTTCACGAGCAGCAGGCCCGGCGTCCCGATCGGCTGGACCGTCAGAGCCTCCCCTTCCGGCACGACCAATCCCTGCTCGTCCCCGAATCGCGACGTCACGGCCGCGGCGACGAGGAAGAGGATCAGCCCCAGGTGGGTGAAGAGCGTCGCCATCTTCGTGTACTGGTGGCGATCGCCGTAGACGTGGCGCGTGCCGTCGGCGTCGGTCGCCTCGCGCACCCGGAACCCTCGCCCGCGCACGACGCGCGCGACCTCGGACGCACCGACCCCCGACATCGCCGCGCGGTCCGGCAGGCTCGGGTCGAAGAAGGGTTCTGGCTGGGCGACCCGGATGGACGACACGTCGCGCCACAGGCGCGGCGTCCGATCGAGCGTGCAGACGACGATCGACACGACGAGCACCACGAGGGCCATCCCGAAGATGGCGGACTTGAAGATCGCGAAGGCGCCCAGCCGCTCGAGCACGCCGACCGCCGCGGGGCCGATGACCGGGTCGTAGCGAGCGCGGATCTCGTCCATCGCCGTCGCATAGTCGCCAGGCGACCGGAACGCGAAGTCGGGCAGCTGCTGGAGGGTCATCCCGATGACCGCGAGGATCGACAGGAAGATGATCTGGACGACGGCGAAGTCGACCGAGGTCAGGAGGCGCCACAGCCCCTGCCCGAGCTGGGCCAGGGGGTTCGTCGGTGAGCCGGCGGCCGGGGCCGCGCGAACAGCGGCCGGAGACGCCACGATGCGAGGTCCCTAGACGCCGACGGCGGGCTGCTCGACCGCTCCGGCCACGTCACGCGCGACCGCCAGTGCCGCTGCGAAGTCGTCCTGGAGATCTTCGAGGTCCTCGAGGCCGACCGAGATCCGCAGCAACCCGGGGGTGATGCCGGCGTCGGCGAGCTCGCTGTCGGACATCTGGCGCTGCGACGTCGAGGGCGGGTGGACGACCATCGTGTGGACGCTGCCGAGGGACGCGGTCAGCTCGGTCAGGGTCAGCGCATCGATGATCGCGCGGCCGGCCTCGCGCCCGCCGACCATCTCGACCGAGAACATCCCGCCCGCGACACCAGGCCGGAACTGGCGCATGGCGGCATCGTGCTGCGGATGGCTCGGGAGACCGGGGTAGAGGACGCGCTGCACGCCATCCTGACGTTCGAGCCAGCCCGCGAGTGCCGCCGCGGTTCGCGCGTGGCGTTCGACACGGACCGCCAGGGTCATGATCCCGCGCAGGACGAGGAAGGCATCGAACGGCCCGATGGTGGCGCCGGTGTCGATCTGGACCTTCTGGACCTCACGGATCAGGTCCGCGCGGCCCGCGACGACCCCGGCGATCACGTCGCTGTGGCCGGACAGGAACTTGGTCGCCGATTCGACCACGAGGTCCGCGCCGAGCTCCAGCGGCCGGCAGATGTACGGCGAGGCGAACGTGTTGTCGACGATGTAGGTCGCGCCGTGCTCGTGGGCGAGGCGGGCGACCGTTCCGTGGTCGGTCACGACGGTGGTCGGGTTGGCGATCGTCTCGGCATAGACGACGCGAGTCGGCGCCGCGGCGATCGCGGCCGCCGCGGCCGCGTTGTCGGTCATGTCGACGAAATCGACGTTGACGCCGAAACGCGCGAAGGTATCGATGAGCTGCGTTCGGGTGGAGCCGTAGACGGCGAGCGGCGCCACGACCCGGTCGCCGGCCTTCAGCTGCGAGGCGAGCGCGGCATGGATGGCGCCCATGCCCGACGCGAACGCGATCCCCGCCTCGCCGGACGCGAGCTCGGCGTAGGCGGCGCCCAGGGCGGACGTCGTCGGGTTGGAGATCCGCGAGTACGAGTACCCGGAGCGCGGATCGGCGGTGATGTCGCCCAGCGCGCGCGCATCGGCCGACGTGAAGGTGGCGGACTGGTAGATCGGCACGCTCGAAGCGCGCTGGTCGACCCGTGGCGTGCGGGACGCGGCCCGGATGGCGCGCGTCGAGAACCCTCGGGCTCGGGTGCGCTCGTCGCGCCCCGGATCGTCGTCGTTCACGCCGCCGATGCTACACCGAGTCCGATGACGGGCTAGGGAGCGGAGGCGATGACCGGCGGTTCGAGCGGGACGTCGACGCCGGTGACGCGGTTCTTGCCGGCGCGCTTGCTGGCGTACATCGCCCCGTCGGCGCTGATCATCAGCTCGTCGGCCGTGTTGCCATCGTCCGGGTAGCTGACGACGCCGATCGACATCGACGGCCGGATGGCCTCGTCGGCCAGGCCCAGCTCCAGGTCCTGGACGCCCAGCCGGATCTTCTCGGCCACGACGTAGGCACCGGTGGGATCGGTCTCGGGCAGGATCACCACGAACTCGTCGCCCCCGTAGCGGGCGGCGGTGTCGATACGGCGGACGATGGCGGTCACGACCACACCGACCGCGCGCAGGACCCGATCGCCGTGGAAGTGCCCCAGCCGGTCGTTGACGGTCTTGAGCTCGTCGAGGTCCATCATCAGCAAGCAGAACCCGCGCCCCGAGCGGGCGCTACGGGCGATCTCGCGCTCCAGGGCGGCGAAGAAGAAGCCGCGATTGAAGAGCGTGGTCAGCGGGTCGATCGTCGAGAGGCGGATCGCCGCGTCGCGTGTCCGGCGCTGCTCCCGGGCGATCACCATCGCCACGTAGGCGAGCAGGATCATCGCCGTCAGGTTGATGGCGACCGTCGCGGTCGTGGCCGGATCGCCGAGCGTTCCCTCCTCCGAGCCGAGCACCACCGCCAGCAGGTACCCGAGCGCAGCGGTCGCCGTCAGGCCCACGGTGATCGGGGGGGAGACCACGAGCGCGGCCCCACCGACGATCAGCGGATACGTGAAGAAGAAGGGGCTCTCCACGCCGCCGGTCAGGGCGACGAGCAACGTCGCCACCGTGATGGCGACCGATCCCTCTACGCCGAACTTGGCCGCCCCGAGCGCGTCCGCCGGCAGCAGATCGTGCACGACCAGCACGAACATGCCGGTCAGCGCGAGCAGCACCAGGATGGCGGGCTCGTTGGCGGGCCAGAGCCCGGTGACGGCGACGATCGTGGTCGTGGCGAGGAGGAAGACCCAGCTGACGATCCTGACGACGCGGTCGTAGGTCTGCGTGGCCCCGGCATGCTCGGGGCGGTCCTCGTCCGATCCGCCGACCACGGCCGCAGCCGCCATCGCCGCCTCCGGGCGGCCATCGGCGGGCGCATTCCCCTGGGTGTGCGCACGTGATCGACCGAGCACGGGCGAGCCGAGCAGGGCCGCCATCACCACGAGGTTGGCGACGACCGCCACCACGATCAGGACAAGGATAGGTTCGACCGACATGCTCGGGCATCTTAGCCCCGCCTCGAGCGGATGGGCCTATCGGCCGGTGCGTCCTGGCGACACCTTTCCCGTCAGCGCGTGCCCCATTGGTAGGTCTGCTTCACCAGCCGCAGGTACATGAACGTCTCGGTCTCGCGGACGCCATCGAGCGACCGGAGCTTTTCGGTCAGGAACCGCAGCAGGGCCTCGTTGTCCTCGCACACGGTCTCGATCAGCAGGTCGTACGTGCCGGCGGTGATGACGACATAGTCGACCTCCGGCATCTCGGCGATCTGCTCGGCGACCTCCACCAGCTGGTCGCTCTCACAGCGGATGCCGATCATCGCCATCTGGTGGAACCCGAGCTTGAGCGGATCGGTCACGCCGACGATCTGCAGGATCCCGCGCTCGATCAGGCGGTTGGTCCGTGCCCGCACCGCGGCCTCGGAGACGCCGAGCTCCGCGGCGATCTGGGTGAATGGACGACGGCCGTCGGTCTGCAGGTGCTCGATCACGCGCTTGTCCAGCTCCGACACGTCGTCACCGGCGCGGGCCGTGACGGACCGGGGGCGCGGGCGGCCCTCGAGTGACATCGGGTTCTCCCTCGCGGTCGGCTTACCTGACCGAAGGGTACGGCGTCAGGGCGCGGGTGTCGTCGTCGGTGCGGCGGACGGACCATCCTGGCCGGCCCCGGAGATCATGCCTGTCTGCACCGGCACGATCGTGCGCGTCCGCAATGGCGAGAGCAATCGGTCCATCGCGGTGACGAGGGCCTCCAGGGCGTCGGTCTGGCGCTCGTCGAGCTTGGGCGGCTTGACGTCCGAGTCCCACGGCCCCCACCGGACGAGGATGTTGGAGCCGGCGAGCGCGATCGGAGGCTCGCCCTTGCCGGGCGCCTCGCCGGCCTTCCAGGAGGCGGCCTTCGCGAGGTCCGCCGAGCTGCGGTACTCGACGACCTGGAGCGGCCAGCCGCTGTAGGTGGCGTGGATGCGGGTGACGACGCCGGCCGCTTCGGCACCGACATTGGCCGTGTTCGGGGTGACTCGCAGGCCCTCGCGACCGAGGCCGTTGAAGACGGCCTGGGCCGATGCCGGGTCAGCGAGGTGGGGATTCGGCGTCGGGACGGGCGTCGGGACCGGCGTGGGCGAGGGCGCTACCGCGGCCGCGTCGCATGCGGCGGCGAGCATGGCGCACGCGACGAGCGCGGCCACAAGCCGGGTCGAACGAAGGCTGGTTCGGGGCATGACGGGGTGGATACTACGCACGAAGAGCCGCGATCGCGACCCTACAGAAGTACCTTGAGGGGCGGCGGGTGGCGTGCGCGGGTCAGGCGTCGAGGCGCGACAGGACCGGCGCGAACGCCTCGATCGCGTCGCGCGTGATCGGGTCGAGCACGAGCTGCACGTGCCCGATCCCCTCGCTGGCGTAGGCACGCAGGACCTCCGCCACGTCCTCCGGGTCCCCTTCCAGTGGCGGCGGCGCGTCCTTGGCGTAGTTCCCTTGCACACGGCCCTTGCCGCCCGGAAGACGGACCTGGACCGCGACGGTCCGCTCCACCTCGGCCGGATCGCGACCGACGTCGCGGCAGGCCGCGTCGACGAGATCGCGCAACGGCGGCACGCCCGCAGGCGAGTTGCCCGTGTCGGCGAACCACACATTCCACGAATCGACGTGTGGCAGCGTGATGCCGAGCATGCGCGGACCGCGCGAGCCGATCATCAGCGGCGGCCCGCCCGGTCGTGGCCCGCGAGGCAGCAGCTCGCAGTCGCGGGCCTGGTAGAACCGGCCGTCGAAGTCGATCGCGCCCTCGCGCAGCAGCGTTCGGATGATCGTGAACGCCTCCTCGAACCGGTCGATCCGGTGATCGAACGGGAACCCGAACGCCTGGAACTCGGTCTCGTTCCAGCCGGCGCCCAGGCCAAGGATGAAGCGGCCACCGCTGATCTCATCGATCGTGGCGGCCTGCTTGGCGAGGAGGGCCGGGTTGTGGAAGTTCGTGCAGGCCACGAGCGGCCCGAACTCCACCCGCGACGTCGCCGCCGCGATGGCGGCCATGGAGGTCCACGCTTCCCACGGGCCGCGCGCCGGTCGGTCCGGCCAGCGATAGAGCAGGTGCTCGCCGACCCAGATCGAGTCGTAGCCGAGGTCCTCGATCGCCCGGACCATGTCGAGGATCTCCGGCCAGCGGACCTCGCGCTCGACTTCCGGCAGCTGGACGCCGACCTTGAGGGGGCGGGTGGCCACGGACGGGTCGTCAGCCCACGCTGGCAGGGCGGAGCGCGGCCGACATGGCGCGGAGATGGTCGGGCGTGCTGCCGCAGCAGGCGCCGACGATCGTGGCGCCCGCGTCACGGAACTGGATCGCGAAGTCGGCCATCGTGGCGCTGTCGGCCTTGTACACCGCGCGCATGTCGACGAGCTCGGGCATGCCGGCGTTCGACTTCGCGACGAGGACGGCGTCCGGATCGGCGGCGCGCATCCGCGCGATGACGGGGAGCAGCTCGTCCGGGCCGTTGCCGCAGTTCCCGCCGACTGCGTCCGCGCCCCATGCGACGAGCGCCTCGACCGCCTGTTCCGGGGTCACGCCCATCATCGTGTGGCCGCGGGTGTCGAAGGTCATCGTCGTGATCAGCGCGATGCCGGGAGCGGCCTGGCGCACGCCTTCGATGGCGGCCTTGATCTCGTTGAGGTCGGACATCGTCTCGATCCAGATCAGGTCCACGCCACCCGCGACGAGGGACGTGGCCTGCTCGCGGAAGACGTCGACGGCGATCTCGTAGTCGAGCGTGCCGAGGGGCGCCACGATCTCGCCACTCGGGCCGATGTCGCCGGCGACGAGGGCGTGGTCACCGGCGTCGCGCACCTCCGCCCTGGCGAGGATCGCCGCGGTCCGGTTCAGCTCATCGACCCGTGCCGAGAGGCCGTGCAGCGCGAGCCGCAGGCGGTTCCCACCGAACGTGTTCGTCATGATGATCTGCGACCCGGCGTCGAGATAGCCGCGCTGGATGCGCCGGATGATCTCCGGCTGGGTCAGGTTCCAGACCTCGGGCGGGTCGCCGAACTGGAGGCCGTTCTGGAACAGCATCGTGCCCATGGCGCCGTCGGCCATGACTGGTCCACCGCGCGTCGAGGAGCTCGCGGAAGCGGGCGCTGGCGGCGCCGCCGTCGATGGCGAGGCGGGTCTCACGATCGGGGAAGGCGGCCGGGTCCACCGCGGCGAGCGGCTCGGCGCTGCGCGCGGCAGCCGCGGACTGCTGCGTGCCGGGGTCGCCGGTCCGGGTGCGGCGTCGAGGGCCATCCATGCGGCCATCATACGCACCTGTTGACACGGGCCCGTTCATCGGGGACCCTGCGCCCGATGCATCCGCTCGTGCGAACCACGGCCGTCATGTCGCAGCAGCAGCCCGCGAGGGCCCGCTCGACCTGATGCGCCGCGCCCGCGAGGGCGCCGACCACCGAACTCGAGAGGACACCCTCGGCAGCGACGCCGAGGGTGTCTCTTTGTGTTGAAGGAGAACCGTCATGGACCTGACCCTGCTCGTCCGGGGTTTCGTGCTCGGCTTCACGATCGCGGCCGCGGTCGGGCCGATCAGCCTGCTGTGCATCCGCCGGACCCTGGCCGAGGGTCGGCTCGTCGGCCTCGTCTCCGGCCTGGGCGTGGCGACCGCCGATGCCACGTACGGGGCGATCGCCGCGTTCGGGCTGACCGCCGTGACGGACCTGCTCGTGGACGCGCGGCGCGTTCTCGGCATCGTCGGCGGGCTGTTCCTGCTGTGGCTCGCGTGGCGCACCTTCACGGCGGTCCCCGGGGAGGCTGCGCGCGCCGAGGGGACGGCGCGGCGCGGCCTGCCGGGAGCCTACCTATCGACGCTGGGGCTGACGCTGACCAACCCGATGACGATCCTGTCGTTCGCGGCGTTGTTCGTCGGCCTTGGCGTGACCGGCGGCGACGCGTTGGGGGCCACGGTGCTGACCCTTGGCGTGTTCGCGGGCTCGGCGGCGTGGTGGGTGATCCTGGTCGGCGTCGTCGGGGCGTTCCAGACGCGGATCACGCCGCGTGGCCTGCGGCGCGTGAACATGGCCTCGGGGCTGCTGATCGGAGCCTTCGCGCTGGTCGCGCTGGCGTCTGCGTTCGTCGCGCCTTGATCCGGCGCGTGCTGCGCTACTTGCGCACGTAGTCGAACGGGAAGTCGAGCTCCCACTGGTCGCCGGCGTCCCCCATGCCGCGCTCCCAGCGACCCTTGATCGTCTTGCCGTCGGCCGAGATCTCGCCGATGTAGCGCTGGTTGAAGCCGGGGCCGTCAGGGCCGTTCCAATCCTCGCCGGGCGCCCGCCAGATCGTCCAGGTGGAGCCTTCGAGGGCCATCATGAACAGCCGCTTGACCCCGCGTTCGTCGAAGTAGTGCATGGGCTGCGGCTCGCCCTCGGGCGCACCGCCGATGATCGAGATGTTGTCGGGCACCTCCGCGGGCTCGCCCACCGAGCGCAGGACGATGAACGCGCCCATGCGCTCTATCGTCGTCTCGGCGGACATCGTCATGGGCGGTTCCATCGGGAACTCGCCCTGGCCATGCCATTCGCCGATGAGCGGCTCGAACTCGTGCATTCCGGTCTCCGTTGCGGATTCGCGGCGCTGTTCGGGGTCTCGGCTTGACGGGCGGTGACGCGCGTGGCCACGCCGCTGACCGCGCGCGTGGCCGCAGGTGGAATCGCTCGACCGCCGCGGGCGCGGCGGTCGAGTCGATCGGATGCCCTAGTTCCCGAACGAGAACTTTTCGGTCACGGTGGCGTAGGCGTCCACGATGCCGTGGCCATAGAAGCCGTTGAACTCGGTCGTGCCCTCGCACAGCGCGGTGAACTCGGCCGAACGGCCCTCGTCCAGGTAGTCGAAGAGCGGCGGGACCGGGCAGGCATGCTCGGCTGCGCCCTCGATCAGGATGTGCTCGGTCTTGCGGGGGGCGAGCCGCAGGCCGCCCTTGTTGCGCGGATCCTTGACCCCGAAGCGACTCACGGCGAGCGCCGAGACGCCGGTCACGTGCGGTGACGCCATCGAGGTGCCCTGGAGATACGCGTAGTAGCCGCAGGTGCTGCCGTCGCAGTCCTTCATGATCCCGAGGCCCGTCCCGACGGGGGTGATGTTGCCAGCCGGGTCGACCAGGCCGTCGGCCTGGAGGAGGTGGAGCGGATAGCTCGAGAGGATCTGGTTGCCGTTCGTCCGGAACGTCGGAGTCCCGAAGCCGTCACGGAACCAGCCACCGGGAGCGGACACCGAGATCTGCTCGAGTCCGTAGTTCGAATAGTCAGCCTTGGCGGTGCTCGGGCCCAGCGCCGAGACGCCGATCACGTGATTGCCTTCGACAGGCAGGTCCCAGCAGGACGCGTTGTCGATCGGCCGCGGGTATTCCTCGCCGGGCGGGAAGTCGGGACTCGAGAAGTCGGTCCGCGGGTGGCCGAGATCTTCGTGGTTGTTGCCGAGCGACCCGACCAGGGTCACGTACTTGGAATGGGCGTAGTCGAGTGCGCGGTTCATCGCCTCGATGATGGTTCGCTGCTCGAGCTGGTCCTCCGGCGAATCGGCCGGATTTGCCGTGCAGTTATAGAGCCACGGGTCGACGTAGAACGACATGTTGATCACGTCGACACCGATGTCCGCGCCGTAGGTCAGCGCATTCGTGACCGGTCCCAGGAACAACCAGCCGCCGTCCTGGCCGCCGCGGATATTGACCAGTTTGACGCCGGGGGCGACCCCGGAGACACCGAGGTCATTCGCCGCAGCCGCCACGGTCCCCGCGACATGGGTGCCATGGCCGCTGTCGTCCACGGTCGGCGGATCGATGCAGGACGGGACCTCGCACGGTCCGTCGATGAGCGGGATGTCGGTCACGAAGTTTCGGGAGAGTCCCGGCGCGAGCTGGCCGGCAAGGTCGGGATGCGAGGCGTCGATCCCGGAGTCAAGGATGCCGACGAGGACCCGGCTGTCCCCGGCGTTGACCGCCCGGGCGAGATCCGACTTGACCATGGCGAGGCCCCAAAGGAACGGATCCAAAGGATCCATGCCCGCCGTCGAGCCCCCATGTCGGGGACCCCCGGCGCGACCTGCGTGGATCGCCTCCACCTCGGGGTCGGACACCTTCACAGGGTCGGCACCCGGCAGCCGGCCGATGGCCCGCTGGCCGGTGGCGCCGAACACGGCCTTCGAGGCCGACACGGCTTCCACGAACCCCGTTGCCGGGGCGGACACCGTGAACGTCCCGATCGCCGCGTTGCGGTCCGTGACCGTCCCGCCGGCCTCCTTGATGGCCCGCAGCACGTCGGCCGCGGACGACCCGTCCTCGGCGAGGACGACGTATTGCGTCTGGTTGTCGGTGGCCGCCGCCACCGGGACTCCGAGCAGGACTCCTGCGATGAAGAGTCCAGCACCGATCGTGACTTGGGCGCGTTTGGTTGACCTGGGCACAGGTGGTTCCTCCGCTGATCCCCGGGTTAGCTAGAGGTCCATTCTGGACCCGGCGTCAAATCGAGACGGCCATTCCAGGCGCTGCCGAGCGCCCCGTGCGTGCGATGAGACGACCTGTTGCGCCACTCGCGAAGGGGGTGCGCACGCCACGCACGGAGCGGCCATCGAGACAGCCATCGACTGGGGTAGCTGATCGCGCATCGCGGCCGGAGGCGGCCGATATGGTCGGGGAGGTGGGACTCGAACCCACGATCTCGTGCTCCCAAAGCACGTGCGTTGCCAACTACGCCACTCCCCGGCGGTCTTGTGCTCACGAACCACGCATGACGCGGAGCACGCCCGGCCGTAGCTAGCCTACAGCGCCCGGTCCAATTCCCTCACGGATCAGCGACGACGGCGCAGTAGACTGCAATGCCACGCGCACGCCGCGCGTCACCGGGGGCGTCACCGGAGGGGATCACGATGACCACGACGCCAGCGCTCAGTCGGCCAGACCTGGACACGCTTGCCGCGTCGCTCAGCGGGAGGCTGCTGCAGCCCAGCGACGCGGGCTACGACGAGGCCCGCCGAGTCCACAACGGGCTGATCGATCGCCGACCGGCGCTGATCGTGCGCTGCCGGACCGCAGCCGACGTCGCCGCGGCGGTGCGCTTCGCCCGTGGTGGTGGGCACGAGATCTCCGTCCGGGGCGGCGGTCACAACGTGGGCGGGCTCGCGGTCGCGGACGACGCCGTGATGATCGATCTCGCCGAGATGAAGGACATCCAGGTCGATCCGGTGACCCGAACGGCACGCGCCCTGGGGGGCGTGACTTGGGCCGAGCTCAATGCCGCGGCCGGCGAGCACGAGCTTGCGGTCACCGGTGGGGCCATCTCCACGACCGGGATCGCCGGGCTGACGCTCGGTGGCGGGCTCGGCTGGCTCATGCCGAAGTTCGGCCTGGCGGCGGACAACGTCATCGCGATCGAGCTCGTGACCGCCGACGGCGAGATCGTCGATGTCACCGACGAATCGGACCCGGACCTCTTCTGGGCGTTGCGCGGCGGCGGAGGTAACTTCGGGGTCGCCACCACGTTCACCTACCGGCTGCACCCCCTGGGCATGGTGACGGGCGGGCTGATCGCGCACCCGATCGACGCCGCCCCGGGATTGTTGCGCTTCTATCGCGAGGCCGTCGCGGACGCCTCGGACGATCTGGAGGTCTTCGCGGGGCTGGTCCACGCCCCCGACGGCTCGGGGCTACAGCTCTCGGCGCTCGTGGTCTGCCACACCGGCGACCCGGATCGGGCCGAGGC
Organism: uncultured Chloroflexia bacterium; assembly: GCA_963748675.1. GTDB lineage: Bacteria > Chloroflexota > Limnocylindria > Limnocylindrales > CSP1-4 > SPCO01. The sequence continues at coordinate 421,929 of CAVVJX010000005.1, read as the reverse complement.
GGACCTGGCTCCGCTCAAGGCGTGGGGCTCGCCGCTGATGGTCGACGTCGGGCCGATGCCGTATCCCGCCATGAACACGATCCTGGACGAGGGATATCCACCCGGTTCGCTCAACTACTGGATGTCGAGCTTCACGGGTGGGATCACCGATGCGCTCATCGACGTCGCCGTCGAGCGTTTCGCGTCTACGCCGTCACCGATGAATGCGATCCTGTTCGAGCATTTCCATGGCGCGGTGACACGCGTGCCCGTGAGCGACACCGCGGTCCCACACCGCCAGGAGGGCTTCAACCTGCTGATCCCGTCCGTCTGGCTCGACCCGGCGGACACAGAGAAGAACAAGACTTGGACGCGCGATACGCATGCGGCCTTGAGCGAGCACCTGGTCGAACGGCGCTGGCTCAACTACCTCACCGACGATCAGGGCGCGGGCGCGGTGCGTGCAGCGTACGGACCAAACTGGGAGCGGCTCGTCAAGGTCAAGGCCCGCGTGGATCCCGACAACGCGTTCCATCGCAACCACAACATCCCGCCTGGCTGATCCGACCGGTACCTGGCAGGACGACAGGTAGGCAGTGAACACCGCCCCTGCAGTGGCTCGGCCCAGACTAGGACCTCTTCGATGCCAAGATCGGCACTGGGATCGGAACGGCGTGTCGTTCTGATCGGCTCAGACCACGCCAGCGAACCACACAATAATCGACGATCCTACGCTCACTAGAGCGACGCTCACGGCCATGGACCCTACAGCGCTTCTGGCCTCAAAACTCCCAAAGCACGTGCGTTGCCAACTACGCCACTCCCCGGCGATCTGAGCGCGGACTCCGCATGATAGCCGTCCCATCACCCGGTGGGTGACGATCGACCAGCCCCAGTCCGATCGGCCGTGCCGTCACGCCGACGCGATGCTGTTCGGCGCCTCCATCTCCGCGAGCCTCGCCCGCGCCTGGGCCGCCAACGCGACGTTCCGCTTGCGCTCGTATCGCTCGAGGGCCTGCTCGGCCGCTACCCGAGCTTCGCCGACGCGCCCTGATGCTCGCAGGACCTCGGCGAGGTCGAGGTACGCGTCGCCGAGATTGTTGAGCGTGTCCGTCTTCTCGCCGATGGCGACCGCCTCGCGGGCCAGACGCTCAGCCTCGTCATAGGCGCCCCGGGTGGACTCGATGAGGGCCTGCGCCTGGCGCCAAGTCATCTGCGTCGCGAAGTCCTCCTTGTCGCCGATCGACCGCCCGAGCTGCGCGAATGCTTCGCCCTCCTCCGCCCGACCCAGTGCCCACAGTTCGCGCGCGAGCCGTGGCCCCGAGGTCGACAGGTATGAATGCGCGTGGTGCGCCTCGAGGTAGGCGCAATAGCGGCGCAGGTAGCCGACCGCCGCCTCGTGGTCGCCCTGGAACCTGGCGATATGGGCGAGGGCCCACTCACCATCGTCGCCGATCCGATCGCGCAACCGCGCCGTGGCGTCGTTGGCGAGCGCCCACGCCTCGTCGAACCGGCCGAGCATCCCGAGCAGCACGGCCCGGTGGAGGGCGGTGCGAGGATGCGGGAACGGCGGCAGCACCTCGTCGAGGATGGCCAGTGCCTCGTCGGCCGGGACGGCTCCGTTGGCGAGCGTGCTGGGCAGGCTCGCCGACGACGGCACCAGCGGCCAGCCGGCGAGCTCGACGTGCTCCGACGCCCGCTCGGCGGCCCGGCGCGCGTCCTCGTACTGCCCGCAATTCGCGAACACGGTGCTCCGGCCCCGCCAGGCGTGCGCCAGGCCGTTGTGATCGCCCGCCGCCTCCAGGACCACGAGCGCATCGGCGGTCAACGTATCGAGCTCGCTGAGCGTCGTGGTTCCGTTGCGCCATCGATGCGACGCGGCAACGACGCGGGCCGAGGCCTCACCGGTGACGTCGCCGGCGGCTTCGGCACGGTCAGCCGCGGCCGTCGCGATGGCCGCCGCCCGGCCCGAGTCGGATCGCCAGTAGGCGCCGGCGAGCTCGAGCTCGACCATGACGTCGAGACGGTGCGGGCGGGTCAGGTCGAGCGCTCGTTCGAACAGGACCGCCGCGGCGGGCTCGTCGCCCAGCCACCGGGCACGCCGAGCGGCGGCGGCGAGCCGCGCCGACGCTCGATCGGAGAGGTCCGGATCGGGCGCTCCGAGGTCTCGCTTGAAAGTGGCGGCCCTCTCGAGGTGGTAGCCGGCGATCTCGTCCAGCTCGACGAGGTCCGCGCCGTGCGCCTGGAGCCAGTCGGCGAAGCGCTCGTGGAGGTCGGCTCGGACGGACTTGGGGAGCGCGTCGTAGGCGGCGTCCCGGATCAGGAGGTGGCGGAACCGGAAGCCGTCCTCGCCCGGGATCTGGGCCGGTTCCGCGCGAATCAGCTCCTTCCGGACGAGTGCCGCAAGGCGCGGCGTGACCTGCCATCCCGTCGGCGACATCGCGACCACCGCGCCGCGATGGAACGCCTCGCCTTCCACGGCGCCTCGCTCGAGCGTTTCGCGCTCGGGCGCATCGAGCTGATCGAGGCGGGCGGCGAGCAAGGCGCGCAGGTTCGGCGGGACCTCGACCGCGTCGGACTCGCCGGCCATCGCCAGCATCTCGGTGAGGAACAACGGGTTGCCGCCCGAGGCGTGCGCGATCCGGTCGCGAAGGTCGGCGGACAGATGCTCGCCGATCAGGTCGACGACGTCGGTGGCATCGAGCGGCTCCAGCCGCACCGTGACCGCCCAGCGCGGCCGGCGCTCGAGCAGGTCCGGCCGAGCCAGGGCGACGATGAGGATCGGGGCGCCGGTCGAGAACATGCTCGCGCCCTCCACGAGGTCGAGGAACGTCTCCTCGCCCCAGTGGATGTCGTCGAAGATCACGACGAGCGGCGCTTCCTGCTCGAGCAGCTTGCGGAACGCCCACGCGATCTCGTCGGCCGTGGTCTCCCGGTCGGATTCGCCCAGCAGTGAGCGGATGGCCGCGTCCGCAGCGGGGTCGGACGGCGACGCAGCGACGTCCTTGATCACCTCGATCACCGGCCAGTAGGTGATGCCCTCGCCGTACGGCAGGCAGCGGCCGCGGACGATCCGCGCATCGACCGCCGACAAGGCTTCGGCGACGAGCCGGGACTTGCCCACACCCGCGTCGCCCACGATCGTGACGAGGCTGCAGCGCTGCTCGGCGCGGACCTGCGCCCAAGCCTCCCGGATCTGGTCCAGCTCGCGGTCGCGACCCACGAACCGCGATCGGTGGCTGCGCTCCTGCGCCTCGGCGATCGACCGCAGCCGGTAGGCAGGGACCGGTTCGCTTTTGCCCTTCAGCACCAGTGGCTCCAGCGCCTCGAACTCGACGACACTGCGCAGGAGATCGAGCGTCGCCTGTCCGATCAGGATTTCGTCCGGGGCCGCCGCCTGCTGCAACCGGGCGGCCACGTTGACCGCATCGCCCGTGGCGAGCCGCTCATCGGTGCCGGTCACGACCTCGCCCGTGTTGACGCCGATCCGGCCCTGGAGCCCGAGGCCCGGGAACGCCGCCTGCATCTCCAATGCCGCGCGCGTCGCGCGAAGGGCGTCGTCCTCGTGCGCGGCCGGCACCCCGAACACCGCCATCACCGCGTCGCCGATGAACTTCTCGACCGACCCGCCGTGGCCCTCCACGATCGACTTCATCCGGTCGAAATATCGAGCGAGGACCGCACGCAGCGTCTCGGGATCACTCGACTCTCCGAGCGCCGTCGAGCCGACCACATCACAGAAGAGGACCGTGACGACCTTTCGATGCACGGCGACATCATCCCCTGTCGCGGCAAGCCGGGATGGCCATTCCCGCGAGTCGCCAGCATCGCGGCGGTCATACGAGGTGCCACATGCAGAGCCGCGCTGGGGCCCCTGCTAGGGTTCATGCGATGGAGCACGACGACCCACCGAAGAGACCGCGTTCGCCGCAGGCGAAGCCGACGCCAGCGCAAGCGCCTGCGCCGACCGAAGGGGAGATGTCACGGATCGCTCGTGAAGCGGTCCGCCAACCACCCGACCCGCGGCTCGACAAGGAGCTGGCGCGGATGGGCCTGATGGATCCACGCGACCCGGCCCAGGCCCCCCGGCCGGCTCAACCTGCGGCGCCGCCCGTCGAGGTCGACCCGGAGCTCGAGCGCCTCCGCAAGGAATACCGGCGCCTACAGGCGATCCTCTATGTGCTCGTCGCCGGCATCGGGATCCTGGCGGTCATCGTGGTGGTCCTGCTCGTCCGTTGACGGATCGCCCCGACGACCGCTCGACGCCCAAGAGGATCGCGCTCGGCAGCGGCAAGTGGTGCGCGGTCGCACCACGGTCGGCTAGGCCTCGGCGATGACCCCGATCGAGACCCGGAAGCCGGCGCGCTTGTGCTGGGTCGGCATCAGCGTGCCCTGGCCGATCGGCGCGTCACCCGGGAACCAGCGCACCCACTCCTGGTTGAACGTGTCGAACTCCGCGGGGTCGCGCAACGACCAGTTCGCCCAGACGACCTTCTCGAGGGAGCTCCCGGCCTCTTCCAGCTTCGTCTTGAGGTTCAGCAGGCACTGGCGTGTCTGCTCCTTGATCTGGCTGCTGACGACCTGGCCGGTCTCGGGATCGACGGGTCCGATCGACGAAACGTAGACCATGCCGCCGGCCGTGACCGCCCGACCCTGGCCGACCGTCGGGCGGACCACCTCGAGCCCTTCACCACCGACCCAGCGGCCCTTCCGCGAGCGGGTCGCGTCCGGATGATCCGGGTCCTCGGCAGGGATGCCGTATTCGTCTGCGGGCATATCGATCCCGCTCTGCTTGAACTTGCCCATGAACGTCGGCCGGACGCCGGTCGGCTTGAGCACCCCCTCGACCTTCCCGTCCGTGATGCCGGTCTGCTCGAAGGCGAAGATGTCCTCCATCAGGATCTCGTCGTCCTCGATCCCGAGTACCTCGGTGATGTTGACGATCTTGCGCGAGCCGTCCTTGAGGCGGGCCGTGTGGACGATGAGGTCGACCGCCGAGGCGATCTGCTCGCGGATGGCGCGCAGCGGCAGCTCGTACCCGGTCATGAGGACCATGGTCTCGAGCCGGCGGAGCATGTCCGCGGACGTGTTCGCGTGACCGGTCGACAAGGAGCCGTCCTGACCCGTCGTCATGGCCTGGAGCATGTCGAGGGCCTCGCCCGCACGGCACTCCCCGACGATGATGCGGTCGGGGCGCATGTGCAGGGCGTTGCGCAACAGGTCGCGGATCGTGATCTCGCCCGAACCCTCGATGTTCGGCGGGCGCGACTCGAGCGTCACCACGTGCACCTGGCGGAGCTGCAGCTCGGCGGCGTCCTCGATCGTCACGATCCGTTCGTCCTCGGGGATGAACGAAGAGAGGACATTGAGGGTCGTCGTCTTGCCCGAGCCCGTGCCACCGGACACGAAGACATTGAGGCGAGCCCTGACGCAGGCATTCAGGAAGTCGAACATCTCGGGCGTCGCCGTGCCGAAGCGGATGAGGTCGTCCACCGTGACCGGCTTGGCCGGGAACTTTCGGACGGTGATCACCGGTCCGACCAGCGAGAGCGGTTCGATGACTGCGTTGACGCGGGAACCATCGGCCAGGCGAGCGTCGACGCGCGGGCTCGACGCATCGATGCGCCGTCCAAGCGGCGTGATGATCCGGTCGATGACGCGCAGGACGTGCTCGTCGTTCAGGAAGTAGCTATCGACGCGCTGGATCTTGCCGGCACGCTCGACGTACACGTGGCTTGGCCCGTTGACCATGATCTCCGTGATCGTCTCGTCGAGCAGGAGCGGATCGAGCGGCCCGAGGCCCCCGACCTCCCCGATCAGCTCTTCGATCAGGTGCGCCTTCTCGTCACGCGTCACCGCAAAGCCTTCTGACGTGACGACGCGTTCGACGATCGCCGTGACCTTGGCGCGCAGCTCGTCCGGATTGGCGAGGTCGAGGAGCGAGTCGAAGGCGCTCATGACCTCCGTCTGGAGGCGGAGCCTGATCTCGTGCATCAACTCGTCGCGGGCGGCGCGCCGCTCCGAGCTGATCGGGACAGCGACCGGAGGCGCAGGCGTGATGGGTACCGCAGCCGCCGCGGCCTTCGTTTCGGGCGTCTCCAGGAGCTGTTGTTGTGCCCGCTCGACACGCTGGATCAACGACATGGCGTGTGTTTCCCCTGTCCGGCCTTCGGGTCGCGTCTGGATGAGTGCTGGTCCAGGCCTGTTTCGAATCCCCCGCCCGGCCGCACGAGCGGTCTGGGCTCAGGCGAGGATACCTCTGCCGCGTCGATATAGGACTATCGGACTACCGAATTCGGGTGCGTTCTGGCAACCGCAGGGTACCGCGTCACGCTCACGGACCCGAGCGCGTCACAGGACAAGACGCCGGGCGGTCATGGCAGGCTGATCGACCGCCCGGCGTCCCCACGTCCGCTTCCGGGTAGACTCCCGGGCGGACCGACAACCCCCGAATCGAGGACCATCGCCCGTCGTGCACGCCCGCCGAGTCCGGCCGGACACCGGACATCTCGACCGCCGCCGCCTCGCCGCGGCCGGTCTTTCGGCGGTGCTCCCGGGGCTCGGTCAGGCGTTCAACCGGCGGTCTCGCCTCGCGGCGCTGTTCCTGATCCCGTCCCTCGTGATCCTGCTCCTGGGATTCCTCCTGGTCTCGACGCAGTCGATCACCCGGCTGGCCGCCTTCGTCGTGGGCCCGCCCGTGCTCGCAACCCTCCTGACGATCAACCTCCTGCTCCTTGGCTGGCGTCTCCTCGCCGTCGGCCAGGCCTTCCTCGATACGAGCAACCGCGGTCCAACGGGACGCGTCGGCCTGATCGGCCTGGCCGTCATCGTGCTGTTCGTCGCGCTCCCGCACGTGATCGTCTACCAGTACGGGACCGTGTTCCGCGACACGTTCGCCCGGATCTTCGAACCTCCCGACCGACCGGAGGACGGGCCCCCGCCGGCTGCGGGTCCGGGGAACGACGAGCGGCTGACCGTCCTGCTGGTCGGCGTCGACCGCAGTCCGACGCGCACGACCAACCTCACCGACACGATGATCGTCGCCTCGATCGACCCGGTCGGCCGGTCGATCAGCATGGTCTCGGTCCCGCGCGACCTGATCGATGTCCCCCTTGGCAACGGCGACCGGTTCGGACCGAAGCTCAACTCGCTCGTCGCCTATGCCGACGGACACCCGGACGAATTCCCCGAAGGCGGGATGGCGGCGCTTCGAGACGCCATCGGCGCGCTGCTCGGCATCGACATCCACTACGAGGCGGAGATCGACCTGTACGGCTTCCGCGACATGATCGATTCGGTCGGGGGCGTCGACATCGACGTCACGCAGCCGATCGACGATCCCGAGTACGACAACGTGGGCTTCTCGATCGATGTCGGACGCCACCATCTCGACGGCAAGACGGCGCTCGCCTACGTCCGCTCGCGCAAAGGTCTCGGCGACAGCGACTTCACCAGGGCCATCCGACAGCAACAGGTCCTCGTCGCCCTGCGCGACGCGGTCACGCAGGACGGATCCGTGCTGTGGGAGCTGCCGGGACTGATGGACGCGGTGGGCGACGCCGTGCGAACGGACCTGCCTCCGGCCAGGCTGCCCCAGCTGGCGGCGATCATGGATGAGATCGACGACGACGCGGTCACGCGATCGATCATCCGCCACCCGCTGGTGCGCTCCGTCGACTCCCGCTACGGCTCGTCGCTGGAGCCCGACCTCGCCGCGATCCGCGACGTCGCCGAGCGGCTGTTCCCCGAGCCCGGCGTGGAGCCCACGCCCTGGCCGACGCCGGAGCCGACGACCGAGCCGTAGACGGGTTCGAGCGGGGTCACGGGCGGGCCGGGTCACTGGCGCGTCGGCGCCGGGCGCCCCTCAGAACCCGAGCGCCGTCAGCCGGTCGGCCATGCGGCGGGCCGCTCGTGCCCGGTGTGAGATGGCGTTCTTTTCGGCCGGAGTCCACAGCCCCAGGGTCCGCCCGCCCGGCGCCTCGACGTCCGGTTCGAAGATCGGGTCGTAGCCGAACCCGCCCGTTCCGCGCGGTGCGCGCGCGATCCGACCGCGACACGTGCCCCGAGCGAAGGCCACGTGCTGCCCGCCGCGCGGGCCTGCGTCGCCCGGGAGGGCCAGCGCCAGCACGCACACGTAGCGCGCCCCGCGTCGCTCAGGCGGTAGGCCGTCGAGCGCGGCGAGCAGCTTCGCGTTGTTGTCCGCGTCCGTGGCGTCCTCCCCCGCATACCGCCGCGTCCGCACTCCCGGACCGCCACCCAGGGCGTCGACCTCCAGGCCCGAGTCGTCGGCGAGGACCGGGAGGCCCGTCGCACGGACGGCGAAGCGGGCCTTGATCGCCGCGTTGGTCTCGAACGTCTCGCCGTCCTCGATCGGCTCGCCGTGGACCCCGAGGTCGTCGAGCGAGACCAGCTCGGCCTGTTCGAGCTGGAGCAGCTCGCGGAGCTCGCGCAGCTTGTGCTCGGAGTGGGTCGCGATGACGAGCCTCCGCCGCCCGCTGGCCGAGGCCACGGCTAACGCCGGACGGTCGCGAGGACCTCGGCCTGGGCCGCGAACAGCTTGGCCAGGCCCTCGTCGGCGAGATCGAGCATCTCGTTCGCCGATGCGCGATCGAACGGCTTGCCCTCGGCCGTGCCCTGCAGCTCGACGTACGTGCCTGCGTCCGTGCCGACGACGTTGAAGTCGACCTCGGCCTTGGAATCCTCGCTGTAATCGAGGTCCAGGTGGGCCAGACCGTTCACGATCCCGACCGACACGGCCGCCACCCGTGACGTCAGGTGTCGCTCCATCCCGTACGTGATGAGCGCCGCGCCGAGCGCCACGTAGCCGCCGGTGATCGAGGCGGTGCGGGTGCCGCCGTCCGCCTGCAGGACGTCGCAGTCCACGGTGATCGTCCGCTCGCCCAGCCGGCCGAGGTCGACGACCCCGCGCAGCGAGCGCCCGATCAGCCGCTGGATCTCGTGGGTCCGCCCACCGACCCGACCCTTGGCCGACTCACGGTCCGTTCGCTCGGCGGTGGCCCGCGGCAGCATCGAGTACTCGGCCGTCACCCAGCCCGTGCCCTTGCCGCGGAGATGCGGCGGCACGCGGTCGGCGATCGTGGCGGCACACAGGACTTGCGTGTCGCCGAAGCGGACGAGGCACGACCCCTCGGCCCATTTCTGGACGCCGAGCTGGAAGCTGATCGGACGCAGGTCTCGCAGGCCGCGCCCGTCGGCGCGGGAACTTGGCGGGCGGTTTCCGATGGTCATGACGTGATCCTCTCTTCCGCCTTGGCGGCATCCCACAACGCATCGAGGGCGGCGAAGTCGAGGTCACGGAGCGCGACCCCGCGGTCGGCGGCCTGGCGCTCCACGCTGGCGAAGCGTCGCCGGAACTTGGCGTTGGCCGCACGGACGGCCGCCTCGGCCTCGACGCCACGCTTGCGGGCGACGTTGACGAGGACGAACAGCAGGTCACCGAACTCCTCGGTCCAGGCGGCGGGGTCGGGATCGTCCGCGGCCGCCCGCAACTCGTCGGCCTCCTCGACGACCTTGTCGAGCACGCCATCGAGCGACGGCCAGTCGTAGCCGATGTTCGCGGCCCGCTCCTGCATCTCCTGGCTGGCGGCGAGCGCCGGGAGCGAGGCCGAGATGCCGTCGAGGGCGCCGCGTGGCGAGGCTGCGGAGTCGCCCGGCTCCCCGTCGGCCTCCGCGGCTCCCGCCTCCGCGCGCTCGTCTGCCTTGATCCGCTCCCACTGTCGGTTCACGTCCGATGCGGTCCGCACCTCCGCATCACCGAACACGTGGGGGTGGCGGCGCACGATCTTGGTCGCGATCGCCGCCTGGACATCGGCCAGGTCGAAGACCCCGGCCTCGGCGGCCAGCTGCGCGTGGAGCACGACCTGGAGGAGGAGGTCGCCCAGCTCGCCGGCCAGGGCGGGCGTCGCGCCCGATTCGAGTGCGTCGTAGACCTCGTACGCCTCTTCGAGCAGATGCTTGCGCAACGACGCGTGGGTCTGCTCCTGGTCCCATGGGCAACCACCGGGGGCGCGCAACCGGGCGCTGATCGCCGGCATCGCCCACGGACCGGCGACCGCGGCCTCCACGGCCACCGGAGCGAGATACAGCGGCGTCGCCAGGTCCTCGTCACGGAGGTCGCCGACGCGCGTCGGGGTGGCGGTCCCGAACCGGCCGACCGCGTGGTCCGCCGGGTAGCGCGCGGGCGAGGACGTCGAGCGGCGCACGGCCGAGCGGCCCGTGACGACCCGGCAATGGGACGGGCGCCGCAGGCGCCGCGGCGTCGCTGCCCGGCCCCAGCATCGCGAGCGGCACCATCAGGACCGGCCGGGAGGCTTCGAACGGCGTGGCGATGAGCCACTCGGACGCGATGACCTGGAGGCCGGCCGCCGGATCGAGTCCGAACCGGAGTCGCGCCTCGGTCACGAGCGCGTCGAGCACGGCGCCGTGCCTAGCCCGCCGCGGGGTCGGTCAGGAAATCTTCGTCCCGCTCGACGACGACGGCGTCCTTCTTGGGCTGGTACCAGTCGGCGAAGGCGCGGACGCGGATCTCCTCGAGCTGGCGGCCCTCAGGGGTCCGTTCCTCTTCGTTGGCGACCTTGAACAGATAGCTGCCGTCTTCCTCGACGGTGACGATGTCCGAGGTCTTGCCGATCGCCGTCGCGAAGATCGCCGTCCCGAGATCCTTCTCGAGCTGGCCCGGGGCGACCCAGCCGAGCTCACCGCCGCGGCTCGCTTCCGGGCCTTCCGAGAAGTCGCGAGCGAGCTTCGCGAAGTCGGCGCCCCCATCCACCTCAGTCTTGAGCTTGGCGAGATCCGGCGCGTGGTTGAGCACCTGCACGACGTGGTATCCGAACTCCGTCTTGATCGGAGGAAGGATCTGGCCGTCCGTCGGCTTGGCCGCGAGGATCGGCCCCGAGAACGTCGGGACGTAGCTGCTGTCCGCGCTGACGTAGGCACCGAGCACGCCACCCGAACCGGTCGGGCCCTGGGCACTCTCCTCGTCGCTCTCGGCACGGGCGATAGCGTCGAATTGGGTGGGGTCCGCCTGGAGCTTGGCGTACGCGGCGTCCGCGTCGGACTTGGCCTTGGCCCAGGAGGGGTCACTGGCCGGGATCGTGCCGCCCTGGGCGCCGGCCGGATCGTCCTTGGGCGAGTAGAGGATGTGACGGACCTTCACGGCGTCGTCCGGCAGGTCCGCGGTCTCCTTGCTCAGGTAGATCTGGCTGACGTCACGCTGAGGACCGGGCTTCGTGGCGTCCGCGACGACCTTTTCCTCGAGCTTCTCGCGGACCGCGTCGGACCGGACCACGGCGCGGTACTTGGCGAGGTCGATGCCGTCGTTGCCGAGCTTCTCGGTATAGAGGTCGTCGACCGTCTCGGGATCGATCTCGGTCACGCGTCCGATGCGGAAGATCCCGTCCTCGCCTTCGACGACGGCGGTCGGCGTGTCGATCTCGGCGGCGAAGAGCGCGTCCGTGAACGCTTCGTCCCCCTGGCCGGACTCGGCCTGGACCCAGCCCAGGTCGCCGCCCTGCGCCGCGGTGGAGGTGTCCGTAGACACCGTCTTCGCGACGTCCTCCCAGGACTTGCTGCCGCCGATGTCCCGCAACGCGCTATCGATCTTCGTGCGCGCCGCCGCGACCTGCGCGGCGGTCGGCTCGGTCGCGTCACTGTCGAGCTCCGGCGCGACCTCGATCACCCAGGCGTGGCGCGTCTCCGGGGTCGTCGCCTCCTTGATGAGCCGGGCGTCGACGTCGGCCTCCTCCACGGTCACACCCTCGGTAGTGGCGAGGTCCGCCTGGATGCGGCCGTCGATGATGCGCTCGAGCGAGATCGCCGGCAGCTGCTGGGCCTGCTGCTCGATGAGCTGGAGCTGCTGCTCTGCCTGTGCCTCCGAGAGGCGGCCGGCGGCCTTCTGGGTGGCGATCCGGCTCCGCACCTGCGAGAGTCGCCAATCCTCGATGAGCACGCGATCGCGCAGCTCGTCCTTGGTGATCGACTGTCCAGCCACGCTTCCCACCGGTACGAGGTGGTCGTTGTAGTAGGTCAGGGCGACCGCGATCAGGAGGATCAGGACGGCCGCGGCGACGACGATGCCGAAGCCGAGGTTGAGGTAGAAGTTCTTGCGGTCGCGGCTTTCCCAGGATGGCTTCTGGGCGCGCTTGACGACGGGTTTGGCTCGAAAGGTCATCGGGTGGTCTGGGTCCTATGGCAGCGTGATGGACCGACGTCCGAGAGACGCCGGATCCTTGACATGGGCCGCGGCATGATACACCGACCGTTCAGACCGGCACCTCCGCGAGGGCGGCCGCGAGGCGCTCGATGACGCGGTCCTGATCGTCACGCGACAGCGACGACGAGGACGGCAGGCAGAGGGCGCTCGCGAAGATCCGGTCCGCGACCTCGCCCTCGAGGCGCGCCGCGTCCGCGTAGAGGCGGGTGCCGTGGATCGGCCGCCAGATCGGTCGTGCCTCGATGCCGTCCTCACCGAGGGCGGCGATGACCCGGTCGCGCCGGACGGGATCGGGTTCCTCCAGCGCAGCCGTGTACAGCCAGAAGGACGGATCCGCCCAGCTCGCTCGCGGGGCGGGCCGGAGCCCGCCGATGCCGGCAATGGCCGCGTCATAACGCCGCGCGATGTCCCGGCGGGCGGTGAGCAACCGGTCGAGCTCTTCGAGCTGGGCCAACCCCAGGGCGGCCGCAAGGTTCGAGAGCCGGTAGTTGTAGCCGACTTCGTCGTGGTCGTAGGCGAGGCCCGGCAAGCGGGCCTGGGTCGAGAGATGGCGTGCTCGTTGCGCGAGCGCCTCGTCGTCCGTGACGATCATCCCGCCGCCGCCGGTCGTGATGAGCTTGTTGCCGTTGAAGCTGAACGCACCGAGCCGGCCGATCGTGCCGACGTGTCGGCCGGCGTGGCCGCCCTCGGTGTACCGCGCCCCCAGGGCCTCCGAAGCGTCCTCGATAACCGGGATCCCGTAGCGATCCGCGGCCGCGACGACCTCGTCGATCGGCGCCGGATGGCCGACGAGGTGCACGAGCTCGATGGCCGCGGGTTGGCGTGCCCCCGCCGCGGCGCGCCGGTCGAGTTCCGCGACGATCAGTGCCGGGTCCTGGTTGTAGCTCGCCGCCTCCGCGTCGACCAGGATCGGCCGCGCCCCGACGTAGGCGATGGGGTTGACCGAGGCGACGAACGTCAGGTCGGCCACCAGCACGTCGTCACCCGGACCGACATCCAGGACACGAAGCGCGAGGTGGATCGCCGCCGTGCCGCTCGAACAGGCCACGGCGTGGCGCGCCCCGACGGCTTTGGCGAAGGCCCGCTCGAACCGCTCCACGAACGGCCCGACCGACGACACGAAGTTGGTGGCCAGACACTCCTCGAGGTACGCCGCGGCGTTCCCGCCGATCGAGGGCTCCGACAGCGGGATCCGCCGGTCAGGTCTGGACACGATCCGGGTCGCTGATTGGCGGGTTGGATGCGCAGCCAGTCGATGGTCGCGCGGAGCCCGTCCTCGAGACTGGTTCGCGCCTCCCAGTCCAGCCGTTCGCGAGCGCGCGACGGATCGGCCTGCAGGACCATGACCTCGCTGGCGTCTGGTCGCAGGCGCTCCGGGTCCTCGACGGCCCGGGCGTCCACCCCGAGGATCCCGGTGGCGAGGGCGAAGAGCTCCGCGATCGATTCGCTCCGGCCGGTGCCCAGCTGGATGACCTCGCCCTCGATGCCGGGCGCGGTGGCCGCCCGGATGAAGCCGTCCACGGTGTCTGCCACGAACGTCATGTCGCGCCTGGGGTCCAGTCGACCGAGGCGGACCTCTGTCCGGCCCGCGAGGAGCTGGCGGAGCATCGTCGGCAGGACCGCCCGCTCCGACTGGCGCGGCCCGTACGTGTTGAACGGCCGGAGCACGACGACAGGGAGCTCGAAGCTCTTGCCGAACGCCAGCGTCAGTTGGTCTGCCGCGACCTTCGAGGCCGCGTAGGGCGATTGCGCGGCGTACGGGTGGGTCTCGAGGATCGGCAACGTCTCGGGCGTCCCGTAGACCTCGCTCGTGGAGGTCTGGATGAAGCGCCGGACTCCCGCCGACCTGGCCGCTTCGAGGGCGTGCAGCGTGCCGGACACGTTCGTGTCGATGAACGATTGGGGCGCGGCGTACGAATACGGGATCGCGATGAGCGCGGCGAGGTGGAACACGATCTCGACACCCTCGGTCGCGGCGGCCACGAAGCGGGCGTCGCGGATGTCGCCGAGACGGATATCGAGGGCCGCGCGCGTCGCCGGGTCCGTCTCGTCGAGCCAGCCCGCCGAACCGCGCGAGTTGTACAGGCAGAACGCGCGCACATCGGCGCCTTCCGCGACCAGGCGCTCCGTGAGGTGGCTGCCGATGAACCCGTCTGCTCCCGTGACGAGGACCTTGGTGCCGCGCAGGGTCACGTGGCGACCCCGCGCGCCGCGGCCAGTTGTTCTCGCTGGCCGACATCGATCCATTCGTCCTCGATCTCGAACGCGCCGACGGGCTCTCCCGCGGCCAGCAGGTCCGCGATGAGATCCGGCGTGTCGACACGCTGACCGGGACGGACGCGCGCCACGACCGACGGGTCGAGGGCGTAGATCCCGCTGTTGACCTCGCGCTCGAGGGTCGGCTTCTCCTCGAGGCTCGTCACGCGGTCGCCGTCGCGTTCGACACAGCCGAACGGCACGGTGTGGAGATACCGCCGCGTGCCGACGGTCGCGCGATAGCCACCGGCGACGTGCGCGTCGAGCAGGCCGCCCAGGTCCGCCGAGGTGACGAGGTCGCCGTTCAGCAGGAGGATGGGTTCCGTCGGCGGCTCCGGCAGCAACCCGAGCGCCCCGGCCGTGCCGAGCGCCTCTTGTTCGCGCAGGTACTCCACCCGGACCCCGAGCCGCGCGCCGTCGCCGAGGTGCTCCTCGATGACGTCGCCCAGGTAATTGACGGCCACGTAGATGCGTTTCAGGCCGAAGCCGACGAGGTGGAGGACCAGCCGCTCGATGATCGGCCGGCCGGCGACCGCGATCATCGGCTTGGGCAGGGTGTCGGTCAGCGGGCGAAGGCGCACGCCCTGGCCGCCGGCCATGATGACCGCCCAGTTCGTGCGAACGACGGGCTCCAGGAACTGCTGGAGCAGGTGCAGGCCGACGGGACGGCCATCGGCATCGACGACCGGCACGGCATCGATGCGGCGGGCGCGCATGAGTTCCAGCGCGGCCGCGCGGCCATCGCCGGTGGTCACCGAGAGATAACGGCGAGTCAGGACCGGGGCAACGGGATCCTGCAGATCCGTGCCACCAAGCAGGGCGCGGCGCAGGTCGCCGTCCGTGACGACGCCGGTCAGGCGGCCGTCCGGGTCCACGGCCAGGGCGATCCGGGCGGCACCGCGATCCACCGCGGCCATCGCGTCGCGGAGGGTCGCGTCTTCGGCCACGAGGTAGGCGTCGAGGGCGCTGGTCACGGGGCGGGCTCGTGGCGGCGGGCCGGGATGCCGACGACGGTGGCGCCCGGCTCGATCGATTCGACGACGACGGCGCCCATGCCGACGACGGCCCCGGCACCGATCTCGATGTGGTCGCGGACGCGTGCGCCCAGGCCGATGAAGGCGTGCCCGTGGACGTGCGTGCCACCGCCGATGACCGCGCCCGGCGCGACGTGGCTACCGGCGCCGATGACGACGTCGTGCTCGACGACCGCTGCGCTGTTCACGATGGCGTGGCGGAGGACGTGCGCGCCGGTGTTGACGACCGCGCCGGCCAGGACCACGACACCGTGCTCGAGCTTGGCGCTCGGTGAGACCCAGGCCGTGGCGTGGACGATGGTCGCCCAGCGCGCGTCGGTGAACTTCTCGGTCGTGGCGGTACGGGCCGCAAGAGCGCCCGTCGACTCGCCGCCACCGAAGCCCACGACGAGCCACGGCCGGTCGTCCGGGGCGAGGTCTTGCATACGGGCCGCGAGCGCGGCGTCGTCACCGAGCCACGGCACGTCCGGGGTCGCGGCCTCGCCCGCCGTTGGCGCCACGAACCCCTGCACGACCCAGCGGTCCCCTTGCGAGCGGGCCGCGTCGATGACCACGCGGGCGTGCTCGCCGCCACCGAGCACGACGAGCGGCGCCGCGGTCAGCCCGGCACCGTGATCGGGGGCTTGCGCGGCGGCTTGGGTGGTCGCCATGCGGCGATGATATCCGCGATGCGCCCCCCGGCCAGACCATGCACGAGCGCGGGACGCGCGGCCGCGACCCGGCGACGTGTCTCGGGGTCGAGCGCTTCGCGCAGCGCGTCGGTGACGAGCTGCGGGTCCGCGGGGGCGTGCAGGACATTCGGTCCGGCACGCCGGCCGGCCTGGCGATCGCCGACATCGACGGCCGGCAGGTCGACGGCCGGAGCCTCGATGAGGGCGCTGGAACTGTTGCCGAGCATCGCATCGGCGATCCGCAGGAGTCCCCAGTAGCGCCGCGCGCCGAGCGAGTCCACCAACACCCGATCGGGCTTGGTGGACGCGTTCAGGATCAGCTCCCGGATCGCATCCCCTCCCGGGTCCGCATTCGGGATGGTGATCACGTAGGTCGCCGGAACGGCGTCCATCGCCGCTACGACGGCGGTCGCCTCGGCCACCGGCTCCTGCCCCAGGGTTGCCGGGTGGACGGTCACGAGGACGACCGGCGCGTCGAGCGCGAGATCGAGATCGCGCGCGAGGTCGTCCCGGGTAGCCAGGTCCTCGCGGACCGACGCATCCAGGCCCGGCGCCCCGACGACATGGACACTGGCCGGATCCTCGCCCATGGCGATCACCCGCTGGGCGTGTTCCTCGTGGCTGACGAGGTGGAGGTGGCTGAGCTTCGTGATCGCGTGACGGAGCGCATCGTCAAAGGCCCCCAGCGTCTGTTCGCCGCCGTGCACGTGGATGATCGGGACGCGCTCCAGGGTCGCGGCGAGCGCGGCGGCGGCCGTCTCGAGCCGGTCCCCGACCAGCAGCAGCGCATCCGGCGGCGCTTCTCGCAGCGCCGCCCCGACCGCTTCGAGCGTCGTTGCAGCCTGGGTGGCCGCGGGCGGGTCCTCGGTCGCATCATCGTCGCCGGGCCACGGCAGGATGACGTCGGGTTCGAAGCCATCCGCCCGGACGTCGCCGATGGTCTGCCCGTGGCGCGTCGAGAGGTGCGTTCCGCCCGCGAGTCAGCCGCAGCTCGAGCTCGGGGTGCGACCGGATCGCGACCGCCGTCGAATGCAGGATCCCCCAGTCCTGCCGGCCGGTCGTGAGGACGGCGATCGTCTTCACGCGTCACCCGCTTCGACCATCGTGCCAGCCTGCACGGCGCGGGCGGTCTGGCGGCCGACGAGCTCGTGCGTCCGCGCCGGGGAGATGCCGTTCCCCGGTCGCTGCGCGAGCAGATCGTCCTCCGCGATGGTCTCGCCAGCGGACAGGTCGCGGGCCCAGTGCAGGCTCCGCCGCGCGACGGCGGCGATCTCGCGCTCGGCCGCGGTCGGGACCTTCTCGCCGTCGCCGATGGCGTCCGCCGTGGTCCGGATGGCCGCGACCATCGCCGCGAACTCGGTCGGCTCGAGCGACATCGCGTGATCCGGCCCGCGGCGTGTCCGGTCGAGCGTCAGGTGCTTCTCGATGATCGTTGCGCCCAACGCAGTCGCCGCGATCGGCAGCTCGATGCCGGGCGTGTGGTCCGACCAGCCCGTCTGCAGCCCGAACGCGTCGCGCATCGTCCGCATCGCCGCCAGGTTCGCGTCCCCGGGTGCGGCCGGGTAGCTCGAGACGCAGTGGAGCAGGGTCAGCTCGGCGAGCCCGGTCGCGCGGATCACATCCACCGCCGCGGCGACCTCGGCCATCGTCGCCATACCCGTCGAGACGATCATCGGGCGGCCCTTGCGGGCCAGGCGCTCGAGGAAGGGCAGGTTCGTGAGCTCGCCGGAGCCCGTCTTGAAGCCCGGTACGTCCATCGCATCGAGGAGGTCGGCAGACGCGTCGTCGAATGGCGCGGAGAGGAACACGATCCCGCGATCGATCGCGTGCTGCCGGAGGGTCGGCCAGGCGTCCGTGGGCAGGGCGAGCCGCTGGAGCATCGCTCGCTGGTCCACGCCCTGATCGGTGGCGCGCTGGTACCCGGCCGTCGGCGCGGTGGCGGACGCGAGGGCATCGGGCACGAAGGTCTGGAACTTCACGGCGTCCGCACCCGTGTCGGCTGCGGCGTCGACGAGTCTGTGGGCGATCTCCGCATCGCCGTCATGGTTGACGCCCGCCTCGGCGATGACGAAGACCCCTTCGCCGGGACCGCCGATCGCGCGGTCGGCGAGCCGGAACGGCGTGACCTCGCGGCTCCCGAGGAGGGCCGCCGCGATCCGGAGGTCGGTCGGCTCGTCGATGTCGATGGCACGTTCCGGCGGCGTCGCGTAGCCCAGGGTCACGCCAGGCTCGACGAACCGGCCGCTGCGTCGGAGCGCGTTGGGCGTCGTCACGTAGAAGGCGCCGGTGAGCAGCCGGTCGGCGTCCTCGGCGTCCACCGGTCGGAGGCTGTCGTCGGCGCCGACGTCGTGATGCCACGCTGCCGGATGGCTCGTCGTGACGCTCGCGACCGAGCGGCCCTTCTCGCGAGCGAGGTCGATCGCGGCACGAAGGTCGGCCGGGTCGGTCAGCGGCGATGTCGGCTGGACGAGGACCAGCAGGTCGAACGGCTCGCCGTCGCCGGCCATCGCGTCGAGGGCGTGGATCGCCACATCGAGTGAGGCCGCGGTGTCCGTGGCGAGGTCCGCTGGACGGTCGAGGACACGGATGCCCCAGGTCGAGGCGACGCTCGCGATCTCCCGGTCCTCGGTCGAACAGACGACGACGTCGCCCTCTGTCGTCGCAGCCCCGGCGATCCGGCCCGCCCAGGCCACGAGGGGGATCCCGGCCAGGGTGCGCAGGTTCTTCCCCGGGATGCGCTTGCTGCCGCCGCGCGCGGGGATGAGGAACAGGGTCCGGCCGCTCATCCGAGCCACTCCAGGAGCTCGCCGCGGAGGCGGTCGCTGGCACGTCCCTCGCGGAAATGGCGGGCCAGGAACGCGCTGCGGGCCCCCGGCGTGATGGCTCCGGGCGCATCCAGAGCCGCGAGGAGATCCGCGCCGTTGCGAACCGGCACGGCCACGCCGGCCTCCACGTACCCCAGCAGGTCCGACGACGCCAGCGTGTCGGCGAGCAGATTGAGCGTGCCGGCGGCGACTGCCTCGGTGAGCACCGTGGAATGGATCCCGAGGTGCGCGTCGGCGGACCGGAGAAGTCGATACAGGTCGATGTGCTGGACCACGCTCACCGGCGGCGGGGCGAACCCGCGGGCTACGGCGAGCCCCGTGACGAGCGCTTCGTACGGGCCACGATCCTTCTCCCCAGGGTGCTGCTTCACGACCAGGTGCACGTTGGGCCACGGTCGGTCGAGCAGTCGATCGAGCGCGTACGGGATGTGGAACCGCCGATACGCCGGCCCGTACGTCCCGGACAGCACGACCATCCGGTCGCCCGGCCGGACGCCCAGTTCGGCGCGGAGGGCCGCGGCGTCCGCGTCCGGGGCCGCCTCCGCGAGGTCCAGGCGGGGCGAGCCGCTGACACGCACCTCGTCGTCCCGATAGACGCTGTCCCCGACCAGCACGTCGCGCTCCCACTCTCCGAACACGTACGTCCGGTCCGGCAAGGCGAGGCTGTCCGGCCGCTCCCGGTGGACGTAGCCGTTGTGCCCGCGATAGATCATCCCGTGCTGGATCGCCGCGACCGGCACGCCCTCGGCCCGGGCCGCGGTCAGCCAGTCCTGCCGGTGGTACTCGTCGGCGAGGAGCACGCCGGTCGGCCGAAGGCGACGGAGCAGGGCGCGGATGCTGGTGACGGCCCGGGTCTTGCTCGGCATCCAGCGCGCCGCCAGCTCCGAGACGCGGCCGACCAGCGCCGGCCCGAGGTCGACACCGTGGACGATGACCGGCGTCCGGATCGCCCCGACGATGGCGGCCCACGACTCCGCCGAGCCCACCTCGATCCCGCCAGTTCCGCCCTCGGCGTCGCTCTCCGCCTCGCCGGCCCGCCAGATCGCGGAAGACGGCAGGAGACGAGCGCCATCCGGCGCGTTGAGCCGCTCCCACCAGGCGTCGTCGTCGACGCGAGCCTTGAGGTCGATCTCGATCGGCTCGAGCGCCGAGCCGCGGAGCGCGTCAACGACCGGGGAGAGATACGGGTTCACGTCGCGTGGCCCGTCGGCGGTCTCGACCCGCTGGCGCGTGTGCTCGAGGACCACGAGGAGGCGCCCGGTTTCGGCTGCGAGCGCGTCGAGCCGCTCGGTCATCGCCCGCCGGCGCGCGGCGAGGCCCTGCGAGGACGCCGCGCTGGCACCGACTGACCCGGGGCCGCCCGCGATCAGCCGGCGCACCTTGCCGAAACCCCGACGGGTGACTGGGCGAGACCAGTTGGCGGTGCCGCGGATGCCGCACGCGTCGCCGGTGGCGGCGAAGGCGCCGCATGGCCCGACCGATCCACCTCCGGGATGTCCGGTGCCTCGATCTCGAGCCCGTCGCGTGCGGCGATGAGCCGCGCGGCCTCGATCACGACGTCGTCGGTCCCGATCTCGCACACGATCCGCGCCGGGTGCCACGGAACGAACGAGGTCGTCGACGATCGCCGTCCACAGGATCCGCTGCTGGAACCAGACCCACACCGACAGCCGCAGGTAGAACCACATCGACGTGCCCTCGACGAGCAGCTTGTCGACGATCCCGGACGCGCTCGCCCAGGCATCGAGCCGCTCCGCCGTCTCGGCGATGAGGTCGCGATCCTCGAGGAGCCGCCCGCCGACGCCCCGGATACCGATGACGTGGTCCTTGCCGGCCAGCTCGCCGGCCGCAGTCCACGTGCTGTCCAGCACGACCGTGACCGAGCCGTCGTCGGGCACGACCCGGGGGGCGTCCGGGACGAAGCGCAGCGTCCGGCCCGGCTCGTCTGCCATGCGGCCGAGGATATCGACTTGGGGGCCCCCGTGCGACGGTCGCGCTATCCTGCCGCCATGCCGACGCTGAAGAGCCGTCTCGGCGACTGGGAGTTGCCGAACGTCCACGCCTGGTCCGAGCGCGAGCTGCTGATCCGAGCGCCGGTGGACCGGCTGATCGGACCGACGACGAAGGTCGCGACCATCGGTTCGTGCTTCGCGTCCGAGCTCGCGTCGATGATGAAGAAGGTCGGCATCGTCGGCGGGATGCATCCGGGTGGCCTGTTCTACTCGACCGCGACGATCCGCCAGGAGATGGAACGGCTGGCCGGAGCGTGGCAGGAGCGCGCCGCCGAACCGGCCTGGTCGGTGAACGGCGGGTTCGTGGATCCGTTCCGCGATTACGACACGATCCATCCGGACGAGGCCGCGTTGCTGGCCGATCGGTCGGAGGCGGATGCCGCTGCGGACGACCTGTTCCGCGATGCCCGGGTGGTGGTCGCGACGCTCGGGCTCATCGAGACGTTCCGGAACCCCTCGACCGGCAACACGTATCGGGGGATTCCGCACCCTGCCGTGTATCCGTCCCTCGGGGCCGAATTCCATCGGCTCACCGTCGCCGACATGCTGTCCGACCTGGAGCGCATCCGGCGCGTCGTGCGCGACATGGACGCCACGCTCGTACTGACGACCTCGCCCGTCCCGCTCCACACGACGTTCACGGCCCACGACGTCCGTGTCGCGAACATGGAGTCGAAGAGCCGGATCCGCGCCGCGGTGTCCGAGTTCATCGACCGCCATCCCGACGTCCGCTACTTCCACTCGTACGAGATGGTCGTCACGGCCGAACGCCAGAGCGACTACTTCCGCGAGGACGGCCGGCACGTCCACCGCCACGCCGTCAAGTACATCGTGTCGGAGTTCCTGCGCCTCTTCGGCGACCCGGCCATCCAGGTCGCCGACGTCGACACGAGCTGGCTGACCCCGATCGAGAAGACCGCAACGACCGTGGCGCCGCAGGCGCCGCTGCCCAAGCCGCCGAGACCGCCGGTCTCGTTTCCGCGGCGCGTCGCGCGGAAAGTCCGCCGCGAGGTCCGCTCGGCATTCGGGCGCGCGTAGCGAGCGTGCGATCGATCGCACGGATCGGTCTCGCGACGGTCATCGTGCTGCTGTCCGCCTGCGCCTCCGCACCGGTCGTCACCGGCTGGCAGGGCGAGGATGTCCACCTCGTGGATGGCACGTGGATCGGGACGGAGACCGACTGTGGCGCGGGTGACGAGTACGGTGACGTCAAGTGCCGCACGGTCGTCGAGCTGACGATGGAGGCGCTTCCACCTGACGAGCGGAGCATGGTCACGAAGGCGGTTCAGGCCGACCTGCCGACCACCTTCGTGACGGCCGCCGGGGACACGGTCACGGCGAGCCTGACCGGTGGCATCCTCAGCCGAGAGGCGGTCGTCCTGGATCAGGTCGATGGCACCCGCCGAGTGGTCGGCTTGTGGTGCTATCTGCCGTCGTCCGGGACCGGTCGTCTGTCTGTCAGGGCCTCGACCTGCGAACTCGTACCGCTCGAATACTGGCGCGACGGGAACGAGCCGCCCCAGTACCCGTAGCCGTCGACCAGACATCCGGCCGCTCTCAGCCGCGATGAGCCGCTCCACCAGCGCGAGATAGCCCTTCGACTCGTGCTCCCAGGAGCCGGTCCTGACGATCTCCGCGGTCGCGGCCACGGCCGCTTCTCGGGCCTCCGGGTCGTCGGCGAAGGCGAGGATCGCGTCGGCCATCGCCTGCGGGATCGCCCGGCGCATACGCGGCCACGGTCCCCGGCGGGAACGTCCGCTCGACCATCGGCAGGCGCGACGCGACGACGGGCTTGCCCATCGCGGCGTACTCGAACACCTTGGTCGAGAGGCTCATGTCGGTGAACTGGTCGTGGCGGGTGGGGGCCAGGCCGATGTCGGCTCCGGCCACGGCCGCCGGCACGTCCTCGATCGCGATGCGGCCGTGGAAGGTGACCCGGTCCGCGATGCCGAGCTCGGCCGCCTGCGCCGCCAGTGCCGGTCCCGGTGTCGCCGCGGCCGTAGACCTCGAAGGTCACGTCCAGGGCTGGTCGCGCCGCCGCGACTCGGGCGACGGCCGCGATCGCCACATCGAGCTCGTAGGTCGGCGTCAGCGCGCCCGTGTAGATGAGTCGCAGACGGCCGTCCTCGCGGAACGCGCGCCGCGGCCAGGCCGCGATATCGAACCGACCGAGCGACGGGCTGTTCACGACGACGCCGGCCTTCGCGGCCGGGACACCGAGCCGCACGAGCCGGTCGCGCATCGCCGGGTTGACCGTGATGACCGCCGTCGAGGCCGCGATCGACAGCCGCTCCTGGAGCATCAGCAGCCGATGGACCAGCGGGTTCGACGCGCCCGGGAAGCGGCTGCGGAAGAATTCGGGCATCGCCTCGTGCAGGTCGAGCAGCACCGGGACGCCGACGAGCCGCAGCGGCAGCGCCGCGAACACCAGGTAGTCGGGCAGGGAGTGGACCTGCACGAGCGCGAACCGCTCGCGCCGATGCAACCGGACCGCGGCGAACATCGCCCGTGCCAGGAACGACGCGTATTCGCGCAGGTACACGCCGAGCCCGGCGCCCTGGTGGCGCTGCACGTCGAGGTGCTGGACTCGAACGCCCGCGACCTCCGACACCGCAGGTCCATCCGGCTGTCGAAGCCCGAGCACGACGACCGGACGCCCGGCAGCGACCAGCGACTCCGCCTCGCGCCGGACGCGCGGGTCTTCCTCGTAGTAGCTGTGGACGATCATGAGGACCGGCCGGGCCGCGCCGGCTCGGGACGCGCGGGTCCGGGTCGTCACGCTCGTGTCGACCAGCCGGCCCCCAGGCGCAGCACCTGGCGCTCGCGTGTCGAGCGCCCAGCGGAGCTGTCGACGGTGTCGACGACGAGGTCCGCGCGCTCGTACACGGTCGCCCAGTCGATGTCGCGATGGGGCGTCACGACGACGATCACGTCCGCCCAGGCGAGCAGCTCGTCGAGACCGGTCTCCTCGCGCACGACACCCGCGCCGTCGGTGAACGACGCCACGTGCGGATCGTGGAAGCGCACCTCAGCGCCGCGCTCCGCGACGCCGGCGATGACGTCGGCGGCCGGGGAGTTGCGAGCGTCGCGCACGTTCGCCTTGAAGGCGACGCCCAGGATCCCGACCTTCGCGCCGTTGACCGCCAGGCCGCGGTCGTTGAGCGCGTCGGCGACCAGCCCGACGACGTGACGCGGCATCGCGAAGTTGATGTCGCCCGCGAGCTCGATGAAGCGGTCGATGAAATCGAACTCGCGCGCCCGCCAGGCGAGGTAGTACGGGTCGACCGGGATGCAATGGCCGCCGACGCCCGGCCCGGGCGTGAACTTCATGAACCCGAACGGCTTCGTGGCCGCGGCGTTGATGACCTCCCACGCGTCGAGGCCCATGCGCTCGCACAGCAGCGCGAGCTGGTTGACGAACGCGATGTTGACGTTGCGGAACACGTTCTCGAGGAGCTTGCTGAGCTCGGCCGCGTCGGGCGAGCTCATCTCGATCACGTGGTCGTTGATGTTCGCGAGGAGCGCCGCCGCGCGCTTCGTGGCCTCCGGCGTCGTCGCGCCGACCAGCCGCGGGACGCCCTTGCTGGCGCTGGCCGGGTCGCCGGGATTGACCCGCTCCGGGGCGAAGGCGAGGTCGAAATCCTCACCGGCTTTGAGGCCGTCCCGTTCGAGGACCTCGCGGAACGGACCCATCGTCGTGCCGGGGTAGGTCGTCGACTGCAGGACGATGAGGTGGCCGTTCCGTAGGGCTCCACGGATCGTCTCGGCCGCCGCGAGGACGGGAGAGAGGTCCGGATCCTTCGTCGTGGTGATCGGCGTGGGGACGCACACGAAGATGGCGTCGGCCGCGGCGAGGTCCGCGGCGTCCGGCGGCAGCACCCGCAGCCCGCTTCGGAGCGCGGCGGCCAGGCGGTCGTTCGTCACGTCGTCGATGGGGGAGGTGCCGGCGTTGAGCTCCTCGACCCGGCCGGCGTATGCGTCGATGCCCTCGACCTCCAGCCCGGCCTCCACGAACGAGATGGCCAGCGGCAGGCCGACGTAGCCCAGGCCGATCACGGCCACTCGACGGTCTTGGGTCACGATCCCTCCTCAGATGGTCGCGCCAGAGGATACCGGGCGGGCCGTGGCGGCGCCCGCGGCACCGGGAGGCCTGCGCGAGCGAGGTGCTACCCTTCGCGGCGATGTCCGCCACGAGTGAGGCCCCCGCCGCGTTCCGTCACGCCGCGGCCCGGCCGGGTGCCCTGCGGCTCATCGGCGAAGCCATCGAGGACATCCGCTCGCGACGACGCCTGGTCCGCTACCTCGTCCAGGCCGATATCAAGAAGAAGGGCGCGGACACCTTCCTCGGCAACTTCTGGTGGGTCCTGGACCCGTTGCTCCAGATGGGTGTCTACGTCGTCTTCGTGTCGCTCATCCTCGACGTCAAGACGCCCGACTATCCGCTCTTCATCCTGTCGGCGATCCTGCCCTGGAAGTGGTTCACGACCAGCATCGGCGACGCGGCGAGCTCCGTGGTCAGCCAGGAGAAGCTGATCAAGCAGATCCAGTTCCCCAAGCTCGTCCTGCCGGTCGCGGCCACGACCGCCGGGGTCGTGGGTTTCGCGTTCGGGTTGCTGCCACTCGGCGCCATCATGCTGCTCTATTCGGAGCGGATCTCGCCCTTCCTGATCCTCATCCCGGTGATCGCGTTCGTGCAGTACGTCTTCACGCTCGGCATGTCGTTCCTGGTCTCGGCGATCAACGTGTTCTTCCGCGACCTGGGCAACATCCTGCGGCACGTCCTGCGCCTCTGGTTCTACCTGTCTCCCGCCCTGTACAGCATGGCCGTCGTCGATGCGAGCGCGACCTTCCAGAACAATCCGCTGCTGCGCACGCTCGCGCACGCCAACCCGTTCGCGATCCTGTTCGAGTCGTATCGCGCCGTGATCTACGGCCAGCCCGTGGGGCCGCCATGCCCATGCCCCCGACTGGCTCGCGCTGACCGCCCTGCTCGGCGCCAGCATCGTGCTGCTCGCGATCGGGGCCATCGTCTTCAAGCGGCTCGAACCGACCTACGCGAAAGTGCTGTAGCCCATGGCCATCGCGTCGCCGCCGCCGATCTCCGCCAGCAGCCCGCACGCCATCGACGCCATGGACATCGGCGTCCGCTACTCGCTGCGCTTCACGAAGAAGACGACGTTTCGCAGCTCCCTCGGGCAGATGCTCTCGCGCGACACGGACGAGCCGTTCTGGGCGCTCCGCAACGTTTCCTTCGGTCTCGTGCACGGGGAGTCGCTTGCGGTCATCGGGCCGAACGGCGCCGGCAAGTCGACGCTGCTGCAGGTCCTCGCCGGGATCATCCTGCCGTCGGAAGGCAGCGTCGAAGTCAACGGCCACGTCTCGAGCCTGCTGACTCTCGGCGCCGGGTTCGACCAGGACCTGAGCGGCCGGGACAACATCCTCCTGGCGGGCGCGTTCATGGGCCTCGAGGACCGCCTGGTCCGCGACCTCCTGCCATCGATCGTCGAATACGCCGACCTCGGCCAGTTCATCGATGCGCCCATCAAGACGTACTCGTCGGGCATGCGCGCCCGACTCGGGTTCGCCATCGCGACGTCAGTCGATCCGGACATCCTCCTGCTCGACGAGGTGCTCGCGACCGGCGACGCCGAGTTCCGCGAAAAGTCGCGAACCCGGGTGATCGAGCTCGTGAAAGCCGCCAAGGGCATCGTGCTCGTCACCCACGACATGGCCTGGGTCGAGGAGTACTGCAACCGCGCGATGCTGCTCGAGAAAGGCCGCGTGATCATCGAAGGCGATCCATCGGAGGTGGTGCGGACCCACATCGAGCGCTCCAAGGCGCGCAAGGCCGAGCGGGCCGCGAAGCTCGGCTCGGCGGCGATCTGAGCACCGCGCCCGGCGGGCGACGATGCCGAACGTGAACCGCCTCTCGGCAGCGGTTGGTCGCCGGCTTGCCAAGCTGCGCTCGGGGGTACGCGAAGCGGAGGGAGCCCTCGCCGCCGGCAACGCCGACCTGGCGCTCGAGCTCACCGAGTCGATGATCCGCGAGCATCCCGGCGACCGGGCCGTGCTCGGCATCCGGCGCCGTGCCTTCTCCGTGCGCGGGGACATGAGCAACGTGGCCGCGACGATCGCCGCGTTGCGCAGGACGGGCGGCGGTGACGCCCTGGCCGACACGGAACGCCGACTGCACGGCGACCTGGCCGAGACCGACGCGCGCTGGCGTCCGCTCGTTCGCGGCGAACGAGGGCCGATCGAGCCCCGATCCGATCGGGTGATCCTGCACCTGCTCAAGGAGTCGCGGCCGCAGCGCCAGAACGGGTTCACGATGCGGAGCCACGACAACCTGCTCGCCCAGCGGGCCGCCGGCTGGGATCCGGTCGTCGTGACCGCCCTCGGCTTCCCGCGCTCGAGCGGCGCGGGGGTCGTGCCGGTCGAGGAGGTCGACGGCATCCGCCACCACCGACTGGACCTGGGGGCCGGATATCCGTCTGATGGCCCGGCCGACCTGTATCTCGAGGACTACGCCTGGCGAGCCGCCGCGGTCGCCCGTGCCGAGCGGCCGGCGATCGTGCACGCGTCATCGGGCGGGCGAGGCTACGAGACCGCGCTCGTCGGGCTGGCGCTGGGTGAGCACCTGGACCTGCCGGTCGTCTACGAGGTTCGCTCGTTGTTCGACGGCCCCGCACCCGCCGGTGCGGCGTCGGGGTCCGTGTCCGACGCCACCTCGACGCGCGAACGCTATCGACGCCGCGATGCGACCGAGGTGCGCACGATGCTCGCGGCCGACGCCATCGTGACGCTGGCCGAGACGATGAAGACGGACATGGTGGCCCGCGGCGTTCCGGCCGATCGGATCCACATCGTGCCCAACGGCGTGGATCCCGAGGCGTTCCAGCCGCGCTCGCCCGATCCAGAGCTGCGTGCGCGGTATGGCCTGGGTGAGCGGTTCGTCATCGGGTATGTCAGCAATCTCGACCATCCGCGCGAGGGCCAGGAGACCCTCATCGAGGCGACCGCGTTGCTGGCCGCGTCCGGGCGCGACGTCGCGTGCCTCATCGTCGGGGAGGGCAAGCGTCGGGCCGAGGTCGAGTCGATGGCCGCGGCCTCCGGTGCCGCGGACCGGATCGTCTTCACCGGGGCCGTGCCCCACGACGAGGTCCCGGCGATGTACGCGCTGCTCGACGCGTTCGTCGTCCCGAGACGGGACGAGCGGGCCGCGCGGCTGGTCACGCCGCTCAAACCGTTCGAGGCGATGGCGATGGGCCGACCGCTGATCGTCGCGGACCTCCCGGCGCTCACCGAGGTGGCACCTGACGGCGAGCGCTCCCTGGCGTACCGGCCCGAGGACGCGATGGCGCTGGCGGCGGCGGTGGTCCGGCTGATGGACCACCCGGACCTCGCCGCCCGGCTGGGCGAGAACGGACGGGCGTGGGTCACGCGCGAGCGGACCTGGGCATCGAACGGCCCGCGCTGGACCGAGATCTACGAGACGGTCCTGGCAGGGCGAAGGGACCGTCCGCAGCCCGAGGGCGCCTCGTGAACCTCGTCCAGCGTGGCATCGCCACGGACGGCGCGAGCGCGGCGCTGGCCACGACCGCCGCACTGCGGACCCTGGAGGCGGCTCGCGTCACCGCGCCGGCCGTGTGGGTCGCTCGCGGCACCACCAGGTTCGATGCGACCGCGGCCTGGGATCACGGGATCGCGCTGGTCCGAGTAAACGGCCCCGAAGCCGAGGCGGCTGCGCTGGATGTCGTCCGATCTGTCGGCGTCCGCTTGGTTCGCGCGGCGACCGACCTTGGGAACGTGGGTGGTCCGCGTGGCGACGGCGCCCGGCTGGCCGCCCGCTACGAGCTCGGCCTGTGGCCGGACGAAGAGGTCGACGTCGTCCTGGGCGCGGACCGGCATCCCGCGGCACTCGCCGAGCGCCTCGAGGCCTTCGATCAGGAGCTCGCCGCCGAGCCCCGCGTCCCGCGCCGGCTCATCCTGGCCGCGCTGACCGCGCACCAACCTCCGCTGTCGGAGCCGATGATCCGGGCCATCCTCCATCCGCTGACCCTCGTCGAGGTCACGCGCTCCGATCAGGCGCTGCTCGACCTCATTGATGTTGCGTCAGGGTCGGTCGCCGCCACCTGACGACCCGGCCCCAGCGAGCGAACGAGGTCGCGATAGGCGGCCGCGGCGATGGGCCAGCTGTAGCGCTCGCGGGCGGTGGCGGCGATGCGCTCGCGCCAGGCGTCGCGCTCGGCCGGGTCGAGCTCGAGGATCTCGCGGATGGCGGCCGCGATATCGGCCGGCTCCATCGACGCCGCCACCCGCCCGAGGTCTTCGCGGCGCAGGACCGCCTCCATCGTCGGCAGGTCCGGGCCCAGGACCATCGGCAGGCCGCCGGTCATGGCCTCGAAGAACTTGTTGAGGAAGGTGTAGCGGCTGCTGTACGACAGGGGCGGCAGGCTGTTCATGGCGACGTCGGCCGAGGCCACCCAGGCCGGCAGCTCGTCGGGGTGGACGGCGGGCAGCGTGAAGTGGCGCCCGGCATAGCGCGGCTCGGCGTCACGCGCCACGCTCTTGTCCCAGCCCCGCCCGAAGCCCAGCAGCACGAGCGCCGTGTCGGGTACCTGCAGGACCGCCTCGGCCGCCTGGTCCAGACCGACGTACGGCCCGAGGCGCCCCCAGAACAGGCAGATCCGGGTCGACGCCGGCAGCCCGGTCGCGGCGCGGATGAGGTCCGGGCGCGGGCCCGCTGGTGGGCTCCACGGCTCGGGGTAGTTGGGCACGACCGTCGGCCGTCGCTCGAGCTGCCAGTGGCGGACCGCCCAGTCGGCGAACGCATCGTTGACCGCGGTATGCGCGTCGGCCGCCCGCGCCCAGCCCCGCTCGCGCCGGGCCAGCAGGCGACGGATCGTCGCCGGCGATCGCATCGAATTGTTGGATCGGAGCGTGATGTCGATGACGTCGAAGATCACCGTTGACGTCCGGCCCGCCTTGCGGTCGCGCTCTCGCGCGGCGAGCGCCGCGGCGATCGGCAGGGTCCCGCACGCGTGGTACAGGTCGGCGGGCTCGAGCTCCCGGGCCAGCGTCGCCCAGTAGCCGCGGACCGTCTGGGGCCACAGGACCCACTCCATCAGCCGGGCCTTCTGCGCGCGGAAGACGCGCACGGGCATCGATGGTCGGCGGACGGGCGTGGCCGGGGGCGTCCGCTTGCCGTACGACGCCGCGAGGCTGGCGTACGGACCACTCGGCGGGTACCGCCGCAGCACGATGTCGCCGTCACGTTCCTCGAGCGGTGCGCCTTCCTCGTGGGTGGCCGCGATCTCGACCTCGTAGCCCTCGTCCGCGAGGGTCCGCGCCAGCCGGACCGCCCGCGAATAGGGCCTGGCGGGGTTCCCGACGAGAACGACCGCCCGACGCCGGGTCATGTGCTACCCGAGCGTGGATCGGTCAGGCCCAGCGATGACACGAGATCCAGATACGCGGTCGCGGCGAGCGGCCAGCTGTATTTCGCGCGGGCCGTGGCGGCGATGCGTTCCCGCCACGCCGCCCGTTCCGACGCCGGCAGGTCGAGGATCTCGCGGATAGCGACCGCGATGTCGGCGGGCTCCATCGAGGCGGCCACCCGGCCGAGGTCCTCGCGGCGGAGCAGCGTCTCCATCGTGGGCAGCCTGGGACCGAGCACGATCGGCGTGCCGCCGGCCATCGCCTCGAGGAACTTGTTCGGCGTCGTGAACCGCTGGTTGTAGGACAGCGGCGGCAGCGTGCACAGGGCGACGTCGGCCGACGCGACCCACGAGGCGAGCTCGTCGGGATGGACGACCGGCAGCGTGAAGTGGCGGCCGACGTATTTCGGGTCGGCATCGCGGGCGACGCTGCGGTCCCAGCCGCGCCCGAACCCGATCACAACGAGGGCCGTGTCGGGCACCTGCAGGACGGCTTCGGCGGCCTGGTCCAGCCCGACGTACGGCCCGAGGCGACCCCAGAAGAGGCAGATCCTGGTGGTCGGCGGCAGGCCGGTGACCGCGCGGATGCGATCGGCCGGCGGTGTGCCCGGCGGCGGATCCCACGGCTCGGGGTAGTTCGGGACGACCGTCGGCCGGCGGGCGAGCCGCCACCGGCTCGCGGCCTTCCTGGCAAACACCTCGTTCACGGCCGTGTGCGCGTCGGCGCGCCGCGCCCATCTGCGCTCCCGTCGACCGAGCATCCGGCGGATGAGCGCCGGGATCCGGAGGACGTTGTTCGACTCCATCGTGATATCGATGACGTCGAGGATGACCTTGGAATCGCGCCCTGCCCGCCGATCGCGCTCCCGTGCCGCCAGCGCCGCGGCGATCGGCAAGGTGCCGCACGAGTGGTAGAGGTCGGCGGGCTCGAGCTCGGTAGCCAGCGTGTGCCACCAGCCACGAACGATGTGCGGCCAGTAGAACCACGACACGAAGCGCACCTTCGGGGCACGAAGGATCCGGCGGAAGAGCGACAACCGTCGCGGCGGCTGCTTTCCGTACGTCGCGGCGACGTTCGCGAACGGCCCGCTGGGCGGGTAGCGCCGCAGGACGATGTCGCCGTGGTGCTCCTCGAGCGGGGCGTCCTCCTCGAACGTCGCGGCGATCTCGACGTCGAAGCCCGCCTGGGTGAGGGTTCGGCCGATCCGGATGGCGCGCGAATACGGATTCGCGGGGTTGCCCACCAGGATCACCGCGCGACGACGCTTCGCGGGCGGAGCGGGGCGGCCGAGATCGGGCAGCGAGGCGGGGTCCGGTCGCGGTCCCGGCAATGGTCCGGTCACGCCGGCGCCCCGACTGACCCCTGACGACCCCGGCCCCAGCGAGCGAACGAGGTCGCGATAGGTGGCCGCGGCGATGGGCCAGCTGTAGCGCTCGCGGGCGGTGGCGGCGATGCGCTCGCGCCAGGCGTCGCGCTCGGCCGGGTCGAGCTCGAGGATCTCGCGGATGGCGGCCGCGATATCGGCCGGCTCCATCGACGCCGCCACCCGCCCGAGGTCTTCGCGGCGCAGGACGGCCTCCATCGTCGGCAGGTCCGGGCCAAGGACCATCGGCAGGCCGCCGGTCATGGCCTCGAAGAACTTGTTGAGGAAGGTGTAGCGGCTGCTGTACGACAGGGGCGGCAGGCTGTTCATGGCGACGTCGGCCGAGGCCACCCAGGCCGGCAGCTCGTCGGGGTGGACGGCGGGCAGCGTGAAGTGGCGCCCGGCATAGCGCGGCTCGGCGTCACGCGCCACGCTCTTGTCCCAGCCCCGCCCGAAGCCCAGCAGCACGAGCGCCGTGTCGGGCACCTGCAGGACGGCCTCGGCCGCCTGGTCCAGCCCGACGTACGGCCCGAGGCGCCCCCAGAACAGGCAGATCCGGGTCGACGCCGGCAGCCCGGTCGCGGCGCGGATCAGGTCCGGGCGGGGGCCCGCTGGTGGGCTCCACGGCTCGGGGTAGTTGGGCACGACCGTCGGCCGTCGCTCGAGCTGCCAGTGGCGGACCGCCCAGTCGGCGAACGCGTCGTTGACCGCGGTATGCGCGTCGGCCGCCCGGGCCCAGCCCCGCTCGCGCCGGGCCAGCAGGCGACGCACGGGGCCCGGGATGCGCAGGACGTTGTTCGACTCGGTGGTGATATCGATCACGTCGAAGATGACCTTCGGATCGCGCCCGGCCTTGCGATCGCGCCGCCGGGCCGCGAGTGCGGCTGCGATGGGCAACGTCCCGCAGGAATGATAGAGGTCGGCCGGAGCGAGTTCCGCGGCCAGCGTGTGCCACCACCCACGGACCGTGTGCGGCCAGAGGATCCACTCGGCCGGTCCGGAGCGGAGCGCCCGCAGGAGCCGCGAACGCAGCGGCGCGCGCCGGGCCGTTCCGCCGGTACTCGGCCCGGCTCGATCCACCGCGGTCAATCGACCGAAGATGCCGCTCGCCGGATAGCGGCGCAGCACGATGTCGCCCTCGCGTTCCTGGAGCGCCAGGCCGGGTTCATGGGCCGACGCGATCTCGACCTCGTATCCCTCGTCGACCAGTGCCCGCCCCAGGCGGATGGCTCGCGAGTACGGACTCGCGGTATTCCCGACCAGCACGACGGCGCGAGGCCGGCGGGCAGCCCCGGCGCGCTCGGTCGTCGTGCCGTCGGTCACCAGCGCTTCCCGGTCAGGTCGGTGTAGGCGTCGAGGAGCCGCTCGACCTGGGTTTCCCAGTTGTAGCGGTCATGCGCCGCTGCGACACAGCGTTGGCTCCAGGCCAGCCACTCCGCCTCGGGCAGGTCGAGGATCTGGCGGATGGCGGCCGCGATCGCGACCGTGTCCGTCGGGTCGACGAGCACCCCGGAGCCTGCGTCCTTGACGACCGCGCTCATCCCGGGCAGGTCGGACACGACCGCCGGCACGCCCGCGGCCATCGCTTCGAACAGCTTGTTCGGCGTCGTGAGCCGGTGGTTGAGCGTGTCGCCCTGGATCGGCATCCCGACGACGTCGGCGCAGGCGACCCAGTCGTGCAGCTCGGCCGGCGGGACCGGGCCCATGACGCGGACTCGACCGCCGAGCGCCGGATCCGCCTCCCACGCGCGGAGCGTCGGCTCGAGGACGCCGTAGCCCATCAGCACGAGTGTCGCTTCGGGGATGTCGCGGATGGCCTCGATGAGCTGTTCGATGCCACGCCACGGGAAGAGGCCGCCGTGGTACAGGACCACGCGCTGGCTCTCGGGCAGCCCGAGCGCCGCGTGGAAGCGCCGCTCGCGCGGCACCGGCGGCGTGAACCGGTAGGAGCAGTTCATGACCACCAACGGGCGACCGCCCGGCCAGCGAGACGCGAGCACGTCGGCGTACGAGTCGTTGACGGTGATGACCTTGCTCGACGCCGCCGCCCAACCGCGTTCCGCCCGGCCCAGGAACCATCGAGCCGGCCGTCCCATGCGCGCCATGTTCCGGGCGTCGAGGTGGATGTCCCGCGCGTCGTAGATGACCGGCACGCCGTCGCGCTTGGCAACAGTCAGGGCGACCGGGATACCCATGAAGGCCATCCCATGGACGAGGTCGCCGCGCGGCGCCACCTTCCGGGCGTTCTTGCGATGGGAGCGGATCTGCAGCGGGATCGCGAGCCGACGGTAGATGCCCATCCAGCCGCGGACGTACACGGGGACGCGGCTCTTGGTTTCGGCCGGGGAGTCCATGACGCCCTTTGTCGCGGCCGGAGCACCGACCGCGCTCGTGCCCGGCGGCGGTGGGGGCGCCGCCGCCACGGCCCGCGGGACGCTCGGGGGGGAGTACGGGCGGCGGGTGACGATGGATTCCAGCCGCCGGACGAGCACCCGCCCCGCCCGGACCAGACGGCGCAGCGGCATCCCGTCCTCGGCCGTGGCGAGCACCCGGATGATCGTGAACCCGGCGGGGTGGTCCTCGCGCCAGGGCAGGTCGCCCTTGTGCCGCGACAGGACGGTCACCGTGTGACCACGGGCGAGGCAGGTCGTCGCGATGCGGTACGTCCGCGAGTCGAACTCGCCGGTCGTCGGCAGGACGAGCACGAGGTGCTGCGGGACGACCGACTCGGGCGCCACGGTGCCGGACGCCACGACCTCGGCCGCGGATCGGTCGCTCACGCGATGAGCCTCGCGATCGAGTCCGTCGCGCCGTCCGTCTCGATGGTCTGTTGCCGCGCGCGACGCGCGGCATCGGCGGGTGCCCGATCGGGCGGCGCCAGTCGATCGAGCGCTTCGCGCGCCAGCGCCGCGTCGGTGCCCACGAGGACCGAGGTGGCCTCGTCGCCCTCGGTCGTCTCGAGCCACTCGGTCGAACTGCGAAGCACGAGACATGGCGTGCCGAGCCAGGCGGCCTCGCGCTGCACCCCGCCCGAGTCGGTCACCACGGCCGCGGCGTGCAGCTGGGCGGCCAGCGAGCTGCGGTAGCCGAGTGGCTCGACGACGATCACGTTCGGGCTCGGCTCGAGGCCGAGCGCGTCGATCGCGGCCCGCGTCCCCGGATGCAGCGCGAGCACGACCGGGCGATCGGCACGGGCCACGGCCTCCAGCAACCCGACCCAGCCGCGGATCGCGTCCGGCGAGCGGTTCTCGGCTCGATGGACCGTCGCGAAGAGGAACTCGCCGGTGCGCAGCCCACCGCCAGCCACGCCCGCCAGTGCCGATGGCCTGCGCACCTCGGTCAGGGTCCGGGCGGCCAGGTCGCGCATCACGTCGCCGACGAGGTGGACCCCGTCCGTCAGGCCCTCGACCGCGAGGTTCTCGACGGCCGCATCGGTGGGCGCGAAGCACCAGCGCGCCAGGTGGTCCACGACGATGCGATTCACCTCTTCCGGCATCCGGCGGTCGAACGAGCGCAGCCCGGCCTCCACATGTGCGACCGGAACGTTCATCTTGGCCGCCACGAGGGTCGCCGACAGGGTCGAATTGGTGTCGCCGTAGACCACGACCGCATCGGGCGCGACGTCACGCAACGTGCTCTCCAACGCGACGAGCATCCGGCCGGTCTGCTCAGCGCCGGTCCCGCCGCCGAGACCCAGCGTCACGTCCGGCGGTCGCAACCCGAGCTCGCGAAAGAAGCTGCCGGCCATCGTCTCGTCCCAGTGCTGCCCGGTATCGATGAAGACCTCGTCGTGCCGCTCGCGCAGCGCCGACTGGAGCGCCGCGGCCTTGATGAGCTGGGGCCGAGTGCCGACCACGTTCGCCAGCCGCATATCAGGCGGCGGAACCGGTGGACCCGGAGGAGCCCGCGGCGCCGCCGGCCCGAAGCGCGAGCCAGTCGACGATCTCGTCCGCGATCCGGTCGCCGGCATGGCCGTCCCACAACGGCGGTCGCGGCCCGCCCGGCCGCACCGGTCCGGCCAGGATCTCGCGCGCGGCGGCCACCACTTCATCCGGCGCGACCAGACGGTTCGTGCCGTGCGTGATCGTGATCGGGCGTTCCGTGTTCGGCCGCATCGTCAGGCACGGGACGTCGAGGATCGTCGTCTCCTCCTGGATCCCGCCCGAGTCGGTGAGGACCAATCGCGCCCCGGCGACGAGCGACAGGAACGCCACGTAGCCGAGCGGCTCCACGATGCGGAGTCGTTCGCTGTCGCGGAGACCGGCCGCCTCCAGGTTGGAGCGCCCGCGCGGGTGCAGCGGGATCACGAGCGGCCAGCAGCGTCGACAGGCCGTCGAGCGCGGCCACCACCGCGCGGGCGCTCGCCTCGCCGTCGACGTTCGACGGCCGGTGCAGCGTCACGACCCCGTACGCCTCGGGCAGTCCGAGCCGCTCGCGCTCGCCATCCGGATCGAAGTGCGCCCGCTGCGCGAGCAGCGTATCGATCATCGGGTTGCCGACGAACCGGATCCGGTCCGCCGGGACGCCAGTCGCCCGAAGCAGGTCCTCCGCCTCCGGGCTCGTCGTGAAGTGCAGATCGGCCAGGAGGTCACTGACGACGCGGTTGATCTCCTCGGGCATCGAGCGGTCGAACGAGCGCAGCCCGGCCTCGACGTGGGCGCTCGGCACGCCGAGCTTGGCCGCCACGAGGCTCGCCGCGAGCGTGCTGTTGACGTCGCCGTAGAGGACAGCGAGCGCCGGCGGGTCGGCCGTCCATTCGCGCTCCAGGCCGACCATGGCCGCCGCGGTCTGCTCGCCGTGCGTCCCCGAGCCGACGGCGAGGTTCACGTCCGGCGCCGGGATCTCGAGATCGCGGAAGAACACATCGGACATCAGCTCGTCGTAGTGCTGGCCGGTGTGGACGATCCGCTGGGGTACGCCGCGCTCGCGCAGGGCCCGGATGACCGGTGCCGCCTTGATGAAATTCGGGCGAGCGCCGATGACGTGGGCGAGGTGTCGGGGCATCGGGCCAAGTATGAACGACGCGTCCGTCACCTATCCTTCGCCGGTATGCCGGACCTTCGCCAGACGATCCGACGATTGCTGCGCGGAGCCGCCAGCGACGAGTCCGAGCCGGGCAGGTCGGGCGGGCCGAGCGGCCCCGGCGGGTCGGGCGAGTCGGGCGCGCCGCGGCCCAAGCGCCGCTACCTCGCCGACGCGACCGAGGGGATCGCCCGCGTCCGCGCCGCCGGCCACGACCGGCCGATGGTCGTGGCGACGTGGCCACTCGATGCCCAGAACCCGTTCCAGGCCCTGCTCACCGGCCGCTTCGAGGAGGCCGGGCTCGTGCCGGTCGGCATGGACCGCCTGGCCGACCTCGACGATCCGGTCGCGCTGCCGGCACTGGTCGCACTGAAGTCCGATGACGTCGACGTCGTCCTGCACCTGCACTGGCTGGCGCGCGTCCTCCGTGGCGCCACGACGGAGGACGACGGACGACGACGCGTCAAAGCCTTCCTCGGCTCGCTCGACGTGTTCCGGGCCGCGGGTGGCCGCATCGTCTGGACCGCCCACAACGTCCTCCCGCACGACACACCGTTCCCGGACGTGGACGTGGAGCTGCGACGAGGCGTCGTGGCCCGCGCCGACGTGGTGCATGTCCTGTCCGAGGGCACGGTCGCCGCTGCCGCACCCCTGTACGAGATCCCGCCCGACAAGGTCCTCCACCTCCCCCACCCGGCCTACCTCGGCGTCTACCCGGACGACGTGTCGGACGCCGATGCGCGGCGTCACTACGGTCTCGGCGCGGACGACATCGTGTTCGGGCTCGTCGGCCATCTCCGGCCGTACAAGGGCCTCGACGCGCTGCTCGACGCATTCGAGTCGCTGGCGGCCGCACCACCGGACACGCGCCGTCGTCGCCTGCTGATCACCGGGACACCGAGTGCCGATCCATCGATCGACGTGCTCCTCGCGCGAGCCCGAGCCCATCCCGACGTCGTCGTCGATGCTCGGCGCATCCCGGCGGACGAGCTGTCCGTCCCGCTCCGGGCCAGTGACGTCATCGTGCTGCCGTATCGGTCGTCGCTGAACTCGGGCGCGTTGCTGCTCGCGCTGTCCTTCGGCCGTCCGGTCATCGCGGCCGCTTCACCCCATGTCTCGGAGACCGTCGGGCGCGACGCCGCCATCACCTTCGAGCCCGATGACCGCGACGCCCTGGGAGCGGCGCTCCGGAGCGTGGATGCCCTCCTGACCCCGGCCGCGCGGGAGGCTGCCCTCGAGACCGCGCGGCGCTTCGATCCCGACGAGCTCAGTCGCCGACTTGCCGCGGCACTGCGAGAGCGACTGGATCGTGGTGCGATGTCCGTCACGTAGTTAGCGTCGCGCGGTTGGTGCCCGCTGAGTGCCTGGCAGTCAACACCAGGAGGTCGAAGCGGTCGCCGGCGCACGGTTGAGGCCCTGATGCGGACTGCCAAGCACGGATCCGGCGCCTGAGGCCGAGGTGCGGCTCTCTCGGTCCACGGGTGCCGACTGGCAAGCACGACGTGATCACCGGCGAACCGGGCGGCTCGTCGACGACAGAAGCTAACCCGTCATTCCTACCTAGCACTTTGACGGTTTAGTGATGATATCCTGTTCTAAAGCGTCATATTCGCACGAGGAATGACAGACATGACTTGGGTCGAACGCCACTGGGAAGGTGATCCCAGCGCAGTCGGTGGCCGCAAACGGGGTCAAAGCGTCGCGTACCGCGCCTTCATGCCGGCTCCGATCTCGCGGATCGATCCGGCCGTGAGCTTCGACACGGCGCGCTCGATCAACGACGCCGAGATCGCGATCGGGCAGCTCAACGCGGACGAGCGCGTCCGCGGCCTCGAGGCGATCGGGCCGCTCCTCCTGCGCTCGGAGGCGATCGCCTCGAGTCGCATCGAGGGCATCGAGCTCAGCCAGCGGAACCTCGCCCGCGCGCTCATCGATCCTCGTGCGGCCAAGGGCAGCGCCCGGGCCGTGGCCGCCAATGTCGTCGCGATGGAGGAGGCCATCGCCCTCGGCGATCGAGGGTCCGCGCTCACGACCGAGGACGTCCTCGCCATCCATCGAACGCTGATGGCCGACGAATTGCCGCGGATCATGCCCGGGTCGTTCCGTCGCGAACAGAACTGGCTCGGTGGCCGATTGACGACCCCGGCTGACGCCCGCTACGTCCCGCCGCCGGAGGACGAGGTCGAGTCGCTGATGCTCGACCTCGTGTACTTCATGAACCGCGACGACCTTCCAGCGGTGGCCCAGGCCGCCATCGCTCATGCGCAGTTCGAGACGATCCATCCCTTCGTCGACGGCAACGGCCGCGTCGGTCGGGCGCTCATCCACGTGCTGCTGCGCCGGCGCGGGATCGCGCCGTCGTTCGTGCCGCCGATCTCGATCGTGCTTGCCGCGCGGCCGCAGGTCTACGTCGATGGACTGGTCGGGTTCCGCGACGGGCGTCTCGACAAGTGGTGTGCGTCCTTCGCGGAGGCGTGTGCCCGGGCCGCCGGGATGTCGGTCGATCTCGCGGAGCTCGTCGCCGAGCTCGAGGCCGCGTGGTACGAGCGAGCCGGCCGACCGCGCCGCGATTCGGCGGCCGCGCGGATCATCAAGGTCTTGCCCGGCCCAACCGATCACGTCCGCGTCGACGATCCGGGCCGCGATCGGCGCGCGCCACCAGCGGGCGCTCGAGGGCCTCAAGGTCCTCGCCGGAGCCGGCGTCGTCCGGCAGATCAGCCAGGGCGGCTACGACAAGCAGTACGCCGCCGACGAGCTGTTCGACCTGATCGAGGGATTCGAGGTTCAGTTGTCGGCTGGGCGCTGACCCCGGTCAGGCTCAGAACCCGCCGAAATCGCCGCCGCCGAAGTCCCCGCCGCCGAAATCTCCGCCACCGAAATCGCCGCCACCGGCATCGCCGAAGTCGCCGCTGGTCGGCCGAGCCGGCATCCGCCGTCTCGCCGCCGTCCGGAGCCCTGGCCGCCGTCGTCGGCCGATTGACCGTCGCCGGATGAACCCGGATCGTTGTCGAAGAAGGACTGCGCGATCGCCGTCCCGATGAAGCTCGCGGCGAGCGTCGTCAGGAACCAGCTGCCCAGGCCGAAACCGGCGCCGCCCGAGCCCCAGGCCCGTTCGATCGTGCCCGGCTGACGGATCTCGGCGCGG
This sequence comes from uncultured Chloroflexia bacterium, assembly GCA_963748675.1. Classification (GTDB taxonomy): domain Bacteria; phylum Chloroflexota; class Limnocylindria; order Limnocylindrales; family CSP1-4; genus SPCO01. The sequence goes on along the minus strand of CAVVJX010000005.1, from coordinate 381,952 downwards.
GTCGCCGCGCGTGCCAGCGAAGCCGGATCGTCGCCACGGATCTCCCCGGCTGGAACGTGCTGCGCGAGGGCCTGGAGCGCCTGCTGACGCTGCTCCGGCGTCAGATTCGCGAACGCTTCCTCGTGGGCGCGCTCGATGTCCTCGGGCGGCGCGGTCGCGAGCATGTAGCGGTAGCGCGCGAGGGCCTGCTCGTCGGTGGTCTGTGCGGTGGCGGGCTCGGGGTCCCGGCGGCCGAAGAGGTTCACGGATTGGCTCCTTCTGGGGTTCCAGTGGCCTGTCGTAGAGAGAGTCTGCCCCCGATCGGCCCGATCCGCCTTTCGTGGTTCGCAGGGTGCACAAATCGTGTAGCGTCGTGTATGGTTCCTCCATGCCTGCGCGCTCCAATCGGGTCAATGTGGTCCTCGACGAAGAACACGCACTGAAGCTCCGCCGCATCGCGGAGCGCACGCATACGAACCCGGGGACCATCGCTCGATCGTTGTTGACGACCGCCATCGAAGAGTCCGATCCCGATCCGCGAGATGTGACGGCGCTCCTCGATCGACTTCCAGGGGCGTTTGAGCAAGCGACGCGCGGTCTCGACGAGGCCCGCCGCGGCCTCGGAACGGACCTCGAGGACCTGTAGCGCTTGACGACCGTCGTCGTCACGCCGACCGCGCTGGCCAATCTCGAGCGTCTGATCCAGACCCACAGCCTTCCACCTGACACCAGGTCCCGCGTCAAGTCGTCGCTCCGAGCGTTGTCGCGCTTCCCGCTGCTCGGAGCCCCACTGACCGGACGCTGGGCGCCATTCCGATTCGTTCTTGGGCCGTGGCGCTGGATGCTGATCGTGTACTGGTACGACGAGCCCACCGATCGCGTCTTCGTGGTGACGATCCAGGATGCGCGCTCGTCTTCCGCTGCGGCGGCGGGTCGCACCGGTTGACGGTCCCGGACGAGAGGCGCACAGTCGACCGAGGCACAGGAACCATGGACATCTTCGCCGCTGTCGTCTTCGTCGTCCTTGGCGCCGCGTTGGTCGCGTACGTCGCCAGTCCCACGACGGCCCGCGGCCTGGACACCTTCGGGGCCGGGTTCGTGCCGTATCGGAGTGCCGGGTGGCCCCACGGGGTGCAGGAGGAAGAGCCGGTTCACTGGTCGTGGACGGCGCCTCGCGGACCTGATGCCCGGACGGCGGTTCCGACACCGACACGCCCGAGCTGATCGAGATCAGCGGTCCCGATGCGCCGACGACCTCGACGGTCCTCCGCGGACCCACGGTCCGCCAGAGCTAACGGCGCGGCGAGCAGGTCAGGCGCGCCGCCGGGTGGCCGTCAGGACTTGGAGGTGCGTTGCGCGGCGCGACTGCTCGCCTCGTTATAGCGGTCGTGGCTTTCGGCCTCATCGACGTCGGCCATCGCCGACTCGGACTCCGCATCCGCCACATCGGCGCGCGCCGAGAGTGATGCGAGTTTCGCGGCCTCGGCAGTCTTGGAGGCCGATTTCTCTGCGAGCACCATGGCTGCGAGGGCGCCCTTGGCTGCCTCGGCGGTGGCGACGGCAGCTTCGGCGGCGTCGGCCGCGGCAGCCGCTGAAGCCTCCGCAGCGACGCGGCCTCGCCTGGCGACGGCGGCGGCGCGCTCGGCAGCTGCGCCATTGCTGCAACGCTTCCGCGGTGGTGGGGCCTTCGTCCTCGGTTTTCTTTGTCATCGGGCCTCCCTCGACCCGATCGTACGGCAAGACGACGCCGCGCGTCACCGGTCCCATCGATCGGTCGGGAGGTCGCCGAGCTTGCCGTGCTTCGCGTCGGACTGCGCGCAGGCTTTGCAGATCTCGTCCGGCTCCGGGACATCGGTCCGCAGCGGCAGCGGGTAGAACGCCCCGTTGTCGTCCTTGAGGAGATCCGAAGCCACGTTGCCGCACGGACAGAGGAAACCCCGCCCGAATGGCGCCAGGACCGGGTTCTCGTTCGGCAGGTGGGTCTCGTAGACCCGGTGCCACTTCTTGCCGTTCCCGATCCGCACGTAGACGTCGTTGATCACCCGGTCATACATCGGCTCATGCGTCCCGTGCCGTCGGAATGGATCCTTGGCGTACAGGAACGGCGGGTCGCTGAAGGTGGCACCCGCAGGTGGTGGGGGGTCCCCTCGCCGCCTGGCCGCATCGCGCTCCCATTCGACTCGAAAGGCCTCTTGCTGTTCCTCCGAGAGCCCGGGCGGCACCACGCCGAACAGGGCGACGTCGGCGTAGGTCGGCGGACCGTGGCGCTCGTTCGCGCGGTCACCGATCAGCGCGTCGCAGCGCTTGCACCGCTTGGCGGGCTCGACGAAGGACCACGAACTCGCCCATCGATGAAGCCCCTTGGGCTCCTTTCCGCAGAGCGTCGTCGTCCGGCCTTCGAGCATGTAATGGGTGATGCGTCCGGGTCCCGCGTAGACGCCTTCGGTCAGCGCGTCGTGGCCGGCGGCACCCGTCCCCGATTCCGGGGAGGTGCCGCCTCGAAGCAATCGGCGCGCCCGATCGAGCATGGCTACAGGTATCCCTCTGGCACGGGGCCAATGACCTCCATGCCGTGGCGACCCGCGATCGCGTCAACGTCCGTCTCCGGCTGTCCCGCGGCGATCGCAGCGCTCAGGTCATCGAAGTACCCGACCATCGCCGCCGGGCTGTACAGGTTCAGCTTTCGGCTGGGCATGCCACCGACGCGAAAGCCGTGCCGGAGCCCGATCGGGATGTAGATGAATGAGCCGGCCGGGCATACGAACTCCCGGTCCTCGACGAAGATCACGTACTCGCCGGCGAGCACGTAGAAGGCCTCCGCGGTGTCGTGGTGGATGTGCATCGGCGGTCCGAAACCCGGCGGCTCGGCAGCCTCCAAGAGCGCGAATGCCGAGCTCGTGTCGTCGCCGGTCGCCTTGACCGACATGCTGAAGTTGCCCAGGTCGATCGAACGTCCCTCGCCTGGCCCGAGAACGAACGCGCCGCCTGGGACCTGATCCATCGCGACCTCCTTTGAACGCCAACCCTGGACCGGCATTCTGACCGGTGCTTCAGCGCTCGGTCACGATGCCGAACGGGCAGATCTGGAAGGCCTGATCCAGACCCTCGCCGCCCCCGAGGCTGTCGAGGACGTCCCCTTCCCGGCCGACGACGCTGCCCCAGGGATCGGCGACCACCGCTTCGCCGTCGATCCGCCACGCGCCGAAGCCGGCCGGCCAGACGACCCGGACCGTCTCGCCCGATTCGACCGAAACGAGGGTGAGCGCTGCGCCGTCAGTCGAGACACGGACGGGCGAAAGCAAGGCGGCGGCGCAGCCCATGTTCAGGTTCGGGGCGGCCGTGGTGATGTGGAGACGCTCGGCGCCCGCGGGCACGGCCGGACCGGTGAACAGCGGCGCAACCCGCAGGACGACAAGCGCGAGGCCGACGAGGCCCACTGCCGCGACAGCGATCAGAGTCTTTCGACGTCGGGACATATGGCATTCTGCCCCGCGGTGAGTCCGGCAGACTTCGTGACGTCGATCTGGGCCCCGTACTCATCCGCGCCGAACTCGACGCGCGCGCACGTGCACGAACCACCCGCGACACCAGGAGGGGAACGTCATGAAGATCGTTGTCGTGGGTGGGACTGGGCGACTCGGCTCGCAGGTGGTGGCTGAGCTGCAGCGCCGGGGCCACGAAGCGGTGGCCGCGGCACCGAGCACGGGCTTCGACGCCATCTCCGGTGCTGGCGTAGCCGAAGGCGTGACGGGAGCACAGGTCGTCGTCGACGTGTCCAACGCGCCGTCATTCGAGGAAGCGGCCGTGCTCCAGTTCTTCCAGACCTCGACGGGCAACCTGCTGGCGGCTGAGCGGATCGCCGGGACGAGGCACCACGTCGTCCTGTCGATCGTCGGTGCGGATCGCGCTCCGGACAGCGGCTACATGCGTGGGAAGGTCGCGCAGGAACGGCTGGTGGCGGACGGCGGCGTCCCGTACACCATCGTCCGCGCCACCCAGTTCTTCGAATTCCTTGGCGGGATCGCCGACTCCGCCACGACCGATGGCACCGTCCGGCTCCCATCGGCCAACCTCCAGCCCATCGCAGTCAGCGACCTGGCCGTCGCGGTGTCGGACGTCGTCGAAGGTTCTCCGATCGACGGAGTGATCGAGGTGGCGGGCCCCGAGGCGATCGGACTGGACGAACTGGTCCGTCGGGTCCTGTCCGCGGCTGGCGACCCACGGCCGGTCGTGACCGACGACACCGTGCCGTACTTCGGTGCCCAGCTCGACGATCGAACGCTGACCCCGGGGCCAGGTGCGCGCATCGCCTCGACGCACCTGGACGACTGGCTTAGCCGAAGCTGAGGGACCCTAGGTTCATTCACAGGCGACAGAATGGCTTGCTACGACGCTCGGATGCTTGTGTGCAGTCGTAACTTAGGTCGGTGATGCGGACCTCGGCCCACCCGCGTTCGGCCCTCGGCCTGCTGTTGGCGATCTCGTCGATGGTGGCAGCGTGCGGTGTCGACACGGGCCGGATCATGTCGCCCGAAGGTTGCACGAACAAGACGACGGTCAACGCCGAACTGCAGGTCGATAGCGGCGACCCTCGCAACATTTGGGCGATCGACCGCCAAACGGGTGCCCCGATCTCGCTCAGGATCCCGGGAGGCTACGGCGTTGCATCGAACCCGGACGCGATCGTCGATCCGGCCGGTCAGGTCATCGGTCGCACAGGGGACCAGCTAGTCAGCGGCTGCACCGACTTCGTCCAGAACGCCCTCATGATCGAAGAGAGCGACATCAAACAAGTCCGCGAGTAGTCACCTGCGGAGGGGGCCGGCTCCGGATCGCTCGCGACGCCCGGTTCGCCACCACGCAACCGCGCCGCCCAGGACCCCCACGGCAATTGCGATTCCCCACGCGAGATCGAGGCGGGCTGCCCTAGCGGCAACGCCCTCCGAAGCCATATCGGTCTCGGGCAGCCCAGCGATCCTCCGGATCTCGGCGAGCAGCGCCGGACTTCGGACTTTGCTCATCGCGTTGAACGTCGTTCGAGGCTGCATCCAGGACACGCCTTGGACCTCGAGGCGCTGTCGGGGCTGGACCGCGCCAAGGGCCAGGGCGATCGTGTCCCCGACGTTCGCGTACATGGTCAGGTATGTGCATGACGGGACGGCTTGACCATTTCCGCCTCGATACTTGATCCACGGCCAGTTGGGCTCGAGGTACTCGACATCGACGAGGTCGCCGACCGCCCTCGGGCCACGCAGCACCTCGGTCACCCGCATGGCCATCTTGCGCGGGCCCTGGTTCGGGCCCAGGTCGAGGTCGGCTGCCGATGCGCGGACGAGTTCGCCGACGATCACCTCTTCGGCGGAACGGATGGCCGGCTCGGCCCTCGGAAACGGCGGGACGAACGGGCACTCGGCCGCCGCCGGGCCGGCGGTCCAGTGCGCGGCCACGACCAGGAGCATGAGCGGCGAACCCAATCGCAGGATCGTTCGTGTGGTCATCCAGCCTCCCAGCGACCGCGCTGTGTATCGGACGCGCATCGACCGACCGATGTGCCGAATGTCACTGCCCTGCGAATGAGGCGCGCCGAACCGCGGGCCTCAGGTTTCGGGAGCCCGGCGCAGGCGCTCGAGCTCGCGCCTGAGCCGCTTGCTCGGCCGGCCCTCGCCCCGGACAGCCATGATCCCCGGCCGCACCTCGGTGACGATCGGCGGCGGGGTGTGGTCCACGTAGCACGTCGCAGCGACGGGTGCTCCGACACGCGTCTCGATCGGTTGCACGACCTCCACGACACGGTCGCGATCTGCGATCAGCGCCTCGACCCGGTCGCCGGCCCGAACCTTCGTCGACGGCTTGGCCGACACCCCGTTCACGCGGACGTGACCGCCCTCGCAGAGACGCGTCGCAAGCGGGCGGGTCTTCACCAGGCGCACCGCACACAGCCAGCGATCGATGCGCGTCTCGGCGGGGGTATCGGAGGCAGCCACGTGGATTAGGGTCGCACGCGTCGGGACACATGGTGCGCGCGGTTCGGAGCCCGGACTCGTCGGTTCAAGTGCGATACTCGGGCCATGCCTGTCCGCACCGTCATCGAACGCGGACCCAAGGGGAAGCGGGCGGTGGCCTTCAGCCTCGAATGGCTCGGGTGGAGCCGCGGTGCGAAGACCCCCGAGGTCGCCCTGGAGACGCTCGAGTCGTATCGGGACCGGTATCGGCCGATCGCGGACCTCGCTGGCATGTTGCCCGAGTTCGACGCCGCCGGGTCGCTCGAGATCGTGGAGGACAGGGTCGGTCCCGGCTCCACCGATTTCTGGGGCATCTCGTTCGCGGCCTCTTCGACCGAGCAGGGACCGCTGACCGAGGCCGAGTTCGACCGCGCGATCACGAAGCTGCGCGCCTGCTGGGCGTTCTTCGATGGCGTCGCCGCGCGGGTCTCGCCGGAGATGCGCAAGGGCCCGCGCGGAGGGGGACGCGACCGCGATCGGATCATCAGCCACACCATTCGTTGGGAGAGCGAGAACCTTGCGAGCGGCGTCGGGTTGAAGATCCCCGAGGAGGGGGCGATGACCCCGGATGGGTTGCGGGAGTATCGAGAGGCGTACGTCGAGGCGATGCGCGCCTACAACGCCGGGGAGGGTCCGCGCATGCGGTCACGGACCCTGCCGTACCTCATCCGACACTCGGCCTTCCACATGCTCGACCACGCGTGGGAGATGCAGGACAAGGACCTCTCCGGCGAGGACGCGGCCTAACCCGCCCCGGGGATCCGCGTCACGGCACAGCGGCTCCTGGTCGCTATGGGTGATCTCGCCGGATCGGCTCTGGGGTCTAGGAGCTTCCGATGCCGCGGCGGGTCACGCCGTCCGGCAGGGCGAGGCCGTCGAGGCTGTTGCGGCCGTCGAGGACGACCTTGAGGGCCGGGAACCATCCGGGTTCGAGTTCGTTCCAGCGCGGGTCGGCGGTCTGGGTGACGATGCCGCCAACCCCAGGGGCCGCCGCTCCCCAGGTCCACGGCTCTGCGCCCGCGGCGCGTATCTCGTCTTCGGTCAGCAGCGGGTCGTACGCGAGCACTCGGGCGCCCGCCGCGCGCAGCCGCTCGATCAGCGGCAGCGCCCGCGAGTAGGCCAGCTCCTTGACGCCGTGGCGGTAGGTCAGCCCGAGCACGAGCACCGCGACGCCATCCAGCGAGCCCAGCTCGGCCTTCAGCGCCTCGATCGCGACGTCGACCTGGCCGTCGTTGACCTCGCGGGCTCGGGCCACGAGCGACAGCTCGGGCGCCCGGTCGAGCAGGAAGTGCGGGTAGACCGGGATGCAGTGGCCGCCGACGCCGATCCCCGGCTGGTGGATGTGGCTGTAGGGCTGGCTGTTGGCCGCGGCGATGACCTCGGTCAGGTCGACGCCGATCCGGTCGGCGTAGTTCGCGAACTCGTTGGCGAGCGCGATGTTCACGTCGCGGTAGGTCGTGTCGGCGAGCTTCGAGAACTCGGCCGCCTCGGCCGACGACATCGCCACGATCTCGGCATCGAGCACGCTGTCGTAGAACGCCGCCGCGCGGTCCCGCGAAGCCGGCCCGAGGCCGCCGACGAGCTTGGGATACGTGGCGAGGTTCCGGAGCGCGGCGCCGCTGTACAGCCGCTCCGGCGAGAACGCGAGCAGGAAGCCGTTGTCGCCATCGACCTCGGCGCGCAACCCGCTGGCCGCCTCGAGACGCGGGGCGTACCGCCCGCGCGTGTCCCCGACCGGCAGCGTCGTCTCGTAGATGACGAGCGACCCGGCGTGGATGCCCGGAGCGATCGAGTCGGTCGCGGCATCCATGTGGCGGTAGTCCGGTCGCGAGTCCGCGTCCAGCATCACCGGCACGATGAGCACGACGACGTCGGCCTCGCGCGCGGCCGCCGCGCCGTCCGTCGTCGCGCGCAGCATGCCGTCGCCGTGCGCGGTCGCGACGAGCTCGGCGAGGCCGGGCTCCTCGTCGACGTGCGAGCGGCCCTCGTTGATCGCGGCCACGACCGCCTGGTCGATGTCGACGGCGATCACGTCCCAGCCGTGCGACGCGAACTGCGCGGCGAGCGGCAGGCCCATCTTGCCGGCCCCGACCACCGCCACGATCCCGGCCGTCCCGGGCTCGCCGCGCCATGGCCGCACGGGCCGGGCGAACGAGTGGCGGCAGGGGTTCGGCCGGAGGTGATCGAGCCGCCGGCCAGGTCGGCGGTGTTCGACGGCCGATCGGTGATCGTCACCGGGCGATGACCTCGTCGAGCTCGACCGTCCGGCGCTCGCGCGCCGCGCGCAGCAGCGCGTCCGCGACGACCACGGCCCAGCGCCCGTCCTCGGCGTTGACGACCGGTCGGCCGCCCTCGCGGACGACGGTGAAGAACGCATCGAGCTCGGCGGCCAGCGGCTCCCCGCTCGCCAGCGGCAGCTCGACCGATTCGCCCTCGAAGGTCGGGGCATAGCCGCCGATCAGGTGCGGGTTCGTCGTGTCGGTGGAGCGCGTGAAGGTCAGCCGCTGGGTGAGGTAGTCGAGCTCGAACATGCCCTCCTCGCCGACCACGGTCAGCGTCCGGCGCTTGGCCGGCGTCAGCCAGTCGACATCGAGCATCCCGACCGAGCCCGACGGGAACGACAGCAGCCCGAACAGCAGGTCCTCGTGGTCCTGGTGGACGCGCTGGGCGGTCTCGGCGGAGACGCGGGTCGGGCGCTCGGCCGCGACGAACGAGAGGATGTCGACGTCGTGGGTCGCGAGGTCGATGGTCACGCCGACGTCGCGGATGCGGGCCGGGAACGGGCCGGCGCGGCGGCTCGTGATCGCATAGACCGTCGAGAGCCAGCCCTGGTCGAGGAGCCGGCCGAGCTCGAGGACCGCCGGGTTGAAGCGCTCGACGTGGCCGACCTGGATCGGCACCCCGGTCGCGCGCGAGCCGTGACCAGGCCGTCGGCCTCTGACGGCGTCGCCGCGAGCGGCTTCTCGATGAGCGCCGCGACCCCACGCTCGATGGCGGCGAGCGCGAGCGCGAGGTGGGTCGTCGTCGGGGAGGCGATGACGACGGCGTCGAGGTCGGCCTCGGCGAGCATCGCCTGCGGCTCGGCGAAGCCCTTGGCGTCGGTGGTCGCGCGTGCCGCCTCGAGCACCTCGGGGAGTGGATCCGAGATCGCCACGAGCTCCACGTCCTCGCGGGCGCTCAGCAGTCGCAGGTGGTTGCGACCCATCGCCCCGAGCCCGATCAACCCGACGCGCGCCGGCCGCTCGCCGATGGGCTCCCAGCCGCTCATCGCTCGGCGGTGGCCGCGTGCCGCCCGACGACGGCGCGGACCGCCTCGATGACGGTCGCCTCCTCGTCGTCGGTGAGGCCCGGGAACATCGGGAGCGACAGGCTCCGGGCGGCGGCCCGGTCCGTGACCGGCAGGTCGGCGTGGATGCCGAGGGCCAGCACGTACGGCTGGCGGTGGACCGGGATCGGGTAGTAGATGCCGGTCGAGACGCCGGCCGCGGCGAGGTCGGCGACGATCGCGTCGCGGGCGGGCCCGACGTCGAGCGTGTACTGGTGGTAGACGTGCGTCCGATCGGACGGGCACGCTGGGCACGACCACCGGCAGGTCGGCGAAGGCCTCGTCGTAGCGCTTCGCGATCGCCTGGCGGCGGGCGGTGTTCCGCTCGAGCTTGTCGAGCTGGCACAGGCCGATCGCCGCCGCGATATCGGTCAGGCGGAAGTTGTAGCCCAGGATCTCGTGGCGGTAGCGCTCGCGCATGCCCTGGTTGCGGTACAGCCGGATCCAGTCGGCCAGGGCGTCGTCGTCGGTCGTGATGAGGCCGCCCTCGCCGGTCGTCATGTTCTTGGTGCCGTACAGGCTGAACGCGCCGTGCCCGAAGCTCCCGACCCGCCGGCCGCGGTACTCCGCGCCGTGGGCCTGGCAGGCGTCCTCGACGATGGCGAGGCCGTGGCGGTCGGCGATCTCCAGGAGCGGGTCCATGTCGGCCGGCAGGCCGAACAGGTGGACCGGGCAGATGGCCTTCGTCCGGGGCGTGATGGCCGCCGCGACCCGGTCCGGGTCGATGTCGTAGGTCTCGGGGTCGATGTCCACGAAGACCGGCGTGGCGCCCGTGTACAGGATCGACGACACCGTCGCGTTGAACGTGTGCCCGACGGTGATGACCTCGTCGCCGGGCTCCAGGCTCATGCCCGCGAAGATGCACATCTCGGCGACGGTCCCGTTGCTCACCGCGATCGCATGGCGCACGCCGATGAACTCCGCCCAGCGTTCCTCGAGCTCGGCGACCCGGCGGCCGCCGGCCAGCATCCCGCTGCGCAGGACCTCGGTGACGGCGGCGATCTCCGCGTCGTCGATGTCGGGGCGGGCGACCGGGATCACGCGGTCGCCTCGCGGAGCGTGTCGCCGGCGCGGTCGTAGGCGTAGTGGCGGCCGCAGCGGGCGCACGTCAGCTCCGGGTCGGTCGTGTAGCGCCCGATCTCCGCCGGCGCGGGATGCCCCTCCGAGTCCATCGAGCCGGTCGCCGCAGGCGCACACCCAGCCGATCCGCTTCGCGGGGCTCCCGGCGACCAGCGCGTGCCCCGGGACGGTCCGCGTCACGACGGCCCCGGCGCCGACCATCGCGAACGGCCCGACATCGCAGCCGGCGACGACGATGGCGCCGGCGCCGATCGAGCTGCCGTGTTCGAGGCGGATCGGGGTGACCTCCCAGTCGTCGGCGCGGGCCAGCTCGCCCTCGGCGGTGATCGACCGCGGGTAGCGGTCGTTGGTGAGGATCGCGCCTGGGCCGATGAACACGCCGTCGGCGACGGTGACGCCGTTGTAGACGAGCGCTCCGTTCTGGATCTTCACGCGGTCGCCGATCTCGACACCCTGATCGATGAACGCGTCACGCCCGATCACGCACTCCGTGCCGATGCGGGCACCGGTGCGGACCTGGGCCCGCTGCCAGATCGCGCTGCCGGCCCCGACGCTGACGCCGTCCTCGAGCTCGGCGGACGCATGGACGCGGGCGGCGGGGTCGATCATCGACGGCAGTGTAGCCGCGCTCCTCAGTCGAGGCGGCCCTGCAGGTGGGCGCGGTACAGGAAGGCGGCCATCTGCTCGCGCGTGACCGAGCTCGTCGGGCAGTAGCGGCGGGGGCCGCAGCCACCGGTGATGGCCGACTTCGCGAGCGCGTTGATGCTGCCCTCGCCGGTCTTGCCGTCGTCGTCGTCGAAGTAGTCGGTCGTGGCGTTGGGCAGGGCCAGCGCACGGTCCAGGAACATCGCCATCTGGGCGCGGGTGACGCTGGCGGTCGGGCAGAAGCGGCGCGGGCCGCAGCCGCTCGTGATCTTGGACCTTGGCCAGGGCGTTGATGCTGGCTTCGCCGGTCTTGCCGTCGTCGTCGTCGAAGTAGTCGACGGTCGCCGCCGGCAGGTCGAGGGCGCGGTCCAGGAACATCGCCATCTGGGCGCGGGTGACCTTGCCCTTGGGGCAGAAGCGCGTCGGTTCGCAGCCGGCCGTGATCCCGGTCTTGTACAGCCACTCGATCTCGGTGGCGAAGCCGGTGACGTCCGTGAAGGGTGTCGTGGCGACGAACTTGTCCTTGATCGCGGCCCACAGCTCGGGGCGGGCGTTGTCGTAGCCGAGCGCCCAGATCCCGGCCCCGCGCAACCCATACGAGTTGACGAGGTCGTACTTGACCCGGAGCGCATAGGCGTCGTCCATGTAGAGCTGCCGCCAGGAGGTCACGCAGCCGTACGTGGTCGAACAGTTCTCGCGGCGATAGGCCGTCCAGGCCACGTCTTCGAGGTTGTCTCGGCGCCTGCCGTGCTCCTGCAGGACGACGATGCCGTTGTCGTAGATGACCGTCGTCGACGAGCCGTACTTGGTGCCGCTGATGTTCTTGGCATTCAGCTTGTCGCTGTCCGTCGACCAGGCGCGGCCGTAGTAGGGCACCCCGAGGATCAGCTTGGATGCTGGAACGCGCGCCCTGTAGGCCTTGACCGTGTCGACGATGTCGTACGCGGCTCCACCCATCGGGGCGATCGAACCGACCGGGCTCGAGCCGGCGGAACGGTAGTCGTAGCCCATGATGAAGATGGCGTCGGCGCCGCCCGCCGCCGTCGCAGCTTCGAGCGGGTAGTTGCCGATGTAGCCGGTCGTGTCGAAGGTCAGCTGGTAGCCCTTGGCGACGGCGTTGAGCTCCGTGCGGACGCGCCTGACGAGCGAGACGAACTCGTCCGCATAGCCGGCGGCGAGGGGCTCGAAGTCGAGGTTCACGCCATCCGCGCCACGGTCACGGACCGCGACTGCGATGTTCTTGGCCAGGGCCGCTCGGGCGGTGCTGCTGCCAAGGAGCGCCTTCTGCTTCGTGGAGCCGCCCGCCGACCACGCGAAGCTCTGCACCGTCAACACGACGCGGGTCTTGCTCTGGTGGGCCTTGTTGATGACGGCCGTCATGGCGGCGCTCGTCCAACCGTTCCAGCCCGTCGTCGTCGACCCGTCCTTGTTCTTCTTCTCGAGGCTGCCGTTCGCCGCAGCGCCGACACCGAAGTAGGCGATCGTGGAGACCTTCGAGTAGTCGATGGTCGTGGAGCTGTCGCTGACTTCCCAATACGGCAGGAACCCGAAGACTTCGCGCTTCAGGCCGCTCGGGGAGATCGCGGCGGCTGGGTCTGAGGGGCTCTCGGCCGCGAGGTCGGGGGACCAGGAGACGCCCTCCGCCGGGATGGCCTCGCCCTCGTCGAGGACGGGCTGGTCGACGGGCGTGTCGGTGGCGGCCGGCGAGGCCGTCGGTTCACTCGACGCGTCCGGGGTGGGGTCCGCGGGCGGGTCGGCGGGCGGATCGCTGGGTGCTTCGGCGGGCGCGGCGGTCGGGGTCGGCTCGACGGCGGGCTCCGACTCGGGCGCCGGCGCGGGATCCGCGGCGGGTGCCGGCTTCAGCGCCTCGCGGAGCTGACGACCCGAGAGGCGGCCCTCCGGGAGGGCACGGGGAGCGACGCCGCCGACGGTCCATCGGTCATGCGCACGGGGACGGAACGGCACGGTCACCCGGCCGCCCGGCGCGAAATCGATCTTGTCGTTCGCGTGCTTCTGGATCTCTTCCCAGTGGATGCTCGAGCGGAGACCGACCTTGTCCTGCTCGCTCACAGGCTCTGCGGCCGGGGCGGGCCGGGCGGCACCGAGGGCCGGCGCGGGCGTCGGATCGGCGGTCGGATTCGCGGCTGAGGCGGGGATCGCGGACGTCGCCAGCAGCAGGAATGCGAGCAGATTCGTGGCGTGGCGGCGACGGACGAACCTCAAGACAGCCTCTGTGACGGGTTCCAAACCATAGGTCGGACGGTCAAGCGCGGGCAACCTGACGAAGGTCCCGTTCGCGACTGGTACGGGGTGGTCGGGTGGGTTCCGGTGCGGTCGTCCCACCGTCCGGGACTCAGTCGGGCTTGAAGGCTCGAAGGATGAACGCCGCCATCTGCTCGCGGGTGACCGCGGCCGCCGGGCAGAACTTGTTGTCGCCGCAGCCACCGGTCAGGCCGGCCTGGGCCGCGGCGTTGATCTCGGGCTCGAGCGAGAAGCTGTTGTCGTCGTTGAAGTAGTCCTTGGACGCGGCCGGCAGGTCCAGCGCGCGGGCGAGGAAGGCCGCCATCTGGGCGCGACTGAGAGAGTCGCTCCGGCAGTACAGCCCGGGCGCGCAGCCAACGGTCAGCCCCGCCTCGGCGATCTTGTTGATGTCGGCTTCATGCGTCTTGCCGTTGTCGTCGCTGAAGTAGTCCTGGGTGGCCACCGGGAGCTCCATCGTCCGGGCGATGAAGCTGGCCATCTGGCCGCGGGTGACGGCGGCGACCGGGCAGTAGCGGGTATCGGTGCAGCCGTTCGTGATCTTCTCGTCGTAGATCCACTGGATCGAGCCCACGAACTTGGACCTCCCCAGGTCGTTGAAGACGCTCATGACGGCATAGGCAGGCGGGGGTGGCGGACTCGCAGGAGCGCCATCGAGGACCTGGGTCGTCGTCACGTTCGGGTTGCCGACCATGGAGCGGTAGTAGCCCGACGTCGACGTGTCCGGATCCATGAGTGCGGTCTTGCCCGACGTCCGGCTGGAAGCGAAGGAGAACTCGTTGCCGTGGTAGTTCGGCTGGGAGCGCCACAGGTCGACCAGGCGCTGGTCGGTCGTGAACAGGGCGCGCAGGTAGTCGACCGCTCCGCGGTGACCGTCGGCGATGACGGCGCTGACGCCGGCCCGGAGGAAGCCCGCCCCGTAGTTGTCGACGCGCTGCTTGGCGACCGAGCGGGTGGGCGCGGGGTTCCCCGGCTCCGAGTTGCCCGACGCGTAGCAGAGGTGATGGAGCAGCACGACGGCATTCGGCGCCAGGTCGAGCGTGGAGACGTACGGCTCGCCGTAGTACTTGGTGTTGCTGTCGCCATTGCCGGCCGTCGCGTTCAGGCCGAACCCGTCCTTGGTCGTGTACGCAGAGTCCTTCGGGTACGGGCTGGGCCAGCCGTTCCCGTGGCCGAAGTAGATGACCACCGACGCATTGACCGTGGCGCTCTTGACCTTGGACCAGGTCGCGTTCGGGCTGTAGACCTTGTAGACGTTGGGCGTGTGCTTCTTCGCCTCGGCGTAGGCCTGGTCGGCCTTGGAGCGGTAGTCCGACGTCGCGCCGTGTGTCGCCCCGACGATGATCACGACCTTGGCATCGGACGTCTGGGCGGCACGCGCGGTCGCGGGCACGGCGAACGTTCCGACGGCGGCCGTCAGGACGAGGAACAGGGCAGCGAGGGTCTTGTGCAAGGGAACTCCGGGGTGAGGGCAGGGATCGGTGGTCCCAGCCTCCCCGAAGTGGGTGCCCGTCTCAATCGCGCCATGGTCCCGACGGGTGTAGCCCCATCGGGTCGCGAGATGGACCTGCCTGGTCAGGCAGGGTGGGGTCCGGTCCGGTCCGCGCCGCCCGGAGCCGGGTCAGCCGGTGGTGCGCAACCGCCCCACGAGCTCGGCCAGTGACGGGTTCGAGCGGTCACGTTCCGAGAGGATCGGGCCGCCATCTGGCGTTTCGTGCACGGCCGGCCAGGCAACGGCGGCGAGCGGATCGTCCCAGGCGAACCCCAGCTCGTCGCTGCCGTCGTACTCGTTCGTCACGAGATAGATCAGCTCGAGCGGCTCGAGCGCGAGGAACCCGTGGGCGACGCCGATCGGGATGTCGACCCATTCGTCGGCGGTGAGTTCGCGCGTTTCGACGAGCGGACGGTCGGCCTCGCCGCGGAGCATCGGGCGCACGTCGACGAGCGCGACGAACGCACGGCCCGAGGCCACGACCCAGTGGTCGAGCTGGCGCTGGTGGAGGTGCAGGCCGCGAAGGACCCCGGGAGCGGAGGTCGAGAGGTTGGCCTGCACGAAGCGTGCCTCGTTGCCCGGGGCGGCGCCGGCATCGGCCGGGTCGATCGTGCCGAACGTGTCGGCGCGCCAGATCTCGCGGAACGACCCGCGTGGGTCCTCGAAGCGGGCGATCGCACCGTAGCGGACGCCGTCGAGCGTCGAGGGGGGTCGGTCGAGGCTGGTCAACGTCGCGACTCGGTGGCTGCGGGGGTGGCTCGCTCGGCCGTCGCCCGCTCGCGTTCGCGCTCACGCCTGAGGACCGGCGCGTAGTCGGCCATGGCCGCGCGCCACGAGCGCATGGGCTCGCCGCCGGGGAGCGGCGTCGCGGCCAGCACTCCCCAGCGGGGTGGCACGGACGCGCGCGTCCACGTCGTGCCCGGCACGTGCTCCACCGTGGCGCGCACGCCGAGCCGATCCAGGATGTCCTCCGCCCAGGTCGCTCGGGTGGCGACCTCACCGTTGACGAGGTGGTGGACACCGGCGAGCGCGTCCGCGCCGAGCAGCTCGACGATCGCGTCGGCGACATCGGCGGCGTACGTGGGCGTGCCCCACTCGTCGCCAACGACACGCAGCGGGCCTCCTTCGGCCTGCGCCTTCGCGGCGGCATCGAGGATCTTGTGCGGGAAGTCGCGCCCGGGCGGGCCGAACAGCCAGGCCGTCCGCGCGATCCCGAGACTGCCGGGGCGGCCCGCCGCCTCGAACGCCGCGGTCGCGGCCTGTTCGCCCGCCAGCTTCGAGCGGCCGTAGGCGTTCGGGGGCTCGGTCGGGTCGGTGGGCGCATAGCCCACGCGGTCGTCGCGATCGCCGGAGAACACCTCGTTGGTCGAGATGATCAGGAGCTCGACGCCCCGGGCAGCACACGCCGCGGCGAGGACCCCGGTCGCGTCGCCGTTGCGACGCTGGGCGACCTCGGGTTCGCGGGCGCAGCCGTCGACGTCGGTCCAGGCGGCGGCATGCACAACGACCTCCGGCTTGTCGCGGTCGAGGGCGGCGGTCACGCCGTCGGGTGCGTCGAGATCCAGTTCCGCCCGGGTCCACGCCAGCGGGCCGCGCGGGCCGGTGAATGGGGCCTCGCCGAGGGCCGTGACCAGGGCGGACCCGAGCCGACCGGTCGAGCCCGTGACCGCGACGCGCATCAGGTCGCAGTCCGCAGCCGCTGCCCGTATTGGCGCTCGTAGTAGGCGTCCCAGTCCCCGGTTCGAGCGGCACGCCACCACGGCTCGTTGTCGACGAACCAGTCGATCGTCTCGGCCAGGCCGTCCTCGAAGGTGGTCTGCGCGCGCCAGCCGAGCTCGGACAGCTTGGAACCGTCCATCGCGTAGCGGCGATCGTGGCCGGGCCGGTCCTCGACGTGGCGGACCAGCGACCACGGCTTGCCCAGGTGCTTGAGCAGGAGCCCGACCGTATCGCGGTTCGTCATCTCGACGCCGCCGGCGATGTTGTACGTCTCGCCGGTCAGGCCGTGGCGGAGGACGTGATCGATGCCGGAGGCGTGGTCCGACACGTACAGCCAGTCGCGTCGCTGGAGGCCGTCGCCGTAGAGCGGCAGCGGCAGGTCGTCGATCGCGTTGGTGACGAACAGCGGGATGAGCTTTTCGGGGTGGTGGTACGGCCCGTAGGTGTTCGAGCCGCGGGTGACGACCGCATCGAGCCCGTGGGTCACCACGTAGCTCCGAACGAGCAGCTCGCCGCTGGCCTTCGCCGCCGCGTACGGGGAGCGCGGCGCGAGCACGTCGCCCTCGCGGGAGTGCCCCTCCGCGACCGAGCCGTAGACCTCGTCGGTCGAGACCTGGAGGTAGCGGGGTCGCTGCGGTGCCGTCCGGCAGGCCTCCAGCAGCATGTGGACGCCGATGACCCCGGTCACGAGGAACGCCTCCGGGTCCAGGATGGACCGGTCGACGTGCGACTCCGCGGCGAAGTTGAGCACCGCATCGACGTCGCGCACGAGGTCGTTCACGACGTCGCGGTCGGCGATGTCGCCCACCACGAACCGCAGGCGAGCGTCCATCTCCGGGTCGGCGCGAACCGGCGCGAGGTTGGCCTCGTTGCCGGCGTAGGTCAGCTTGTCGAGGACGGTGATCTCGGTGCCGTCGCGCCGGCCGAGGACGTCGCGGACGTAGCACGACCCGATGAACCCGGCCCCGCCAGTGACGAGGAGGCGGCGGTAGTCGCGGGCGGCGGCCTCGGCGCCGGGGTCCGTGGCGGGATCCGTGGCGGGTTCCGTGGAGCCCTCCGTCATCCGATCGGACGCTCCGACGGCGGGTTCAGGCGACCGATGGCGTCGTCGTCGCGCGCCAGCTCGGACGCGCGCAGCAGGGACGGCACGGTCCCGGCATCCGTCCAGTGGCCCTCGTACACCCGCGTGAAGAGCCGCCCGTCGGGGATGTAGTGATTGAGCACGTCGGTGATCTCGAACTCTCCCCGCTTCGAGGGGGCGAGGCGGCCGATGACGTCGAACGCGTCCGGACGCAGGAAGTACACGCCGATCGGGATGAGGTCGCTCTTGGGCGCCTTCGGCTTCTCCTCGAACCCGACGACGTTGCCGTTCTCGTCCAGCTCCGCGACGCCGAAGCGCTCCGGGTCCGGGACGCGGTACAGCAGCGTGCCGGCGCCGTTGGCGCTCTCCTCGAACTCGCGGGCCACGTCGGCGAGGGCGGGGCCGCGCAGGATGTTGTCGCCCAGGACGCAGCAGAAGGCGTCGTCGCCGACGAACTGGCGGGTCAGGCCGATCGCCTGGGCGATGCCCTGGGCGCCGGCCTGGTAGCGGTACGTCAGGTCCAGCCCGAAGTGCGAGCCGTCGCCGAGCAGCTCGACCACGTCACCGACGCTCTTGCCGCCCACGACGACGAGGACCTCACGGATGCCCATCGAGGCGAGGGTCTCGATCGGGTAGTAGATCATCGGCCGGTCGTAGATCGGCAGCAGGTGCTTGTTGGTGACGATCGTGAGCGGAAAGAGGCGCGTGGCGGTCCCGCCAGCGAGCACGATGCCCTTCATGGCCGGGAAGCGTAGCAGGGCGCGTGGCGCGGACCGGGCCTCCCGATAGTACGGGCCAGCTGGGTCGGGCCTGCCGGCTACGGGACGGCGACGTGGACGGTCGCGGCGTGCGGGGCGGGGTGGCCGTCGGGCGGGGCGTCGGGTCGAGGCAGGGCTGCTCGCCTTCGGGCAGCGTGCCCTCGCCGCCTTCGCCACAGTCGATCGGCTGCTCCTCGATCGGTGGCAACCCGCCCTCGTAGTCGGTGATCACCAGCACGAACTCGAGCTTGTCGAGGTTCGCCGCCGGTTGCAGGTAGGCCGTCTGCACCACGGCATTCGCATCACGCCGGACGTCGACGACCTGGCCGATGAGCAGGCCCTTCGGATACGGCGACCGGACCCCACCACCGAGCTCCAGCCCGGCCGTGACGACCTCATCGCCCTGGACGACGGTCTCGCCGGAGTCGATCTGCTCCATCACGAGCACGCCGCCGAGCTGGCCGACGACCTGGCCCCTCGCGGCGTTCGAGACGAGCTGCCCGATGACCGTCGAGGTGCCGTCGGTCAGCAGCACGACCATGGCGCTGTCCGGCCCGACCTGCGTGACGCGGCCGGCGAGCGCGCCGCCATCGACGACCACGACGTCGCCCTCGGCGATCCCGTCGTTCGAGCCCTTGTCCAGCCCGATCGACCGGCGGAACTCCGACGACTCGCGCGAGATCACGGCGGCGGCGACCGTCTCGTGCTCGAAGCCCGCTCGGAGCTGGAGGAGGGCGGTGAGTTGCTCGTTCTCGCGCCGAACCTCCTCGGAGACGGCCTCTTCGATCGCGAGTCGCTCGTTCTCCTCGCGCAGCGCCGCGTTGTCGACCCGCAGCCGATCGATCTCGGCGATGGCCGCCCCGATCGATGCGACGCCACCGGCCACTTCGTCGAGCGCGCTCTGGATCGGCCGGAACGCGAAGCCGACGCCGCTCTGGAGCTCGCGCACGGCCGGGTTCGTGGAGAACGCCATGAGCACGAGGCAGACGGCGATGAGCACCGTGAAGGCGATGCTTCGGCGGCGGCCGGTTCGGGTGGAGAGCAGAGAGGTCATCGGTCCGTGGCGCCGGACGCCGTCAACGCGGCGGGCGCGCGTAGGTCTCCGAGACGAGGACGCGGTCCATGGCATCGAGCTCCTGGAGGACGAGGCCGGTGCCGCGCACGACGCAGGTCAGCGGGTCGTCCGCGACGTGGACCGGCATCTGGGTCGCCTCGGCGATGCGGCGATCGAGCCCGGCCAGCAGCGCGCCGCCACCGGCCACGACGATGCCCTGGTCCATGATGTCCGCCACGAGCTCCGGCGGCGTCTCCTCGATCGTGTCCTTCACGGTGTCGACGATCTGGGCGACGGACGGCTCGATGGCCTCGCGGATCTGGTCGGCGCCGACCTCGACGCTGCGCGGCAGGCCGGTCAGCAGGTCGCGCCCGCGGAGGGTGACGCGCTGCGCATCCCACTCCCCGGGATACGCGGACCCGATCGCGATCTTGATGTCCTCCGCGGTCCGCTCGCCGAGGAACAGGTTGTACTCGCGCCGGGCGAACGTGACGATGTCCTGGTCCATCTCGTCGCCACCGATGCGGATGGATCGCGAGACGACGATGCCACCGAGCGAGATGACGGCGACTTCCGTGGTCCCGCCACCGATGTCGACGATGAGGCTGCCCGACGGCTCCGAGACGGGGAGCCCGGCACCGATCGCGGCGGCCATCGGCTCCTCGATGAGCCGCGCCCAGCGCGCCCCGGCGTTGAGCGCTGCGTCCTTGACGGCGCGCTTCTCCACCTCGGTGACGCCCGACGGGATGCCGAGCAGCATCCGCGGTCGCGGGATGAGCCCGATCCGGTCGTGCACCCGGTTCACGAAGTACTTGATCATCTGCTCGGTGACGTCGAAGTCGCTGATGACGCCGTCGCGCAGCGGCCGGACCGCGATGATGTTCGCCGGCGTGCGGCCGACCATCCGCTTCGCCTCCGCGCCGATCGCGAGCACGCGCTTGGTCTTGGCATCGATCGCGACGACGGACGGCTCGCTCATGACGATCCCGCGGTCGCGGACATGGACGAGCGTGTTGGCGGTTCCGAGGTCGATGCCGATGTCGCGGGAAAAGAGGCCGAGCAGGCGGTCGAGCATGGTAGGGGGAAGGTCCTCGTCGATTACGGGGTGTCGGTCGCGGGCGGTGGTCGCGGGCGGACCGCCGGGCCGGGATGAGGCCGGGGTCGCGCCGATGTCACGGGGCCGGGCAGCCCGCGCAGTCTACCAGAGGCCCCGAACAGGGCCGCCGGCGCCGGATCGGGGCCGGGTCGCTCGACCTGGCGGTCACGCCTACACTAGACAGGTCCCCGACGCTGGCGACCGCCGTGGTCCCCCCACCGCTGGCAATTGAACCGGTCGGGGACATGAACCCTTCGCGACCCCCTCGCTAATCGGTGCGGGCAGCGTCCGTGCGGGCCGCGGCACCGTTCGTTGGGCGGTCGAACGCCACTCCCCGGTCGCGGAGCGAGGCATACGCGTCGTGACCGATCACGAGGTGGTCGAGCAGGCCGATGTCGAGCAGTCGGCCGGCAGCCAGGGCCTCGGCGGTCAGGTGCAGGTCGTCCGGGGACGGCGTCGGGTCGCCGCTCGGGTGGTTGTGGACGAGGATGATGCTCGCCGCGTTGAGCCGGACGGCGTCGCGATACAGCTCGCCGACGCGAACCAGCGACGAGTTCACGTTGCCCTGGTAGACCGTCTCGACGCGCAGGACGTGGTTCTTCGTGTCGAGGATCACGACCCGCAGCTCCTCGCGCTCGAGGCGGCCCATCTGGAGGATCAGCCGATCCGCGACGTCGTGCGGCCCGCGGATCGACCAGCGGCCGGCCGGCCAATCGGCCATCAGCCGACGACCGAGCTCGAACGCCGCCAGGAGCTGGGCGGCCTTGGCCTGGCCGACGCCCGGGATGGCCGCGAGCTCGAGGTCGCTGGCGCGGGCCAGCCCGGCCAGGCCGTCGTGACCGCTCAGGGCATCCGTCGCGAGGTCCACGGCCGACCGTCCGCGGACGCCGCTCCCCCACAGCAGCGCGATCAGCTCCGCGGCCGTCAACCCGCCGGGCCCGCGCTGGGCGAGCCGCTCGCGCGGTCGTTCGGCGGCCGGGAGCTCGTGGATCGTGTGGCCGCGAACACCGGCTGGAACCCGCGGATCGACCACGCGAACCTCCTGGGACGAGTGCGGGCGGAAGGTGTCCCCGAGGGCCCGGACGACGAGAGCCCGCCGATTCCCCCCGCCATCCGGACCTCGGGGACGACGCAGAGCCTAGTCAGGAGCCCTCACCGCGGGCTCAACCGGCCCTTCGCGACGGCTAACCCAGCTCGGTCGGGCGTTAGCTGGGCACGACCCCGTTACGCGCCGCGAACTCGCCGACCGTCAGGAGGATCGCGTTGAACGTCGCGTGCAGCCCGATCGGTGCCCAGATGCTGCCCCGCTTGAGGAACAGCCAGCCCAGTGCGAGCGCGACCGGGATACGCGACGCGAACCCGACGATCGCGAGCGAGAGCGCCTCGCCGGCCGACGCCCCGCTGATCGTCAGGACGTGGACGAGCGCGAAGAACAGGGCGCCCCGGATGAGCGCCCGCCGATCGCCGAGCGACCGCGCCCAGGCGGTCGTGGCGAAGGCGCGGAAGAGCAGCTCCTCACCGACCGGCGCGATGATGGCGCCCGCGACGAGGTGGATGCGCGAAACCCGACGGCCTCACCGGTCGGGGGCAATGGGCTGACCGGCGTCACGGGGAAGATGCGCGCTGAGGATCGCCGCGACCGGGATCGTGACGAGGATGACCGGGCCGGCCCACAGGGCGCCGCTGGCCAGGTCGCCGAGCGCCCGTCGATCGAGCCGCCGCAGGCCCATCTCGGCCCACGACAGCGCACCGGTGTCGACGACGAGCAGGCGGATCAGACCGACGTAGATGACCGCCTGGACCGCGACCGATGCGAGCCGCCCGACCGGCCCATCGACGGCGATGCCGACGATCGTGAGCGGGATGGCGATGACGACGACCGCGAGCAGCGACACCGGCACCGACGCCACGAACACCAGGATCGGCGAGGGACCCGTGTACGGCTGGTCGGCCCGCGATCGTCGCTCGATCCCCTGCGCGCCCGCCCCCGCGACGAGTCCGATCGACAGCACGGCGAGGCCGACAGCGAGCAGGATCGCGGCGCCGGGCGTCCCGCCGGCCAGCAGCGCGACGAAGATCGCGCCGAAGCCGATGAGCGTCGCCAGCCAGCCCACGACGAACAGGGCGGGCGCGGCGCGCCCTTCGATGGTGAACGTGCTGGCGCCCGGGCGGGCGGGAGGCGGGTCTGCGGGCGGCCGAGCCTCAGCAGGCGGGACTGCGGGGGGTTCGACGGGATCCGCGGGGCCCGGATCGGACGGGATCAACGCTCCGGCAGCGGATCCCCGGTGGCGGCGGAGCGGCCCGGACCGCGCGTGGTGCCGCGTGACCGGACGGTCGTCTGGATGGACGCCGGGATGGCCGGTGTCGACGCGCTCGTGGGCGCCGCGATGCGACCGGTCTGCTCCAGGCCGGACGGCAGTGGCTCGATCGTGGCGGCCGCCGCGATCTCACGCCGCTCGAAGTCCTTGCCGCACCAGGCGCACAGCGACCAGTCCAGGCCCGACCAGGCGCGAGCAGTTGGGGCAGACGCGATTGAGGCGCGTCCGGCAGGACGGGCAGATGATCCATTCCTCGTCGACGCGTCGCTCGCAGGTCGGACAGTGGTGGATCGCTTCGACCTCGGCGAGCAGGGCCTCCTCGGCCAGGTTGCGCTCCCAGACCTCGCCGATCTTCTCGTGGGGCCGGACGATCTTGTAGACCCACACCGCGAGGATGAAGAAGAACGGGGTGAACAGGATGATCCCGGCGGCGACGAGGTACGGCAGGATCGCGTTGTCCGAACGCTGCTGCATGTCGCGGAATGCCCAGTACGCCGATGCGATCCACAGGACCGCGATGTAGACGAAGATCATCCGGCCGCCGATCTGGACGACGTCGCTCGCGATGATGTCGCCGATCGTATCGCCGATACCGTCGAGGATCTGATCCATGCCCGGGCGGGCCTCCGTGAACGTGGATTGGTGCGGCCGGACGCTCGTGGATCGTCAGGTCGGCGTTGCGCGGCAGTGTAGCAGGGGACCCCGGCGATCCTCGCCGTACTGGCCCCAGCGGGCCACCGGGCTCAGACGGGTCGGTCCTCGCTGGCGTGACGGTCGGCCGCGATGGCTCCGACGCCGGCCGCGCCCAGGACGAATGCACCGATGGCGACGACGATCGCCCCGGGGCCCGTGCCGGACAGGCCCACGATGTACGGCCAGGTGAGGCCCAACAGCAGCGCCCCGAGCCCAAGACCCAGCACGCCCACCCGCAGCCACAGCGGGCACCGGGTTGCGGACCAGCGAGAGCCCGAGCACCGCGAGCAGGCTCAGCAGGACGATCGGGTGGAACGGGCCGGCAAGGCCCCAGCGGTCGAAGTAGCCGATGCCCGTGGCGCCGATGACACTGACTCCCCACGGGAGCAGGAACCCGACGGCGGCCATGGCCGAACCGGCGACGGCCAGCCAGCCGACGAATTCCGTAAGGCGCGTCGCGTCGAGGAGGTCACCCGCGGACGTTCGCGGTGAATCGGCGTTCGCTGCGGCGGTTGCCGCGGCGGCCTGGCCGGCCCACGCCCGGGCCGGGGCCGGGGCGCCTGCCGGTTCCGCGTGCAGGATCGGCGGGACGTAGGCGCCCGGCGCGGCGGACGGCGACGGCATCGGCTCGGCGGGGCGGACGACGGCGGGCGCTGGGCCAGGAGGCATCGTGTTGGCGGTCGGCCACGTGTCCGAGAGCGCCAGGTCGGCGGGCCATTCCACCGTGGAAGACGGGGCGGCCCCGGCGCCGGTCCCCACGCGCGCTTCGACCTCGGTGGCGGCGTCATCGTCATCGCGATCGCGACTCGACCACCGGCTCGGCGGCGGTCGCGCCGGGCACGTTCTGGAAGATCGGAGGCTCCCACCCGGGTGCAGCGCGCCCAGCCTCTGACGGCGCATCGGCCGCCGGCTGCGCGGGCGCTTCGGTCAGGGCGGTTGGCGCAGGACGCTCGGCGACCGCAGCTCGACCCTTCTTCGAACGGCCGTTGACCGATCGAGCCGCACCGGCGACCGACGCCAGGAGCTCACCGCACGACGGGCAGGACAGCCGTCCGTACGGAACGGTCGCGCTACACGTTGCGCAGACGATCGACTGCGGGGACATCCATCACCTCGGGTCCGGATCGACCCCTCGGGGCCTCAAGTCCCGCAGCGTGGCAGAGTCGTTGCCAGCGTGCCACGGCCCCTCTGGGTCATACGCCGCTACCCCGAACGTCCCGGCCCCATCTACGGTCCAGACGGCCGCACGCCAGGCCGAAATGACCCCGATGAGCACCAGGCCGCCGGCGAACAGCGCCACGAGCACGACCACGAGCGCGAGCGCCGTCAGGCCCTCCGTCCCGAACGACAGCGCCGCCCGGAGCGCGTCCCACGTCGCCGAACTCGCCAAGCCGACGGCCACGAGCACGAGCAGGAGCACGAGGAGGGGGACGACCGCCAAGCACGATGCAGCGCAGCGGGTGGCGCAGGAGTCGCATGGTTGCCCCTCCCAGTGCGCTCGGGACGCGTTCGCCGAGCAGGGCGACCCGGCGTGCGGCCATCCCGCCGACCGTCTCCCCCAGCAGCCACGCCGCGACGACCACGACGACGGCGTCCGTGGCGCCCGCCCGCGACGCGGATGACGAGCGCGACACCCACGTCGGATGGGACGGTCAGCTCGCGATACGTCACCGCGACGATGCGGATGGCCCCCCACGACAGGGCGAGGATCAGCGGCAGGTGGGCGATCAGCCGGACCGTGAGCACGCGCCACGCCGGGTGCTCGGCCGGGACCACGTCGCGCGGCGCCCGACCCGTTGGCCATGCCTCGTCGTCCCGCGCGACCACGCGGGCCAGCTCCGATTCCGCGGCGGCCGCGAGGAGACCCCCACCGAACAGCCAGAGCAGCGCGCCGAACCCGATGACGACCAGTGGCACGACGATCGTCGCGAAGCCGCGGAACACGACCGTCGACAGCACCGGCGTGAGCACGTTCCCGACGGCCACCGCGCTCGGCAGCACGACGATCGGGGCGACGACGAGCAGGAACCCGCCGCGAAGAAGGAACGTGGCGAGGGCCAGCGGCCAGGTCCGCGGCCTGGCCAGCGCGAGCAGGAGCGAGGCGACCAGGGTCGCCCCCACGGTCATGGCGCGGGGCTGACCGACGGCGCGGGCGACCCGAGCCCCAGTTCGGGTGCGAGCTCGCCGAGCTTCTGCAGGGCGGCCTCGACCTTGGCGATCTCCTCGCCGTAGCGGGCGAAGTCCCCGTCACGCAGCGCCGCCTGCGCGAGCTCGAAGTGGCGATTGGCGTAGTCGACCAGGCCGGGGACGTCGTCCGGCAACGGATCGGTCGCGCCACCGGACGGGGTCGGGCCGGGGGTCGGGGTCGGGCCAGGCGACGGCGTCGGTGTGGGAGCGGGCGGCTCGGTCGGTCCAGGGGCGCTGCCCTCGGCCGCCAGCAGGAGGTCGAGCGCCTCCGCCAGCGTCTCGGACCAGACCACCTCGCGCGGCGAGGCGACGATGATCCGCTGGAACTCGGGGAACGCGGACTGCTGCGACTGCAGGTAGACCGGCTGGAGGTAGATCAGCGAATCGCCCACCGGCACCACGATGAGATTCCCCTGGATGACCGTGCTGCCGCCCTGGCTCCAGAGCGTGAACTGCTGGCTGATCTGCGGGTCCTGGACGATGCGGGCCTCGATCTGGGCCGGCCCGAAGATCGTCGTGTCGGCCGGGAAGCGGTAGACCCGCGTCGCGCCGTAGTTGGGCGCGTCCTGGCGGGCCGCGACCCACGCGATCATGTTCGGGCCGGTTGAGCGGCACCATCGGCTGGAGCAGGAGGAACTCGGCCTCCTCCTCGCCGGGCATGCGCATGATCACGTAGTAGGCCTCGTTGGGCAGTGACTGCTGACTGCCCTGCGCCTGCGGGACCGTCCACAGGTCGTCGCTCTGGAAGAAGCGCAGCGGGTCGCGGACGTGATACCGCCCGAAGACGCGGGTCTGGACGTTGAACAGCTCCTCGGGGACGCGCAGGTGCGGCCGCAGGTCATCGGGGAGGGCCGTCAGCGGCTGGAACATCGTCGGGAAGACGCCGCTGTACGCTCGGATGAGCGGGTCCTGATCGTCCGCGACGTAGAACTGCATCGTCCCGTCGTAGGCGTCCATCGTGATCTTGACGCTGTTGCGGATGTAGTTGAACGGGTCGCCGAGCCGCGTCCCCTCGAGTCCGGATCCGCCCGGATCGAAGCCCTGCGCGTGCGGGAAGCGGTCCGACACGGTGAATGCGTCCTGCACGTAGGTCAGCGTGCCGTCCTCGCGGATCACGAGATACGGATCCTTGTCGTAGCGCAGGAACGGGGCGATGTGCTCGAGGCGGTCTCCGAGCGACCGGTGGAACAGGAGCTGGCTCTCGGCGGTGATCTGGTCGCTGATGAGCAGGTCGAGATCGCGGAAGCGCAACGCGAACAGCAGTCGCGGGAGGGTCGTGTCGAGGTTGATTCCCGTCGTGCCGCGCCAGCGCGTCTCCGTGCCCGGGTCTGCCCCGCCCTCCCCTTCGCCGGTCGGGTAGTCGAACTCCGCCTGCCGGGCGCCGGTGATCACGTACTCGCTCGACTTCTCGCCGAAGTAGATCCGCGGCTCGGTGATCTCGGGTGCCCCTTCGGTCGAGACCGGCGGGAGGTTGCGGATGAACAGCCGCGGCTGGCCCTCGTTGGTCACCTCGTTGACCGGCACCAGCGCAGCGCCGATGCCGTGGGTGTAGACGATCCGCTGGTTGACGAACCCCGCCGCCGCCGGGTTCTGGGTGAGGTCGAGCTCGCGGGCGGACAGCATGACCTGGCGCTGGACGTCGTCGATCACGTAGCGATCGGTGTCGACGTCGTGGAAGTCGTAGTAGCGGCGGATGCGCTGGAGCTGGTCGAGGGTGTCGCCGAGCGGCCGGTAGTCCCACAGCCGGGCGTTGGTGAACGTCGCCGCCTCGGCCTCGATCGCGGCCCGGTCCAGCACGGCCTCACCCTGGAACAGCCGGTCGTCCTCCCAGTGGTCGAGCCCGTACGCGAGCCGGGTCATCGCGATGTTGTTCGCGATGTACGTCTGCTCCTGGGCGTACTGGTTGGGCTGCACCGTGAAGCGCTGGATGGCCTCGGGATACAACCGCCCGATGATCAGCGAGGCCAGCAACCACACGCCGATCGTCAGGCCGAGCGGCCAGAGCATCCGGGTGAAGGCCGCGCCGACGAGCAGGGCGCCGGCAAGACCCGACAAGACGGTCAGCACGTCATACGCGAGGAACTGGGCCTTCTCGTCCGTGAAGCTCACGCCGGTGAAGAGGACGCCGCGGTTGCTGTACACGAGCTCGTACTTGTCGAGCTGATAGCCGAACGCCACCGACAACAGGAAGAGCCCGCCGAGCACCGCGAGGTGGACCCGGACCGGGGTCGTGAACACGAGGCTCCCGCGCGAGGCGCCGACGAGGTACCGGGCGAACACCAGCAACAACGACGCCAGCACGATGCCGTTGAAGAGCGCCTGGACGAGCCGGAGGAACGGGAGCTCGAACAGGAAGTAGCCGATATCCCGCCCGAAGACCGGGTCCGTGACGGCGGCTGCCGCATCTGGCGAGAACGGCACGCGATTCGCCCACAGCAGCACGGTCTCCCAGACGCTCGCGACAGAGCCGCCGATCGCCAGGGCGATGAACCCCGCCAGGACCACGAGCGCCACGCCGGCGACCGGCGTGAGATCGGGGATGTCGCCGGTATCGAACGTGACGGGCCGTGGCGCCCCGGAATCCCGGCGCCTGCCCGGGCCGCGGTCCGGATCAGCCGCCTGCGCCGCCTCGTTGATGCGATCCATCAGGGTCCGGAACGAGCCGCCGGCACGGTCCGGGTCGGGCGGCGGCATGAGCCGGCCGGCGAGGTAGACGTTCAGGAGCATGATCGCGAGGCTCCCGAGGAGCGCCGCCGCGAACAGGCCGACCTGGGCGCCAAGACGGGTCCAGAAGACGCCATCGAAGCCGACGCTCCGATACCACAGCGCGTCGGTCCAGAGGTCCAGCCCGAAGCTGAAGAGCATGAAGACGAGCAGGAGGACGAGCCCGACGACCCACCAGGTCACCCGCCGGCGGCGGCCGCCACGACGCGCATCACGGACCACGCGGGGGCGGCGCGGCGGGCTGGGCTCACGGGGCGGAGGTTCGCCGTCGCGGTCGCCGTCGTCGCGATCGTCCGGGTCGCGGTCGTTCGGGTCGCGGTCGTCCGGGTCGGGGTCACCGTCGCCCGAAGCCCGGCGGCGACGGGGCGGCGCCCCGGCATCAGGGTCCTCCCCGCGGGCGGCCGCCTCCCGTCGGCGAAGGTCCTCGAGGAAATCGTCGAACAGGTCGCGCATCGGTCCCCTGAGTCTAGCCGGTCGCCCCGGACCTCACGTTCGACGGCCGGTCAGGGTCGCCCGAGACCCTCGACGGCCCGCCGGAACCCGGCCAGCACGGTGTCGGCAAGCTCGTTCGCGCCCATCGCTGCGGCGCGCGCCGGCTCGAACCGGAAGGCGGCCCGGACCGCGAGGGGCGCGCGCCACGGCCGGGTCTCGTCGTCGGGCGGCATCAGCCCGGCTACGCGGAGCTGCAGGCGGCCGGCGTCCTCGAGGATGAGCCCGGACAGGGCGCCGGCAAGCGACGGCCCGAGTCGAGCGAGCGGGGGATCGGGCGGCGGGCCGGCCACCGGGGCCACATCGCGAAAGCTGATGACGCCGTCGTCATCGGTGACCCACATCAGCGTGAGCCACCAGCCGTCGGGCGCGTCGGACGGCCGGGCCATGCCCGCACGGTACGTGTGCTCGCGAACGCGAACCTCGTGCTCGCGCAGGAACGACGGGCCAGGTGGTGGGAGTCGGTCGGGCACGGCCGCAAGGATAGCGGCCGTGATCGGTCAGGCCGGCGGAGGGGCCTCGTCGCTGGCGCGCGCGGCCTCGGCGTCCGGCGCCAGCGGCACGACCGGAGTCGTGGCCACCGGTTCCGCGGCTTCGGCTTCGGTGTCGCCCAGCTCCTCGTCGACCGCGTCCAGCCCGGCCGAGACCCGCTCGATCTCGTGGACCACGGCCTCCGACGCGGCTGCGTCCTCCGCGGATACGCCGGGTTCGCGGCCTTCGACCTTGGCTTCGGCCAGCAGCGCGTCCGCCTCGGCCTGCAGATTCGCGACCTCCGCTTCGAGCTCGAGCCGCAGGATCTCGCGCCGGACGGCGAGGTCCGGGGGCGCCAGCGCGCCCGCCTCGGCGGGCACGCCGCCGCCTTCGTCCGGGTATTCGCCGCTGATCCACGACATGAGCCGGTTGCGCGGCCGAGGGCTCGGTGTCTTCGCGCTCAGGATGGCCGCCGTGTCGATGGCGGTCAGTCCCGGAAGCGACGCGTCGGTGTTCGGGTCGGCCGTCAGCGCCGCGCCGCAGGATGGGCACGTCTCGCGCTCGCCCGTGTATGTGGCCGAACACCAGGGGCAGATGGAGGCTTCGGCCTCGGACAAGGTTTCCTCGGTCATGCCGTGCATGCTACCGCGCCGGATGCCGCCAGGAATACCCCATCGGTCAGGGTGTTGCCTGAACCCTTGGCGCCTCGCTCACTCCCACTCGATGGTCGCGGGCGGCTTGGAGGAGATGTCGTACACGACCCGATTGACGCCCGGAACCTCGTTCACGATGCGGCTGCTGATCTTGCCGAGCACGTCGTACGGCAGCTTGGCCCAGTCGGCGGTCATCCCGTCCTCGGACGTGACGGCGCGGATGGCGACGACGTTGGCGTAGGTCCGCCCGTCGCCCATCACCCCGACCGACCGCACCGGCGTCAGGATCGCGAAGCTCTGCCACAACGAGCGGTACAGGTTCGCCGCCTTGATCTCGTCGATCACGATCCAGTCGGCCTCGCGCAGCGTATCCAGTCGCTCGCGCGTGACCTCGCCGATGATCCGGATCGCGAGGCCCGGCCCCGGGAAGGGCTGGCGCAGGACCATGGCATCGGGCAGGCCCAGCTCCAGGCCGACCTTGCGCACCTCGTCCTTGAACAGGTAGCGCAGCGGCTCGATGAGCTGGAAGCGCAGGTCGGCCGGCAGACCACCCACGTTGTGGTGGGTCTTGATCTTCTGGGCGGCCTTCGTCTCGGAGGTGGCGCTCTCGATGACGTCGGGGTAGAGCGTGCCCTGGGTCAGGAAATCGATGGCCCCGATCTTGGCGGCCTCCTCCTCGAAGACCCGGATGAACTCGTCGCCGATGATCTTGCGTTTCTGCTCCGGGTCCTCGACACCGGCGAGACGGGTGAGGAACCGGTCGCGGGCATCGACCATGACGAGATTCATGCCGAGATCGCGCTCGAAGGTGACGCGCAGCAGCTCCGATTCCTTCTTGCGCATCAGCCCGTGATCGACGTAGATGCAGGTCAGCCGATCCCCCACCGCGCGGTGCACGAGCGCCGCCGCCACCGCCGAATCGACGCCCCCCGACAGGGCGCAGATGACCTTGCCGTCCGAGCCGGTCTTCGCCGCGTGGACGTCCACGCGCTCGCGGATCCCCGCGACCGTGGTGTCGATGAAGTTGGACGCCGTCCAGGACGGCTCGACGCCCGCGATGCCGACGACGAAGTTGCGCAGCACGTCCTTGCCACGAGGCGTGTGGACGACCTCGGGGTGGAACTGGATCCCGTACAGGTTTCGTTCTGGCGCCTGGAGGCCCGCGAACGGGGTCGAATCGGTCTGGGCGGTCGAGGCGAACCCATCCGGCAGCCTCGTGATGGAGTCGCCGTGGCTCATCCAGACGGGCTGGTTGGGCTCGATACCCTCGAACAGGCCGTCGCCCGTCGTGATCGTGACGTTCGCGGGGCCGTATTCGCGCTTGCCGACCGCCACGACATCCCCACCGAGTTCGCGCGCCATGAGCTGCGCCCCGTAGCAGATGCCCAGCACGGGGATGCGTCCGCCCCAGACCGCGGGATCCGGCTTGGGGGCATCGTCGTCGTAGACGGAATTGGGGCCGCCGCTGAGGATGATCGCCTGCGTGCCGCGGCGCTCCAGCTCCTCGTACGGGGTGTCGTGCGGCAGCAGCTCGGAGTAGACGTCGAGCTCGCGGACCCGGCGAGCGATGAGCTGGGCGAACTGGCTGCCGAAGTCGAGGACGACGACGGGTCCGGGCACCGCGGTGGCGGGGCCGCCTGGACGGTCGTCCGGGGAGCGATCGGGGGCCGGCGCCTTGAGCGCGGTCTCGAGATAGGC
The DNA here is from genome assembly GCA_963748675.1 of uncultured Chloroflexia bacterium. Classification (GTDB taxonomy): domain Bacteria; phylum Chloroflexota; class Limnocylindria; order Limnocylindrales; family CSP1-4; genus SPCO01. The sequence goes on along the minus strand of CAVVJX010000005.1, from coordinate 350,229 downwards.
CTCGACCTCCGCGTCGTCCGGGGCGAGGACCCGATGGCCGGAGTTGGCCGCGTCGCCGTGGATGGTCTTGCCGCGGTCTCGTTCCCGCTCCCGCTTGGGTGAAGCCTCAGTGTCCGCCAATCGTTGCCCTCCACTGCCGCCCGCCGCTGGGCACCAGTGTACCGGCCCGGAAGCAGGTCTCCCGGGCCGGCGGGCGGATCGCCTGGGTCAGTCCCAGGCCGTGCAGAGGTCGCCGCTGAGGCTCGGGAACTGGCCGTGGAGGGTGCTGTCAAGGATGTCGATGAAGGTCCCGCCCGGCTCGCCGTCACCCAAGGTGTCGAACAGGATCGTCTCGGAGACCATGCCGCGGTCCCGGAAGACGACCTTGCCATCGGTATCGCGTACGGTGAAGAGCTGGCCGGCGTTGATCGAGGTGAACGTGAAGACCGACCCTTCGACGCGGACGGCCTTCGTCTCGTTGAAGTTGCCGTTGCCCGAGATGGTCAGGGTCCGGCCGTCCTCGCTGACGTGGGTCTCGCGGTACCAGTAGTTGTCATGGGCGAAGAATGCGTTCGCATCCTTTCCGGTCCCCGTCCGGATCTGGAAGATGCCCCCGAACTCGACCGCGACGTCGACATCGAAACCGCAGTCGTCATAACTGAAACCGTCAGTGCCGGTGTAGCGCTCGCGGAAGAAGATCGCCGCCGATGCGGGCAGCGCCATCGTGAGCACGATCGCGGTCGCCCCCACGACCGCCAGCAGGCTCCGGGCTCGTCGCGATGACAAGGACATGTCCGATCCCTCCTCCTGGGGGCCTCAAGGCTCCCTTCGCGCGCAGCGTAGGACTGGCCCGTTCGAGCGCGTTGTTGCGTGCGCGCAACACCCGCGGCCGCTGGATCCTGCGGATCACGTGGCTGCGCACAGGGGCGGCAGGAGCTGACTCGCGCGAGGTGATCGGCGGGTAGCGCGTCAGTCGCGGTTCCGCATCGCCTCGGCGGCGGCCGCGATGTAGCGCTCGAGGGCGTCCGCCACGTCCGCGGGTGGGGCGAGCTCGGCGATCGCGGCACGCATGTGCAACAGCCATCGATCGCGCGCGACGGCATCGATGGTGAACGGGAAGTGGCGCATCCGCAGACGCGGGTGGCCGCGTTCCGCGTCGTAGGTCCGCGGACCGCCCCAGTACTGGGCAAGAAACAGCGTCAGCCGGTGCTGGGCGGGCGCCAGGTCGGCTTCGGGGTAGATCGGCCGCAGGACCGGGTCGTCCGCGACCCCGGCGTAGAACCGCGCGACCAGCGCCTCGAAGAACGGCATGCCGCCGGCGCGGTCGTACAGCGTCTGCTCGTCGATCATCGAGGGAAGTGTATGGAGACTTCGGCGCGGGGCGCCGGCGGCGGGAAGGCGCTGACCCCCGGGGGGTCGACGGAGGGTCAGCGGCGGACGGCGTGCCGTCGAGCGCGAGCCTGTCGCTCATCGCCCCGGAGGTTCGCTGCGGCGAGCTCCAGCAGGGCGAAGGCGCTGATCGCGAGGATGACCATCCCGAGGGTATCCATGGCCGCCATCCTGCACCGCGACGTGGCCGTCCGAAACCGGGCGAACGTCATGCCTCGCGTAGGCCAGATGACGTACGTAACCGCACCGGATGCCGCCGGTCCGCCACGACCGTGGCCGCGACGCACCGGCGTCGCGATCCGCTAGAGGACCACCGCGGCCGACGGCTGCGGGATGCGCCGTGGCGTCGGGTGGACGATCCGCGGCGTCGGCAGCGGCCGCGCCGGGCGAGCCGAGCGATCAGCCGGCCGGAGCAGGGCCGGCCGGCGGACCTTGCGCATGCCGGTCAGCGGGCGGGCGTCCGGAGCCGGTCGCTCGACCTGGCGCCGAGCATGACGCGGGGCCGGCCGGGTGTAGGTGAAGGCCTTGAGCGCGAACCGGGTGGCCACGAGCCATGAGCCGATCATCCAGATGAAGAACCCGACCGCGGTGCCCTGCCGGGCGCCGAAGATGTCGAGCCCGGTGACGGCCGCGAGAGCGCCGAAGCCGGCGACCGCGATGCCCGCCGCGGCGAGGTAGCCGACCAGTGCGCCGCTCCAGGCGCGGCCACGGATCAGCCCGACGACGGCCGCGAAATGGCCGATACCGGCGCCACCCGCGAGGATGACGAACCAGCTGGAGGCCGGCTGGCCGAGGTTCAGCGCGGGCGTCACGAACAGCGCGAGGCCCAGGAGGATGGCGCCGTTCAGACCGGTCACGAAGGCCGCGAAGCCGCGGCTACCACGGTGGAAACGGACTCGATCGTACGTGCGGTCGGGTGCGGTCATCTCGGTCAGGCTCCTGGTGACTTCGGGGTCGTCACGAGGAGGATGGGCGCCGTCTCCTGCCGGCGGCATCGACCGCAGCCGCCAACCGGCATGGACACATGTCAGTCCGTGGGTGTCGACTCCAGGCGACGCCTGAGCGCCTCGATATCGAGCGCGGCCGCGCGCTCGACCTGGGGCCGTGCCATCGACTCGAACATGCGGTAGCGCAGCGGCAGCCCGATGCGGATCGACCAGCGCAGGCGCGTGCCGTCGCCTTCGGGCGCGACGGCGGCATCGATGTCGATGCTCACGCCGTCGCCGTCCCGGCCGTTGAGGGCGAAACGAGTCGGTGGCTGGAGGGCGGTCACCGTCGCCTCGAAGGTCCCGGCGCGGCCCGCTGCCCGCTGCTCGACCCTGAGACGCTCCCCTTCCGTGAGCGCGCCCTCGGTCGTGCGATCGACCCGGACGATGCCGCTGGCGATGAGCCACGACGGCCAGGCATCGACGTCGGAGATGCGGGCGAAGACCTCGGCCGGCGGCCGCGCGATCGTCGTGTCGATCGTGACGGCGATCGCCATCAGTGCGACTCGTCGGGTACCGGTCTGAGACGGAACGATGGACCGTGCCCGAGCTTCTCGGCAGGCGTCCCGTAGCGCAGGATCAGGGCCGCGATCGCCCGGTTGTGGTCGGCGCCTTCGAGCGGCTCCGCGATCGCGTTGAAATGCCGCCCGCCGATATCGACTCGACAGGCTGGCTGCTCCAAGAGGTTGCGCGCCCACGCGGTGCTGTCGTCGTTCGCCGCCACCAGCACCGAGCCATCCGGCTCGTCGGCGAACCCGATCGCGACCGAACGGGGTCGACCGGTCCTGCGGCCCCGGGTCGTCAGCCAGACGACCTTCCCGTGTCCGGCCATGGTCTTGCCGATGTCGGTCGTGGTGTGCTCCGGCTCGCTCAGCGCGCGCGCTGCCAGGATTTGCCTTCGGTCTGGGTCGACGGCGCGTACACCATCTCGACCGCCTGCATCTCGCGGATCGTCCGGGCGCCGAGCGCCGCCATGGACTGGCGGAGCGCCCCGACGAGGTTCTCGCTGCCGTCGGTCACATGCGCGGGCCCGAGCAGGATGCGCTCCAGGCTCGCTGTCGTGCCGACCTTGATGCGCGTTCCCCGCGGGAGGGTCGGCGAGGGCGCGGCCATCCCCCAGTTCGTGCCCCGGCCCGGAGCCTCATCCGCCTTGGCCAGCGGCGAGCCGATCATCAGTGCGTCGGCGCCCGCGGCCACGGCCTTCGCCAACTCGCCACCGCGGCGCATCCCGCCGTCCGCGACGACGGGCACGTAGCGCCCAGTGTCGGCGTGGTACGCGTCGCGAGCCGCGGCGACGTCGCTGATCGCGGTGACCTGCGGGACCCCGATGCCGAGGACCTCGCGCGTGGTGCACGCGGCGCCGGGCCCGACACCGACGAAGACGGCCGCCGCGCCCTGCTCCATCAGCGCGAAGGCCGCCTCGGCGTTCGTCGTGTTGCCGACCGCGACGGGGATGGGCATGTAGCGCGTGAACTCGCCGAGTGACAGCGGGTCGTAGCCCGTGGCGAGGTGACGGGCGGAGGACACCTGGCTCTGGACGAGGAACAGGTCGGCGCCGTGCTCGGCGCAGAACGGGCCGAATCTTCGGGCGGCGGCCGGCGTGGCGGCAACGGCGGCCTTGGAGCCCGCGGCATGGATGGCCTCCAGCCGGGCTGCGATCAGTTCCTCGCGGATCGGTTGCAGATAGACCTCTGCGAGGAGCTCCTGGACATCGCCGTCAGGCGCCGTGGCGATCCGATCGAGGACGGCGTCGGGGTCGTCGTAGCGGGTCTGGACGCCTTCGAGATTGAGGACCGCGAGACCCCCGAGGCGCGCGAGCTCGCCGGCCATCCGCACGTCGACGACGGCATCCATCGCGGAGGCCAGGATCGGGATCTCGAGCGGGATGCCGCAGAACGTCTGCGTGAGGTCGACGTCCGACGGCTCGACCGTGTCCGTACCGGGCGCCAGCGAGACGTCCTCGAAGCCATAGGTGGGCCGGATCGTGTCGACCTTCGAGTGGAACACGCGCCGGCTGGCCGCGGGGGTGGCCTCGGGTAACTCGGTTCGGTCGATCACGTGGCCCTCCTGTGCCGCCTCACGGTGGGCTGCCTCTCGACCCCGAGTCTACCAGCGACACCACGAAGGGCGACGCCGCGAACTGGTCACGGGACTGGCCGTGACACGCGCCGTCAGCGAGGGAGCCGCTCGCCGGTGAGGGTCAGCTCGAACCACGGGGCGCGCTCGGGATCCGAGAGGTCGTCGCGGATGCGCTCGATGGCCGTCCGGTAGCCAGGCCAGATGACCTCGCGATGGGCATCGTCGACGGGCGTCCAGCGCGCGTCGTCGTGCTCGTGCGAGAGCCTCGGTTCCGCGTCGGGCCGCAGCCAGACCGCGAAGACTGCGGCCGTCACGACCCCGTCCATCGACGGCTCGTGGAACTGGTTCACGAGGTCCAGGTCGTAGAACGCTTCGATGTCGGTGGCGCCGAAGCCGGTCTCCTCCGCGAGTTCGCGCAGCGCGCCCGCGGCGATGCGCTCGTCGGGCTCGAGCGACCCGGAAACGCACTGCCACAGCCCCGGCAGGATCCGGCCGGCCGAGCGGCGCAGCAGCAGGATCTCGGGGCGAGCGACGCCTCGCGCCGTCCGGCCCACCCGGAACATCCAGCAGTCGACGAGGTCCGGGCGGAAAGGGCTCACGCGGGCATGATGGCGTGCAGCTGCTCCAGGTGCATCAGGTCGTGGACGCCCGCGAAGACCAGCCACTCACCGCAACGGAACTGGCCCACGAGCGGATGGACCAGCGGGCACGGCTCGGTCTCGTGCCCGGCCACGGTCCGGGCCGAGCGTTCGACGATCCGCTGGCTCTGGGCGATCTTGCGCAGCAGCGTCGCGCGGTCCGCGTTAGCAGGACCGGGGACGCCGGGTACCACGCGCGGCGTTTCCGCTGGCCACAAACCGGCGGCGGCCCTGGCAGCGGCGAGCGCCAGGCCGGCACGCGCATCGCAGTCGTGCCCGATCGCCTGGGCCACGTTCCAGTCCTCCTCGCCGCCGTCGCGCTGGAGGTCCGCGTCCGACAGGCGTTCGACGAACGCCGTCAGCGCCTCCGCGAGCGAGGCGAGTTGCGGGACGATCCGGTCCGCCGACCCATCGCCGGCCCATCTCTGAACCTCCCGGCGGACCTCGATGACCTGGCCGCTTTCGATGCCGCGCCACGCCGCGACGAGGTCCGGTGCTCCGGGTTCCAGCGCGTCGACCCAGGTCGTCATCGGTGGCCGCTGGCCATCTTCGTGGCGTCGGGTCGACCACGCAGCCGGACCATGGCGACGATCCCCACGACCGGGCCAAGCGCGAGGACGATCCACGCGAGGCGCCAACCATCCGAACCCGTCGGGTCCAGGAGCCCGACACCCAGGATCGTGACGCTCGTCAGCGTGAAGCCGACAGCCGTCTGGACCGACAAGGCGGACCCAGCCGTCCCGGGCGGAGCCAGCTCGGAGACCGCGGACGAGAACTGCGCCGAGTCGGCGACGACCGAAACGCCCCACACGACTGCGACCAGGACGATGATCGGCACGGGTGCGCCAAACAGGATCCCGGCGATCACCGCGGACGTTCCCGAGGTCGCCAGGGCAGCGATCGTCGTCGTCGTGCGCCCCACGCGATCTGCGATCGCTCCGGCCACCGCGGATCCGACACCACCCGCCGCGACGACGACGAACGCCGTCAGGGAGGCGAGTGCCGGGTCGTTCACCCCGGCGGCGGCGAAACTCGCGATCAGGAAGATCGGGATCCACGTCCACATCGCGAAGAGCTCCCACATGTGCCCGAAGTAGCCGATCGATGCGAGACGGACCGACGGCTCGCGGAACGCTGCGGCAGCGATCGTCGGCGAGAAGCGCGGGGCGGCGACCTCCAGCGGCCCGCTCCGCGCGGCAAACCCGACGAGCAGCCCCCCCGCCACCGCGGCGACGCTGGCCGCAACGACCACCGGGCGCCAGTCGACGCCCGCATATGCGCCGATCGCTCGAAACAGGAAGGGCAGCGCGACCCCGACCGTCAGTGCGCCGTTGACCACCCCGATGGCCAACCCTCGGTCACGCCGGAACCAGCCGGCGGCCAGCTTCATCGCGACCGGATAGACCGCGGCCAGGGCCATGCCCGTCAGGAACCGGAACGGGACGGCGGAGCCCGGGTCGTTCGCGAAGAGCCCGAACCCTAGGTTGGCCGCGGCGGCCACGAGCGCCCCCGCAGCGAACAGCTTTGGTCCGGAGATGACATCGGGCGCCCCGATCGCGGCCAGGCCCAGCGCGCCGACGGCGAACCCGAGCTGCACCACGACGGTCAAGAACGGCAGTTCCAGGGTCCCGACCGTCCACTCCTCGCGAAGGATCGGGGCGACGGCCGCGGCGGCGAAGGATGGAGACATCGCCAGGACCATCCCGAACCCGAGGATCGTCAGCTGCGGCCAGCGGGCGGCCGGTTCGTTCTCGAGCGCCCGACTCACTTCTGGTCGGTCGGTTGGTGGGTGTAGACGACGCACGTCCCCCGAAGGACCTCGGTGCCATCGTCTCGGTGCGCCACGCAGCGCAGGGTGGTGATCGGCTTGTCCGCGCGGGCCTCGATGACCTCAGCCTCGGCCGTCACGGTGTCGCCGATGTAGACCGGCGCCGGGTAGTCCCACTCCTGGTGGAGGAACACGCTTCCGGGGCCCGGCAGCACTTCGGCGACGAGCGCGTTGAACAGGCCGGTCGTGAGCCCACCGTGGACGATGAGCCTCCCGGGTCGCGTCCGGGCGGCGAAATCAGGATCGAAATGGAGCGGGTTGCGATCGCCGGTGATGAGCGCGTAGCGCTCGACGTCTTCGGCCGTGAACGTCCTCGTCCACGTCCCACGCTGGCCGACGGCCGGCGGCGTCCAGGCCACCGCGGACTACAGCCGCTCGAACCGCTCGACCGGAACGACGAAGACCGTCGCCCCGCCGACCTCGACCTCGAGCGGGTAGGGCATGAAGAACTCGCCCGGCTCCATGATCGGGGGCATCGGGTTGACGACCTGCGTCCGCGACGTGCACTGCTCGCGGACGATGCCCATGACCTCGTCCACCTCGGCGTCTTCGACGCCCAGCAGGATGGTCGCGTTGGACTGCTTGAGAAAGCCGCCCGAGCTATGCAATCGCGTGGCCCGGAATTCCTTTTCGAGCAGGGCATCGACCAGCGCCCCGGCATCCTCGTTGTGGACGATGGCGACGACGAGCTTCATCCGGGGGAGTATCGGTGCCGGTCGAGGCCGGGTCAACGCGATTCCGCACGATTCGGGCGGTGTACGATGCGCGCTCCGAAGTCCAGTGCAGCCCGCAGGAGTCCGCCCCGTGCCCGTCAACGGTCCGTCCCGCGATCCACGTACCCATCTGCCGGCCGCGATCGCGGCCGCAGCGGCCAGCGACGAGAGCGACACCGCGCTCGAGGCGATCCTTGCCGCCGGCGTGGCGGCGCTCTCGCCAGCGGCCGCGGCGATCTTCCTGTCCGATCCGGATCGGCCCGGCCTGCTGCTGGCGGCGTCGCACGGCATCGAGGAGGGCAGCCCCCTGATCGCCGATGCCCAGGACCCGGATCACCCGTTTTCCGAAGCCGCGACCGGGCGGGCGGCGGTGTTCGATCGGGAGGCGACCGCGGCGTCGGGCGCTTCGTTCGTTGGGGCGTACCTGCCACTGGTCGTCGCGAGCGGCGGCGTGGAGGCCGTGCTCGGGTCGATCGGGATGGTCTGGCCCTCGCCGCATCCGCTCTCGGACGAGGACCGGGAGGCGCTCAGCGCGCTGGCGGCACTCGCGGCGCTGGCCGTGGACCGGGCGCGCCTCGCGTCGACGGCGTCCGAACGCTCGGAATGGTTCGAGCGGATGGCCCACACCGACCCGCTCACCGGCCTCGCCAACGAGCGGACCGTGTCACGGATCCTCGAGCTCGAGATGGCCCGGGCGGGCCGCCAGGGCAGCGAGCTATCCCTCGCGATGTTCGATGTCGACGATTTCCGGGCCACGAACGAGCAGGGCGGTCACGTGGCCGGCGACGAGGTGCTGCGCCAGGTCGCAGCGGTCCTGGCCGAGTCGGTTCGGCTGGTCGACACGGTCGGGCGGATCGGTGGCGACGAATTCGTCCTGGTCGCGCCGGGCTCCGCGGGTCGGATGGTCGCGCAACGCGTCCTCGAAGGGGTCGCGGCACTCCCCGCGGTCGCCGGGCGGACCGTGTCGGTGTCGGCAGGCGTCGCCCGCTTCCCGGCTGACGGCACTGATTCGGAGGCGTTGATCGCAGCCGCGACCGCCGCGCTGGCCCGCGCGAGGGCCGAGGGTGCCGGGTCGGTCGCCGATACGCCAGAGGCCGTCGCGGGAGCCTAGCCCGCGCCGACCGCCGTCCCGAGTGAGACCGGCGCCGACGACGGAGCCGTCGCCCCCGGACCGGGTTCCAGCGTGAGCGCCAGCACGATCCCTTCCTGGGTCGGCAGGCCGCCGCCCTCGAAGTAGGCGATCCCGGTCTCGCCGACCTGGAAACCACCGAGCGGCTTCGGCACCCCGTCGCTGCCGATGACCCAGGCTTCGTAAACCTGGTTCCCACTGGTCGCCGGCATCTCGCTCATCGCGATGCGGACCGTGCCATCGCTTGCGATCGCGGCGAGTCCCGCCGGCCCGTCGCCGCCGTCGGGGGTGAGGACGGCCGTCAACGAGCCCGGCTGACCGGCCACGTCGAGCACGGCCGCGACGCTCTGTTCGTAGCTCTGCGCGCTCTCGAGCTGGTTCTGGAGCAGCAGGCCCCAGCCGCCGAGCAGCGCGATCGCCAACACTGCGGCGATCCGCATCGTCCAGGCCGCGATGCCCGATCGGTCGGTGGCTCGTTGCTGGCGCTCGCTGGCCGTCGGGATCGGGGTCGGCGCCGCGGCAGCCCCGGCTCCACGCGTCTCGAGGTCCGCGGCCGCAGCCGCCAGGATCCGTCCCTTCAGCGCCGCCGGCGGCTCGACCACCGGCACGCTCTCGGCGAGGACCGGAAGCACCGACCCGAGCTCGGCCACCTCGGCATGCGGATCGGCGCACGACGCAAGGTGCGCCCGCACCGCATCCATCTCGTCCGGGTCGAGCGCGCCCAGCACGAACGACGCGGCGAGCTCGCGCACCTCGTCGCAACTGAGATCGGGGCGGGTCGGCCGGGTCAGATCCGTCATCGGGGTTCGGCCCGGGCTTCGGCCCCTGCCTCGGCCGCCGACTCGGCCGCGCTCTCGGCCCCCGTCTGGGCCGCGGTCGATCCCTCCGCCTCGAGCAGGACCCGACGCATCGCGAGCAGCCCGAGACGCATCCGGCTCTTCACCGTCCCGAGGGGCGTGGCCGTACGCTCGGCCACTTCGACCTGGGTCAGGCCGCTGAAATAGGCGAGCTCGATCGCCTCACGCTGGACATCGGACAGCACGGCCAGCGCCGCCCGCACGGTGTCGACGTCCAGCCGCGCGGAGACCTCCGCCCACACGTCCGGGAGCTGCAGCGCCGCCGGCGGGACTTCCTCCCGTTCCGGCAGCTCCGAAGTCGGCCGTCGCCGTCGCACGGCGTCGATCGCGCGGTGATGGACGATCGACAACAGCCAGGTCTTCACACTGCCGCGGCCCTCGATGTAGCGGGCGGCATTCCGCCACGCCCCGAGGAACGCGTCCTGGACGACGTCTTCGGCGAGTGTCGGGTCGTTCGTGATGCGGTAGGCGATCGAATAGGCCATCGTCTTGTAACGCTCGTACAGGTCATCGAGGGCTCCCAGCTCCCCGTTTGCGATTCGAACCAGGACAGCGCGATCCGCGTCGTCCGCGACGGACGCCACGCGCAGCCGGAGCGGATCCGCGGACTCGCTCATCCCGTAGTGCGCACCTGCGCCGCTTCCGGTTCATTCGCGAGGCCCAGACGATCGTCCACGACCGACGCGATCATCGCCGCCACGGTGTCCATGTCGGCCGTCGCATCGATGACGGCGACTCGCGTGGGTTCGGCCCCCGCGATCGACAGGAACCCGGCGCGCACCCGTCCGTGGAATTCGAGATCGAACTCCGCCTCGAAGCGGGTGACATCGTCCGGCGACTTGCGCGCGAGACCGGCCTCGACCGGCAGGTCGAGCACGATCGTGAGGTCCGGCACCAAGCCGTCCGTGGCGATGTCGGCGAGCGTGCGCAGGCGATCGAGCGGAACGCCCGCGCCGTAGCCCTGGTAAGCGAGCGTCGAGTCCGCGAACCGTGCGCAGATGACGGTCGTCCCGGCCAGCAGCGCGGGACGGATGACCTCGCCCACGATCTGGCGACGAGCCGCGTTGAAGAGCAGCGCGTCGGTCAGTGGGTCGGTCGGGGCCGCCTCAGCGCCCGTTCGCGCCAGCAGGACCTGGCGGACTCGCTCACCGAGCCACGTCCCACCTGGCTCGCGGGTGAGGAGCACCGGCACGCCGCGGGCGGCCAGATGCTCTCGCAGGCGCTCGGCCTGGGTCGTCTTGCCGCCGCCGTCGGAGCCGTCGATCGTGATGAACGCGCCGTGCCCGCGCGTCGCCGTTGGGGACATCGGCGCGAGTGTAGCCGACCCCTCCCCGGCCACCGCCATCATCCGGCTTGGCGCCGGCCGCGTACCCTCCGCGCCATGGGACGCCACCTCGGACCAGCCGTTTCCTCGCGTTCCGGACGCCTTCGCCGGTCTGCGGCCGTCACGGCCGCGATCGCCATCCTGCTGGTGCTCCCGGGACTGGTGGCCGCCCATCCGCTTGGCAACTTCACGATCAACCACTACGCCGAGGTGCGGATCGAGCCCCGAAGCGGTCCTGCTCGACGTCGTCATCGACCAGGCCGAGATCGCCGCCTTCCAGGCCCGCCAGGATTTCGATACCGATGCCGACGGGTCGGTCTCGGACGAGGAGGTCGAGGCGGGCAGGATCGCGGCATGCGACGTGCTGGCCCCCGACCTGCGGCTGACCGCGGACGACCAAGCGCTCGACCTCCGAACCATCGAAGCCGGGCTCTCCTTCCCGCCCGGTGTCGGCGGGCTGTCGACGATGCGGCTCGTGTGCGGATTCGAGGCCGCCCTCGCGGACACGATCGGGCCAGAACCGACGCGGATCGCCTTCAGCGACGAGTCGTACCCCAATCGACTGGGCTGGCGCGAGATCGTCGTTCGGGGATCCGGCGTCGCGTTGGCGGTCGTCGAAGGGGAGTCGCGTGACGAGAGCGTGTCGGCGCGGCTGACGGCATACCCGGAGGAGCTCGTCGCGCTGCCGCTGACGGATGCGCGCATCGTCGTCGACGCGACGGCCGGCGGCGCGGAGCTGCCGCCGCTCGACATCCCGGACGCGCACCCGCTCGATGGCGAGGTCCCGTCGCCGTCAGCGTCGGCCTCGTCCCCCGCCCCCGCGCCGTCCGACGCCGCCTCGCCGACCCCGGCCCCGGCCGCGTCGCCGACACCCGTCACCGGCGCGGTCCCCGGCGGCATCGATGGCGGCGAGCTGCCCGGCATCTTCGACGAGGCCGACCTCACGCCGATCATGTTGCTGCTATCGCTGCTCACCGCAGCCGCCCTGGGCGCGGGTCACGCCCTGACTCCCGGCCACGGCAAGACGCTGATGGCCGCCTACCTCGTCGGAACGCGCGGCACGCCGCTCCACGCAGTGGCCCTCGCCTTGTCGGTGAGCGTGTCGCACACGGTCGGGATCCTCGTATTGGCCGGTCTCGTGCTCGGCGCCACGGACGTGCTGCCCCCGGACGTCGTCGTGCGTTGGGCGCCGGTCGTGGCAGCCGTCTCGATCGTCGCGATCGGTGGCTGGATGCTGATCGGCGAGCTTCGGCGTCGACGAACGGCCAAGGACCTGCCGGGAGCGCCCTCCCACGGCCACGACGAGCACGGCCACGAACACGTGCACGAACCAGGTCCCGACACCGACGAGCGCCACGACCACGGCCTGGAGCACAGCCACGGCGGGCGTCCCCACACGCACGCCCCGGCCCCTGGCTCGACCATCACCTGGCGCGGCCTGTTCGTGCTTGGCCTCGCCGGTGGCCTGATCCCGTCCACGAGCGCGCTGCTGATCCTGCTCGGCTCGATCGCGGCCGGGCGTCCAGGCTTCGGTTTCGTGCTGGTGGTGGCGTTCGGACTCGGCATGGCCGCGGTGATGGGCGGTATCGGGCTGGTGATCGTTGCGGCCCGTCGGCGAGTCGATCGCATGCCAGCCGGGCCGGGGTTGGGTCGTGTTCGCGAGGCCGTCCCATTGGTCGCGGCCCTGCTCGTCTTCGGATTCGGCATCTATCTCACGGTCCAGGCCGTCGGCGCCGCTCCGGGCCTCTGAAATACGTCATTCACCCGACTATCGCTGGCTGAACCCTCTGCTAGATTGGCCGCCGCATGCGAGACCTGACCCAGCGCGCCCTCGATACCGCCACGTCCCTGGGCGCGGGGTATGCGGACGTCCGTGTCGTCCGCCGGCTCGATGAATCGATCGCCATCAAGACCGGTCGGGTCGAGGGCGTGGCCTCCGGTGAAAGCGAAGGGTTCGGCGTCCGCGTCCTGGTCGATGGCGCGTGGGGGTTCGCCAGCAGCCACATCCTGACGATGCCTGAGGCGGACCGGGTCGCGGGCGAGGCCGTACGCATCGCCCGAGCCAGCGCCACCGCCCTGCGCGACCCCACGGTCCTCGACGACCGGCCGCCGGCCACGGGCACGTTCGAGACCCCGGTCGAGGAGGATCCGTTCACCGTCCCGCTCGAGCGCAAGATCGCGGACCTGCTCGCCGCCGACGAGACCGCCGCGGGGGTCAAGGGCATCGCCTTCACCGAATCGATGTACGCGGCACAGCGCGAGTGGAAGACCTTCGCCGCGACCGACGGTTCGTACACGGAACAGACGATCACCCATGTCGGATCGGCGGTGGAGGCCAACGCCGTCGACGGCGACGAGCATCAGCGCCGGTCGTACCCCGACTCGGGTGGTGGCTGGCAGGCGGCCGGCTATGAGTTCATCCGGGGTCTCCGCCTCGCCGATCGAGCCGAGCCACTGGCCGAGGAAGCGGTCGCGCTCCTGACCGCCCCGCAGTGCCCCAGCGGCCGGTTCACGATCGTCCTGGACCCGAGCCAGCTCTACCTTCAGGTCCATGAGAGCTGCGGCCACCCGACGGAGCTCGACCGGGTCTTCGGCACGGAGGCGAGCTACGCCGGGACGAGCTTCCTGACGACCGACAAGCTCGATGAGGGTTTCCGCTACGGCTCCGACCTGATCGACATCGTGGCCGATGCGACGGCGCCCGGCGGCATGGGCTCGTTCGGCTGGGACGACGAGGGCGTGACGGCCCAGGCCGTGCCGCTGGTCCAGAACGGCATCTTCGTCGGCTATCTCACTTCGCGCGAAACCGCGCCGAAGATCGGGCGGCAGAGTGGTGGCGCGATGCGGGCCGACGGCTGGAACCGCATCCCCCTCATCCGGATGACGAACATCAACCTGCTGCCCAAGCCCGGGATGAGCCTGGACGACATCGTCGCCGATACCGACGACGGCCTGTACCTCGCCTCGAACCGCTCGTGGTCCATCGACGACCGGCGCCTGAACTTCCAGTTCGCGACCGAGGTCGCGTACGAGATCAAGGGCGGGAAGAAGGGCCGCTTGTTCAAGAACCCGACCTACACGGGCATCACCTACGAGTTCTGGCGATCGTGCGACGCGGTCGGCGACGAGAGCAGTTACGTGATGCTCGGCACGCCCAACTGCGGGAAGGGCGAACCCGGCCAGACGGGGCACGTGGGGCACGCCGTTCCCGGGGCTCGCTTCCGCGATGTCCAGGTCGGGGTCGGCAAGTGGTAGGCCGTCCATGAACGACGACCGGGCCCGGGACGCGCTGACCCTCGCGGAACGGGTCCTCGCCCACGCCGAGCGCGAGGGTGCGTCCGAATGCGAAGCCCTGGTCATGGCCGAGGACGCGGCGCTGACCCGCTTCGCGAACAGCCAGATCCATCAGAACGTCGCCGAAACGAATGTCTCCATCAACCTGCGGTTCGCGGTCGGGAAGCGGGTGGGCGTTGCCTCCTCGGGGCGCACGGACGACGAGGGGATCCGCCGGCTGGCCGCGAATGCCGCGGCCATCGCCCGGGTCGTGGAGGAGCTCGAGGATTGGGGCGGACTGCCCGAGCCCACGCCGATCGAGGACGTGCCCGCCGGCTACGCGTCGGGCACGGCCGAGGCCTCGCCGGAGCTGCGCGCCGACGGCGTCCGAGCGGTCATCGCCGCAGCCGATGCCGCCGGAGTCATCGGCTACGGCTCGTTCTCGACGGGCACCGAAACCACGGCCGTCGCCAATTCCAAGGGCGTTCGAGCGGCGGGCACGCGGACCGTGGCCCAGCTGCTCACCGTCTCGATGGGACCGAATGGCGGCACGGGGTACGCGGAGCAGGCCGCGGTCGACGCCACGACCATCGACGCGGCCGCGATCGGCCGGGAAGCGTCGGACAAGGCGCGCGCGACCGCGAACGCGGTCGCCATCGATGCCGGCGACTACCCGGTCGTCCTCGAGGAATACGCCGTCGTGGACCTGCTCGACATGCTCGGCTACCTCGGGTTCTCGGCCCTCGCCGTCCAGGAAGAGCGCAGCTTCGTGGAGATCGGCAAGCGGATCGGGAGCGATCTCGTCTCGGTCGTCGACGACGGGCGCGACCCCGCCGGGCTCCCGATGGGTTTCGACTACGAGGGCGTGGCCAAGCAACGGGTGACGCTGCTCGACGCCGGCGTGTGCCGCGGGGTCGTGTACGACGCCCAGACCGCGGCTCGCGACGGCGTGGCGTCGACGGGCCACGGCTTGCCGGCTCCCAACCCCTACGGCCCGTTCCCACTCAATCAGGTCATGACCGCCGGGTCGGCGTCGCGCGAGGAGCTGATCGGCGGGCTGGATCGTGGGCTGTTGGTCACTCGCTTCCACTACACGAATCCCGTGCACCCCAAGCTCGCGATCGTCACGGGCATGACCCGCGATGGCACATTCCTGGTCGAAGGCGGGCGTATCCTCGGCCCCGTGAAAAACCTGCGCTACACCCAGAGCTACCTCGACGCCATGGCGGGCACGGTCGCGGTCGCCAGCGAGCGCAAGACGCTGAAGGGATTCCTTGGAGGGGTCGTCGTGCCGGCGCTCCGGATCGAAAGCTGGTCGTTCACGGGCACGACAGAGCACTGATGGCCGGCACCGACGCGGACATCTGGGTCTGCGGCGAGTGCCGATCGGTCAATAACCTGCGCTCCAAGCAGTGCTACCACTGCCGGACACCCCGCGACGTGGCGGCCGTCGACCCGGCCGAGATCGAGGGGACCGGTCACGGCAAGCTCCGTGAGATCGCCCTCCCCGAGTTCCGGCCGTCCCGCCGGGCGGCGTTGCTTGCCTCGGCGCTGCTCATCTTCCTCCCGGTCATGCAGATCGTCTCGACCATCGCCGACGCCGTCCTGTTCGGCCGCATCCTCGAAGATCCGGCATTGCTCAACGATCCGGCGTTCGGTCAGTCCGTCGAGTCGCTGGTGGCCGGCAGCATTGCCATCGCCACGCTCGGCGTCGCCCTGCTCGCACTGACGGCGTGGGCGTTCTGGCTCAGCCGCGTCGTGGTGTCGATGCCGGCGTTGGGACTGGGCTATCCGCCCACGGACGGGTTGATGGCCTTTGTCGAGAATTTCCTCCCGGGCTTGAACCTGTTCCGTGTCCCGGCCATCGTGCGCGACGTCATCCGCCGGCTGGACCCCGCGTCGATCCGGCACGAGGCGCTGATCTTCGTGGCGTGGATCGGGCTGCTGGGTGGCTATCTCGTGCCTCGTTTCACGGTCTATCTCGACTTGTTCGGCTCGGGCACCCTCGAGGAGGCCGTGCAAGAGACGCTGGTCGTGCAGGCCATCGCGACGGCCATGGTCGTCATCGGCGCCACCTTCCTGGTCGTCCTGATCTGGTGGATCGAGACGCGGGTCGTTCGTCGACGCGAGGCCCAACTGGCGGGCGAGCCGGCACCGGTGGCTGCCGGGACTGTGACCGGGGCGGCAGTCGCGGCCGGGACCCCGCCCACGCCCGCGGCTGGCGCGGCGCTCGCGGCCGGAACGGCGCCTGGCGCCACGCGGTCCATTGCTGCCGCGGCGGGAGCCATCGGCGACCCGCCGACGCCCGCGGCGACCCGCCCGGCGGCGCCCGACCTGTATCGTCCGATCACGGCGGCGGCCGGCGCCGCTGCCATCCCAAGGACGACCGAGGCACCGTCATCGCTCGAGGCACCGCCGGCGCCCGAGGCGCGGCCCGAGCTGCCCCCAGCCCCACCGTCGATCGAACCCGCTCCGGCCCCAACGACCTCGCCCCTTCCGCTCCAGGCCACCCCGACCGGTCCCCGCCTGTACCTCCAGGTCGAAAGCGGCACGACGATGATCGCCACCCTCGACGGCGCGTCGGAGCCGATCACACTGAGGGAACTGCACGCCGCCGCGGCGGCATTGGCCCGGGCGAACGGCTCCGCCGTCATCGCGCCGGCAACCGCGTCGTTCGAGGCACGTTCCCTGGCAGCGGAAGCCCTCGAGGTCTTCAAGGACGCCCGCGTGCCAGCCACGATGGAAGAGGGGTAAGGAGTCTGACCCAGTTCGGTGCTGCGATGATCGAGCGGTGAGCTCGGATACGTTCCCCCCGACGGTCTTCATCCTGCTCGGCCTGCTGGTCGTCCTGCCGGTGGTCGCGTGGAGCAACCGGCGTGATCGGATCGGTCGCGGGCCGTCGTCCATCCGGCTCGCCTTCGCGGCCTACGTCGTCGTACTGATCGGGCTCCTGTTCACGCCGTTTCCGCTCCCACCGTGGACGCGGCTGCCGGCGGAGAGTCTGGACGGGTACCGGCCGTGGCCATTCCCGTGGGTGAACATCGTGCCTTTCGAGACCATCGGCGTGGCGCTGCGGTTCGGGCTCGACCGGCAGCAGGGACAGGTCCTGGTCGGCAACGTTCTCGCCTTCGTCCCGTTCGGCGTCTTCCTGCCGATCATCTGGCCGCGCTGGCGATCCCTGCCGGCGGTCGTCGGCGCCGGCCTGGCGATCTCGGTCGCCCTCGAGACCGTGCAACTTGGCCTGTCCGTGCTGATCGGCGCACCGTACCGGGTGGCCGACATCGATGACATCATCATCAACGTCCTCGGCGTCGCACTGGGTTACGGGCTGTATCGACGTGTCAGCCTGTTGCTGCCCCACGACCCGACGGTCCAGCCCGCGAGTTGAACGGAGTCTCGATGCCCGCCTTCGATGTCGATGCCCTGCGCGCCGAATTCCCGGCCCTCGCCAGGGAGCAGGCCGGTCGCACGGTCGCATTTCTCGACGGACCCGGCGGCACGCAAGTCCCGCAGCGCGTCATCGACGCCGTCAGCGACTACTTCACGCACGCCAACGCCAACAGCGGCGGCGCGTTCACCACGAGTGAGTTGAGCGACGCGATCGCGGACGAGGCCCACGCGGCCGTTGCCGACTTCCTCGGTGCCGCGAGCCCGGACGAGATCAAGTTCGGCTACAACATGTCGACGCTCACCCTCCACATCGGGCGCTCGATCGGCGCGACGCTCGGGCCCGGCGACGAGATCGTCGTCACGGCACTCGACCACGAGGCGAATGTCTCGACCTGGGAGGCGATGGCCGCCGACCGAGGGGTGACGGTCCGCAAGGTCGACATCCGAGAGGACGACGTCACGCTCGACCTCGAGGACCTCGAATTCGAAGCTCACGCCGCGAACGAAGCTCGTCGCGATCGGCTACGCCAGCAACGCGGTCGGGACGATCAATCCGGTCGCCGAGATCGTCGCCCGCGCGCACGAGGTCGGGGCACTCACCTACGTCGACGCCGTGGCGTATGCGCCACACGGGCCCATCGATGTTCGCGCGCTCGACACCGACTTCCTCGTGTGCAGCGCCTACAAGTGGTTCGGCCCGCACCTCGGCGCGCTGTACGGCAAGGCCGCGGTTCTCGATTCGCTGCCCGTGTTCAAGGTGCGCCCCGCGCACGATCGATTCGAGACGGGCACGGCCGCGTTCGAATCGATCGCGGGAACGCTCGCCGCCACGGATTACCTGCGCGACGTCGGGCGGTCCTACGGTGACGTGGCTGGCGCGCCGGGTGCCGCCGAGGCGAGCGAGCGCCGGCGCGAGCTCGTCGCGGGCATGACTGCGATCGTCGAGTACGAGCGCGAGATCGTCGGGCGGCTGATCACGGGCATTGGGGCCATCCCCGGCGTGACGATCCACGGGATCACGGATCCGGCCCGCGCCGCGGAGCGCGTACCGACCGTGTCGATCTCGATCGACGGCATCGCACCGCGGGCCGCCGCCGAAACGCTCGGGCGTGAGGGCATCTACGTGTGGGACGGCGACTTCTACGCGACCGGACTCATCGAGCGGCTCGGCAAGGCGGAGGGGGGTGGCGTGCTGCGGCTCGGGCTGGTCCATTACAACACTGCGGCCGAGGTCGACCGGACGCTCGAAGCGCTGGAGCGGATGGCCGGCGCAGCGCCGTGACCGACCGGCCCCGCATCCGATCGATGCTGGCCCGCGGGTTCGATCCCGCCGAGCTGCGCCGGATCAAGCGCCTGTGGGTCCGTCATTCCATCGCAGAGGACCGGCGAGACATCGATGGCCTCATCGCCACCCTCGCCAAGGACTGCGTGTACGAGATCGTGCCGACGGGCCAGCGCTGGGAGCGACATGACGGCGCGCGGCGGTTCTACGGGGAGCTGTTCGCGGCCTTTCCCGACAATGCGTTCGCCCTGTCCGAGATCGTCGTCGGGCCGCAGGGCGTGTTCGAGGTGGCGACGCTGACCGGCACGAACCACGGACCGTGGGCCGGGGTCCCACCGAGCGGGATGGCGGTGTCGCTCGAGGTCCTCATCTACTTCCCGTGGGACCCCGTCACGGAGCGGTTCAGCGGGGAGCGGATCTGGTTCGATCGAGGTCCCCTGCCGAGCTGACGGCATTCGGCGGTTCCGGCGGGCGCCGCGGCCCTACCATGCAGCGCATGCCACCCAGTCGGGCTCGCGCGGGCGCCGTCTTCGTCGTCGTCCTGGCCGGGCTCGTGGGCGCCTGCGGTGGGGGCACGGACGGGACCGAGCCGCCGCTCGTAACCGGGGACCCGCCCACGGCACGCATCCCGATCATCGTCGACACGGACGTCGACGTCAGCGACATGGCCGCGCTCGCCGTGCTGCTGCGCGACCCGCGCGTCGATGTCCGCGCCGTCACGATCGTCCCGACCGGGACCGGAGTCACCAACTGCGCCTCGGGCCGCCAGATCGTGCAGTACGTGCTCGAGGAATTCGGGGCCGGCTCGATCCCGTTCGCCTGCGGTCGGGCGGACCCGGGGCCGGACGGGCGGCGGTTCCCCGACGAGTGGCGCCTGAACGCGGACGATGGCTGGGGGATGGTGATGCCGCCGCAATCGAACACCGGGGGTCCGGAGGACGCGGCCAAGCTGCTGATCCAGGCCGTGGACGACAGCCCGAGCTCGCCGACGGTGGTGGCTCTCGGCCCCTGGACCAACCTCGAGGACGCCGTCATCGCCGATCCGACGGTCGCCGACCGGATCGCGGCGATCCACGCGATGGGTGGCGCGATCGACGTGCCGGGCAACGTCATCGTCGAGGGCGTCACGGCCGAGGACGGCCTCGAATGGAACCTCGCCGCCGACCCGTCGGCGGTCAGCGCGATCTTCGACACCGCGACGCCGATCAGCCTGGTCCCGCTCGATGCGACCGACGACGTGCCGATCCCACCGGACCTGCCCGAGCGCCTGACCGAGCACCGGCCGACGGCCGGCGCCGACCTCGTGTTCGAGCTCCTGGCCCGCGTCCCCACCCGCCTGACCGGCGAGGGCCAGCAACTCTGGGACGAGCTCGCCGCGCTGACGGTGGGCTCCCCGGACGTGGCGACCTGGGAGGACGCGCTGCTGCTGGTCGACGAGACCGGGCGGGTCAGCCGTCAGGACGCCGGTCGGCCCGTGCGATTCGCCACGGCCGCGGACCGCGAGGCGGTCGAGACGGCGCTCGTCGACGCCTTGGACGTCGGTGCAGATCGGGTGACCCCTTTCGAGCTCGCCGGTCAGCTCACGGTCCGCTGGGACGGCGCCACCTGCACCTTCGAGATGCCCGGCGGTCTGAAACCCGGCCTGGCCGCGCTGACGTTCGAGAACACCACCGGCGACCCGGCCGCGGTCCAGATCCTTGGCGTTCGCGAGCCGCACACCTGGGAGGAGCTGGGGAGTCTGCTGCCCACCATCGATCTCGAGGCCGGCCTGTTGCCCGACTGGATCATCGACGCGGGCGGCGCCTCCGACGAGCCCGGCGCGGGCGGATCGATCATGGGCTCGGTGTCGCTCGAGGCCGGGACCTACGGGCCGGTCTGCAAGGTCGGCTCATCGCCGGACGTGCAGCTTCGCGCCGGGCAGCCGTTCGTCGTCGCGGCGCCGTGACGCTGTCCGACGTCGACGCCATCGTCGTCGGGGCGGGCCCGAACGGTCTCGCTGCGGCCCTCACGCTGGCTCGCGCGGGGCGGTCCGTTCGGGTGTATGAGGCGGCCGACACGATCGGTGGCGGCACCCGGACCGAGGAACTGACGCTCCCCGGGTTCCGCCATGACGTGTGCTCGACGATCATGCCGCTGACGGCCGCCTCCCCGTTCTTCCACACCATCGACTGGGACGCCCACGGCGTCGAGTTCATCCATCCCGACGCGCCCCTTGCGCATGCCCTCGACAGCGGACGCGCGGCGATCCTGGAGCGCTCGTTCACGGTGACCGCAGCCGGCCTGGACCGCGACCGCCGGACCGACGACGGCGGCGCCTGGCTGCGGCTGTTCGGGCCGCTCGTCCGAGACGTCCGGAAGCTGTCGAACGAACTGCTCGGTCCGGTCATCCACCTGTCGCGTCACCCGCTGGCGCTCGCTCGGTTCGGCCTGCCGGCGCTGCGCTCAGCCGAAGCGCTGGCGCGTGGCCGGTTCCGTGGGGAGCCGGCTCGGGCGCTGTTCGGGGCGCTTTCGGCGCACTCGATGGTCGCGCTCGACCGGCCCTTGTCGGCGTCGTTCGGGCTCGTGCTGGGGATGTACGCGCATGCCGTCGGCTGGCCGATGATCCGCGGCGGGTCGGCCGCCGTGACCGAGGCCCTGGCCGCGGAACTCCGAACTCTCGGCGGCGAGATCGTCACGGGCGAGCGCGTGGACAGCCTGGATCGGCTGCCGGCGGCGCGGGCCGTGCTCTTCGACACGACCCCGAGAGCCATGGCGGCCATCGCCGGCGACCGGCTGCCGCCGCGCACGCGGTCCGGGTACGAGGCCTTCCGCTACGGCTCGGGCGTCTTCAAGGTCGACTGGGCGCTCACTGGCCCCATCCCATGGACCGCCGACGGTCTCCGGCGCGCGGGCACGGTGCATCTGGGCGGCACCCTGGACGAGATCGCGCAGTCGGAATCGGAGGTCGCCGCCGGCCGTCATGCGGAGCGGCCCTTCACGCTGCTCGCCCAGTACCACCCGTGGGACCCGTCGCGGGCGCCGGCCGGCAAGACGACGGCCTGGGCGTACTGCCACGTGCCCTCAGGCTCGAACGTCGACATGACCCGTCGGATCGAAGCCCAGGTCGAACGCTTCGCCCCGGGGTTCCACGACCTGATCCTGGCGCGGGCCACGCACTCCCCGGCGCAGATGGAGGCGCACGACGCGAACTACGTCGGCGGCGACATCAACGCCGGCATCTCGAACATCCGCCAGACGCTGTTCCGACCCGTGCGCAGCCTCGACCCATACCACGCCGGACCCGGCCTCTACCTGTGCTCCTCATCGACCCCACCGGGCGGCGGCGTCCACGGCATGAGCGGCTACCACGCCGCGCGCTCGGTCTTACGCCGGGAATTCTCCTGACCGGCCACCGTAGGTGGACTTTCAGGTCAGTGCGAGTTTCGATCGACGCGAGCCATACTCACGACGATGTTCCGGCGCTCGCCTTCAACTGTTACGGCCGCCTACTTTTACGCCAGGTTCGGACCGCCCGATGACTACCCACCCAACACACGGATCGAGTGGGCGAAGGGCGGAGCGGTTCTCTACGCGGCACCGGAGCTGATCGACGCGGGCCTCCCAGTCGGTATCTGGCGAGTGGACGACGTTCGCTTCATCACCGGGGAGCATGGGCGGCTGTTCGGCCAGGCGTTCACGTTTGTCGAGCGAGTGCCGACGTGGCGCTGGCTCGGGGAACGCGGAGAGGATCTGCTCGCGCTCATCGATGCCGCGGTGTCCTGGGGCCCGGGCCCGGGCACGCACAGCCACGCCTCCGGGTCCCCCAGTCTGGGACCGGCACGATGCGCGCGGCGCCGCGTACGCCGGTGATCATGCGGCGCATGTCGTCGAGCACTTTCGCGGGCTGCTGCATGGGAAGCTCGTCGAAGCGGCCAGAGAGACGGACCCAGGTTCGGTCGAAACTGTCGAGGACATGGGATGTGGCGGCCTCATGAGCTGGAGTAACCTCACCGGCGTCTGGAACGATGCCGAAGACCAGGCAGCCGCGCGGGCGCAGGTGATCCTCGGCGCGCTCGTCTGAACGCGGAGATCAGGCGCTAAGGCGCCACCACCCCGTCGCCATCGGGGTCGAGGAGCTCGCGCCGGAGCCACCAGCCCAGGGCGAGCGCCCCGACAGCCGGCAGCAGCGCCCAGACGATGAGCATGCCCGACAGCACCATCAGGATCAGCTGGACGTCGGCGAGGCTCTCCTCGATCGCGCCGGCGCGCAGGTCGTCCGCGACACCATCCAGCTCCGTGCCGAGTGATTGCAGCGCCGTCGAGTTGTCGAGCAGCGCCGCTCGATTGGCGTCGAGGTCCGCCGCGATCACCTCGAGCCGCGTGTCGAGGCCCTCGAGGTCCGTGGCCATCTGGCCGAACAGGTTTGCGGCGTCCGCCAGCGGCCGAGCGCCGAGGATGTTGATCGCCGCCAGCTGGCCCTGGACAAGGGTCAAGTTTGCGCGCAGGTTCGCGACCGTCGCCGCTGTCTGGCGGACCGCGGGTGGCGTGCGGTCCAGTGTCCCCGAGAACGACGTCGCCGACGTCCCCATGCTCCCCAGCACGTTGGCCGTCTCATCCAAGGTCGCGACGATCGATTCGACCTGCTCCCCCGTCCGGTCGGCGACCGCGCCGACCCGCCCGCCGACCCACGCCAGCGCGAACGCGCCGATGAGCGCAAGCGCAAGCCCGATGAGCCCATACGCGATGAGCCCCGTGCTCAGCCGCCGGAGACCACGGCGCAACGTCAGGGGTCGCCGGACGGCGACCTCAGGCTCTGGTTCTGGTGCAGAAACGGCGGTCATGGCCGGCAAGTCTGCCATGCGCACGCACCGGGGTGGTCGAATTGGCCCACATCACCCGCTGGGCGGGTCTACTGGCGGAGCACCTTGGTCGCTGACCCGCTGGGCGGGTGATCTGGAGCCGGCAAGCCGCTCACAACGGCAATTTGACCCGCCAAGCGGGGGGATCCACCAACGACGAGCGCCTGAACAGGCCCCGTCTGACGATAGACCCGCTCAGCGGGCAAGGACCCGTGGAGCCACGGAATCCGAACGCGCGGGACCCGACGCGACCCTAGCGCCACGCACTCCGCGCCGCGTCCGGATACAACCGCACCCGCCGGTACGGCTCCCGGCCGCGCGACCGCGACACGAGGTTGGCTCGCTCGGCCATCTGGTGCTGCAGCCGCCGGATGTACGCGTTCTGCGGTGACAGCTCGACGGGCTCCGCCGAGGTCAGCACGACTTCGATCGCGTCCTCCGTCTCGCGCATCGCGGCCTCGCGCGGATCGATCTCGAGCGAGAAGATCGACGTCAGGCTCGTCTGCATCTGCGGGATCGTGT
This sequence comes from uncultured Chloroflexia bacterium, assembly GCA_963748675.1. Classification (GTDB taxonomy): domain Bacteria; phylum Chloroflexota; class Limnocylindria; order Limnocylindrales; family CSP1-4; genus SPCO01. The sequence goes on along the minus strand of CAVVJX010000005.1, from coordinate 326,002 downwards.
TGCTCTTGAGGACGTAGATCGGCATCGCCCGCTCCTCGGCCTCGCGCAGCAGCGGCGTCTTCTGCTTGTACTCGTTCTTGAGCGTCATGACGACGTCCGCCTCGTCGACCTCGCGAGCGATGACCACCGGCAACCCGAGGTCCCGGACCGCCTGCTCCAGGCGCTTGCGGCTGATGCCCTGGGGCAGGACCCGCAACGTCGGCAGCGGGGAGCCGCCCGGTACGAGGACGGTCTCGCCGTGCGAGCCCTCCTCGGCCCCAAGCGGCAGGGCGTCCAGATCGTCGTCCTCCTCGAGCGCCTCGGCGTTGATGGGCGCCGTGCCCTCGTCTGCCTTCAATGTCTGCAGGGCACGTGCCGCCTGGTCGCGCCACGCCTTCTGGCGCTCGAGCTCGCGGGCTTCGCGGGCACGGGTCTCCAGCGCCGTCGAGGTCGCACCCCGCTCCAGGGGCCCGCGATCCGCGATCTCACCCGAAACGAACGGCGCCTCCGGTCCCCGCGATGCGATCCGCTCGCCGGGCATCGCGCCCGATGCGGAGCCCTCCGATACAGGCCCGCGCGGCGCGCTCTCGCGACCGGAGCCACCGCGGGTCTGCCGCCAGCCACCGGAGGCGCCCGGGCGATACCCGGGTCGGAACCCACCGCGCTCGGCCTCACGGAAGCCGCCGGTCCGGGCCGAGCCGTCGCCCCGCCAGCCCGGCTCCATCCGCCACGGCGAGCCTGCGCCGACCAGGCCGGCGAACCGCTCGGCTCCCAGCTGCTCGCGCGGCGACGGGCGCGGCCGACCCTGCGATCGATGCACGCCCTCCTCGTCGCGCCAGCGCAGCTCGGGCGCCACGGCGTCCCCGCGCAGCAGCGCGTCGATGGTGTCCGCGACGTCGCTGTGGACGGCGACCCGCTCGCGGTCCTGGATCTCGACGATGACGTCGAAGGTCGGCGGCGCCTTGCGCTCGAGCACGCTCTTCTGGGTGCGCCGGCGGCGCGCCTCCTCGTCGCCGAGCGTCACGCTCTGGATGCCGCCGATGAGGTCGGACAGCGTCGGGTTGAGCATCAGGTTGTCGAGGTTGTTGCCGTGCGCCGTGCCGATCAGCTGCACGCCGCGTTCCGCGATCGTTCGGGCGGCCTGCGCCTCCAGCTCCGTCCCGATCTCGTCGATGACGATGACCTGGGGCATGTGGTTCTCGACCGCTTCGATCATCACCTCATGCTGGAGGGACGGCGTGCGCACCTGCATCCGGCGCGCCTTGCCGATGGCCGGGTGCGGGATATCGCCGTCACCGGCGATCTCGTTGGAGGTATCCACCACGACGACCCGCTTGCCCAGGTCGTCCGCCAGCACGCGTGCAGCCTCGCGCAGCATCGTGGTCTTGCCGATGCCGGGGCGACCCATGATCAGTATCGACTTCCCCGTCTCGACGAAGTCCGTGATGATCTCGATGGTCCCGTACACGGCCCGGCCGATCCGGCAGGTCAGCCCTACGATCTTGCCGCTGCGGTTGCGGATCGCGCTGATGCGGTGGAGCGTCCGCTCGATGCCCGCGCGGTTGTCATCCCCGAACAGCCCGATGTGCTCGACGACGAACGCGATGTCGGCATCGACGATCTCGCGCTCGAGCAACATCACCTCGGCGTCAGGGAATCGGCCTTCCGGACGTCGGCCAAGGTCCATCACGACCTCGATGAGCGACTCACGCTCCTCGAGCGCGTGCACGGCATCGACGATCTCGGGTGGGAGGGACGAGAGCAGCGCGTCGAGGTCGTCGATCGATTCCCGCTGACGGTCCTCGGATCCCATGCTGACCTCCACTGATGGACGGATTTAGCGCACCCCGGCCGGCACGAGGGCCGGCTCGGCCACGCGGACGAGGGTTTCCTTCATGAGCAGTGTCACGCTGGCGATCGAATCGAAGGCAGCCTCCTCCAGTCGGCGATCGAGCGGTGCCTCATAGGTTCGCACGGGTGAGATGACGCCGTGGTTCGGGCGATGGTCGCGGCCTTTCGCGGTGCGTGCGGCGATGATGCCCAGACCGTATCCGATGATGGCTTCGGCATCGGCCTCCGGCCTCGCAACGACCTTCAGGTAATGGGGCTGGTCCTCCTTGGCCACGCCGACCTGGACGAACGCGTCGAGCTCTGTGCCGTCCTTGCCACCCCCGGGCGTGGCCTGGACGTAGGCCTCGACGTCGGCGAAGCGCAGGATCGGCGCGAGGCTGGAGCGGGGCACGCGCCAATGGGTCCCCTGGCGCTCCCAGTCCGGCAACCGGATGGCCTCCAGCCGGGCGACCGGCCCGGGGGTCGCTGCGAGGTACAAGCGATGGAGGGCGAGCGCATCGATCGACTGCGCCGGTCGGATCCGCGCCTCCTCGGCGGCCTCCTCGCTCCACGCGGCGGGTAGCTTTGACTTGGCCGGACGGAACAGGATGCGTTCCTCGCCGTAGCGCATGAACCCGGCCTGCATGAGCAGCTCGACATTGCCGTCGACGTCGGCGCACGCGACATGGAACCGGGCAGCACCCCGTTTCGCCCCCTCGCGCAGGATCTGCTGGACGAGCCGGTAGCGGATGTCGCCCGCGTCGGCGATGCCCACGGCATCGAGCTCGACGATCGTCCACTCGTCGCGGATCGACTCGCGCTCCACCCGCACGAGACCGGCGATGCGGCCGCCGCCCTCGTAGACGTACATCAGGTCGTTCGGGCGGAAGGCACCGAGCGGGAGGCGGAACAGGCTGAAGACGCCGATCGGTGGGCCGCTCACCGGCAGCCCGAGCGACCGCGTTGCGGCATCGTCCGATTGGCACAGGCGCGACAGCTCCCCGAGCGCGGCCAGGTCGGTCAGGCGCGCGGCGCGAACCTTGCCCTGGGTGCGCGGCGGTCGCGTCGCAGTCACGCGCCGACCCCCCTGGTCATCATCGCGCCTGCGTCCGGCGGGTCGGGTGCGGTCGACGGCCGGAGCCCTCGCCCGGGTCGTCGTGCTCGGCGGCCATCGTCGCGACGAGCCGGTGGAAGCGCGTCTCCCCGGCGAGCTCGGGGTGGAACGAGGTGGCCACGATGTTCCGCTCACGCACGGCCACGATCCGCCCGTCGTCCAGGCGCGCCAGGACATCGACCCCGGGGCCGGTTCGCTCGATGATCGGTGCGCGGATGAACACGGCATGCACGGGCGTCCCGCCCAGGACGTCGACGTCCAGCTCGGCCTCGAACGACTCGAGCTGTCGCCCGAACGCATTGCGCTCCACGGTCACATCGAGCAGCGGCAGGATGGGCTCCTCGCCGCCCGCGATCTCGCGCGACAGGACGATCATCCCGGCACACGTCCCGAAGACCGGCGCCCCCGAGTCGGCGAAATCCATGATCGGCCCCCGCAGGCCCCAGCGTTCGATGAGCCCCCGCATCGTCGTGCTCTCACCACCGGGCAGGATCAGGCCGCTGAGCCCGTTGAGGTCGGCTGGCTCGCGCACGCGAACACCCTCGACGCCGATGGCGCCGAGCGTGTCGAGATGCTCGCGGAACGCCCCCTGGAGGGCCAGTACCCCGATCTTCATACGGAGATGCTACGTGGTGTGGTCACACGCGCTCCGAGCGCCGAGGCAACGCCCCTGCTAGCCATCGGCGCGAGGATTCGTTCCCGCCCCTACCAGCCGCGAACCGCTAGCCGCTCCTGCTCCGGGATCTCCTCGAGGGCGATGCCCCGCATCGGGGCTCCCAGGCCCTTCGAGACCTCGGCGATCTTCTTGGCGTCGTCGAAGAAGGTGGTGGCCTGCACGATCGCGTTAGCCATGCGGGCCGGGTCCTCGCTCTTGAAGATGCCCGAGCCGACGAACACGCCTTCCGCGCCGAGCTGCATGACCAGCGCCGCATCGGACGGGGTCGAGATCCCGCCGGCCACGAAGTTGACGACCGGCAGCTTGCCGTTCGCCGCGACGTCCTTCACGAGCTCGTACGGTGCCTGGATGTCCTTTGCAGCGACGAACAGCTCGTCGTCACGCATGCCCTGGAGCCGGCGCAGCTCGCTGAGCACGTCACGCAGCTGGCGGACGGCCTCGACGATGTTGCCCGTCCCGGCCTCGCCCTTGGTCCGCATCATCGCCGCGCCTTCGTTGATCCGGCGCAGCGCCTCCCCCAGGTTCCGGCAGCCGCACACGAACGGCACCTTGAACGCGTGCTTGTCGATGTGGTTGCTCTCGTCGGCCGGGGTGAGGACCTCGGACTCGTCGATGTAGTCGACACCGAGCGCCTCGAGCACCTGGGCCTCGACGAAGTGGCCGATCCGGGCCTTGGCCATGACCGGGATCGAGACCGCATCCATGATCCCGCTGATCATCTCGGGATCGGACATGCGAGCGACACCGCCGGCCTTGCGGATGTCGGCTGGGACGCGTTCGAGCGCCATGACGGCGACCGCGCCGGCATCCTCGGCGATCTTGGCCTGGTCGGCCGTGACGACGTCCATGATGACGCCGCCCTTGAGCATCTGGGCGAGACCCTTCTTGGTCGCCCAGGTCGACGTTTCGACGGTCATGGTGGGCTGTGATTCCTCAAGGTTTGTGCGTTCGGATCGCCGGCCGGGTCTGGCCCCGGGGTCGTCGCCCGATCGAGTCGGCCGAGTCCCTCACGCGGTCACGATTATCGCACGCGTTCCGGGCGCACCCAAGAGCGCGGTTCACGCCCCGAACACTGGACTTCGATGGATACCCGGTCGAGGGATGGCGTAGCGGGCCGATGCGGCACGTTGTCGGCAAGCAACGCAATCGCCCGGATCGCGGGTACCAGGACCATCTGCGCGTGCGACGATCGCGCGACCGCCGGGCATCGGCGCACGAATCCGGCGAACTCGCGCCGATCGAGGAGGGGAAATGCGTCGAACCTTTGCAGTGCTGATCGTCGGGATGATGCTGGCGGTCGGCTCGTCGACCGCGTTGGCGGCGACCCAGCAGGTCACCAGTCGCGCGCTCATTGCGGAGGCCGGCTGGGAGTCATTTGACGAAGATTCCGGCAGCGGCGAGGTGGGGTACGTCCAGTTCGCCACCGCCGAGGGCACGACCACGGTGTTCCTCTCCATGTCGAAGGGCGAGCTGATCCTGTGCGAAGGCGGCGACACGCCCGACGACCCCTTCGATGACTTCTATGGGTTCCTCGGGACCGAGACGGCCGGCCAGGGCCCGGCGAAGCTCGTGCTCGGGCGGTCATACAGCTCCGCCGTGGCCTCGGGCACCGTGACGGCCGCCGTGAACACCTTCAACGAATGTACCGGTGGCGAGGGCGCGACCACGACGAAGACCATCAAGGTCTCCCTGGATCACAACGGCATCGGCCCCGTGATCGCTCAGAAGCTGCGCTCGACGATCGCGATCCCGAAGGTGCTGCGGTCCAAGACCCTGATCCGCTCGGACTCGCGCGAATCGGCCGGCTCGATCAAGGTCGGCAGCCGAACGTTCCAGACCGGCGGCGTGATCGGCAACCTCTCCATGCGAGGGACGCTGACGGTGCGATGACCCTCTAGCGCGCGACGGTCCGGACGACTCCTGACATCAGCTTCGTGGCGCGGCGCGCGGACTTTGGCGACAACCGCGACACGGCGTCGACGAGCTCCAGGACGTCGTCGTCGTCGAGGCCGCCGAGGAGGTCGAACAGCCGCAGGATCGTGGCGTCCGGCACCCTGTCGAGGAGCTGCAGCGAGCGCTCGAGCTCTCGGGGTTCCAGCTGCGGGATGAGACCGACCGCGCGATCGAACAGGCGCACGAACACGACGAAGGACGCGAGCCAGTCCCGAAGGTCGGCCAGTTCGCCATCGTCCGGATTCGCGGTGGCGGCCGTGGCGGCCTCCTGGGCCTTCCGCTCGAGCACGGCGACGACGGGGTCGCCTTCGCGCACCTTGCGCTCGGCGATGACCCGGCCGAACCACTGGAAATGGTCGCCCACGGCGAGGTAGGCGACCCCCGCGGGACCGCGGCGACCGACGCGTCGCGGCTCGGGGACGCGCTCGACGATGCCCCATGACTCCGCCTCGGCCAGGGCCAGGCTGGCGGCTCGGTGGCTGAGGCCCAGCGCCTCGCGGACCTCGCGCTCGGTCAGTGGCGCCTGGCGGGCCATGAGGTAGGCCTGCACGCGCGCGATGGCCGGCGTCACGCCCCAGGCCGCGCCCATCTCGCCCCAGGCTTCGGCGAGCTCGAGGCGGATCGTTTCTGCGGTCGTAGGCGCGGGGCGAGACGGGTCAGCCGTGGCTCCCCCGGCGCGTGGCGCGCCGGCACCGCCGTTGGTTTCGTGCGACTTGACGGTAGCGAGTTTAGCGTTCATAACTTGCTATGTGAGGGTAGCACGACCGTCCCCGGAGATCGGGTGAACTCGAGAGCGCGCCGGCGGGGAGCGATCCTCGCGGCCACGGTCGTCGTGCTGGCGGTGGCCGTCGCCGCGCTTCCGCTCATCCAGGGCGCGACGATGCCAGGCGACCTTTCCGGCCCATCGATCGTCCCGCGGCCGCTCGTGATCGGACTGCTGCTCAGCCTGCCAGCCCTCCTGGCCCTGATCGCAGCCGTTCGCGGCTCCCGCCCGCTGTTCGTCGCGGCGGGCGTGCTGGCCCTGTTCCAGTCGTTCATCGCCTTCAGCGGGGTCACGCTGGGGTTCGTCCTCCCCGCGCTGCTGCTCATGATGCTCGGGGCCAGCGCGGGATCGGCGGAGCCGGGACTGCCCGTTACCCGACGCGAACGGATCGCCGGCGTGCTCGTCGTGATCCTCGGGATCGCCGCGTGGCTCGCGCCGTTTGCGACCACCGAGACCGTGTGTTGGACCGCGCGACCTGGTCCGGACGGGAGCGTGGTCTACACGATCATCCCGAACTCGGACACCCTGACCGTGGAGGTCGGCGAACTCGGGAGCGGTTGTGACGGTGGGGCCGTCAGCATCGAAGGGCTCGCGCTCGGTGGCGTGCTTGCGATCGGCGCCCTCGCGCTTGCGGGTCTCCCAACCCGCTCGACCCGTTCGACCCGCGGATCTCGCGGCCCGAGCGTCGACGTGGGGCCGGCTAGCGATTCTGGACGGCGGCCAGGGCGGCCGAGATGGCCACGAAGAGCGGGTCGTTCGGGTCGACCTCCGTCTCGCAGGTCGCGATCCGTTCCGTGCCGCCGGGCGCTCCGAATTCGTAGATGAACTCCTGGCCGTCGAAGGCGACCGGGCACTCCCCGGTGAACGGCCGCGCACGGATCGCGTCGAAATCGGTGGTCTTCACGGCCGCGTCGAGCGCGGTGAGGACGTTCGGATCGAGCGCACCGAGCTCCGCCGCCACGGGCGCCGTTTGGTGGACGCGCCCGTTGCGTTCGATGACAGTCGTGCCGCCGCAGGCGCCCTCGGGGCATTCACCGCCGTGGACGGTGACGGTGACGAGTGGGCCTGGGGTTGGCACCAGCGAGGCCACCGCCGGGATCGACTGACACGCCGCCATCAGAGCCGCCAGGACGACGAGCAAGGCGACGACCCGGAATCGATGGTGGTTCGACATGGCCGCGGGACGGCCACGAGCGGGCGGCGGTTCCATCGTGTGTTGGCTGGGAGCCATCGATCCGAGCGTCAAGCCGCTCGATGGCCCTCCGCCATCAGTGGCTCGGGCTGCCGCATCCGCGGCCGCCCGCGATGGTCCGCCGCCTATCATCGGCGCATGCCCGTCCTGCGCAGCCGGCTCGACCCCGCCGCCGCCGAGACACGCGCGAACCACGACGCGATGGCCGCCCTCGTGGACGACCTGCGGGAGCGCCAGGAAGCGGTCGCCGGCCGCGGAGCCGGGGGCGACGACCGCTCCATCGAGCGTCACCGCGAACGCGGCAAGCTCCCGGTCCGCGAGCGGATCGATCGACTCCTGGACCCCGGCAGCCCGTTCCTGGAACTGAGCCCGTTGGCCGCCACCGGCCTCTACGACGACGACGCCCCGGGTGCCGGCATCGTCACGGGCATCGGCCGGGTGGAGGGCACGACCTGCGTCATCGTCGCGAACGACGCGACCGTCAAGGGCGGCACGTACTACCCGATGACCGTCAAGAAGCACCTGCGCGCCCAGGAGGTCGCGCTCGAGAACCAGCTGCCGTGCATCTATCTCGTCGACAGCGGCGGCGCATTCCTGCCGCTCCAGGCCGACGTGTTCCCGGACCGCGACCACTTCGGGCGGATCTTCTACAACCAGGCCCGCATGTCGGCCGCGGCCATCCCCCAGGTCGCGCTGGTCATGGGCAGTTGCACGGCCGGTGGCGCCTACGTCCCGGCGATGAGCGACGAGACCGTCATCGTCAAGGGCACGGGCACGATCTTCCTGGGTGGCCCACCACTCGTGAAGGCCGCGACCGGCGAGGACGTCTCGGCCGAAGACCTTGGCGGCGCCGAGGTCCACACCCGCAAGTCCGGCGTCGCGGACCACGAGGCGCTCGACGACGAGCACGCGCTCGCGCTCGGCCGATCCATCGTCGCGAACCTCAACCGCAAGCCGCCGGCGCCGCCGTGGGACCGGCGCGACCCGGAGTCCCCGGCCGTCGACCCGGCCGGCGCGCCCGGGGCGGCGGGTCTGTACGGTGCCGTCTCCGCGGACCCCCGTCGACCGGTGCCCGTCCGCGAGATCATCGCCCGCCTGATCGATGGGTCGCGGTTCCACGAATTCAAGCCGCTCTATGGCGAGACGCTGGTCACCGGCTTCGCCCACATCGATGGCTACCCCGTCGGGATCATCGCCAACGACGGCATCCTGTTCAGCCAGTCGGCGCTCAAGGGCGCCCATTTCATCGAGCTCGCCTGTCAGCGACGCATCCCGCTCGTCTTCCTCCAGAACATCACGGGCTTCATGGTCGGGCGCGAGTACGAGGAGGCCGGCATCGCCAAGGACGGGGCGAAGCTCGTCATGGCGGTCGCCAACGCCGAGGTCCCCAAGTTCACGGTCCTCATCGGCGGCAGCTTCGGGGCCGGCAACTACGCGATGGCCGGCCGCGCCTACCAGCCGCGGTTCCTGTGGACGTGGCCGAACGCGCGGATCTCCGTGATGGGCGGCCAGCAGGCGGCCCGCGTCCTGTCCACGGTCCGCGGCGGGTTCGAGGACGACGCGGAACGCGACGCCTTCGAGGCGCCGATCCTCGAGACGTACGAACGCGAGGGGTCGCCGTACTTCGCGACGGCCCGGCTCTGGGACGACGGGGTCATCGACCCGCTCGACACGCGGCGCGTCCTCGCGCTGGGTCTCGAAGCGTCCCTCCACGCCCCGATCCCCGACACGAGGTTCGGCGTCTTCCGGATGTAGCTCAACGCCAGGAGGCCACGATGCTGAAGTTATGGAGCGAGGTCCCGTCGGCTCGGGCTCGCGAGATGGTCGCGGACGTGGCGACGTGGATCTGGGTGTCGTTCTGGGTCGTCCTCGGCGCGAAGGTCCACGAGGTCATCTCGTCGTTCGCCGAAGCCGGCCGCGTCCTCCAGGCCGGTGGCAACAACATCCAGGGCGCGGGCGCCGCACTGGGCGGCGCGCTCGACGATGTCCCGCTGGTCGGCCCGGGGATCGGGGACCTCACGACCGGCGCCTTCGGGTCGGTCAGCGAACCGTTCATCTACGTCGGCCAGGAGCTCGAAACGTTGCTGATCCTGATCGCGCGGCTCCTGGCCCTCCTCGTCGTCGCCGTGATGGTGGTCCCGTGGCTGGCCCGCTACCTCCCGTGGCGGGCGGCGCGCCTGGCGAACGTCCGGGCGGCGCATAAGGTCATCCGGCGCGGGGACATGCCCGAAGTCGCGATGGAACGGGCGCTGGCGACGCGAGCCCTGTACCGCCTGACGTATCCGGAGCTGCTCGAACACACGTCCGATCCGTTCGGCGACTTCGCGGCCGGCAGGTACGAGGACCTGGCCAGAGCCGAGCTGGCGAGCGTCGGCCTGCGCTGACCGGGGGCCCTAGCCGGGCGGGATCTCGTCGGTGACGTCGCGGAAGTCGTAGATGTGGTCGTTGTCCGGCCACGTGTAGCTGCGGTTCGGCAGGAGGTCGACGTCCTGTCCGAACACGGACCCGAACAGGAACCGGAAGGTGTTCACCGACGTGATGTCCTGCGGCACGACGGCGTCGGAGCCTGGCAGGTACATCGCATTCATGTTCCCGAAGCGGATGTTGAAGTACCGCGGATCGTCCCCGACGCAGTCCACGCTGCGACACGCCAGCGGCCCCTCGTCACCCTGGATGATGATGATGGGATCGGTGTCGTCGCCCCCGGCCGTGAGCGTCTCGACCAGCTCCTTGATCCGCCGGTTCACGAACCGCAACTGCCCGGCATAGAGGCCCGCCTCCTCCATGTCGACGACCTCCTCCTCCGTGTATCGCGTGCCGTCCGCGCGGAAGACGTACGGATCGTGCGGCATGAGGATGTGCGCGAAGACGAACTTGGGTCCGGGAGCGGACGCGAGGCGCGTGACCTGGCGCAACTGGAAGAGCGCGAGGTCGCCGTGGCGCTCGTAGAACGTCCTCGTCGCGGCCACGTCACCGCGGGCCCGCTCGATCGCGGGGAGCACCGTGGTGTCGCGCAGCACGGACTCGAACTCGCTGGTCACCCCGGACGTGATGTTCTCGTCCGCCTCGGGGTTGGTCGCGGTGGGTCCGAACCACGAGCCCAGGTGGTAGTAGCGGTACCCCAGCGCCTGGAACTCCTTCCCGACCCGGTGGCCCTGCAGCATCGACTGGGCGGGCGTCCGGTCGTCCGATACCCGGCCGATCGTCTCGGTCAGGTGGTCCAGGTACGTCATGTTGAGCGTGGCCGCGAGCGAGAAGTCCGTCGCGCGGTAGTTCGTGTGGCTGTCCGCCACGACCTGGAAGCCGCGCGTCTCCAGCCAGCCGTACAGGTCGTTGTCCGTGATCCCGAACGCCGTTTCGAGCGACTTCGCGGACCCGTAGCGGTCGAAGACGAGGTAGTAGACGTCCCGTGTCGGGAGGGGACCGCTCGCTCCCGTGAGCCCGGCCTCGACCGGCGCCTCGGGTCGTGCTCCACGAGAGATCTCGTAGGGAACGATGGAGACGAGGGTGAATGTCACGAGAACCGCCGCGAAGATGTTCAGGAGCGCCGTGACCGTCGGAAGGGAACGGCGTGCGAACACGGCATAGGTTACGGCGCCGGCGACGCCGAACAGCCACAGGGCGAGCTGCTTGCGCTCATCCACCCCGGCCGCAGCGAGCCCGGGCGCGGCATGGCCGAAGCCATACCACGTGATGAGGATCGCGGACGCGACCACGGCCCCGCGGCGAGCGCTGCGCAGGAGGATCGTCGCGACGGCATAGAACACGATGGCCTGGACGATGGCCACCGCGAGCGGGTCGCCCACGTCCACGAGGAGCACGGCGGCGAGGTTCTCCGAGTAGAGGAACAGGACCGCGTACGCCGCGAACAGGAACGGATGCACCGGGTACTGCGACACCGGAGACAGGCGGCGTTCAGCGCGGTCGGACATGCGTGGCCGTGACTCCCTTGGCACGAGTTCGGAACGGGAAGCCGGAGTGTAGGTTCGATCCGTTTGCGACGTTGTCGGCCGCGAACGGCGGCGTCCGGTAGCATCCGCGCATGCCCACCATCGCCCGGTTCTCGATCGCGCCCGTCCGCAGCCTCGGGCTGGAACACCCGACCGAGATCGATGTGACCGAGCTCGGGGTCGTCGAGGATCGCCGCTTCTACTTGACGGACGACACGAACCGTTTGGTCGACCGAATCGTCGTCGGACGGCTGGTCGTGGTCTCGGCCCACACCGATCCCGACGCGACGACCCTGCGGATGACCTTCCCGGACGGGAGCGTCGTCGAGGACGAAGTGAAGCTCGGCGAGCCCGTCGAGACCCATATCCACGGACGGACGGGGGTCGGGCACGTCGTCATCGGGCCGTGGGGGGAAGCCCTGGCGCCCATCGCCGGCCGGCCGATCATCGTCGTGCGCTGCGATCGACCAGGGGGCACCCGCGCCGGCAATCCGACCACCATCGTCTCGGACGGATCACTCCGGGAGCTGGCCGCGAACGCCGGCTTGGACGAAGTCGACCCGCGTCGATTCCGGATGCTCATCGACCTCGAAGGCGCCCGGGCGCACGAGGAGGACACCTGGATCGGCGGCCGGATCGCCATCGGCGACGCGGTGCTGCGCGTGACGAAGCCCGTCGCGCGCTGCGCGATCACGACGCAGGACCCGGATACGGGCGAGCGTGACCTCGACACGCTGCGCATGATCATCGACTACCGCGGGTTGCGCGAAGGTAAGCACGCGGACTTCGGGGTGCTGGCCGATGTCGAGCAGCCCGGCCGGATGCGCCTCGGGGACGAGGTCAGAGTCCTGGAGTGGCCGGCGGCTGAGTCGACGGTGGCGGGAGTGGCAGCGGCGCGCTGACCCGGCGCAGGATCACGACCCAGGCCGTGGCGCCGAGCGCGACGAGTGGCGCTACCTGCGCGCCGCCAGCACGCCGGCCCGCAGGAACGGGGCCGCGACATCGACCTGCGCCGGAGCCAGGAATCGATCACCCAGCCCCAGATGACGAACGACGCGGTGGCGGCCACCGGCGCCCCGATCGCGATCGCGATTCCGACGACGACGGCGTCGATCCTCGACCCGAGTGCCGCCGGGGCGAGGCCGGCTCCGAGCAGCGCGACTGCCGGCGACGCCCGACAGGACGGCGAGCATCGCGATCGGCGACGTCGAGCTGCGCTGGCATCCCCTGGAACGGGGTGCGGCGAGGGCGGCCGCCACGGTTGCGATCGGCAGGTAGATCGCGGCCGCCAGGAACGCGCCGCGGCGAGCGGCGCGGATCGTCAACAGCCGACCCCCGGTCGGGTCCGGCTGCCAGTTCGGCGACCACGGATTCGATGGGCCCATGGCGGCAGGGTAGACCTGTCTGGCTGTGTTCGGAAGTCGGCGCAGGGTCCGCCGGTGCCTCCGCGCGCCGGTACGATGACGCCGTGAGTCCCGCCATCCGGCTCGAGCGCAGCGGTCCCGGTGACGCCGTCGCCCGAGTCACGCTCGCACGCCCGGAGCTGCACAACGCCTTCGATGCGTCCGTCATCGCCGAGCTGCGTACGACCTTCGCGTCACTGGCCCGTGAGGAACCCGCGAGCCTCCGCGCTGTGATCCTCGCCGGCGACGGTCCCTCGTTCTGCGCCGGCGCCGACATCGCCTGGATGCGGGCCGCGATCGCCCTCGACGTCGAGGGCAACGAGCAGGACGCGATGGCGATGGCCGACATGTTCGAGACCATCGACACCTTGCCGGTGCCACTCATCGTCCGCGTGCAGGGTGCCGCGCTCGGTGGCGGGATGGGCCTGTGCGCGGTCGGCGATCTCGTCGTGGCCGAGAGTGGTGCCCGGTTCGGGTTCACCGAGACGCGCCTTGGGATCCTGCCGGCGGTCATCGCGCCGTTCGTGATCGCAAAGATCGGGGAGACGCACGCCCGCGCGCTCTTCCCGGGCGGCCGCCGGTTCGACGCGGTGCGGGCCCAGCGGATCGGGCTGGTCCACGAGGTCGTTGAGGGCGAGGCCGCGCTCGATGCGGCCGTTGAAGCCGCCGTCGCCGATGTGCTGGCCGCCGGACCGACCGCCGCCCGAGCGGCCAAGGCGATCGTCCGCGAGGTGCGCGGTTTGGGGCACGGCTCGAGCAAGTGGCACACCGCGCGGGTCATCGCCCGCCAGCGCGTGAGTGCGGAGGCGCGCGAGGGGTTCGCGGCGTTCGACGAGAAACGCAGGCCCGGCTGGGCACCGGACTCGGGAGAGTAGGGCGGCCCTTAGCCGACGATCGCGAATGCACGCACCGGGAACGTCGCCATCCCGCGGATCCGCGGAGGCACGGCGAAGAAGCGCCAGCCCGAGGCTGGCAGCTCACCCAGACCGGTCAGGTGCTCCACGAGGGGGATGCCGGCGCGGAGGATCGCGGTGTGCGCCGGGCGGGCCGGATCGGTGAGCGAGTCGACGTTGAGCGAGTCGATCCCGATGAGCGCCGCCCCCGCCCCCACGAGCCAGTCGGCGGCCGCGCCGGTCAGGAACGGGTTGTCGCTGAGGTAGGCAGGCGTCCCCCAGTGCTCGTCCCAGCCCGTCGCCACGAGGACGGCTCGCCCGCGGACATCGACACCGTCGAAAGCCTCGGGACCGATGGCTCGCTCGGTCGCGCCACGGCAGTCGATCAGAACGCCCTCGACGTCGACGACGCGCTCCAGCTCCAGGCCCGCGAGATCCTGCCCATCGGGAAATCGATGGGCCGGCGTGTCGATATACGTCCCGGTGTTCGCCACGAGATCGATCCGACCGATCTCGAACGTCGTGCCGGGGGCGTACCGGGCGGTGGACGCTTCGTGCGTCAGGAACGTCGAGATCGATGGCGCCGGGATCCCCGGATGGGTCGTCATCCCGTCGACGATCTCGTGGCTCAGGTCCACGATGCGGCGGTTGGAATCAGCAGCCATGAACCGTCTCTCCCCTATCGATTCAGACTCGCGGCCATGTCATCGGCCGTGCGAAGCGTCAGTCCGAGGCGCCCTGACTCGTGTGCAGGTCGCGCCATGCCAAGCCCGCAAGCACGAGCCCCACGACCACCAGCCACCATCCCGCCTGGGCGGACGCACCGCCGACGGCGATACCAGCGAGGCCTGACATCAGGTGCAGCAGGCCGATGATCAGGACGCCGACCATCTTGTGTGGTGGCTCATCGAGTTCGCCTCAGATACGTCCGCGCAGTGTCATTCGCAGGTGCCCGCAAGTCAACGGCCGGGGCGCCCGTGGCCAGTCAATCGTGGCTTGCTCCACGTCGTCGCCAGTGCGACAATCGCGACACGATGAGCGACGAACTGAGCCCGAGCGAGGTCGCGCGGCGGCTTGGGACATCGACGCGGACGGTTCAGCGCTGGATCGCGCAGTGGAGCGATGCCTGCCAGGCGTGTCGGAGGTCGCTGGCGTGTCGCGTTTGACGCGATTGGCGCGTTCGAACCCGAGACTGAGGTCGCCCGACCCGGCCCGGACGCTCCGGTCAAGGTCCTCTTCATCGCCAACCGCGGCGAGATCGCGACACGGATCACCCGCACCTGCGAAACGCTCGGGATCGAGGCGGTCGTCCCGCGCACGGACGGTTCGGATGCGGTCGACCTTCTCAACGCCGAGGCGGTCGTCGTCGCCGCACGGCGAGCAGGCGCCGACGCGCTCCACCCTGGCTTCGGCTTCCTCGCCGAGAACGCCGACTTCGCCGAGCGCGTGATCGAGGCCGGGATCCGCTGGGTCGGCCCGCCACCGGAAGCCATCCGGGCCATGGGCGACAAGGCGGCCAGCCGCAAGCTCGCGGCGAGCCTCGGCATCACCGTCCCCGCCGGCTACGACGATGACGACCAGTCGGACGCGGCGCTCATCAAGGCGGCCGAGCGGATCGGCTACCCGTTGCTGGTCAAGCCGGCCGCCGGTGGCGGCGGCAAGGGCATGCGCACGGTCCGCTTCGCCGACCGACTCCCGACCGACCTTGCCGCCGCACGACGCGAGGCTCAGGCCGCCTTCAACGACGACCGACTGATCCTCGAGCGGCTCCTCGAGGGTGCCCGCCACGTCGAGATCCAGGTCCTGTTCGACCGCCACGGCAACGGCGTCCACCTCGGCGAGCGCGACTGCTCGATCCAGCGGCGCCACCAGAAGGTGCTCGAGGAGGCGCCCTCCCCCGCCGTCGACGAGGCGTTGCGCCGAGCGATGGGCGAAGCGGCCCTCGCGCTGGCGGGCGCCGTCGGCTACGTGAGCGCCGGGACCTGCGAGTTCCTCCTGGACGACCGAGGCGAGTTCACGTTCCTCGAGATGAACACGAGGCTCCAGGTCGAGCACCCGGTCACCGAGCTGACCACGGGCCGCGACCTGGTCGCCGACCAGCTCCGCATCGCCGCGGGCGAACCCCTCGGCTTCTCTCAGGCCGACGTCCACCTGGACGGCCACGCGGTCGAGGTCCGCCTCTACGCCGAGGATGCCGAGCACGGCTTCCTGCCCGCGACCGGGCGCATCGAGCGCCTTCGATGGCCGACCGGGGAAGGCGTCCGGGTCGATGCCGGCGTCACCGAGGGCGACGAAGTCGGTGGCCGTTTCGATCCGATGCTCGCCAAGATCATCGCGCGCGGTGACGACCGGGCAGATGCGCTGGACCGGTTGACGCGGGCGCTCGATGAGACCGTCGTGCTGGGCCTGACCACGAACCTGCGGTTCCTGCGCTGGCTCGTCCGCGAGCCCGTGGTTCGCGACGGGGAGGCCCGGACCGACACGCTGGACCGCATCTGGCCGCCGGACGACTGGACGCAGCGCGCCCGGATCCCGGACGCGGCATGGTCGACCGCCGCGCGCGCCCTCCTGCGTGACGACGACGCCCGCCCGGCCACCACGACTCAGGCGCCGCCACAGGATGGCTTCCGATTGAACGCGGCCCCGACCGTCCGCCTCGTCAGCGACGACGAGACGAGGACCGTCCGCCTCTCGCCGGGAAGCGCGCGGACGCGAGCGGAGACCGTGCGGGCCGGCGACACCGTCCACCTGGACTTCGCCGGTCGCAGCACGCCGTTCCGCATCGCCCCGCCACCGGATGTCGATCGCGCCGCGAGCGCGGCGGCGGCCCACGTCGGCGGCCGCACGGAGCTGGTCGCCCCGATGCCCGGTCAGGTCCTCAAGATCCACGTCGCGGTCGGCGCAGCGGTCAACACGGACCACCCGGTCATCACGCTCGAAGCGATGAAGATGGAGCACGCCGTCGAGTCGCCGCGCGCCGGCCGCCTGACCGAATTGGTCGTGGCCGAGGGCGATCAGGTAACCCGCGGGCAGACGCTCGGCATCGTTGACGACGCCGACTGAGCCGATGTCGCTGGTCCTCGAGCATCGCGAACGCGGTACGCTGCGCCCATGGCGAAAGCAAAGACAACACCCACCGAGACGAAGCTGCCCAAGACGCGCGAGGCGCTGCTCGACCTCCACCGCGACACGCGCAAGCGCCGGAACAAGGCTGCGCACGGCAGCCCGGAGCACGTCGAGGCGATCGACCTGCTGGGCAAGATCGAGATCGAGATCGCCCGCATCGAGCGGGCGATGGACCCGCCGCTCGGCTGACCGCTCGTCGATGACCCCCGCGCGATGACGGCCGGACCCGACGACCGACGCGTCCGGATCTACGAGGTCGGGCCGCGCGACGGCCTGCAGAACGAGTCCACGCCGATCTCGACCGCGGACAAGCTTCGTTTCATCGAGCTTCTGGCCGATGCCGGCCTTCGAGAGATCGAGGCGACTTCGTTCGTGTCCCCGACGGCGATCCCGCAGCTGGCCGATGCGGACGAGCTGCTGGCCGCCCTCCCGCGCCGCGAGGGTGTCCGCTATCCGGTCCTGGTGCCGAACGAGCGCGGCCTCGCCCGGGCCGAAGCCGCCGGTGTGGATGCGATCGCCGTCTTCACCGCGGCGACCGATGCGTTCACGACACGCAACATCGGCATGACGGTCGACGAGTCCCTGGCCGCGTTCGCGCCCGTGCTGGCCCGCGCCCGCGAGCTCGGGTGGTGGCGGCGCGCGTACGTGTCGACCGCGTTCGGGTGCCCGTACACGGGTCGGGTGAAGCCGCAGACCGCCGTCGACGTCGCACGCCGGCTGTTGGATCTCGGCGTCGATGAGATCTGCTTCGGGGACACGATCGGCGTGGGTGTGCCGAACCAGGTCGGGGAGCTCGTGAATCTCGCCCAGGGGGCGGGTATCCGGGTCAGCCGGCAGGCGTTCCATTTCCACGACACGCGCGGCACGGCGCTGGCCAACGTGGCGGCGGGCCTGGCGACCGGGGTTCGGACCTTCGACAGCGCCACGGGCGGCACCGGCGGCTGCCCGTACGCCCCGGGCGCCGCGGGCAACCTCGCGACTGAGGATCTCGTGTACTTCCTCGACGCGTCGGGGTGGAAGCACGGCGTCTCTCTGGACGGCGTGCTGGAGGCCGCTCGCTTCATCGCAGACAGACTGGGCAAGCCGCTCAGCACCAAGGTCGGCCAGGCGGGCGGCTGGGACCATCGGACAGGAGCCGCCACGGGTCGCGGGGCGTAACCTCCGCACATGACCAAGGGAACCGCCGCTCGATCCCTGGGGATCCTCGCGACGTTGGTGATCGTCGCGGCCTGTGCGCGCCCCAATGCCGACGGCTGGTGGGATGAGGGCACGCATGCGGTCGACGGTTACTGGGTGCGGCAGGAACGTCCGTGCGCGCCCGAAACCGACGAAGAGTGCACGGTTGCCATCGAGACGGCCACCGCGCTCCTCAACGCCAAGGATCCCGATGCCGCCATCACGGGTGCCGCGATCGCAGGCTATCCGACCCAGCAAGGCAAGGATCCGAGCGAGGCGACCGTCATCCTGGCGGGCCTCTGGAAACCCAAGTTCGTGATCTTCGATCTGGCCGACAGATCACGGCGGACGATCGGCCTGACCTGTGGGCCGGACATGGATGTGCAGGCTGCCATCCGCCCGACGGTCTGCTGGGAAACGGAGTTCGACGTGTGGCGCGTCACCGGCTCCTGAGCCGCTCGAACCACACGTTCACGGCACGCTGCGGTGAACTTGTTATCCTCCGCCCACCATGGACGGCGTCGTTCTCGTTCTGAACCAGAACTACGAGCCGCTCAACGTCTGCAATCTGCCCAGGGCCTTCCGACTGCTCTTCGGTGAGAAGGCCGAGGTGATCGAGTACGACCACCAGATGATTCGGACGCCGCGGACGGAGTTCCGCGCGCCCTCCGTCATCCGGCTGCAGCACTTCATCCGCCGGCCACGTCCCCGCGTGAAGCTCAGCCGTCGCGAGGTCTTCGCGCGCGATCGACACACGTGCCAGTACTGCGGCCGCCAGACCCACGACCTGACGCTCGACCACGTGATGCCGCGCCACCGAGGCGGGGCCCACAGCTGGGAGAACCTCGTCACCGCATGCAAGCCCTGCAACCATCGAAAGGGCGGCAAGACGCTCGACGAGGCCCGGCTTCGACTCAAGCGGGAGCCGCACGAGCCACGCAGCGACATCTACTCGCTGTTCACGCCGTACCTCGTGGACGAGCGCAACGACGCGTGGCGCACGTACCTGTTCCTCGGGCGGAACTGACGCCCCGAGCGGGCGACGTGTCGACCGAACTCGAGCAGTCGATCCCGGACGCCGTCCACGGCCTGCTCCGCACGCTCTGGTCCGCCGGCCACGCGGCCTACGTGGTGGGTGGGTCGCTGCGCGACAGCCTCCAGGGCCGGCCGCCCGACGACTGGGACCTCGCGGCCGCCTCGCTGCCCGAACGCACGCTCGAGCTGTTCCCGGGCGCCGTCTACGAGAACAAGTTCGGGACGGTCGCGGTCCGAACCGAGGACCCCGACGTCGGCGAGGTCGAGATCACGACCTTCCGCTCCGACCACGACTACGCCGACTTCCGCCGGCCGCATCGGGTCGAGTTCAGCGAGTCCATCGAGCTGGACCTGGCGAGGCGCGACTTCACGGTCAACGCGATGGCCTGGGGCGCCGAGCCCGGCGAGCCGCCGCGGCTCGTCGACCCGCACGGTGGCCAGGTCGATCTCGCCGCTCGGACCCTGCGGACCGTCGGCGACCCCGCCGAGCGCTTCCACGAGGACGCCCTGCGCATGGTCCGTGCCGTCCGGCTGGCGGCCACGCTCGACTTCGAGGTCGAGCCGGCGACGCTGGCGGCGATCCGCGAGAAGGCCGACAACGTGCGCCGACCTGTCGGGCGAACGGATCGCGATCGAGATGAAGCGGCTGCTCGCCGCCGATCGTCCGTCGGTCGGTCTTCGGCTCATGGCCGACACCGGGCTGCTCTTCGCCATCTCCCCGGATCTCGCCGCGCAACCCGGCGTGCCGCAGAACAAGGTCCCCGGCGAGGACCTCTGGGACCACACGCTCCGCGCAGTCGATGGGGCGGCCAAGGAGCCGGCGCGGATCCGACTCGCCGCCCTGCTCCACGACATCGGCAAGCCGCTGACGATGGCGGACGGCCGGTTCCTGGGCCACGAGTCGGTCGGCGCGGAGCTGGCGGACAAGCTCCTCGACGACTGGCGCTGGCCCGTGGCGGAGCGCCAGAGGATCGTGCGTCTCGTCCGCCACCACATGTTCGGGTACGAGCCGACCTGGTCGGACGCGGCCGTCCGCCGGTTCATCGTGAAGATCACGCGCGATGAGCTGGAGGACCAGTTTCTGCTGCGCGAGGCGGACCACATCGGATCTGGGCGAGAACCGAATGCCGGTGGGCTGGACGAGCTCCGGGCGCGGGTCGCCAAGGAGCTCGACGCGGGCGTGGCGCTGGACCTCAGCGGCCTCGCGATCGATGGCTCGGACCTGATGTCGGAGCTGGGCATCGAACCGGGGCCCGGCCTCGGGCGCCTGCTGGATTGGCTGCTCGAGCGGGTCATCGCCGACCCGTCGGTCAACACGCGGGAGGGCCTGCTCGATCTCGCTCGCCGCAGGCTCAGTTCGGAGAAGGCGGGATGATCGAGCTTCTCCTCGAAGCCGAGCGGGCCCTGTCGTTCGGCCGCGTCGACGAGGCGGAGCGCCTCTACCGGCAGGTGGCTGCCAGCGATCCGGCCAATTCGATCGCGGTGGTCGGCCTCGCGCGCGTGGCGCTCGAGCACGCGGACGACGCGGGCGCCTACCTGCTCGCGCGCAAGGCCCTCACGATCGACCCGGAGAACGAGGCGGCCCAACGGCTCGTCACCCGTCTCGACGAGGTGATGCGCACCCGCGGCGAGACCGTCCCGGAGCCGCCGATCGAGCCTGTTCCGCAGCGCCGCCGAAGGCTTCTCCGGTCTCGGCCCGGCTGCGAAGCCCGAGGCGGCCCCGGGCTCCATGACCAGACGCCGCCGCCGTTCGATCCTGGATCGGCTCCGCCGCCGCTGACAGTCCCCTGCCGCATTGCTCGCAGCGATAGATAGTGCGCCAGAGGGTCGTTCGGACCGGACGCGATCTCGACCGATGCGTCAGCCACGGCGCGCCCATCGCTGGCCGCGATGATCTGGTGTCCAGGGCGGTAGCGACCGTTAGTTCGAGCCGTCGACAGAGCCTTCAACCTGAATTCGATCGCTGCGAGCGATGACGAGCCCGAAATCCGTCGCTGACGCCGTTCCGCGTCGGACCGTATCGTTCGGGGTATGACGAAGGTTCTCGTGACCGGCGGTGCCGGCTATGTCGGCTCGGTGTCAGCCGAGGCATTCCTCGAGGCAGGCCACGAGGTCGTGGTCCTCGACGACCTCACGACCGGGCATCGTTCCGCGGTCCCGCAGGGGGCGCAGCTGCACGTCGGGAGCTACGGCGACAGCGCCACCGTGACCCGCCTCCTCGCCGCCGAGAACGTCGAGGCGATCCTCCATTGCGCGGCGCGCTCGCTGGTCGGTGAGTCGATCGAAGACCCCGCCCGCTACTTCCGCGACAACGTCGCCGGCGGCATCACGCTGCTCGAGGCGGCGCGCGAGGTCGGCGTCGATCGCGTGGTCTTCTCGTCCACCGCGGCCGTCTACGGCGTCCCCGACGCCACCCCGATCACGGAGGACGCCCCGCTCCGGCCGATCAACCCGTACGGCGAGACGAAGCGCGCGTTCGAAGGCGCCCTGCTCTGGTACGCCCGGGCCTACGGCACGCGCAGCGTCACGCTCCGCTACTTCAACGTCGCCGGCGCGACCGAGGCGCTGGGCGAGGACCACGACCCCGAGACGCACCTCATCCCGGCGATCTTCGGCGCGCTCGAGGCCGGCCGGCCCGGTGACGGTGTTCGGCGGCGACTACCCGACGCCCGACGGCACCTGCGTCCGCGACTACATCCACGTGGCCGACCTGGCCGACGCGCACCTGCGGGCGATCGAGGCCACGGCCCGCGACGACGAGCGCACCGCCCGCGGCGCCGTCATCTGCAACCTGGGCAACGGCGGCGGGTTCAGCAACCTCGAGGTGCTCGCCGCCGCCGAGCGCGTGGTCGGTCACGCGATCCCGCACGAGATCGGCCCGCGGCGGACGGGCGACCCACCGGTCCTCGTCGCGTCGGCGGCGCGGGCCGGGGAGATCCTCGGCTGGCGGCCGCACCGGCCCAGCCTCGACGAGATCGTCGGCTCGGCCTGGGCGTGGCGTCAGGCGCACCAGGGCGGCTACTCCGACTGATCGCCGGGCGTGATCGGCGCGGCAGCTGGGGCGAGGCGGACCGGTGGCGCGAGCGGCGGGACCACGGGCTCGGTCGGGATCCGGTCCGGCGGCTCCGGCACACCCCGGAGCAGCGCGACCCCGATCAGCATCAGCCCGAGGAAGCTCAGGATGCCGACCTGGTACGCCCCCGCGCCCCAGCCGGCGTTGAGCAGGCTCGACACGATCGCCCCGTACAACAGCGGCCCGGTGACCGCGCTGAACTTGCCGGCGATCCCGTACAGGCCGAAGAACTCGCCGACCTTGTCCGGCGGCGACAGCCGCAGCATGAACACCCGGTCCGACGTCCAGACCCCGCCCAGCCCCGCGCCCAGCAGCGCGCCACCGATCAGGAACGTCGGGAAGGACAGGACGGCACCCACGATGAGCAGGCCAACGCACCACGTCCCGAGCACGATGATCAGCGTCCGCTTCGGTCCGATCCGCTCCACGAGGCGGCCCCAGCCGAGACTCGCGAACACGGCCACGACCGTGAGCAGCAACAGGACGATGTTGACGTCGGCCCTCGACAGGCCGATCGCTTCGGTGGCGAAGACGCTCATCACGACGATCACCGTGTTGACCGGGTCCGTGTAGAAGAACCGCCCGACCAGGAACCGGATCAGACCCGGGACCTCCGAAGCGTGGCGGATCGTCGTTCCGAGCTGCGACCACGACGACAGCACGTCACGCAGCTGGAACCGGTAGTCGCTCACGGCTCGTTCCTTCACGAACACGAAGATCGGGATGGCGAAGACCGTGAACAGGCCCGCGGCCATGAGGAACGTGAGCGGCTCCGCCCCGGAGCCCGTGATCAGGATCAGGCCGGCGATGATCAGCGTGCCCATATAGCCGACCGCCACGCCGATGCCCGACATGCGTCCCCGTGCCTCGGGCTTGGCCACGACCGGGAGGGTGGCGTCGTAGTAGATGAGGGCCGCCTGGTAGGCGAAGTTCGCGATCGCGAACAGCAGCAGGCCGAAAGCGGCCGCGTCCACGAACGCGATCAGGGCGGTCGCCACGACCGTGATCGCGGTGAAGACCAGCAGGTACGGCAACCGCCTGCCTCCGCGGTCACTGATCGCTCCCAGGATCGGCGACACGATCGCGTTCAGCAGGACGCTGGCCGCGGCCGCCACACCGAACCAGAACTGCCCGTCGGCCGGTCCGAGGCGGTCGATCACCCACAGCCCCATCGCGTACGACACGACCGAATACGTAAAGATGGTGTTGGCGAGGTCGTACAGGGCCCACGCGACCGGGACGACCGCGCGGCCACTCGGCGTCAGGGCGGCGAGACCGCCGGCGCGCGGGGCAGGACCCGTGGGCGGGGCGGCAGTGGCCACGAGCCGGATGATACGCGTCGCCCGGAGGGCTACGATGCCGCAGATGGACGACGACGACGCCATCCAGCTGGCACGACAGCTCCGCCTCCAGGAGTACGGCGCCGGGCGCACGGACCACGTCCCCGATGCCGTGGTGGAGCCGCTCTGGTCCGGGCTGCGCGTCATCGCCGCCGCCCAGGGTGAGGCGGCCGCCCTGCTGCAGGACGGCGACGAGATCCTCGGGCACGAGGAGCTCACACAGGCCCTCACCCGGGCCGTGGCCGGCACGGCGTCGAGCGTGATCCTCGATGCCTATGTCACCAAGATGATCAGCGGCGAGGACACCGGCCTGCGCCCCGGCATCATGCCGATGCCGTCGGTCAGCAAGCTCCTCACGCGCGCGCTGGTGGGCGGTCGCGTGCTCGATCGTGCACAACAGGCCGAGGACGACAAGGCCGACCGCGCGGCCCAGCGCTTCGCGGAGGACGAGCCGGTGAACCTCGTGGCCGTCGACCTGCTCTGGCTCGACGGGGAGTGGCTGCTCGACGTCCCGCTGCTCGAGCGCAAGCGGCTCCTGGCCTCGGTCCTGCCGGGTGATCCGTTGGTGCGCGCCAGCATGTTCGTCCGTCCGCCCGTCGACACGTGGATCGGCTCGTGGCGCGAGATGGGCTTCCGTGGCCTCGCGTACAAGGGCGCGAACTCGCGCTATCGACCGGGCGAGGTCGCCCCGGACTGGATCACGACGCCGATGCCGCGCCGCTGAGCGGCGCCCGGATGCGCACCTGCAAGGCGTCCCGCCCGTGCGGGGTGGTACGGTGGGGTCGATGCCCGAGACTGCCCTGACTCCGGCCGTGCGGGAACAGATCGCCCGACTCGGTGAAGCCGACATCATGGTCGGCATCCCAAGCTTCAAGAACGCTGCGACCATCGGCTACGTGGTGCGCGCGGCTCAGGCCGGCCTGGTCCAGTACTTCCCGGACCTGCGACCCGTGGTCGTCAACTCGGACGCGGGCTCCCCGGACGGCACCGGCCGCGTCGTCATCGATACGGAGCCGCCCGACTACATCGAGCAGATCCTGCTCGTCCGCCCGAGCCACAAGCTCTCGCGCGTCAGCCTGACCTACCCCGAGATCGACGGGGTCGGTGGCAAGGGCGCGGCCCTGCGCACGATCTTCGAGATCGCCGCCGCGCTCAAGGTCCAGGCGCTCGTCGTCGTCGACTCCGACCTGCGCAGCATCGTGCCCGAATGGATCGAGCTGCTGTCCGGGCCGATCCTCAAGGGCGGCTACGACTTCGTGGCGCCGCTCTACGCCCGCTACAAGTACGACGGCACGATCACGAACACCGTCACCTACCCGCTGACCCGGGCGCTGTACGGCCACCGCATCCGCCAGCCGATCGGTGGCGACTTCGGGGTCAGCGGCGATCTCGTCCGGCACTACCTGACGCTCGACGACTGGACCGACGACGTCAGCAAGTTCGGCATCGACATCTGGATGACGACCTCGGCGCTGGCCGGCGGGTTCGCGGTCTGCCAGACGCGCCTCGGCGCCAAGATCCACGACCCCAAGGACCCGGGCTCGGACCTGGGGCCGATGTTCCGCCAGGTCGTCGGCACGATCCTGCGGCTGGCGGTGAAGCACGAGGGCCACTGGCTCGACATCAAGGGCAGCCACGATGTCCCGGCCTACGGCTTCGAGCGGATCATCGACCCGCCGCCACTCAACGTGAACACGCTGCGGCTGTTGTCGGAGTTCCACACGGGCTCGATGACGCTGGCCGACCTGTGGGGCTCGATGCTGGCGCCCGCGACGCTCGAGTCCGTCATGGAGCTCGCCGCCGACGCCGGCCGGATCGGCGACGCGGCCCGGACCAAGCTGGGGATCGGCGAGGACGTGGCGTCGGCCACGGCGACGACCGAGGTGATGGCCGAGGCCGTCAGCGCGTTCCAGTTCCCGGACGACGTCTGGTCACGGGTCATCTACGACCTCGTCGTGACGGCTCGGAACCCGAAGCATCCGCTCGAGACCCTGGTCGCGGCGCTCGTCCCGATCTACTTCGGGCGCGTGGGCAGCTTCGTGATCGAGAATCGGAACGTGACCACTGAAGAAGCCGAGGATCGCGTGGAGCGCCAGGCCCGCACCTTCGAGCGGACGAAGCCGTACCTCGTGGAACGCTGGACCGCCGCCAAGACAGCGGAGGGCGCCGGATGAGCCCGCGCTCGCCGCTCCCCGCCCGGATCCTCATCCCGGTCGCCAATCCCGGCACGGCCGAGGAGCTGATCCGTCTCGGCGCGGCGATGCTCGATCCGCGCGCCGGGGAGCTGTCGGCCCTCGGCATCGTGGAAGTCCCCGAGGGCATGCCCCTGTCCGAGGGCGCGACCCGCGCCCGGCACGCCCGGCGGCTGCTCCAGAAGGTGCTCGACTACGCCCCGGCGGGGACGGCCATCCACCCGATCGTCCGCATCGGCCGGCACGCCGCCGAGGGGATCACGGAGGCGGCCGCCGAGCAGGAGTCGGACCTCATCATCTTCGGCTGGGGCGGCAAGGCAGCCGCTGGCCGCGACGGCCGCAACGGCGGTCCGACGGTGTTCTCCCCGACGATCGACGAGGTCGTGCGCGAGTCCCCGTGCGACATCGTGGTCGTCAAGCAACGGGGCACGCGGGAGATCAAACGCGTGCTCGTGCCCGTCCGCGGCGGCCCCCACGCCGAGCTCGCGATCCGCTTCGCGGACGCCATCGCGACGTACCACGGCGCCACGGTCGTCGTGCTCCACCTCGTGCCGGCCGGCATCACGATGGCGGTCCGTGCCCAGGCGGAACGCGCCCTGACCACGTTCATCAAGCAGCACCTCAAGGGCAAGGGCGAGGCCGTCCTGCGCGAGGCCCCCAACGTCCGCAACGCCATCCTGCGCGAGGCCGAGAAGGCCGATCTCGTGGTCATGGGCGCATCGGCCGCGCCGGGCGGTGAGGGTGCCGATTCGTACCTGTTCGGGGCACTCCCCGAGGCCATCGCCGCGCGCGCGAAGCCGACCGTGGTGGTCGTCAAGACCCGCGAGGCCATCGGCCGCACGACGTTCGACGCGCTCGCCTCGAAGGCGGAGTCGCTCGCCGCCGCCGACCGGGCAGCCGAGGAGGCCCGCGCCGTTCCCGCCCGCGTCGAGCGCTGGTTCGGTGAATCGAACTTCCATCACGCCGAGTTCGGCGACCTGCGGCGCCTCGTCCAGCTCAAGGAGAAGCAGGGCGTCACGGTCTCGCTCGTGTTCCCCACCCTCGACGAGGAGGAGACCATCGGCCCGATCGTCCGACGCGCGATGCGCGAGATGGTCGGGCGGGTGCCGCTGCTCGACGAGGTCCTCGTCATCGACTCGGCGTCGTCCGACCGGACCCGCGAGATCGCCGAGGCCGAGGGCGCGCGCGTCGTCCAGCACCCCGACATCCTGTCGCGCTACGGCTCGTTCCGCGGCAAGGGCGAGGCGCTCTGGAAGTCGCTCTACGAGACGACCGGCGACATCGTCGTGTGGGCCGACACGGACGTGAAGAACTGGCATCACCGGATGGTCTACGGGACGCTCGGGCCGCTCCTCCACGAGCCGCGGCTGCAGTACGTCAAGGGCTACTACCAGCGGCCCATCGTCACCGACGGCGTGCTCAAGGAAGGCGGCGGCGGCCGCGTCACCGAGCTCGTCGCGCGACCGCTCATCAACCTCTTCTACCCGGAGCTGTCCGGGCTGATCCAGCCGCTCGCCGGGGAATACGCCGGGCGCCGGTCGCTGCTCGAGTCGATCCCGTTCTTCACGGGCTACGCGGTCGAGATCGGGCACCTCATCGACGCGGCGGAGCGCGTCGGCATCGAAGGCCTCGGGCAGGTCGACCTGGAACGGCGGGTCCATCGCAACCAGGAGCTCGAGGGACTGTCGCGGATGTCGTTCGTGATCCTCCAAGCCGTCATCAAGCGGCTCGAGGAGCGGCGCAAGGTGCGGCTGTTCGCCGAGATGGGCTCCACGATGAAGCTGCCGCGCTCGGGCAAGGGCCGCCTGTCGCTCGAGGTGATCGAGCTCGCCGACCAGGAGCGACCGCCGATGATCCGGATCCCGGAATACCTGGAGCGCCGGCGCGCGGCGGGCCGCGTAGGACTCGAACCGACCATCCGGTGACCGAGCGCGCCTCCCCGCCCGTGACGATCCGCGAGCTCGACGCGGCCGGGTATCGGGCGGCCATCCCGGACCTCGCGGCTCTGCTCGTCGACGCAGTCGACAGCGGCGCCGGGGTCAATTTCCTCGCGGGCGTGACGGCGCAGGAGACGGCCGTCTGGTGGACCGAGCGCATCGATCAGGTGCGCGACGGCGTCATCTCGGCCTTCGTGGCGCTCGACGACGAGCGCGTGGTGGGCTCGACGTTGCTCATCCGCTCGCGCAACCCCAACTCGCCCCATCGAGCCGAGATCGGCAAGGTCCTGGTGCACAGCACCGCCCGGCGGCGCGGCATCGCCACGGCGTTGATGGCCGCCGCGGAGGAGCGGGCACGCGCCGAGGGCCGGTGGATGCTCATGCTGGACACCGTGACGGGCAGCGCGGCGGAGGCCTTCTATCGATCGCAGGGCTGGGTCGAGCTCGGCGTCATGCCGAACCACGCCCTGGCGACGGACGGCACGCCGACCCCGACCACGTTCTTCTGGAAGGACCTCCGGTGAACGCCGAGCCGGCGGCTGGCGCTCTTCGTCCCCGACCGCTCACGCCACATTCACCGGGTGAAATTTCGGAGACGGCCGCAACGCCCGGGCCAAGCGTGCCCCAGGCCCTCGCCCGGTCCCGCGGATTTCACGGGGTGAATGTCGCGCGAGTGCCTTCACGGAACACACCCCGAGTCGGCGCGGCGGGCACGCGACCATGAGCGGGCGCACC
Source organism: uncultured Chloroflexia bacterium (assembly GCA_963748675.1). GTDB lineage: Bacteria > Chloroflexota > Limnocylindria > Limnocylindrales > CSP1-4 > SPCO01. Next base: position 297,635 of record CAVVJX010000005.1, on the reverse strand, counting down.
GTCCTCATCGCGCCCGACTCGTTCAAGGGGTCGTTGACGTCGGTCCAGGTCGCGCAGGCCCTGGCCGATGGCTGGCGTCAGGCCCGTCCTGACGACGAGATCCTGCTCTGCCCGCTCGCGGACGGGGGCGAGGGCACGCTCGCGGCGATCGAGGCCGCCGGCGGGTGGCAACGAAGGACATCGACCGCCCGCGACCCGCTCGGTCGCCAGATCACGGCGCGGTGGCTGATCTCGGACGACGGGCAGCGCGCAGCAGTCGAGATGGCCGCGGCCTCGGGCCTCTCCCTCCTGGCCACGGACGAACGTGACCCGATCCGGGCGACCTCGATCGGGACCGGGGACCTGATCCGGGCCGCGTTGAATGCCCGGGTGAGCAGCATCGTCCTGGGCATCGGCGGCAGCGCCACGACCGACGGCGGCGCCGGGCTGCTGACCGGCCTTGGGGCCCGTGCGGACCGGGACACCGCATCCGTGGACCTCGCCGACCTCGATCCGCGGCTCGCCACCGTCGAGCTGCAGGTGGCCTGCGACGTCTCGAACCCCCTGTGCGGACCGACCGGGGCCGCCGCGGTCTACGGCCCGCAGAAGGGCGCCACGCCCGACGACGTTCAGGATCTCGACAGCCGGCTCGGTCGATTTGCCGACTCGATGGAACTCGTGGGCGGCCGCCCCGAGCGAACGACCCCGGGCGCCGGCGCGGCCGGCGGCGTCGGTTATGCGCTGCTCTCCATCCAGGATCGGTTCCGGGCGTTCGGGCTGCGCCCCGGCGTCGACCTCGTCATGGATGCGACGGACTTCGAGGCGCGGCTCGCGCGGGCCGACCTCGTCATCACCGGCGAGGGCCGGATCGATGCCCAGACGGCCTTCGGCAAGACCGCGCTCGGGGTCGCGCGCCGTGCCCAAGCGGCGGGCGTGCCATGCATCGCGGTCGGTGGCGGCGTCGAAGTCGAGGGCATCGCGGCCCTGGCGGAGGTCGGTGCCGTGGCCGTCCCGGTGACCGAGCGGCCACAATCGGTGGAGGAAGCGATGGCCGCAGGTACGGCACCCCTGGAACGCTGTGGCGAACGCATCGCCAGGCTCGTCGCCCTCGGAGGGGCGATCGCATGACTACCAAAGATCCGCTCGTCCCGCCGCCGATGCCCGCACCCAAGGCCAAGCGTCGCCGACCGAAGAAGCGCAAGTTCAGCGACCCGGGGCGGAGCTACGCGAAGCGGCTCGAGCGCTACCGGCCGGGGCTCATCCCGTTCGTCCTCGACGGCCTGGCCTCCAAGTACGGCCGACCGGCGTGGGAGCGCCGACTCGACCCGACGAGCGAACTGATCCTGACGATCCTCACCCAGAGCACCGCCGACACCAATGCCGAGGCCGCGTTCGAGGCGCTCCGCCGCGCGTACCCGGGCGGCGGCCCGGTCGAGGCGCACAAGCCCGGCGCCGGCTGGGGCGGGTTCGGGCTGCCGGACGGCGCGGCGCCGGACTGGGCGCGCGTCGAGTTCGCCCCGATCCCCGAACTGACCAACGTCATCCGTCCGGGCGGTCTGCCCAACCAGAAGGCGCCACGCCTCCAAACGACCCTGCGCAAGATCCGCGAGGAGCGCGGCGACTACTCCCTCGAATTCCTCGGCGACATGCCGGCGATCGAGGCGCGCGACTGGCTCGACGAGATCGATGGCATCGGCAAGAAGACCGCCTCGGTGCTGCTGCTGTTCTGCTTCGGCCAGCCGCTGCTGCCGATCGACCGCCACGTCGACCGCGTGATGCGCCGGGTCGGCGTGCTGCCGCCCAAGCCCAGCCTCGATGAGGCGCACGACCTGGTCCTGGGGCTGTTCGAGCCCGACCAGATGTACGAGGCCCACGTCAACCTCATCCAGCACGGCCGCAAGGTCTGCCACGCCCAGCGCCCCGAGCACGACGAGTGCCCGCTACGCGCGCGCTGCCGCTACGTGGACCCGAAGGCGCCCTAGCTCGACCGGACAAGTGAGAGGCCGGCCCCCGGGTCAGTGGGGACCGGCCTCTGCGCGCGCTCGGAGTAGGACGAGCGCTGGACTAGTGGGCTGGCTTACTTGAACTTGAAGTCCGCGTCATGTGTGCTTCCGTCGTTGAGGGTCAAGGTCATGATCCGGCACTCGTTGGCGTAGCTCTTGGGTGTCTTCCAGTTGAAGTGCCAGCTTCCGTTGCCGGTGTACTGGAGCCCCGAGTTCGTGCTGTAGGTCTCGATGTCGTCAACTGGAAGGCCGACGAGCGTCCCACAGTCCACGAGCCTCGAGGTCAGTGCGACGAAGCTGTTCGGGTCGGACACCGCCACGCCGTTCAGCGTGATCCGCCACTTCACGGGAACCGTGCTCCCTGCATTGGCCTTGTTCAGCAGCACATTGTCGATCGGCTGGAAGAAGCCCTCGAAGACGTAGATGCCACCGCTTGGATTGTTGATGGTGAAGGTCGCGCTAACGGTCTTTGTGTTGCCGGCGACGTCAGTCGCACGAGCCTTGAGGGTGTACAGGCCGGTCGCCGGGAAATTGCCGTAGGCGAACGCCTGCGTCCAGCTCGCGAGACCCGTCGGTGTCAGGAAGACCTCGGTACTGCTCGAGAAACTCGTCCCGTTCCAGAACTTGCTGTCACTGACTCGCTGGATGCTGTAGTGAACGGAACTGAGCCCACTCAGCGCATCAGACGCTGTCCCGCAGAAATCACCGACAAACGTCGTTCCGCAGCCTGCGTTCCAGGTCAGCGCGGTATAGGTGATCCCGTGGTCTGGGTCGGTGATCGTGACGTTCGGGACCGTCTGATCCAGGATGATCGAGTCGGTGGAGGTCGTGGACACGTTGCCGGCGGCATCCCGGTACTGGACACAGACCGTCTTCGTGCCGTCGCCTGACGGCAGGGTGTGGCTGACATCGGCGCTGTACGGACTGACCGCGGTGAACGGGGCCACGAAGGTCGCGCTCGAGCAGTCGGCGCCGTTGGCGACGCGGTAGCTGACGATGCCATTCAGGTCGGTCGCGTTCAGGTTGAGCGTGACCGAGGTGGCATTCGTGTAGGTGGCGTTGCTGTTGATCGTGATGGATCCGGTCGGGACCGTCTGATCCAGGATGATCGAGTCGGTGGAGGTCGTGGACACGTTGCCGGCGGCATCCCGGTACTGGACACAGACCGTCTTCGTGCCGTCGCCTGACGGCAGGGTGTGGCTGACATTGGCGCTGTACGGACTGACCGCGGTGAACGGGGCCACGAAGGTCGCGCTCGAGCAGTCGGCGCCGTTGGCGACGCGGTAGCTGACGATGCCATTCAGGTCGGTCGCGTTCAGGTTGAGCGTGACCGAGGTGGCATTCGTGTAGGTGGCGTTGCTGTTGATCGTGATGGATCCGGTCGGGACGGTCGTGTCGATGATCACCATGCGGGTGGAGCTATAGGCGCTCGTGCCGCCGTCCTCATCGCTCGCATTGCCGCGCCAGCAATAGGTGCCGTCGGCGAGGTTCGTGCTGGGTGTGAACGTCGATGCGGCTAGGCCGACCTCGCCGACCTCGGGGCTCGGGAACAGGCAGCCATCGTTGTCCGCCTGGATCGAGTACGAAATGGTGTCGTTGGCGCCAGCCGGGTCCGTGGAGTCGCTCCAGTCGAAGGTCGGCGTGGCGTCGTTGGTGATCGTGCCGTCTGGCGGCGCCAAAAGGTTCGGAGTTGTCGGGGCCACGTTGTTGATCGTGACCACCTGGGTGTCGGCCGCGCCGGTGTCGCCGTCCGAGTCGGTCGCGCTGGCACTGATCGTGCTCAGGGCGTCGCCGTCGGGGAAGGTGCAGTCGAAGCTGCCGGTCGTGTCGGTGAAGGTGACGTTGGTGGCCGGGTCGCCGTTGGCGCCGCAGTCGACCGTCACGGCGGTGACCGTGTCGTCACCCGGATCGAAGATCGAGAAGGTGTAGGTCGTGGTCGAGCCCTCGGCGACGTCGAGGTCGTTGAGCGCCGACAGGGTCACCGTCGGGGCCACGTTGTTGATCGTGACCACCTGGGTGTCGGCCGCGCCGGTGTCGCCGTCCGAGTCGGTCGCGCTGGCACTGATCGATGCTCAGGGCGTCGCCGTCGGGGAAGGTGCAGTCGAAGCTGCCGGTCGTGTCGGTGAAGGTGACGTTGGTGGCCGGGTCGCCGTTGGCGCCGCAGTCGACCGTCACGGCGGTGACCGTGTCGTCACCCGGATCGAAGATCGAGAAGGTGTAGGTCGTGGTCGTAGCCCTCGGTCGACGTCGAGGTCGTTGAGCGCCGACAGGGTCACCGTCGGGGCCACGTTGTTGATCGTGACCACCTGGGTGTCGGCCGCGCCGGTGTCGCCGTCCGAGTCGGTCGCGCTGGCACTGATCGTGCTCAGGGCGTCGCCGTCGGGGAAGGTGCAGTCGAAGCTGCCGGTCGTGTCGGTGAAGGTGACGTTGGTGGCCGGGTCGCCGTTGGCGCCGCAGTCGACCGTCACGGCGGTGACCGTGTCGTCACCCGGATCGAAGATCGAGAAGGTGTAGGTCGTGGTCGAGCCCTCGGCGACGTCGAGGTCGTTGAGCGCCGACAGGGTCACCGTCGGGGCCACGTTGTTGATCGTGACCACCTGGGTGTCGGCCGCGCCGGTGTCGCCGTCCGAGTCGGTCGCGCTGGCACTGATCGTGCTCAGGGCGTCGCCGTCGGGGAAGGTGCAGTCGAAGCTGCCGGTCGTGTCGGTGAAGGTGACGTTGGTGGCCGGGTCGCCGTTGGCGCCGCAGTCGACCGTCACGGCGGTGACCGTGTCGTCGCCCGGATCGAAGATCGAGAAGGTGTAGGTCGTGGTCGAGCCCTCGGCGACGTCGAGGTCGTTGAGCGCCGACAGGGTCACCGTCGGGGCCACGTTGTTGATCGTGACCGCCTGGGTGTCGGCCGCGCCGGTGTCGCCGTCCGAGTCGGTCGCGCTGGCACTGATCGTGCTCAGGGCGTCGCCGTCGGGGAAGGTGCAGTCGAAGCTGCCGGTCGTGTCGGTGAAGGTGACGTTGGTGGCCGGGTCGCCGTTGGCGCCGCAGTCGACCGTCACGGCGGTGACCGTGTCGTCGCCCGGATCGAAGATCGAGAAGGTGTAGGTCGTGGTCGAGCCCTCGGCGACGTCGAGGTCGTTGAGCGCCGACAGGGTCACCGTCGGGGCCACGTTGTTGATCGTGACCACCTGGGTGTCGGCCGCGCCGGTGTCGCCGTCCGAGTCGGTCGCGCTGGCACTGATCGTGCTCAGGGCGTCGCCGTCGGGGAAGGTGCAGTCGAAGCTGCCGGTCGTGATCGGTGAAGGTGACGTTGGTGGCCGGGTCGCCGTTGGCGCCGCAGTCGACCGTCACGGCGGTCGACTGAATCGCCCTCGGCGTCGAAGATCGAGAACTCGTACGAAGTCGTCGAGCCCTCGTCCACGTTGAGGTCGTTCCCAGCGTCGAGCGTGACGACCGGGGCGTCGTTGACGCCGTTGATCGTGACGTCGACGTCGGCGACGTTCGAGTCGACCGTGCCGTCGTTGGCCGTGTAGGTGAACGCGTCGGTCGCGGTCTCAGCCGGTGTCGAGGTACTCGAACTGGCCGTTCGGGTCGTAGGTCAGGGTCGACGTGCCGTCGGTCCCGGAGATGCCGGTCGCGGCCGCGGTGACGGTGTAGGTCAGGGTCTCGCCGTCGGCGTCGGTGCAGCTCGGCGCCGTGGAGCCGGCGGTGTCCTCGTCGGTCGTGATCGTGACGTCCAGGCAGACCGGGGCGTCGTTGACGCCGTTGATCGTGACGTCGACGTCGGCGACGTTCGAGTCGACCGTGCCGTCGTTGGCCGTGTAGGTGAACGCGTCGGTCGCGGTCTCACCGGTGTCGAGGTACTCGAACTGGCCGTTCGGGTCGTAGGTCAGGGTCGACGTGCCGTCGGTCCCGGAGATGCCGGTCGCGGCCGCGGTGACGGTGTAGGTCAGGGTCTCGCCGTCGGCGTCGGTGCAGCTCGGCGCCGTGCGAGCCGGCGGTGTCCTCGTCGGTCGTGATCGTGACGTCCAGGCAGACCGGGGCGTCGTTGACGCCGTTGATCGTGACGTCGACGTCGGCGACGTTCGAGTCGACCGTGCCGTCGTTGGCCGTGTAGGTGAACGCGTCGGTCGCGGTCTCACCGGTGTCGAGGTACTCGAACTGGCCGTTCGGGTCGTAGGTCAGGGTCGACGTGCCGTCGGTCCCGGAGATGCCGGTCGCGGCCGCGGTGACGGTGTAGGTCAGGGTCTCGCCGTCGGCGTCGGTGCAGCTCGGCGCCGTGGAGCCGGCGGTGTCCTCGTCGGTCGTGATCGTGACGTCCAGGCAGACCGGGGCGTCGTTGACGCCGTTGATCGTGACGTCGACGTCGGCGACGTTCGAGTCGACCGTGCCGTCGTTGGCCGTGTAGGTGAACGCGTCGGTCGCGGTCTCGCCGGTGTCGAGGTACTCGAACTGGCCGTTCGGGTCGTAGGTCAGGGTCGACGTGCCGTCGGTCCCGGAGATGCCGGTCGCGGCCGCGGTGACGGTGTAGGTCAGGGTCTCGCCGTCGGCGTCGGTGCAGCTCGGGCGCCGTGCGAGCCGGCGGTGTCCTCGTCGGTCGTGATCGTGACGTCCAGGCAGACCGGGGCGTCGTTGACGCCGTTGATCGTGACGTCGACGTCGGCGACGTTCGAGTCGACCGTGCCGTCGTTGGCCGTGTAGGTGAACGCGTCGGTCGCGGTCTCACCGGTGTCGAGGTACTCGAACTGGCCGTTCGGGTCGTAGGTCAGGGTCGAGGCGTGCCGTCGGTCCCGGAGATGCCGGTCGCGGCCGCGGTGACGGTGTAGGTCAGGGTCTCGCCGTCGGCGTCGGTGCAGCTCGGCGCCGTGGAGCCGGCGGTGTCCTCGTCGGTCGTGATCGTGACGTCCAGGCAGACCGGGGCCGAGTTCCCCACGGTCACGGAGTTGCTTTGTGCTGTGCCATTGACCGTCCCGTCGTTCGGGATCACGGTCAAGGTGATGACATCACCCTCTGAGGGGTTGATGGTGGCAAGGACCGGCCCGACGCAGTTCGTCGCGGTGTGGCTGATCCCGAGGTTGAGCGTGTCGGTATGGACGGCGCCGCTCGAAGCGGCAGCCGAGGTGATCGTGCGCACATCGCACGTGGTCAGCCCGCGGGTCACCCTCCAGAGGAACGCGACAGTCGAGCTGTTGAGGTCAGCGTCGGTCACCGTCGTCGAGCCCTGGAGCAGGCTGTTGGTGGTGGGGCTGGCGGGGCTGAACGCCGGGGTTGTGGCGACAGGCGCGCTGTTGCAGGAGGCCACGAACGTCCAGTTCGCGCCGTTGTTGGCGAGGTTCGTTCCGCTGATGACCGTGATCGCGCCGTTCCGGCCTGGTCACGGACGTTGATGTCCTGCAGGTCAAAGGTGCCGACGCCCGACCATGGGCGCTGCGTTCCAATGTTGGTCGGCGAATCAGGATGTCGTCGGTATTGCCGCAAGTGGCGCCGTTTGCGTTGATCTGGATCGCGCCCGCGTTGGTCACGCCGGCAGACCCGAGCGTCAGATCGCCAGTGCCGAGGTTTCGGTAGGTCGCGCCGGCGGCCACTGAGATGCCGCCACCCGCGGTCAGGTTGATGCTCGGTCCCTGATCGAACGTCCCGGACGTCGCGGCGGTCAGCCCGGTGACCGTTTGAAGGGCCCCCAGGCTACTTATGGTAACGACGCCGGTGCTGGCGATCGTGAGCGTGGCGATCGTCGCAGGCAAGGCGTTGCCGGTAACCTGGGTCGCGCCGTCGTAGGTGTAATTGGCAGCGGTCGAGTAGGTGTCGGCGGCCGACGTCCGGACGTTACCGGTGGTCGTGCTGTTCGCGATACCGTCGGCCGAACCGATACGTAGCGTCGCGCCAGAGTCGACTTGCAGGAACCCTGCGCCAAGGACTTCCGAAGATGGGCTCATTGCGAGCGTGCCGCCGCTCCGGACCTCGCCACGAGCAGCGGCCACGGTCCCGACGTTCCATGTGGACGAGCCATCCAGGGCGAGGTTGCCTCCAGAATTGATCTGGGCGACGAAATTCCCCGTTCCCACGCGGTGTCGTCAGGATGGCGCTCGACAGCGTGAGACTGCCGCCGATCTGCAGGTTGGCAATCGAGGCCATGGCGATGTTCGCAGATGCGGTGACGATGCCGTTGACCGTCAGATCACTCGTTCCCGTGACATTTCCGTTGAGCGTGCCTGTTGACCCTGACTCAAAGGTCAACCTCATCGGGCCCGAACCGCCCGTCGTCCACACGCCACCCGGATCGATCGTCAGATTCCCAAACGCGACGATGAAATCGGGCTTGGCTGCGGGACTAGCGCCATTGCCATTTACAACGCCCGAGCTCGTGATTTGGAACGCGCCAAACACACCTGTGCCAGCACTGGGCGCGTGAGTCAGCGTGCCGCTGACCACGACCGTCCCGCCGACGTGAGGTCCGCCAGCCGCCGGCTCCATTGGGGCCATCCGCCAGCGTCAGCGTCTGACCGGCATTGATGATCAGCGTGGCAGCCGTGGCGACGTGCACCTGATCCGCGGTAACCGCAGAAGAAACATTGATGGTGTCGAAGGATCGGATATGGATGAGGTTCGCGTTGGCCGCGCTCGGCGCGACAGCCGGAGGGATGGGCGAACAATCGATCCCGTGGTCGCGTCGCACAACTCCCAGTTGGCCGCAACGTTCCAGTTGCCGCTAGGGGAGACGTTCGAGAAGTAGTTGTACTCGACCGTCACGTCCGGATCCTGGCCATGCTGGTTCACGAACTGATACGTCTGCTCGGGTGCAGTAGCCGACGTCGGTGACGTCGCCTGGTTGTAATAGAGCGTGAACGTCGTCCCATTGGCACAGGTGTTGCTACCTGGGCCCTGGTCGATCGTGATCACGCGGGTTGCACTAGTCACGGATGCCAAGGTAGCCGGGCAGGTTCCGGCCACGACCGTCACGTTGCCGGCACCGGCAGCGGTCGTTGGCGCGGTCCATCCCGCCGGAGTCGTGAACGTGGTTGTCGCCTGGTTGGCGCTGTTCTGCGCGGTGAACGCCCACGAGTAGCTCTTCGTGAAGCCGGGCGCGACGTTCTGGGTTGCTGGCGACACGTTGAAGTTGTTTGCGGCCGCGTCGTACGGCCCGACGAACGGACCGCCGTCGCCGACCGGCGCCGCGCCCGCAGGCTTCACGGAGTCGGTCGCGGTGTCGCCCAGGGCCCGGGCCAGGTTCAGCCGGCCATTGCCGGTCTCGGCCGACGGTGCCCGCCGCATCGGCGTTGCGGGCCAGCCGGCCGACGATCGTGCCGTTCGAGGCGATCGAATCGGCCGCGGCCAGCAAGGCCGCCGCGCCCGCGACGTGCGCCGCGGAGGCGGACGTGCCGGAGATCGTCGAGTAGCCACCGTTCTCGGTGGTCAGATGCCGACGCCGGGGGCGCCGAGGAAGACCGACGCGCCGTAGTTGGACGAGCCGGCCAGGGCATCGGACGAGTCGGTGTTCGAGACGCCGATGACGCCGCGATCGCCGGCCGGGAAGGCCGGGGTCGACGAGCCGTCGTTGCCGGCGGCCGCGACGAGGACGACGCCGTTCGACCAGGCGTAGTCGATGGCGGCCTGCAGGGCGGACGAGTAGCCGGTCGCGCTGAAGGACATGAGGATGACGTCGGCGCCGTGGTCGGCTGCCCAGACGACGCCCTCGATGATGTCGCTGTCGTGGCCTGTGGCCGTCGGCGCCGAGGACGGTGACGGGCATGACCTTGACGCCGGCGTAGCCGACGCCGGCGACGCCCGCGCCGTTGTCGGTCTCGGCCGCGACGATGCCGGCCATGGCGGTGCCGTGGCCGTTGGTGTCGGTCGACCAGCTCGGAGCCCGCGACGAACGAGGTGCCGGTGACGATGTTGTCGTCGAGGTCGGGGTGCGAGGCGTCGACACCGGTGTCGAGGACGGCGACGACGGCGGAGCCGGCGGGCTCGACGACGCCGATACGCATCGTCCCAGCCGATCTTCGGCAGGGCCCACTGGTCGGCGTAGTTCGGGTCGGTCGGGTGGCCTCGGCGGCGCGGCTGCGATCGAGCTCGACGGCGCCGACGAGCGGGTCGGCGCGCAGCAGGGCGACGGCGGCATCGGACGCGTCGACCGCGTGGATGCGAAGGACGCCGATCGTGTCGGTGGTCGTGGCGCCGGCGGCGGCGACGGCAGCTGTCTGCGCGGCGGAGGCGGTGCCGGCGACGAAGCTGACGACGTAGGGCTTGGTGGCCGCGGGGGCGGTCGGCTCGGGGTGGGCTCGGCGGTCGGCTCGAGCGGGCTCGGCTCGGCGGAGTGGGCTCGCGGTCGGCTCGGCGTCGGCTCGGTCGTGGGCTCGGCGGTCGGCTCGGCCGTCGGCTCGGCCGTGGGCTCGGCAGTCGGCTCCGCCGTCGGCTCGGCCGTGGGCTCGGCAGTCGGCTCGGCCGTCGGCTCGGCGGTCGGCTCGGCGCGTCGGTTCCGGGGTCGGTTCCGGCGTCGGCTCGGCGGACGGTTCCGCGCTCGGCGTGGCGCCCGGATCGTCCGACGGCTCGGCCGCCAGGCTCGCGACGGGCGCGAAGAAAGAAGCCACGAGCAGGAAGACCTGGATGGCAACGAGGAGTCGAGCGACGGATCGGTGGCCGGCTGAACCGGACATATAGGCCTCCCTGAACGCCTGGACGCGTTGGTGACGGAGACCCGTCGAGTTCGATGGGGAAGCGAAAGCCCCGCGGCCCACGATCCCGAGTGCAAGATCGTGGTGCGGGTGGGTCGCTCGGGTCGATCGCGCTGACTGCCGAAAAGATCGAACGAAGATGAGTGCTGGTTGTGCGCGCTCGGCCCGAGTGTCGCTTCCCCAGAAACGGGACGGGTCGACTGTTCAATTCCTGCCCTCCCCCGAGGGCGGCTTGAGCGGCAACAGTACCGCCCTACCGACGAAAGTCATCCCCCATTTGGACTACAAGACCGCACAAGTTCCGTTTTCGGTGCGCGAGCGCACCGTCATCCGTACTCTCCCGGGTCCGGGGAGGCGCGGCATACTCACGCACATGCTCAGCGGCGGCGGTCCAGCCCCCCGGATCCTCATCGTCGATGACGACCCGAACCTGCTCGTATTGCTGGCCGACCAGCTGCGGGCGGACGGCTACGAGATCGCGACCGCGCGCGACGGGGACGAGGCGCTCCGGCGGCTGCAGGCGGGTTGGCCGGACCTGCTCATCGTCGACATGATGATGCCGCGCATGGACGGCCTGACCCTCGCGCGCGAGATCAAGACCCATGCCGACCTGCCGATCATCGTGCTGTCCGCCATCGATGCCGGCGACTCGAAGGCCGACCTGCTCGAGGAGGTCGCCGAGGACTACGTCACCAAGCCGTACCACTACCCGGAGCTCCGCGCGCGTATCAATAGAGTGCTTCGGCGCCTGGGCGACAAGGTCCCCCGCCAGAGCCTGGACCTGGGTCCGGACCTGACGCTCGACCTGCACCGGCGCGAGGCGACCGTCCGCGGGCAGACCGTCCAGCTCACCCCCACCGAGTCTCGGCTCCTCTACGCGCTTGCCGCGAACCTCGGCCAGGTCGTGACGACCGAGACGCTGCTCGCCCGCGGCTGGGCCGAGACCGAGGACGCCGACCCGTCCTACGTCTGGGTCACGATGCGGCGGCTGCGCCAGAAGGTCGAGGTGGACGCCAACCGCCCGATGCACGTCCAGACCGTGCGCGGCGTGGGCTATCGACTGGTGGCGACGCCCGCCAGCCCGACGAGCGATCCCGGGTGACCGAGGACGAGCGGCCCACCGAACCCACCCCCCGGCTGAGCTTCCGGTCCCGGCTCACCGTCGCGTTCATCGTGGCGTCGGTCCTGCCGCTGGCCACGTTCGGCTTGGTCGTGCTGGTCCTCGAGACGACATTCCGCCTCCAGGTCACGGACGAGACGATCGGCCGGGTCCTCCTGTTCGCGATCGCCATCGTGCTGGCATTCGCGATCTTCGCCTCGTACGCCCTGGCGACCGAGCTGACCGCCCCGCTCCGCTCGGTCGTGGCGGCCGTGGACCGAGTGTCGACCGGCGACCTCTCGACCCCGATCCGGGTCGCCGGTGACGACGAGTTCGCGCGACTGGCCGACAGCCACAACCGACTGGCCGCCGACCTCGGGCGGCGCAACCGGGAGCTCGGGCGGATCCTCGCGGCCATCGACGAGGTCTCGCTGCGCGACGATGTGGAGGCACTGGTCGATCGGACATCGTCGGATGCGACGTCGGCGTTCGCGTTGATCGATGCGACCGTGGTGGTCGGCGACCCGTCGATCGTCGATGAGGAGGAGGTCGTCCCGGGTGTCTCGCGCCCCTTGCGCGCGGTCATGCGGGCGGGTGGCGCGGACATCGGGGTGCTGATCGGCCGGTTGCCGGCGACACGCCGCTGGGAGCCGGCGGACCAGGACCTGCTGGAGCTCTTCGCCAATGCGATGGCCGCGGCGATCCGCAACGCCCAGCTGTTCGCGACCGTGGAGTCGCAGAACCGTCAGCTGCTGGAGCTCGACGAGGCCAAGGACGACTTCCTGCGCGGCGTGAGCCACAACCTCCAGACGCCCCTGACGAGCATCCGTGCCTACGCGGAACAGCTGAGCGAGGAGCTGGCCCCGCCTGATCGACGCCTGGGGATCATCGCGGAGCAGTCCGAGCGGCTGTCGCGGATGGTCCGGCAGCTCCTGACCGTGACGCGCCTGGAGTCCGGCGCGCTCAAGCCACGGACCGAGGTCGTGTCGCTGTCCACGCGCGCGCGCAAGGCGTGGGAGGCCCTCGGCGTGGATGACGTGCCCTTCTCGCTCGAGGATGGGGCCGCGGGCTGGCTGGCCGTCGCCGACGCGGACCAGCTCGACCAGGTCCTGTGGGCACTCCTGGACAATGCCGTGAAGTACGGTGGCGGTACCCCGGTCGGGGCCAGGATCGTCGCCGACGAGGCGGACCGAAAGGTGCGGCTGACGATCGAGGACCGCGGGCCCGGCATCGCCGAGGGGGATCGTGACCGGTTGTTCGCGCGGTTCGCGCGCGGGGAGGAGGCCGGATCGGACGGGGGGAGCGGGCTGGGTCTCTACGTCTCGCGCGAGCTGTGCCGGGCGATGGGCGGGGACTTGGTGCTGGAGCCTGCGGCCGGGAATGGGGTTGCGGCCGGGGCCGGGGTCGCGGCCGCGGGCCGTGGCGCGGCGTTCACGATCGTGCTGCCGGGCGAGCCGGGCGACGAGGGGTAGGACGCGAAGCCGCCGGGCCTTGGCAGGCCCGGCGGATCCCCCCAGCGGTGCGTGGGTGCGGTCGTCGTTGGTCAGGCGGGGTCGGCGAGACCCTCGGGGGCGGGAGCGGGAGCGGACGCTGGGCGCTCGGCCCGGGCAGTCCAGATCATCCGGCGCGGGTCGCCGACGATCAGGCCGGCCGCGGCGGCACCGATGATCGGACCCAGCAGGGCGCTCACACCGAGGAACTCGGCGATCAGGGCCCCGGCATACCAGCCGGCGTAGAACCACAGGAACGCGGCAGCGATGCGCTTGGTCATGTGTGGATGGTGCTACCTGGATCGACCCATGCCAACTGACCCAGAGGTCCCCCGAAGTACCCGCCAGCCGGGTCATGCTCGGCGCGCCGCCGCACCACCCGTAAGGTGACGTGAAAGGTCCCCATGGCACCATACGGGGACTTTCGTACCAATCCGCCGGGGGACTTGATGCCGAGATTGTTTGTGATGCCCAGTCGTCGCAGGCGAAGCCGTGGCCAGAGCGTCGTGGAATTGCGCTTTGGTCGTGCCCGTTCTCCTGCTCCTGATGCTCACGGCCATCGACTTCGGGCGCGTCTTCCTGGGCTGATCCGGTCCGAATGCCTCCAGCAGATGACCCGCATCGCGGCGAACCATCCCGGCGAATCGGCTGGAGTGACGCCGCCGGCGATGGCGGCGTGCTGACCGAAGCAATGGCGGCATCGACGAAGTGGACCGGACGACGGTCGACCTGACGCCGGCTGTGTGCGCCGAAGGACCCCGACCCGAGCAGTGGGACCCCGCGACGGTCGCTCCCGTCACCGTGGAGATGACCTTCCGCCTCCTCACCCCGATCATCTCCAACATCGTCGGCAGCAACGATCCTGGTGGCGACCGCGGACGCCGAGTGCCTCGTCGTCCCGCGGGTGACCTTCCCCGCATTCCCGGGTCGCCCACCGCGGCCTTTCACCGACGAATCCACCAGCGGCCCCGTAGCCAGGTCTGGAACTTCCGGGTGGCGCCCGGTGGCTCCGGGGCGGGCACTGCCACGCCCAACGCTCCCTGACGACGGGGACGCAGACGGTCACGTACAACTGGCGGGGACGCCGGGGCAGACCTGCACGTTCGGCGTATCGCTCCGGGTCGTCGCGCCGGCGGGACCCACACGACGCGAAGCCCGACTACATCACGGTCACCGTCCCGCCCCTGCCGCCGGCTCCCGGCCGACTTCACCGACCCGCGAACAGGCCTCACCGTCGCGTGGACACCGCGCGCCCCGCCGACCCGGTGACCTACGTCGCCTGGGACTGGGATCTCAACGGTGATGGCACGTTCGACGCGACGGGCCGGACGCCATCGCGCAACTACCCCAACGATGGCGTGTTCGACATCACGCTGCGGGTCACCGACAGCACGGGCGGCCAGAGTACGATCACGAAGGTGGCGTACATCGTCGTCACGAACAAGGTCTGCACGGTGCCGGACTTCGCGAACGTCAAGAAGAACAGCGCCCAGGCGCGGTGGGCGAGTGCCGGATTCAGACCCAGGTCCTGTTCCAGGGCGGACAGGGCAACTACGACATCAACTACCAGTCGATCACCGGGGGGACCATCGACCCGCAGCCGAGCGGATGCGCGTCCATCATCACGGTCGGCCCGTGAGGCGTCCCGGCTCGTCGCGGGCCTAGGGAGGTCAATCGCTCATTGAATTCGTCGCTCACCCTCGTCTTTCCATCGCGATGCTGATCCTGATGGCCGTCTTCGACGTCGGGCGGGCGGTATTCGTCTACAACGGCCTCACCAACGCCGCTCGTGAGGGGGCGCGACTGGCGGCCGTGAACCAGGACGAGGGTCTCATCGAGGACCGCGTAACCGAGATGACGTTCGGGAACAGCGTCACCAACCTTGGCACGCCGAACTTCGTTCGCTTCCATCGCGAAGGCCCAAAAGGGACGCCCACGTCCAACCCGGTGTGCCCTACCGGGGACATCGCCGTCGGTTGCATCGCGATCGTCAGCCCCGAGTCGAACTGGACCGCGATCACGCCGATCCTCGGCCAGGTCATCGGACCGATCACCTTCAGGGCGCGGTCCGAGGTGCCGGTCGAGTTCGTGTGCCCCAACGTCAACATCACCGCCTACGCGAGTGCCGATCTTTGTCCGAAGCAACCCTGATGCCCAGACTTCCGTCAGCCGAAAGGAAAACCAAGATGCGAGCTTCTTCGTCGCCAGACGCCACCCGAGGGCAGATGCTGGTCATCGCCGCTCTGGCCCTCGTGGCGGTCGTCGGGATGGTCGGGCTCGTGCTCGACGGCGGGGCCCTGTTCGCCCAGCAGCGTGTCGCCCAGAACGGCGCTGACGGGGCGGCCACCGCCGGTACCGTCGTCATCGCCGAGTACATGGGCGGCGCTTCGGGCCGCGACAACCTGGCGGTGTACAACGCGGTCTCGGCGAGCGCGCTCGCCAACGGGCTCGCCGGCTGGACTGCCGAATACACGGACGACTTCGGGGCACCCATCGGCATCAATGTGACGAACACGGCCGGGCCGATCCCGACGGGCGCGGAGGGCGTTCGAGCCACCGGCTCGCGCACGGTCAGCACGACATTCAGCCGGATCTTCGGGTTCGACCAGATCCCGGCGACTGCCGAGGCAACGGTCGTCGCGGGTCCGCTGAGCGGCGAGTGCGTCGCGGACGACGATGGCTGCGTGCTCCTCCCGGTCACGTTCCCGGTCCAGGTGTCGCAGTGCGACTCTTCCGGCAATCTCATCCAGGGGCCGTGGATCGGCGCGCCGCCTCCGGGCGCCGACCCCGGTGACGAGTACTGGCCGATCGTCGGCGCAGAGTCGCTGCCAGGTGGCACGTTCGCGAATGGCGACACTTCGAAGATGGCGATCCTGCCGCTGTGCAAGAGCGCGAGCGGTGGGTCCGGGGCATTCGGATGGCTCGACCTGGCGCCCGGCATGAACCTGGGTCAGGAGATCACCGGGCCCCTCAATATCACGGTCAACCTCCCGGACTGGTTCCAGACGCAACCGGGCAACCCGAACAGCGTGGACGGCGAGCTGTCCGCTTACATCCGCAAGACCGTCATGTTGCCGCTCAACAACGGCGCGTGCCGCGAGGATCCGGGACGGCGCATCTGCCCGGACAGCCGGGGACCGACCCGCACGGCAACAACACCTGGTACTACATCCATACGCTCGCGGTCTTCCACCTCGAGCAGGTCCACGTGCCAGGGCAGCAACGTCGATGAATGCGCGAACCCCCCCGGAGGGTACGGTCGTGCCCGTCATCAACGGTGGCGCATTCGATGCCTCAAGGGTTGGTTCGTCAACTACGTGACCGCCGGTCCGATCATCCCGGGCCAGAACACGGCTCCGGGGACGACGGCGATCGGGATCCAGCTCATCAAGTAACCCTGCGAATATCCGGGGGAGGGAGAGCCGCGTCGGGGGGCGCGGCTCTTCCGATTCCACGCGGGTTTCGCTGGCGTTGAGGGCGGTCGAGGGCAGTCGGAAGGCCGCCGAGGCAGGACCTGGGCCGGACTATCTCGCCCCCGTCCGTGACCCGTCCGGGCTATGCACGCCCGCACCGTTTCAAGGGACCGTGAAAGGTGCTTCGCCGAGCATCGGTGACACACCTCCGAACCCGTACTCCAAGGATCCCTTGTATGCGCCTCCCGAACATCACCCGACGCGGTCGCCGCGATCGCCACTCGCGAGGCCAGAGCCTTGTCGAGTTCGCGCTCGTCCTGCCGATCATCCTGATGCTGACGCTGATCGCGCTCGACTTCGGTCGCGTGTATCTGGGCTGGATCAACCTCCAGAGCATGGCCCGCATCGGCGCCAACCTGGCGGCGAACAATCCGACCGCATGGTCGGGCTCGGGTGACGCGGCGATCAAGGCCCGCTACCAGGCCCAGATCAAGAACGACGCGACCGCCAACAATTGCCGGCTCCCGGTGGTCGGCGGCGTGCAGACCGCGCCGGCTCCGACCTTCACCGGCCAGGACCTCGGCGACGAGGCGGCGGTGTCGCTCACCTGCACGTTCGGGATCATCACCCCGGGCATCTCCAACATCCTGGGCGGGTCCGTTGCCGTCTCGTCTTCGGCGGTCTTCCCCGTCAAGACCGGCATGACCGCCACGAGCAGCGGCACCGGCGGGAGTCCGCCGAATGCGGCGTTCACCGGCAACGGCGATGTGGCGCCTTCAGCGCTGAGCGGCCCGGCTCCCTTCACCGTGGTCTTCCGCGACACCTCGGGCGGTAGCCCGACGAGCTGGCTGTGGGACTTCAACGACGGCTCCCCCAACTCGACCTTGCAGGATCCCCTGAGCCACGTGTTCACGGTGCCCGGCACGTATCTCGTGACGATGACGGCGACGAATTCGCTCGGCTCGAGCACGGCCACTATGGGCGTCACGGTCACGGCGGTCTCCACGGTGAACTTCACCACAAATCAGAACACCGGCGCGCCGCCCCTGGCAGTCAACTTCACCAGCACGTCCTCTCCGGGCGGGACGGCCTACGCCTGGAACTTCGGGACGGGCCAGGGCACCGGCACCGGCGCGACCACCAGCCACACGTACAACACCGCAGGCACCTACACGGTCACCTTGACCGTCACGTACCCGACGGGACCCGTGACCCACACGAAGGTCAACTACATCACGGTGGCCTCGGGCTTGTGTACCGCTCCGACCCTCAATGGCGTCAAGCGCAACTCCGCGCAGGGGGTCTGGACGGGCGCCGGCTTCACCGGGACCGTTTCCGACGGCCCAGGTGCGCCTAGCGGCAACTACACGATCACGACCCAGTCCATCACCGCCTCCTCGATCGTCCCCTGCAACAGCGCAGTCGTGGTGAACCGACCATGAAACTCTTCGATCGCCACCACGCGCGACGCGGTCGAGGCCAGGCCCTCGTCGAGTTCGCGCTGATCATCCCGCTCTTCCTGCTGCTGCTCGTCGGGATCTTCGATCTGGGCCGAGCCGTGTTCGCCTACAACACCCTGACCAACGCTGCCCGCGAGGGCGCCCGTATCGCGATCGTCAACCAGTACGAGCCCAGCATCATCAAGAAGGCGAAGGACCAGACGGCGATCGTCGAGCTCAACGACCCGAGCGTCGCGATCGACTTCTACCAAGTCAATAGCGACGGGACACCCAACACCTCCAGCCAGTGCGCCCTCGTGGCAGTCGGCTGCCTGGCCGTCGTGTCCTTCGAGGCCACGTACTTCCCGATCACCCCATTCGTCAGCAACATCCTGTTCAAGAACGGCGTGACGTTCGAGGCGACCTCCGTGTTGTCGGTCGAGTACAGCTGCCCGCTGACTCCCACCGACGGCGTGGCCGCCCTGAACTGTCCGAAGCAGCCATGACCCGGAATCCCTTCCAACACCGAAAGACTGAGGCCAAGATGGACCAGACAACGCCAAAGCGTCCGAGGAGCCGGCCCCGTGGCCAGATCCTGGTCGTGGCGGTCATCGCGATGATCTCGATGATCGGTGGCGTGGCCCTGATCCTCGACGGTGGTAACGCCTACGCCCATCAGCGTGGCGTGCAGAACGGCGCGGACGCGGTGGCGAATGCCGGCGCGACCGTGATCGCCCAGCAGCTCGGCGGAGCGGTCAAGACCGACGCCGATGTCGCGGCCGCGGTCAACTCGATCGCAACCTCCAATAAGCTGGACTCGGTCGCCGCCTATTACACGAACCGAGCCGGCGGGCTGCTCAGCCCGGGCGGTGGCGTCGTCACCAATACGACGGCCGCCGCACGAGTCGGCGACGGTGTCATGCCCGGCGAGACGTCCGGTGTCCATGCGACCGGCAATCAGCTGTTCGACACCGCCTTCGCGCGGGTGATCGGCATCAACCAGTTCACCGCTTCCGCGGACGCGACCGCCATCGCCGGGCCTCTGGCCGGCGGGCAGTTCCTTCCGGTCGTGTTCCCGGTCAACATCGCCGACTGCGAAACGAACGGCGACCTGGGCACCAGCGAGTCCGACTGGGAGATGAGTCAGCCGGGTAATCCGCCGATCGGGCAGGAGTACATCGTGCCCCTGTGCAAGACCGGTGGCGGCTCGTTCATGATCCTGGACCTCGATGGCACGCCGAACAACTGCGACTACGAGGTCACCAACCCACCGGCCATCCAGTTCGCGACCTTCCCGGCCGATGTCCAGTCGGACAACGGCAACAACTGCGCCAAGAAGATGGTCGATGAGGTCAACGCCCTCAGCGGCAAGGTCGTCCTCATCCCGATCTGCGACGGCGAATGCGTCACGGGCAACGGCAGCAACGCCGTCTACCACATCATCCGCGTCACGGCGTTCTACCTCGACTACATGTCGGATCAGAACGGCGGGAACAACAGCGCTTGCGAAGGCAACGGCACCACCCTCATGCCGATCGCCGGCAACGGCAGCAGTAGCTGTCTCGCCGGCTGGTTCGTTCGCTACATCACGTCGGGCCCGGTCGGCAGCGGTCCGATCACCGACGCGGGATCGATCGGCATCCAGCTCATCCGCTAGCGCGCCGGCCCTTCGGGCTCAGCGATAGGCCGCCGGACGCCGGTTGGCCAACACAGGGATCTGACGACGGACCGCGGCGACGCGGTCCGTCTCCACGTCCGCCCGGATGATGCCGACCCGGTCCGGCGCCTGGGCGACGACCGTGCCCCACGGATCCACGACCATCGAGCGACCGAAGGCGGGCGAGCCGGGCGGCCCACCGATCTGCGATGGGGCGAGGACCCAGGCGCCGTTCTCGATCGCTCGAGCGCGGAGCAGCACCTCCCAGTGGTCGCGCCCGGTCCGTTCCGTGAAGTTGGCCGGGACGGTCAGCACTTCCGCGCCGGCCAGCGCCAGCGATCGATAGAGCTCCGGGAAGCGCAGGTCGTAGCAGATCGACAGGCCAACGGCGACGCCATCGACGTCGGCGACGACCGTGGCTTCGCCCGCCGTGACTCGCGCCGACTCCGTATCGACCGGGCCCGCGTCCACGGCGACGTCGAACAGGTGGATCTTGCGGTAGGTCGCCGCGATCGAGCCATCGGGAGCGATCAGGACGCTCGTGTTGTGGGGACGTTGGTCGTCCGCTGAAGTCTCGGCGAGGCTGCCCACGAGGATCCAGGCGTCATGCGTTCGGGCGACGTCGGCAAACGCGTCGGTGTGGGGGCCCGGGATGGGTCGCGCGGAGGCGCGGAAGCCGGCGTCGTCGCCGCGGTACTGAAGGTACTCCGGCAGGGCCACGAGGCGGGCGCCACCGGACGCGGCCTCGGCCGCGAGCGTCGCGGCGGTCGTGATGTTGGCGTCGACGTCGTCCGTCGCATCGAGCTGGACCAGGGCGACCGGCAGGCGCATGCCGGCATCGTAGCGGTGCGGTTCAGCCTCCGGCGTCGGGCGAGGTCATGTCGTCCGAGGGGGCGCCGCGGTTACCGGGCTTGTCCTTGCACTGGCCGGGCGGGAAGCAGTCCGTTCCGAGCGCCTTGGCCTTGCCAGCGGCCTTGGTCTGCCAGCGGTCCCACTTCTCCTGGGTCCAGCCGGGATGTCGCTCCCCGACACGCTTCCAGCCTCCGGCCCAGGGCGGCTTGCCCGCAGCGCGGAGACGCGTTCCGTTGACGGCTTCGACGTCGACCTCGTCCTCGCCCGCACGCTGCGATCCGGTGATCGTGACGCGCTTGCCGACGAAGGGCTTGAGCGGATGGTTGGCGCCATGGAACCAGGAGGGGCCGGCATCGAGGACGAGGGTCTTGCCGCCGGAGACGGTCGTGTACTCGGTGTTCCCGTCGGCGTCAGTTCGCGTCGTGACGGTGCCGGTGATCGCCACCTCGACCTCGGGGGCCTTGGCGGCCTTCGGTGCCTTGGGCGACTTCTCTGGCTTGCCCGACTCGCCGTCCTCGTCGGGTTCGGCGGTCGCGGCCGGCGCGGCAGTGGCGTTCGGGGCGGTGGTCGGCGCGTCCGTGGGAGCGGTCGTCGGCGCTTCGGTCGGGGCGGTGTCGGCGCTCGGTCGGGGCGGTCGTTGGGGCTTCGGTCGGCGCCGCTGTTCCGGATGGCGACGCGGATGGCTCGGCGGCTTGCGTCGGCAGCGCGACGAGGACGATCAGGCACGTTGCCAGCACTACGAGATCGAGCAGACCGCGTCCAACGCCCTTAGTTCGAGACATGACCGGAGCATACGTCGCGGTGCCTTGCAGGCCGCCTTGCAATCGGGCCGTTGGTGCCGCCCGGCACCACGAATCGAACGAAAGAGCGCGCGAACTAGCGGATTCCGGTGTCGTAGGAGAGGACGACGGGCGTCAGCGTCCCGTCCACGACCGCGACGTTGGTCGCGGCTGCCGTGCCCATCAGCCCGGTCACCTGTTGCGGCTGGACGACGTAGTCGCCGGCCGGGAGCGAGACCACCGCGGCTCCCCCCGCGTCGAGCACGACGGTCGCGACGTTGTTGCGCTGACCGTCCTGGACGACGACTGTGGCGCCGGCCACCGGCCGAGGCGCACACGCCGGGTCGGGAGGGATCCGTTCGACCGGACACACCGGCCCGGCCACGGCGGTGATCGCCAGTCCGGTCCCTGGTGCCGCCGATGGGGAAGGCACGCCTGGGGAACAGGCGGCGAGGGTGAGGATCAGGACGGCGATGATCGACCAGGGTCCGCGGTTGGTAGTCATGGCCTCGGGACGACCTCCGCCGCGCGACGGTTCCGGCCCAGCCGCTTCATGCGATGCTTGGGCGCAACTCCCCGACACGCTTCGGAGACATCATGGGCCTTAGGTCTGACCTCGACTACGGGCGGTTCGAGGCTCTCACGTTCGATTGCTACGGGACGCTCATCGATTGGGAGGCCGGGCTCGCCAACGCCTTCCGCCCGATCCTGGCTGCCCATGGCGTACCGCTGGACGACGAGGATGTGCTCAAGCGCTTCGCCGGTTACGAGGCGGCTGCCGAGGCCGGGCCGTACCAGACCTACCGGAACGTACTGGCGGCGGGCCTCCGCGGGGTCGCCGGCGAGCTCGGTTTCGAGGCGTCAACGGAGGAGTCGGCGGCCTTTTCGGGGTCGGTGGTCGATTGGCCGGCCTTCGCGGATTCAGCGGCGGCGCTGGCCCAGCTCAAGTCGCGATACCGCCTGGGCGTGATCACCAACTGCGACGACGACCTGTTCGCCGCGTCGAACGAGCGGCTGGGCGTGGAGTTCGACTGGATCGTGACGGCCCAGCAGGCCCGTTCGTACAAGCCCGCCGAGCGGGGCTTCCTCGTCGCGTTCGACCGGATCGGGCTGCCGCGCGATCGGATCCTGCATGTGGCCCAGAGCCTGTTCCATGACCACGCGCCGGCCCAGCGCCTCGGGATGACGACGGTGTGGATCGACCGCCGCCATGGTCGCCCGGGTTCGGGGGCCACGCCGCCGGCTACGGCCACACCGAATGCCACGTTCCCGGATATGGCGTCCTTCGCCGCGGCGGCGGTCCCGGGCTAGGTCGCCGGCACGTCCGGGCCTCGGGCCCGGCCCCTGGAACCACCAGCGTTCCAACGGGCGAAGGAACGACTGTTCCCGCGTCGATTGGGGACGCAACGCGTTCCAAATGCGGCTGAAGTGCCCTCTCAGCCGGTTCCGGGGTCGGTTGGAACGCTGCTGGCGCCACGGCCTCGCGCAACGGCGGCCGTTACGCGCTAGCCCGCCCGGATCGTCAGGATGCCGGCCATCCCTTCGTGGATCGTGCACACGAACGGATACGCTCCGGCCGCGAGTGGCGAGAGTTGCAGGTCGTCGGACGTGCCCGGTTCCACGATCGTCCGCGTCGCGGCACCGAATCCCGTGAAGGTCAGGTTGTGCGGAAGGCTCGAGGCGTTTCGGAACCTGAGCAAGATCGGAGCGCCCGGCACGGCGACGGTCTCGGCCGGATCGAAGGTCATGGCCTCACCCGCGGCCGTCGTGATCGTCACGTTCACCGACGCGCCCGGACTGGGGCTCGCGCTCGGTACGGCCGCGGCGCACGCCACGACCAACGACGAAAGGACCCCGAGGACGAGCAGCCGCGCAACGGGGCGAGCTAACGCAGATCCACGCACGCCGTGTACGTCTTCAGGTCGTCGTTCGATCGATGGATGTTGACCGCCAGATCGCCGGCAAACAGCTCATCGATGGACGCGGGCACGACGGTCTTGGAGCTCCCGTTGCGCACGTTCTCCAGCGGGAACTTCGGCTGCGGGGTCAGGTCGTTGCAGGTTCCCGGATGGATATGGGCCGGCATGTCCAGGTTGCCGCCTGGATCCACGGCGATCTCGACCGCCGTCTTGTCGCGGAGCGCCCCGAACGTGACGGTTCCCGTCACCCCTGATCCGTTCAGGGTTTGCAGGGTGACGGTCTTCGCGGGCTCCGCGGCGGCCGAGCAAGCCGTCAGCACCGTCAACACGATCGCGACGGTTGCCATGACGGCGGTGAGTCGGCGGAGGCGGATCGTCGAGTGGCGAGCAATCGTGAGCATGTGCGTGAACCTCTGAGGCTGGCGGTCAGCGGATGACTTCGGTCGGGGGGTTCCGGCGAGCGGACCGGGGCGTGCGTCTGGCGGCCTCGGGTCGCGCCGGCGGCGGGCCACCCGCGCCACCCGCCCCACCTGCGCCACCCGGGCCACCCGTCGTGGGCCGGCCGGCGAGCAGGTCGCCCAGGTCCACGGGACCCATCGGACGAGCGAAGAGGTAGCCCTGCCCCTGCTGGGCGCCGAGATCGCGCAGCACGTCGCGCTGCTCGGATTCCTCGATGCCCTCGGCCACGGTGTCGAGTCGCAGGGTCGTGCTGAGATCGAGGATGGAACGGACGAGCGCCGTCGAGTCCTGGCTGCCATCGAGGCTCGCGACGAAGGACCGGTCGATCTTGAGGCTGTCGATCGGGAACTGGCGCAGATAGCTCAGCGACGAATAGCCGGTACCGAAGTCGTCGATGGCGAGGCGAACGCCAAGCGCCTTCAGGGCCTTGAGCGTGCTGACGGTCGCCTCGACGTCCTGGACCAGCACGCTTTCGGTCATCTCCAGCGTCAGGTCATGTGGAGCGAGCCCGGATTCGAAGAGGATGCGGCGAACGTCCGGGACCAGGTCCCGATCCATGATCTGTCGCCCCGACAGGTTGACGCTGATCGTCAAACCCGCTCGCCCCGTGGCCGCCTGCCAGGCGCGGGTCTGATGGCACGCGGTCTCGAGGATCCAGCGGCCCAGCTCGAGGATCAGTCCGTTCTCCTCGGCGAGCGGGATGAAGTCCATCGGTGGGACCGGTCCGTGCTTCGGGTGCTTCCAGCGCATCAGCGCCTCCGACCCGAGGATCTCCGCGGACGCGAGGTCGACGATGGGCTGGTAGTCGATGTGCATCTCGCCGCGCTCCAGCGCCCCGCGCATGTCGGCCTTCAACTCCATCCGGGCCACCGTCGCGTCGTAGAGGCGCGGCTCATACGCCACATGGCGATTGCCGCCGGTCGCCTTTGCGGCATACATCGCGATGTCGGCGCGGCGGAGCAGTTCGTCGGCATCGGCGCCATCGATCGATTGCATGGCGATCCCGATGCTGACGCGGACGACGATGGGCCGATCCGCGAGCTCGAACGGAGGCGTGAGTGCCGTGAGGATGCGGGCTGCGGCTTGCTCGGCCTCTGCCTGATCGGTCTCCTCGACGATGATCGCGAACTCGTCACCGCCGAGCCGGGCGACGGTGTCGCTGGCGCGTGTCACGGTCTTGAGCCGCTGCGCGACGGCCACCAGCAACTTGTCGCCCTCGGCGTGGCCGAGCCGGTCGTTGACCGCCTTGAAGTCGTCGAGGTCCAGGAACAGGACTGCGGTCGGCCGGCCCCCGCGGCCCGCCCGGGTGAGGGCGTGACCGAGGCGGTCGAGGAAAAGGAACCGGTTCTCCAGTCCGGTCAGCACGTCGTGGAACGCCTGGTGGCGGAGCTGCTCCTCGAGGATCTTGCGTTCGGTGATGTCGCGGTAGTTGACGACCACGCCGCCCACGGCCGGATCGTCCAGGAGGTTCTTGGCGATCGCCTCGAGTGTTCGCCACGACCCGTCGGCGTGGCGGGCGCGGAACTCGGCCCTGGCCTCCGACCCGCTCATCGCGGCGACGTCGGCGAGACTGCGTTCCACCGAAGCACGATCGTCGGGATGGATGTCCGTGCTGACCGGCTGGCCGACCCGGTCCCCGGCACGGCTGCCGAGGATCCGCTCGACGGCCGGGCTCTCGTAGCGGATGAGTCCGTCCTCGCCCAGCACCACGACACCATCGGATGCGTTCTGAACCAGCGATCGGAAGCGCTCCTCCTTGCGCTGCATGTCGACGAGGAGCAGGCGCTCGGTCGTGGCCTGCTCCTGGAGGCGGCGGTTCTGACCGGCGAGGACCCGGGATGCGCCGCCGAAGGCGAGCCAGATGAGGGCGACGAGCAGGCTCGATGCCACGACCGCCACGATGAACATGTCGGATCGGGTGTCGTCGATGCGTTGCTCGATCAGCCGGGCGTCCTGGTACAGCTCGTAGACACCGATCGGATCGCCGTCAACGGCACCGCGGATCGGGACGAACAGCTCGAGGAAGCGACCGGACATCGGCGCCAGGCCGTCGACCGGTTCGTCCGCTCCGTCGCCGGCTTCGCGGGTATCGCCGGTGTCGCCCTCCGCGTCGCCACCGACGTAGCGCGCGATGCTCTCGCCGGAGTAGGCGTTGGCGATCGTCGGCCCAATCGAGAAACGCTGGCCCCGGAGCTGAGGTGCGCTCGAATAGACGATGCGACCGTCCCGTGACCAGATGTTGATCCGGCGGATCTCGCCGGAGAGGGTCAGCTGCTCGAGCTGGGCATCGATCGCCGGGTCTTCGGGCGCCCCAAGGTCAAGGCTCGTTTCGTGGAGTGCCGGGTCCACGTAGCCGCGCACGATCGCCTCGACGCTGTGGACCGCCGACTCCGTGGCGCTGCGCCGGTACTCGTCGGCGACGCTGTTCGAGACCACGACCGCCATCCCGATGATGACCGCGACCGCAGGCGCGACGACAACCGTGCGGAGGCCCGGTCGACGGCGACCGCGCACAGCCGATCGAAGGGTGGCCGAGAGGGTGAGGTGCGGTGACATACGGTGAACTGCACCGTACCGAGGTTAGGTGCGCCCAGCCATGACCGATTCGTACGGGACTTGTGCCGTCGGCGGGGTCTGGCGAGGCCCAAAAATGCCCCAAAATTCCGGCCTGGAACCGGCCTCAAACCGGCCCTGGAACCGGCCCCAAGTCGACCTGGAACCACCAGCGTTCCGACCGGCGAAGGAATGACAGCTCCCGCGTCAGACGGAGACCCAAGGTGTTCCAGGACGCGGCTGAAGGGCCTTCGCCGACCGGTTCGAGTGTCGGTCGGAACGCTGCTGGCACCAGGGGATCGGCGCGTGGGTACGGCGCAACGGCCCCTGGCCCGGCCCTGGAACCACCAGCGTTCCAACGGGCGAAGGACCGAGCGTTCCCGCGCCGGATGGGGACGCCACGCGTTCCAAATGCGGCTGAAGTGCCCGATCAGCCCGGTTCCGGGGTCGGTTGGAACGCTCCTGGCGCCACGGCTGGCGCCACCGCCCCGCCCCCCGACCTCAGCCGGGCGCGCTACCGCTGACGACCACCACCACCAGGGCGAGATACGCGAGGTAGAACACCCCGCCGATCAGCAGGTGGCGGCCGTGGAGCCCGCCCCGCCGCACCATCGGCAGGAAGATCGCCGCGGACGAGGCGAACGCGATCCCGGCGGAGGCAAAGGCCGTGTACGACCCCTCCTGGATGGACCAAGCCTCCGACGCGAGGACTAGCCCCACAACTGTCGGGATGCACGACTGGAACACCATGGCGCCCGTGATGTTGCCCATCGCCAGCGTGTCCTTGTTCTGGCGCACCCAGATGATCGAGTTGAACTTCTCGGGCAGCTCGGTCGCCACGGGCGCGATCACCAGTGCCAACAGCACCTCGCTGACGCCGATGGACGAGGCCAGATGCTCCACGGCGTCCACGAAGAAGACCGCGCCCACGATGATGAATCCGAGGGCGACCAGCACCTGCAGGTTGATGGCGCGCAGCCGCGGGACGGCGGGATCGTTCCGATGAGCCCGGACGTCGACCCGGCGGAATCGGAGCGGGGCGAGCTCCTCTGCCTCCTCGGCCGCCTCGGCCTGCAGATGTCCGCGGACGTACCACGCGTAGATGCCGATCAAGGCGACCGCCGCGATCCAGCGGATCCAGACCGGTTCCTGCGGCAGGAACGCGGACCCGATCGCCAGGCCGTAGGCGATCGCGAAATACCGCATGTCGTGGGCGATCACGCCCGCATCGATACGCAGCTCCCCGCCGGTGGCGCGGCGGCGCCTGAAGGCAAGGATCGCGACGCCCGTCACGAACATCGCCAGGGTCGACAGCATGAACGGTGCCCCGAGGATCGCCCCGACGCCGATCTCGTCGGACGCTGCGCCCGACGCGAAGACGATGGCGATGATCGGGATCAGGGTCTCTGGGAGCGCGGTACCGACCGCGGCGAGCACGGAACCGACGGCTCCCTCGGCCAGATTCAGGGAGCGGCCGAACCATTCGATCCCGTTGGTGAACAGCTCCGCGCCGATCAGGATGACGACGAGCGCGATGAACAGAACGAGCAGGTCCAACGGTGGGGGTCTCCTGGCAGCCTCGAGCGCGAGGCCGGTCGGGTAGCGGGTTGCTTCCCCAATGATACCGGCGGCGGCACTGTCCCTGACCGTGCTCAGACTCGCCGCGGCCGTCCTTCGCAAAGGATGTCGATTTCGGTGGGACCCGTTCGTCGTTTGGGCAAGGGACCGAGAGGCGCATGACCTCTGTCCCGACAGGAGGTCCACCATGACAGCACCGAACGTCATCCATTTCGAGATCGTCGGCAAGGACCAGCAGGCCCTGCAGCGCTACTGGGGCGACCTGTTCGGCTGGAAGCTCGACACCAGCAACCCCGGCGGCTACGGCATGACCAACCACGAGGACACCGGCATCGTCGTCGGGATCGGTGCGACCCCGGATGGCTCCACCGGCCATGTCACGGGCTACGTCAAGGTCGACAACATCGACGCGACGCTGGCCCGCGCTTCCGAGCTCGGCGGCTCGGTGATCATGCCCAAGTTCAGCCCGGACGGATCGGCTCAGCTCGCACTCGTCGCCGACTCCGAAGGCCACATCGTCGGCCTGACCGAATAGGTCGATCTCGGGCGCGGCCCGATCACACAGCGGCGGCCGGATGCGCGTCCGGCCGCCGCTTCGAGCGTTGAGCGAGGGCGAGCGGTTAGCCGCTGACCCTCGATCGTTGTTCCGTGGACTCGACACTGGGCTGGTGGCCCGCGGCTGGCCGCCAGCCGATGACGCGTCCGTCCGTCGCGGCAGCCTTCGCCGGCGACCGCGCATCGAGCTCGAGTCGGTCGGGGCGGAGCAGCCGTAGTCCACGGCGCCCGACCCGGGCGATCAGCCCTTCGCTCTCGAGCTCGCGCAGCACCCGACCGGTCATCTCCCGGCTCGTGCCGACGAGGCTCGGCAACTCCGCCCGAGTGAGGACGGCGGGCTCCACGAAGAACAGGTCCCGGTGCCGCAGGAGGATGCGGATCACCCGACGCCGGGCATTCTGGTGCAGCAAGCCATCGATGCCTTCGGTCATCGCCTGCACGAAACCCGCAAGCCGATCGGCGGCGTCGAGGGCGAAACCCGGGTCACTGGCGGCGAGCCGCCGGATGTCGGGCCCTTTCCACAGGCGGACTTCGAGCTCGGTGAGGGCAACGAATTCGACGGGCGAGGTCGTCGGGGTGATCGACGAGAATCCGAACAGGCCACCCGGATGGCCGATGCCGGTCGACAGGAGCTGCCCATCGATCGTCGTCCGCCGGAAGACCCCGTGGCCGCGAATGATCAGCGTCAGCGGGATCCGCTCGCCCTGACGAAAGATGGCCTCTCCGGGAGGCGCGATCCTGGTCTTGGCCGTTTCGACGAGGCAGTCGATCGTCGCGCGGCTGGTTCCTGGCAATGCCCCTTCGATGAGGCGTCGTGCTTCAACCTGGTCCCCCGACGATGTCGATGCGGCCACGGTCCCTCGAGCGTGCACCCCCAAATGCCTGGCTGCGGGTCGGACGGCGGGTGGCCGGTCACTGGGGGGTAGCGACCGGCCACCGAACACCGTCGGAGACGATCAGGGTGACACCGCGTGCCAGCACGATGCCACGCGGGGTCCGTCCCTTACGAGGAACAAGTTCCGACACGACCCGGACCCTGGCCGAAGGTACTGGTTGACGCGATGTCGCCGAAGGCCCACAGTTCGGTTATGCCAAACAATACGGGCGCGACCAACGATGTGGGATCCTCGAACGGAGTCGAGCGGCCCATGGTCGGACGCGTCATGGCCGCCTTCGAGACCTTCCAGCAGCGACTGATGGCCCTTCACGCCGTCGAGTTCACGAACCTCGAGATCACGATGGCCCAGGCCAAGCTCCTGTACGTCGTCACTGCCGCGGGCGAGCTCAGCATGTCCGAGACCGCCCAGCAACTGGGGGTCACGGTCTCCACGGCCAGCGGCGCAGTGGAGCGTCTCGTGGAGCTCGGTCTGCTCGAACGGTCCGATGACCCGGCCAATCGCCGTCAGGTCCGCGTGTCGGTGACCGACACCGGACGGCAAAGCCTCGAGCAGCTGCAGGAACTCAATACGCGCCAGCTTCGCGCCCTGTTTGAGCTCATCAGCGACGAGGACCTCGAGGTGCTCGAACGCGCGACGGGGATCCTCACGGAGGCCGCATCCGCCGCGTCCGCGACCGACGCCGAAGGCGTCGTCCCAACTCACTTGCCGTTGTCATCTGTCGAATTCGAGGAGTTCATGACTATCAGCTCGGATCTCGCGCTCGCGACCCGCGGTCTCCGCAAGAGCTACGGCTCGCGCCTGGCGCTCGACGGTCTCGACCTCAGCGTCCCGACCGGAGTCGTCTACGGCTTCCTCGGTCCCAACGGCGCGGGCAAGACCACGACGATGCGCGTCCTGACCGGGCTCGTCCATCCGGATGGCGGAGCCATCGAGATGTTCGGCCGGCCGTTCAACCGCCGTGACCGGCGTCGACTCTTCGATGTGGGGGCACTGGTCGAGACGCCGGCGTTCTATCCGTACCTGTCGGGCCGGGACAACCTCCGTGCCCTGGCGGCCAGCGGCGCACCGACGCCCGCGCGCCGCGTCGACGAAGTCCTCGAGATCGTCGGCCTGCGTGAACGTTCCGGCGACAAGGTCTCGCGCTACTCGCTCGGGATGAAGCAGCGGCTCGGCATCGCCGGGGCGTTGCTCAATGACCCGAAGCTGCTCCTGCTGGACGAGCCGTCCAACGGCCTCGATCCCGCGGGCATCGTCGCGATGCGGGAGACGCTTCGCCACCTGGCCGCGATCGGCAAGACCGTGTTCATCTCGAGCCACCTCCTGGCCGAGGTCCAGCAGATGGCCGATGTGGTCGGGATCATCGCCGCCGGGCGCCTGGTGCGGGAGGGCTCGATGCAGGAGCTGCTCGCCGCCGAGGGGATCGTCCGGGTTCGAGTCGAGCCCGAGGAACTCGTGGCCGCCACGGCGGCCCTCGGTCGGCTGACCACGCCGGAGCGGGTATCGGCATCGGCCGGCGAGGCCGGCTGGATCTCGGTGCAGATCACGCCGGATCGATCGGCCGAGGTGAATCGAACACTGGCCGGCGTCGGTATCTACGCATCCGCCGTGAGCTCCGGCAACGACCTCGAGGAGCTGTTCCTCACGCTCACCGATACGGGAACAACGGATCGCGACGGGACGTTCGCGAAGATCGATCCAGCAACGCGCCGCCAGCCGGCGAGCGAGGGAATGGCATGAGACTCTTCATTTCGGGCCTCCGGAAGCTGACCACGCGGATGGCCACGTTGCTCACCTTCGGCCTGCTGGCCGGGCTGCTGGTGATGATCGACCTGGCGGTCGCGGCGACCGGCGGCGGAACCGGCGAGGACGGCCAGAACGCGCTTGCGCTCGTGACGTTCCCCGGCGCCTATGACCTCATCCTGAGCTTCATGTTCGGCCTGGGTGGGCTGTTCGCGGTGATCTACGGTGCCGCTATCGCCGGTTCGGAATGGACGTGGGGCACGCTCAAGACGTCCGT
Organism: uncultured Chloroflexia bacterium; assembly: GCA_963748675.1. Classification (GTDB taxonomy): domain Bacteria; phylum Chloroflexota; class Limnocylindria; order Limnocylindrales; family CSP1-4; genus SPCO01. Next base: position 266,278 of record CAVVJX010000005.1, on the reverse strand, counting down.
GGTTCGCGGTGAGAGCCGGAGCCGCTATCTCCTCATGACCTTCGCGGCCATCGCCGTCATCCTGGCGGTCGGGCTGCTCATCACGTTCGGCATCGGCGTGGCCGCGGCTGCGCTCGGGTCGACGATCGCGGGCATCAGCCTCGACGGGATCAACGACACGGCCGCGCTCGCGGCATTGCCCGAGCTGTTCGCCCGTGGTTGGGTGGCGATCACCGCCACCGCGGCACTCGGCTTCGCGGTCGCGACCCTGGCCCGCAGCCAGCTGGCGGGCATCGGGGTCGGGATCGCGTTCTACTTCGCGGAGACGTTCGCGGGGATCTTCCTGCCGGACGTCGTGCGCTACATGCCGTTCCACCTGTCCCAGGCGGCGGTCGGTGGCGGGAGTGGCTTCGGCGGCCCGCCCGATCCCGGCGCCCTGTCGATCGGCACGGCGCTGTTCCTGGTGACGGTGTGGCTCGTCGGCTCGCTGGTCGTGGCCGCCGGGTTCAGCGAGCGGGCCGAGATCACGGGCTGACCGCCGGGGGATCTCCCCCGCGGTGAACGTTTCGCCGGACACCGACGCCATACCCTGTTGAGCACGACCATATCGGCCGTGCCACAGGCGAGGCGATCGTGGATCAACGAGAGCTCATCGACCGGGCGAGGCATGGCGATCATGACGCCTTCGCCGAACTCGTCGATGGCGCCCTTCGACGGCTGGACGCAGCCGCCCGGCTGATCCTCCGCGACCCGGACCTGGCCCAGGATGCGGTCCAGGAGAGCCTCATCCGTGCCTGGCGAGACCTGCCGGGACTACGTGATCCCGATCGGTTCGACGCCTGGCTTCACCGATTGCTCGTCAACGCCTGTCTCGATCTCCTTCGGCGCCGTCGGCGGCGCCCGGTCGAGGTCGAGCTGTCTCCGATCGACTCCATGAACATGCCCGACCACGCGAACGCGTTCGCCGAACGCGAGCTGCTGGACGCGGCGCTCCGGCGCCTCGATCCGGGCCATCGGGCCGTCGTTGCCTTGCATTACCTCCTGGGGATGCCACTGCATGACGTGGCGGTCGCTCTGGGCATCCCCGATGGAACGGCCCGATCGAGATTGCACTACGCGCTGACCGCGATGCGGAGCGACGCGCAGGCCGGTGCCCACAAGGCGACGGCCACGATCCCGGGAGGGCACCCGGCATGACTACCGAACGACGCTTCGAACAGGAACTGCCCAGCTTGCTGGACGACCTCTACATGGGCCCCATGCCCGCGTACCGCGACCACGTCCTCCACCACACCGCCCGCACCCGCCAGCGGCCGGCCTGGTCATTCCCCGAAAGGTGGCTCCCCATGGTTGTCATCGCACGGCAGCCTGTTCTCGGGCCGCGATTGCCGTGGCGCACGATCTCGGTCGGCCTGGTGCTTCTCGCACTGCTCATCGCGATGCTCGCCGCGCTTGTGGGCTCGCCTCCGCGGCTGCCGGCCCCGTTCGGCCCGGCCCGGAACGGGCTCATTGCGTACGCCAGTGGTGGCGACATCTACACGGTCGATCCCGTCAGCGGCCTTTCGACCGCGATCGTCACGGGTCCTGCAATTGACATCGACCCGATGTGGTCTCGGGACGGCACCTCGGTTGTCTTCGAGCGAAAGGTCGAGGGCGACAAGGGTCCGGGGCTGCTATTCGTCGCCCGACGCGACGGGTCCGATCCGATCCGCGTCACGCCGGACGCCCTCCCCGCTATCGCGAACTACATGTTCTCTCCCGACGGCCTCGAGATCCTGATCTCCGCCCGCCCGGGCGGGGTCCCTCGCATCCTCATTGCTGCGGCCGATGGCAGCCGAATCCGGCAACTAGACCTGCCAACACTGGCGACCAATGCCGCTTGGCGTCCGCCGGACGGGTCCGAGATCCTGTTCATGGACCTTGGCGATGAGACCGGCATCTATGCGGTCAGCCCTGAGGGCGGATCCGTCCGCACCATCCTGGAACGTACGACGGGCCGCAACCGCTCGGACCCGAAGTGGTCGCCAGACGGGTCCCTGATCTCGTACGTCGAGTGGGTCAATGTGGAAGGCATGACAGCCCAGACCCACGTGATCCGAGCGGACGGAACCGGGGATCGCGTCCTTCCAATTCCTCCAACGGCGGTGTGGCAAGCAGCCTGGAATTGGTCGAATGACGGCACCCGTCTGCTGGCCATTCGAGGCTATACCGCCACCATGGACCGCACTCGTGCGGTGGCGATCCCCGTCGACGGGAACGGGACCGGCATCGAGATCGAGTACCCGGGTGCCATCCAGGCCGCGTGCTGTTCCGCATGGGAGTGGGCGCCGGATGATTCGTGGATCCTCGGAACGCCGATGAACGAGTCAGGCGGTGCCCTCGATCAGGTGCTGCTGGACCCAGTAGCCGGCACGTCCCGAGCGGTGCCCTGGAGGAGCGTCAGCCAGCCGGCCGTGCAACGTCTCGCGCCCTGAGGCATCCACGCCTGCGTGTCCGGTCGGCGCCCGCGAGTCGGCGCCCAGTTCGCTGATCCTGGGCGGCCCGCCCGGAGTTCTGGTCCACCAATAGCTGGGATCGCACGCCCACGGCATGCCGCTCCCTTGCCTCGACTCGCGTCCCAGCGAACCGATCTGGCGGCGCTCCGGCGTCGTCAAGCCCATCGCTCAAGGGAAGGAGGGTGACCGAACACATACACGGCAAGCCTGTTGGAAACCGTCTTCTGATCGTTCGAAAGCAAGGAGAAACCGATGCGACACGATCGATACCTGATTGCCGCGCTTGCGGCGATCGCCCTGGTGGCCGGCGCTGTCAACCTCGCGATGGCGTCCCCGCCATCGGGCGTGACGCCGACCGTGCTGGCCCGCGGCACGTACGACGCGTTCAAGGTCATGTCCTACCCGGATGGCTCCGGCCTGTTCAAGGCTGAGGCCAAGCGTGCCACTGATGTGGTGGTCCGACGCCACCAGTACGCGCCCGGTGGCTCGACCGGCTGGCATTCGCACCCGTACCCCGTGTTCATCACCGTGATCGAAGGAACCCTGACGTTCTACGCGTACGACGACCCGACCTGTACGCCGATCGTGGTCACGGCCGGACACGGCTATGTCGACTCCGGCAAGGGCCACCTGGGCCGCAACGAAACCGGGGCCCCAGCCACCGACATCAGCGTGATCATGGCGCCGGTGGGCGGGGCGTTCCGCGGGGAGCTCTCCGCACCCGGGCCCCATTGCGACTTCTGACCCTTCGGGCTTCGAGGGGAGATCCGTGCTCCCCTCGAAGCATTCCGACAGCGCTCAGACAGCGACGCCAGACCGTTCTGTGACCGGCATGGCCGCCCGGACGTTCGCGGGGTCATTCGATAGGCGGTACATCCGCCACCCCACGACCAGATGGAACGCGATCAGCGCGAACACCCCGACCAACGCGACGAAGGACAACGGATCGACCAGGAGGGCGACGGCCGCGACGGCCCCGACGACACCGAGCGCGATCGTCGCGCGCCCACGACGCCGGCCGAAGGCGGGGTTCCCGAGCATCGCAGCCCCGAAGGCCAGGAGACTCATCGGCAGGATGACCAGCCCGGTGACCAGCAAGGCATTGAAGATACCCTGGGTTCCCTGCCAGACCAGCGCGAGGGTCGCCTGGTCCGCGGGCGTCGCTCCGGGATCGTGATACAGGTCGGAGATCGAGACGCTCGCAGCGTGGGGAAGGGCTCCGGCCGCGAGTACGGCGAGGCCCACGAGGCCCAGCGCGCAACCGAAGAGGGCGGGGGCGAGGCTCGTCTCCCGGAGCGCCCGAAAGAGGGCGATCATGTGGATCGCCCACAGGGCGAGGACGACCAGGTAGAGCCCGTTCTCGACCGTGCGCGCCGCCATGATGTCGGGGAACCGCATGATGGCCCCTTCGACACCGGCGGGTTCTTCGCCGACGAACACGCCGACGATGCCGAACACGATGATGAAGAGGACGCCCCCGACGAGGCCGGCCAGACCGCCCCATCTCAGAACGGCCTTCTCACTGTCGGTGCGCTGCAGCTGATCCATTCCAACAACCTCCTTCTCCGCTTGCCTTGACTTTCCGTGCCTGTACTTACAATGTAAGTGTATGGCGTAAGTTAGCGGCTGCGGCGTAGATGTCAAGCCCCGAACTTACGGTGTGAGTTAGAGTCGCGGCGAGCGAGGGAGGCTGATGGCCACACGACGGAACCGGAGCCCTGGCGCACGACTGCCGCTGAGCCGCGACCGGGTGCTGCGGACCGCCATCGAGCTCGCCGACCAGCACGGGATCGACGCACTCAGCATGCGCAGGCTGGGCAGCGAGCTCGGGGTCGAGGCGATGTCGCTGTACAACCACGTCGCCAACAAGGACGACCTCCTGGACGGGATCGCCGACCTCCTCATCGAGGAGATCGAGGTGCCGACCGCTGGCGACTGGAAATCGGCGATGCGCCGGCGAGCCATCTCGGCCCACGAGATGCTCGCGCGCCATGCGTGGGCGAACGGCGTGATCGAGTCACGCACCACCCCGAGTCCGACAAGATCCCGCTATCCCGAAGCGGTCCTCGGGACGCTACGACGCGCTGGCTTCACCATCGAGATGGCGGTCCATGCGTTCTTTGCCATGGACAGCTACATCTACGGGTTCGCGGTCCAGCAGCAGAACCTGCCGTCCGGCACCCCGGAAGAACTGGCGGGCATGGCGGAAACAACGCTCGCCACGCTCCCGGCCACCGAGTACCCGCACCTCCGCGAAGTCATCGTGGATTACGTTTTGAAGTCCGGCTTCGACTACACGAAGGAATTCGAGTTCGGCCTCGACATGCTGCTCGACGCGTTCGAGCACGCCCGGGACGCAGCCGCGACGGGCGAGTGACAGGGTGCGCGTCGCATGACGGAGAATACGCGGCGTGCTACCCGACCCGGAACACGCGATCGAGCGCGCCGCCTGGACGAGCGGCCTGGTCTACGGGACGCTGACGGTGTTGATCGCGATCGCCGGCCTCGGGGTGGCCGGTGGTGCGAGCCCACAAGGCGCCGGGGCGACCATCCTCGTTGGCGCGGTGGCGACCTGGTTCGCCCACGCCTATGCCAGCGTGCTCGGTCACCGAGCGACCATTCGCCACCATTCGGCAGGTGAGATCGGCCCGGCGCTGCGACACGCCTCGTCGATCGTGCTCGCCGCGATCCCCGCGGTGCTCGCGATGGGTGGGGCGTCGCTTGGCTGGTGGGAGCCCAGAGCCGCGCTGGGGTTCGCGAATGCCGCGGGGATCGCCGTCCTTGCCGCGGCGGGCTGGATCGTGGCGCGGTCGGCCGGTGAGAGCCTTGCGGGCCGATTGACCGCGACCATCGTCACCGCCTCGATCGGTGTTGGGATCGTCGCTGTGGAGCTGGTAGCTCACCGCTGAGGATCAGCCCAGCGCGAACCCTTCGGCGGCGCCCGAGGACACCGGATCTGGCAGACGCATCATGCGGAACGAGATCACCAGCCCGAGGAGGCTGGCGAGGATCGGGATCAGCAGGGCCACCTGCAGCGCAAGCGGTCGTGTCTCGGTGTTGATCCGCAGGATCTCGTCCTGGATCGCCGGCGGTTGGCCGGCGAGCTGCTCTTCGAGAGCGGTGTTGGTCATGACTTCGGCGTCGTGCTCCAGCGCCGCGGCGACTTCCTGTTGCTGCGCCGGGGAGAGAACGGTGCTCCCTTCAGCCATGGCCGTGAACCCGAAGGCGAGCGTGATCAGCATGATCGCGCCGGCGAACGCCAGCCCGAACGACAGCCCGAAGGAGCCAGCCGCTGAGTTCACTCCGGCGGCCTCGCTGACTCGCTCCTCGTCGATCGGCGCGAGCGTGTAGTTGTTGAGCTGGGAGACGAGCAGCCCGAGACCGATCCCGGCGATCGCAAGCGGGACGGCGAGGTACCAGCCGGCATCGGCGCGGGGGACGATGGGGATCAGAAGGACCAAACCGATCAGGAGGAGCGCGAATCCCGCCCTGATGATGCCGCTTGGCCGCCGCGCTCCGGCCCGTTTGCCAGCGAGGATCGCAGTCCCGAACATGCTGAGCGAGAGTGGGGCAAGCGACAGGCCCGCCTGCAGCGCGTTGTACTCGAGGACCATCTGCAGGTAGATCGGGATGGTGATCATCATGCCACCGAGCGAGATGTTCTGGAGCATCTGCCCGGAGATCCCGAACCTGAACAGCTTGGATGTGAACAGCGTCGGATCGATCAGCGCCGGCTTGCCCTCGCGCTTCTGGCGCACGAGCCAGTACGCGAGCCCGGCAAGGGAGACGGCGCCGATCGCAAGGAGCAGGCCGACGCGCTTCGCCGCCCTCCTGCCACACGAGGATGCCCAGGACAAGGCCACCCATGCCGAAGACCGAGAGGACGGCGCCGACGAGGTCGATCTCGCGCGGACCCGTGTACGGCGCATCACGAACGAGTCTGATGCCCGACAGCACGATCGCGATGATGACGACCTCGAGCAGGAACGCGACGCGGTAGGAAAAGTACGTGGTGATGAAGCCTCCGATCAGAGGTCCGACGGCCGCTGCGATCGCGGCCGCGGCCCCCACCAGGGCGTAGGTCGCCTTCTGGGCCGCCCCTTCGAAGTTGCCGTGGATGAGCGACTGCATCGCGGGCAGCAAGAGCGACGCGCCGAGGCCACCCACCACGGCCCAGAAGATGAAGATGGCCGTCACGCTTTGGCCCAGGGCCATCGCCAGCGCGCCGATCGCGTAGGCGAGGAGGCCCAGGACGTAGGCCCGCTTGCGTCCGAAGAGGTCGCCGATCTTGCTGCCGATCAGGATGAATGCCGCGGACACCAGGGCCTCGAGCGCGATCGCGGCCTGGATGGCGCTCACGTTCGTCCCGAGGTCGAGGACCACCGCCGAGATCGACACGTTCATGATCGACGTGTCGACGACCAGCACGAACATCGCCATGGCGAGCAGCAGGGAGAGCCGCGGGTTGCCCGATCCCGTGGTCTCGGTCGCGGTCTCGGTCTCCGTCACGGTCACGCTCGCACGACCTTCGTGGGTGCGAGGTGGCTACTTTGCTCGATCATGTCGGTCCCTCGTCGTGTTGCGGGCTCCGAGCAACAGACTAGCGAGTCCGAGGCAAGGTTTAGAAGCGACGGCGACCCGGGCGACCTGGGGTAACCACGGCGCCGACGACCGCCGCCTTGGCGATGGGCGAAGGTCCGGGTGACACCGCGGCGCCGACGACGGCCGCCTTGGCGACGGGCGAAGGTCCGGGCGACACAGCGGCGCCGACGACGGCTGCCTTGGCGACGGGACCGCCGATGACGCCGGCTCGTCCCATGCGGGAAGGTCGAAGTGGCATGTCAGGCTCCTGCTGCAACGAGGGCTTCGTCCGCCTCGATGGCGGCGATCAGGGCTTGCACCGGGATGCGCCCGCTGGCGATCAGCTGGCCACCAGCGTGTCGTGCGGCGGCTCCGAACGGAGCGGCCCACAGGTTCTCGTAGATGAGGACGCCGGCGACACTGCCCGGGTCCATCGCCGCCGCGAGGTCCAGCACATCATCCTCGGCCAGGGTCTCGGCCATCTGGGCCTCGATCCGTCCCAGCTCACCGAGGTTCTCCATGTCCGAGAGCTCCATGGCCTGGACCGCACCGTCCTCGCCCTTCGCGAGGATGAGGATGTCCATCACCCGGATCGTCCCGGCGTCGTGGAGCCTGACGAGCTCTTCGGCCATCTCACCGGTGAAGTTCTGCGCTCCTACAGGGAATTCGATCACCAGGTAATCCACGGGACCCAGCGAGTCGAGCGATCTTTCGTTCATGCCTTCTCCGATCGGTGTAGCGACGGTCACGTTGAGCCGTGATGACGAGGCGGCGAGCTGCTCGCCGATCAGTGCCTAGTTCATCCCGGTCGACGGGGAGGGGCATCCCCCGATACGGATGAGAGCACCCTTGCGGCGTCCTACGACGTTCCCGGGGGTTCGGGAGGGCCCTGACGTGCCAGGAACGCGGCGACCGCCGTCCGGACTGTCGGAAAGACGTTGCCCGGCCCGAGCCGCTCGAGAACGCCGGTCCGGTTCAGCATCTCGCGAAGCGGTCCGCTCGTGCGCGCCAGTCCAAGCGCGAGGCCCCGGGATGTACCTCGCGATGCCGGATCCGGCGGCCCCATCGTCCTGGGTCACGTGGGCTCGGTCTTCGGCGCACCGGATAGGCGGTCGACGCCGCGGCGGGTCGGCAGCTCGGCCGTTTTCTTGTGCTCCGCTGCATCCTCCGGCAGCGTCGCTACGAACGTCCCGTATCGCTCCACCGCAGGACCGGCCGAGAGGCCATGGGCGATGACGCTCAGGGCGATCGTCAGGGACACGACAGCTACGATCGTGGGCCCGAATGGCGGGGTCCCACCACCGTCTCCCAGCGCGACGAGCGTGAGCACGATCGAGGCAAGGCCCCGTGGACCGAACCAGCCGATGAACGCCACCGTGGGCCGACGCAACCCGGTCCCTTGCAGGGCGATGGCCACTGGCAGCATCCGGATGATCGTCAACGACAGGAGTGCGTAGATCACGACCGGCACCGAGAACGCAGCGCTGATCCCCACCAGCAATGCCCCGAACAGGAAGAACACCATCAGCCCCAAGAGCTCGCCGCTGACTTCGGCGAACTCCAGGAACGACTCCGGCACGCGTCCATAGGTCGCGGTCATCGCCAGGCCCGCCACGAACGCGGCCACGAACACGTTGCCGCCAAGCTCGTGCGCGACGAACCAGGCCAGGAAGCCGATCGCGGGTGCGGCCATCCAGTGCGTGCCGTCGTGCATCCACTCGCGGGCGACCGCAAGGCGCAGCGCCAGCGCCCCGACCACCCCGACGAGGATCCCCGCGATGGCGCCGAAGGCGATCTGTGCCGCGGCATCGGCGATCCACGCGGTGTCCTGGACATCCCCACCGGCAACGGCCACGGCAGCCGCGACAAGGACGATCGGCGTGACGAGACCGTCGTTCAGCCCGGACTCGACGTTGAGTGCCTGACGGATGCGACGTGGGACGACCCGGCTGTTGACGACCATGGCACCGAGCGCAGCGTCGGTCGGCGCCAGGAGCGTGGCGACGATCACCGCCTCGAGCACGGTGATCCCGGGCAGCAGCACTATCGCCACGATCGTCCCGATCACGATCATCAGCGGCAGCCCGATGACCAGCAGCCGGATCGGGATACCGGCGGTCTTGCGCAGGGCGCCGATGTCGATCCGGGCCGCATCCACGACCAGGGCGAGGATGAGCGCCAGCTCCCCGGCGACGCGGAGCAGCTCCGTATCGACGGTCACCTCCGGCGTTCCCTGCACGGCGATTCCGAGGACGACCCCGATCGCGAGCATGAGGATCTGGGCCGTGAGGCTGACGCGGTCGAGGAGCCGGGAGAACAGCGCGTAGGCGAGCAGGCCCGCGCAGAAGAGCCCAACGGTCAGCAACGGGTCACTCCGACTTGCTCGCCGTCACGACGGCCGGACGATGCAACGGAATCCGATGTGGCCGGTGCTCGTATCGACGGTCTCCGCCTGACGGGCGGCGGGTCGGTAGCGCAGGCAGTAGTTCGGGGCGCACAGATGGGAGCCGCCCTTCATCACCTTGCGCGGGATGTGTTCACCGGGCTGACCCACTCCGAACGACATCTCCGGTGACGACGTCCGCGGGTTGTGCGGCGCGCAGCACGAATGCTCCACTGGGTCCGTGTGGCGGGGTGTGAAGAAGTCGTCGGTCCATTCCCAGACATTCCCGGCCATGTCGTACAGGCCGTACCCGTTGGGCGGGAACGAGCGAACCGGCGACGTTCGCTCGAAGCCATCGTCGAGGGTGTTCTGCCACGGAAACTCGCCCTGCCAGGTGTTGGCCAGCATCTTGCCCTTCGGGGCGAACTCGTCTCCCCACACGAACCGCGCCCCATCGAGACCCCCACGGGCTGCGAACTCCCACTCGGCCTCGGTGGCGAGCACCTTGCCGGCCCACGTCGCGTAGGCCTCGGCATCCTCGAAGGCGACTTGCGTGACCGGGTGCCGATCCCGCCCGACGATCGTGCTGTCTGGTCCCTCGGGCCTTCGCCAGGAGGCGCCGGGCACATAGGCCCACCAGTTGTGGACGTTGCTCAGGTCGACGGGACCACGCGTCCGATGGAAGACGAGGGCGCCGGGGACCAGAACCGCGGGGTCGGCACCGGGAAAGTCGGCCGGATCCAGCGGTCGTTCGGCCACGGTCACGTAGCCCGTCGCCTTCACGAAGCGGCGGAAGTCGGCGACCGTGACCGGATGCTCGTCCATCCAGAACCCGTCGACGCTGACCGGGTGGACCGGTCGCTCTTCCGGGTAGAACTCGTCGGAGCCCATGCGGAACGCACCGCCGGGAATCCATGCCATGTCCTTCGCCGGTGGCCGGGTTGCTCCTGGCTGGGTCGTGGTGTCTTGAGCACCGGACATGGTGCCGTCTCCCGTGTTCGTACGGCGGATGCGGCGCCGTTCGCGACCGGACACGCCCGAAATCTGATCTCCTGGTTCTGTGGCGATACGGAGCCGATCCAGAGGGCAACCGCCTCCTGGGCAACAGCGGCGTTCGCCCGACGATGTTCCTGTCCCGACGATCCACGCGCCTCATACAAAGCGGATGAAGCGGTGCGCAGGGATATTCATCCCCTTCGGATGATGAGCCGCATGCCCGCCTCGGCGGACAGTTGGTTGCAGCAAGCACTCGATCGCTGATCAGGTTTTGCGGTGCTCGTAGCGCTGCTGTCGGCTTCGCCGATGTCTGACCACTCAGTTCCGCCGGGAGGGGAAGCACCATGGCGCAAGGACCCGACGTGCAGTCACGATCCAATCTGCCGATCCCGGACAAGGCGTATGCCGGGGCGATCCTGTACGACGCCAAGAACCCCGACGCGAAGTTCCCGCCGATCCAGCCGATCCGGCCTCCAGAAGGCGCCCCGAACGTCCTGATCGTCCTGATCGACGATGTCGGTTTCGGAACATCGAGCGCGTTCGGCGGTCCGTGCAACACGCCGAACTTCGATGCAGTCGCGGCCGACGCAGTCAAGTACACGCGGTTCCACACCACGGCGCTCTGCTCGCCGACCCGACAGGCCTTGTTGACTGGTCGCAACCATCACTCGGTGGGCATGGGCGGCATCACCGAGATCGCGACATCGGCTCCCGGATACTCGTCCCTGCGGCCGAACACGATGGCGCCACTGGCCGAGACCCTCAAGCTGAACGGCTATTCCACGGCGCAGCTCGGAAAGTGCCACGAGGTCCCGGTCTGGCAGACCAGCCCGATGGGCCCGTTCGACAACTGGCCGGCCGGGGGCGGCGGGTTCGAATACTTCTATGGCTTCATCGGCGGCGAGAACAATCAATGGGACCCCGCGCTCTACGAGGGCGTCACCCCGATCGAGCCTCCGAAGACGGCGGAGGAGGGTTACCACCTCACCGAAGACCTGGCCGACCACGCCGTCAGCTGGATCCGCCAGCAGAAGGCGCTCATGCCGGACAAGCCGTTCTTCATGTACTTCGCGCCCGGCGCGACGCATGCGCCCCATCACGTGTCGAAGGAGTGGATCGACAAGTACAAGGGCAAGTTCGCCCATGGCTGGGACAAGCAGCGGGAGATCACGTTCGCCCGGCAGAAGGAGCTGGGCGTCATCGGACCGGACGCGGAATTGACTCCTCGTCATGCCGAGATCCCGGCGTGGGACGACATGGACCCGGCCCTCAAGCCAGTCCTCGAGCGTGAGATGGAGGTATATGCCGCCTTCATGGAGCACACCGATCACCACGTCGGCAGGATCATCGACACCCTCAAGGACCTCGATGTCTACGACGACACGCTCGTCTACATCATCATCGGCGACAACGGCGCATCGGCTGAGGGCACCCTCCAGGGCGCCTTCAACGAGATGGCCAACTTCAATGGCATGGGCGCGCTCGAGACACCGGAGTTCCTGGCGTCCAAGATCGATGACTTCGGGTCACCAGCGTCGTACGGCCACTTCGCGGTCGGCTGGGCGTGGGCCATGGATACCCCTTACCAGTGGACGAAGCAGGTGGCCTCGCACTGGGGCGGGACCCGCAACGGGACGATCGTCCGATATCCCAAGCTGATCAAGGACAAGGGCGGCGTCCGGAACCAGTTCACGCACGTCATCGATCTGGCCCCGACGATCCTCGAGGCGGCCGGCATCCCGGCGCCGACGTTCGTCCACGGTGTGCAGCAGCATCCGTACGAAGGCACGAGCATGCTCTACAGCTTCGGCGATGCCGAGGCACCTGAGCGCCACGACATCCAGTACTTCGAGATGTTCGGCAACCGGGGGATCTACCACAAGGGCTGGAGTGCGGTCACGAAGCACTCGACGCCCTGGCTCATGGTTGGCCAGGTAAAGCCGGCCTTCGACGACGACGTGTGGGAGCTCTACGACGGCAGCACGGACTGGACCCAGGCGCACGACCTCTCGAAGGAGATGCCGGACAAGCTCCACGAGCTCCAGCGTCAATGGCTGATCGAAGCGACCCGCTACAACGTGCTGCCGCTGGACGACCGCGCCGTCGAGCGAGCCGTACCGGAGGTCGCCGGACGTCCCACGCTGATCCAGGGCAACTCCCAGCTGCTCTTTGCCGGCATGGGCCGTCTCTCGGAGAACAGCGTCGTCTCGATCAAGAACAAGTCGTTCTCGGTGACGGCGAACGTCGAGGTGCCGGACGGCGGTGCCGAAGGCACGATCATCGCCCAGGGCGGGCGGTTCGGCGGCTGGGCGCTCTATACCCGCGAGGGCAAGGCCAAGTTCGTCTACAACGTTCTCGGTATCCACGAGTTCCTGACCGTCGCCACCGAGACGATCCCGACGGGCACGCACCAGGTGCGGATGGAGTTCGCCTACGACGGTGGCGGTCTCGCCAAGGGCGGGACGGTCACCCTCTACTACGACGGCAAGGGGGTGGGCGAGGGTAAGGTCGGATTCACGCAGGCGATGATCTTCTCCGCCGATGAGACCACGGACGTCGGGTACGAGAGCGGCACGGCCGTCAGCTCGGAGCTGACACCGGAGACAAGCCGGTTCAACGGCAAGATCGAATGGGTGCAGATCGACCTCGGCAAGGACGATAACGACCACCTCATCGATCCCGAGGAGCGACTGAAGATCGTCATGGCCCGGCAATAGCCCTCGCGAACGATACCTGGGCCGGCCCTCGGCCCGGCCAGTTTGCTGGGAGCTGACTGGCTAGCTGTTCAGCACCGGCAGCAGGAACCCGACCGCCGTCGCCGCCCCTGCGAGCGCGCCGCCGCGCTGGTAGGCGAATGGCATCAACGAATTCGTGAGCATCGCGAGCAGGCCCCCGGCCGCGATCGCGGCCGCTCGATCGCCCATCGCATCGACCGCCACCTGGGTGACGAGGAAGCCGAGTGCGGCGGCGATGCCGCAGGCAAGGACGACGATGCCCCAGAGCTGCGCGAGCTTGGCGACACTCCAGCCCGCCGCCCGGAGGTCGGCAGACGGCGCGATGGCCTGCGGGATATTCGACACGAATACCGCGGCGATGAAACTCGGGCTCACCGTGAGACCCGCCCCGATCTGGATGCCGAAGATGATCGATTCGGGGACGCCGTCGACGACCGAGCCGACGACGATCCCCATCGACGCACCGGCCCCCTCCGTGCCGAAGCGCTTCTCGACCACGGAGTCGCCGATGAGGAAGATGCTGACGCCGATGAGCGTCCAGAGGGCGAACTCCGCGCCGGAGATGTTCGTTTGGCCCTCAGGGACGAGCTCGAAGGCGATCGCGGCGATCAGGGCGCCCGCACCGAACCCGGCCAGGATGCCGATCACGCGGGATGGCACCGTGATCCAGCAGACCGCCAATCCGGCGAGGAAGAGTGACGACTGTGCGATCAGGCCGAATCCGAACGCTTCGAGCAGCATCTGAGCCCCGATGTCGACTGGGGATCGCCGCTATGGGCGACTTGGACCTGGAGCGAAGTGACGCCAGGTAGCGCTCAGGCGGGCACTTCGGCCTGGACCTTCGCGAAATGATTGAGAGCCGTGCGGGTCTTGGTCTGTTGCTGCCCGGAGATGTCGATCCCCCGTTCGCTCAGGAACGCCCTCGTCTCGGCGGCGACCCTGAAGGCATCCGCGGGTGCACACTTGGTGGAGAGTTCGAGGATGCGCGACCCGTTCGGGTAGAACCAGAGCTCCGCGACCATCGCGCGCGGAAGTCCCTTCGGAACGAACTTGAGCTTGAGGACGTTGAGCGGACCCAACGGGACGAGATCGTCGAGCGCGATGCCCCGAGGCGCGTGGTCCGCGAAGAATGCGCGTTGCTCTTTCGTGAACAGCTTGCGGATCGGACGCTCACCCGCAAGCATTCCGCGCACTGCCCGTGGACCCCACTGCGCTTTGAGCGAACCGGAGCACACGAATCCGCCGGGCATCGCGTCGACCTCGACGCCGAAGTTCGGTGACTTGCGAAGCTTGGGCGGGAGCTCGTCCGGGACCACCGGCCGCAGTTTCACGACCGAGTCGTCGCCCTTGCCCTGGACACGCCGGGCCCGAACGACGACGCCGTTCTGGTTGAGCGTGAGATCCGGTGTGTCGAAGAACACGACCTGGCGGATCTGCGCATCCAATGGGTCGATCTGCAACGATGCCGCGGCGCTTCGATGATCAGTCTCGGGGACCGTGACCTTCAGCTCGACGCTGTCGGCGCCCTTGAGCAACCCGAGCAGCTCCCCTAGCTGTTCACCCGACAGGCTGGGAGCCTGCTGTTGAGCCTTTGCCACGTCGTCATCCCCTTACGTCTATGCGCGCCCATGTCAGGTGGAACTCCTCCGAGGCTTGCAACATACGGCCGTCACGCTCCGCGACCATCACCCGAATTTGATGAGCGTGGGTGTGTGCGCCCGCCCGGCTACAACCCGGCCAGCGCTCGCCCCAGTCCGCGCCGGAAGTCGGTGTCGACGACGCCTCGCCAGGCCGGCCCTGATCGACGCTGAAGTCGCTCGACCCGCGCACCGGCGTTGTCCAGTAGCCCGACGATCGCGGCGCGTTCGGCCGATGGGAGATCGGCGAGTTCCGCGCGGGGGCGCGCGCGAGCCGCGGTGGCGTGCAGGTCGTGGATGTCGCCAAGGTGGTCCTGGAGCACGACCACACGGCGGATGAGTTCGGTGGCACGAGGTTCCATCGGTTCGCGCACGAACTCCAGCGTGTACCGGAGCCATTTGGTCGCGATGCGCAGTTCATGGAGCGTCGAGACGTCCGCATCGCCGACGACGTCCTCGAATGAGCGGACCGCTTGGTACGACTCCCAGATCACGCTGGGCGCGCGCGTGCGCACGATCGAGGGTGCGTGGGCGGCGACTGGCTTGACCGCCTCGCCCGGCATCGTGACGAGATGCTCATGGTCCATGACGAATGCGGTGAACCAACGCGACGTCAGACGGTCGACGAGCTTGCCATGGTTGACGGCCCGCTCGGCCGACCATGCCTCGACGAGGGGTGTCAGCCCAGCCCGGTCGCGCTTCGAGCCCCGCGAGCGGGCGGCACCCAGGATCGACAGCTGGACATCCAGGTCACGGACGGCCCCGAGCTCGCTTCCGAGGATCCTGAGTCGGCTGAGCTGATCGCGGACGACCGATCGCTCGAACGCAGGTCCGAAGACCCGCCAGGCGGCGCGGACCCGGCGCGCGGCCACGCGCATGGCATGGACCTCTTCCGGGTCCTCGCCGGCGACCGTCCCTGCCACCCGCGCGAGCATTCGCGACAGGTGGAACCGAAGAACCTTCCCGCCGGCGTCGGCCCAGCCATCGGTGGCGGTGACTTCGGGAGTGCCGGAGATCGCCAGATGCTCGATGGCGACATAGGCCGCGCCCGCCCCGGAGATCGGCTCCGGCGGTTCCAGGTCCTTGCTGGGTTCAGGTTGGATGGGTCCGTCATCCAGGCGAGGTTTGCCCATGGTCGTGATCATCGGCCGGACGCGGCCCCCCCTCAGCTGGGCTGGCTCAGCTGCTCATCGCCTTCTGCTTGAGGGCCTCGAACTCGGCGTCGCTGATCACGCCCGCGGCCTTGAGCTCCTGGAGCTTGGCGAGCTGATCTGCGACCGACACGGATGCGGCCGCCTTCTGGCCGGCCTCGGCGCGGGTCATGAGCTCGACGTCCTGGGCGGTGACCTTGGGGCGCATCGCGATGTAGATCAGCGATCCCAGGAAGGGCAGGATCACGAGCACCAGCAGCCAGCCGGCCTTGGCCACGCCGGACAGGTCGTTGCGCCGGAAGATGTCGGCGAACAGGCCGATGAAGATCCAGATGAACGTGAACCAGAAGAAGAACGCGACCATCGACCAGATGGCATCCCAGAAGGTGAAGCTCGCCGAACCGACCGAGCTGCAGGCGGCGAGGAGCACGGTCAGGGTCGCGAGCAAGGGCAGGACCGGCCGTCCGATGAGTCGTCTGGCCGTGGCGATGGTGGTCACTGGGGCTTCCCTCCTGGTGCATGCCGGCCAGGTGGCCGGGGAGCGTTGACGATATTAGCGGCTTCGCCTGCCGATATTCCCTCGCCGCCGGCGTACGCGCCTCATACCCAGCGGATGAAAGCTTCGTCTCACGCAGGAGGGTTGGGATTCGTGGATCGGAAGCCCGACGTATACCCGCTCTTGGCCGCCACGGACGCGGAGTGTCCGAGATCGGCGGCGAGCGCGAGACCAACCCAGATCCAGTCGGAACCCGCCAAGCCGACGCCGGGCGTGTAGACGAGGACGTACATGAGGGTCGTGAACGGCAGGAAGACGATCCCCAGGATGGGCAGGATCGGTCCACCACCGAATGCGGCGTCCCACTGGAGCGGCCGAGCCAGCCACAGCAGGACGACGACCAGGCGTGGCGATATGGCGGCCATCAGGACCAGCAAACAGCCCATGGGTTTCGAATCCCTCCCTCAAGTGATCGATCAGCCGACCGGAACGTGGCCGGTCGGGTCTCGCTGATTCCAGTCGGCGCGACGCTCGGCCACATCACCCCGTCGGGGTGACACGCGCGGCGGCGGATCAGCCGCGCAGCTCGCGCACGTTGTCCACGATGGCCAGCAGCGCGACGCCGGCGACCGCGCCGAGGATCAGAAGCGGCAGGTAGGCCACGGCCAGGACGATCGCGCCGACGATCGCGAAGAGCAGCGTGAGGCGCAAGACGAGCTGCACGAGGCGACGCCGGAACGCCGCCTCGATCGCGAAGTACCCGCCCACGGTCACTAGGACTGCGACCCATATCGGCACGTTTCCGCGATAGAGCATGACCGCGAGCACGATGACGAGGATCCCGGCGCTGATAGCCGACCAGAACTCGACGACGCGACCGTGCTCTTGCTCAGCCGGGGGTTGCGGTCGATGATCATGACGGAGGTGCGCACGCGGATCGCCGGCATCGCCGGCTTCGGCAGCGGCGAGGGCCCTCCTGGCGGCGTCGAGGTCGTCCGCCAGCGACGCGGCGCGTGCGCGCAAGGTCGCCAAGTCGGACTCGGCCACGCGAAGCGCGAGTTCATCCTTGGTGGGGCCGGTCTCGGCCTCGGTCTCCGCGTTGCGGACGGGCAGTGCCGCAGCAGCACGCCGGACGTCCACGGCCTTGGCGTCGGCCAGTACGCGCGTCGTCTCGCGCTCTGCCTCGAGGGCGTCGATGCGGTCGCGGAGCACCGACGGTACGCGACCCGGCGGGGCGGATTTGTCCAACCCGAGGAATCCGAGGGGATCGTTCCAGGATTGTCGGGCTGTGGCGGTCCGCGTGTACTTGGGCCCGGCGGGGGCGCGCTCGCCGGCGAACCGGTCCCTGGTGTCGAGCCCCCACAGGCCGCGGAAGCCATCGATCCAACCGGTCGTGTCGTCGACGAGGATCGGCGTCCAAGTCACGTCGCCGCCGGGTCCGACGACCAGCCCGTCGCCCCGCGCGTAATCGATGAAGGGGATGCTCAGAGCCGTTTCGACATTGGCAGCCAGATCGCCTGGATCGTCCTGCCGCAGGACGTCGCGCCACAACCGACGGAGCCCCTCGAGGAAGCTTCTCGCCGGACGCAGGGCCGGGAGCGGGACCGGGGTCACGTACTCGCCCTGCTCGAAGTACGACGCGTGGGAGCCTGCCCCGGCGAAGATCACGGGATGGCCGTCGGCGAACGAGAGGGTCGGGTCGTCCCAGCGGCGACGCAGGTCGTCGCCTGCGTAGTCGTGGGCCGCACACCCGAACCAGCGCGGGATGGGCTCGCCGCCGGCGATGTCCTCGAGCACGACGAACGCCTGCTCCAGGTCTGCCTCGTGGTCGTTGGCACCGAAGAACGAGGATCGCCAGTCGTTCATGCAGTACAGGAACAGGTAATGCAGGACGATCCAGCCGTCGCCGCGGACGACGCGCCCGTGATACACGACCCGCTGGTCGTGCTGGCGGATCGCGGCATAGCGCTGAGCCGCCGCGGCGGCCGTCCCGCCGGGGACCCGACCGCGGACCAGCAGCGACGCGTTGAACCCAGCATCCACGAGTCTTGCGAAGAGACCGACCCGGGCGAGGCGTCCCGGGGCCCGGAAGACCGGCCGGTCAGGCCGCCGATTCCAACGCGCCATCTGCAGGCCGTCCATCGGTCGGGGCACGAACCGGAGGTAGCGCTCCTCGCCGGGCACCGGCCGTTCCGTGGCCAGTCGTTCCAGCGTCAATTCGCCGGCCGGGACGATCACGTACGGCTTGACCCCGGGGGCCGCGAACAGGAGATCGCAGGCGCCGACATACGAGTCCGCCGCCATCGGGAAGAAGTTCTCGCCATCGGTGAACCGCACGACAGGCTCGAAGCGTTGCAGCAGCGCCAGGTCGTCCATCAGCTGGCCGTCGACGTGTCAGGGTCGAGGTGCCGACCGGCCATCGCCCTGACCGATCGCTGGTTGAGGTAGAACGCGCTGAGGACCAGCAGGAGCAGGCCCAGGTGATCGGGCTGGCCGATCACGACGCGGATCAGCTCGCCCAACAGACCGAGACCGACGAGGATCATCGTCAGGACCCAGCCCCATCGACGGAAGGCGAGGAGGCCGACGACGCCGATGATCGTGGCAGCCGCGAGTACGATGTCGAGGCTCTGGGTCAGGATCGGCGAGTCCTCGAGCAACGGCAGGCCGTCCGTCGGCAGCCCCTGGATACCGAGGCCGATCGCGGCCAGCGAGACGGCATCGATGATGCGGAGGATTGCGACGACGAGGATGCCCACCGGCCAACGTCCGACCATCCAACTGGACTCCGTCGCGTCCGTCTCTGAACGATGCGCGTTGTCGATGGTCACGATGCGTACCGACGAGGGCGGGCGGCCAGCGAGGTGCGGATCACATCACGATGGTGGCGTGCCTGATGGTTTCGAAGCATCGTCCGTGGAGGGTGAAGCACGCCGCGGCCCGTCGACCCCACCATCAGACGTGCCCCCGACCCGATCACGAGTCCGCCTGAATGACGCGGCTTACGTGGCTCGGCCATTCCACGGTCCTGCTCGAGACTGGTGGGCTGCGATTGCTGACCGACCCCGTGCTGCGCGCCGGGATCGGTCCGGTCCGGCGCCGACTCGAGCTCATCGAGGCCGATCTGGACGCCGTGGATGCGGTGCTGATCTCGCACCAGCACCACGATCACCTCGACCTGTCGTCCATGCGACTCCTCGGGCTCGACGTCCATGTGATCGTCCCGCCAGGGGCAGGTCGGCTACTGCGTGCCAAGGGCTTCCGAAACGTCACGGAACTGGCGGTCCACGACTCTACGCGGCTGAGTGACACGACGATCGAGGCCGTTCCGGCGCTCCATGACGGGCGTCGGCTGCCGTTCGGGCCGGCGTCCCCAGCCCTCGGCTATCGCATCGACGGCGAGCACGCGATCTATTTCGCCGGCGACACCGATGTCTTCCCCGAGATGGCGGAGCTCGCTCCGAACCTGGATCTCGCCATCCTGCCGGTGGGCGGCTGGGGACCGACACTGCGTGGCGGCCATATGGATGCCGTCCGGGCGGCCAGGGCGCTGACCCTGCTCCGACCGCGGACCGCGGTCGCGATCCACTGGGGGACCCTGTGGCCGATCGGGATGGGCCGTGTCCGGCGAGATCGCTTCGAGGATCCGGGGCGGCGATTCATCGAGGAAGCGCGCTTGGTCGCGCCTTCGGTGGCGGTGCCCCTGCTGTTACCGGGCGACCAGCTCGAACTGCCGGCCAGGGACGCCGCAGCATCCCTGGCGAAGCCGTTCGAGCAGGTCCCTCCGAGCTAGATGCGGTCAGGAACGGTTACGGTTTCGATCTTTCCGAATGCGGCCCGGACCTCTTGCGAGTTCAGGTAGAAGATGATGATGAGCGGCATGAGCGCGGCGCTGAAGCCGACGCCGGTGCCCGGGAATTCGAGGAACCACAGGAACGCCTCGAACAACGCGAGCCCTGCCATGGCGATCGCGAACGTCCACGCCCAGGGCTGGAGCGACCAGAGCCCGAGCGCCGCTGCGATCCAGCCGATCCCAGCGATAACGGCCAACCAGCCCCACAGGCCCGTCGTCTCGAAGGCCGGCAGATCCCCAAGGACCCCGAACCAGTCGAAGCCGAGGACCCGAAGGCCCAGGTACAGCCAGTAGAAGCCGGCGAGCATCCCGAAGAATCCGATGACGGAAATGAGGATGGGCGGGTTCTTCATCCAGGTCTCTCCCTCTTGCGGTGAACGTGACCAACGACACGAAGATAGCCCACGCGTCTACCCGCCGTTCACCTATTTCGCGTAAACAGGGGCGCCTGTGCACGATTCACCGGCCGTGGGGCGTGCCGCTTTCGGGCGCGAGGTCGGCCCTACGAGGCGGGTTACCGGCCGAAGCGTTCCACGAGCACGCCATGGCGCAGTCCTCGGTCGCTGACGACCAGCGAGGTCCGGCCGAGCCGCTCCATGACCGTTCGCACGATGCAGGCGCCGGCAAGGATGACGTCGGCGCGAGCGGGCTGGAGCCCCACGATCGTTCGACGGCCCGCCGCGTCCTGGGATCGATAGAGCTCGATCTGGCGGTCGATCTCGGTCGTCTCGAGGACCGTGCCCTGGACGGCAGTCGGGTCATAGACCGCGAGCCGGTGCATCACGGCCGTGAGATTCGTCACCGCGCCGCCCATCCCCACCAGGACATCGGGCGCGGGATGCTCGTCGAGTCCGGCCAGCTCGTCCGCGATCGCTGCGCGTGCCTCGTCAAGGACGGCGGAACTCACGGCGTCCGACAGGCCGAAACGCTCCGTGATGCGGACGGCGCCCGCCGGGACGCTGAAGCGCTCGTCAACGGTGCCGCCCTGGCCGAACGTGAACTGCGTGCTGCCGCCGCCAGCATCGAACACGATCAGGCGAACGTCGCCGAGCCCCAGCCCTGCCTGTGCGGCCAGGTACGCCAGGCGACTCTCCTCCTCACCGGAGATCACGTCGACGGTCACGCCGGCGCGCGCCCGGATCGCATCGACCGCTGCGTCGCGATCGCCAGCGGCACGTAACCCTGCGGTCCCGACCGCGGCGATGGCGACCGCGCCATGGTCGTGCGCCTCGTCGACCATGCCCGCGATCGCCGCGATCGTTCGCTCCAGCGCCCCCGGCGCGATCTCGCCCCCTTCACGCAGGCCTTCGCCGAGACGGGTCACCTCAGCCCGATCGACGATCGCTCGCCACGTGTCGCCGTTCAGGCGCTGGCCGATATGGAATTTGACGGAGTTCGTCCCGACATCGATGACCGCGTAGCGAGCGTCCCGATCCTCGAGCAGCGCGGCGAGACCTCGCGGGTAATTGGTGTTGGCGTACCCATCGAGACCCACGGCGCGGACGGCCGCCGCGACCGCCGCAGCATCCTCCGACTCGATGGCGATCGTGCGCCTGGTCCGACCATCCGCCACGACCTCCGAGACCTCGGCGGTACAACCCTGGATCGTGTAGCGCACCCGCCGCTTGTGGACACGCACCGGGCGCACCGAACCGCTCCGCGTTGCCACCTCGTCGATGAACTGGTGGCGGGTGTAATCATCCCGTGCGACGGCGGGCGCGGGCAGATCGAGCGCCTCCCGCACGCGCTCCATGTCGGCCGTTGCCATCGGGAAGGCGACCTTCATCACCGGTTCCCATCGCTCGAGTCCGTCGGAGGACACCTCGCGGAGTGACTTCACGTCCATGAGGTCATGACGGATCTTGACGACGTTGCCAGGCCCTTCCCCGTCCCGCGTGAGCAGATAGAGCTCGTCGCTTTCCTGGACCGCGCCCGGCTCCAGCCGGGCGAACGCTTCCTCTGCCGTACCGAACTGGCGGCCGAACGTCCGAAACTCCCAACGCGGGATGATGGCGCTCATTCGTAGCTCTACTCGCACTCAGGCCGTCGTGACCGCGGGCGGGTCCGCGGTCGGGGATTCGACGATGGCATCTGCGCCGGCTTCGTCGCCCTCCCGACGCAGCAGGACGTCCCGCTTCTTCAGGTAGTCGGTGATGGCCAGGATCGCTGCAGCGGTCGGGATGGCGAAGATCGCGCCTATGACCCCGGCGATGGCCGTTCCGAGCATGACCACCGCCAGCACGGCGGCCGCGCCGATCTTGACCGCCCGGCCCATCACCATGCGCGTCACGACCATCTGCATGACGGCGGCGATGAGCAGGCTCAGGACGAGCGCGGGAACCACGACGGCCGGCGCCAGGACCAGGGCGAACGCCGGCAGGACCGCCCAGCCCAGCAACGGCCCGATGAAGGGGATGAACTGGATCAGACCCGCGATGACCGCGATGAGCGGGGCGAGCGGGACACCCAGGAGAAAGGCCGCGATCGAGATGAGGGCGGCGAAGATCAGGCCGATCAGGCCGCGACCGCGGATGAAGCCACCGAACGACAGGGCGATGGCACGCTCGAGGGCGGCGATGTCAGCGTAAGACCGCTCTGGCAGGAACCGGCGGAGCCACCCGAGCAGTGTCACCTCGCCTGCGGCCATCCCGACCGAGATCACGACGGCGGTGAACAGCCCTGCGATGACGGCGACCGTGTTCCGGAGTGCGGCACCGACGGCATCGGCGATCGCCTCCCCATTCTCAGCAACCTGGTCGGCGAGAGCGCCAGCAAGGTCGACGGGAGCGGGCGGGCTGAGCCCAAGCGATGCCGCGAGCGGCGCGGCCAGCTCGTGCACACGATCGACGATCGCTGGCAGCTGCTGCACGAACGTCACGGCAGCGCTGAGGATCGCGGCCCCGGCACCGAGCAGGACAGAGAACGTCACGAGCACCGTGATCAGGTACGTCACCGCCACGGCGAGGCCACGTGAGTGAAACGGCAGGTGGTGCGACAACCAGTCGACGGGAGGCTCGAGGACGTAGGCCATCAGCCAGGCGACGAATAGGATGACGGCGGGGCCAGACAGCGTATCGGCGATCCCGGAACCCAGCAGGCCGATGACGCCGACGAGGGCGATCACGATCAGCCAGAAGACGAGCCGCATCTCGCGTGGCGAGATCACGCGGGCAACGGTTCGTGGTTCAGGGGGCTTCGCGTCCACCATCACCCGCCTGTCACGACATGGGGATCGGCCTCGCTCTCGTCGCTCGTTTCGGGGCTCTCGACGCTGGGCCAGCAGGACCGGCTCGCCGATATCGATGGTCTGCAGCACGGCGCGCCACGTCGTCGCGATCACACCGGCCACCGGCACCACGAGGAACATGCCCACGATACCCGCGAGCGCGTTGCCGATCGGCACGGCCAGTAGAACGATCGCCGGGTGCAGGCTGACCGCCTTGCCGTAGACGAGCGGGGTCACGAAGTTGCCCTGGACGATGTTGAAGACGATCGTGTAGATGAACATGATCACGATGTCGGACTGAGTCGCCGACAGCGACCGCGACGAGGAACGCCAGGGTCGTCGCGATGAAACCGCCGATGTACGGGATGAACCCGGCGAAGAGCGCGAGGACGGCCAGTGGCAAGGCCAGGGGCAGTCCCAGGAGGGTCATGATGACCCACTGGCTCGCGGCCCCGAAGGCGGAGATGGCGGCCGTGCCGATCATGTAGCCGCCGAGCACGTCGACCGCACGAGCGCCCGCCGCATCGAGCACGCCACGGCGATCCGCGGGCACGGCGCGCGTGACCTCATGCCAGACCCGCCCGCCGTCGCGGATGAAGTAGAACGTCAGGAACCCACCAAGCAAGAGCACGGCGACGATCCCGACGATGTTCGCCACCGCGTCCGTGACCGTCGAAAGCAATCCGCCGCCGATGGCGGCGACGAGCGTCCCGATCCCGACCGCCTGGGCCCCGGAGCTCTCCGCTCCGGCGGTCGTCGTCGCGACAAGCTCGGCCATCGGGCCGACCAACGAGGCAAGCGTGAGAATGACCACCGCGAGGATCGCGACGCTCGTCCCGACGGTCACGCCCATGGCAGCTGTCGTCCGACTCAGGCCGCGTCGCTCCAGCGCGGCCGCCGCCGGCGCCAGGGTCGCAGCGAGGATCACGGCCATGACGACCGGCATGATCACCACGGGAAATAGCAGCGCGACCTGGGCCACGACCGCGAACAACGCAGCCACGACGAGCGCTCGCCAGCTCCACTGACCCAGGCGGTCCAGCCAGACCGGGACGAGCCGAGCTCGCCAGGCTCGCCGACGCGGCAGGCAAGGCGATGGGTTCGCGGCCGAGCGTCGTGATGAGGACGCCGGCCGCCGTCTGTGCGAAGGCGAGCACCGGCAGGATGACAACCAGGCCGCTGAACCCAGCGAGCGCGAAACCGATCGGCAGTCCGACCACGGCCAGGATGGGGTGCAGGTCGAGCCGACGCCCGGTCGTGGTTCGCGCGAGGGCCCGCTCCAGGGCGATCGAGCCAAGAACGAAGATCACCAGGAAGACGGCCGCCGGCACCACCCCGCGCGTCGCAAGAGCGATCGTCACGATCAGGACCGCGGCCAGTGCTCGCCCAGCGTATGGGACGAACGCAGCCACCAGGGCGACAACGGCCAGTGGCCCGGCAAATGGCACGCCGAGCACCAACATGGCGATGCCCGCCAGGAGGGCCGTGGCGACCGCCATCACGGAAGTCCCCCGGATGTACCCGCCGACCTGGTCGAGCGCACGTCGCCCTCCGCTCATGAGGGCATCACGCCGCCACCCATCGGTCAAGGCGAGCCCCCAGTCCCAGGCCTTGTCTCCGTCCATGAGCAGGAAGAAGGTCAGGAAGCCACCCAGGATGGCGACGGTCACGCTATTTGCCGCCGCGGCGACGAAATCGCTGAGACCGCCCAGGACGAGACCTCGGATCACGTCGGAGATCCGTTGCAGGATCCCAGTGAGGTCGGCCGAGACGCCGAGTGTTGTCAGCTGGGCTCGGGCGGCTTCGATCCCCGCATCGAACGCCGAGACCAAGGCACTCAACGCCGGGACCACCGCGAGGATGACTGCTGCGACGACCGCGCCGAGCACGAGGAGCGCCCCGAGACTGACCACCCCGGCGGCCTTGGCACGACCCGAGCCTCGTGCTCGCCGCTCGCTCACGAATGGAGCAAGCGTCGCAGCAAGGATCAGCGCAAGGACGATCGAGGCCACGACCGTCGAGAGTTGCCCGGCGATCGCGAACAGAACAACGACCAGGGCGAGCGTGACCAGGACCCGCCAGCCGATCGCTGCCAGACGAACCAGCCAGCCGGGCACCAGTGGGTTATCGGCCGGGACCGCGGCGCCGCCCTCCTCGATCACGCTCGGGATGCCTCACCGGCATTCGTGGTCATCGTCGCCCCTCCTGCTGCGCGTGGCGGCCGCCGGATCGCCCGCATGCGTTCAATCTTCTCGTGCGACTGTGCCTCGGCGCGAGGGCCGGGTCGTCATTCGAAGGGGGTGATTTCGGGCACCTCCAGCGCATCGTGTCTCGCCCCGCGCACCGCCATTCGACCCCACTCAGCTGGTCGTTTGACAGGGAGTGCAAGAATGACCCCCGCAGCGGCGTCGCGCGCGGTCGCTGCGCGAGGGGAGACAGGACCACGCCTGGCACTAGCTCGAAGCAGAAGGCTGCGCCACTTCTACCGGGGGTCCCGGCGATCCGGGTCCAAGCTAAGTCGGTACCACCCCCCGTGCCCGACGGCAGCGTCGCGCGTCGGGCGCTGCTGGAGCGTCTAACGGCCTCGCCCGCGACACTCGTGACCGTCTCGGCGCCCGCCGGATATGGCAAGACGACGTTCATGGCCCAGGCCGCAGCCCAGGAGCGACGCCCGGTCGCGTGGGTTTCCCTCGACGATCATGACGACGATCCGGCTTCCCTCGTGGGCCTCCTCGCCGCGGCTCTCCACCGCGTCCGACCGATCGACACCGCGGTCTTCGAGGCGATCGCCGGCCCCGCGATCTCGCCGTGGTCCGCGGTCACCCGCCTGAGCAGCGCGCTCGAGGACCATCCGGCCTTCGCCCTGTTCATCGATGACGCGGACGCCATCGCGCCGGGACCGGCCGCCGACGTCCTCGGCCTGCTGCCCGATCTGCTGCCGCCTGGGTCCCGGCTCGTAATCGCCAGCCGCGCATCTCCGCCGATCCGACTCTCGCGCCGGCGAGCCGAGGGATCGCTGCTGGAGCTCGATCGGCTGGACCTCGGCCTCGACGATCGGGAGGCGTTCGAGCTTGCGGACGCCCTGGGTCATCGGATCGACGAGACGACCGCGGCCGAGCTGAACCGGCACGCCGAGGGCTGGTCGGCCGGGCTGCACCTTGGGATCCTGGCGATCGCCGACCCACGCGACGCGACAGCCTCTGACCTGGCCGGCGACGCCGGCACGATCGCCGACTACCTCAGGTCCGAGATCCTCGAACCGCTCGGGCCGGACCTCGTCGCGTTCCTGCGTCGGACGTCATTCCTCGATCGACTCAGCGGGCCGTTGTGCGATGCCGTCCTCGGTCGATCCGACTCCGCAGCGATCCTGACCGAACTCGAGCGCGCGAACCATTTCGTCGTCGCGCTCGACGACCGGGGCGTCTGGTATCGCGAACACCACCTGCTCCGGGAGCTGTTGCGGGCCGACCTCGAACACGACGATGCCGACGCCATCGCACGACTGGCGACCAACGCCTCGATCTGGTTCGATGAGCACGGCTCCCCCGCGGAGGCCATCGACTGCGCTCGACTGGCCGGGGACGAGGCGCGCCTGGCGCATCTGCTCATGACGGCACACGCGGGCGGCGTTCAACACCGGCAACGTCGCGACGGTCCGGCGCTGGTTCGACGAGGCCGAGTCTGCCTCCTGGCTGGTCCGCCATCCCGAGCTCGCCCTCACCGGTGGGATCTATTTCGCGCTGACCGGCGATCCTCCGCGGGCTGGGCGATGGATGCACATCGCGGCCTCGACGACCGTCGTGGAGCCCAGGACCGAAGCGAGCGATCCGATCGATGGCCTGCTGGCCATGGGCCGCGCGATCATGGCCCAGAACGGCGCGGCAGCGATGCTCGAGGACGGCGCGATCGCCGTCGAGCGCATCCCATCCCTCAGCACCTGGCGCACCGCTGCCCTCGCCGCCTTCGGAGTCGCCCAGTACCTGGCCGGCGATGACCGGAGCGCCGACGCGGCGCTCGCCGAGGCGGACCGTGCATCGATGCCGCCGGCCTCGGCGGCGGGGAGAGCGCTGGCGCTCGCCTATCGAGCGATCATCGCCATCGAGCGCGGGGATTGGGCGGGCGCGGCAACATTCGTCACGGCAGCGCGCGACGTGGCCCTGCGCAACTCGCATGAACGAGCTCGCCCTCATGAGCCTCGTGTTCGCCCTGGCGGCCCGGGTGGCGCTGCGGCGCGGTAACCGGATCCAGGCCGCCAGCGACCAGGCGCACGCGCATCGACTGCGGGCTGGCCTGTCCGAGGCGCTCCCGTGGCTTGCGGTCGGCGCGAACCTCGAGCTCGCGCGTCTGGCGCTGGCTCAGTCCGACGCCGCTGGGGCTCGGACATTGCTCGTGGATGCGGACCTCATCCTCGGTCGGTTCCCCGCGTTCGGTCGGCTCGCGGGCGACGTCGGATTCCTCCGAGGGCAGGCGAACGCCTCGGCGGCGGTCGTCGCCGGGGCGACGGCACTGACGGCGGCCGAGCTACGACTGTTGCCGTACCTGTCGACCTATCTGTCGTTCCGCGAGATCGGCGAGCGTGTCGGAGTGTCGGCGAACACGATCAAGAGCCAGACGATGTCGATCTATCGCAAGCTCGACGTGTCGTCGCGCGGCGACGCGATCGCACGGGCAGCGGCCATCGGCTTGACCGATCCCTTGCGCGACCCGGGGATCCGGCGCGAAGGGCGGGCCGACGCGGGCGCCACCCAGGGTCGACCGTTGGACTGAATCACCATGACGGCGTCATCCCTACGTGATGATGCCGGGCCGCCCGCAGCGTGGCCTGATGTTCCGGTGCGACGGCACTCGTCGCAAGTTCGAGAGGTCGAGGCGGTGCGAGCGCACGAGGAGAAGCTCCTTCGACTGTCGATGAACGACACGGAGCGGGTCCTGAAGCAGCCTGTCGTGGCCCTCGACGCGAAGACGCGCGCGATGCTCGAACTTGCCGTGTTGATCGCCGTCGATGGCCCGGCGGCCTCGTTCGAGAAGGCGGCTGGCGTGGCGATCGCGACTGGCGCGACGGAGGAAGAACTCGTCGACATCCTCATCGCCGCGGCACCGACCGTCGGCACGGCACATGTGGTCGCAGCGGCCCCAAAGCTGGCCCTGGCGATCGGGTACGACGTCGACGCCGCGCTCGAAGTCGCGCCCCTGAACGATCGACTGCCCGGTGGGGACCGACCGCACCGCGAAGATCGGGTGCACTGAGACAATCTAGGCTGTTGCCGAGGGGGCTGAGTCCTCTGCCATCATCCGGGTCGGATGATGCGCGGCCGGGGTCGGACGCCAGACTTCAAGGTGAGTCGTCCTGGTGACACATCGAGGCCGACATGATCGGAAGGAGCAGGACATGGGCATCGGACCAGTCGAGTACGGGGTCATCGCATTCCCCGGCAACAAGTTCAAGGGCGAGATCGCGCCTGCACTCGAAGAGCTCGTGAAAGCCGGCACGATCCGCATCCTCGACCTGGCCTTCGTCCTCAAGGACCAGGACGGCAACGTGACCGGATTCGAGCTGGAGGATGCCGGCTCCGAAGTGCTGAAGGCCTTCGAGGCCCTCACCCACGACCGTGACGGCCTGATCAATGACAACGACCTGAAGGACATCGGGGCGGCCCTCGACCCGAATTCGTCGGCCGCGGTCCTGGTCTGGGAGGACGTCTGGGCGACGAAGTTCGCCGAAGCCGTGCGGAACGCTGGCGGCGTCGTCGTCGACATGCAGCGGGTCCCGTACGAGCTGGTCCAGGCGGCCATCGACTTCAACAAGGCACCGGTCGGCGCCGACGCCTGATCCGGAGCTGAGGCACTGACAACACAAGGAGCTCGACGACCATGATGCGACGACGCAGGGGCCCAGGACTCGTTCGGATGGCCGCGACCACCGCAGTGGTGGCGGGGACCGCCGGAGCCGTCCGGCACCACCAGGAGCAGAAGTACCAGAACCAGGCCGCGGAGCAGCAGGCCGAGCAGCAGGCCATCTACGACCAGGGTGTGGCCGCAGCCCAGCAGGCCCCTCCGGCGGCTCCGCCGGCTCCCGGCGACGGACCTGACCGCCGAGCTCCAGAAGCTCGCCTCGCTCAAGCAGGCCGGCATCCTCACCGACGAGGAGTTCGCGGCGGCGAAGGCGAAGCTCCTCGCCTGACCTCGGCGCACGACTTGCCTCATCGCCGCGTAGCTGGACCGGCCGGTCACGGCCGGTCCATTCAACGGAGACGGCCGAGCACCATGGATCAGCCCCGACGCACCGCGCCGCTCACGCCGCCACGACGCGGCCGTTCGCCCCATGCCCGGGCGGCGATCTTCGGCGTCCTCGTGGGCGTGGCGCTCGTCGCCGGGGCATGCGATGGCGCGAATCTGCCCTCGGGGTTCGGTTCGAACCTGCCGTCCTTGGCTGCCATCCTCGGCCGTGCCACGCTGCCGGATCGCTCGATCCCTCCGGACACCTGAGCCGACCGAAGAGCCGACGCCCGAGCCGACGGAGGAGCCGACACCGGAGCCGACCGAAGAGTCGACTCCCGAGCCGACGGAGGCGCCGACACGCGCGCCGGTGGCCGAGCCGTCGCCCACGCCTGAGCCGACACCCGAGCCGACGCCGGCGCCGACACCCGAGCCCACCGCCGCGCCGACACCGGAGCCGACGGCGGCGCCAACGCCCGAGCCCACGGCGTCGCCGACACCCGAGCCCACCGCGTCGCCCTCACCCGAGCCCAGTGACGAGCCGTCACCCTCGCCAAGTGCCGAACCGACACCCGGACCGTCGGCCCAGCCCGCGCCTGAGCCGACCGCCGACGACACCACGCCGATCCTGTTGCTCGTGATCCTCGCGGCGATCGCCATCGGTCTCGCGGTCTGGTGGATGCGTTCACGGAACGACGAGCCACCGACGGATGGACCGGATGCGGCAGCACCCACGGACCCGACGGCGCCCGTCGACCCGACGGCACCCGCGGATCCGACGGCGCCGGCGGACCCGACAGCAGCCGTGGGGGCGGCAGCAGCCGTGGGGGCGGCAGCGGCCGTAGGCCCGGATGACGACCTCGGCTCCCTGGTGGGCGATCGCGATCCCGACGTGGCGTCGGCCGACGACTCCCCGACACAAGTCCACGAAGCACCCGCACCGGGAACCGATCCTCCCCCTGCCGACCCGAACCGTCCGCCGGCCCCATGACGCCCTTGGGCAAGACTTCACTGCCGGCCCCGTCGTCAGATGCGGGCGGAAACGCGAGGGTCGGCGTGCCAGCGGATCGACGGGGAGACACGAGATGACCGAATCGAGCGTCACGACCGGTACCGAGGTGCCGCGCACGCGGCGGCGGCGGCGGGTCCTGTCCGGCATCGCGCTGGTGCTTGGCGTGTCTATCGATCGTCGTGACGACGATCGGCATCTGGACGCACCAGGTCGCCCTCAACACCAACCGCTTCAGCACGCTCATCGAGAGCGTCGTGACGGATCCGGCCGTCGTCGAGCCGGTCAGCGCCCGGATCAGCACACAGGTCGTCGATGCGCTCGATGTGCAGGGTCGCCTCGAAACGCGCCTTCCGGACGCCCTCAAGCCACTTGCAGGCGCGCTGACGGCCTCCGTTCGCCAGGCGATCGACGCACGACTCCGCGTCGCGTTCCAGGACCCCAGGATCCAGGCTGCCCTGGTCAACTCGCTCTCCTTTACCCACACCCAGGTCGTTCGTCTGTTACGTGACGAATTCGACGCGGTAGGAGTCGCCGACGGGTACGTCACGCTCGATGTCTTTCCGGTCGTCGGCGCCGCCTTGACCGAGTTGCAGACCATGGGCGATGATCCCCGGGGACGTGCAGCTCCCCGACCTGACGGCCCCGGAGGCTCCCGAGGCGCTCGCCCAGCGCCTCGAGTCCGCGCTCGGTGTCACGCTCCCGCCCGACTTCGGGACGATCCAATTGATGCCCGCCGATCGGTTGCTGGCGGCTCGTTCGGTCGTCCGCATCTTCGACCTGGTGGTGATCCTGCTCGTCATCCTGACGATCGCCCTCGTCGCGCTCACGTTGTGGCTGGCTCGGGATCGACGCCGGATGCTGATCTACCTCGGCATCGGCACGATCATCGCGTTCCTGGTCGCGCGACTCGCCATCCGCACCGCCGAGGACGCGATCGTCGCCGGGATCGCGGACGCCAACATCGCGGGTGCGACCCGGGCCATGGTCGACACGACCCTCCAGGACCTTCGGGGTCTAACCCTGATCATCGTCGTGGCGACGACGATCCTGGCGATCGCCGCCTACCTGTGGGGCCGCCCGCGGTGGGTCACGGTGACGACCATGTACGTCGGCGACGCGGCCGGGCGGGCCGGTTCGGCGGCCAGTGCATCCGTCGCGGGCGCAGCCGGCCGCGCTCCCGACCGCGACACGCTCACGGAAACGATCCGCCAGAACCGGACCGCCGTCGAGCGGATCGGCATCGGCGTCATCGTGTTCATCCTTGTCTGGCTGGCCGCCGGGCTCGAGATCGCCTTGCTTGGCGCGGCGCTGATCGTCGGTTTGCAGGTCGTGCTGCGAGCCCTTTCGAGCGAGCCGGACGAAGAGGTCGAGGTGGTCCCCACCGATCCTGATGCCGCCTGATGCCGACTCAGGCGCTCGATAGCCTCCCGATCGCTGCGATCTTCGCGCTGTTCGCGATCATCTCGCTGGCCCTGTACGAGATCGGCTTCCGCGTCGGTCGATGGTGGCAGGACCGGACGCCGGGCGAGCAGGAGGGTCCGGCGGGTGTGCTCGTGGGGTCGATCTTGGGACTGCTGGCGTTCCTCCTCGCGATCACCATGGGCATGGCGTCCGATCGGTTCGACACCCGCCGCGGCCTCGTCCTGGAGGAGGCGAACACGATCGGTACGACCTACCTGCGGGCGGGATACCTCTCGGAGCCTGCCTCCACCGAGATCCGGACCCTTCTCCGCGAGTACGCCCCCCTCCGCATCGCACCGACCGACGGGGCGACGCTCGCAACGAATATCGCGCGGTCGTCGGAGATCCTCGACGACCTGTGGGTCATCGCAGAGGACGTCGCACGATCGCCCGACGCCAATGACGTCACGGCCCTGTTCATCGAGTCGCTCAACGACACCATCGACCTGAACACGACCCGGATCATCGCCGGCGTCTACGCGCGCGTGCCCGAGACGGTCCTGTGGCTCCTCGTCGGCGGGTCCGTCCTCACCCTCGCGATGGTCGGCTACAGCGCCGGGACGACCGGCCAGCGCAGCGTGCTCACCGCCGTCGTGCTGATCCTCGCGTTCGGTGCGGTCCTCACGCTCGTCATCGATCTCGACCGGCCCCAGGACGGGTTGATCAACGTGAGCCAGGTGCCGTTGATCCAGCTTACGGAGAAACTCGGGCCCCCGTAGCGACGCGTCAGCGCTCGCCGAGCCGGCGCTCGATCGCGTCCAATCGGGCCAGGAGCTGCTCGAACTGCGCCTCGAGGTTGGCCCGGTGCTCGGCCTCATCGGTCTCCGCTCGTTGGCGCCGGGCCTTCTGACGCGACTCGAGGAAGACCGAGGTGATCGAGGCGGTCACGATGGCCAGGAACGCAAAGGCCAGGACCATGATCACGCCGCCCACAACCCGACCGACTGGATCCCTGGGTGTGACGTCGCCATAGCCGACCGTCGTTACGGTCTGGAGGACATACCAGAAGGCGACCCCCAGATCCGGGTATTCCTCACGGTCCACGAGCCACATCAGGACGCCACCGACGACCACGGTGGTGACGACCGCGACGACGATGACGAACATCGCCAACCGGGCGGATGTCGGGTCGTCGCCGTACCGCCCGATCGCTCGGCCAAGCGGCTTGGCGATCGGTCCTCTAGGTCCCTGCACGTCCTGCTCCTGCTGCTCCATCACCACCTCCTGCCACGACGATACATCGGCCACACGGTGGCGGCCGATAACCCGCATTGGGTGATGCTCATCGATATGATGGCGGGCAGGGTGTAGTCGAATCAGATTGCATTGAACGGCTAGGAGGGCTCGCGATGACGGAGAGTGACGTTAGCGCCGCCGATGCGGGAACCGCCTGGCACGGCCTGACCACCGCCGCGGCACTTGAACGGCAGGGCGTCACCCCAGAGGCTGGCCTCACCAGCGCCGAAGCCGAATCGCGACGGGCGAAGTACGGCCCGAACAAGTTCGCCGAGGCGGCCAAGGAGCCGCGCTGGCAGGCCTTCGTGCGCCAGTACAAGGACCCGATGCAGATCGTGCTGCTGGCGGCCGGTGTCCTGAGCCTGTTCATCCCGAACCAGGTCGCGACCGGTGTGGTCCTCATCGCCCTGACCCTGCTGAACGCGGCGATGGGCCTCAGCCAGGAGGGCAAGGCGTCCGCGAGCGTGGCCGCCCTCCAGAAGATGATGGTCGTCAAGGCCAAGACCCGTCGCGACGGGGATCTCGTCGAGCTGCCGATGGGCGACCTGGTGCCCGGCGACATCGTCAACATCGAGGC
This sequence comes from uncultured Chloroflexia bacterium, assembly GCA_963748675.1. GTDB lineage: Bacteria > Chloroflexota > Limnocylindria > Limnocylindrales > CSP1-4 > SPCO01. The sequence continues at coordinate 232,244 of CAVVJX010000005.1, read as the reverse complement.
CGGCGACCTCGTCCCGGCGGACGCGCGCATCCTGAGTGCCGCCACGCTCGAGATCGACGAGTCGGCGCTGACCGGCGAGAGCGTCCCGGTCCCCAAGCAGACCGATGCCGTCCCCGACGACTCGGCGTTGGGCGATCGCATCGACCTCGCGTTCATGAACACGCAGGTCACCCGCGGTGCGGGAACGATCCTCGTCGTCGCGACGGGCATGTCGACCGAGGTCGGTCACATCAGCGGCATGCTCCAGCGGACCAAGGACGAGGTCACGCCCCTCACGCGCCAGCTCAACACCCTGACCAACCAGATCCTCGTCATCGCCGGCATCGCGCTGCTGGTGTCGATCGTGATCGGTCTCGCCCGCGACACGCCGTTCGATGTCCTGTTCCTGACCGCGATCTCGTTCTCGGTCTCGGCGATCCCGACCGGCCTGCCGGCGGTCGTGACGACGATCCTCACGTCGGGCACCACCGCGCTCGCCGCGGCCGGCGCGATCGTGAAGCGGTTGCGCTCGGTCGAGACGCTCGGCTCGACCTCGGCGATCAACTCGGACAAGACGGGCACCCTGACCCTCAACCAGATGACCGCCGTCCAGATGGCGGTGGTCGGCCGGCGCTACGCGATCTCCGGCGAGGGCTACTCGACCGACGGCCAGATCACCCATACCGGTGGGCAACCCGATGTGCCGCTCGAGGGACTGCTGCTGCCGATGGCCCTCTGCGCCGACGCCGAAGTGCGCGACGGCAACGCTGGTCGGCGACCCGACCGAGGGGGCCCTCGTGGTGCTGGCCGCCAAGGGCGGCGTCGATCCCACGCTGACGCGCGAGCGCTATCCGCGGGTGGCGACCCTGCCGTTCGATGCGGCCTACAAGTTCATGGCCACGTTCCACAAGATGGAGGACGACGCCGGCAAGCCGGTGATCCGGGCATTCGTCAAGGGCGCCCCGGACCAGCTGCTCGCACGGGCCACCTCGGCCCACGGTCCCGATGGTACGGACGTGCCGATCGACAAGGTCCGCGAGCCGTTCCTGGCCGAGAACGACCGACTCGGCGCCGCAGGGCCTGCGGGTCATGGCCACCGGCCAGCGCGACTTCGATCCGGCCACGTTCGACCCGAACGCCGATCTCCTGCCGCTGATCAGCGACCTCCAGCTCCTGGCCATCGTCGGCATCGTCGACCCGCCCCGGGCCGAGGCCCGCGACGCCATCGCCAAGGCCAAGGCCGCCGGCATCAGGGTCCGCATGATCACGGGCGACCACGCCGTCACGGCCGATGCCATCGCGCAGCCAGCTGGGCATCGAGGGCCAGGCCATCACCGGCGCCGAGTTCCGGGCGATGTCCGACGAGGAGGCCGACCGCCGCATCGACGACATCGGCGTCATCGCCCGCGTCGCGCCCGAGGACAAGGTCCACCTGGTCGACATCCTCCGCCGCAAGGGCCACATCGTGGCGATGACCGGCGACGGCGTGAACGACGCGCCGGCACTCAAGATGGCCGACATCGGCGTGGCGATGGGCATCACCGGCACGGAGGTCTCCAAGGAGGCCGCCGTGATGATCCTGACTGACGACAACTTCGCGACGATCGTGCGGGCCGTGGAGCAGGGGCGCGCGCTGTACGACAACCTGGTGCGCTACATCCGGTTCCAGATGGCGTGTCTCTTCAGCTTCATCGGAACGTTCCTCGGCGCGAGCATCTTCGGGATCCTTGGTGGCGTCCCGTTCCTGCCGCTGCAGACCCTCTGGATCAACTTCACCGTCGACATCTTCCAGGCCATCGGCCTCGGCTACGGCAAGCAACGCGAGGGCCTCATGGAGGAAGCCCCCAGGCCCAAGGACCAGCAGATCCTGCCCACGCGCCCTGTTCGCCTGGCTGGCGTTCATCGGCCTGGTCATGGCGGCGATCACCCTCGCGGTCATCGTCTGGGCCGGGAACAACTTCGACGAGACCGTCGCCCACACGATGGGCCTCGTCACGTTCTCGATGCTGCACCTCTTCTTCTCGATCGAGACGTCGGACGAGGAGCGCACGATCTTCAGCAGCGAGCTCCTCGAGAACAGCGTCCTGCTCAAGACATCGGCGCTGTCGCTGCTGACCATCTTCCTGGCCACGACGTTTGGTCCGCTCCAGCGGGTCCTCGACACGGTGGAGCTCAGCGTCGAGCAGTGGGCGATCTGCATCGTGGCTGGGGCCTTGATCATCATCGTCGCGGAGATCCGCAAGGTCTTCCGTCGTCGAGCGAGCTCGACCGCTGCTGCTGTCGCCGGCGGGACGCCAGCTGCCCGCGGCGGCCTCGTGAGGGCATCGAGCGCCGCGACGTCCAGATGAGCGTGATCATCCCGCGCTGGGAGTTCCGGACCTTCGGGCAGCACTTCGGCGCGGCCGAGGCGGCGTTCGGGGCGATGACCCCCGGCGCCGTCCAGGAATCGGATGAGGTCTACCTGCTCGTCGACGACGGGCAGCCGACCACCGATGTCGTGAAGATCCGCTTCGACCTCATGGACGTGAAGACGCTCCGCGAGGTGAACGCGGATGGTCTCGAGCGCTGGGAGCCGGTCGCCAAGGTCGCCTTCCCGATCGCGCCAGCCGACATGGCGATCGTGACCGGGGCGCTTCGCCTGCCGTCCACCCCATCCGACAAGGCGGCCGCAAGTCTCGATGGCTTCCTCGCCGAGGTCGCTGCGCCCGGCAGCTCGGTCCGCGCGGTCGCGGTCCACAAGCGACGGGTCCGCTACGCGCCCGGTGGCTGCACGGCCGAGGTATCCGACGTCACCGCGGACGGACAGCCGATCCGGACGATCGCGATCGAGGACGAGGACCCGGCCGCCGTCGTCGCGGCTGTCCGCTCGGTCGGTCTCGGCGGCTACGTGAACACGAGCTATCCCGTCGGGCTCGCGGCCCTGCTCGGCGGCCAGCCCCCGCGCTACGCGGTGATCGATGTCGGGACGAACTCGGTCAAGTTCCACATCGGCGAGCGCCTGGCTGACGGCACGTGGCGAACGGTCGCGGACCGGGCGGAGATCACGCGGATCGGCGAGGGGCTCGGCAGCGGCGGCACGGTCGCGCCGGCGGCCCTCGAGCGAACGATCGAGGTCGATCGCCGGGATGGCCGACGAGGCGAAACGCGAGGGGGCCATCGCGATCGCGGCCGTCGGGACGGCCTGGCTGCGGGCGGTGCGCGACCGCGACGACGTGCTGTCGGCCATCCGAGAGCGGACGGGCGTCATCGTCGAAGAGCTGAGCGGCGAGGACGAGGCCCGGCTCGCCTATGCGGCGGTTTCGATCGGACTCCCGACCGACGCCGGTCACGTGGTCGTGTTCGACACCGGCGGCGGCAGCACCCAGTTCACCTTCGGCCAGGACGGCCGCGTCGACGAACGCTTCAGCCTGCCGCTCGGCGCCGTCGCGTATACGGAGCGGTTCGGGCTCGACCGCGCGATCACGGCCGATCGCCTTGAGGAGGTCCTCTCGACCATTGCCGCCGACTTCGCCAGCCTCGATGGCCGCTCGACGCCCGATGCCCTCGTCGCCATGGGCGGGGTCGTGACCAATCTCGCGGCCGTCAAGCACGAGATGGCCGAATACGACCCAGCCATCATCCGGGGCACGGTCCTCGACCGCGAGGGCATCGACCGCGAGATCGAGCGCTTCCGGACGCTCGACGCCGACGCCCGCCGGTCGATCGTGGGCCTGCAGCCGGCCCGCGCCGAGGTGATCCTGGCCGGCGCCTGCATCGTTCGGACGGTGATGGACAAGCTCGGCCAGGCGTCGCTGACCGTCAGCGACTTCGGGCTCCGCCACGGGGTGCTCGTCGAGCGATTCGGCGCCTAGCCGGCCGCACCGCGGCTCATCGATGCAGCAAGTTCCTTGGAGGTCGAGATGACGACGCTGGTCCTGTTCGGGCGACCCGCATCGGGTAAGGGAACGGTGGGCCAGCGTCTGGCCGAGTCCGGCTACCTCGCCCTGTTCCACTGGCCAGGCGATGCGCGAATGGGCAGCCGGACCATCGGACGAGCAGCGGGCATTGCGCGAGACGATGGCGACCGGCGGGTACGGCTCCGACGAGCTGGCGGTCCGGATCGTGCGCGAGTTCATCCAGGGCCTCCCGCCTGAGACGACCGGGGTGATCCTGGATGGCTTCCCGCGTGACCTCGCGCAGCTCGAGGCCTGGCTCGCGGCCCCGATCGACCACGGGATCGCGGTCGTCGTCGACACGCCGGAGGCCGTCTGTCGCGACCGGATGCTCGGGCGCATGATCTGCCCGGCCTGCGGCTGGTCCGACCATACGCCGACGACGATCTGCGTCCGCTGCGGGGCTGAGCTCCAGCGGCGCACTGACGATGGGGACGCGGCCGTCTTCGATCGTCGCGTCAGCGAATTCGAGACCCGCGTCGCGCCCGTCATCGACGCATGGGCTCGGGCGGACCTGCCCCTCATCCGGCTCGACGGCACGCGGGACGTGGATGCCATCGCCGCGGAACTGCTCGCTGAGGTGACCCGCCTCGAGGGAGGCTGACGTCGCCGCCTGCAGGGCTCTGGGCCACGTCCCGTAGGGGCACGCGGGCGATGGACGCCCCCGGCTTCAGGTTCCGAGGGACTCCTTGGCAATGGCGGCCTCCCGATCGATCGCTTCCGCCAGCTGCTTGTTGACCGCCTTGGTGACGATGGCATCGGCTTCCGCCAGTGCCTTCTGGATCTCGACGACGGCCGTGTCCTCGACGAACGCGATCACGCCAGACGAGCCGGGTGTCAGCACACCCTCCAGTTCCTTCGCGAGCTCCGAGCGCGTGGCCAGGTTCCCGATCTTCCCGATGGCAGCGCCCAGCGCCCCACCGGCGGCCGCCCCGGCGAGGATCGAGGGCGGGAAGATCAGGCCGAGGGCCACACCACCGAGGAGGCCCCACTTGGTGCCGGTCTTTGTGCTGTGCTCCGTGACCTTGCCGAGCTGGACCTTGCCGTCCGCGTCGCGGCTGGCCACGACGACGCCGTCGATCCGCAGGCTCGTCCGACGCTCGAGCTCGGTCAGCATCCGGTAGGCGTCCTCGGCTTCGCCCGTGGTCGGGAAGCGCGCCACGATCAACGAGTACGCCCCATCGGTGATAAGGCCGACGGCGGTCCCGGACGACCGGTTGCCGGTTTCTGCTGGTGTCGTGTTGTCGGTCATTGCGCACTCCTTGCTGGTGTCGGTGGCCGTCCCTCGCGCGAGCGAGGCCGGCCTACCGGTGCCGATCCGTCCCCACCGCTCGCGGATGGCGTCGGCCGGCACCGGTTGGGGGTCGGTCTCTCAAATGCTGCTGGACGAGTCGAGTTCTCCGAAGGCCTCCTTGACCTCGCGACCGTTGAGGTACAGCAGGATGATCAATGGCATCAGCGACATGGCGAACCCGATACCCGTACCCGGGAACTGGAAGAACGCCACGATCGCTTCCAACAGGCTGAAGCCGGCGACGATCATGGCCAGCATGCGCGCCCACGACTGGAGCGCCCACAGGCCGAAGGCGACGAGAAGCCAGGCGATCCCAACGGCGATCGCCAGCCAACCCCACAGACCGACCGACTCGAACGCGGGGATGTCCCCAAAGACCCCGAACCAGTCGAATCCGAGGACCCGAAGGCCGAAGAACAGGTAGCCGAAGCCGGCCACTGCGGCGAAGAAGCCGATGACCGCCACTAGGATCGGCGGGTTGCGCATGGACGAACTCCTTTCTAGACACTCCGGGCGACGTGCCCGGTCATTTCCCCATCAACTACGGCGTCCTCACCTCCATCACCCCAGCAGCATCGCACCGGTCAGGACGACGACCGTCAGGATCGCGAGCGCGATCAGCACCGGCCAGACGAATCGGAGCCAAGTCCCATAGCCCACACGGGCGATCGCCAGCCCGCCCATGACCACCGCCGACGTGGGGGTCACGAGGTTGACCAGCCCATTCGCGCTCTGGTAGGCGGTCACGACGAGTTGTGCTGGCACCCCCGCGAAGCTGGCCAGCGGGGCCATGATCGGCATCGCCACGGTCGCCAGGCCGGACGATGACGGGATGAGGAACGAGAGCGGCAGGAACAGGAAGTACATGAGGTTGATGAAGGCCACCCCGCCGAGGCCACCCATCGCCTGCTCCGCCGCGTTGAGCACGGTATCCGTGATCAGGCCGTTGTTCATGATCGACCGTGATGCCTCGGGCGATCCCGATGATGAGCGCCACTCCGAGCAGGTCGCGGGTGCCGTCGACGAACGTTGACGTGAAGTTGGTCTCCGACATCCGCGCGACGAGTCCGATGAGGATCGCGAACAGCAGGAATGACGCCGTCATCTCGGGGAACCACCACCACAGTGTCGGCAGGCCGATGCCGAGGTCCTCCCACGGGATGACGCCGTAGATCATCACGACGAAGGCAAGGGCGAACAGGAGGAGGACCGCCTTCTGGCCCCCGGTCAACACGCGTCGTCATCGCCCGTCGCCGGTGCGGAATTGGGCCTCGTTCGCGGCCTTCTGATCGGTCACGAGCGACTGGCTGGGGTCGGCCTTGACCCGCGCGGCGTAGCGCATGACGAAGAAGATCCCGATGGCCGTTCCGACCACGAGGATGATGAGGCGCCCGACGATGCCTTCCTCGATCGACACGCCCGCGAAGCCCGAGGCGATGCCGGTCGCGAACGGATTGATCGTCGAACCGAGGACGCCGATGCCGCAACCGAGCAGGAGCATCGACGCAGCGACCAGCGAGTCGTAGCCGGCCGCGATCATCACCGTGATCACGAGCGCGTAGAACGCCAGGCTCTCCTCGGCCATCCCGAACGTCGTCCCGCCGATGGCGAACACGGTCATCAGGATCGGGATGAGCAACCCCTCACGGCCCCGGAGCCGCGCGACGATCCGTGCGATCCCGCCCTGGATCGCGCCGGTCTTCATCGTCACGCCGAGGAAGCCGCCGATGACCAGGATGAACAGGGCGACGTCGATGGCCCCGAACAGCTCGCCGGAGTTCCAGACGCTGATGCTGCCGTCCTCGCCCTCGATCCCGTAGAGCCCGTTGATCGGGGCCATCAACGAGTCGACGACGATCCGCTGCGGGTTCGGATCGACCTGGTGATAGGTCCCGGGGATCGGCTCTCCGTCGGGGTCGAGGTCGTAGGCTCCCGCCGGGATGATCCACGTCGCGATCGCCGTGATGACGATGAGGATGAACAGGATCGTGTACGCCGACGGCAAGGCGAAGCCGCGACGGCCTTCGCTCGGTGTCTCCGCGTTCGTGGCTGCGGTCAAGCGGGGCCTCCCTCCAGGGGCTGTGACGCCATCGGGCCGATGTCCGGTGAGGATGCGGGCGGCTCGCCGGTCGGCTCGACGCGCTCGATCCGGAACCCGGTGAAGCCGTAGAGGAGCGAGATGAGCGGGCTGGCCAGGTTGAAGAAGCAGAAGGGCAGGTAGGCCACCGTGGCGACGCCGAGCGCGGCCGCCATGTAGGCGCCGCAGCTATTCCATGGCACGAGCGGAGAGGTGACCGTGCCGGAGTCCTCCACCGCGCGCGACAGCATCCGCGGCGCGATCCCGCGGCGGGCGAACTCCGCGCGATAGACCCGGCTCGGCATCACGATCGCCACGTACTGGTCGCCGGCGATGATGTTCAGGCCGATGCACGTGCCGACGACGGCCGCGATGAGTCGCCCGGTCGACTTCGCTCGAGCCACGATCGGCCGGATCAGCCGATCGAGGAAGCCTGCCTCCTCCATGATCGCGGCATAGCTCAGCGCCCCGAGGATGAGCCAGATCGTCGTCAGCATGCCGGCCATCCCGCCGCGCGAGAACAGGGCGTCGATCGTCTCGTTGCCAGTGGCGGACACGAAGCCGTTCGCCATCGCCGCGTAGGTCGCCTCGATCCCGTGAGCAGCGATCCCTGGCCGGGCTTGCCGACGAACTCGGCCACGAGTGCCGGCTGGGTGAACGACGCCAGGACGCCCGCGAACAGCGCGCAGCTGAAGATCGCCAGGAACGGCGGGACCCGCCGGATCGAGAAGATGACGAGCAGGACCATCGGCAGCAGGTTGAGGAGGCCGATCGAGAACTCGCCGGCAAGCGTCGCCTGTGCGCCCGCCGTATCGAAGGCCAGGTCCGTGGCCGGCGTCGTCAGGCCGAGGATCGTGAACAGGACGATGGCGATCACGACCGCCGGCCCGGACGTCCAGATCATCGCGCCGATGTGCTGATTGGTCGTCACGCCGCCGACCATGGACGGCACGAGGACCGTCGTCTCCGAGACCGGCGTCATCTTGTCGCCGAAGTAGGCGCCCGAGATGACGGCCCCGGCCGCGATGGCCGGATCGGCTCCGACCAGCGGGGCGAGCGCGACGAAGGCCACGCCGAGGGTCGCCGCCGTCGTCCAGGAGCTGCCGATGGCGAGCCCGACGAGGCCGCACACGATCGCCGTCGCGGGGTAGAACCAGGTAGCGCTCAGCAGCCCGAGGCCGTAGTAGACGACGGTCGGGATCGTGCCGGCCATGTTCCATGTCCCGATCAGCGCTCCGACGGCGAGGAGGATGAACAGGGCGCTCATCCCGGATGACACGCCCCCGATCGCGGCCTCGCGGATGCGGGAGACGGTGAATCCGTTCTTGTAGGCGACCAGGCCGGCGACCATGGCACTCGTCAGCAGCGCGACCTGCAATGGCCCGCCCGTTGCGTCGGTCCCGAACAGGCCGATCGTCAGGGCGATGAGCCCGATCAGCGTGACGAGCGGGATGAGTGCGTCCAGCAGGGACGGCTCGCGTGTCGACCTGCCGCCGCCGCGGGCGGCTTGTCGGCGCCGGTGTCGTCAGTCATCGACGTGCCCCTCCCAGGTGCCCCGATTCGTCGCCACCGTATCAGGCGACGATGTGCGAGATCACCGCCTGGGGGGATGCGTCAGGGTTGCCACGTTCCTCGCCTCCCCGCGCGAACGCCACGAGGGCCACGATCGCCACCACGACGAGGATACCGATGATCCAACGGGTCGAGCTCTCCATGGCGTCCTCCCTCAGATCGGGTCGCGCACGACCGGGCAGGTCATGCAGTGTCCACCCCCGCGGCCCTTGCCGAGCTCGAAGCCCTCGATGGTGACGACCTCGACGCCGGCCTCGCGCATCTTCGAGATCGTGAACGTGTTGCGCTCGTAGGCGACGACCACGCCGGGTTCGAGGGCGACGACGTTGTTGCCATCGTCCCACTGCTCGCGCGCCTGCTGGTAGGCGTCGCCGCCCGTCTCGACGACGTGGAGCTTCTTGACGCCGAGCGCATCCGTGACGGCCGAGATGAAGTCCTTGTCCGGCCGGACGTCGAGCGTGCCCGGCTTCTTGCCCGGCCGCAGGCTGATCGAGCGGATCCCCTCGACGACCTTCGGAAAGGCGGTCGCCTTGTCGCGGTCGAGCAGGGTGAACACCGTGTCGAGGTGCATGTGTGCGCGGTCCTTGGTCATGACCGCGGCGATGACCCGCTCCGCGGCGCCCTTGGCAAAGAGGGCTTTGGCGATACGCTCGATCATCCGTCCGGTCGTGCGCTCGGACATGCCGATGGCGACCGTCCCCTTGCCGATGATCTCGACGTCGCCACCCTCCAGCGAGGCCTGGCCGAAGTCCTCGACCTTGAACTTCTCGTCCTCGCCGAGCTCCGGATACCAGTACTCGAAGGCCCCGTCCTGGAATCGCGGGTGGGCGCGGTAGATCGCGGCCATGTTGTAGGCCTCGCGACGACGTGCGGGCCAGTACATCGGATTGATGGAGACGCCGCCGTAGATCCAGCACGACGAGTCGCGCATGAACAGCGTGTTGGGGAGGGGCGGCAGGACGAACAGGCTCTCGTCGTCGATGGCGGCGCCGATGAGGGACGTCTTGGCCAGCTTGCCGAGGTCGAGCCCGGACTCCCCGACGGTGAGGCCCCCGATCAGGTGCCGGGCAAGCGCGTCCGGCGGCAGTGCGTACAGAGCGGCGCGAACGTCCTCGACCAGGCTCGGGCCGACGACTGCTTCGGCGGCGACGACCGCGATGATTCGCTGGCGGGCATCCTCGCTCGCCGCCAGCGCCTCGCCGAGCAGGTCCTGCACGTACAGCACCTCGACGCCGCGCTCGCGCATCCGGGCGACGAACTGGTCGTGCTCCCACTGCGCCCGCTCGACCCACAGGACGTCGTCGAACAGCAGCTCGTCGTGGTTGTCGGGGGTCAGCCGCTTCAGGCTGAGCTCCGGTCGGTGGACGATCACCGTGCGGAGCTTGCCCACCTCCGAGTGCACGCCGAACGACGCCATCAGACTTCCTCCTTCGCAACGACCTGTGTGCCGCCGCTCCCTTCGACCAATCCGTCGATCTGCTCGAGCGACCCGATGGCGGAGCGTTTCCCGGTCGCCGCCACGAACTCCACGGCGGCGTCGACCTTCGGGCCCATCGAACCCGCGGGCAGGTCCATCGCGTCGAGCTGGTCCGGCGTCGCCCGCCCGATGCGCGCCTGTGCGGGCGTGCCCCAGTCGGTGTACACCCCATCGACGTCGGTGGCCATGATGAACAGGTCGGCGTCGAGCTCGCGGGCGAGCAGGCTGCTTGCGAGGTCCTTGTCGATGACCGCCTCGACCCCCTCGAGGTAGCGCTCCCGATCGCGGGCGTACATCGTCGGGATGCCGCCGCCCCCGGCGCAGATGACGACGGCGCCGTGTTCGAGCAGCCAGCGCATCGGCCGGATCTCGAAGATCCGCTTTGGCCGGGGCGATGGGACGACCCGCCGCCAGTACGCGCCGTCCGCTTTGACGGACCAGCCCTTGTCGGCGGCCAGCGCCTTTGCCGTGGCCTCGTCGTAGACCGGCCCGACGAACTTCGTCGGGTCGGTGAAGGCCGGGTCGTCGGGGTCGATCTCGACCATCGTGAGGATCGTGGCAAGCGGCCGTTCTTCGGGGAGCAGGTTGCCGACCTCCTGCTCGACGAGGTAGCCGATCATGCCCTGGGTCTCTGCGCCGAGGACGTCGAGCGGATAGCTCTCCACCTCTTTGTAGGCCTCGCCCTGGAGGGCAAGGAGGCCGACCTGCGGACCGTTGCCGTGGGAGATGACGAGCTCGTGCTCGCGCGCGACCCGGGCGAGGGCTTGGGCCCCGACCCGGACATTTGCCCGCTGATGCCCGGCGGTCATCGGCTCGCCCCGCTTCAGCAGGGCATTGCCGCCGAGGGCGATGACGATGCGCATCGATCCGACCTCGCTGTCGCCGCTACAGGCCGATCGTCGCGACCATCACGGCCTTGATCGTGTGCATCCGGTTCTCCGCCTGGTCGAACACGATCGATCGCTCGGATTCGAAGACCTCGTTGGTGACTTCCATCCCGTCGAGGCCGAAACGCTCGAACATCTCCTCGCCGACCTTGGTGTGGCGGTCGTGGAACGCCGGCAGGCAGTGCATGAACTTGACCTGCGGGTTGCCGGTCTTCGCGATCAGGTCGGAGTTGATCTGGTAGGGCAGGAGCAGCTTCACCCGCTCGTCCCAGACGGACTTGTCCTCGCCCATCGACACCCAGACATCGGTATAGAGGTAGTCGGCGTCCTTGACGCCTTCCTCGGTGTCCTCCGTCACGGTGATCCGTGCGCCGGTCTCCTCGGCGATCGAACGGCAGGTGGCCAGCAGGTCGTCGGCCGGCCAGAGCGCCTTGGGGGCGCACAGTCGGACGTCCATGCCGAGCTTGGCCCCGCCGACCAGCAGGGAGTCGCCCATGTTGTTGCGAGCGTCGCCGAGGTAGCAGTACGCGATCTGCGTCATCGGCTTGTCCGAGAACTCGGTCATGGTCAGGACGTCGGCGAGGATCTGCGTCGGGTGGAACTCATCGGTCAGGCCGTTCCACACCGGCACCCCCGCGAATTCGGCCAGCTCCTCGACGATCTCTTGCCCGAAGCCCCGGTACTCGATCCCGTCGAAGATGCGACCCAGGACGCGGGCCGTGTCCTTCATCGACTCCTTGTGGCCGATCTGCGACCCCTCGGGGCCGAGGTAGGTGACGTGCGCGCCCTGGTCGTACGCGGCGACCTCGAACGACACGCGCGTCCGGGTCGATGTCTTCTCGAAGATGATCGCGATGTTCTTGCCGCGCAGGTGCTGCTGCTCGTACCCGCCGTACTTGGCCCGCTTCAGGTCGCGCGAGAGGTCCAGCAGGTAGCGGATCTCGCGCGGGCTGAAGTCGAGCAGCTTCGTGAAGTTGCGATTCCGCAGGTTGTATCCCATGGATCCTCCCCAGCCAGATCGCGCTCGCGAGCCGATCGATAACGGTCATACACGACGGTACGCACGGTTGGGAGGTCAGGAGTCGCCCGAAGCACTCCCAACGCACTCCGTCCATCAGATTACGCATGGGAGATCGGGCAACATCATCCGAAAGTGACTATGCCGATGCAGCCGCGAAACGACGCCGGAGTAGGTCGTCGGCGCGGGCGGGTGCCTACAAGTAGCGACCGACCGCCATCGTCAGTCCTGCGAGGAGGATCAGCGGCAAGTCGATCCGGTTGGCGAGCTGCATCCGCCGGTCCGCGCGCGCGAGTCGTTCCCGCTGCCCTTCGGTCGGCGCGGCGCCACTCGCGGCCAGCTCGTTCTGCACGGCGCTCTGTTCGGCCACGCTGGGACCGATGAGGACCATGCCGCCAACGAACGCGGCGATCGCGGCCAGCCCGCCGATCGTGAAGGCCAGCCCGGATGGTGAGGTGATCCAGGCCGCGGACAGTCCGTTCGAGTCGCGCCAGTAGAGCGCCGCCCCGCTGAGCACGGTCAGTCCGGCGACGATCGGGAAGAAGACCCCCATCCGGCGGCGCTTCAACAGGTGATCCATGAACGGCTGGGCGGATGGACCCAGCGCCTTCGCCGTCGGCGTCAGGAAGAACCCGCCGATGACGGCCCCGCCGAACCAGGCCATCGCGGATCCCACGTGCGCGATCCGCTCGACGATCAACAACCAGTCCACCTGACTCACCTCCCCCGTTCCACGGCGCCGATCGCGACGGCGGAGGCCCCGGGCCCGGAGAGCGCGGGGATCGCCGCGCGGGCCAACCGCGTTTCGACGCGGGCCAGCCAGATCGCCCAAGCCGGGTAGAGAACGAAGATCCCGAGCCAACCGACCAGGCCGATCCAGACCCAGCCCGGTGTCGTCGCCATGTCATCGAATCGAAGGAAGATGCCCGGCGCCGCGACGACGCCGAGGGCCATCACCGCACCGGCAGCAACGCCGAGCATCCGAAGCCGCGCGGGCCAGGACGCGACGGCGGCGTCGCTGCGGTTCAGGACGAGCAGCCATGCCCCGATCCCGGCGAACCCGACGCTCGATACGAGCCCAGCAAGGAAGAAGCCGGTCGTGCCGGAGATGACCAGGGCGGAACCGGCGACGGTGATCGCCGCCCCGACGATCGCCAAACCCACGGCCAGACCACCGACGCGACCCGGGATCTGCCGGCGGAGCCGCCAGGCCAGGCCTGCGCTGAGGACGCCCGCCGCGGCATTGCCGATGTCGTTGATCGTCCCGAACGGTCCCTGCACCGCGTAGAACGTCGCCAGGCAGACCGCGCTGCCAGCGGCGCAGACCCCGACCGCGAGGGCCAGGCGTCCCGTGTCTCGATGTCGCCCCTCGTTCATCATTGGCCTCCTTGGCGTTTGTTTCGACCGACACCAAGCAGTATCATTTGTCTGCCAGTGGTAGTCAATAGAAACCGAGAGGATTTCCCGACCCGATGCCCCGCTCCTACTCCCTCGGCCAACGGGCAGCCCCCAAGGCGGAGACGCGCGACCGGATCGTCGCCGCGGCGCTCGCCATCTATCTCGAGCGCGGCCTCGCCGCTGCCTCGAACCTGGCCATCGCCCGGGCGGCGGACGTGGCGCCAGCCACGGTCCGCAATCACTTCCCGGAACCCGGCGACCTGCCCCGCGCCGTCTTCACGGCGCTGCTCGTCGAGCTCCAGATCCCGACGCTGGCGATCTTCGATGGCCTCGGCGGCCTTCGAGAGCGGATCGAACGGCTCGCCCAGGAGCTCGCGGCCTTCTACGAGCGGAGCGAACCGTGGTGGCGAGCCTACGAGCGGGAGCCGGAGCTGATCAATGCCTGGAGTGGCGGCATCGAGCAGGAGTACTACGGAGAGATCGATCGATTGATGCGCGCCGCGCTCGGTGAGCTCGGGACCGACGAACGATCGGTGGCGGTCGTCGCGTCAGTCATCGGGCCGCCGACGTATTTCGGTCTGCGGGCCCGCGGCCTGTCGTCCGACGAAGCGGTCGCCTTGACCCTGCAGCTGACCCTTCCCTGGTTCGAGCAGCGGAGGGACGCGCTGGTCGGACGGCCTTGAGGCCCTTTACGCGCCGAAGGGCAGGAGAGCTGCCACGACGCCGACGGCGATTCCGACCGCCAGGCTCGCCAGACCGATCCGGTTCGCACGTGCGCGGTCACGGGCGCGGGCGTCCTGGTCCACGACCTGTTGCGTGTCCCCGACGGGACCGAAATTGAAGATCCCGCGTGACCCGAAACCGGCGCAGAACTTCAACCACGCCTGCAGATAGCCGGACGCAGCGGCGGCGGCCGGCAGGATCAGGATCAGCCGCGCGAGCGGCGGAGCATCGATCGCCACGAGGACGGCGAACACGGCCATCGTGACGAGCAGGCCGACGTGGCCCGCTCGACGACGGCGAGCGATCTCGGCAGGACCGATATTGCAGACGCCCGGCCGGTACTCGACGCCGGCTAGCGGCGTCCCGGACTGGCCACGGTTGGCGTAGCTCGCGAGCGTCATGACGGGCTCCTCGTGGCTGTCGCTGGTCAACCCGGCGTCATCTTGAGCAGACCGAAGCTGGCGCCCTCCGGGTCGCTCATGATCGCGAAGCGCCCGCCAGGCATGTCCTGAGGCGGGAGAAATTCCTGCGCCCCAAGGTCGATCGCCTTCTGGAAGGCCGCGTCGACGTCGTCGACCGTGAAGTAGATCTGCCAGTAGCTCGGCACCTCGGCGGGCACCATCGGATTCATCTCCCAGGCGCCGGCGACGCTGTCCCCGTCGTGCAGGAACTCGGTGTAGGGCGGCTGTCCTTCGCCCATGTCACTCCGCCGGATCGTCCAGCCGAAGACGCTCTCGTAAAACGGCAGCGCCTTCTCGATGCCCCTGGCGTTGAGCTCGGCCCAGCCGAACGAGTTCGGTGCGTTCGTCTGGAAGCCGCCCATGCGCGACCCCTGCCACGCGGAGATGAACGCGCCCGCCGGATCCTGATACACGGCCATCCGGCCCTGGTCGCCCACGTCGAACGGGGCCATGACCACGGTCCCGCCGGCAGCCTCGACCTTCTGGGTCAGCTCGTCAAGGTCGTCCGATCCGATGTAAAGATTCCACGCGGTGGGGCCATTCGGGTCCATCTTGGGCCCGATCCCGGCGGCATCCTTGCCACCAGTCTTTGCCAGCCCGTAGCCGCCGTACTGCGGATCGGGATTGACCTCGACCTGCCAGCCGAGGAGCTTCGAATAGAAGTTCCGCGACGCCTCGGCATCGGAGCTTGCGAGATCGACCCAAGCTGGCTTGTTGGCGGTCGTCGTGGTCGCTGGTGCCATTTCATGCCTCCCCTGGCTGGCTACGCATCCGGCTGTTCCATTGTCCCACCGTTGACCGAAACCCCTGAAGCACGGGTGCCACAGACCTCGCTGTTCAGGATGAACAGACTCAGGACGAACACCCAGACCGGGAGGAGCAACAGGCTCGATGGTGGGAATCGTTATCTTGCAACGCGGCTCTTCCAGGGAGATGCAGCTACGGCATCCCGACCGACCCATGACGAGCCTCGCTGCTGGACGGCCGTCGAGGCATCCCCCGAATCGGAGGATGACCGGGCCGTTGGCCCTCTCCACATTCGTGAGGTGAGCAACCTCATCGACTTCTACAAGACCCAGTTCCGCATCCTCTGGGAGTGGCAAGGCGGGCCGTGGGCGCTCGTCAAGCGGCTGGTGATCACGCTGGTCGTGTCGGCGATCGCGTTCTGGGTGACAGCGGAGCTGCTGCCCAACATCACCGTCGATCGCTTCCTGACGGGCGTCACCGTCGTCGTCGTGATGGCGCTGCTGAACGCAGTGGTCCGACCGATGGTGCTCGGATTCGTCGCCCCGCGGTCGCTGATCCTGACGGCCATCAGCGTCCTGCTCCTGCAGATCCTCGTCTTCCTCATCGCCTGCAACGTCGTCCCGGGTGTGACGATCGGCGGGTTCGTCCCGGCCCTGTTCGGATCGTTCGTGTACGCGATCATCAACACCGCCTTGACGGGCATCCTGGGCATCGATCGCGGCGACTCCTTCTACGGATCGCTCATCCAACGGATGCTCATCAAGGGATCGGCACCCGCAAGCGATAAGCCCGGTCTCGTGATCATCCAGATCGACGGCCTGGCCCATCCCATCCTGGCCGGCCGGATGCGCGCGGGCTCCGTCAACAACCTGGCCAGCTGGGTTCGCGCCGGGTCGCACAAGCTGTCGCGCTGGGAGGCCATCCTGCCCTCGATGACCTCGGCCAGCCAGGCCGGCATCCTGCACGGCAACAATGACGGCATCCCGGCCTTCCGCTGGTACGAACGCGACCGCCAGAAACTGATGGTATCGAGCAGCCCGGTCGATGCCGGCGAGATCGTCCGGCGGGTGTCGAACGGCGAGGGTCTGCTGTCCAACAACGGGGCGAGCATCACCAACCTCGTGACCGGCGATGCCACTCGCGCCTACTTCACAACGGCCGCTATCAAGGACAAGGAGCAGGGTCTGGGGGAGAGCAAGGCGTTCCTCGGCTTCTTCCTGAGCCCGAGCGGGTACCTCCGCTCTTTCACCCTGTTCCTGGGGGAGTTCTTCAAGGAACGCTTCCAGGCTCGGCGCACCCGACGGTCGGGCATCCAGCCGCAGATGCACCGGGGCATGAAGTACGCGGGCATGCGCGCCGCGAGCAACGTCCTGCTGCGCGACGTCAACGTCTCGCTGATCATCGAGGAGATGTACCGCGGCGCGAACGTGATCTACGCGGACTTCACCGACTACGACGAGCTCGCCCACCACTGCGGCCCCGAGCGGGTCGAGTCGTTCCAGGCGCTCGACGGCGTGGACGACGCGATCGGCACCCTGAAGAAGGCCGCCGAGGACGCGCCGCGGCCGTACCGGTTCATCGTCCTGTCGGACCACGGCCAGAGCCTGGGGGCCACGTTCAAGCAACGCTACGGGCAGAGCCTGGGCGAGGTCGTGCGCGACCTGATGGGCGGTCGGGCGACGGTCGTCGAGTCGCAAACGGCCGCAGAGGGCTCGACGTTCGTCAACGCATTCCTGTCCGAGATCACCCGCAGCAGCGGCGTCGGACCGTCGGTCGCGCGGGCGGCCCTCGCGAGCAAGACGACCGATGGTGTCGTCGACCTCGACGCGGTGGACATCCCGCCACCGGCCGATGAATCCGCGATCGCGGTGGTCGGCTCCGGGCAACCTGGGCCTCGTGTGGTTCACCGGGAACGATCACCGGCTCACGGCCGAGGAGATCAGAGACCGACACCCGCTGTTGCTGGCCAAGCTCGCTCAGCACCCGGGTGTGGCGCTCATGCTGGTCCGTTCCGCCGAGCATGGCGCCATGGCCCTCGGCCGCGACGGGGTCCGGTACCTCGATCAGGACCGCGTCGAAGGCGTCGACCCGACCACGCTTTTCGGCGAGCACACGGTGATGAGCCTCAAGCGCGAGGACGAGATGACCCACGCGCCCGACATCCTCTTCCTGAGCCAGTACGACCCGGAGCTCGGTGAGGTCGCCGCATTCGAGGAGCTCATCGGCTCGCACGGCGGTCTCGGCGGTCCGCAGAACCAGCCGTTCATCCTCCACCCGGCCGACTGGGAGCTGGACGAGCCGGTCCCACTCGGCGCCCCCGCCATCTACCGCAACATCCGGCGCTGGCTCGAGTCGATCGATATCAAGCTCGGCCGCCCGACGCAGGTTCCGGTCGAGCCGATCCCAGTGCCGGCGGCGGCGGTCACTGAGGCTTCATAGGGCCAGCGCGCTAGCTCTCGAGCATCTCCTTGAGGCTCCCGAGGGCGGCCTTCCAAGCCTGCTCCGAAGTCTCCGCCGCCTCGTCCGACGGCAGGTTGCGCTCGGTGATCGTCAGCTCCGTCCCGCCGTCCTGCTCGGTGAGGTCCCACGCGACGTGCTGGTAGTTGTCGGGAGTGTCGGGCTTGCCGGATACGTCGCTCCAGTGGGTGTGGACCATCCGTCTCGGCGGCTCGAATTCGAGGATCGTCCCCTTGTCGATGTAGGGCTGGCCCTGGTACTCGCCGCGGTGAACGAGGTCACCACCGGCCCGCCAGTCGCTTTCGGTATCGACGCCGAAGAACCACTGCTTGATGTCGGAGGCGGTGGTGATCGCCTTCCAGACGCGCTCGATGGGCGCATCGACCCGGGTCGAGCTCGTGATCTGCTCGATCGTCGTTGGCATAGTCATCCTCCTGTCGATCGCGGATCCGTGGCCTACTTCGCCTTCGGGTGATCCCCCTCGTTGTGGTGCTTGACCACGGTCGCCGCCGCGATCGCCTTCGCGGTCTTCATCGACTTCCCGTCCTTGCGCTCGCTGGCCTTGATGTGTTCGTACATGCGCTGCTCTTTGGAGCTGACGCTCGGAAGATGTTCCTTCTGCGGCATGGCAGCCACCTCCTTCTTCAATTCCGAAGGCTGGCACGCACGGACTAACGGCCCGACGGCGGCATCGGCGGTCTCCCATGCCACGTTGGTTGCAGACGGGACTGGTCGTGGGCGGCGTCGGCGGTGGTTGACACCACTGGGCATCGGCTATCCTTGACCGGCGTCGACATACCCGCGATGGCCTCAGAGTCAACGACGACTCGGCCCCGCTGGAACCCGTCGCCTCCCCGCGACTGGTGCTCGGTGCGAAGGGAGCCTCCCGATGACGAGATCCCCTGTCTGGTCCCGAGGCAGCCGGCGTGCGATCAGCATGTTGGTCGGCATCGTGCTTGTCGCCAGCGTCGGTGTCAGCGGTTCGACGGCCGCTGAGCCCAAGACCCACAAACAACCGGTCATTGGTGAGCCGCGTCGCGACGACGACGGCTGCGCCCGAATCGAAACGACCCTGCCGACCCTGTCGGAGTGGCCAAGGGTCGACAGCCGGATCGACGACAGCAAGAAACTGGAACGCGAAATCAGGCAGCTGGTCGGCCGGATGACCCTGGAAGAGAAGATCGGGCAGATGACCCAGCCCGAGATCACGACGATCACCCCGGCCGAGGTGCAGCAGTACCACATCGGCTCGGTCCTGAACGGCGGCGGCGCCTGGCCGGGTGGCAATAAGCACGCGTCACAGGCCGACTGGCTCGCCCTCGCCGACGCCTACTGGGAGGCCTCGGTCCACAGCAACTCGCAGACCCGGATTCCCGTGATCTGGGGCATCGATGCCGTCCACGGCAACAACAACGTCTTCGGCGCGACGCTCTTCCCGCACAACATCGGCCTGGGCGCAGCCCATGATCCGTGCCTGATCCGCAAGATCGGCCAGGCGACCATGGAGCAGGTCCGCTCGACCGGCCAGGACTGGGCCTTCGCGCCGACGCTGGCGGTCGTGCGCGACGACCGCTGGGGCCGCACCTACGAAGGCTTCTCCGAGGATCCGCGGATCACCCGGGCGTACGGCTATGAAGCGGTCATCGGCCTGCAGGGACGCGACCGCAACGAGGTCGACGGCGTCCTCGCCACGGCAAAGCACTTCATCGGTGACGGCGGAACGCTGAACGGCCGCGACCAGGGCATCAATCCCTCGTCCGAGGCCGAGATGATCAATCTCCACGGCCAGGGCTACTACGGCGCACTTGCCGCTGGCGCCCAGACGGTGATGGTGTCGTTCAACAGCTGGACCAATGAAGAGCTCGGGATCAGCGAGGGCAAGCTCCACGGGAGCCACAAGGCGCTCACCGACATCCTCAAGATGAAGATGGGCTTCGACGGCCTGGTCGTGTCCGACTGGAACGGCATCGGTCAGGTCGCCGGCTGCACCAATGCCAGCTGCCCGCAGGCCATCAACGCCGGCATCGACATCGTCATGGTGCCGGCCGACTGGCGGGCGTTCATCGCGAACACCCTGGCCCAGGTCCAGAGTGGCGAGATCCCGATGTCGCGCATCGACGATGCTGTGACCCGGATCCTGCGCGTGAAGACGCGCGCCGGGGTCATGACCGCGCCGAAGCCGTCGGCGCGTGCGCTGGCCGGGTCGCCGGCGGCGCTCGAGGCGAAGGCCATCGCGCGCGAGGCCGTGCGCAAGTCGCTGGTACTGCTGAAGAACAACGGCAAGGTGCTGCCGCTCGACGACGACTCGAACGTGCTGGTCGTCGGCAAGAGCGCGGACAGCATGACCAACCAGACCGGCGGCTGGTCGCTGACGTGGCAGGGCACGGGTAACACCAACGCCGACTTCCCCAACGGCACGACCGTGCTCGGCGGCCTCCGCAATGCCCTCGGCGACGCCAATGTGACCTTCAGCGCGACCGGGGAAGGCGTTGACCCATCCGCGTTCGACGCCGTCATCGCCGTGATCGGCGAGACCCCGTACGCCGAGGGGGTCGGCGACCTCCGCCGCACCCTCGAGGCCGCGACGCTCTTCCCTGGTGACCTCGCGGTCCTCGACCGGGTCAGCGGCAAGGGCACGCCGGTCGTCACGGTCTTCATCAGCGGTCGGCCGCTCCATGTCAACAAGGAGCTCAACCGTTCGGACGCGTTCGTCGCGGCGTGGCTGCCCGGAACCGAGGGCGACGGCGTCGCCGACCTGCTGGTCGACGGTCGGCGCAACGGCGCTGGCTTCACCGGCAAGCTGTCGTATTCGTGGCCGCGGAGCGCCTGCCAGTGGCCGCTCAACGCCGGCGACGCGGAGTACGACCCGCTGTTCGCGCCGGGCTACGGACTGCGCAACCGCCAGTCCGTCACCATCGGACCGCTCGACGAGACCTCACCCGAGTTCGGGTGCGGCGGGGGCGGTGGCGGCACCGCGACCGAAGACCTGGTGATCTTCGACAGGATGGATGAGCCGCCGTATCGAGCCTACATCGGCTCGCCGGACAACTGGGGCGGCACGGAAATCGGCAACGATCCCAACGCCGTCGTGTCGCACACCAACATCAATGTCCGAACGTCAGACGTCAACTTCCAGCAGGACGCCCGGAAGGTGACCTGGAACGGCGGACCCGGGCAGATCTACCTGCAAGACCCGGCCGGTGGCAGCGACCTGCGCGGCTACCTCAATGCCGACAGCGCGCTCGTCTTCGACACGATCGTCCATGCGGCGCCGGCATCGTGGGTGAACATCTCCATCCACTGCGTCTATCCATGCCTGGGCGAGGTGCCCGGCCAGTCGCTGTTCACGGGCCTCCCGCTCGGCACCAAGGCGACCGTGAAGATCCCCATCGGCTGCTTCGCGCTCAAGGGTCTCGACCTCACCAACGTCAACACCCCGTTCCTGATCTACACGGAGGCACCGTTCCAGGCCTCGTTCACCAACATCCGGTGGGTGCCGGGAGCGGCGAACGATCCCGACGCCAAGACGTGCGCCGACCTGACCTAGAAGGCCCCCTATCAGTCGGTACCAGCCTTCGGCACGGCGACGTGCTGGCGAGTCAAGTGGTTGAGCTGAGCAAGCCGAGCGTCGTGGAAACAGCTGCCGTCTCAAAGCATCACCTATACTCGGCCGCGCGCCGACATAGCTCAGTGGTAGAGCAGCTGTTTCGTAAACAGCAGGTCCTCGGTTCAAATCCGAGTGTCGGCTCCACTTCCCGTCTCGTGCGCGGTAAGAGCGGCTGTCTCGAACACCTGCTGACCGGGCGGATCGCGCCGGTGGTTAGCGCAACCTGTTCGCGAGCTGTGTCCGAGACGTGACGTCGAGTTTGCGAAACGCCTTCCGCAGGTGGTACTCGACCGTGCTCGGGCTGATGAAGAGTTGCGCCGCGATCTCGCGGTTCGTATTTCCGTTGGCCGCGAGACGTGAGATCTGCGCCTCCTGTGGCGTGAGCTGATCGACCGTATCGAGGGTCCGCTTCCGCGCCTGCTCGCCCGTCGCCTCAAGCTCGATCCGCGACCGCTCGGCGAAGGCCTCCATCCCGAAGTCGGTGAACAGCTCGTAGGCGGCTCGGAGCTCGTTCCGCGCGTCGATCCGGCGGGCTTCGCGCCTGAGCCATTCCCCGAACACCAGGTGCGAACGGGCAAGCTCGAACCGAAGTCGGGTCGGTTGGAGTTGGTCGATGGCCTCTCGATATAGCGTCTCAGCCGCCCCGCCTTCAGCGAGGAGCGCCCGTGATCTGGCCTCGACGCCCAGCGCCCACGGCGTGCCGCTCGCACGCGTCGACGTGCTCAGCGATCGCAGGACCTCGGCGGCTTCCTTCTGACGACCGGTGCGGGTTGCCGCTTCGATCAACTCCAGCGATGCGGACCTGGCGAACCAGATCTCGCCCGGGACGCTGGTCGCCTCCGCCGCTGCGGCGTACGCGTCCTCGTAGCGTCCATGGCCGTTGTACAGGAGGGCGGTCACCCAATGCGTTGCCGTCACCCCCAGTCCCTCGCCGCGGGCCATGAAGTCCTGCGTGGCGATCGAGGCCAGTCGCAGGAGCTCCTCCTCGCGACCTCGGTGAGCGGCAAGCGCGAGCGCACCATAGCGAGGGGCGATGCCGCCGCCCGTTGCCCTGGCGAGCGCGTCTGCCTCCTCGATGAGCGCCGCTGCCGCCTTGGTCTCGCCTGCCATGAGATGGACGCCTACGCGGGTCGTGAGGGCCAGGACCAGCTCGGCGAGGTGACCCGCATCTCGGTTCGCCCGGATGTGGTGATCGGTGAGGCGGTCCCATCCCTCGTAGTCCCAGACGAATCCCGCGGCCCGGCCCGCCAGCCAACGCCAGCGCATGGCTTCGGCGGGCTCGACGTTGCGACGCGCGAACGCCGCGACGGCGACACGCACCTTGGCCGTACCCTCCACCGGTCCGCGGGCAAGGAGCGTCGCCAGACCATCAAGCAGCAGGTCTGTCGGGCGTGGGTCGGGTGCCGGGGGTGCGGCGAGCGCTGTCTCTGCCACCTGCTTCGCGCCGCCGTTCCTGGCCGATCGCCCGTTGAACAGCGCCGCCGTCAACGCGTCGAGGTAGGTCTCGCGCGCCAGCGGGATGTCCAGTGGCGCCAGCCGTCGCGCGGCCGCCAGCAACAGTCGCGGCGCGTCACTGCCGCGGTTCGTTGCAAATGCGATCCGCGCGCGAAGGACTTCCGCCTGGGCACGTTGAAACTCGTCGAGCGGACCGACCTCTGCCATCTCGAGGAGCGCGACTGAATCGTCAACGGCGCCCGCCTGGTTCTTCGCGTGCGCCGCGGCCAGTGCCCTGGCGGCGCGTCTCGCGGGCTCGATGGTCAACGCAGCAGAGCGTTCGAGGAATGCCGCCGCTGCGGCGAGCCCACCTCGTGCCTGCGCCCTCGCGGCGGAGCGTTCCAGGTCGGCGGCCACGTCTTCGTTGGGCATGATCGCTGCCTGGGCACGGTGCCAGGCGCGCCGATCCGGGTCGGTCTCGGCGTCGGTCGCCTCGGCGAGCGCTCGATGCACCTCCGTTCGCTCCTTTGCAGAAGCGCTCCGATAGACCGCAGAACGGACGAGCGGATGCCGGAAGGCTACCTCCGGCCGGAACGCGATCAGGCCGCTCGACTCCGCGGCGTGAGCCGCTCGTTCCGCGACGCCGAGCCGCTCGGCAGCCCGCCACACGAGCGCTGCATCCCCGGTCGGATCGCTCGCGGCGATGAGAGCCAGGCGCCGGGCGTCCCGCGGCAGAGCCGCCACTCGCCGCTCGAAGCTCTCCTCGATCCGAGCGTGTCCGGGTGTCGGCCCCGGAACACCGAAGCCGCCGGCGATCTCTGACAACGCCACGTCGTGTGGCAACTCGACGAGCGCGAGGGGATTACCGCCCGTTTCGACGAGCAGCCGCTCGAGCACCTGGTCGTCGACGGGCGCCGGCAGGACCGACTCGAGGAGCGCGCGGGCATCGCGATGACCAAGCGGTTCGACATGGACCTCGGGCAGACCCCGAAGGGCGTCGCCCATCTCGCGCGCGCTGAACACGAGGGCGATGCGCTCGGTCGCGACGCGGCGTGCCGCGAACCCGAGGACCTGTTCCGATGCACGATCGAGCCACTGGGCGTCATCGATCACGCAGAGCAGGCCGCGCTCTCGCGCCGCCTCGGAGAGGAGTCCGAGGACGGCGAGCGCGACGAGGAATCGGTTCGGAGCCGGCCCCAGGCTCTGTCCGAACGCGATGTCGAGCGCGTCGCCCTGCGGGCGGGGCAGTCGCTCAGTGAAAGCCAGGATCGGGGCGCAGAGCTGCTGGACCGCGGCGAACGGGAGCTCCATCTGGCCCTCGACCCCGGCAGTCCGGACGACTCGCACGGTCGTTGCTCTCGCCACAGCATCGTCGAGGAGCGCCGTCTTGCCGACGCCCGGGTCGCCATGGACGACGAGCGCGCCACCGAACCCGTCGCGAGCAGACTCGACCAGCCGGTCGATGGCCGCTCGTTCGCGTTCCCGGCCCAGCAACTGCACCCGGCGTTCCCTCCGTCGCTTCGTCGAGAGCGTCCTCGTCGGTGGCCCAAAGGATGCCACTGGGGTCGCTAACTACGGGCATCGGGGATGCGAACGCCCAAGGTCGGGCTCGAACCTGTTGCCGACATCCCGTAGCACAAGGACAACGCGCCATGACCGAAACAACAACCACGACCCAGCGCGAAGCCGTCGCGCGGAACTATGTCGCGGAAGTCTTCACCGGCGGCAACGCGGAACGCGCGCGCGACTACTTCACCCCCGACATCGCCTGGCACGGCGGCGCACTCGGGACCGTCACCGGCGTCGACAACATCGTCCCCGTCCTCGGCGGCTTCATCGGCGCCCTTTCCGATATCCAGGCAACCGTCCAGGACGCGATCGCCAGCGACGACCTCGTCGCCCTGCGACTCGTCGTGACGGCAACCCACACCGGCAATTTGCTCGGCGTCCCGGCGACCGGACGTCCGGTCCGATGGGACGCCGTCGACGTCTACCGCGTCACCGACGACGGACGGATCAGCGAGCAATGGGCGTTCGAGGATCTGGCCGCGATCCTCAGCCAGGTTGGCGCAATCGCCCTGCCCTGGGCTGGCTGACCCGGGCAGTCAGCACCGACACAACGGGTCCCGAGGGACCTCCAGCAAAACGGAGTCAAGGATGAACGCGACGACCGCAACAGAAACCAAGCTCTCGAGCCTGCCCGACTATGCCCCGATCCCGGCATCAGCATTCGGGCCAGCTCTGAACGAGCAGGGCTACCACGTCGGCCGCGTCGACCGGAACCTGTACTGGGTCACGGATGGCGTCTATCAAGCTGCATTCCTGACGACGACGGATGGGGTCGTCCTCTTCGACGCGCCGCCGACCATCGGCCACAACCTCCAGCGCGCCATCGACGAGATCGCCGCCGCGAACGGCGTCAGCAACGAGGTCAAGTACCTCGTCCACTCGCACCACCACGCCGACCATGCGGGGGCGTCCTCGCTGTTCGGCAAAGAGGTGGTGCGGATCGGGCACGAGGAGACCCGCCGTCTCCTGATCCGGGACGACGACCCGGCCCGACCCGCCCCCGAGGAGACCTTCAGCGATCGCCGGACCCTCGAGATCGGCGGCGAGCGGATCGAGCTCGCGTGGCACGGCTCCAACCACACGCCCGACAACAGCTTCATCCACTTCCCGGAGCACGACGCGCTGATGCTCGTGGACATCGTGAACGCGGGTTGGGTGCCCGTGTACGTCGTCAACCTGTCCGAGGACATCCCGGGTTACGTGGCGGCCCCGGCCACGGCCTTAACCTACCCGTGGAAGACCCTCATCAGCGGCCACCTGGGCCGGCTCGCCACGCGTGACGACGTCTTGCTGCACCAGCAGTACATGGCGGACCTCGACGCGAGTGCCAGGACGGCGCTCGACACGGTCGATCCGACGCCCTATTTCCAGAAGTACGGGGGGAACGTCTGGGCCGGCGTCAAGGGCTACCTCAACGCGGTCGGCGAGGCGACGGCCGCTCCGGTGATCGACAAGTACACCGGCGTCCTTGCGGCCGCAGATGTGTTCACGCCAGACGTCGCGTTCTGGCTCATGGAGTCGATCCGGCTCGACCTGGGCTACGGGTCGCAGGTGCATCCCTAGCCTCAGCGAGGCTACGGTACCTTGACGATCTGGATGAGATTGCCGCAGGTGTCGTCGAATACGGCCGTCGTGACGCCACCCATCTCGTGTGGGCTCCTGGGTGAAGCGCACGCCTTTCGACCGGAGCCGATCGAACTCCGCCTGAACGTCATCGACGGCGAATGAGGTGGCCGGGATGCCGTCCTCGACCAGGGCCGTCTTGTAGGGCCTGACGGCGGGATGGTCCGAAGGCTCGAGCAGGAGTTCGGTGCCATCCGGCTGCTCCGGCGAGACCACGGTCAGCCACGAGGCGCTGCCGAGGGGGATATCCGTCTTCTTCTGGAACCCGAGGACGTTGGTGTAGAAGTCGAGCGCCTTCCGTCTGATCGTCGACGAAGACGCTGGTGACATAGATCTGCATTCGAACACTCCTGTCAGTCTCGGATGGGCCAGCGGTCGGTGATTTCCTTGAGCGGCGCGCTATCGAGGTAGTGGAACTTGTACCGACCGTCGCGTTTGACCCTGACGAGGCCCGCGCCCTCGAGAACGTCGAGGTGTTGGGAGATCGCCTGGCGCGTCGAGTCGATCCCGTGCTTCATCAACAGGCGGCCACAGAGCTCGAACAACGTCTGACCGTCGCGTTCGGTCAGCTCATCGAGGATGGTCCGCCTGGTGGGATCGGCAAGGGCCTTGAACACGTCCAAGGTGGACAGGATAGGCAAGTCGTCACTTGCCTGTCAAGCGTTTGCGGCCCAGACCGTGGCGCCGTCATGCTGGTGACCTGATGCGTACCTTCCACCTGCTCGTCGCGAACACGCTCGTGGCCAACGTCACGAACAACTTCCTGTGGTTCGCGCTGACGTTCTGGGTCTACCTCGAGACCCGGTCCGTCCTGGCCACGGCGGTCATCGGCGGCGGATACATGCTCCTGATCGCCATCTCGGCGATGTTCTTCGGGACCTTCGTCGACCGGCACCTGCGCAAGACCTCGATGCTGCTCTCGAGTGCGCTCTCGCTCTCGGCGTTCGCGCTCGCCGGTTTGGTGTTCGTCGTCGCTCCGGATTCGGCGCTGCGGGATCTCAGCCAGCCCTTCCTATGGGCGTTCATCGCGCTCGTGCTCGGCGGCGCGATCGCCGGCAACCTGCGATCAGTCGCCCTCTCGACGACGGTCACCCTCCTGGTGCCGGAGGAAGGCCGTGATCGTGCGAACGGGCTGGTCGGCACGGCGAATGGGGTGGCGTTCGCCCTGACCTCCGTGTTCAGCGGTCTGGCCGTCGGCCAGCTCGGGATGGGTGCGT
This sequence comes from uncultured Chloroflexia bacterium, assembly GCA_963748675.1. Classification (GTDB taxonomy): domain Bacteria; phylum Chloroflexota; class Limnocylindria; order Limnocylindrales; family CSP1-4; genus SPCO01. The sequence continues at coordinate 204,772 of CAVVJX010000005.1, read as the reverse complement.
GCGTGCTCATCGCCGTTGTCGTCACGGCCCTCGCCACGGTGCATCTGATGACGATCCACATCGAGGAGGAGGCGCCCAAGCCCAGCGCCGACTCGCCTTCCATGATCGACATCAAGGGCGCCATCCGGGCGGTCGGGCTCGTCCCCGGGCTGCTCGGGCTCCTGCTCTTCTCGATGTTCAACAACTTCCTGGGCGGCGTGTTCATGTCGTTGATGGACCCATACGGACTGACCCTGATGTCGGTCGAGGCATGGGGCTTCCTGATCGCCTTCACGAGCCTCGGGTTCATCGTCGGCGGGATCGTCGTCGCCCGACGCGGGCTGGGCGTCAACCCGGTGCGGACGCTGCTGCTCGCGAACGTCGTGATGTGGAGCGTGACGATCGTCTTTCCCATCCGCTCGGAGATCGTGCCGCTCGCGATCGGGTTCTTCATCTACCTGTTCCTCGCCCCGGTCGCGGAGGCGTCGGAGCAGACGGTCATCCAGAAGGTCGTGCCCTTCGCGGAGCAGGGCCGAGTCTTCGGTTTCGCGCAGACCCTTGAGACGGCGGCGGCACCGATCACCGCGTTCCTCATCGGCCCCATCGCGCAGTTCTGGGTGATCCCATCGATGACCGATGGCGCGCTCGCCAACAGCATCGGGTCGTGGTTCGGCACCGGGCCCGACCGTGGCATGGCTCTGATCTTCATCGTCGCCGGCATCATCGGGCTGATCGTGACGCTCCTTGCGCTGCGTTCCGGTCCGTACCGAACGCTGTCGAGCCGATACGCCGAAGCGGCGGATGAGCCCGCCGGGCGGGTCAACGTCGAGGCGCCAGCGGCCTGATGAAGATCCGCTACTCGCCGGCTCCGTCGAGATAGAGGAGCACGGCGAGCACCCGGCGGTTGACGTCCGGGAGCGTCAACGGGCCGCGTCCGGGCTATGGCGTCGACCTCGCCCCGTACTACTGCCCCTGACCGCCATCCGTTTCGACTCCACGCTCGCCGACCGGCAGTCGTCGCGACTTCCGCCCTCGAGCAGGACCCTGTCGGTCGGGCTCGGTCGTCGCCGGATCGAGCTCCCGGAACGGCTCGGATAGCAGCAGCTTACGGAGCAGTCCGGCGAGCTGCTTCTGTTCGTCCTCGTCAAGGGCGCCGAGCAGCCGGACCTCATTCTCGAGGTGGTCGCGGACCGAGGTGTCGACGAGCTCGAGGCCGCGATCCGTCAGGGCGACCAAGCGCCCGCGGCGGTCGGCCGGGTCCGGCAAGCGCTCGACAAGTCCCATCTCTTCCAGGCGGTCGAGCCGGTTGGTCATGGCCCCGGACGAGAGGATCACCGAGTTGAACAGCGCGGTCGGGTTCATCCGGTAGGGCGGACCTGCGCGTCGCAGCGCCGCCAGGACGAGGTACTCGCCGAACGACACGCCGTACGGGGCGAACACGCGGGCGAAGCTTGCCGACTGGAGTAGCCCCAGGCGCGTGATCCGCTGGAGGGTGTGGGTCGGCCCCACGTCCAGGTCCGGGCGGACCGCGTTCCACTGGGCCACGATCCGGTCGATCTCATCCATGGGCTGATATTACTCGATATCAAGAGTCTTGACATCATGTCTTTTCGTGAAGTATCTTGATATCAAGCAAATGTGCTGACATGGAGGTCCACGATGAATTCGCTCTACCGACCATCCACCCCGGCGGCTCGCGCCGCCATCGATCTGTCCGACTCCCTCGACATCCGGCTGATCGTGGCCGGCCGTCTCTCCCCCACCGGTGTCGCGCTCCGTCGCGACCGGGCGGCGCTCCCGGCGCTCCTCGGCGGCACCCAGGGAGCCCGGACATCCGCCACGACCAACCCCGAAAGGAACGCCCGATGAATGAGAAGCGACCGCTCGGCACCACGAACCTGAACATCACGACCGTCGGCTTCGGCGCCTGGGCCATCGGCGGTGGCGATTGGGCGTACGGCTGGGGACCGCAGGACGACGCGACGTCGATCGCCGCGATCCGCCACGCCGTCGACCTCGGCATCAACTGGGTCGACACAGCGGCGATCTACGGCCTCGGGCATTCCGAGGAGGTCGTCGGTCGTGCGCTTCGGGACATCCCGCTCGACGATCGCCCGTACGTCTTCACGAAGGGCGGCATGGTCCCCGATCGCAGCCGGCCGTTCGACGAGCCGGTCCGGAACCTGCAGCCGGCCAGCATCCGCCGAGAAGTCGAGGCGTCGCTGACGCGCCTCGGCGTCGACCGCATCGACCTCTACCAGTTCCATTGGCCCGACGAGACCGGGACCCAAGTCGAGGACTCCTGGGCCGAGATGGGCCGCCTGGTCGAGGAGGGCAAGATCCGCTACGCCGGTGTCTGCAACTTCGACGTCGGGTTGCTCGAGCGCGCCGAGGCGGTTCGCCACGTCGACTCGCTCCAGCCGCCGTTCTCGCTGATCCGGCGTGACTCGGGCGGCGACGTCATCCCGTGGGCCGAGGATCACGGCACGGGCGTCATCGTCTACAGCCCGATGCAGTCGGGGATCCTGACGGACACCTTCTCGGCCGAGCGCGTCGCCGCCATGGCGTCGACCGACTGGCGCAAGGTGGCGCCGAACTTCAACGAGCCGGCGCTCAGCCGGAACCTGGCCCTGCGGGACGCGCTGAAGCCGATCGCCGCGCGCCATGGGACGACGGTCGCCGCGGTCGCCATCGGCTGGGTCCTCGCCTGGCCCGGCGTGACCGGCGCGATCGTCGGCGCTCGCACGCCGAAGCAGGTCGATGGCTGGATCGGTGGCAGTCGCATCCAGCTCACCGAGGACGACCTGGCGGAGATCGCCGTAGCCGCCAGCGGTGTCGGGACCGGACCTGTTCATTCCCTGGTGGCGGTCGACTGAAGCCGGTCCTCGAGACCACCACCGCCACCTCGAAGACCCGCCGGGCAGCCGGCGGGTTCTTCGTTTGCCCATTGACACCAACCAAACACAGCGATATAAAGCCAAACACAGATGAAACAAGAGCTGCCCAACATGTACGCGGAGGAGCGCCAGCGCTTGATCGTCGAGCGCGCGCGGGCCGGCGGGCGGGTCGAGGTCGCGGCCCTGGCCGAGGAGCTGGGCGTGACGACCGAGACGGTCCGACGTGACCTCACGACCCTGGAGCGACACGCGCTCCTCCGCCGCGTCCACGGCGGTGCGATCCCGATCGAGCGCCTCGGCTTCGAGCCTGCCCTTGCCGCTCGCGACAGCGTCCTCACGGTCGAGAAGGAACGCATCGCGCGGTTGGCCCTCGCCGAGCTGCCCGGACGAGGGGACCATCCTGCTCGACGCGGGCACCACGACCGCTCGACTCGCCGCGCTCCTGCCGACGGACCGCGAGCTGGTCGTGCTGACCAACGCGTTGCCGATCGCCATGTCGCTCTCGGTCCGGCCGAACATCACGGTCCTCATGCTCGGCGGCCGGGTGCGTGGACGGACGCAAGCCGCGGTCGACGCGTGGGCGCTCCAGGCGCTGGCGGACAGCTATGTCGATGTCGGGTTCATCGGAGCGAACGGCATCAGCCCGGAGCGCGGTCTGACCACCCCCGACACGACCGAGTCCGCCGTCAAGCGGGCCATGATCCGAGCCACCCGGCGGTCGGTCGTCCTCGCCGACCACACCAAGGTCGGGCAGGATCACCTGTCCCGGTTCGCCGCTCTCGACGAGATCGACACGCTGATCACCGACTCCGGGCTGGATGCGCAGGTGGCCGACGAGCTGCGGGCGCAGGGTCCCCGGGTCCTGCTGGCATGATCGTGACCCTGACCCTCAACCCGAGCGTCGACCGGACGGTCGAGGTCGAGACCCTCGCCCGCGGCGAGGTCACGAGGGCGGTCGGCGGGCAGGTCGATCCCGGCGGCAAGGGCATCAACGTGTCGCGCGCGCTCGCGAGCCACGGGCTCCCCACGCGAGCCGTCGTCACCGTGGGCGGCGCCGAGGGCGAGCACCTCGTCACCTTGCTGCGCGACACCGGGATCGAGATCGTTCCGGTCGGGATCCGCGGGGCGATCCGCTCGAACATCACGATCGTCGAGCCCGACGGGACCACGACCAAGATCAATGAGCCCGGTGCCCAGCTGAGCACGGCCGAGCTCGACTCCGTGTTCGACGCGGTCCGCGGGGCCGTCGATTCGGCCGACTGGCTCGTCGCCAGCGGCAGCCTGCCGCCCGGGACACCCGCCGGCGTCTATGCCGACCTCATCCGATCCCTGTCCGATTCCGGGACGCGGATCGCGATCGACACGAGTGGCCCGGCCCTCGAGGCCGTCCTGGCCGCGGGTCCGACGCTCGTCAAACCGAATCGCGACGAGCTCGCCGAAGCGACCGGAATGCGGCTGACGACCATCGTGGACGTCGTCGAAGCGGCCTGCCGGCTACGCGACCGGGGGGCACGTTCGGTCCTCGCCAGTCTTGGTGCCGATGGTGCCGTGCTCGTCGACGACGAAGGCGCCGTCCATGGGCGGACTCCGGTCGTCTCGCCACTGAGCTCGGTCGGTGCCGGGGACGCGATGCTGGCGGGCTTCCTGGCCGCCGGCGGCGTAGGCGCCCCGGCGTTGACCCAGGGCCTCGCCTGGGGAGCGGCCGCCGTACTCCAGCCGGGCTCGGGCATGCCATCACCCGGTGACATCGATCTCGAATCCGTCCGTCTCGAGCGACACGAGACCACGCGCCGGGACCTGTTCGCCCTGCCCCCCTGAGTCCGGACAGCGATGGGGGACCCGTAAGGGGGAGGCGAAACGTCATCGAAAGGAGAGGGATGACATGACAGCAACGACCGCAGATCTCAAGCATCGCGAGGGGCCAGGAACCCTGGCGAGGATCCAAAGGTTCGGGGGCTTCCTCGCCGGCATGATCATGCCCAACATCTCGGCCTTCATCGCGTGGGGCCTGATCACCGCCCTGTTCATCCCGACGGGCTGGTGGCCGAATGAGCAGCTGGCCGCGCTCGTCGGCCCGATCATCACCACGCTCCTTCCGGTCTTGATCGGCTATACCGGCGGGCGCCTGGTCCACGGCCAGCGCGGTGCGGTCATCGGCGCGGTGGCGACGATGGGCGTCGTGGTCGGCACGGATGTCCCGATGTTCCTCGGAGCGATGATCATCGGCCCGATCGCCGCCTACCTCCTCAAGCTCATCGATGGGCAGCTGCAGCAGCGGACCCGCGCCGGGTTCGAGATGCTCGTCGACAACTTCAGTGCGGGCATCCTCGGTGTCGTGCTGGCCATCGCCGGCCTGCTCGCCATCGGTCCGATCGTTGAGGCGCTCACCACTGTGGCAGGCAATGGCGTCGACGTCCTCGTTGCGGCCGGCCTGTTGCCGCTCGTGTCGATCATCGTCGAGCCCGCCAAGGTGCTCTTCCTCAACAACGCGATCAACCACGGCGTCCTCGGGCCGCTTGGCGTGGACCAGGCCGTCGAGCAAGGGAAGTCGATCCTGTTCATGATCGAGACGAACCCTGGCCCGGGTCTCGGGATCCTGCTTGCCTACTGGTTCTTCGGTCCGCGCGCCCTGCGGGCGAGTGCCCCAGGGGCGATCATCATCCAGTTCTTCGGCGGCATCCACGAGATCTACTTCCCGTACGTGCTGATGGCCCCGCGGTTGATCATCGCGGCCATCCTCGGTGGCATGTCGGGCGTAGCCACGGCGGTCGTCACCGGCGCCGGGCTCGTTGCCACGCCATCGCCGGGCAGCATCTTCGCCTACATGGCGGTGACGCCCAGGGACGGCTACTTCGGCGTGCTGCTCTCCATCGCGGTCGCCACTGTCGTCTCGTTCGGCGTGGCCTCCGTCCTGTTCGGATTCGGCCGCGCGGAACAGCCGGTCCAGGAAGCCGCTCCCGCAGAAGCCGCAGCAACCCCCGGCCTGAACCCGACTGGAGCGTGATCTGCCATGCCTGACGTCAACGGCCGAGACATCCGCACGGTGGTCGTAGCCTGCGATGCGGGGATGGGCAGCAGTGTCATGGTCGCCAGCCAGATGCGTCAGCGGTTGAAGAAGTACGACGTGGCGGTCGAGCACCTCCCCGTCAACTCGATCCCCGCTGACACCCAGGTGGTGGTCACCCATGCGAGCCTCGCCAACCGAGCGCAGGCGATGGCCCCTGGCGCCGTCGTGGTCCCGTTCCAGATCTTCATGGGGGACCCGGCCTTCGAGAAGGTCGAGGCGGCCATCAGGGACGGTGGCGTCCTTGCCGGCTGAGTCGGAAACGCCACCGCCTGCCACCGATGTCCTCGTTCGAGAGGCCGTTCGACTGGCGCAACACGCCGACGACAAGTGGGATGCGCTGCGCCAGTCGGGGGCGCTCCTGGAGGAGCTCGGCGCCGTCGACGAGGGCTACGCCGACGCGATCCTGGAGCGCGAAGGCCAGATCTCGACCTACATGGGCGAGGGTGTCGCGATCCCGCACGGGACCGACGCCGCTCGTTCGCTTGTTCGCCGGACCGCCCTCGGGTTTCTCCAGTACCCGGACGGAGTGGATTGGGACGGCGAGACCGTCTACCTCTGCATCCCGATCGCCGCGAGCGGCGACGAACACGTGGGCGTGCTCTCGGCGCTTGCGGAGATCCTCGTCGATGACGACAGTGCGGCCGCCCTACGTGCCGCCACCGATGTCGAGCAAGTCCTGGCCCTTCTGAATCCGGGCGGCCGAGCCGCCCCGGAGTCCCACGCATGAAGGTTGCCCGGTTCTACGCCCCGGGCGACATCCGGATCGAGGACGCGCCGGTACCCCCAGCCGGCGCGTCCGAGATCAAGATCCGCGTTCGCAACTGCTCGACCTGCGGCACGGACGTCAAGATCTATCGCTCCGGCCACCAGAACATCGATCCGCCACGGATCATGGGGCACGAGATCGCCGGCGAAGTCGTCGAGATCGGGGCCGACGTCGCCCCACCCTCGGACGGCCGACCCTGGGCGGTCGGCGACCGGGTCCAGGTCATCGCGGCGGTCCCCGATGGGACCTGCGCCGACTGCCTCCGTGGCTGGATGACGATCTGCCCCAACCAGACGTCGATCGGCTACCAGTACGACGGCGGCTTCGCGGAGTACCTCATCGTCCCCCACGAAGTGCTTCGGGTCGACGGGCTCAACCGGATCCCCGACGGCGTGGGCTTCGATGAGGCATCGGTCGCCGAGCCCTTCGCCTGCGCCATCAACGCCCAGGAGCTCGCGCGTGTCGGCGCGGGTGATGACGTCGTGGTCATCGGCGCCGGACCGATCGGCTGCCTCCATGTGCGCCTGGCGCGGGCGCGCGGCGCCGCGCGGGTGTTCCTCGTCGAGCTGAACCGGGGGCGCCTCGACATGTCAGCGGCCGTCGTGAACCCCGACGCCGCGATCGCGGGCAGCGAGCGTGACCCGGTCGAGGCGGTGCTCGAGCTGACCGATGGCCGTGGCGTCGACGTGGCGATCACGGCGGCCGCGTCGGGGAAGGCCCAGGAGGATGCCCTGCGGATGCTGGCCCGGCGAGGGCGGCTGTCCTTCTTCGGGGGCCTGCCGAAGGACAAGCCGACGATCACGCTCGACTCGAATCTCGTCCATTACCGGGAGCTGACGATCGTCGGCGCGAACGGATCGAGCCCCGATCACAACAAGCAGGCCCTGGCCCTGATCGCCAGTGGTGCGGTGCCGGTCAAGGACCTGATCACCCACCGGTTGCCGCTCGAGCGCGTCCTCGACGCGATCGACATCGTGTCGCGCGGTGAGGGCATCAAGGTCACGATCGAACCCTGAGGGGACGGACCGGCAGAGCCGGCTCATGGAGGAGAGGGTCATGGCGCAGCGAGAGGTCATCGTCGGTTCCCGGGTCGGGCTCCATGCCCGACCGGCCGCCCTGTTCGTGAAGGCGGCGACCGAGCAGCCGGTCAAGATCACGATCCGCAAGGGAGACGGCCCGCCGGTCGACGCCCGCAGCATCCTTCGGGTCCTCGCGCTCGGGGCGAAGAACGGCGACACGGTGACCCTCGAGGCGGACGGCGACGGGGCCATGGAGGCATTGGAGGCGGTCGCGATCGTGGTCGAAGAGGACCATGACGACCCGGCCTGAGACGGCGACATGACGACGCCACCCGCGGGGGCAGAGGTGCGCGCGGCGCCCGCGTTGCTCCAGGGGATCGGCGTCTGTCCGGGCCGCGCCGCCGGCCCGGTCGCGCTCATGGGGCCGCGCCCGCGATTGCCGGCCGACCGCCCCGAGGTCGCCGACGCGGAGGCCGAAGTCACGGCAGCGCTCGCGGCACTCGCCGCCACGGCCGAGGACCTCGAGCGACGCGCGGCTTCCACCACGATCCCGGGGGCCGCGGAGGTGCTCGAGGCGACAGCGATGATCGCCCGCGACCCGTCCCTGGAGGAGTCGATCCGATCGGCGATCGCCAAGGGCGAGCCGGCTGCCTGGGCGGTCAACGTGGCGTTCGACGGGTTCCGGGCGCTGCTCCTGGACCTCGGCGGCTACATGGCGGAGCGGGTCGGCGACCTCGACGACGTTCGTGACCGAACCATGGCCCGCTTGCTCGGGCACCCGCTCCCGGGCGTGCCGGAGCGCGACACCCCGTTCATCCTCGTGGCCGACGACCTGGCTCCGGCCGACACCGTGACGCTGACGCCGGAGCGGGTGCTCGCGCTGATCACGGTCAGGGGCGGGCCGACGAGTCACACGGCCATCCTCGCCCGAAGCCTCGGGATCCCGGCTGTCGTCGCCGTGGCGGAGGCCGCGTCCCTGCGCGAAGGCGAGCTCGTCGAGGTCGACGGCGACGCGGGCAGGATCAGGCCAGGCATCGCGCCGGAGGAGGCCGCGGACACGAACCGGCGTGAGCGGGAGCGCCGAGCGGCACGAGCCGCGAGTCGCGGACCGGGACGGACGGCCGACGGCCATCCCGTCACGCTGCTCCTCAACATCGGTGATGCCGCCGGGGCGGCAGCCGTCGCCAAGGTCGATGCGGAAGGCGTCGGACTGTTCCGCACCGAGTTCCTGTACCTCGACCGGCAGGACGCACCGCCGATCGACGAGCAGGTCGCGCTCTACACCGGGGTGCTCGGCGCGATGGGCGGCCGCAAGATCGTGGTCCGGACGCTCGATGCCGGGGCCGACAAGCCGCTGCCGTTCCTCAACCCGGAGCACGAGGAGAACCCGGCCCTGGGCGTGCGCGGCCTGCGGACCGCCCGCCGCTCCCCCGAGGTGCTCGCCGACCAGCTCGCGGCGCTGGCCCTCGCGCAGCGGGCGACCGGCGCGGTCGTCTGGGTGATGGCGCCCATGGTGGCCACGGCGGCCGAGGCGAAGGGGTTCGTGGACCTCGCTCACGAACACGGTCTGCCGGTCGCGGGCGTGATGGTCGAGATCCCGGCCGCGGCCCTGCGCGCCGCCGACCTGCTCGAGCACGCCGACTTCCTGAGCATCGGGACGAACGACCTCGCCCAGTACACGCTGGCGGCGGACCGCATGGCCGGCGAGCTGGCCGACCTGCTCGACCCATGGCAACCGGCGCTCCTCGACCTGATCCGGATGACGGCCGAGGCCGGTCAGGCGGCTGGCAAGTCCGTCGGCGTCTGCGGTGAGGCGGCTGCTTCGCCCGCGCTGGCTCCCGTGCTCGTCGGGCTCGGCATCACGAGCCTGTCGATGTCCGCTTCTGCCGTCGCCGATGTCCGGGACGCCCTGGCCGCCGTGACGCTCGCGGATTGCCGCGAGCTGGCCCGGAACGCGCTGGCCGGCCAGCGTGGGTGAGCTTCCCGTCTAGCCGTTCGGGAACCTCCCGGGCTTCGAGGGTGTATTCGGACGACTGACCTCGCCGGAGTTCGCCCATGCCCCGACTTTTCCGTTGGCTGACCGTTGCACTCCTCGCCACGATGGTCGGATGCGGGGGTGGGTCCACGCAGCAGGCGACCCCACAGCCGAGCGCCTCCCCTGCCTCGAGTGCGTCCGAGATCCCCGGGGGCTCCGCCGAACCCGGTCCCACGGACCCTTCCTCGGCGCCAGCGCCACTGCCCACGGAACTCGTCCTGGGCCAGTCGTTCGGCATGTTCTACGACCCACGCCTCGAGCAGGTCGTTCTCGTCAACGGCGCGACCGAGGACGGACCCGAGCGACCGACGGAGCTGTGGCGCTGGGACGGCGCGGCATGGGTGCTGCTCGACGCCGCCGGGCCACCCGCGCGCGGCTTTGCGGCGATCGGGCGAGATCCGGAACGCGAGGTCGTCGTCGTCCATGGTGGCGTGGGATCCGGTGGGACGACCTTCGACGAGACGCTCGAGTGGGACGGCCGGGACTGGTCCGTGACCACCGCTCCGGGGCCCGGTCCGCGCGAGGGCGCCGGCCTTGCCTACGACGCCGAGGCGGATCGGATGGTGCTGTTCGGCGGCGCGATCGGCGCGGCGCAGCTGCCCGACACCTGGGCGTGGGACGGGCGTGGCTGGGAGCAGATCGCTGAAGCCGGTCCGCGCCCGCGGTTCGTGAGCCTGATGACGGAGGACCGCTCGGCCGAGGGCATCCTCCTGCAGGGCGGGCACTGGGTCGATGGCAACGAGGGCGACTTCCTGGCCGACACCTGGCGTTGGAGCGACGGCGCCTGGCTCGAGGTCGCGGACGAGGCCGGGCCGGGCCCGCGGGTCAACGCCCCGGGCGCCTGGGACGACCGACTCGGCGGGATCGTCATGTTCGGTGGCGGCACGGGGCTCGACGCGCCCATGGGGGCAGACACCTGGCAGTGGAACGGGGCGTGGTCGGAGATGTCCACGGCGACGGCTCCCTCGCCGAGGAACGGGCACGCTCTGGCGTTCGACGTCAAACGCGGGGTGCTCGTCCTCGTCGGTGGGATCGCCCGACCGGGGGCTCTCAACAGCTCGACGTGTGGGAGCTCGGTCCGGACGGCTGGAAACAGGTCTTCCCCGCGCCCTGACGACCCCCGGGGGATCGACCGACATCACCCTTCGAGCAGCGCCTTCAGGGCGGTCAGGCGCTCGCGCCAGAAGGCCTTGCGTCCGGCCGCGGCGCGCGCATCGGGCAGGTGGTCATGCTCGACGGCGACCTGGCTCTTCCCGTCGCCGAGCGCGCCGAACGCGACGTTCACGCGGCTGCCGTCGTCGCCCCAGTCGAAGCGGGCGGATCGACCCGCCTGCGATGTGCGCTCACGCAGCACGACCCCCGGCAACCAGCGCTCACGGAGGGTCGGGTCGACGAACGCATCGAACAGGCGCTCGACCGGGACCGCGACCGTCTTGCTTGCGCCACCCGCGAACGTGCCGTCCGGCCGTACGCCGGCGTCGCGCAGCCCGCGGGCTTGCTCGTACTCCACGATGAGCTTCTGGGCCCACCAGCTGCTGACGCCGTGCTCCCCGGTCAGCCAGTCGGCGATGTCCCGGTACGGGCGGCCGGGAGCACCCCAGGTATCGAGCATCGCGAACCACTCGGCGCGGTCTCGTCCCGTCGAGCGTCGCAGGGCGGCCGACGGTCGGGGTTCAACGTCGGGCGACGCCGCCCCGGCGCTTGATCGGGTCTCGCCGGGTCGATCGGAGGCGTTCATGGCGTTCTCCTGTTCCGGAGCGTCTGCGGTTACACCACGATGTAGAAACTACGGCCCATTGTTTCGACATCCGTGGTGAGAGACTTTCTCGAACCCACGGAGGCCCCATGAAGTACCTGATCCTCATCCACAGCAACCCCCAGAGTCGCGAGATCTGGGAGAGCTTCACGGACGAGCAGCGCAGTGAAGGCTATGCGTACTACGCGGCCCTGAACGACGACCTCGTCGCGACGGGCGAGATGATCGTGTCGGAAGCCCTTGCCGACCCGTCCATGGGCAAGCGCCTCCCCGCGCAAGCCGGTTCGCCGGTGGCCGCGTCCGACGGGCCGTTCGCCGAGGTGAAGGAACACCTCGCCGGGTTCTTCCTCGTCCAATGCGAGAGCATGGAACGGGCGCTCGAGATCGCCGCGCGCGTTCCCGAAGCGGACCTCGGACTCGTGGAGGTGCGCCCCGTCCTGAACCTTGCCGGGGCGGAGTTCTGAGCTCGACGACGCAGGTCGAGGGTCTGCTGCGCGAACTCGCGCCGCAGGTCCTCGCTGCCCTCGTCCGGCGCTACGGCGACTTCGATCTGTGCGAGGACGCCGTGCAGGAGGCGCTGTTGGCCGCCGCGCTGCAGTGGCCGGCCGACGGCGCGCCCGCGAATCCCAAGGGCTGGCTGATCACGGTCGCGTTTCGTCGACGGACCGAGATGTGGCGCAACGAGTCGGCTCGCCGTCGGCGAGAGGAGCTCGCCGCGGCCGACGTCGAGCCGGAGCCCGAAGCGGTCCCGGCGGCCGACGACACGCTCACGCTCCTCTTGCTGTGCTGTCACCCGGCACTCACACCGGTCTCCCAGGTCGCCCTGACCCTGCGCGCCGTCGGCGGGCTGACGACATCCGAGATCGCGAGGGCCCTGCTGGTCCCCGACAAGACCGTCGGGCAGCGCATCAGCCGTGCGAAGCAGCTCATCAGGGACAGCGGCGCCGAATTCCGGATGCCGCCGGATGCCGAGCGGTCTGAGCGGATGGCGTCGGTGCTGCACGTCCTGTACCTGATCTTCAACGAAGGCTCGACCGCGAGCTCCGGGTCGGCGCTCCATCGCGTCGAGCTGTCGAGCGAGGCGATCCGCCTGACCCGGCAGGTGCACAGCCTGCTGCCCGACGACGGCGAGGTCGCGGGGTTGCTCGCCCTGATGTTGCTGACCGACGCGCGGCGCCCCGCGCGAACCCGGGCGGACGGCGCCCTGGTCCCGCTTGCCGAACAAGACCGCAGCGCGTGGGACGCCGGGGCCATCGCGGAAGGCGTCGCGCTGATCAAAGAGACGCTGGCGAGCGCGCCGGTCGGTCCCTACCAGCTGCAGGCCGCGATCGCGGCCGTGCATGACGAGGCGGCCCGTTTCGAGGACACCGACTGGCGCCAGATCCTCGGCCTGTATGGCCTGCTGGAGACCGTTGCGCCCGGACCCATGGTGACCCTCAACCGGATCGTCGCCGTCGCCATGGTCCACGGGCCAGCAGCCGGCCTGGAACAGCTCGCCGCGGCCGAAAGCGATCCAGCGCTGGCTGGGCACCATCGAGTCGCCGCCGTCCGCGCCCATCTGCTCGAGATGTCCGGCGATCGGGACGCGGCGCGAGCCGGCTACCGCGTCGCTGCACGTCGCACGCTGAGTGTCCCGGAACAGCGCTACCTCGAGTCGCGCGCCGCGCGACTGGCCTGACGGGGTCAGGCGGAAAACCGGGCGCTACTCGCTCTCGCCGAGCGCCGGTGAGAGCGGCAGCGCGAACCCGAATTCGGCGCCCCCGCCGTCGCGTGGGCTGGCCCACAGGCGCCCGCCGAGCGCCGTGACGATCCGCTCGCAGACGGACAGTCCGAGGCCCACGCCGCTGGCCGTCCGCTGCGCTTCGGTGCTGCGGTAGAAGGGCGAGAACAGCCGGGCGGTGTCGGTGTCGTCGAGGCCGAGGCCTCGGTCGAGAACGCGGACGCGCGCCTCGCCATCGACCGTCTCGATCGAGACTTCGATAGCGCCGTCGGGGCCGCCGTACTTGTGGGCGTTCGTGAGGAGGTTCTGCAGGAGCAGGACGAGGTGCGTGCGGTCCGCCTCGACGACGACGTGGTGTCCGGGAACCTCCACGAGCCGGATGTCGCGCTGGGGATGTCGCCGCGAGAACACCCCGATCTCGTGCCGGATCACGTGGGTGAGGACCTGCGGTTCGAGCTCCGCCGAGGTGCCCGCCTGCATCCGGCTGAGCAGCAGCAGGTTCTCGATGATCTCGAGCAGGCGCTCGGAATCCTCGGCGATGTCGACGACCATCGCGTCCCGGGTCTCGTCCGGCAGGCGGTCGAGTCGGTCACGCAAGACCTGGGCGTTGCCGTAGATCGTCGTCACCGGCGTGCGCAGCTCGTGGGAGATCAACCCGACGAACTCGTCCTTCACGCTGTTGGACGCGGCGAGCGCCTCGGCGGACGCGCGCAGATCGTCCTCCATGCGCCGCCGTTCGGTGACATCGACCAGGACGTTCACCGCTCCGATCAGCCGGCCGCCTCGGTCGAACAGCGGCGTCGGATAGGGCTGGAAATCGATGCGGCTGCCGTCCGGGCGCTCGGCGATCGCCGTGAAGCCACGGACCGCACGACCTTCCTTCAGGGCGATCGCCATGGGGCAGTCACCGTGCGCCAGCGGCGTGCCGTCTGACCAGAACAGCCGGAAGGAGCCGCACCACTCCTCGCCGAGCTCGGGGCGACGTCCCCACAGCTCGGCGGCGGCCTCGTTGAAGAACGTGATCCGCCCGTCCGCGTCGGTCGTGTAGACCGCGACGCCGAGGGCCTCGAGGAACGCGCGGTAGCGGTCGGCGTCGGCCGTGGCCTCATCTGTCGAGTCGCGGCGGGTGGCCAGCGATTCGACGAGGCGCAGGATCGGATCCGCTCGGCCGGCACTCGCCGACTCGCGCGCGAGCTCGGTCATCGGCTGGCAGTGTACGGGCCAGAGGAGGCGCCCGACCACCCGTCGGAGCGCCTTGTCACGCGTCTGAAACGTCGCGAGGGGCGGGCGTCACGCCGCGGAACGGTCCGTTCCGCGTGTCCGCCCGATCCAGGCGACGAGGGGCAGGAGGAGCATCGGCGCCTCCAGCACCGAGTACAGCGGCCCGCTGCCACGGGAGTTCAGCACCGAGACGACCCAGTCGGCCCACAGCGCCCCGAACGGCACGCACAGCGCCACGAACGCCGCCAGCCCGATCCACCACGCGCGTTCGCGGAGCCCGAAGAAGGCGAACGGGAACAGGCTGGGTTTCAGCAGCACGAACGGCGCGGCCCAGCGATACACCACCGCGATCGACATCGCCGCCATACACCAGATCACGGGGTTGCCGGTCCAGATCTTGAGCAACGTCGTCGGCCAGACGAGGCAGAGCGCCATCAGCGGCCAGACGGCAGGCCGCGGACGCACCCGCCAGACCGCCCACACGATCAGTGCCGCGGGAAGCACCCACCAGAGCACGGCCGGCAGGACCGTGAACGGCACGAACAACCACAGCCCGACCGGCGGGTAGAGCACGTCCCCGTGGGCGACTTCATACGGGCCGGACAGCTGGTGGGGCTCGTAGAAGGGTCCGCCGTCAACCCAGCGTGCGGCCACGTCGCGGTACAGGGCGAAATCGATCCCCGGCGCCTGCTCGATCGGGTCTGGGATGGCAAGCACGAACAGGAGGGGCAAGAGCAGGGTCGCCGCAGACGCGGCGAGCGCCGTGGACCGGCGGTCGAACAGCTCGATCCATCGCGCCTTCACGCTGGCGATGGTAGCCGCCGGCGCCCGGCGCCTCTCAGACCATTCTCAAGGAGGTCGGCCAGATTCTCGGGAATCCGCCAGGGCGGCCCCGCGCCGCCTCACCTTTCAGACGAGGACCCCGATGACCAAGACCGACCCGTCCGAGCCCGGCCGCGACCTGCGCGCCGTCCCCGACAACGACGACCCGCGCGCCGTCGCCGAAGCCATCCTGTTCGAGGTCCGCCGCGTGATCGTCGGCCAGGACGCGATGCTCGAGCGCATCCTCGTCGGCCTGCTGTCCGGCGGCCATATCCTGCTCGAGGGCGTCCCGGGCCTGGCCAAGACGCTGACGATCAAGACCCTGGCCGACGTCCTGGGCGGATCGTTCAAGCGCGTGCAGTTCACGCCGGACCTCATGCCGTCGGACCTCGTCGGCACGCGCATCTATCGCCCGTCCGACGGCTCGTTCCAGACGGAGCTCGGGCCGGTCTTCGCGAACTTCCTCCTGGCCGACGAGATCAACCGGGCCCCGGCCAAGGTCCAGTCCGCCCTGCTCGAGGTCATGCAGGAGCGGCAGGTCACGATCGGCGGGGTGACGCATGCCGTCCCGGCGCCGTTCATCGTCCTCGCGACGGAGAACCCGATCGAGGCCGAGGGCACCTACCCGCTCCCCGAAGCCCAGGTCGACCGGTTCATGCTCAAGATCGTCCTTGGCTACCCATCGGCGAGCGAGGAAGCGCAGATCGTCGCGCGCTCGCTCCGCCCCGGACTGCCGCCGCGCGAGATCCTCGATGCGGACGGGCTGGCCGCCCTCCAGCGACGCGTCGACGATGTCTACGTCGATCCGCGGATCATCAGCTACGCCGTGGGCCTGGTCGAGGCGACACGCCGGCTCGAGTACTGGGGCGCGCCGGAGCTCGCTTCATACGTCAGCTATGGCGCCAGCCCGCGCGGGTCGATCAACCTCGTCACGGGCGCGCGCGCCCTGGCATTGCTGCGCGGCCGTCGCTATGCGCTCCCGTCCGACGTCGCGGAACTGGCGCCCGACGTGCTGCGCCACCGTCTCGTGCTGTCATATGCGGCACTCACCGATGGCATCACACCCGACTCGGTCGTCGAGCGCGTCCTTGGCCTGGTGCCGGCGCCGCACCTTGATCTCGCGGGGGTGGGCACGGGCGCCGGCCAAGAGGCAACCGCGTGACGGCGGATCTAGCCGGCGTGGGCGGTCGCCGGCGGTCGCCGGCCCGGCCGGGACCCGGCCCCATAGCGGACGATCTCGTCCGTCGCCTCGAGATCGCACTGACCCGCCGCGCGGGCGGCCGGCTGACCGGCGACCATCGCGGCCGTGGCTTCGGGGAGGGGCTGGACCTCGATCGTCTCAGGCCCTATGAGCCCGGCGACGACGTCCGCCGGATCGACTGGAACGCCACGGCCCGCAGCTTCATCCCGCAGGTCCGCGAGGACGTGCCGGATCGCCAGCTGACCGCGTGGCTCGTGCTCGACCAGTCGGCGTCGATGCACTTCGGGACGGCGGACCGGCGCAAGGCCGACGTCGCCGAGGGCGCGGCGCTGGTGGTGGGCCGATTCGTCGCCCGGCGCTCGGACCGTCTCGGCGTGGTCACGTTCGGGGCTGACCGCGAGCGCGTCACGCCACCCGCCGGCGGACGCAACGGCATGCTCGGCCTGCTGCGGATCCTCGCGACCGAGGCACCCGAGGAGGGTGCCGGCGCGACGACCCTGGCCCGGGCCCTGCACACGGTCGCCGCCTCGCGCACGAGCGCGGGTCTCGTGACCATCGTGTCCGACTTCCGCGGGCCGCTCGACTGGCGCCCGGCCCTGACCGAGGTCGCCGGTCGTCACACGGTCCTCGCGATCGAGATCGGCGACCCGCGTGAGACCGAGCTCGTCGACGTCGGGGAGCTGACGCTCATCGACCCCGAGACCGGACGCACGCTCCGCGTCGACACCGCCGACCGACGACTCCGAGCGATGTTCGGCGAGGCCGCCACGGCCGAGCGAACGGCCGTCGCCGCGGAGTTCTCACGGCTCGGCATCCGACATCTCCGCCTCTCCACTCAGGGCGCGTGGCTGCCTGCGTTCGCCCGCGCCCTCGACACCACAGGACGACCGACATGACCTTCCTCGCGCCACTCCTGCTCCTGGGCCTGCTGCTGATCCCGGTCCTGCTGGGCCTGTACGCCTGGGCCCAGCGCCGCCGATCCCGCTATGCGGTCCGGTTCACGAACCTGGACCTGCTCGCAAACCTGGCCCCGCGCCGGCCGGCGTGGCGGCGCCACCTGCCGCCCGCCATCTACCTCGCGGCGGTCGCCGCGCTCGTGCTTGGCCTTGCCCGCCCAAGCATGGTCGTCGCCGTTCCCCGCGAGGACGCCACGGTCCTGCTCGCGATCGACGTGTCGGGCTCCATGAAGGCGACGGACGTCGCCCCGACGCGGCTCGACGCTGCGCGTGAGGCGGCCCAGTCGTTCATCGATCAGCTTCCCGAGGGCATCCGCGTCGGGATCGTCGCGTTCGCCTCGCGCCCGGTCACGCTCGTCGCCCCGACGGCCGACCGAGGCGAGCTGGACGCGGCCCTCGACGGGCTCCGGCCGCTCGACGGGACCGCGATGGGCGACGCGCTGATGCAGGTCCTCGACCTGGCCGAGACCATCCAGGCCGGCGACGCCGGGAGCGCCGGCGGGACGACGCCGGGTGGGGCCACCGCTTCGCCAGACCCGTCGGTAGCGCCGGGCCCGTCGGGCACCCCGACCCCGGCCCCGTCGGGCGCGCCCGACAGCTCGGTCGACACGCAGACCGGCGAGCCGTTGGTGGCCGCGATCCTGCTGTCCGACGGCGCCAACTCGGTCGGCGTCGCGGAACCGCTCGACGCGGCACAGCGGGCCGCGAGCCTGGGTGTCCCGATCTACACGATCGCGCTCGGCACGCCGGCCGGCCAGGTCGAGGTCCGGGACGATCTCGGCCAGATCGTCACGCTCGACGTGCCGCCTGACACCGAGACCCTCGCCCAGATCGCGGAGATCACGAGTGCAACGGCGTTCGACGCACCGACCGCCGACGACCTGTCTGCCGTGTACGACAACCTCCAATCGCGCATCGGCTACACGCAGGAGGAGCAGGAGGTCACGTCGTGGTTCGCCGCGGGCGCCCTCGCGCTCGTCGTCGTTGCGGCCGGGCTCTCCGTCCTGTGGTTCGGGCGGTTGCCCTGACGTCTGGCGCAACCATCAGACTGGGCCGGTGACCCCCGACGAGCGCCAGTCCTTCATCCTCGCCAACACGGCCGCGGCACCCGCCCCGCTGGTGCCGGAGATCACGCTGCGGACCGGTGGCCTCTCGATGCCGCTCTGGGAGGCGGCCGCGCTGACGGACGCGCGCCCGGCGGTGCCCCCGCCGTACTGGGCATGGGCGTGGGCGGGCGGGCAGGCCCTCGCGCGACACGTGCTGGACCACCCCGAGCTGGTCCGTGGCCGGAGCGTCGCCGACATCGGCTGCGGCGGCGGGATCGTCGCGATCGCCGCGGCCATGGCGGGAGCCGCGAGCGTGACCGCGATCGACCTCGAGATCTTCGCCATCGAGGCTGGCCGGCTCAACGCGAGCGCCAACGGCGTGACGCTGACGCTCGAAGAGGCCGATCCGATCGGAACCGACGGCGGCTGGGATGTCGTGCTCGTCGGCGATCTCTGGTACGAGCCCGAGCTCGCTGCGCGCATGGCGCCGTGGCTGCGTGACCTGGCGGCACGCGGCGCCGAGGTCCTGACCGGCGATCCCGGTCGGGCCCACCTGCCGGTCGACGGGCTCGACGAGCTCGCCCGCTACGAGGTGCCGACGATCGAGGACCTGGAGGACGTCACGACCAAGACGGTGCGCGTGCTGCGGCTGCTGCCCTGAGCGCCGGGCTTGATGGGCTTCAGCCCGGGGCGGGCAGATCCTCGAACACGTAGATCAGGCGCCGGCGGTGCCCGCCCGTCCCCTGGACGATCCGGGTCGGGGCGATCGGAGCGAACCACGAGAGGACGCGCTCGTTCGAGATCTGGTGGTGGCAATTGCGCGGGTCCTCCATCACCCAATCGATCGGCAGCGAGAGGATCGCGTGGCGCGCGATGCGGCGGACTTCGAGGAAGGCTTCGCGCTGCCGATCCGTGAGGTGCTCGAAGACCTGAAGCGCCATGAACAGGTCGTAGGCCTTGTCGTCGACCGGCCACGGGACCTGGGTCGCATCGAAGACCCGGATCGAAACGCTCGGATCCAGCTCCGGGCGGGCCTTCTTGTCCATGACGTCGGCACCGACGATGATCGGCAGGACCGGGGCTCCGAGCTCGAGCGCCGTCCGAAGCCCGTGGCGCCCGATCAGCGTCGTCGCCTGGGCGAGCGCCGCCGACATGTAGCCCCAGCGGTTCTTGTAGTACGGGAACTTCGCGACCATCGACTCGAATTCGGGCTTGGTCATCGCCCGGATCCCGCCAGCTGGTCCCGGCGTGATCGCGCCCGGTCGCGACGTCAGGGCTCCGGCGCGCGCCACGAGTGTCGACACGGCGGTGACGAGGGCGCGCAACGAACGCCAGATCGGCACGAGGACGGGTCGGAGCGGCCGGAGGAGTCGTTTTAGGCCGCGGAGGATGGGGGGTCTCCTTGGACGTCGGCGGGCACGGCCAAGCCTACCCTCGCCGGTGGGATGGGGCCAACGTGCACCCCGTCAGGATGGGCGCGGGGCCTGCGGGCCCGCATCGGCGACCGCCGCATCGCGTTCCGCCTCGACATCCCGGATCCGACTCGCGAGGAAATTGCGCTCTGGCTGGTTCGAGGTGAGTTCCAGCGCGTGCCGGTAGGCGGCTGCGGCCTCCGAGCGACGCCCGAGCCGTCGCAGCAGGTCGGCACGTGCCGCGTGGAGATACGGGTAGCTCGCGAGCGCTCCCTCGTCGGCGAGCCCGTCCATCATCGCGAGGCCGACCGCCGGACCGTCGGCGAATGCGACGGCGACCGCGTGGTTGAGCCGGACCACCGGTGAGGGATCGAGGTCGACGAGGGCTCGGTACAACGTGGCGATCTGGGCCCAGTCCGTCGCGGCGGCATCCTGCGCCTCGTCGTGGAGGGCCGCGATGGCGGCCTGCAATTGGTACGGCCCCACACGGCGAGTCGGCAGGACCGCCTGGACGAGCGTCCTGCCCTCCGCGATCGCTGCCTGGTCCCAGCGGGACCGGTCCTGGTCCTCGAGCAGGACGAGCTCGCCGTCGGGTCCCACCCGCGCGTCCCGCCGTGCGTCGTGGAGCAGCATGAGTGCCAGCAACCCGGTGGCCTCCGGCTCATCGGGGAGCAGCGAAACGACGGTCCGTGCCAGCCGGATCGCCTCGCCGCTCAACTCACGCCGAACGAGGGCATCCCCGGACGACGCCGCGTAGCCCTCGTTGTAGACGAGGTAGAGGACCTTGAGGACGCCGTCGAGGCGCTCGGGGAGCAGCTCGCGCGGTGGCACGCGGTAAGGGATGCCGGCATCGTGGATCTTGCGCTTGGCCCGGACGAGCCGCTGGGCCAGCGTCGCCTCGGGGACGAGGAACGCCCGGGCGATCTCCGGTGTCGTGAGGCCGCCAAGCGTCCGCAGGGTCAGCGCGATGCGACCGTCCATCGGCAACGCCGGATGGCAGCAGGTAAAGATCAGTCGCAGTCGGTCGTCCATGTCGTCCGCCGTCTCGGCGCCGTCACCGCCAGGCTCGATCGCCGCCAGGTCCGCTTCGATGGCCGCTTCGCGGGCGAGCTCGTCGGTCTTGTCCCGGAGCCGCCTGCGGCGACGCAATCGATCGATCGCCCGGTTGCGTGCGGTCGTCGTGATCCAGGCACCGGGGTTGTCCGGCACGCCCCGCGACGGCCACACCTCGAGCGCGGTGACGAACGCCTCCTGGACCGCTTCCTCGGCGAGATCGAAGTCGCCCAGGACGCGAATGAGCGTCGCGACCGCGCGCCCCGATTCCTCGCGGAACAGGCGGTCGACGACCTCGCTGGTGGCGGCAGGCGGTGTCAGTCGGCGACCACCGCTTCGGCGGGTTCCTGCGACGACGCGTTGCTGAAGTCCCAGACCGGACGCACCTCGACCGAGCCGTACTTCGCGCCCGGGATCATCGCGGCGTAGCCGATCGCCTCGTCGAGATCGGCCGCCTCCACGAGGTAGAACCCGCCCAGGACCTCCTTGGTCTCGGCGAACGGGCCGTCCGTGGAGATCGTCTTGCCGTCGCGGACACGGACGGTCGTGGCTGTCGCAGTCGGCGCGAGCGCTTCCCCGCCCTTCATGGCGCCGCGATCGGTGATGTGCTGGCCGAACGCGTTGTAGGCCTCCATCTGGGCCATCGCCTCATCGTCGGGCACGGCTTCCGTGGGTTCCTCGGTGTAGATCAACAGGGCGTACTGCATCGTGTCCTCCAGCGATGGCTCTGGCGGTGTCATGTCGCCGCCTTCACCTGCACGACGAACGGACCTGGCCGAAATCGACGGTGTCGCTTCTCCGGAATCTACCCCGCGCGGTCAGCGCGCACCGGGTCTGGCGGTCGCGGCGTACGCTTTCGCGCATGGCGACGCCGAAGGAGATCCTCGAGATCGCTGGGCGCGAGGTCTCGATCTCCAACCCGCAGAAGGTCTACTTCCCGGATGCGGGGTACACGAAGCTCGACCTTGTCCACTACTACCTGGCGGTCGCGGACGGGGCGCTGACGGGCGTTCGCGGCCGGCCGATGGCGCTCAAGCGCTTCGTGGACGGCATCACGAAGGAACCGTTCTTCCAGAAGCGGGCCCCGGACAACACCCCCGACTGGATCCGCACGGCAGAGCTGACCTTCCCGTCGGGCCGAACGGCCGATGAGATCGTGGTCGACGACGCCGCCGCGCTGGCCTGGATCGTCAACCTCGGCTGCATCGACCTGAACCCGCACCCGGTGCGCGCCGACGACCTTGACCACCCCGACGAGCTGCGGGTGGACCTGGACCCGGTCCCGGGCGTCGGATGGCCGCAGATCCGCGAGGTGGCCCTCGCATGCCGCGAGGCGTTGGAGGCCGTGGGCCTCGTCGGCTGGCCCAAGACCTCGGGTTCGCGCGGGATCCACATCAACGTCCGGATCGCCCGCGAGTGGACGTACCCGGAGGTCCGGAGGGCCGCGCTGGCGCTCGCCCGGGACGTGGAGCGCCGCGTGCCGGATGCCGCGACCTCGAAATGGTGGAAGGAGGAACGCCACGGCGTGTTCCTGGACTACAACCAGAACGCCAAGGACCGGACCGTCGCGTCGGCCTACTCCGTCCGGCCACTGCCCGACGCGCGGGTCTCCACGCCGCTGACCTGGGACGAGGTCCCGACGGTCGAGGCCGAGGCGTTCACGATCGCGACCGTGCCGGCGCGGTTCGCCGAGATCGGTGACCCGGGCGCCGGCATCGACGACGCCGTCGGGTCGCTCGAGGCGCTCCTGGAGCTGTCCCGCAAGCACGAGGCCGAGGGGGAGGGTGACGCCCCGTGGCCGCCGAACTACGCGAAACAGGCCGGTGAGCCGCCACGGGTCCAGCCGTCACGCAAGCGCCGGCCGGACTCGGAGTACGAGCAGGGTCGGGGTGAGTCCGGCGGTCCGCCGCCGGAAGTCGCGGCGGAACGGGCCGCCGCCGTGGCCGCGGGCGACCCGAACGCGGGCCTGCCTACCGAATGGGAAGGCTCCCGCCCGACGCCGACGGGCCGGCGGAAGACCAGCATCCCGGTCATCGAGATCTCGCGTGCCGCCTCCAAGGTCGAAGCGCTGGAAGGGTTGGAGCGCTGGAGGGCTCGTCATCCAAAGGCCGCCGACAACCTGGAGCCCGCCGACGTGCTCGTCGATGGCATGCGCGGGCGCTCGTCGCTCTGGTACCGGGTCAGGGTCAACCTCACCCACGTGCCCGAGGACGAACGACCTCCGCAGGAGGCGCTCGACCCCGACTACGACCCGTGGGCAGGCTTCGAGTGGCCCGACCGGGCCGGCCAGCTGGAGCGCGCCCCGCGAAAGAAGAAACCGGCGAGCTGACGCGGCCCGCCAGCCGTCGATGTCAGGTGGACTGCTGGCGCCGGCGCACCCCGACGCCGCCCAGCCAGCGTCGGATGAAGGGCAGCCACGCCACCCCGACGATCGCCTGGAGTCCGACCGCGATCATCAGGAGCAGTCCCGGAACGCCGAGGGCGAACGCCGGGACGGCCCATTCGATCGAGCCGAAGCCCGTGAACGAGGTATCGACGATCGCGTCGATCCCGGGTTGATCGAGTGGCGGGAGTAGGAAGCGGTCGCCCGGTGCCGCTCCCAGAGCGGTGCCATCGTCGTCCCCGCCGATGGTGCCGGCGCCGGTCCCAGGATCGTCGGTGGCGGCGCCGGCGGGCGTGGGCGTGGGTGTCGGGCTCGCTCCCGATCCCGGGGGCACGGTCGTCCCGCCACCAGCGGTCGGCGATGGCGTGGGTGTCGGGGTGGCGGTCGCCCCGGCGCCGGGGGTCGGCGTCGGCGTCGCTGCCGGGCTGGTCCCAGGTGTCGCGGTGGCGCGCGGGGTCGGTGCCGGCGTCACCCGAGGCGTCGGGAGCGGCGGCAGGGTCGGAAGGGGCGGCAGCGTCGGGAGCGGGGGCAGGGTCGGGAGCGGAATGATCGGGGTAGGGGTCGGGGTCGGTGTGCGAACAGGCGTCGGAGTAGGGGTCGGGGCCGGGGTCGGCGTGGGCTTCGGTGTCGGAGCCGGCGTTGGAGTCGGGGCCGGGGTCGGAGCCGGAGTCGGCGCCGGGGTTGGCGTTGGAGTGGGGGTGACCGTGATGGTCACGATCGCGACGTTCGAGGTGAGGAGCAAACCTCTCGCCCGGTAGCGGAACTGGTCCGTGCCAGAGAATCCCGCGTCGGGCGTGTAGGTGTATCCGCCGTTCGGTTGAAGCGTCAGAGTTCCATCCGAGACGTTGTCATCTAACACCGCCCTCAGCCCGCTGCCAAGGAGACTGAGGCACTCGTCGTTGCCGAGAACACCCGGGGCGGCGATCGTCTTGGCGACGTTCTGCTGGGTCGTCATCGAATTGTCGTTCGCCACCGGCACGAGGCAGACGCCGGCCACCGGCTGAAGCCATGGGCCGAACGACACCGCAACGATCATCCCCGAGACACGAGAAGCGCAGCAGCCATTCGGTGCCGACGGCGGCGGTCGTTCACGCGACGAGCCGACCCGGTGTCCACAGTGTGCCCGGTGCCTCGGTGCCCGGCAGGGGGGCGTCGGCGGCGGTCTCCATGCCATCGACGAAGGCGATGACGAGTCGCTCCTCGAGCTGGGTCCCGGCGGCATCGCCCAGTCGCGTCAGCGCCTCGCGCAGGTCGAGCGCCTTGCGGTAGGGCCGGGTCGTCGTCATCGCCGAGAAGGCGTCCGCGACGGCCAGGATGCGCGCGATCAGCGGGATGTCCTCGCCCTCGAGCCGTCCGAGGTAGCCGTCGCCGTCCCACCGCTCGTGGTGGTGCCGGATGCCGGCGCGGACCTGGTCGAGGTCCGGAAGGTCGCGCACGATCATGTCCCCGAGCGCCACGTGCTGCTTGACGATGTCGAATTCGGCCGTGGTCAGCTTGCCCGGCTTGCGCAGGATCTGATCGGGGATCCCGATCTTCCCGACGTCGTGGAGCAGCCCCGCCGTCTGGATGACCCGCATCTCGTCGGCGTCGAGACCGAGGCGCGAGCCGAGGAACATGGCGTATCGCGCCACATCCTCCGAGTGCCGCTTCGTGTAGCGGTCCTTCGTGTCGACCGCGAGGATCAGGCCCTCGAGCACGTTGAAAGTCGATGTCGCGGACGACTCCTCCAGGGACGCACTGCTCGCCATGCGGACGGTGTCACCGCCGCTGGCCTTGGCCTCCTCGAGGACCATCGTGGCGGTCGAGAGGAGCGCGGTGGCGGAGGCGGCGTGCTCGGGGTAGGTCGCGATCCCGACGCTGACGGTGATCGGCAGCCGCTCGGTCAGCTCGAATTGCAGGCTCAGGTCGACCAGGCCGGTCTGCAGCCTGGTCACGAGCGGTTCGAGCTCGAACGCCACGGCCGGCGGCGCGATGATCAGGAACTCGTCCGGGCCGGACCGGCCCAGGACCATGGGCTCGACCACCTCGCCCCGGAGCAGACCGGCGACGGCGAGCAGCGCCTCGTCTCCCGCGGAGTGACCGTGGTTCTCATTGAGCAACCGGAAGTTGTCGATGTCGATGAGCGCGATCGTCACCGGCATGCCCGCTGCGCGTGCCGCTTCGGTTTCCATCGCGAGGTGACCGACCACCGCACCGTGGTTGAGGGCGCCGGTGAGCGGATCCCGCCTGGTCGACTCCATCAGCTCCCTCGTCTGCCGCGTCAGGCGACGCTGGGCGGCCCGGAAGATCAGGAAGAGGAGTGCCGCAGCGATCAGGGCGGCGGACAGCGTCACGAGCACGACGTCGCGACGAACGAGCGCCAGGCGGTCGAGGACCGGGACTGCATCGCGCCAGATCGCGACGACGCCGAGCACCTTGCCGTCGACGCTGATCGGCAGGTACTCACGCAGGAGGGTCGGCGAGCCGAGTCCACCAGGCCCGGCACCAGCCGTTTCGGCCGGGAGGATATCCGCCCTGGGCGTCCCGCCAACCGCGAGCGCGAATTCGCCATCGGTGGGGATGCTCGTGCCACGGAGCGCGGGATCGTTCGAGGCCACGATCTTGCCATCGGGTCGGCGGAGCTCGACCCGCAGGATCTCGCGCGGACGCGTCAGGGTCGCCAGCTGGCCTTCGAGCTTGGTGGGGGCCGCGCCGGGCTCGGGGATCGCGGCAGCGTTCTCGAGATCCGCCGGTTGGACGTAGGCATTGACGAAGGCCCGGGTCGTGGCCGCATCGCTGCTGACGACGTCGTTCAGCGTCGCCGCCGAGAAGTGCGCACCGACCATGTAGGCCTGCGCCGCGGCCGTGATCCCGACGAGCGCGATGAACGCGCCGAAAACGAGGATGAGCAGCGTCGGTCGCGACAGCTTTGGGTGCGTGCCGAACACGCTGGCCTCCGTTGACGGCAGATGGTCCCGACCTCCGACTCTACGGAACCATTGCCGGTTTCCCCATGAGCCGAAGGTCCGGCCGGAATCGCGGCCAAACCGGGACGGATGGGTGTGCGGCTACGCACCACCCCCGCGCTCAGCGATCCCCGAAGATCGCCTCGAGCAGATACGGCGTCGTGGTCTCGAGCTGGTCGTAGCGGCACGCCGCCGGTGGCTTGTCCGGCCGCCAGCGCTTGAACGTCGTCCCGTGGCGGAACCGCGTGCCCTGGAGGTGGTCGTAGGCGACCTCGGCGACGCGCTCCGCCCGGAGCGGCTCCCAGGACAGGTCCTTGCCGCGATTCCACCGTGACGTGGCCCCGGGCAGGCGCTGGCCGGAGGCGTCGGTGTCGCCCGTGGTTGCCCACTCGGCCCATTCGCGCCACGGGTGATCTTCGAGGGCCCGCTCGCGCAGCGGCGCGAGCTCCTCGGCGAGCGCAGCTCGCTTGTCCCACGTGAACGACGAGGTGACCCCGACGTGATGGAGGACGCCCTCGTCATCGAACAGGCCCAGCAACAACGACCCGACATGCGTGCCCGGACCGTTCTTGTGCCAGCGGAACCCCGCCACGACGCAGTCGGCTGTGCGCTGGTGCTTGATCTTGAGCATGGCGCGCTTGCCCGGCTGGTAGGGGGCATCGAGCCGCTTCGCGATCACGCCGTCGAGCCCCGCCCCCTCGAACCGGTCGAACCAGTCGGCGGCGGTGGCGCGATCCTGCGTCGCCGGCGTCAGGTGCACGGGCGGCTCGACACCGGCCAGCACCGACTCGAGTCGGGCGCGACGCTCGCCCTGCGGCGTCTCGCGCAGGTCCTCGTCACCGAGCGCCAGCAGGTCCCAGGCCACGAACGAGGCCGGCGACTCCTCGGCGAGCATCTTCACGCGCGAGGCGGCGGGATGGATGCGTAGCAGGAGCGCTTCGAAATCGAGCCCGCCGTCGGTCGCGATGACGATCTCGCCATCGAGCACGCAGCGCTCGGGCAGCGCCGCGCGCAGCGGGTCCGCCAGCTCCGGGAAGTAGCGGTCGAGCGGTTTGAGGTCGCGCGACTGCGTGTACACCTCGTCACCGTCACGGAAGACGAGCGCCCGAAAGCCGTCCCATTTCGGCTCGAACAGCCAGCCGTCTCCGTCTGGCAGCGAGTCGGTCGCCTTGGCGAGCATCGGTTCGAGGGGTGGCTCGATGGGCAGCTGGAGGGCCATCGCCGGAGTGTAGGTCAGCCGCTCACGGTAGTGTCGCGAGCGCCGCCTCCGCCCGCGCGCGGCCGAGGTTCCAGGCGAACGGTGACGCGTAGGCGGGTTCCTTCGACAGGACGAAGCGACGCTCATAGAGGAGCCGCAGGACCCGCTCGCGTTCCTGCGCGGGCAGGCTCGGCAGCGCGGCCACCAGAGCCGGGATGGCGTCGTCGGGCAGGACCCCGAGGTAGTCGGCGTCGAGGGATGCCTCGCCATCGGGCGGCACCAGCGTCGGATCGATGACCCTGGCGAGATTCCGTTCCGCGACGAACGCCGCCGGCGCCAGGAGATTGAGGACGATGAGTGAGACGAGACCGATCGCCACCATCGCGTGCCCGAGCCAGCGCGTCCGATCGGTGGCCAGGAAGGCCGCGAGCGTGGCCAGCGTGACCGCCATCGCCGCGATCGACACCGCGACGTACAGGCGCAGCTCGGTCCAGCCGTAGGCGTCCTGGTAGAGCTGGAGCCGAAGCGCGGCCGACGCGAGGACCACGATCGTCAGGCCGACCAGGCCGATCGCGAGGGCGACGTAGGGGCGGCTCCGGCGGGACACCCCGTATTCGAGCGCGACCAGGATCCCGCCGGCGAGCGCGGCGGCTGCGACCAGCTCGAAGTACCCGCGCCTCGCGTAGTCGCTGTATTTCATGCCGGCCGCGGCGAGCGTGTCGAGCCCGCCGAACAGGTACGCGAGCTGCAGGCCGACGAAGAGCCCCACGACGAGATCGATCGCCACAAGGACGACGAGGGCTTCGGTCGTGCCGAGCAACCGCTCCGGGATCACGGATGCGGAATGCGCCGCGGCACCCAGTGACGCCCGTTCCAGCGCCGGGAGGCCACGGGCCGCGACGGTCAGCAGGCCGCCAGCGAGCCAGGCGATGGCCAGCACGAAGATGACCCGACCCGGCAGGTCGCCCAGATCGATGCGGAAGTTCAGCAGGTCCTGGAACCCGCGGTTGAAGATCGGATCGGCCGAGGCGAACAGGACCGCGAAGATCAGCACGAGCGGGACCGCCAGCACAAGCCCTCGCCCCACGGGCCCGAACCACGTCGGAGCGCGCCTGGGACCATCGGTCTCGGCAGGCCGCCCGGCGCGTAGCGCGCGGCCGGTCCCTGCGAGCACCGACTCGAGCACCCATGCGCCCGTGGCCATGACGACGGTCGCGGACCGCCGCGTCACGGCAAGCCCCGAGAACGCCGCGACCGAAGCTCCCGTGAACGCCGCCGCACCCACGATGTCGAGGAGCGTCACGAACGGATCGGCTCGCACCGCGACGAACGCGGCAAGGACCAGGGCCGACACCGGGAGCCACGCGTCGAGCGGATCCGGGGCGCGCCCGGGCCGGCGCAGCAGCCAGGCCGCGGCGAGCATCGCCGCCGTGACGATGGGCAGGTTGAGGCCGATCGCCGGGCCGTCCAACGCGATGTCCGCGAGGACGCCGATCGCGAGGGCGGCGAGCAGGATGCGGCGGGCCAGGGAACGATCCATGGGTTCTCCTCGGGGGGTGCGCGGTCGGGGCTGGGACGACTCCGAGCGTGCTGGTGTGGCGTCGGCGCCTCCGCGGGCGGAACCGTGGCCGGGGCGCGGGCGTCGGGCGGATGCCGCGCGATCCTTCGGGTCGCGGGCGCCACGGAGGTCCACTACATGCGCACCATCCGTCCATCGATCGCGCGGATCGCGCTGATCGCATCCATCGGCGTGTTTGTCGCGGCCTGCGGCGGGGCCGCCTCCCCGATCCTCAGTACGGTCGGAGCCCCGGTCGGCGACAACGCCCAGGGCTACCTGTCCGGCCAGGGGGGCCAACCCGCCGCCTCCGCGGCGCCGGCCCCACCCATCACGGAGGACGGCGTCGGAGCGGCCGTCGACGACGCGAAGATCATCCGCACCGGGACGATCCAGCTCGAGGTCACGGATGTACCGTCGGCCCTCGTGGCGGCTCGCAACGGCATCCGCGCCATGGGCGGGTACGTCGGCGCATCCGCAGACCGAGAACGTCGACGACCAGCCGTATGCCACCATCACGTACCGGATCCCGGCGGACCGCTGGGAAGACGCGCTCGACCTCCTGCGTGGCCTCAACGGACTGACCTCGAAGGTCGTCGGCGAACAGACCCAGGCGGTCGAGGTCACGGGCCAGGTCATCGATCTTGAAGCCCGGATTCGCAACCTGCGTGCCAGCGAGACGGCGCTCCAGGAGATCGCGAGCACGGCAACGCGAATCACCGACGTCCTGGAAGTCCAGAACCAGCTCACCAATGTCCGCGGCCAGATCGAACAGCTCAGCGCCGCCCTGGCGGATCTCGAGGACCGCGCCGGCTTCGCGACGCTCACCGCGACCTTCAGCGTCCCGATCGTGGCCGTCGAGGCCGCCGCCGAAGGCTTCGAACCGGCCCAGGTCGTCGACGAGGCGACCGCCAGCCTGGTGAACATCCTGCAGGCGCTCACGACGGCCGGCATCTGGTTCGCGATCGTGTGGCTGCCGCTGCTGCTCGTGATCGGCGCGATCATCGCGATCGGCGTCTGGGTCGGTCGGCGGCTGGGCCTCATCGGCCGGCGGCGCGGCGCGGACGTTCCCCTGGCCGGATGAGCCGCTGACCTGCGCATGGCACCATGCGTGGGTGACGGAGACGGCTGAACGATACGACCGGATCGCCGCCGGCTACGACCGGTGGTGGGCGCCCGTGCTGGCACGCAGCGCCATCGCCCTCCTGGATCGCCTCGATGGGGCCGTGGCCGAAGGCGCGCGAACGGTGCTCGACGTGGGCGTCGGGACCGGCAATCTGTCGATCGCGGCGCTGCGTCGCTGGCCGGAGGTCCGTGTCACGGCCATCGACGCGTCGCGCGAGATGGTCCGTGCGGTGGAGGCGCTGGTCGAAGAACGTGCCCCGGCGGCACGCGACCGATTCGTGGGTCGCGTGGCATTCGCCGCTGAACTGCCCTTCGAGTAGGGGACCTTCGACGCCGCGATGTCGTCGTTCGTGCTCCAGCTCGTGCCGAGCCGGCCCGCGGCGCTCCGCGACATCCGGCGCGTCCTGCGACCGGGCGGGCTGTTCGCCCACGTCACCTGGATCGCCGACGACCGAGCGTTTGCCCCAGACCGCATCTTCGATCGACTGCTCGAGGAGTACGGGTTCGAGAATGACGGCGATCCCAACCGCAACGGTGACATCCCGTCCGTGGAGCGCGCCGCCGGCGAGCTACGCAGTGCGGGCTTCCGGGACGTGGTCGCCCACGGGGCGATGCTGGAGTACGCCTTCACGGTCGATGGCTACATCTCGTTCCTGACCGAGTTCGACGAAGAGAGCCTCTTCGCCGAGATGGGCCGGACGGAGCGCCGGAAGTTCCTGCAGCAGTTCCGCGAGCGCCTGATGGCGCTGCAGCCCGACGAGCTCACGTTCCGGGTACCGATCGTGTACGCCTCGGGCCGACGCTCGGACGGGTGAAGGCCCCTGGAACCAGCAGCGTTCCAAGCGACGGACGAAGGCCCGTTCAGCCGCATTCCGCTCGCGCCCTGTCCCCGATCGACGCCCGAAGGCGCTCGAATTGCCGGTTCCTTCGCCGGTTGGAACGCTGCTGGCACCAACGCCGGGCGCAGGGCGGTGCGCGGTGAGCGACGTGGCGCGGTAGCACGGCGAGCGCGGTGGCGCGGGCTGCGCCGGGACGTGGTGCGCGACGTCCGGACCCGCGTGGGACCGGGGTTCTAGTTCTCCTCGGACGACCCGCTGTCGCCGCCACCGGAGTCGGTGGCGCCACCCTCGGCGCCCTCTTCGCCCTCGGCGCCCTCCTCGCCCTCGGCGCCCTCCTCGCCCTCGGCGACGACCGGCTCCTCCTCGACCTCGACGCGCGGCGCCTGGACCTTGGCGATGATCTCATCGGGGTCGGTCAGGAGCGTGACGTCGGACGGGATGGTCAGGTCGCGCACGTGGAGCGCGACGTCGAAGTCGACAAGCGATTCGATCGAGTACTCGATCGACTGGGGCAGGTGATCGGGAAGCGCCCGGATCCGGACGGTCTCGGTCGGATGGAGCACGGTCCCGCCGAGCTGGTCGACCGCATACGAAATGCCGGTGGCGGCGAGGGGCACGTCGACCGTGAGCTCCTCGGTCATCCGCACGAGGAACAGGTCCGCGTGCAGCGGGCGGCGATGGACCGGATGGATCTGGACCTGGTTGATCAGGACCGGCTGGGCTTTCTCGCCGTCGACCGAGAGGTCCACGAGGGCGTTGGGGCCCGTGTGCCGGCGCAGCAGGTCGAAATCATGGGCATCGACGGTCACCGGGGTGGAGTCGACGCCGTGCCCGTACACCACGGCCGGCAGCTTGCCGGCCTTGCGCAGGTTGTTCACCTTCTTGCCGGTCACCTCACGGTGCTCGGCGGCGAGTGTGGGACGGGCGGTGGCCATGGGATGTGGACCTCGGGGCTGAATGGTTTGTTGGTGTCGGGCCGCGGCTCGCCGGCGGGGCCGGTATTGGCGAGGCGCCCGGAGCGGGAGCGTAGGGTACCACGAGATCGCTCTCTCGTTCGGTCGAGCGCTCCGGCGGCGGAGTGGACGGCACGGGGCATCGGCCGAGACCGGTGTAGCATCGGAGCGTGGCCGCCACGATCCTCATCGTCGAAGACGAGCACGCCGTCGCGCGTGGGATCCAGTACGCCCTGCAACAGGAGGGCTACGACGTGGGCGTCGCCCGCTCCGGCGAAGAGGGCCTGGAGATCGCGACGCGTGAGGCTCCGGACCTGGTCGTGCTCGACGTGCGCCTCCCCGGGATCGACGGCTTCGAGGCATTGCGCCGCATCCGCGCGGCCGGGGCCAAGATGCCGATCCTCGTGCTGACGGCTCGCGACGACGAAGTCGACAAGGTCATCGGTCTCGAGCTCGGCGCGGACGACTACCTCACGAAACCGTTCGGCCTGCGTGAGCTCCTGAGCCGGATCAAGGCGCTCCTGCGGCGCTCGTACGGCGATCTCGCGGACGCTGCCGGGGGGCGGGTCATCCGCCACAACGACCTGATCATCGACCTGGAGCGTCGCCGGGTCCAACGCGGCGCCCGCCGGATCAGCCTCACCCCAACGGAGTTCGAGATCCTGCGCCACCTCGCGTCCCGGCCGGGCCGCGTCTATACGCGCGGTGAGCTCCTGGAGCTGCTGCGCGACTACGAGGCCCTCGACCAGGACGAGAAGACCATCAACGTCCACGTCAGCCACCTGCGCGAGAAGATCGAGGACGATCCGGCGACGCCGGCCTTCGTCCTGACCGTCCGTGGCGTGGGCTACGCGTTCGCCGAGCGCTGAGCGGCCGGTGCTCCGGCGATCCCGTCCCGCGCGCCGCCTCCGCAGGCTCATGCCCCGCACGTTCGGGGGCCGGCTCACCGTCGCGTTCGTCGCGGTCATCGCCCTCACGTTGAGCCTCGTCTCGGTGCTCGTGCTCAACCGCCTCGACGCCTACTTCGTGCAGCAGCAGGAAGCCGACCTGCGCGAACGGTCGACGACGGTCAGCAACTTCATCCGGACCCAGGCCGAAGCCGCCGCGGGACGTTCCCCCGTCGTCGGCGCGGACGGATTCCTCGACGAGGACGTCGTCGAGATCCTCGAACACGCCGGCGCGCCAGGCGTTCATCACCGATCGGCTGGGCCAGGCGGACGTCATCGCGCGCTTCGGGCTCAACGTGCACGACCGGCGACCGGACGATGTTCATCCCCGCGCCCAACGGCACGTTCCAGATGAACCTGCAGGCTCCGCCGCGAGCCGGCCAGTCGCGCGAGAACACGTTCGTGACGGAGCGCTACGGTGGCGGCGAGACGTTCCAGCGCTACACGCTCGAGATCACGCTGGCGAATCCATCGACCTTCCGCGCCTCGGCTATCGCGAACCTCACCGGCCTCCTCGCGGCGATCGCCCTGTTCGCGCTCGGGCTCGCGGTCGTCGTTGCGGCCGCGTTGACGCGCCGCTTCACGACGCCATTGCGCCAGCTCACCGACACGTCCCGGGCGCTGGCCGAGGGCGACCTCTCGCGGCGCGTGCCGGCCGCCCAGATGCGGGCCGGCTCCACCGAGCTCGGCGAGCTGGCGGTCCAGTTCAACACGATGGCCGACCGCCTCGAGGAGAGTGTCGAGATCAGCCGTCGCGACCGCGACCGGAGCCGCGACTTCCTCGCCGACGTCTCGCACGAGCTGCGCACCCCGCTCGCGGCGCTGCGCACGTTCAACCAGCTGCTGATGGAGAGTGCCGGGGACGACCCGGAGGCGCGCGCCGAATTCCTCGAGTCGAGTGCCGGGCAGATCGAGCGCCTCGACTGGCTTGCCCAGAACCTGCTCGAGCTCTCGAAGCTCGACTCCGGCCTCGTCCTCCTGGACCTGCGGCCCGACGACCTGCGCGCCGCGGTG
Organism: uncultured Chloroflexia bacterium; assembly: GCA_963748675.1. GTDB lineage: Bacteria > Chloroflexota > Limnocylindria > Limnocylindrales > CSP1-4 > SPCO01. The sequence goes on along the minus strand of CAVVJX010000005.1, from coordinate 170,863 downwards.
GAATCGGCGGCCCACCAGCACGACTCGACCGCTGCCCGACGAGGTGTCCGCGTCACGGTCGAACTTCCGGACGCGCCGATCCGCATCCGCCACGATCCTCCCCGTATCGGCCAGGTCGTCGCGAACCTGGTCGGCAACGCGATCAAGTTCACGCCGCGTGGCGGTTCGGTGCGGGTCGCGGTCGTGCCGACCGACGACGGCGCCCAGATCGACGTCACCGATACCGGCGTCGGCATCGACGCTGCCGAGCTGCCCCACATCTTCGAACGCTTCTATCGCGGATCGCGCGCGAACGAGGCCCGGGGCAGCGGGAGCGGGCTTGGCCTGGCCATCGTGCGCTCCATCGTCGACATGCACGGCGGAACGATCCAGGTCGAGACCGGGGCACAGCGCGGCAGCCGGTTCACGGTGCACCTGCCGGGCGACCCTCGCGTGGTCGCAGGCACGCCCGCGGCGGCACGGGCGGACGTTGCCAGCGCCGCAGAGGGGTCCGAACGGATCGCCGCTGCCGCCGCGGCCGACGACGCGGGTTCCCGACCGCGCACGGAGAGCGGGGGCGAAGCTGGAACGAACGTGACGGAAACTTCACCGTCCGACTCGTCGGGTTTGAACCCCGCTTCGGCACCCTGAACAGGACGGATCCCCGACCGGTCGCTCACCACCGGTCGATCAGCCGAACCTTCAAGGAATCTTCCCGACGATGACCGATCAGCAGCACCCGGACGACACCGACATCACGCGGCGGCACGAGCTGCCGGCCGAACCGCCAGCGTGGCCGGCCGCAGGGACCTCTGCCACGCCGGCGACGCCGGTGACCGGCGATCCCGGTTCTCCCGTGGTAGAGCGCTACTCCCCGCCGTCCGAGCCGCGGAACGACTGGTCGCGGCACGAAGGCGGCCTCGAGCCGACCACGACACCCGAGCGTTGGTACGAGCCGGCTGTCGTCCCGGGCACGGTCCCGACGGCGCCGGTGCGGCCCGCCGGAAGCGACTCCGGCAGGTCCGGGCGTGGTGGTCTCGCCACCCTCCTGGCCGCGTCGCTCCTGTCCGCGGTGCTGGCCTCGAGCGGAACGGTGCTGGCACTGCGCGCGAGCGGCGTGCTGGATCGACCCGCACCGGTGCTGACCGGTCCGACCGGTACCACGGTCGGTGCCACCAATCGGCCGATCACCGAGAGCTCGGCGACCATCGACGTCGCCGCGGCGGTCAGCCCGGCCGTCGTCCGGATCACGACCGGTGCCGATGTCGATACCTCGACCGGCATCATCCCCGAGACCGGCGTCGGGTCGGGCGTGATCTACGACGGCGCCGGCTGGATCCTCACGAACCGCCACGTCGTCGAGGGAAGCAACAGCCTTGCGGTCGAGCTCAACGACGGCCGCGTGCTCGACGGGTCGGTCTACGGCATCGACACCCTGACCGACCTCGCGATCGTCAAGGTCGAGGGCACGGGCCTGCCGACGGCCTCGCTCGGTGACTCGAGCGCGCTCAAGGTCGGCCAGCTCGTCATCGCCATCGGCAGCCCGCTCGGCACCTTCACCAACTCGGTGACGAGCGGCATCGTGTCGGCCAAGGGCCGCTCGATCATCGCTGACGGCAACGACAACCTCAACAACCTGATCCAGACCGATGCGGCGATCAATCCCGGCAATTCGGGTGGTCCGCTGCTCGATGCCGGGGGCAACGTCGTCGGGATCAACACCGCGATCGCCGCCGACAGCAACGGCATCGGATTCGCGATCCCCATCGACATCGCCCGGCCGATCATGGAGCAGGCCATCGCCGGTCAGAAGCTCGCCCGGCCGTACATGGGCATCGTCTATCGCGCGCTGGACCCCCAATACTCGGAGGCGAACAACCTGCCGGTCTCCGATGGGGCGGTCCTCATCCCCGGGAATGGCCCCGATGGGCCGACGCCGGCCGTCGTCCGGGACAGCCCGGCGGAAGCGGCTGGCCTGCGCGAGGGCGACATCATCGTCAAGGTCAACCAGCAGGCGATCGACGGGGACCACCCGCTGGACGCCACGCTGAGCGAGTTCGCCCCAGGCGACACGATCTCTGTGGAACTGCTGCGGGACGGCCAGACGCAGACCGTGTCGCTCACGCTCGCGACGCGCCCCGACCTCTAGCGCTCGGAACGACGCCGCCAGATCTCCACCGCGGCGTGATCGAGCGGGCCACCGAGCCGGACCGCCGGCTTGCGCACCCGCACGCCGACCTCGGTGACCTCGAACTCGGACAGGATCTCGTGGCTGATCGCCTCGGCGATCGCCTCGAGCAGGCGGTACGACGTGGACTCCACGATCTGGCGGGCGATGGCGTACACGCGCCCGTAGTCGACGGTCTTCTCGAGATCGTCGTCGACACCCGCAGGCTGGAGGTTCAGCACGAGCTCGACGTCGACCTCGAACGGCTGCGAGGTCGTGAGCTCATGCTCGTAGAAGCCGTGCCGGCCACTGAACTGCATGTTCTTCAGGACGATGCGATCACTCATCGCGCGCTCCCCGTCGTGTCGGCGTGATCGCGCCAATGGCCCCGCACGATGGCGTCGCTCACCAGGGCGACCCGAACGTTGGGGGCCACATCGTGCACGCGGACGAGGTCGACGCCGGCGGCGATGCCGAGTGCGGTCGTCGCGAGGGTCGCCTCGAGCCGCTCCTCGACGGGCAGCCCAAGGATGCGCCCGAGCGTGGACTTGCGCGACGTTCCCAGCAGGACCGGACGGCCCAGCGTCGACAGCGCGCCGAGGTGACACAGCACGGAGACGTTATGGTCCGCCGTCTTCCCGAAGCCGATGCCAGGATCGACGATCAGGTCGTCCTCCGGCACGCCGGCAGCGATGGCCCGGTCAAGGGCCGCGCCGAGGTCCGCGACCACTTCGGTGACGACGTTGCGCTCGTACCGGGCCTCCTGGCGGTTGTGCATGACGATCAGCGGCACGCGGGCGCGGGCCGCCACGGCGGCCATCTCGCCGACGTCGGGGCTGGTGCCCCACACGTCGTTCAACAGGTGAGCGCCGGCGGCGAGCGCGGCCTCGGCGACCTCAGGCTTCGCCGTATCGACGCTGATCGGCGTGTCCGGCAGGGCCGCTGCCACGGCGGTGATGACCGGGATCACGCGGCGCGTCTCCTCGGTCGCGTCGACGGCGACGTGTCCGGGCCTGGTCGACTCGCCCCCGATGTCGAGCAGGTCGGCGCCCTCGGCGACCATCTGCCGAGCGTTCGCCACCGCTAGCTCCACGGGATCGGTGCCCTCGAGGAGCCCGTCGCCGGAGAACGAGTCCGGCGTGATGTTGAGGATGCCCATCACATAGGTGCGCTGGCCCCACGCGAATGTGGCGGGGCCGATCCGGATGGGGGCGGGGTCGGCGGTGGTCGTCCGTCGGGCGGCTGTCATCGAGCGGGGGCTCCAGGATCGGGGTCGCGCAGGTCGGGGTCGTCGACGAGATGGGCACGGACCGCCCCCACAAGATAGAGCGACCCGGCGACGACCGTCGTCCCCGGCCCCGCCGTCGCGGCGTCGACGGCCTCGAGCGGGTCGGGAATCGCGATCACGCTGGCGGGACCCGCCTGGTGTCGCCACCGCTCGGCGAGCTCGAGCGCCGGCATCGCGCGTGGGGCGTCGACGCTCGTCGCGATCACTGATGCGCCCTGGATCGCTGCTGCCGCGCCGAGCGCCGTCACGACGCCATCGACGTCCTTGTCGGCCATGGACGCCACGACCAGGGTCAGCGGCCCGGGCGCGAGGTGCGGCCGCAGGTCGTCGAGCGCCCGCGCGAGCGCCGCGGCGCCGGCCGGATTGTGCGCCCCATCGAGCAGCACCTCGCGACCGTCCTCCAGCCCCAGCAGCTCGAGGCGACCCGGCCAGACCGCGGTCGCGTAGCCGCGACGCCGGGCATCCGGGTCCACGGTCGCGATGCCCGCCTCCTCCAGCGCGTCGAGCAGGGCATCGGCGACCGCGACATTCGCCGCCTGGTGCCGGCCGCGCAGACCGACCCGCGTGGGACCGAGTCCGGGCAGCTCCACGTCGATGCCGTCGCGGTCCCATCCGAGCAGGGTGGCCGGCTCCACGACCGTGAGGGGTGCCGCCATGCGCCGGGCGCGACGCCCGACGATCTCGAGCGCTTCACCGGTCGCGCCCGTGACGGCGAGATCGCCACGCTCGATGATGGCGGCCTTCTCCTTCGCGATGGCCGCGATCGTGGGTCCCAGTCGGTCCATGTGGTCGAGGTCGACGTTCGTCACGACCGCGACGCCGCCGTCCCACGCATGGGTCGCGTCGAGGCGGCCGCCCAGCCCGACTTCCACGAGCGCGAGGTCGAGATCCGCCTCCGCGAAGTGGCGGAAGACCACGGCGGTCAGGAGCTCGAACTCCGTCGGGTCGCCGTGGCGTCGTGCGACCCGGTCGGCAACGGCCAGCACGGCCTCCACGTTTCGCGTGAAGTCGTCCACGCCGATCGGCCGGCCGTCGATGACGACGCGCTCGCGGTACGTGACGAGATGGGGCTTCGGGGTCTCGCCGACGCGCAGCCCCGCGGCGCGCAGGGCACTCCCCGCCAGGGCCAGCACGCTGCCCTTGCCGTTGGTGCCGGCGACCAGGGCCCCGCGAACGGTGAGCTGTGGGTCACCGAGCGCCCGGAGGAGCGCTCGTGTTCGACCGAGGCCCATCCGGATCCCGAACCGCCCGCGAGCGGCAAGCGCGGCGAGGGCCTCGTGGTAGTCGAGGGCTACGGGGCGGTCGGACGAAGGCGGGCCGGGATCGGTCACTCGCGGGTCAGCTCGTCCTCGTAGAAGACGCACTGGTTGAACCGCGGGGTCAGGCACACGTCGTTGACGTACCCCTGGTCGAGGTGGACGCCCCCGCGCAACTGGCAGCGCGACACGTTCGCGTCCTGGCGGATCAGGGCCTTGAGCAGGTGCGGCGCCTGGATGGGGATGGCGCCACGTGAACCCGTCATGTAGAAGTGGGGGCAGACGTTGCGCCGAAGGTTCGGCAGGCCGAAGCCGACGCGCGGACCCATGGGCATGGTCGGCAGCGACGCCGCGGCGTTCCGTTCCGCCAGGGGTGAGGGCGTGACGCGCGCGATGGGCCCCAGCCCGAACGCCGGGCGGCCCGTGGGCGGTCGACTGCCGCCACCGCTCCCACGGCCGGATCCACCGCCGGATCCACCGCCGGACCCGCCGCCGGTGTTGCCACCAGGCCCCCCGCCGTACCCTCGTTCCGAGGCGCGCGACGGCTGACCCTGTTGATCACCACCTGGTACGCGTCCGGTCCTAGGGTCGCGGGCCTGCACTCGCACTCCTGCTGCGGCGTGCACTAACGGCACGCGCGACCGCGCCAGAGTACAACGCACTGCCGCGTTCCGACACGCCTACCGAAACGTGGGCGAGCGGGGCTCCTACCTCATCGGATTCGAGCGAAGGAGCGGCGTGCGACAATCGGCCCGATGACGAGTCGGCGCGGATCGCGCCCCACGCACGTTCGGCCACGCCCTCCGTCCAGCGGCCGACCCGCGCCGGTGAAGGTCCGGCCCCGAGCGCCGGCGCCCGGCCGGCTGTCGGTTCGCACCCCGATCCGGCGAAGCCGGGGCATCCCGCTCATCGGTCGCATCGCGCTCGCCGTGGGCATCTTCGCGGTCGGTGCCGGGGTCGTCTACCTGGGCGCCGGCGGTCTCGGAACGGTCGCGGGGGCCCTGGGCTCCACCGTCTCGGACTTCATCCTGGGCGTGACGGCGACACCGGTCCCGGCACCCACGCCGGTCGTGACGAGCCAGGCCCCCACCATCGAGGCACCGAGCGAGCCCTACACGAACCAGGAATCGGTCGACCTGGTCGTGATCGTCCCCAGCGACCTGGCGGGCGATCCGGAGCACCGGCTGCGTGTCTATCTCGCCCTGAAGGACCAGGCGCCGGCCCCCATCCAGGAGGCGCCGCTGGGCGCCGGTCAGCGGACGATCATCCCCGTGACGCTGACGAAGGGCTCGAACGACTTCAGCGTCACGATCGTCGGGCCTGGCGGCGAATCCGAATCGTCGCCGCTGGTCCGCTGGATCCTCGACCTGAGCAAGCCCGCCATCCGATTGAATTCGCCACGGCACGAGGCCGTCATCAATCGCAAGGCGGTCACGCTCGAGGGCCGCACGCAGGGTCGGACGACGCTGATCGTTCGCAACCAGGAGACGGGCGACTCCGTGTCGGGAACCGCCGCAAACGACGGCACGTTCTCGCTGACCCTGCCGATCGCGAGGGGCCAGAACCCGCTCAAGCTCACGGCGACCGACCCCGCCGGCAACGTCAACGAGCTCGCGCTGACCGTCACCCGCGGGTCCGGGCGGCTGCGTGCCTCCCTCAGCGCCTCCGCGTACTCCATCAGCCAGGCGAACCTGCCGCAGTCGATCCGGCTCACGGTCACCGTCGATGATCCGGATGGCAAGCCACTCGCCGGCGCGCGCGCGACGTTCACGCTCAGCATCCCGGGCATCCCGACGGTCACCGGCACTGCCACGACCGATGCGAACGGCCGTGCGTTCTTCGAAACGACGATCCCGCGCGGGGCGACCCGCGGATCCGGACCGGCCGGCGTGCTCGTCCAGACCGAGGACTTCGGACGAACGACCGACGAGACGGCCCTCACCGTCAAGAAATAGGCACCGCCCCCTCCCCGACAGGGTCGACAGGGTCTCCGTTCGCAGCTACCATCGCGCCATGCCGATGTGGCGTTGTCCGCATTGCGGGACCCCCCAGGCCGAGACGGCCAGGTGCTGGGTCTGCCGACGGTCCTCCACCGCCTGTGGCACCTGTCGCAACTTCCGCCGGTCGGTGGCGGGTTCTCTCGGCTTCTGTGGCCTCGACCGTCGGCGGCAGCCGCTGACCGGCGATGAGATCCGGCCGTGCTGGGAGGCCCCGGCAGGTGGCGCGGACGCCCCGATCGCGGCGGCGGTCACCGCGGCGGATGACGATCCGTCGGGACCCGGACGCGCGGCACCGCTCGAGTTCATCGAGGTCCACGGCCGATTGGCAGCGGAGCCCGAACTGGCAAGCGTCGAACCCACGGAACCGGGACCCGACGTGGCCGCACCCATTCCCGACTCCCCGGCGTTCATCTCGCCACCGCTGCCGCCGCCCGGCGAGCCCGGCTGGAGCCTGTGGGGCGACCCCGACCGTTGAGGGCGTCCAGGCGACGCGGCCACCTCGGGCACGGGGCCCGAGCGGTCAGGCCGGTGGCGGCTCCACCGATGCGGGCGGCAGGCTGACCTCGGGCGTCGGTGTCGGGGTGGGCGTCGGGGTCGGGGTGGGCGTCGGGGTCGGGGTGGGCGTCGGGGTCGGGGTGGGCGTCGGGGTCGGCGTCGGGCTGGGCGTTGGCTCAGGGCCCTGCGAGACCGTGTAGTCCACCGGCGATCCCTTCGCGACGACGACACCGGGTGCCGGGTTCTGCACGGCCACGAGACCCTCGGGCACGGTGGGGTCGAATGCCTCGGTCTTCGTCCCCGGCACGAGTCCGGCCGTCACGATCTCCTGGACCGCCTGGGCCTCCGTCTTGTTGCGCAGGTTCGGCGTCGGGACGGTCTCGAGGCCCTGGGCGACCGTGACATTGATCGTGGCGCCCGGCGCGACCACCGTTCCCTCCGCGGGATCCTGGCTGATGATCGTCCCGACCGGCTGATCGGACGGCACGTTGACGGGCTCGAGGAGGAGGCCCAGGCCGTCCGCCTCCCGGGTCGCGTCCGCGAGCAGGGTCCCGACGAACTGCGGGACGGTGACCTCGGTCGGCTCGGTCGGTGTCGGACCGGACAGCAACTGGAAGACGAGGAAGGCCACGGCCGCCAGGAGGCCGATCGCGATGATCCCGGCCACCCACACAACGGGGCTCGTCTTGCCCGGTGGCTCGTCGTCGAGCGCACCCGGTACGGGCGTTGCGCCCGCGGCCCGCGCGTCGTCCGAGTCGGCGTACGCGTCCGGCGGATACGAGACGACGGTCGGATTGGACCGGGCGATGCCACCCGCCGCCGCAGCGGCGCCGGCCGCCGCCGCACCGGCGGCGGTTCGTGACGATTCGAGGGCATCCGCCATCGCGGCCGCCGACGCGAACCGATCGCTCGGCAGCCGGGCCAGGGCCTTGCGCGTGATCGCGGCGAGGTCCGGCGGGATCGACCCCCGAACGAGCGCCGGATCCGGGATCGGCCCGCTGAGTCGAGCCAGGGCGACACTGGCCGCGCTGTCGCCCTCCCACGGCCGGCTGCCGGTCAGCATCTCGTAGAGCACGATGCCCAGCGCGAAGATGTCCGACTCGCTGGTCGCCAGCTCGCCGCGGGCCTGCTCCGGGCTGAAGTAGTGGACCGAGCCGAGCGTCGTCCCCGGCATCGTGATCTGCGCCTCGGCGATCGCCCGGGCGATCCCGAAATCGACGACCTTCACCCGGCCGTCCCGCGCGATCAGCACGTTGCCGGGCTTCACATCTCGATGGACGATCCCGCGGGCATGACTCGCCGCGAGGGCGCGGGCCACGCCGGCCGCGATGCGCGCCGCCTGGGCCGGTGGCAGGGCGCCATTCCTGTGGAGGATCGTGGCCAGGTCCTCGCCGTCGACGTATTCCATGACGATGAACGGCCCGGCCGGGTCCTCACCGTAGTCGTACACGGTGACGACGTTCGGGTGGCTCAACGAAGCGGCGCTCTGCGCCTCCTGGCGGAAGCGCGACGAGAAGTCGGGATCGCGCAGGTATTCGGGCCGCAACAGCTTGACTGCGACCTCGCGTCCCAGCTGCGTGTCGAGCGCGCGGAAGATGGTCGCCATGCCACCTTGGCCCAGCAGCTCCACGAGTCGGTAGCGGCCGCCAAAGATGGTCCCGATCTCTGCCAAACGTGCCCCTCGACAAGGTTCGGCGCGCCGCCGTCCCGCGACGCGCTCCGGCCCGCATCGTACCCCACGGGGGCACGATCAGCCCCCCGTCAGGCTCCGGCGAACCAGGTCCAGGAACTCGAGCGAGCCGATCCCATCGAAGAGACGGCCGCCACGCCTACGGCTGGAGGCCCGCCAGGTACTCCCGGAATTCCGGGCCGAGCTCCGGTCGCTGGAGGGCCAGCTCGACCGATGCCTTCAGCCAGCCCATCGTGGTGCCCGCGTCGTAGCGGATGCCCTCGAACGCGTACGCGAAGACCTGCTGCTCCTCCATGAGGGCCTGGATCGCATCGGTGAGCTGGATCTCGCCACCGGCGCCGCGCTGCGTCTGCTCGAGCTTGTCGAAGATCTTCGGGGTCAGGACGTACCGCCCGATGATCCCGAGATTGGACGGCGCGTCCTTCGGGGCCGGCTTCTCGACCAGGCGCGTGACCCGATGGAGCCGGCCGTGGTCGAGGGGATCGTCGGTCGGCTCGCTGGCGATGACGCCGTAGCGGCTCGTCTCCTCGGGTGGGACCTCCATGACCGCCACGACCGAGCCGTGGGTCTGGTGGTAGGCATGGATGAGCTGCCCGATGACCGGACGATCGCCGATGCACACGTCATCCGGCAGGATGACCGCGAACGGCTCGTGGCCGATCAAGTCCTTGGCCATGAGCACGGCATGACCCAGGCCGAGCTGTTCCTTCTGGCGGACGTAGGCGAGCTGGGCGAGGTCGCTGATCGCCCGCACCTGGCGGAGCTTCTCGATCTCGCCTTTCTCCTCGAGCAGGTGCTCGAGCTCGTAGTTGAGGTCGAAGTGATCCTCGATCGCGCCCTTGTGGGTCGAGGTCACGATGATGATCTGCTCGATCCCGGCGGCCACGGCCTCTTCGACGCCGTACTGGATGATCGGCTTGTCGACCAGCGGCAGCATCTCTTTGGGCTGCGCCTTGGTCGCGGGCAGGAAGCGGGTGCCCCAGCCGGCGGCAGGGAAAACGGCTTTACGGACGCGCATCGAACCTCGGTCGGTAGGGTGTCAGGGGACGCGGGATGAGTCGGCCAAGTCTAGCACCGGACCCTTGTCGCGCCGGTTTGCGGCGGGGTCGCCGGGCGCATGGTCTTGCTCCGGGAGGGACTCCACGAAGCGGCGGACGGCGAGGCTGAATGCCCCCGGTCGGTCGAGGTTGGCGAGGTGGGTGGCGCCTCGCAGGCGCACCCGGCGCGCGTCCTGGGCGGCGCCTGCGAACGTTCCCGCACCCAGGCGGAACAGCACGTCCCATTCGCCGTTGAGGATGAGCGTGGAACCGGGGTACCCGGCGAGGCGCGGCTTGAATCGCTCGCCGACGATGGCGCGCAGGGCCTGGGCGCCACCCGCCGACCAGAAGCCGCCGGCGATGACCGACCCGGCGATAGCTGGGGAGAAGCGCGTCCGGAAGAACCACGTATTGACCGCATCGAGCGCGGGTCCATCGAACCGATCCATGACCCACGCGAGGACCCGATACGGCGCCGCGAGGGCCCCGACCGGTTCAGTCGTCGCCCCGGACAGGACCAGGCCACGGACGAGCTCCGGGCGACGCGCCGCCAGGTCCATCGCGACGTACCCACCCAGCGACAGGCCGACGACGACCGCCTGCCCGCCGCACGCCGTCTCGATCGCGTCGGCGACTGCGTCGGCCGCGCCCGCGACGGTGAAGGGGCGATCGGCGAGTCGGCCGTGTCCGGGCAGGTCGAGGGCCACGACGCGAAACGTGTCTCGCAGGTCGTCCATCTGGGGACGCCACATCGAGCGGGTCAATCGGGTCGAGTGGACGAAGACGATCGGTGGGCCGTCAGCGGGTCCGTCGATGTCGTAGGCGGCTTCCTTCACGTGGGGCGATCCAGGCCATGCTGGACGGCAAGCAGGGCCGCCTGTGTCCGGCTCGCGAGGCCGAGCTTCGCCAGGATGTTCGACACGTGGGTGCGCGCGGTCCGCTCCGTGATCCCGAGCTCGTCCGCGATCGCCCGGTTCGAGAGCCCACGAGCGACGGCGCCCAGCACGTCCCGCTCCCTGGCGGTGAGTCCGCCGAGTGCGTCGCCGTCCGAGCCGACGCCGGTGCCCGCCGCCCCACTCGCCCGGCTGCGCATCCGGCGCGCGACGATGCCGGCGACGGCCGGGTCGAGATGCACCTCGCCAGACGCTGCCGCGCGGATCGCGGCCGCTAGCTCATCCGCCTCGGCGTCCTTCAGCAGGAACCCGGACGCGCCGGCCTCCAGGGCCGCCACGATCCGGGCCTCCTCGACGAAGCTCGTGATCGCGACGATCTCGATGTCGGGGTCCGCGGCCTTGATGCGTGCCGTCGCGTCGATGCCATCGACTCCCGGCATCAGCAGGTCCATCACCACGACATCGGGCCGCAGCGCGGCGGCTTGCTCGATCGCGGCCGCTCCGTCGGCGGCCTCGCCGACGATCTCGAGGTCATCGTGCAGGGCCAGGAAGTCGCGCATCCCGCGACGGACCATCGCGTGGTCGTCGACGAGCAGGATCCGGATCGGTGCGGCTCGGGGCGGCATGGTGGTTCGTCCGGCCTACGGTCCGCCGGGGACGATCGCGGGGCGGTCCGTGTCGGGGCCGCGCGCCGAGCGCTGGAGCAGCAGGGCAGCCGCGAGGATGGCCGCCGCACCGACCAGCTGGATCGGCGCCAAGGCTTCGTCGAGGAGCCACGCGGCGAGCGCCACGCCGACGACCGGCTCGAACAGCATGAGGATGCCGGCCCGCGTACCACCGATCGCGCGGATCCCGGTCAGGAACCCGAGCGACGGGATGGCCGCCGCGAAGATGCCCGTGAACAACAGCAGCGGCAGGACGTCGGGCGCGGTCAGCGGATACACGAGCGACGACACTGCCCCACTGACGAGCGCGAGGGTCACGGATCCGATGACGGTGACGAGCATCACGATGGCCATCGCCTGCTCTGTCGGGACCTCGGAGTAGCCGTCGCGGCTGATGACCACGAACACGGTCTGACTGACCGCAGCCCCGAGGGCCAGGCCGATACCGATCGCATCCAATCGGATGGTGCCAGCCGGATCCAGCTGCGACGCCACGACCGCGACCATGCCGAGGATCGCGAGCCCGAGCGCGATGACGCGCGTGCGATCGAGGCGTTCCCGCCCCAGGACGACATTTGCCGCGGCGACCATGGCCGGGTACGTGTAGAAGCCGAGCAAGGCCAGCGCGATCGTGATCCGGTCGAAGGCGATGAACATGGACAGGTTGAGCGTGAAGCCCATGACCGCGGCGATCAGGAGCAGCGAGCGGCTCCGCGTGGCGAGGTCGCCCAGGCGGATCAGCCGGGTGGAGCCGCGCCGGACGCGCCAGGCGACATACAAGCTCGTGCCGACCAGCCCGATGAACGCGCGCCAGGCGACGAACCCGGCAGGCTCCATCCCGGCCTCGTAGGCGAACCGCGCCAGCGGCCCGAGGGTCCCGAAGAGCGCCGCGGCACCGAGGACGATCCCGAAGCCGATGAGGGGCGGGTGCTCGGCGGTGGCGACGACCGGCGCGACGCTCGCCGAGGGTCTCACGATGGGGCTGGACACCGGGTCATGGTAGGGCCGGAGCCCGCTCCCCCGCCCGAGCGAGCGCTCAGCGCGGGTGCGCCGGTCCCGGGTGGCGGCCGCGGGGTGCATCCACCGTGTCGGACGGCGTCACGCCGCGAGGCTCCCGGCGAGTCGCGCCGAGCTGGATACCGGTGAACGGGATACGGATCTCCCGGAACACCTCGATCGACACGAGGAACCCGGCGAACAGGAAGAGCACCCCCAGGAACTTGCCGAGCTGGAAGAGCTCGGTCGAGCCGAACCGGTTGAGCGAATCGGTGATCGCCGGGATGAACCCGCCGATGGCGATGAGGATCGTCGCCGGGACGCGGCTATGGATCCGGCCCGTGACCAACGCCCGCACGGCGCCCGGCAGGGATGCGACGAAGTTCACGAGGATCGCGACCGGGGCGATGAGCAGGTTGAACAGGAACTCATCGCCGGGCTGGTTGGGATCGAGCGAGTAGGGCAGCACCCGCTTCTTGGGCATGAACATGTACGTGCTGAAGATCGCACCCAGGACGAGGGCCAGGGCGCCCGTGATGTTCAGGAAGGGCGTCAACAGCCGCAGCGTGCCCGGGAAGAGGTCGCCGATCGGCATCGAGGTCCGCGGGTCGAGCGCATACCCGGGCGGAGCGATCGTGACCGTCAACATCAGCACCGCCGAGAGGACCGTCGCACCGACCACGGCTCCGGCAGCCAGGACCGGCCAGCGCTCGTTCTGGAAGTAGGTCTCGACCGCGACGGCGATGGCGAGGACGATCGCGGCGATCAGATAGAGGATCGGGGCGGAGCCGGCACCCGGGTAGTCGTACCGGCGCTGGGTCAGCAGCGTGAAGATGCCCGCGAGCAGGAGGCACAACGCGAAGCTGTAGCCGAACCGCGTCCGACCGAGCAGGAACGCGGTCCCGAGGCCGAGCCAGCCGGCCGTCCACACAGCGCCGGTCAGGTACCACGTTCGGTAGAGGGCCTCGTTCCAGCCACCGATCCCGGCCAGCGCCTCCGCACCTGCGGCGATGCCGTAGAACAGCATGCCGAAACCCCAGATGAGCTGGAAGCTGCCATGCCGTGCGCGCCATTGGTCGAACAGCGCGACGCTGAAGACCAGGGCAAGCACCGACGTGACCGCGGGGAGGAGGATGCTGGCGTCCATCCGTCAGTCCGCCTCCGACTCGGTCGCGGCGCGTCGCTGATGGGTGGCGATGAAGCGCAGCAACAGCCGATCGAGGATCGCGGACGCGTCGCCGTAGAGCGCCGCGAGGCGGGTCGGGTCCAGCGAGCGACTCCGGCCGAGCCCGGACAGCTCGGCAAGGAACGGCTGGCGCCCGGCGACGAAGCTCGAGACCGCCTCCGTCAGGCTGCTTCCGGCCACGGCCATGCGAACGGCCTGGTCGTCCACGATGGCGCGCGCTTCATCTTCGAGGAGCTCCCGCGTCGGAGCATCGCCGGCGTCGCTGTCGAGGAAGTCGATGAGAGCGGCGATCAGGCGCCGTCCGTCCTGGCGGTAGGCCTCGCGCTCCTCATCGTCGCGTGGTGACGAGGGGTGCGGCCCGGCGACCGCGTCCGCCGCGTAGTGCCGCCGATAGACCCGGTTGAGTCGCTCCGGCGAGGCGCCCATGCTGGCCAGGGGTCGACCGATGCCACGTCGGCGGTCCGTGGCCAACCGTTCCAGGGCACGTCGGTCGAATCGACGGTGTCCGCCGGGCGTCGTCCATGCCTCGACCCGACCTTCGTCCGCCCAGCGGCGAAGCGTGTCGGGGTCGATGCCGAGGAGACGACTGGCCGGCCCGAGCGACAGCCAGCGATCGTGTTGGGTGGTGGTTGCGGCGACGTCGGGCACGCTGACCTCGCGGCGACGGAGGTGGCGCCGACGGGCGGCCCGGCCGGGGGGGAACGGCTGAGCGGCCCGTCGGCATGCGAAAAAACTAGGTAAATCTGGGTAACGAGCCCTTGGCCCGGCGAGCGGAGGATAGGGCCGCCCGAGTGAGGGTGTCAAACGGGCGATCTGCGCGCCCAGAGTTCGAGCGAAATGCCGCTCAACGAGCCCGATCGTCAGGCGGGAACGAACTCGTGATCGTCGCGGTGGATGCCGTCGCACAGGCCCAATCCGCCGGCCGTTCGAGTCTCGTCCGACGCCTCGCTCCCCGCGTCGTCCGATCCGGGGATGGGCACCGGGCGCATGATCTCGCGGACCTCACCGCGCCGGCAGAACAGGTAGCCGCGATCCGCCATCCATCGCCGAACGCACCCGGCGTCGCCATGGAACTGGAACGGGCCTGGGTTGATCGCCGGCCGCGCCGTCCAGGACACCGGCGTCTCGGCGGTCACGATATCGAGCAGGTTCACGCGCCACGGCGTGCCCTCGATGATCTGACCGCAGCCATCGCAGCGCTTCGCGACGTTGTCGCTGATGATCGTCCGGATCCGGACGCCCATGATCTCCACGCGGCCGATGGTAGCAGTCGGACCCGTGGCCCCGCGCCAACCCGAAGCCAGACCGAGGTCGGCGGGTGGCACCGGGCGACCGCCCGGGGACAGGACCCGCCGCAGCTCCAACCCGGAGCCAGGCCGGGGTCGGCGGGTGGCACCGGGCGGCGTCCGGCGCAGGGAGCGTAAGGCGCATGCGCCGGAGCGACCGGAGACCGGGCGACCGCCCGGGGACAGGACCCGCCGAGCACGACCTATGGAGGAGGTGGTACCCCCAAGGGGATTCGAACCCCTGATCTCCACCTTGAAAGGGTGGCGTCCTAGGCCTCTAGACGATGGGGGCACGCTGGCGCGCCGAGGGCCGAGTCTAGCAGAGGGTCCTGAGCGACCCAGCCGCGACGGGCCTTTCGGGCGCTAGCCGCTCGCGACCTGGAACAGGATGATCGCTCCGGCCGCGAAGCCCGCGGCGGCGAACGCCGCAGCGCCGCCGACGAGGGCGACCAGCAGGACCCGGCCGCCACGCTCTTCCCTGCCAGCCCGCCAGATCGCCCGCAGGCTGTACGCCGCGAGCGCCGCAAAGACGATGGCCAGGACGACGGCTCCAGAAGCGAGCAACGGGATCTGCGAGGTGTCACGGACGGTGACGGTGTAGGCCATGTAGATGATCGAGCCGACGATGGCGAGCACGAGGAAGACGACGCCGGGCGAGATCCGACGCCCATCAGACGTGCGGCTGGGCGAGGATCCATTGCGCCGCGGAGGGGCCGGGCGTCGATCCACAGGCCGCTGCCGGGTCCGGTCGGTCATGCCTGTGCCTCCCCAAAGGTGCGGTGGTAGATCGCGAGGTTGTAGGACACCCGTGGCCGGGTCAAGCGGCCGCCCAGCTCACGCCCGGCCGCCCCGAACGCGTCAGCCAGGAATCCACGGGCTGCCTCGATAGTTTCGAACGTCCACCAGCAGTGCACGACCCGAACCTTGAACCCCTGGCTCAAAAAGGGCCCGTCGCGCCGGCTCCACGTGCTGTGCTCGGGCAGTTCGCCGCGCAGGCCCGCGACATCGTCGCGTCCATAGTCGTGCACCACGAGGAGCCGGCCGCCGGATCGCAGCAGCCGCCGAGCCTGGCCGACCTGATCGAGCGCGCCGTCCCGGAACGCCGACCAGAACGCCACGACCACGTCGGCGGACTCGTGCGGAGCGTCGAAGCGCTCCGGTCCATTCGAGTCGACGAGCGTGACCCGTGCGTCGAGGTCGGCGAGCTGCTGGGCGCGGATCCCGCCAGCACCGTCAACGAGAACGACATCCTGTCCCTTGATCGGACCGAGGTCATCGAGCGCACGGGTGAGCTTGCCCTCGACATCCAGGGCCCCAGCGAGGCGTTCGGCGAGCGGGGGCGCCAAGTCGATAGGAAGGTCTGCCACGGGACGCGAGTATAGGGCGACACGTCCGAGCGGACGGTCGGCCTCAGTCCGTGAGACGCAGGACCTGCCCCGCGCGCGGTGGGACGACCAACCGGACGGACCCGCCGATGACCTCGACCGAATCGTCCGATCCGCCTCCGGCCTCGCGGTCGAGGTCCACGAGCTCGAACCGTCCCCTATCCACGCCCTCGAGGCTCACGACGACCTCGGCCGTGTCCAATCCCGCATTGACAGCGACGACGAGGCGCCCGCCGTCCAGGCGCCGTTCGAAGGCGAATGCCGAGCCGGCCGCGGCGAGCGCCACCGTCGTCCCGTGCCGCAACGCCGGCTCGGACGAGCGCAGCCGAAGCAGCGACCGGACGTAGCCGTGGAGCGCGCTGTCCCATCGATCCGAGTCCCAGGGGAACGACGCCCGATTCGCCGGATCGTTGCCACCCGTCAAGCCGATCTCGTCGCCGTAGTAGATGGACGGGGCGCCCGGCAACGTGCACTGGAGCACCGTCGCCATGCGCAGCGCGGCGAGGTCTCCGCCCAGCACGGCCAGCGCTCGCGGCGCGTCGTGTGACCCGATGAGGTTGAGCTGGACCGCGACGACATCCGGGTCGTAGACGCCGAGCAGCTCGTCGAGGCGGCTTGCGAACCCGGGCCCATCGAGTGGCCGGAGATGCCGGCGGTATTCGTGATGGGCGTGGACCACGCCCATGTCCAGGCTGGGACCGCCGACGAATCCCAGGATCGCCTCGCCGAGCGGATAGTCCATGAGCGCGTCGAAGCCATCGTCGCCGACCCAGTCCGGCGCGACTTCCCAGATCTCGCCGACGAGATAGGCGTCGGGGCGGATCGCGCGGCAACGACGCCGGAACTCCGCCCAGAACGACGGGTCATCGATCTCGGTCGGGACGTCCAGCCGCCAGCCGTCGATCCCGAAGCGCAGCCAGTGCTCGGCGACCGTCATGAGGTACTCGCGCGCGTCGGGGTGATCGGTGTTGATCTTCGGCAGCGCCGGGAGGCCCCACCACGCCTTGTACCCGAGCGAGAAGCCGGTCGGAGCATCGAGCGGCGGGTATGGCGTAAGCAGCCGGTGGCCGGCGAGGACGTCGGGATCGAGGTGGAACCAGTCGCGATACGGCGACGCGGCGCCGGCCTCGAGGATGTGATGGAAGGGCCAGAATCCGCGACCGGTGTGATTGAAGACGCCGTCGAGGACGACACGGATGTCCCGCTCGTGCGCTCGATCGAGCAGCTCGCGCAGCGCCTCGTCGCCGCCCAGCAACGGGTCGACCTTGAAGTAGTCGTACGTGTGGTAGCGATGATTCGAGGCCGACTGGAAGATCGGGGTCATGTAGATCGCGTTGACACCGAGATCCTCGAGGTAGTCAAGGCGCTCGACGATCCCGAGCAAATCGCCGCCCTTGAAGCCGTGCGTCGTCGGGGGCGTGTCCCACGGCTCTACCGCACCGGGCTTGCGGACGCGCTCACTGGCGGCGAACCGATCCGGAAAGATCTGGTAGAACGCCGCATCCCTAACCCAATCGGGCGTGTCGACACTCACCGCGGCCGGCTCGTAGACCCGATGCGATACTCCAATCGATGTCCTCCCGTGCCTTTGTCGCGACGTTGGTCGCGTTCTCGATCGTTGCCTCAGCCTGTGCGAGCGCCACGCCGACGGCCAGTCCATCGGCGCCCGAGCCAACGGTCCAGGCGAGCCAGGCTGTCGTCTCCAGCCCGCCAGCCTGTCTCGAAGTCCCCGCGGTTCAGCCGGCCGTCCCGTGGTGGGCCGACCGCGTCTTCTACGAGGTGTTCGTCCGAAGTTTCGCCGACTCGGACGGCGACGGTATCGGCGATCTGCGCGGGCTCACGCAGCGCCTCGACTACCTCAACGACGGCGACCCCGCCACGGACGACGATCTGGGCGTGACCGGCCTCTGGTTGATGCCCGTCGCCGAGTCGCCCAGCTATCACGGGTATGACGTCACCGACTATCGGGCGGTCGAGGCCGACTACGGCACGGCCGACGACTTCAAGGCCCTCGTGGCCGCCGCCGAGGAGCGCGGCATCGCCATCGTGGTCGACCTCGTCATCAACCACAGCTCTCGCGAACACCCGTGGTTCCAGGATGCCCGGACCGCGGGTTCCGAGCACGACGATTGGTACGTCTGGGCCGACGAACGGCCGCCCGTGGCTCGCTCCGACGGAAGCCGCGTCTGGCACGCCGACGGCGATCGGTTCTACTACGGCTACTTCTGGGAGGGGATGCCGGATCTCAACGTCCAGAACCCCGAGGTCACGGCGGAGCTCGGCTCGATCGGCGAGTTCTGGCTGCAGGAGATGGGCGTCGCCGGCTTCCGCATCGATGCCGCACGCCACCTGATCGAGGACGGTGAGCGGCTGGAGAACACCGACGCGACCTTCGACTGGCTGGTCGACTTCCGCGGCCGGCTGAAGGACGCCAAACCCGAGGCGCTCATCCTCGGCGAGGTCTGGGACGCCTCCTCGATGTCGGCGCGCTACGTCCGGGAAGATGCTCTCGACCTGACCTTCGACTTCGGACTCGCGAGCGCCACGATCACGTCCCTGCGGTCGGGAGACGCCGGCTCGCTCCGGGCATCCCAGGGAGAGGTCGCGGAGCTCTATCCGCCCGGCGGCCTCGCAACGTTCCTGACGAACCACGACCAGGACCGGATCGTCAGCGAGCTGGACGGAGACCTCGACGCCGCGCGGGCGGCTGCGACGATCCTCCTGACCGGGGCCGGGACGCCGTTCATCTACTACGGCGAGGAGATCGGGCTGACCGGCCGGAAGCCGGACGAGCGGATCCGGACGCCGATGCGCTGGGACGCATCCGAGCCGGCGGCTGGGTTCAGCGTCGCCGCGCCGTGGCAGCCCCTTGGCGATGACCCGGCCGGGACCGACGTGGCGACCGAGGCCGCGGACCCCGACTCGCTGCTTACGGCCTACCGATCGCTGGTCGGCCTGCGGACCGCAAATCGTGCGCTCGCGATCGGCGCGCACGCTCCCGGTCGACGCCGAGGCGCCGTCGGTCGTCGCGTACATCCGCCACCTACCCGGGCAGACCGATGCTCGTCGTCGTCAACCTTGCCGACGAGACGGTGGATGCCCCGGTCCTCAGCCTCGAGCGCGGGCCGCTGTGCGGAACGCCATCGGCGCGCGTCGTCTACGGCGCGGGGGAGGCCACCGATCCCGTCGTGGGCGCGACCGGCGGGTTCGACGCGTACGTCCCCGTCCCGCGGCTCGGGCCGCGCGAAGGGATCGTCATCGAGCTCGGCACGTGACGCGTCATACGCTCCCCGAGGAGCCGGATCTGGCCGGGCACGAGCCGAGGCCGCCGCCACCACCGCGGCCCACCGCGATCGAGCTGGCCGCCGCGCTCCTGATCGCCGGCGGGGCCGTCAACGTGATCGGGGATGTGTCCAGCATCCCGAGCCTGCCACCGGGGACCGAGCCGCTCTTCCTCCTGACGATCGCCCTGGCGGTCGGCTCGATCGTGGTCGGCCTCCTCATCCGGCTGGGCCGCGCCTGGATCGTGGCGGTCAACCTAGCGGCCGTGCTCGGGTTCCTGGACCTGCTCGGGGCCGGCACGAGCCCGCTCTCACTGATGCTCGGGATCGCGGACATCCTGGTGGTCGTCATCCTGTTCCGGCACAAGCCGTGGTTCGACGAGCTCCGCCTGCGACGCGGGACCGGTGACGCCGAGGCTTAGCCCTTGACGCCACCGACGGCCAGGCCGCCCACGAGGTAGCGCTGGAAGACGAAGAACACGATCGAGACCGGGGCCGCGAACAGGATGGCAAACGCCGCGAACTCGGACCAGTTCGTGGTCCGCGCGAACTGTCCGACCATGCTGTTGAGGGCGAGGGACAGCGTCCAGTCGCTGACCTCGCTGACGAACAGCGCCACCGTCAGGTACTCCGTCCAGCCAGCGAGGAACCCGAGGAAGCCCGTCACGGCGATGGCCGGGATCGCGAGCGGCAGGACGACCTTGCGGAAGATCTGGTTCTGCGTGGCCCCGTCGACCGCGGCGGCCTCTTCGAGGTCCCTCGGGATCGTGTCGAGGTAGCCCTTCAGGTTCCAGATGGCGAAGGGCAACAGCCCGGCGATCACGGCCAGCGACACCCCGACCAGGGAGTTGCGCAGGTTGAACGCGAGTTCGCCGAACTCGATGCGAAACTGGTTCAGGAAGATGTACAGCGGGATGATCGTCGCCACCGATGGGAGCATCAGAACGCCGAGGACGGCGATCATCAGCCAGGCGCGGCCACGGAACTTCAGCCGTGAGAACGCGTAGGCCGCGGTGATGCCGAGTCCGACCGCGATCACGGAGCTCCCGATCGCGACCTTGAGGCTGTTCAACGCCAGCTCGATGAACGAGATCGGATTGCTTGTCGGCTGCGCGATCACCCGGCCGAAGGCATCGAGCGACGCCCCCGGCGGGATCAGGTCGAGACCGTCAGGCCGGGCCAGGTTCCGCGGGTCGAGTGCCATGCTGAAGATCCAGATGAGCGGGAAGAGCACGGTCAGGGTGATCAGCAGCAGGATGGCCTGCAGGACCAGCTGACGCCCGAGTGGCAGCTTTCGCTCAGACTCTGCTGGCTTGGAACGGAGGATTCCTCGATCGAGGAGCCGGCGGGTGACGCCGGTCGCAGCAGGAGCGGTCATCGGTCGTTCTCCGTTGATGGTGCGCGGTCAGTCGGCATAGCTCTTCGTCGCATTCGCCATCCGGGTCGTGATGAGGGTCACGATCAGGAGCAGGAAGAACAGGTACACACTGAAGGCCGCCGCCACGCCGAACAGACGGCGCTCCGCCGCGAGCCGATACGCTTGCGTCACCAGGATCTCGGTGCGTCCGAACGGCTCGCCCTGGGTCATGAAGTAGGGCAGGAAGAACAGATTGAAGGTGATGACGAATCCGTAGATCGCGTACGGGAGCATCGCCGGCCGAAGGAACGGGAGGGTAACGGCCTTGAACTTCTGCCACGAGCTGGCCCCGTCCATCTCGGCGGCCTCGTACAGTTCGCCGGGGATCGACTGCAGCGCACCGGTCGCGACGACCGAATTGAGGGGCCAACCCAGCCAACTGTTGGCAGTGATCATCGCGAAGAATGCCAGCGGCAGCGGGATCCACGAGATCGGGTCGTTGGGCTGGCGCAGCCAGTCCAGGTTGAATGCCGGATGGTCGGGCGGAGATGCCGAACAGACCGCCGACCCCCTGGAGGCCAAGGTTCACCGCGCCGGCGTTCGGGTCGAACATGTTCCGCCAGACCGTCGCGACGATGATCGGTGGGATGACGACCGGCAGGATGAAGACCGCCCGATAGAAGCCCCGGAACTTGAGTCCCTTGGTGTTGAGCAGGACGGCGACGAACACGCCGATGACGACGTGGACGACCACGTTGCTGAACGCCCACCACAGGTTGAAGAGGACCAGACGAACGAACTCGAAGTTCGGGATCTGGAGCTTCGAGGTGGCGATCCGGACGTAGTTGTCGAGCCCGACGAACTCCGCCGGAACCGGGTTCCGGACCCGGAAGTTGATCTGCCCGAAGTCGTGGAAGGACATCCAGACCTGGAAGGCCAGCGGGTAGAACGTGATGATCGCCATCACGAGGAATGCCGGGACCAGGTACAGGTACGGCGCGATGCCACGCCTGGCACGCGTACTCGCGCTTGCGGCGCGGCAGGGTGGCGGTCGAGGTCGCCATCGATCGAGTCTCCCTATCCTCGGCTGACGTGCGGCTCGCGGGGTCGGGGTATCGGTCCTGGGGCGGGCCCGAATTCTATGCGGTCGGACGCGCTCCGGGAGCGATCGGGGGCGTCCGGTGGACGCCCCCGTCGCTGCTGTGAGACGGAGGGCCTAGAGGCCGCTCGCCTCGTTCATCAGCTGGCAGGCGTCGGCGACGGCCGTTGCCGGGTCGGCACCGGTGTCGATGACCTTGTTCAGCGCGTCGCCGAACGGGCCCCACCAGTTGCCGAATTCGGCGTTCTGCGGCCGGGGCAGGCCGGCGGCCGCGGCGTCGGCGAAGCCCTGCGTGATCGGGTCGGTGATGCGTCACCGCCGGGTTGGCCGGGACGTGGCCCGCGTCGTCGACGAAGACCTGCTCGGCCGCGGGCGCCGTCAGCGCGAGCGCGACGTTCACCGCGAGCGCTTGCTGCGCGGGATCGAGGTTGGGGTTGATGTACCAGCCGTCGGTGCCCGTGAACGGGTTCGCGGCAGCCGTGCGGTCCGGCCGGGATCGTGGTGACGGCGAGCTTGTCGGCAAGCGCCGTCCGGAAGTCGGCGGTCTGCCAGGGGCCGTCGATGATCGCGTTGATCTTGCCGGTCTGGAAGTCCGTCTTGAGGGCGTTGCCGTCCGTATTGAACGTCGCGCCCGCGTCCTTGAGCTCCTTGAGGAATGCGAACGCCTCGGCGAAGCCGCCCGCGTCGGCGGTGCACTTCCCGGTGTCGTCCATGAGGGTGCCACCGAACGCGCCCGTCCAGCCGAACTGGTGGTAGACGCCCTGGTTGATGCCGACCTTGACCGAGCCGTCCTTGACGCCGGCGAGGAGCTCATCAGACGTGGTCGGCGGCGTCGGCAGCGCGCTCTTGTCGTACCACAGCGCGACGGCCTTGAGGGACTCAGGGACCATGTAGAAGGAGCCGTCGACCTTGGAGCCGTCGAGCGCCACCGGCAGGTAGCCCTCGAGTGCGGCGTTGCCGGTCAGGAACTCGTCGAGGTTGGCGATCGACTCCTCGCGGGCGTCCTTGCCCAGGTCGTCGTTCGGGGCGATGAACATGTCGGCGCCCTCGCCGGCGGCGACGTCGGTCCGCCACTTGGTGAAGATCTGGTCGAACGGCTGCTCGACGACGTTGATGGTCAGGCCGGGATTCGCGGCTCGGACCTGGTCGAGGACCGTGGTCAGGGCGCCGGTCTCACCGCCGCCGGAACCGTAGGAGTGCCAGAGGGTGACCTCGCCCTCGAGGGCGGCGGCAGGGGCCTCCGAGCCGGGGGCGACGGATCCCGGGGCGACGGATGGCGCCGAGGATGCGGCCGTGGGGGCTGCGCTCCCGGCGGACGGGCCGCAGGCTGCGGCGATGATCGCCACTCCCGCAACGATGCCCGCAAGACGAAGTTGCTTATTCATTTCGATCGTTATCTCCTCTACTCGATCCGGTCGGCCTGTCGCCGTCCGGTTCTCTACAGCTGGTCGGCGGATGCCGACCGGTCTGGCCGGTGGTCCCGGCCTGTGATCGCCGCGGCTGAGCGGCCGTGTGTCGGTACGTTCGTGGTGGCGAGCCGCACCGAACTCAGGGGGTTGTCGCTCGCCGATCCGACCTCAGTCTCGGTCGCCGGCCACCTCCTCCCGGCGCGCTCGCACCGGGCCGGTCGAGGAGCGGACGATGAGCCGCGTCTCGAGCCGACGATGCTCGGGCTTTGCCAGATCCCGTCGTTCCACGACGGACAGCAGCAGGCGGACCGCTTCTTCACCCTTGCGACGGATGGGCTGATGGACCGTCGTGAGCGGAGGATCCACGTGCGGGGCGAGGTCGATGTCATCGAAGCCGACGACACTGACGTCGCCCGGGATATCGAGGCGCAGGTCGCGCAGCGCGCGCATCGCACCGATGGCCATGGCGTCGGACATCGCCAGGATGGCGGTCGGGCGGAGACCGTCCTCCCAGGCCGAATTGATGATCGCGATCCCGCCGTCGACGCTGGCCGGGCCGACCATCACGCGGTCGTCGTCGATGCGGGCGCCCGCGGCCGCGAAGGCCTCCCGGTAGCCGCGCAGGCGCCGACCCGTCACGCCATCCGGATCGGGTCCGCCGAGGTCCGCAGCCGGCGGCTCGACGCCGAGGACGAGCACGTCGCGGTGGCCGAGGCCCAGGATGTATTCGCCGGCGGCGCGCGCCCCGCCGACGTCATCGATCTCGACCGAGCCATGCTCGGGCAGGGCCGTCGAGTCGACGAGCACGATCGGGACGTGGGCGCGTCGGATCTGCTCGACCTCCGGGTGCCCGTCTGACAGGCCGATCGCGACGACGCCGTCCACGGTGGCCCGACTCATGGCCCGGGCCAGGCTGCCGTGCAGCGGCGAGATGAAGTGGAGGCCGTACCCGTGCTCCTCGGCGGCCAGCGCGACGCCTTCGCTGAAGGCGCCGAAGAACGGGTTGCTGAAGATCACGCTGAGGGCCTGTGGAGTGAGCACACCGATCGTCATCGTCTGGCGCTGGGTGAGCATCCGCGCGACCGGGTTGGGGCGATAGCCCAGGTCCTCGGCGACCGCCCGGATGCGCAGCGCCGTCTCGGGCGCCAGGCGGTCCGGCGAGTTGAACGCGAACGACACTGCGGTCTTGCTGACGCCAGCCTCCCGGGCGACGTCCGCGATGCGCGGGCGCTGGGTACCTTGCTCCACTCGGGTCCGACTCCTCGCGCGGCGATACGGCCGCGGCTCCTCCTGAACCGGTTTAGCAAACCGGTTTAGCGGACATTAGGCAGGTCGCGCCACGGTGTCAATACCCTGTCGTTCGCGGGCGTTTCCCTGGCGTTCCGGACCCGCCCGCGTCCTGACGACCGGTCGCACGAACCGGCGGTACCATCGCTCTCGTGTCCGTGATCACGAGCATCCGCGCCATGCCGGGCGGCATCCGCCTCTTCCTCGTCTACGCATTCCTGATCCTGACGGGACTCGGGTTGAGCCTGCGGTTCGTCGTGGACCAGGCGATCGCCGCGCCGGTGAGCCTCCTGGGCGTGATCGTCATGGTCCTGCTGGCCTACACGATCTTCACCACCACGCTCGTGCTCCAGCGCAAGCAGGCGGCACGCGGGCTGGCCATCGGGCTGGCCAGCCTGACCGTCCCCGCGGTGTTGCTGCTGGCAACGAGCCCGGTGCCGGTCGCGGCGCCGATCTTCGTCGCGGTGCTCGGGATCCTGCTGTTCCGCGGCCTCCTCCGCCCCGAGGTCCGCGCGTACCTGAACGAGGCCTGAAAGGCCGCCCCGCACACGGATTCGCTCCGGGACGGTACCCTCACTCGGCGCGGCCCACGTTTGTCGGCCCATGTCGCCGCCGTGGCCAGCACACCCCAACGACACGATCGACCGTATCGAGGCATCTGAGTGAGCAAGGAATCACGTCGGCGTCAGCGTCAGACCGGCCAGGTCCCGGCGAGCGGCCCGACCTCGAATCGACCCGTTAGCGGCGGCCCGGCCGCCACGTCGACACGATCCAGCGGCCCGACTGGCGCCGCGCGCGCCGGCCGGCGCGACCGCGCCCGCCCGGTGGCGAAGCCATCGATCCTCCAGCGCTACCGGACGTTGTTCCTGGGGGCAGCGGTCGTGGCCGTGCTCGCGCTGATCGGCGCCGGCCTGTTCTCGGTCGCGACGCAGCCGGCATACGCCTGCACCACGATCTGGGAGCCATCCCCGACAGCGTCTCCGCGCGAGGGCGCCTCACCGCAGCCGGGCTACGTGCAGCCGGACATGGGCTTCGGGCATGTGGCGCTCGGGACGAAGCTCACGTACACGTATTGCCCGCCCGCTAGCGGGAAGCACTACAACGCGGCCGGAGCCGGCCCGCTCCCGGCGCGCGTCTACGGCCCGAACGACACCGTCATCCCGGAGGGCTGGGTGCACAACCTCGAGCACGGCGCCATCGTGATCCTGTACAAGGGCGCCGAAGTCGATGAGGCGGCGCTCCGGGCCTTGTTCGATGCCTTCCCCGCTAGCCCGGTCTGCGGCTTCCCGCCGGGTGGTCAAGCGCCCGGCCCGTTGATCGCTCGCTTCGACGACATGGCGTGGCCGTTCGCCGCGCTCGTCTGGGGTCGCGTCCTGCCGCTCCAGACGCTCGACCAGCAAGCCATCCTCGACTTCTATCAGGCCTTCGGGGAGCGGACGAATCCGGAAGAACTGTGCCCCGGGGCACGGGAATCGGCGGCTCCTTCGGGCTCGGCGGCGCCTCCCGCCTCGGTCGCGCCGAGTGCCGCTCCCTCGGCGCCGGCGTCGGCTGCCCCGAGCGGCTCCGCCGACCCGGGCACGTCCCCGAGCGCGGCGCCGAGCTGACGGGCGCCCGATGCGCCTGATCGCGTTCTACGGCAAGGACGCCGTTCGCACCGGTCGGATCGAAGGAGACGAAGTCGTCGTCGGCGGCGGCCCGCTCGACCACAGCGGTCGCCTCGACGAGGAATTCGAGGGCGCCGTTGGCTGGCTGTCGAGCGAGCGCGAGGAGCGCCTGCCGATCCAGGGCCTCGACCCGGCGCCGATCCTGCTTGCTCCGAGCAAGATCGTGTGCGTCGGTCTCAACTACCGCGAACACGCCGCGGAGGGCGGCCGCGAGGCACCTACCCGACCGCTCCTCTTCGCGAAGTTCGCGAACACGATCGTCGGGGACGGTGACCCGGTCGTGCGACACAAGGGCACCCACGCCCTCGACCTCGAGGTCGAACTGGGCGTCGTCATCCGCCAGATGGCCCGCCGCGTGACCCGCGCCAACGCGATGGACCATGTCGCGGGCTACGTCGTCGTCAACGACATCAGTGCCCGGGATTGGCAGGGCACCCCGCCGGCGTTGCGCGAAGGCGAGAAGGGCGACGGCCAATGGCTCCGCGCCAAGGGCTCGGACACGTTCCTGCCGATCGGTCCCATCCTCGTCACCGCCGACGAGGTCGATCCCGGCGCCGGCCTCCGCCTACGCAGCTGGCGCATCGATGGCGATGGCGCCGAGCACCTGATGCAGGACGGCACGACGTCCGACATGATCTGGGACGTGCCGGCGCTCGTCGAATACATCAGCGCGGTCATCACGCTAGAGGCCGGGCGACATCATCGCGACAGGCACGCCGTCCGGCGTCGGCGTGTTTCGCGACCCGCCCGTGTTCCTGGAGCCCGGCGACTGGGTCCGCTGCGAGATCGAAGGCGTCGGCTCGGTCGAAAACCCGATCATCGACTGGTCCGACGAGGAGTCGGGAGCGTAGGCTCCGGCCATGCAGGCCCTCGTCAAGACCCAGAAGGCGCCAGGCCTGGAGCTCATCGACGTGCCGGTCCCGGCCGTTGGCATCAACGACGTCCTCGTCCGCGTCCAGAAGACCGGGATCTGCGGCACGGACCTCCACATCGAGTCGTGGGACGCCTGGGCCCAGAACGAGATCAAGCCACCGCTGACGATCGGCCACGAGTTCGTGGGCGAGATCGTCGAGGTCGGTGCCAATGTCACGGACTTCGCGCCGGGTGACCTCGTGAGCGGCGAGGGGCACGTCGTGTGCGGACGATGCCGTCACTGCCTCGCCGGCCGGCGGCACCTGTGCGCCCGCGCGATCGGCCTCGGCGTCGGGCGCGACGGTGCCTTCGCGGAGTTCGTGGCCCTCCCGATGACGAACATCTGGCACCACTGGCCGGGCGTCGACCCGGAGGTCGCCGCGATCTTCGACCCGTTCGGCAACGCGGTCCACACCGCGCTCGCGTTTCCGATCCTCGGCGAGGACGTGCTGATCAGCGGCGCGGGCCCGATCGGCCTCATGGCGACAGCCGTGGCCCGCCACGCGGGCGCTCGGCACATCGTGGTCAGCGAGCCGAACGCGTTCCGGCGCGAGCTCGCGATCCGCATGGGCGCCACGGTGGCCATCGACCCGCGTGAGCGCGCCTTCACCGACGTGTTCGAGGACCTCGACATGGTCGAGGGGTTCGACGTCGCGATGGAGATGTCCGGGAACGCGCGAGCCTTGCGCGACGCGATCGCGTCCATGGCGCACGGCGGCGGCGTGGCGATCCTGGGCCTGCCGACCGACGAGATCAGCCTCGACATCAACGCGGTCGTCATGAAGATGCTCACGCTGCGCGGCATCTACGGTCGGGAGATGTACGAGACCTGGTACAAGATGACCGTGATGCTCCAGTCAGGGCTGGACATCACGCCCGCGATCACGCATCGCTTCGGATTCCGTGACCACGAGGCGGCATTTTCCGTTGCTCGTACTGGTGAATCGGGAAAAGTGATCATGGACTGGACCGCCTGAGTCGGCGAACATAGGCGCCCATGTCGACCAGCCAGACCGATCCACTCGCGACGCCCCTCCGTCCGGACCCGCTCGCCTTCCTGGAGGACGAGGTCGCGGCCCTGCGTGAGCGCCATCTGTACCGCGCCCTGCGGGTGATGAGCAGCGGCCAGGGTCCCATCGTGTCGGTCGACGAGCGGCGGCTGATCAGCCTCTCGTCCAACGACTATCTCGGCCTGACGCATCACCCGCGGCTCCGCGAGGCGGCCCTTGTCGCCGTGCGCGACTTCGGGGTCGGATCAGGAGCGGTGCGCACGATCGCCGGCACGATGTCCATGCACGAAGCCCTCGAGGCGGAGCTCGCGGAATTCAAGGGCACCCCGGCGGTCCTGACCTTCCAGTCCGGCTTCACGGCGAACACCGGGGTCATCCCGACCATCACCGGCGAGACCGACCTCATCGTCAGCGACAGCCTGAACCACGCCTCGATCATCGACGGGATGCGACTGTCGAAGGCGCCACGCAAGATCTACCCCCACGCCGACGTGGGAGCGCTGCGCGGCGTGCTCGACGAGGCGGTGCGCGACGGCCGGCCGGGAAGCGGCGAGCCCTACCGGCTGATCCTGGTGGTCACCGATGGCGTGTTCAGCATGGACGGCGACATCGCGCCACTCCCCGGCATTGTCGAGGCGGCCGAAGCGGTCGGAGCCGCCGTCTTCATCGATGACGCCCACGCCTCCGGCGTGTTGGGTCGTGACGGACGTGGCACGGTCGACCATTTCGGCCTCCACGGTCGCGTGGCGATCCAGGTCGGGACGCTCAGCAAGGCCGTTGGCGCGCTCGGCGGCTACGTGGCGGGCTCGGTCGCCCTGCGCGAGATCCTCACCCAGCGGTCCCGGGCGTTCTTGTTCTCGACATCGCATCCGCCGGCCGTCGTGGCGGCCTGTCGCGAGGCGATCCGCGTGATGGTGGACGAGCCCGAACTGCACGCCCGGCTGTGGGATAACACGCGCTACTTCAAGGACGAGCTGGCCCGACTGGGCTTCGATACCGGTCGTTCCGAGACCCCGATCACGCCGGTGATGATGGGCGACCCGGAGACGGCGATGCGTTTCAGCGATCGACTGATGGACGAGGGCGTCTTCGCCCAGCCGGTCGTCTTCCCGACGGTCGCCCTGGACCTCGCGCGGATCCGCACGATCGTCACGGCCGCCCACGCCCGCGAGCAGCTCGACCGGGCGCTGGGGGCGTTCTCGACCGTCGGTCGGGAGCTGGGGGTCATCGGGGGATGAGCGTGCGGCCGGGGGGCGCAACATGACGATCGATCGCCGGGGACGCGACCTGCCGCTGGATGCGCACGTCCACACGGACCTGTCGCACGACAGCGCCGTGCCGCTCGACGATTACGCCCGACTGGCCGTCGAGCGCGGCATCGCTGAGATCGCGATCACCGATCACGTCGACTTCGCCCCGAGCGCACCGGGCTACGGCGAAACCACCTTCGAGCAGCGCGAGCGGATCGTCCGTGCCGGGGCAGAGCGATTGGCCGAGGAGGGGGTGGCCATCCGCTTCGGTGTCGAGATCACCTGGGACTCGCGACACGCGACCGAGATCCGCGAACATCTCGCTCGCCACCACTACGACTTCGTCATCGGCTCAGTCCACATCTATCGCGACTCCCCGTATGCCGCGGCCCATGTCGCGGGTTGGGTCGCCGGTCGCTCACTCCCTGAGATCGTCGCGCCCTATTTCGACGAGGTGGCCGCTGGGGCGCGGACCGGTCTGTTCGACGCGATGGGCCATATCGACTTCGTCAAGCGCTTCCTGACGCCGCACGTGACCACCGCGGACCTCGCTGCCGCCCCGGAGCTGTACGAGCCGATTCTGGCGGCGCTGGTCGAAAGCGGCACCGCGCTCGAGATCAATACCAGCGGCCTCCGCTCGCCGGCCGAGGAGGCATTCCCCTCTCCGGCGATCGTGGCGCGCTTCCACGCCATCGGCGGCCGCGCCGTCACGATCGGCTCGGATGCCCATACCACCGACTCGTTCGCCTGGGCCCTCGCCGACGGCTACGAGTACGCGGCCGAGGCCGGATTCGCGTCGATGGCCTTCCGGCGCGGAGGCGATCGCGTGGAGGTCGGATTGACCGCCGCGCCTAACGTCGCCGCTGGACGTTCGTTATGACGCTCGACGAGACCGCGATCGAGCGGTTGGTGGGAGAGGCACGCGCGGGGGACGCGTGGGCCTTCGGTCTCCTGTTCGACCACTACCACCTGCCGATCTATCGCTATATCGCCAGCCGCGTCCAACGCCCGTCGGATGCGGAGGACCTGACGCAGCTCGTCTTCGTCAAGGCCCTGGAGGCCCTGCCGCGTTACGAATTGCGGGGCATCCCGTTCGGGGGCTGGCTCTTCCGGCTGGCCAGGAACACCGTCATCGATCACGTTCGCACCCGCCATGACCACGCCGACCTGGATGCGGCGGCCGGCCATGCCGGGACGGACGCCGGCCCGGATGAGGTCACGGTCGCTCGCCAGGAAATGGACGAGGTGGCCGCAGCGTTGTCCTCGCTGACCGATGAACAACGAGACGCGATCGCCCTGCGCTTCTTCGCCGGCCTCTCGGCCCGCGAGGCGGCGGTGGTGATGGGCAAGCAGGAAGGAACGATCCGCGGGCTGCAGTTCCGGGCGATCGCCACGTTGCGGCGACAGCTCGGGATCGACCCACCGGAGACGGTGAGCAGCGACGACGCCGCCGAGCGTCGAGAGGCCCGCTGACATGGACGACCAGATGATCGAGCTGATGGACACGAACGGACTGCTCCGGCGTCGCCTCGAGGCGTACGCCGACATGCGGCTGTCTCCGGATCTGGCCACCTCGAGCCGGCTCCGGGCAAAGGTGCTGGCGGTCGCCCATCGGCAGGCCTCGCTGGCCCGCGCGGATGCCTCCCTGACCCTGCTCTCGCCAGGGGGCACAGCTGGCGCCTACCCGGCCGGCGGACTGGCAGGCGCCGGACGTCGCGACTCAGTCCGATCTCGCTCAGG
This sequence comes from uncultured Chloroflexia bacterium, assembly GCA_963748675.1. Lineage (GTDB taxonomy): Bacteria > Chloroflexota > Limnocylindria > Limnocylindrales > CSP1-4 > SPCO01. Next base: position 139,531 of record CAVVJX010000005.1, on the reverse strand, counting down.
GCGCTGGTCGCGCGCTGCCGGCGCGTTCCTCGCCGCTGCCCTGGCGACGGCGATCGTCGTCGGCGGCGTGTCGGCCGCGCAGGCGGGCGGACCCCTGTACGAGACACGATTGTGGGCCGAGACGCTGACCCTGCCGGGCGATCCGTCGGCTCGGGCCGTGGCGGAGCTTGGCCGTCTGCGCGATCGGCTGCGCGAGGTCGGCGAGGCCGATCGGGCTGGTGACACCGCCGGCGCGATGGCGGCACTCGCGGCCTACGAGTCGATCCTGGAGGGGGCCTCCGCTTCGGCCATCCTGGCGGACGACGAGGTGGCAGCGGCCGTCCTCGAAACCGGGGTCGGGCGAAATGTTGACGTTCTGCGGGCGCTCGCGGCCCGGGTGCCGGCGAACGCCAGCGCGGCGATCACCCGCGCGGTCGATGCGGCCATCGAGCGGAGTACTGACGCGGTCGAGCGGATGGGTGCGAGTCACCACGGCGGCGGAGGGAACGATGGCGCAGGGAATGGCGCTGGTTCGCCAGCCACCCAGCCTCATGCCACCAAGGCGCCGACGGCCGAGCCCACGCCCGAGACGGACAGCACGGCGACGCCCAAGCCCAAGCCCACCAAGAAGCCGACCGCCGAGCCTGTGGCGACCGCCGAGCCTGTGGCGACCGACGCGCGGACGGACCCGCCGGGTCGCGCGGCGACACCCGAACCGCAGAGGACGCCGGACCGCACGCCCAAGCCCAAGCCCAAGGGCGATCCCGGTGGACCGCTCGACGACCCGCCGGGCAACCAGTCGCAGGGCGAGGGCAACTGACCCACCGGCGCTCGGCTACCCTGCGCGAGTGATGCTAGGGACGACCGAATCGTTGCAGCTCGAGGTGCTCGGGGCCGGCCCCGCCTACACGGATCGGGCGAATGCGAGCGGGGCCGCGTACCTCGTGCGTCACGGGCACACATCGCTGCTGCTCGACCTTGGGCAGGGGTCGTTCCCGCGACTCGCCGGTGCCATCGAGCCGAGCTCGCTTGACGCGGTCGTCGTCAGCCACCTGCATCCGGACCACTTCATCGACCTGGTGGCGCTGCGCCACTACCTCTACTGGCAGTTCAAGCCCGCCCGACGCGGCACGGTGCTGGCCCCGGCGGGCCTCGCGCGACGCATGGACGCGTTGCACGAGGACCCAGGCTTCACGGCCAGGTCGCTGGATGTCGAGGATGTGGTCGAGGGCATCCGGGCGGTCGGCACGCTGACGCTCGAGGCGCGACGGGTCACGCATACACAGGACAGTCACGCGTATCGGGTCGCTCCGGGCGACGGCAGCGGCCCGGGGCTCGTGTACACCGGCGACTGCGGTCGCGCGGAGGACGTCGATGCCCTGGTTCGGGCCGGCGACACGCTGCTGTCCGAGGTGTCGTTCGGGCCGGGACCCGTCCCGCCGGGCGCGATCCACCTGGATGGTCCGGCCGTTGCCGCCCTTGCGAACCGCACCGGTGTCGGCGCCGTCCTGCTGACCCACCTGCAGATGGGCTTCGACGAGACCGCCACCATCGATTCGGTGCGCGCGACCTACGACGGCCCAGTCACGCTCGTCAACCCGGGCGATCGGTTCACGATCGGCGCTTAGGCGCAGATAGGGACCCGAGCGTGCCGTCCGGGCGGTGCCGGCGAAGGCGCGAGCGAGCACGGAAGCGAGCGCACTGGAAGTGCGTGAGCGACGCGCGCAGCGAGCAACGCACGTCCGCGCCGTCCGGGCGGCACGCATGAAAGGACCGGGGCGCACCATCGCTGGCACGCCCCGGTCGGCTTAGACGGGGCGGAGCGCTCCACGGACAGCGGAGCGCTCCGCCCGGGTCTCGGGGACCCCGGAGGGAGGTGACCAGTTTCGCGGCCGACCGTCGGAGACGGCCGACCGCGCACCGGTCAGAGGATCAGCGGCGATTCCGCTCGCGGACCGAGACCGGCACCGGAGTGACGAACCCGACCACGAGGACGACCGCTGCGAGGGCCAGCAGGATGAGCATCAGGGTGAAGCCCCCGTTGCTCGGTGCCGGCGTGTCGTCGGCGAGGCTATCGGTCGGCGGCAACGTGATCCGAGGCGTGGCGGTTGCGCCGGCCACGACCGTGGGCACGAAGACCTCCGAGTCGTCGTCATCGGGCCCGGTCTGCGCCGAGTCGATGGTGGCGACATTGATGAGCGGCTGTGGGAGCTCCGCGGCGCCCGCATCGATCTTGGCGCGATACGTGACCGAGCCATCGCGGTTCACGTTCGCGGCCGTCCAACGGAGCGTCCGCGTCGCGCTGGTGTAGCTGTGGAAGGTGAACTGGGCATCGTTGGTGGCGGAGCCCGCGACATACGTGATGCCGACCGGCAGGACGTCGGTGATGACGCCATTCGTGACGGGATCGCCCGTAAGGTCGTACTTCAGGGTGAAGGTGACGGTCGCACCCGCGTCTGCCGTGGGCAGCTCGACGATGGTCCCGTCCGGCAGCTCGATGTCCTCGAGCGGCGCGTTGTTGGTCTTGTCGATGAGAAGGCCGAATTCGAGGATCACGACCGCCGCGTCATCGTCGTCCTGGACGGGGTTGCCCCCGGCCGTGACGCCACGGGCGACCGCGACGTTGATGGTGTCGATGGCGACCGCGCGCGTGAACGTGCAGGTCATCGACTCGGCGACCGCGAGGGTCGTCTTCGGGCAGGTGGCGAAGAAGTCATCGCCGCTGACCGCCGGCGTGCCCGCGTCATCCTTGACGGTGACGTTGACCAGCGGAAGCGGTCCGGTGTTGGTGACGACGTAGGTGTACTTGACCGGGCCGGCGGTCGTCGAGAAGACGGCGCCGTTGGCCGCGGTACCGGCGGTCTTGATGAGCCTGATCGCGGGCCGTTGCGGCGTCACGTCCTCGTCGTCCGAGACGCAGCTCTGGAGCTCCGAAACGCAGACTTCAGCTTCGTTGACCTGCCGCGTCGTCGCGGCGTTGGCATCGATCTTCACCCGGTAGGTGATGGTCGCGGCCGCGGCACCCTGGACACCGTCAGTCAGGCTGGCGAAGGTCCAGGTCAGGGTCCGGCCATTCGCGGAGATCGCGAACGTGGAACCTGGCGCCGAAGTCTGGCTGTTGGCGACGTACGTCTGCCCGACGGGCAGCACATCCGTCACGACCGCACCGGTGACCGGGCCGTCGTCGACGAACACCTTGACGGTGAACGTCACGGTCTGGTTCGGCTCGACGAGGTCGTCGTTGGCGGTCTTGTCGAGATCGATCTCGGGGCAACGCACGACGATCGTGGCGTCGTCGCTGTTGTCATCCGTGTCCTCCTCGGCCTCGTTGGAGGCTTCGGTCGAGGCGAGGTTCGGCAGGTTGCCGCAGTTGGCGGTGCTCGTCGTGCCGCTGACGGTCACGGACGCGCTGTCACCGGGGTCCAGGTCGCCGAAGTCGCAGTGGAGGTGACCGGCGACGATCGTGCAATCCTCGCTGTTCTCCGACCACGTGACGCCGGGCGGCAGGTCGTCGTCGACGGTGACGTCGCGCGCGATGCCGATGCCGTCGCCGAGCTTGTTGACCACGGTGATGGTGTAGCTGGCCACGGCACCCGCGACGATCGGGCTGTTGGCAGCCGTCTTGCCGATGGTGATATCCGGGCACTCGACGGTGATCTCCGAGTCATCGGAACCGGAGCCGCCGCTGTACTGCAGGAGGGCCGTGTTCGGGACGAGGCCGCAATCGGCCGCGTCCGTCGTGGCGATGATGTGGGCCGACGTGGATGCCCCACCGGCCAGCGGCGCCGGGCCGAAGCTCAGCACGCCCGCGGTGATGCCCCAGCCCGTGCTGGCCGGGCTGATCGCCCAGGTCATGCCGCCGGGGAGGGTGTCGGTGACGGTGACGCCGAAGGCGGTGCCGACGCCGGTGTTGGTGACCGTCACGGTGAAGCCGATCTGGTCCCCGGCGCTGACGACGGAGGCGTCCGCGGTCTTGGTGATGACGATGAGCGGGCAGTTGACGACGATCGTGGCGTCGTCATCGTTGTTCTCGAGGTCGTCGTCGGACTCGTTGGAGGCCGTCGCCGCGGCGAGGTTCGGGATCGAGCCGCAGTCGCCCGCGTCGGTCTCACCCGTCAGGGTGATCGTTCGCGAGGCATCGTCCACGAGCGTCCCGAAGTCGCACGACAGGAGATCCGGGTCGACCGTGTCGTCGATGGAGCACGAGGCGGCATTGGCGCCACCCAGCGTCCAGACGGTTCCGGCCGGCAGCTCGTCCTCGAGCTCGACGTCGAACGCCGTGCCCGGGCCGAGGTTGGTGACCTTGATCGTGAAGACGGCCTGCTCACCAGCGGAGATCGGGCCGTTCCCGTCCTTCACGACCTGGATGTCGGGGCAGTTCACGACGGTCGACGCATCGTCGTCGTTGTCGTCCGTGTCCTCGTCGGCCTCGTTGGAGGCGCCGACCGTCACGGTATTGGGGATAGAGTCGCAGTCGTCGGCGTCCGACGTCTTGCTGACGGTGATCACGCGGACGTTGTCCGCTCCCTGACCCGGCGCGTCGATCGTGCCGAACGCGCAGGTGAGCAGGTTGGCTCCGTTGATCGAGCAGGCGGCCGCATCGGCGCCGCCGACCGTCCAGTCACCGGCCGGAAGCTGATCGGACAGCGTCGCATTCGCGGCGGCACCCGGGCCCAGGTTGGTGACGGTGATCGTGAAGGTCGCGAGCTCACCGGCCGAGATCGGCCCGTTGCCGCTCTTCTCGACGGTCAGATCGGGGCACTGGACCACGATCGTGTCGTTGTCGGTGTTCGGGAACTGGTCGTTGGTGGGCTCGTTGGTCGCCGAGACGGTGACCGTGTTGAGGATCGAGCCACAATCGTCGGCGGTCGTCGTGAGCGTGACCGTGATGGTCCGCGTTCCGTCGTCACCGATGCTGCCGAAGTCGCAGCTGAGCAGGTTGGAAGCACTGATGGCGCAGCTGGCGGCATTGGCGCCGCCGAGGGTCCAGGTGCCCGAGGGCAACTGGTCCACGAGCGTGACGCCCTTCGCCTCACCCGGACCGTGGTTGGTCACCGTGATGGTGAAGACCGCGTTCCCACCGGCGTCGATCGTCCCGTTGCCGGTCTTCTCGACTTCGATGTCGGGGCACAGGACCACGACGGACGCGTCATCCGAGGCGCTGCCGTCATTGCCGGTGGTGACCCGGGCGGTGTTGCTGATCGTCCCGCAATCGACGGCGTCGGTGAGGCCCTCGACGTGGACGGTGAAGCTCGCGCCCGCGGCGAGGCTGGCCCTCGTGCAGGTCAGGGTCTGGTCGCCCACGTCACCGTCGATCGAGCAGCCGGTGACGGCCGGGTCGATCGACCAGTTCACACCGGCGGGGAGATCGTCGGTGACGACCACGTTGGTCGCGATGCCGTCGCCGGCGTTCCTGACGACGATGTCGAAGCCGATCTCGTCGCCCGCGCTGACCGGCCCGGCCGGCTTGGCGGTCTTCTCGATCTGGATCACGGCGCAGAGGACGTCGATGTCGCCCGGGTCGGAGTTGTTGCCGTTGGCGCTCTCCGGCTCGTTCGCGGCGTCGACGATGGCCGTGTTGTTGATGACTGCGCAGTTGGCGCCGGTCGTCGGCGCGCTGAGGGTGATCGTGCGCGTTCCGTCGTCGCCGATGCTGCCGAAGTTGCACGACAGGACGTCGGGGCTCGGGGCGGTGTTGATGGAGCAGCTGGCGGCATCAGCGCCGCCGAGGGTCCAGACGTAGCCCGCCGGCAGGTTGTCGGTCAGGGTCACGCCCGTGGCGGTGCCCGGGCCGAGGTTCGTGACGACGATCGTGAAGGTCGCCGTCGCACCGGCCTGGACCGATCCGCCGTCCGGCGTCTTCTCGACCTTGACGTCAGGGCAGAGGACGGTCACCTGTCCCGGGTCGTTGTCGGTGCCGTCGTTGTTCGACGTGATCTGGCCGGTGTTGTTGATCTCGCCGCAGTTGGCACTGGTCGTCGCGCTCGTGAGCGTGACGGTTCCGTTGACCGGGGCGGCATTCGGGAAGTTCGGGTTGCCGCCGATCGTGCCGACGTTGCAGGTCAGGACGTCAGCGGCGCTGAGCGAACAGGTCGATCCGGTGCCGGTGCTGCCGCTGATGCTCCAGTTGAGGCCGTTGCCGGTGGGCAGGGTGTCGGTGACGACGACGCCCGTGGCGCTGCCTTCACCCTCGTTCGCCCAGCTCAGCGTGAAGCTGATGGGGCTGCCGGCGGACTCGGAGCCGTTGTTCGGCGTCTTGACGATCTGGACGTCGGCGGGCTTGACCCTGAAGCACTCGGTGGTCGCGTTCGTGTGCGCCGCGGCGAGGTACTTCGAATTCCCGGTGGGCGTGTACTCCGCCCGGAAGCAGTACCAGCCGAGCGCCGTGGGCGTGAAGCTCAGGGAGTCGGCTTCCCCGGCGACGAGCGGGATGTCATTGCCGCGCTGTGTTCCGCCGGTGGTGCATGCCTGGGCCGAGGAGGTCGGACCGCAGACGAAGAAGTCGATGGTTCCCGTGGCGACGCCCTTGCTGCCGCTGACCACGACGTGGTCGGTCACCGACTCGCCCTTGTTGATGGCGTTGGTGTTCTGGCCCTGGTCGTTGCGGACCTGTGTCGCGATGTTCGGCGCCACGCACAGCGGGAAGGACCCGTAGGTGATGTCGGAGAGCGTCGAGTCCTCCGACGGCGAGCTGCGCGTCTCGGCGAGGAACGTGGAGAAACAGCTGTCATCCAGGCCCAGGTCGGACATGTTGATGCCGCCCTCGAGGAAGTGGCCCGGCTGGTACACGTTGTTGGCGCCCGACTTCGGATTGAACGACCAGGCGGTGTTGCTGTTCGCGGTGTTCGAGATCGCGCAGCGGTCGTCGTCCGCGCCGGCTCCGATACAGGAAGCGCCGCTCGAGACGAGGGCGAGGCCCGAAGCGGTCCACTCGTAGACACGGGCCTTGGGGTCGGTGCCGCCGTTCTCGAAGTCGATCTGGACGAGGACGTCGCCGACCGAGTGGGACGTACCAAGGCTGCTGCCGCTGGGGTTGATGGGGTTGCGGAGGAACCAGAACCCGGCCTGCGCCGCGCCGTTCTGCGCGTAGCGATCGAGGCCGAAGTAGACGAGGAGATCGTTGTCCGCTCCCGCGATGTAGGCGGCTGCGAACGCGTGCGCGATGTCGTTCTTGTCCTGGACGCTGCCGCTGGTGAGTTGCCACTGCGGGATGTCGTTGACGTCCTTGGACCCGCCACCGGTGAGCATGTCGTCGCCGGAATTGACGTTGTCGGTCGTGAAGACCGAGGCGAAGGCCGAGTCGGAGTCACCGAAGACGGCAGCCCAGTCGTCGCCGGCGCTCGCGCTGTTGAGCGCATTGCCGTCGAGCTCGAAGACGCCTTCGTCGTGCACGGCCAGGACCGACGCCGGCGTGGCCAGCGTGACGGACTGAAGCGCCAACGAGAACAAGAACAACGCGGTCCACAGCAGGGTCAGACTCCTGCGTGTCCGCGCGTTCATCGAAAACCAAAGTCCCCGAGACATCGGCTTGATTCCCTTCTGGGTCCCCCGACCCTCTGCTGTGCTGTGGCGCCTTGACAGGGCGCTCGCAGCGGTTGCTGGCGCGAAAGGCGCCGATGATGCCCGCGATCCGCGACCGCGCCCGTGTCCCTGGGCGTTAGTACCAGGCGGACACAGGACCAATTGCCGGCATCGTATGGACCAGGGGGGGCCATTGATACTGGTCAGGTCCGCACCTAAGTGCCACTTTCCGTGCGGACCACACCAGACCGCATGCGCGGTTCCGGTGCAGGCCGGCAACGTTGGTCCTGGTACCGATTCGGGCCGCTCGGCAGCGGCTCCCGACGCGCGATCGGAGGACGTCGAAGACGGCGATCGCGGGCCAGAGGACGCAAAGAAAGACCGCCGGTCCGTGGGATCCGGCGGTCTCTCGAAGGTTCTATCGGTGCGCCCTGCGCACCTCCGGTCAGCGGTCCTTGCGGACGGAGCGGGCCGGGGTCAGCAGGAGGGCCGTGGCGAGGGTGCCGGCGAGAGCCAGGAGGACGAGCCTCCAGGCATCGTTGCCGGGGGCCGCGGCCGGATCACCGAGCGAGTCGGTCGGCGGCAGCGTGGTCCCGGTCGTGGCGCCCGCAGGCGTCCCGGTGGCTCCACCAACGCCACCGGCCGGAGGAGCCTCGGTCGGCGCCTCAGTGGGGGCGACGGTCGGGGCTTCCGTGGGAGCCTCGGTCGGGGCTTCAGTCGGAGCCTCGGTCGGGGCCTCGGTCGGGGCTTCAGTCGGTGCCTCGGTCGGAGCCTCCGTCGGAGCCTCGGTCGGCGGGTTCGTCGGAGCCTCGGTCGGCGGGTTCGTCGGAGCCTCGGTCGGCGGGTTCGTCGGAGCCTCGGTCGGCGGGTTCGTCGGAGCCTCGGTCGGCGGGTTCGTCGGAGCCTCGGTCGGCGGGTTGGTCGGCTGCGGGTTGGACGTGTCGTAGCAGAACGAGATGTGGCTGATGCCGTTGCCCTGGCCGGCCTGGGGCTTGAGGCCCGTGTCGCCGAAGGACTCGGCCGAGGCGGCCGTCGGGGCGTAGACGTACAGGTTGTGCTTGTCGTTGCCGGCCTTCACGAAGACGGCGTCGATCCCGAAGGTCGAGGTCCAGTTGAAGCTGCCGGGCGTGCCGCTGCTCGACTGCACGAAGTTCGTGATCGTGATGGTCCCGAAGCCGGCGACGGTGAGCGTGCCGTTACTGGGCGATTCGTCCTTCGTCTCGAGCCAGTTCTGACCGCCACCGTACGTGACCTTGAAGTCGGTGCAGGTGGGGTTGCCGTCATTGATCGGGATCGGGGTGACCGATGCGGCGGACACGGAAATGGTCCCCGGCGCGAACAGCGCCACGGACGTAAGCGAGGCGATGACAAGCCACGACAGGCGTCGTGCAAGGCGATGGCGGTAGCGCGGGATAGCAGTCATTCGATAGGTCCCCAACGAGGAGGCCGATTGGCCTCGATGTATTGCTAACTGATCAAACAAGCCGATCGGACGGCCCCCAGAACCGACACGTCGAGTTGGCGGATGGTGGCACGCCGCGAGGCGGCCGTCTAGTACCTATGTCCTATCAATTGCACCTCGAAGTGTGAACCTAGGTCCTATTTCGGTGCGAACCCGCACCGACCGGCAGCCCCTTCGTGCACGACCGGTCACGGCGATGACCCCGACGCCGTCAATCCGCGGACATCCTCGGCCTGGGCCCGTTAGCCCGCCGCCGTGAACGACCGCCGGGCCCTTGCGGACCCGACGGTCGTCGGTGTTCGGGAACTGCATTCACGCTCTCAGCGCCTCGATGGTCAGTCGCGCTCGTCGTCCCGTCGGACCGCGACGGTTGCCGGGGTCACGAGGAGGGCGGCGGCCATGAGACCGGCCATGGCCAGGAGGATGAGGCGCCAGCCGTCGCCGGCCAGGCCAGCTGGTCCACCCGTCAGGGTGTCGGTTGGCGGAAGCGTGACACCGGCGCCGCCGCCCGGCGTACCCGTCGCGCCACCGACGCCACCGGTCGGCGGCACCTCGGTGGGTGTCGAGACAGGCGTGTTGTCCACGAGGACGATCGTCCAACTCAGGTCGTCAACGTTGCCCTCGTTGTCCTCGCACTCGATCAGGCCTTGCGAGTCCCAGATGCAGGTGATGGATGGATCGGTGTTGAGCTCCACCAGGATCGGATCGCTGCCGGTGTAGCCCTCGGGGACCACGACCTCGACGATCCAGTACGAGCCGGCCTGGAGCAGGTCGGTGTCCAGCATGCCTTCCGAAGTCGCCGCGGCGCCGAAGACGAGCTCGTCGCCGTCATCGAATGCTGCGTCGCCATCGTCGAGGTAGACCTCGAAGGAAGCGCCGTCCAGGAGGACGTCGTCTTCGGGCGTTTCCGTGCCACGGCTGTCGAGCTTGGCGATCAGGATGCTGGCTTCCGTCGGGGCCGCGGTCGGGCATGCGTCGATGGTGAAGGGGACCGCGTCGGTAACGACCTCGCCACCAACACGACCGACTGCGCTGTAGCCACCCGGCTCCAACGGGTACGTCCCGTCGGCGTTGATGACCACATCGCCCGGCGTGATCAGCACGTCATCAACGTTCGCGGATGCGAAGTTGGTGACCGTGATGGAACCACCACACTCGGTGCTGAACGCTGGCAGGCTGAACTGGCCTGTCGGCGGTTCCGTCGGAGCTTGCGTCGGGGCTTCCGTCGGAGCCTGCGTCGGGGCTTCCGTCGGAGCCTCGGTCGGAGCTTCCGTCGGGGCCTGGGTCGGGGCCTCGGTCGGAGCTTCGGTGGGTGCCTCCGTAGGAGCTTCGGTCGGAGCCTGCGTCGGGGCTTCGGTCGGAGCCTCCGTGGGGGCCTGGGTCGGCTGCTGGCAGGCCTCGATCGACCGATTGAACGTCTTGGTCCAGCCCTTGCTCCCCGTCGGATCGTCCCAGGCGGTGACGGCCACCGTCGCTGTGTGCGAGACGGTCGGCGGGGTGACGGCGTAGGTCTGATTGAACGACGAGCCGAACGTGAAGGGTGAACCCGCCACCGGCGTGCCGTCGATCGAAATGGCAACGGTGTTGGGGTGGCTCGAGTTGTAGGACGTCAGGTTGACGTGGAGGCCCCCCTGGCAGGTCAGGGTCACATTCGGCGTATGGCCGAGGACCGACGACGGCGCGAACAGCGCCACCGATGTAAGCGTGGCGATGAACAGCCACGACAGCCGCCGTGCAAAGCGGTGGCGCGTGCGAGATCGCGAGTACAGCATCTGGTGGTCCCCGAACGGAGGCGCGATGGCCTCGGATGAATAAGTGCTTCCCGGTGGCTTTCCCCGAACGTCCGTTCACCGAGAGGTCTGGCCCGATAGTTGCACGGCAGGTACCCCTTGGTCTAGTACCGTCGGATGGGCGCGACTCCACCGGACCGTTAACCTCCGCCCAGCGAGGCCGGAAACTGGTGCGTGCGCGCACCACCCGGGTCCTGGGGACCCTGGTACTCCAGGCACCGGCCGCGCCGGTACGATTGGGGCGCCCACCCCGTAGACCGGAGGAGACGCCCCCTTGATTTCTGCTCCGCTGCGCAGCCAGGTTCGCGCCGCGCTGGAGCGCGCGTGGACCGCCGCCATCGAGTCAGGCGCCCTGTCGCCTCTGCCCGACGAGGTGCCTCGACCGTCGATCGAGGTGGAGCGCCCGGCCAACCCGGAGCACGGCGATCTCGCCAGCAACCTCGCCATGAAGCTCGCGCGTCCCTATCAACGCTCGCCACTCGAGCTCGCCACGCTCCTGGCCGCAAAGCTCGTTCGTGACGCCGCGGCGGAGGGCTCGGACTCACCCATCGAAGCGGTCGAGGTCGCAAAGCCTGGCTTCCTGAACATCCGACTGCGGCCGGATTCCCTGGCGGCCGTGGTCGACGGCATCCTCGAAGCGCCCGATGCCTGGGGGCAGGTGAGCCCCACCGGACCTCGCAAGGTCAACGTGGAGTTCGTCTCGGCCAACCCGACCGGGCCACTGACGATCGGGAACGCCCGTGGGGCGTTCATCGGCGATCTCCTCAGTCGCGTCCTGGAGGCGGGTGGCCAGAAGGTGACGCGCGAGTACTACTTCAACGACTCCGGTGCGCAGATCGACAACCTCGGCGCGTCGGTGGCGGCGATCAAGCGTGGCGAGCCGGTGCCCGAGGAGGGCTACCAGGGGGAGTACGTCAGCGAATTGGCGTCCGCCGTGCCGGACGACGTCTGGACCGAAGCGACGGCCGACGGGGCCGAGACGGCGGCTGTCGTCGGGCGGTGGGCGGCGGGCCGCGTTCGGGAGGGGATCGAGTCCAGCCTGGAACGGCTCGGTGTCCACTTCGACGTGTGGACCAGCGAAGGTCGACTGCACGAGGAGGGCTGGGTCGAGCGCGCGGTCGAGCGCCTCAGGGAAAACGGCCACGTCTTCGAGCACGACGGCGCGCTGTGGTTCCGTTCGACCGCCTTCGGCGACGACAAGGATCGCGTCATCTACCGCTCCGACGGGCGGCCGACGTATTTCGCGGCCGATATCGGCTACGTGACCGAGAAGTTCAGCCGCGGCTTCGATCACCTGATCTACGTCTGGGGGGCGGACCACCATGGCACGGTCGCTCGCGTTCGGAACGCCGCGGCGGCCATGGGCTACGAGGGGGCAGCGGTCCAGGTCCTCCTCTACTCATGGGTCCGTTTCGTGCGCGACGGGGAAGACGTCTCGATGTCGAAGCGAGCCGGCGCGTTCATCACGCTCGACGAGCTCCTGGCCGAGGTCGGCGTGGACGCCGCGCGCTGGTTCTTCGCCTCGCGCGCCGCGACGACCAGCATCGACTTCGATATCGAGCAGATGCGCGGCCTGCGCGAGGCCCTCGAGCGAGGCGACCACGAGGAGGCCAGCAAGCTGCCGGTCTACTACGTGCAGTACGCCCACGCTCGGATCGCGTCGATCCTGCGCAAGGCGTCCGAGGCGGGCCTGGCACCTGCGGGATCGGTCGCCGGCACGCTCGGTGGTGCTCCGGAGGCCGCGCTGGCGCGGGCGATCGTGCGTTTCCCCGAGGTCGTGGAGGATGCCGTCGTCGGGGAGGAGACCCAGGGCGTCACCGCCTACGCCATCGAGCTCGCGACCGCGTTCCATGCCTTCTACCGCGACGCCCGCGTCGTCGATCCCGACGAACCGGAGCGCTCCGCGGCACGGCTCGCGCTCGCGCGTGCCGCCCAGGTCACGCTCGCGCGGACCCTCGGGCTGCTGGGGATCTCCGCGCCCGAGTCGATGTAGGCGGGGTTAGGCCGCCACGTCCGGTCAGTAGCCCGCCGCCGTGACCGCGCGGTCGAGGACGTCGTCGTCCGACGCGAAGATCACCGTGATGTCACGGCCGTCGGCGATGACGGTGCCGGGATGCGGCACGGTCGTGACGGCGTCGCCGGCCACTTGGCGGAAGTCGGTGGCGTCCTGGTCGGTGTCCCAGGTCGAGCGCATCACCACCGCCCAGGCATCGCCCGGACCATCGAGCACGGCCAGGCGGTCGCCACCCCAACCGGCGGCCGCGTCGGAGGCAACGCTCGCCGAGATCTCCGATTGGCGCAGCCACACGCCGAGCTGGAATTCCCCGAAGGTGTCCTGCATCGCCTCGGTCCAGCCGTCACCCATCTCGGTCGCGAGGTTGGCCGGCAGCTTGACCGCGACGGGCTCCTCGCCCGACCGGTACTTGTCGGGATGGAGGATCTGCTCGGTGGAGCGAGGCAGGTCATCGTAGAGGGCATCGACCGCGTCCCAGCCACCGGCCATCTGGACCGGCTGGATGAAGGCCTGGCCGGCGGTGTACGGGAAGAGCAGGCTCTCGACGAGGATCGCCGGCGTCCGGGCGAGGACCGCCATCGATTCAGGATCGGCCCCGGCGGCCTGGACATCCGCGAACTCCTCCGGGGTCAGGTTGCCTCCGGCCCACAGGATCATGAGCAGCGTCGCGTCGCCCTCGTAGACGGCCGCGCGGGCGAGGGCCCGGTCGGTCTCGTCGAGCAGGTCCTTCTGGTCCGCGAACACCGTGAAGCTCGCGTCCTGCAGCGCATGGTCGTATTCGTGGGCGAACGTGATCTTGTCGGCGCCGGTGATGGTGCCGGTTCGCGAGACGACGTACAGGGACTTGTCATCGGGTCGGTAGAAGCCGGCGACCTGGCTATCGATCAGGTCGAGGAACAGCTGCCGGAGCGACGCCTCCGGCTCCATCAGCCCGAAGGCCTTGTACAGCTGCTCGCTGGCGGCGACGTAGTCCGGAGGGTTGTCCTCGTCGAATGACTTGACGTTGAACGCCTTGAGCGCCTCGCCGTCGATGGTCTGGCGCTTGACGTCCACCGGTTCGAGGCCGCGCAGCTCCAGGACCTGCGCCTCGATGGCGTCGTAGATGGCGTCCGCCGCGGCACTCGACATCGCGCTCGGCGAAGCACTCGGCGGCGACGCGGACGGGCTGGCTGCCGGCGAGGAGCTGGGCACGGCCGGATCGCAGGCCGCGAAGAACAGGGCGGCCGCCGCGACGAGCGCGACCGGACGCACGAAGGCGTGAAGGGTCATGGGCGGGATTGTTGCACGGGCTCGGTGGCGGTCCGATCCGGGGGTCGATGTCGCTTTCTTAATCGCTTGGCGGCTCGACCGTGAATCAGAGGCCCGTAGCGTAGGCAACGGACAGAACCGAGAGGTTCCATCCTCCCTCCCTCTGACCGGGGGCGCCGATTGGGCAGGCGCCTCCGGTCTTTCCATGTCCGCCGGCGTCGGGCGGCGCGGGCGCGGAGCGGCCTCAGACCTGCTTGCCGCGCGCTTCGAGGAGGACCGTCGTCGTCTCGACCGGGAGACTCGAGGACGTGACCGAGAGCTTCGGCTGGGTCACCGGCTCCGCGCCCATCTCGTGGAAGAACCGGGCGAGGACCTCGGCGCAGTCGGCCTCGTTGTCGCACAGGGGCATCGGCACGACGATCCGCGGGTCCAGCTGGGCGACGAGCGCGGCGGCGTTGATCGGGCTGAGCGCCCCGCCGAGCGGCACGCAGACGATGTCGATCGACCCGATGTCCCCGAGCTTCTCCTCCGACAACAGATGCCCGATGTCCCCGAGGTGGATCGCGTGCACGCCGTCGATCTCGACGGCGAACGAGACGCCCTTCCCCTTCGTTGCACCTCGGTCATCGTCGCGGTAGGTGCGGATGCCGGTCATCAGGACCTGCTTGACCTCGTACTCCCCGGGCCCATCGAGGACGAAGGCGTCGTCCAGGCTGGATGGCAGCCGCGTCTTGCCGTCGCGCGAGGTCTTGCCCTTGGCCTTGGCCAGCGGGGCGTCATCGGGGTGGCTGAAGGTCACGATGTCGCCGGTGATGCCCCGGCCGGTCGGGCCGACGACCGCCTGATAGGGATCCGCCACGACGACCGCGTCCTTGCCACGCAACCGGATACAGGTCCGGCCGTACCACGTCATCTCCATGCCGGACGATTCTCGCACAGCGGCCTGCACCGCGGCTCACCGTCGCGTCAGGGTCGGTCCAGGACCACCCGTCCACGCTTGATGACGGTCCGGACGAGATCCGCACCGGGGTAGTACGGGATCTGTGCGGTCGTGGGTACGCGCCAGATGACCAGGTCCGCCACCTTGCCGGGCTCCAGGGAGCCGATCTCGTCCTCGAGGGACAGGGCGCGGGCCGCGTTGATCGTGACGGCCGAGAGCGCCTCATCCGGGGACAGGCCCAGGTTCACGCACGCGAACGACATGGCCAGCGCGAGGTTCGGTGCTGGTGACGTCCCGGGGTTGAAGTCCGTACCGATCGCCACGGGCACGCCCGCGTCGACGAACGCGCGCGCGGGGGCGTGGTGATCCTTCATGAGGAACCACGTCGTGATCGGGAGCAAGGTCGCCACGACCGGATTTCCGGCCTCGGCCGCGGCGGCCATGGCCCGGATGCCCGCCTTCGATGGCGTGGCCAGGTGGTCGGCCGAGGCGGCGGTGAGCTCTGCGGCCAGCTCCGCCCCGCCCGAAGGTGCCAGCTCGTCCGCATGGAGCCGCGGCTCGAGGCCGAACCCGCGCGCCGCCTCGAGGACCCGTCGCGACTGGTCCGACGTGAACACCCCGGTCTCGCAGAAGACGTCCGCGAAGCGCGCCCGGCCGTGGGCGGCGATCCCGGGGAGCTGCTCGTCGATGAGGTAGCGCACGTACGCCTCGGTCCCGTCCGGGCGCGACCGGAACTCGGGCGGCACGGCATGGGCACCCAGCCAGGTCGGGACGACATCCATCGGCCCCTCGCGTCCCAGCCGGTGGGCGATATCGACCAGCCGCAGCTCGGTCTCGAGATCGAGCCCGTAGCCCGACTTGGCCTCGATCGTGGTCACGCCGTGGCCGAGCATCTCATCGAGCCAGCGACGCCCGTGGGCGAGCAGCTCGCCCTCCGAGGCGGCGCGGGTCGCGGCGACCGTGGACAGGATCCCGCCGCCCGCGGCCAGGATGTCGAGGTACGAGGCGCCCTCCTGACGCAGCACCAGCTCGTCCTCGCGGGACCCGGCGAACAGGAGGTGCGTGTGCGGGTCGATGAGCCCGGGGGTCACCGCCCCGCCGGCGGCGTCGATCCGGGCGAAGCGACCGAGTGGCAACCCCTCCGCCTCCAGGGCGGCCTCGACCGCCGCGCGTGGGCCCACCGCGACGATCCGACCCTCCCAGCCCGCGACGGCGGGCGCATCAGGCCCGGCGGGGTCGTCGGCCAGAAGGCGCCCGACCTCGCCCTGTTCGAGACCGCGACGGACCCCGCCCTCCAGCGTGACGACCTCCGATGCGCCGACGACGAGGAAGCCCGGGGTGAGCTCACCGGTCCGGCCGCCCTCGATGACGCGGAAAGAGCTGGTCATCGGTCGCCGCGCGGGGCCGGCGATCCGCGCGCTTCCTCGAGGCGAAGCTCGAGCGCCTGCGTCGGCGAGAAGTCCCGCAAGCGGAGGTACGTCGCCGCGGCGCGCAGTCGTTCCTCCAGCGGCTTGTCTGCATCCGCCCCGGCCCGGTCCGCGACGTCCAGGAAGGAGGCCAACGGCGCGAGCCCGATGAGCTCGGACTCCGCTGGCTCCACGCCGTCCTGCGCCGCCAGGTCGCGGACCGCGTCCCAGACGACCCAGAGTGGGGTCACGGTGAAGTCGAGCAGGTTCATCGAGACCTGGGCGCGCAGCGGGTGACCCCGCTCCGGCTCGTGAACCTCGAAGCCGTTGGCCTGTACCCGAGGCAGCCCGCCGCCAGACTCGCGCACGCGCCGCGCGATCCGCTTCGCGAGCTCGACGTCCGTCGTGTCGAGGTTGATGTTGTAGGCGATCAGGAAGGGGCGGGCGCCCACGGCGACCGCGCCGGCCGATGGGTGCAGATGGGCTGGACCGAAATCGGGCTCGCGGCCGCGCTGCCCGATCTCGGCGCGCAGCCCTTCGTACTGCCCGCGGCGGACGTCGGCGAGCTTTTCGCGGTCGGGCCGGGTGGCGGCGCGCGCGTACAGGTAGACCGGGATGTCGAACCGGGTCGCGATCCGCTCGGCGAATGACCGTGCCAGGTCGACGCACGCATCGATCGTCGTGTCCGCGAGCGGGATGAACGGGATGACATCGACCGCGCCGATGCGCGGATGCTCACCTTCGTGGGTGTCCATGTCGATCTCGTGGATCGCGGTCTCGACGAGGTTCTCCAGGGCGGTCGTGACCCCGTCGTGCTCGCCTGCGATGGTGAACACGGAGCGGTTGTGGCTCGCGTCGCTCGTTCGGTCGAGCAACGAGACGCCCGGAACCGACGAGATCGCTGCTGCCATCCGATCCACGACATCGGGTCGGCGACCTTCGGACACATTGGGGACCGATTCGACGAGCACGTCCAGATGCTAGCGACCCGGCCCCCCGTCCGACGGACTCGCCTGCAGGACCACCACGACGTGCCGACGCCGGCCGAGGGTCGCGGTGACCCGCCGGCCGGCGTCGATGGTGGCTAGACGATCACTTCGTGAAGCGGACGTCCAGCTCCTCGGACGTGCCATCGGCAAAGACGAGGGTCAACGTCCCGCACCAGTTCGCCCAAGACTTCTGGGTCTTCCACACGAACTTGTAGGTGTCGGTCGCCGCTGAGTACGAGAAGGGCTCGTTGGCAACGGCCGTGATCGGGGAGCCGATCGCCGCTCCGGACGAACAGTCCGTCCGCTGGAAGGCGGGATCGCCATACAGCACCGCGAGCCCCCGATCGCCACCCAGCGAGAAGCGGACCGGCAAGGTCTGTCCGGCCTTGAGGGACGTCGCGCCGGAGCTGGATGCGGGATTCAGGAAGCCGCCGAAGTCGTAGGCGAGGAGGTCGGCGCCGACCAGGACCGGGTCGTGGTCGGACGAGCGGTAGGCATGCGGTGCGAACAGCGTCTCGACGTGATTGTCCGACTTGAAGTCGGTGTTGTAGTCGAGCACGATCGGCTCATCCGCGTTGATGTGCCACTCGGTCGTTCCGGTGACCTGCGCCGGCAGCGTCGCGTCGGCCAGAGCATGGTCCAGGTAGCCGGACTGGCCCTGGAAGACAAACGAATAGGCCTCGTCGCCGAGGAACGTCTGGATCATGTTCTCGTAACCGGCGTCCTCGAAGACGCCGATCGGATCTTCTTTGGCGTAGCTATTCAGGTCGCCGATGACGATCGCATCCAGGTCGCCGCTATCGGTGGGATCACTGGCGATCCAGTCGACCAGCGCTTCGGCGGCCGCGACGCGGGTCAGGTTGCAGTTGCCCTGGCCGTCGCCCGTGTCCGGGTCGCCGTCGCAAGCCGATCCCTTGGACTTGAGGTGGTTGACGATGATGGTCGCTTGACCGCCAGTCGCGGTCGACTCGAAGGTCTGGGCGAGGGCGGGGCGGTTGCGCTGGTCGAGGAAGCGCGGGTCGACGGTGGAGTCGAGGATCGCGTACTCGCCGACCGGGACGGCCGACGCAGGCTGATAGATGAACGCGACCTTGATCGCGTCGGTCCCGATCGTGCCCGTGTCGATGAAGTCGTACGTGCCATCGCCCAGGATCTCGTTGAGCCCGTCGACGAGGTCCTTCACGGCCTCGAAGTCGTTGTTCTCGATCTCCATCAGCCCGACCACGTCCGCATCGAGACCGATGAGCGCGCTCAGGATCTTGGCCCGCTGGCGATCGAGCTCGAAGGCCGTGTTCGCGCCGCGGCACTCGAGGAGCGATGGACCACAGATGTCCGGGCCATTACCACTTCCCGGGTTCGTGTCGAGCGTCGTGAAGTAGTTCAGGACGTTCATCGACGCCACCTTGATGGTGCCGCCGACCCCGTCCGGGTCCTCCGGGCGTGGGTTGGTCGATTCGAAGGTCGGCAGGGTCGCTGTCGGCTGGAGCCGGTAGGTCCCGAAGCGCTGCTCCAGGACGAACGTGCCGCCGTCGGTGGTGTCACCGATGCGTAGCGTGTTGATGGCGCTGAGCCCGCCCGTCGGGTAGACGGTCGGGTCGATGTTCTGGCGGTTGTCGCCGTCGTCGAGCACGATCCGGTTTCGGTCGTTCTCGGCCTGCATGGCGATGGCCGGGGCGCCCGGAGCCACGACGTTGGTCGGCGTGATGAGGCGGCCGCCCGAAGAAAGGACGACCTCGCCGAACCGTCCGAGGGTGAATGTCTCGGTGACACTCAGCTCCTGGTCGATGTCGACGAGCATGCCCTCGTAGCGTTCCGCGAAGGTCAGCGACGAGAACGGCAGGCTGACGCCGGCCGGGGTGACCGTCTGGCCACTGGCGCAGACGACCAGGTTGTTGAGGTTCGTGAGCTCGGTCAGTGTGACGCCGCTGGTCGTGAACTCCGTGACTCGTCCCTTGATCCGGACGGCGTCACCGACGGCGTACGTGGCACCACCGTTGGGCTCGAAGATGAAGATGCCTTCGGACGTGGCGGGGTCGGCGTCCTGATCGACGTCCTCTTCCTGAACGTGGAGGCCCTGGAAGCCGTTCGTGCCCGGATAGGCGCCGACCACGACACCCTGGATCTCGACGGTCTGGTTGACCAGGGGCGAAGCAATGCCGCTCCCCTGGATCTGGTGGATGAAGGTGGCCGGGTCGCCACACGTGATGTCCGAGGCGACCACGAAGCTGAAGACGTGGTTCGCGGTCATGGCGTTCGGCGGATCGTCCGTGTCCTCGTCGGTCACGTTGGCGGCGACGACGGTGACCGTGCAGGTCTCGCCGCCGACGAAGTTCGCTGTCGGGTTCAGCGTGAAGCTCCCCGGCCCGCCCGACTCCGTCGCAGGGTGGCTGCCGCTGGTGGCGCAGCTGATCGAGAACCAGCCACCGGTGACATCGACGGGCTCGGTGAAGGTGATCGTCAGGTTCGCCCAGGACGGGACACCGGTCCCACTCGAGGCTGGGAAGGTCGACGCGACGCGCGGGGCGGAGTCGTGCGCGGCGCGCGGGTTCGGGGCGCCGATGACGAAGTCGGCGGCGTTGTTGTCGGTATCGGTGGCGCCATCGCCCTTGCGCAGGGCGGCGGTCGTGTTGCTGGTGGCACCCGTCGGGCCGGCGCCCTCGAAGCAGTTGGCGGCTGTGCCATAGCCGACGAAGTCCACGATGGCGCTGCCGGTCGGGCAGGCACCTGAAAGCGGGGTGGTCGATGCGACCAAGGCGACCTTGCCGGCAGTCGCGGACATCGCGATCGTCCCGGTCGCGTCGGGATCCGGCAGGAAGAGCGTGCCACCAGCGCCAGCCGCTTCCTGGACGAGGTAGTGCTTGCCCGCGGGTACGGAACCGCTCAGCGGCGTCACGGCCCACGTCGTGCCGGCCGACGACGCGTACTGGACGGACCAGCCGGCGACCGATACGTCCGCCGTGCTGCGGTTGAACAGTTCGATGAAATCATTTCGGTAGTCGGCTCCGGCGTTGCCACCGCCGCCGTACACCTGGCTGACCTTGACGTCCGTGCTGACGACGACCGGTGTCGCGACGGTGAAGCTGACCTCGTGGTCGGAGGCCATCTCGTCAGGCGGGTCGTTGGGATCGACGTCGTGGACCTTGGTCTTGTCGACCGTGTATCTACACGTGGCCCCAGCGGGCAACGGCGGGATGTAGACGAACTCGAAGACCTTCGGATCATCGGTGGGAGCGAGGGTCGCGTCCTTGCAGGAGAGGATCGCTGCCTCGGCGCCGAGGGTTACGGGTTCGCTGAACGTGATCTCTATGGGCGCATTCGGCAGGACACCCGTCGCCCCGTTGATCGGCGTCACCGAGGCCACGAACGGGGCGTCGTCGCCGGGGGGCGCAGCCGCCGGAGTCAGCGTGAAGTCATCGATCGAAAGCCCATCGTCGGCGCCGGACGCATTGAAGTCAGTCCATCGGATCCAGATGGTCGAGCCTGAGGCCAATGAGAGGCCGCCGATCGAACCCGACTTCGCGGTTCGGTTGGCGGCGGCGTTGCCGTCCAGGGCGTTGAGCGTCGGTCCGGTGTTGGGAGCTGTGAAGTCGAGTGCGTCGAGGTCACTCCAGGTTCCGGTCGTGAGTGATGTCGCATTCGTGCTGTACTGGAAATCGAGGCGATCCACCCGGGCGAGCGTACCCAGGCGCCACTGCTCGCCGGTGTACGTGATGGCAGCAGACCCGATCGCGGATCCCGTCCCGTTGGTGAAGGACGCGCCGACGGTCGGGTTGAGCGTTCCGCTCTGGAGTCCGCCGAACGCACGGTCGGCGGCCAGGGCAACACCGAAGCTATAGGTGTCACCTGCATTCGAAGAGCCGGCGCCGGCGGTATAGGTCGTGTTCGCGTTCGCGAGGGCTTCGCTGAAGTCCCAACCGACCGGGACCGTGGCGGACGTCCCAGAGTTCGCCAGGCTGTCGAAATCCTGGGTGTAGGCCACGTCGACCGCGGTCAACGAGATCGTGCCCGCGGCCAGCACCGGTCTCGCGGCCCCTTCGGGGAGGATGGTGATCGCCATCGCGGCGATCAGGGCGAGGATCAGGGGGCGTGCGGGGGCGCGGTGACTGACGGACACGACGGGTGGTCCTCCTCCTCGAAGCAAGTGCCGCTTCGGTATCGGGTCATCCTAGTCCTCCGACCACACCGGAGCACACAAGAGGTCAACAGACCGCACCTTCTGCGTTGCATGTTGGCAACAGATGAACGGTCGGTAACCTCCGGACCCTACTGGTCGAGCATCGGCACCCGGACGCCGCGCTCCCCGGCCACCTCGATCGCCCGGTCGTACCCCGCGTCCACGTGGCGCAAGACGCCCATCGCCGGGTCCGTCGTGAGCACCCGTTCCAGCTTCTGTGCCGCGAGGTCCGTGCCGTCAGCGACGACCACCATGCCGGCGTGCTGCGAGTACCCGATCCCGACGCCACCGCCGTGGTGGATCGACACCCACGAGGCCCCGGCGGCCGTATTGACGAGCGCGTTCAGGAGCGGCCAGTCGGCGACCGCGTCGGAACCGTCGGCCATCGCCTCGGTCTCGCGGTTGGGCGAGGCCACGGATCCCGCGTCCAGGTGGTCGCGGCCGATGACGATCGGGGCGGCGACCTCGCCGGTCCGCACCAGCTCGTTGAAGGCGAGACCGGCCCGCGCCCGCTCGCCGTACCCGAGCCAGCAGATCCGGGCCGGCAGCCCCTGGAACGGCACGCGGGCCTGCGCCATCTCGATCCAGCGCCGCAGCCCGGCGTCGTCGGGGAATAGCTCGAGGACGGCCGCGTCGGTCCGTGCGATATCGGCGGGGTCACCGGACAGCGCGGCCCAGCGGAACGGCCCGCGTCCCTCGCAGAACTGCGGCCGGATGAACGCGGGCACGAACCCGGGGTAGTCGAACGCGTCCGCCACCCCGGCCTCAGCGGCCTGGGCGCGGAGGTTGTTGCCATAGTCGAAGACGATCGCGCCCGCTCGCTGGAAGGCGAGCATCGCCCGGACGTGGGCGGCCATGGCGGCATGCGAGCGGCGTTCGTACTCGGCTGGCTGGGTCGTGCGCAGCGTCAGGGCGTCGGCCAGGGTCATCTCCGCCGGCACGTATCCGGCGAGCGCATCATGAGCGGAGGTCTGGTCGGTGACGAGGTCGAACCGCTCGCCGGCGGCCGCCCAGGCGGGCTCGATCTCCGCCGCATTCCCGACGAGCGCGATCGAAGTCGCATCACCGTCGCGGGCCGCGGCGCGCGCCCACCGGAGCGCCTCCGCCGGGTCGTGGGTGAGCAGGTCGACGTAGCCGATCTCGAGCCGCCGGCGCGCCCGCGCCTCGTCGACCTCGATGGCCAGGCAGACGCCCTCGTTCATCGTCACGGCGAGCGGCTGGGCGCCGCCCATCCCGCCGAGGCCGGCCGTGAGGGTGACGGTCCCCCGCAGCGTCCCGTTGAAGTGCTGGCGGGCCGCCTCGGCGAACGTCTCGTAGGTGCCCTGCAGGATCCCCTGGGTCCCGATGTAGATCCACGATCCTGCCGTCATCTGGCCGTACATCGTGAGCCCCTGTCGCTCGAGCTCGCGGAAATATTCCCAGGTCGCCCACTTCCCGACGAGGTTCGAGTTTGCGATGAGGACCCGTGGCGCCCATTCGTGCGTCCGCAGCACCCCGACCGGCTTCCCGCTCTGGACCAGGAGCGTCTCGTCGTCGGCGAGGACTCGCAACTCGCGGACGATCGCGTCGAAGGCGTCCCAGCTGCGAACGGCGCGTCCGGTGCCGCCGTACACGACGAGGTGGTCCGGGTCCTCGGCGACCTCCGGATCCAGGTTGTTCATCAACATGCGCAGGGCCGCCTCCTGCGCCCAACCGCGGCAGGTCAGCTCGGGGCCACGCGGTGCACGGACGGGACGGGGACCGGCTCCTGGCATGGCCGACAGGCTACTCCGTCAGGCCGGCCACGACGCGCTCGCCAAAGCGCCCCTCACCGGCGGCCGTGATCGAGATCACGCGGTCCGGGCTCGGAACGTGGACGTGATAGGTGTGGACGCCGCCCTGGCACGATCCGATGTGCGTCTCGTGGGCACCGATCTCGGTCACCGCGGTTCCCGGTGCGACGCCGCCCGCCACCTCGCACGCGCCGTCGTCGTAGGTGGTCCGCCAGGACCGGAACCACGCGTCGCCGAAGACGCCCGGTCGAAGGCGGACGACGTTCACGATCGCCAGGTCGTCGGCCATGGACGTCCCGGGCTGGATGTACAACCCGACTGCGATCGCCTCGAGATCGGCCGCGAGGCCGCGATCGCCGGCGATCTCGGCGGCGGTCGCATCGTCTGGAGTGAGGGCCTGGCCCCCAACCTCGTCGGGCAGGAGGTCGAGCAGCGCCGGGTCGAGCGCGACGGTTCCTGCGGCGGTCGCGGGCGGTAAGGCGGGCGACGACGGCGAGGCCGGGGCAGGGGCCGCGGTGGACGGGGTCGGCGACGGTGTCCCGATGGTTGGGGACGGCGGGCCGCAGCCGGCGACGGCGAGGACGCCAGCCAGGATCACGGCGGACGTGGCGGTGAGCCGTTGGCGCCTCAACTGAGCTCGCGGCGCATGACGGGAAACCGCTCGTCGGCGGCCGCGGTGACGAACCCGACCGATTCCCAGAACGCCGGGGTGGCCGCGCTCGTCGCGTCCGGTCGCGTCCCGATCTCGGGATACGTCTCGACGGCCGCGAAGCCGCGTCCCTCGAGGTCCTCGCACACGGCCGCGACGAGCGCCTTCGCCAGGCCCGCGCCGCGCGCGGCCGCCGTCGATGCGATGCACGTGATGACCGCGGGCAGCGGCGCATCCGGGAGGGCCGGATACAGGTCACGGGTCCGTTGGGCTCGTGGGTACGCCGTCAGCGGCCCGAACTGGCAGTACGCAGCGGGCACCTCGTCCGCAAGCAGCACCTTCGCGTAACTGCCCGCTACCCCCAACCCGCGTGCCAGCAGTCGGAGCTTGCGTGGCGCCGTGTCGGCGACCGACGGGCGAGGGGCACGTCGCGGGGCGAACGGGTTGTCGGCGAGGGCCTCGTCGTCGGGGAGCAGCGGGTTGGCCACGCCCGTGCTGCCACCGCCCAGGCCGACGGCGAACGGATTCGCCCGGCGTTCCTCGAGATCCGCGAGGAACGGGTTGGCCGGCGCGACCCGTGGTGGCGGCTCCGGAGCGACGGCCCCGCCGGGCTCTATCCAGTCGAGACGGATCGCCTTCGATCCGCGGTCCGCATCTTCCCAGTAGTCGCACGACCGGTGATCGAACCCGGGGTCGGCGCACGGTGGCAGGAGGGCGAACGTCGATTCGTCCGTGACGTCCACGATCGCGATCCGACCCGGCGTCGTCGACGTCACGCGATGCCTCCCGGCCCGGCCAGGTCCTCCAGCGATCCGTCGTGGACCATCGCGGTCGCCGCCGCAAGGTCAGGTCCCGGTTCGCGGTCGCGGTCCAGGTGCGGGATGCGAGCCCGGATCCGCCGGTGCGCTTCCGTCACGCCGGCACCCGCCGCGGCAGGCTCCTCCCCGGCCGAGGCCCGTAGCGCCTGCCGCAGGTCGAGCGCCTGGGCGGCCACGACGAGCTCGATGGCGAGGATGCGCTCGACGCCGGTCAGCACGGCTCGCGCGTGGCGCGCGGCGATCGACCCCATCGAGACGTGGTCCTCCTGGTTGGCCGACGTCGGGATCGAGTCGACGGACGCCGGGTGCGCCAGCACCTTGTGCTCGCTGACGAGGGCCGCCGCCGTGTACTGGTAGATCATCATCCCGGACTCCACGCCCGACGACCGAGCCAGGAACGGCGGCAACCCGCCGTTCAGTCGGTGGTCGACGAGCAGCGCGGTGCGCCGTTCGCTGATCGACCCGAGCTCGGCCAGGGCGAGCTTCGCGAAATCGAGCGCCAGGGCGATCGGCTCGCCGTGGAAGTTGCCGCCGCTGATGACGCGGCCGCCACCGGTCGCGATCGTGTCCGCGTCGGCGACGCCACCACCCGGGAACACGAGCGGGTTGTCGGTCGCGGAGTTGAGCTCGATATCGAGCACGCGCCGCAGGTGGTCGAGGGCGTCGCGCACGGCGCCATGCACCTGTGGGACGCAGCGCAGCGAGTACGGATCCTGGACCTTGTGGGCCGACCCGTGGTGCGCACGCTGCAACCCGCTGTCGCGCAGCAGGTGCCGCAGCTCCGTCGCCACCTGCACCTGGCCCGGGTGCGGCCGGGCGAGCTGGTACGCCGCCGCGAATGCCACGTCCGTCCCGAGCAACGCCTCCACTGACATCGCCGCGGCCACGCTGGCGGTCCTGACCAGTCGATCGGAGTCTGCGAGGAGCAGCGCCCCGATGGCGCCCATCATCTGGGTCCCGTTGAGCAGGGCGAGGCCTTCCTTCGCTTCGAGGACCAGTGGCTCCAGGCCGGCCTCGCGGAGCGCCAGCAACGCCGGCAGGACCTGACCGCGGAACTCGACTTGTCCGCGCCCGATCAGTGGCAGCGCCAGGTGGGCGAGCGGCGCCAGGTCGCCCGACGCACCCAGGCTCCCCTGCTCGGGCACGACCGGGTGGATCCCGGCGTCGAGGAACGCCAGCAGCCGATCGACGATCAGCGGCCGACAACCGCTGTGCCCCAGGGCGAGCGTGTTGGCCCGGAGCAGCAGCATCGCGCGGACGATCTCGCGTGGGAAGGCCGCCCCCACGCCGGCCGCGTGGCTCATCAAGAGGTTCTCCTGGAGCTGCCCGGCCTGGGCGGGCTCGATGTGCGTGGACGCGAGGTCGCCGAAGCCGGTGGTCACGCCGTAGACGACCGCACCCTCGGCGACGAGCGTCTCGATGACGTCGCGCGCCTCCTGCATCCGCGCCCGCGCGTTTCCGTCGAGTTCGACCGTTGCGTGGCCGCGGGCGACGGCCTCAACGTCGGCGATGCCCAGGTCCGCACCGGTCAATACGACCTTCGGTTCGGTCACGTCGCCGAGGATAGTCGGCTATGCTCCCGGCCGTGTTCGACTTCCTGAACGGGCCGGTCCGCGACCTGGTGACCCAGGTCTACGAGGCGGTCGGCTATCTCGGCGTGGCCCTGTGGGTCGCCATCGAGAGCGTCATCGTCCCGATCCCCTCGGAGCTGGTACTCCCATTCGCGGGCTTCCTCGTCGGCGAAGGCGCCGCGATCGAGCCGCTAACCGGGGGTCCATGGTCGTACTGGCTCGTCGTCCTCGCCGGCACGCTCGGGGCGACCGTCGGGTCGCTCGTCGCCTACGGCATCGGGGCGTGGGGCGGCCGGCCCATCCTCGAGCGCTGGGGCCGGTTCATCGGCATCACCCCCGCCGACCTCGACAAGGCGGATGCGTTCTTCCTGCGCTACGGGGACGCAGCCAGCTTCTTCGGTCGGATGATCCCGGTCATCCGCTCGCTGGTGTCGTTCGCCGCGGGCATCTCGCACATGCCGCTCGGGCGATTCACGCTCTTCTCGTTCCTCGGGTCGCTGCCGTTCACGGCGCTGCTCGTGTTTGCCGGCGTCCAGCTCGGGGCGAACTGGGAGACGATCGGCGGGATCCTCAAGCAGTTCGAGTACGCGATCCTGGCCGTGATCGGCCTTGTCGTGCTCGGCTGGATCTGGTTCCGGATCATCAAGCCGCGGCGGGCGGCTCGGCCCGTCTAGCGCGCATCCACCGGCCGGTCGGCCCCCGGCTGCGATCGGAAGTCGCGATAGAGCAGCAGGTCGTAGACGATCTTCAGTCCGCCTGCGAGGAAGAACGGCAGGGCGATGAGCCCGGCGTTCGCCATCATCACCGACGAGAGCGAGGGCGAGATCGCCGCCCCGGCGTTCCGGGCGACGCCGGTCACGCCGGCCGCCGCCGAGCGTTCGTCCGCGTCCACCACGGAGATGACGTACGACTGCCGGGTCGGCACGTCCATCTGGCTCAGGCTGAACCGCAGCAGCAGCACGGCGACGGCGAGCTCCACGGTCGGCATCAGCGGGACGAGGATCAGCAGGACGTTCGAAGGCAGATGGGTGAAGACCATCGTGTTGATGAGTCCGATCCGCTTCGCGATCCTCGCAGCGGACAGCGACGAGACGGCGGCCAGCAGATTCGCTCCGAAGAAGATCACCCCGAGGACCGCCGGCTCCACGCCGAACCGGAGGTGGAACCAGTAGGCCATCAGGCTTTGCGGGATGAACCCGCCGGCAAACGCGTCGAGCGAGAAGAGGGCCGACAGCCGGAAGACGACGCGTCGCGATCGATGTAGGCCGAAGCGCTCGCGAACATCGCTCCGCGTTCGCTCCACGGGGGGCGCCTCGATGGCGCTGCCCAGCCGCGAGAAGCCGACCGCCAGGCCCAGACCGACCACGGCGTAGCCGATGACGACCGCCCGATAGGCGTCCACCGTGGGCACACCTCGATCCAGCAGGAGCTGGCTGACCAGCCCCGCCCCGAGCGCACCACTGGCCGTCGCGAGGTAGCCGGCGAGGTTGTACCAGGCGAAGGTGGCCGTGCGCCGGGTGTCGGGCACGGTCTGTGACAGGGCGGCCTGCTCGATGGCGAGGAACGGGCCGACCTCGTTCCCGGTCGGCGAGATGACCCCGATCGTCGCCGCGACGATAAGCAGAGGCACCCAGTCGGTGAACGCGAACACCACGCCGGCAACGACCATCAGGATCGACCCGGCCACGAGCACGCGGCGCCGCCCCCACCGATCGGCGTGCGTCGTCAGCCAGAGCGAGACGATCGTGTCACCGACGAGCGTGAGGGTGAGCACGACCCCGATCGTCCAGGCGTCGAGACTGAGGGCGTCGAGATACAGGACGAGCGCGACGGCGAGGAAGCCGTAGCCGAACATCCGCAGCGTCCGCATCGCGAACAGCGCTCGGCCGTTCCGGTCCAGGCCCCGGAGGCTGGCCACGAGCCCGCCATCGACGTCGGCGGCGGGCGTGGCAGGCGACATGCCCCCGAGTCTACGGGCTCGTCCGCGCGGGGCGGGTCTGCGACAATCCGACCCGGAGGTCATCCATGGCGACGGATCAGCACGAGTCGGACGTACCGGGCCACGCCGGCGCGGTGGCCCACCACGAGACCGACGATCACGGCGAGGAGCACGGGCACGACGATCACGCCCATGCCGAGGAGGCGCTCGGGCCGGTGAATGGTCCGGCCTGGGGGGCCGCGATCCTTGGCGTCCTGCTGGGGCTGGCCGTTGCCGCCGCCTTCGTGCTCGCGACGTTGCCGGCCTGACTGACGCAGTTGCCCCCCGGTGAGGTGTCCGGCCCGCGCCTGACGGCTCGCCCACGGAACATCGCCGGCCCTTGGCCCGTCCCTGCGATGAACTTCCACGTCCATCGCTCCGTCTCCCGCCGACCTCGGAGGGTTTCCCATGGGACGCCGTCGAATCCTCATCGCCATGCTGGCCCTCAGCCTGGGGCTGCTCGTCCGACCGGTCGCCGTAGGCTCCGTGGTGGCATGCAGTTGCGTCATGGATGCCGATCCGATCGTCACCGCCGCGCGGGATCCGGACCAGGTGATCTTCACGGGCGTGGTCCAGGAGCCTGCCGCTCAGGGGACGCCCGTCGTCCTCACCCGCTGGTTCCGCGGCGCGGCACCGCAGGCGGTGGTCTGGCTCGACAACGCGGGCTTCGAGGATCCGTTCGGCGGGATGTGCGGGACCGCGCGGCCACCCGCCAACAGCGAGTGGATCTTCGCCGCCTATCGGGCTGAAGCCGGCAAGTTCGGGGTCAACCTGTGCTCTCCACACGCCGCACTCGCGACTCCCGAGGGGCAACGGATGCTCCAGTCAGCGTCGAACGTGCTCGGTCCGCCCGCGGTGCCCGTGGCCCAACCCGATCCTGGCGGATCCCCCGATCCGGTGCTGACCGGCGTCGTCGCGATCCTCGTGGGTATCGTGGCGCTCACGGGTCTCGCGGCCGGCATCTTCCTCGTGGCTGGTCGGCGCCGGGTGTCCTGACGGGCCGCCGGTCGTCCCGCGCGAGCTCAGAACAGCCCGACGACGTTCCCATCCGCGTCGATGTCGATGTTGCGACCGCCCGGCACGGACGGGAGCCCCGGCATCGTCCGCATCTCGCCGCACAGCGGCGTGATGAAGCCCGCCCCGGCGGACAGGCGGATCTCCCGGATCGGCACCGTGAAGCCGGATGGCCGGCCCAGGAGGTTCGCGTCGTGGCTGAGCGAGTACTGCGTCTTGGCCATGCAGACCGGCAGGTGCCCGAAACCGAGCGATTCGTACAGCTTCAGCGACTTCTGGGCGGCCGGCGTCAGGTCGATGCCGTCCGCCCCGTAGATCTGGGTCGCGATCGTGTGGATCTTCTCGCCGAGCGGCGCGTCGTCGGGATAGAGGAGTCGGAACGCGCGCGACGGATCCTCGGCGGCTGCCCAGACCGCCTCTGCCAACGCGGTCGCTCCCTTCCCGCCGTCCGAGAAATGGGTGGCGAGGACGGCGTCACGCGCTCCCGCCGCCAGCGCCGCTTCGCGGATCGCCTCGACCTCGGCGGGCGTGTCGGTCGGGAAGGCGTTGATGGCGACGACCGCGGGAATGCCGAACTTGCGGACGATCTCGATGTGGGCCGCGAGATTGGACGCCCCGGTCCGGACCGCTTCGACGTTCTCTTCGAGCAGGGCCGGGTCGAGCGGCTTGCCGGCCACGATCCGGCCGACCCCGCCGTGCATCTTGAGCGCGCGGACCGTGGCGACCACCACGGCCGCATCCGGCGCGAGCCCGGACGCCCGGCACTTGATGTCGAAGAACTTCTCGGCGCCCATATCCGCCCCGAAGCCCGCCTCCGTGCAGACGATGTCGTTCGTCGCGAGCGCCAGACGGTCCGCGATGATCGAGTTGTTGCCGTGGGCGATGTTCGCGAACGGGCCGGCGTGCACGAAGGCCGGCCCGCCCTCGAGCGTCTGGAGCAGGTTGGGCTTGATCGCGTCGCGGAGCAGGACGGTCATGGCGCCCGCGACTCCGAGGTCATCCGCCGTCACCGGCGTGCCGTCGACTCGGGTGGCCAGCACGGTCCGTCCGAGCCGCGCCCGAAGGTCGTGGATGTCGGTGGCGAGCGCCAGGACGGCCATCACCTCCGAGGCGACCGTGATGACGAACTCGGTCTCACGCGGGACGCCGTCCTGGCGACCACCGAGCCCCAGCACGATGTGGCGAAGCGCCCGATCGCTGATGTCGAGCACGCGCGGCCACAGCACCGCGTGCGGATCGATGCCGAGCGGATTCTTGTGGTGGAGGCTGTTGTCGATGAACGCCCCGGCGAGGTTGTGGGCCGCTCCGATCGCATGGACGTCGCCGGTCAGGTGGAGGTTGAAATCCTCCATCGGGATGACCTGGCTGTAGCCACCGCCGGCGGCGCCCCCCTTGATCCCGAAGACGGGCCCGAGTGACGGCTGGCGGATGTTGACCGACGCCCGGTGGCCGATCTGGTTGAGGCCCTGCGCGAGTCCGACGGTCGTCGTCGACTTGCCCTCGCCGAGCGGTGTCGGCGTGATCGCCGTGACCACGACGTACTTCCCGCGCGGGCGTTCGGCCTCGAGGCGCGTGATCGCGGCGAGCGTCACCTTGGCCTTCGTCGGTCCGTACAGCTCGAGCTCGTCGGGCAGGATGCCCAGCTCGGCGGCGATGTCCACGATCGGCCGCGGCGTCACGGAACGTGCGATGTCGAGGTCGGACGGGAAGC
This sequence comes from uncultured Chloroflexia bacterium, assembly GCA_963748675.1. Lineage (GTDB taxonomy): Bacteria > Chloroflexota > Limnocylindria > Limnocylindrales > CSP1-4 > SPCO01. The sequence goes on along the minus strand of CAVVJX010000005.1, from coordinate 108,495 downwards.
TCATCGATCTCCTCGAGCGTGGGGTCAGCGCCCGGCGGCCGGCGCCGGCTCGGTCGCGGCCGCGTGCCGTTCGGCGGCGCGGATGAGATGGGTCAGGAGCAGCGCGTTGGTCAGCGGGCCGACGCCGCCGGGCACCGGCGTGATGGCGCTGGCGACGCGCGCGGCGGACTCGAATGCTACGTCGCCCACGATCCGCCCGTCCACGATGTTGATGCCGACATCGACGACGACGGCGCCCGGCTTCAGCATCTCGCCGGTGACGAGACCCGGGTGCCCGGCGGCCACGATCACGATGTCCGCCTCCCGGGTCTTCGCGGCAAGATCGCGCGTTCGCCGGTGGCAGACCGTGACCGTGGCGTCCTCCTTCACGAGCAGGAACGCCGCCGGCATGCCGACGACGGCCGAGCGGCCGACGACCACGGCGTCGCGACCGGCGATCTCGATGCCGGAGCGGCGGAGGATCTCGACGGAGGCGTGGGCCGTCGCGGGCAGGAACCCGTCGTAGCCGAGGCGCAGCAGCCCCGCGTTGAGCGGGTGGATGCCATCGATGTCCTTGTCCGGATCGATGGCGTCGATGACGGAGCGCAGGCGGATCGTCGGTGGCAGCGGCATCTGGACGATGACTCCGTCGACGCGGGGGTCGGCGTTGAGATCGCGGATCGTGGCGACGACCGAGGGCTCGGTCGCCTCGCCTTCGAGCTCGACGAACCGGGCGTCGATCCCGACCTTCGCGCAGCCGCGGATGATCTGCTCGAGGTATACGGTCGAGGGTGCGTCGCGCCCGACGATGACGACCGCGAGGCCGGGCGGTCGGCCTTGCGCCGCGGTGAACGCGACGACGTCCTCGGCGACCGCTGCGCGGATCTCGTCGGCGATCGGCTTGCCTTCGAGACGGCGTGCGGTCGGGCCGTCGGCCACGGTCAGGCGCGCCCCGGTGCGGGTCGTGGCTCTGCGGGCTCGCCGCTGCCCACCGTCTCGCGGGTCTGTGTCGCGAGGTCCTCGATGGCTGACAGGAGCTCCGACACCCGGGCTGTCAACTCGCCTTCGACGTTCGGGTCGGCGATGGACGGGAGGTTGACCAATACGTTGGCGGCGGCTCCCCGGGCGGCGGCCTCGGCGAGCAGGGCGGCCACGTTGAGGTCGCTCGAGGCGTTCTGGTTGCTCCGGCCGGCCAGGGCCTCGGCGACGCCGGCCAGCTCGAGGCACGCCTCCACGCAGGCGAGCGGCACCTCCGACGCGTGGCGGGCGGCGGACCGGAGGGCGGTCCGTCGGGTTTCGGTCTCCGCTTCGGTCGTCTTGGGCAGCTTCAGGGCCGCCGCAAAGTCCGCGAACGCGGCCGCGTCTTCGTCGGCCAGCGCGAGGAAGCGACCGGCGAGCTCGTCGCCACTCTCGAACGCCCACGCCAGGAGATCCTCGTGCTCCGCGAACTTGGGTCGCCCCATCGACAAGGATGCGACCATCCGCACGAGACTTGCACCAAGCGCCGCCGCGACCGCGGACGCGCTGCCGCCACCGGGGACAGGCTCGGACGATCCGAGGCGAATCACGAAGTCGCTGAGCGTCATGTCGCCGAAGCGATCGGAGTAGTCCGTCGGTGCGGTCACGCAGCGATTGTAGGTGGAGTCACATGCGCGGCGCGCAGGGCGGCGGGCCGCGTCGGGGCGGGCGCGGTACCGGCGCACCCGCCCCGCTACGACATGAAGTGGCTAGGCGGCTGCGCGACGCTCCCTGTCGACGGCCGTTACCGTCCAGCGGCGCGATCGGTGCTGGTAGGTCAGGGACAAGCGTGCCCGAGGGGTCTCCACCTCGAACAGGGTGCGCGGACCGGTGATCACCGGATACGCGGCCGCCTCTTCGCGGAGGGCGGAGAGGTGCGTGATCGGAAGCCGTTCGTCGCCCCAGGTGACCTCACGGGGGCGACCGCTGAACCAGTCCGTCCGAACGTGGACCTCGACTGGCGCGACACGGATGAATGCCATGTCATTCGTTCCTTTCCGGGGGCAAGGCCCGCCGTGCTGGTTCGGCCGATGCCGGCGTTGTCGGCTCCGCGGGCTCGCTCACGCAGGAACCCTCGGGCCGATGGCTAGCGGAGCGTCGCCTCGGACCTCGGGGCGATTGCGCTCGTTCGCCTGCTCACCTCCGCCTTGGCCTCGACCGCCCAGCTCGCCGGGCGATCTGTCTGCTTCGTCGCCCGGGGCACTCGGCCGACAGAACATCTGTTCGATGACTCCATGACACTAGACCGAACAAGTGTTCGATGTCAAGCGTCGTCGGGTGGACTGTCGTCGAGGTCCGTGTCACCTAGGCTGTCACGATCGATGGCGGCCTCGGAATCGGGCTCCGCACCCTCGTCCGGCACGCCACGCGCACGCTGGTCGAGCGGGTTCCGCGGATCGCGTTCGAACGGCGCCGGCAGCCTTGCACCAACCAGCCGGCCGCGGGTCACAGCCCCTTCGCCGTACCGTCGTCGCAGCTCGTCCGCCGCTTCGATGGCGGCCCGATGCCGGGGATCGTCACTGGGGAACAGCCCGAGCTGCTCGCGCTCGCCCAGGTTCGACGCGGTGACCCCCAGGAGTCGCACGCGGATGCCGCGCACCTCGGGACGGGCGAGCTCGAGGGCCGTGTGGAAGATCGGCTCGGTCATATCGGTCGGCTCCGGCAGGGTCCGCTGCCGCGTGATGGTGCGAAAGGAAGAGTCGCGGATCTTCACGGCGATCGTCGAGGCGCGCACCCCGGCGGAGCGCAGCCGCCCGGCGACCCCGTCGGCCATCCCGAGGATCGTGCGCTCGATGATCTCCGGGTCGCTCGTATCGACATCGAAGGTGTGCTCGTGTCCGACGGACTTCGCCGGGTCGCCCGCGTGGACCGGGTCGGCGTCGATGCCGCGCGCGCGCTCGACGAGCGAGCCGCCGTGCTTGCCGAACCGGCGCACGACCACGTCCGGAGCAAGCGCCGCGAGGTCACCGATCGTGCGAACCCCGTAGTCGGCCAGCGCCACGGCCGTCTTCTCGCCCACGCCCCAGAGCCTCGAGATGGGTAGCGGCGCCAGGAACGCCGCCTCCTCCCCGCTCGGCACGACGACCAGCCCGTCCGGCTTGCGCAGGTCCGACGCGATCTTGGCCACGAGCTTGGTCCGCGCGACCCCGACCGACACCGTCAGACCGACCTCGTCGCGGACGCCCGCCTTGATGAGCCGGGCGATGGCCTCACCGTCGCCGAAGAGCTGGCGCGATCCGGTCACGTCCAGGAACGCCTCGTCGATCGAGATCGGCTCGACCTGCGGCGTGAACCGCCGAAGGACCGCCATCACGTCGCGCGAGGCCTGCTGATAGCGCCGTCCGTCGACGGGGAGGAACACGCCATCCGGACAGCGCCGGACCGCCTCGCGGAGCGACATCGCGGAATGCACCCCGAACCGCCGAGCCTCGTAGCTCGCCGCCGAGACGACCCCGCGGCCTCGTGGATCGCCACCGACGATGACCGGCAGGCCGCGCAACTCGGGGCGATCGCGTTGCTCGACCGCCGCGAAGAACGCGTCGAGGTCGACGTGGAGGATCGTTCGCTCAGCCATGGCCCGGGTATCATCGCGCCGGCCACCACCGATGTCGGCGTGACCAGGGCAGGAGGCGATGACGCTCGACGCAGACCGCCGATCCGAACCCGCAGCCGACCGGGCCGAGCTGGTCGACGGCATCCTCATCCCGGCGGGCCTGTTCGTCCTGGCCGTTGCCGTGTACGCCTGGCTGAACAACGGCCGCGAGGCGCAGCTCGACTACTTCGTGCCCCTGGCCGATGCCTTCCTGCACGGTCGGCTTGGCCTGACCGAGATGCCGGGGAATCTGAACGAGCTGGTCCCGTTCAACGGGCTGGCGTTCGTCGTCTACCCGCCGATGCCCGCCATCGTCCTGCTGCCTGCCGTGCTGCTCTTCGGACCTGGCTTCGACCAGGCGTGGGCGTCGATCCTCCTGGGCGCCGCGAACGTCGTGGTGATGCACGCCCTGCTGCGCGGGATGGGCGCGACCCGGCGTCCGGCTCTCGTGCTCGCGCTGGTGTTCGCGTTCGGCACGATCGTCTGGTACTCGGCCCAGGCGGGGTCCTCGTGGCACTTCGCGCACGTGGTCGCCACGTTCTTCATGCTGCTGGCGATCCGGGCCTGTCAGCTGGACGCCCGAGCGGGCCTCATCGGCCTGCTGTTCGGTGCGGCCGTGATCTCTCGGCTGCCGCTGATGCTGGCTGCGCCCTTCTTCATGGCCTACATCGCGGATGCCGCTCACCGGGAGACCACCGGCGATCGCACGGTGTTCGGTTCGCTGCGCGGGGACCGCCCGCGCGCGTGGGACGCCCGGCCGAGTCTTCGGCGGTTTGTCGACCTCGGGACGCCGCTCGCGGCCGGCGCCGCCCTTCCCGTCGTCGGATACCTCATCTACAACTACATGCGGTTCGGATCGCCGCTTCAGACCGGATATGCGCTCATCCCGGGCCTCCTGCAGGAAACGCAGTACCGGGACGGCTTCTTCAGCATCGTCAACATCCCGCGCAAGCTGTACGCCCTCTTCCTGAGCGCTCCGGCCCAGGTCAGTGGATTCCCATGGATCCAGTCGCGCCACCTGGGCGGCCTGTCGATCCTGCTGACGACCCCGCTGTTCCTGTGGTCGATCCGAGCGAGGCGACCCGACTGGTTCAACCTCGGCGCGTGGGTGTCGGTCGTGCTCATCCTCATCCCGATCCTGCTGCATGCCGACGCCGGTGGCGAACAGTTCGGATTCCGCTACGCGCAGGACCTCTACCCGTTCCTGTTCCTGTTGACGGCTCGGGGCCTCCGGGGTCGCATCTCGCTGGAGGCGTGGATCGCGATCGGGATCGGCGTCCTCATCAACCTGTGGGGGATGGGCTCGACCTACTTCGACTGGTGGGTGTGATCGCTCCCGAACGCTCGGACGAGCGGCGGCCCCTGGTCCTGTCGCTCATGGCCCTGTTCGCCGGCGGTCTCCTGATCCGGCTGCTCTTCGCCGTCGTCGTCCTTCCCGACGGCGGGCATCAGTCCGACCTCGCCCTCCTGACCCAGTGGGCTCGCGAGCTGGCGGCGAACGGGCCGGGCGCCTTCTACCGCCCCGAGTCGGGCTACTTCGCCGACTACCCGCCGGTCTACCTGTACGTCCTGTGGCTGACGGGCATGGCGGGTCGCGCCTGGAGCGCGGCATTCGGCGGCGGCGACGTCACGCCGCTCATGATCAAGGTGCCGTTCATGCTGGCGGATCTCGGCGTGGCAGCGGTCCTGTACCTGCTTGCGCGCCGGCTGTTCGGTCAGCGTGCCGGGCTGGTGGCCGCGGCGGTCTTCCTGTTCAACCCCGCGGTCATCCTCGTGTCGACGGTGTGGGGCCAGAACGACTCGATCGCGACCCTCGCGGTCGTCATCGCCATCTACCTGCTCGTCACCGGCCGGACCGAGGCCGCGGCGGCGGTCGGCGTCCTCGCGATGCTCATCAAGTTCCAGTACGGCTTCGTGATCCCGATCGTCGCGATCGTCGGCCTGCGGCGTCACCTGCTGGGTCTGCCCGATGGCGATGGCGCCACGTGGCCGCGCGACCCGCGTCGGATCGGGCTGGCGCTCCTCGCCGGCGCCTCGACGCTGATCCTCGTCTGCGTGCCGTTCGGCCTGCGGCTGTTCGACCCGAGCGATCCAGCGCACAGTCTCGTGGACCGTTTCATCGCGGCGTCCAGGGCGTTTCCCGGGGTGACCCAGAACGCGTTCAACCTGTGGATGAATCCGTTCTTCGACGTCGTGATCCGCGGAGCGAGCGGGGCGACCGAAGGGCACGTCGTCGACGACACCGCGGTGGCATTCGCGATCGGCGGAGTCGCGCTCACCTGGCAGTGGGTCGGGAATCTGCTGTTCATCGCGGCCGTGCTGGTCGCATTATCGGTGCTCATCCGGCGTGCGGATGGTGTGGCCATCGTGTTCGTGGCGCTCGTCATCGCCGTCGCGTTCTTCGCCCTCCCGACCCGCGTCCACGAGCGATACCTCTACCCAGCACTCGCCCTCGGACTCCCGCTCCTCGCCGCCGGTCCCGACTGGCGTCGCTTGTATGTCGCCGTGTCGGCGATCGCCTTCTTCGACGTCTACTGGGTGTACTCGCTGCCGGGTGCCAATGACGGGCCCGGACGCGGCGCCCTTGGCGAGACGATCTACAGCCCTGCTGGCATCTACCTGCTGTCGGCGGTCACGGTGGCGGTGATGGGCGTGCTGGCGTTCCGCGCGCTCCGGCCCGCGGGCCTGCCCTGGGCCCTTGCGGGGGGCGGCATGACGGCGGACACCGCGGGGCCCCCGCCCGACGAGCCCGCGACCGATGTCCCGGTGCCGCCACGGCCGTCCCGGCCACTCGCGGAGCTCACGGAACGCGCGGCTGTCGCCATCCGCGCGTGGCGCCCCCCGGCGACGCGCGGCACGATCGCGGCGCTCGTGCTGATCTCCTTCGTGGCCGCGATCCTGGTTGCCCGCATCCACGGTCCGGCGGGTCCATGGCTCTGGAACCTCGACCTCCCGAAGATCGACTTCCCCCTCGCCAGCTTCTTCCACGACGCCCTCCGCGAGGGGCGGCTGCCACTCTGGAACGATCATCTTGGTCTCGGGTATCCGCTGTACGCCGAGGGGCAGATCGGCGCGTTCTACCCGCCAAACTGGCTCCTCTTCCAGTTCCCGCCACTTATCGCCCTCGATCTCTCGCGGGTGCTCCACCTGACGATGGCGGGAACGGGGGCGGGGACCCTCGTCCTGGTGCTCGCGGGCTCACGGTCTGGCGCGGTCCTTGCGGCGCTCGTCGCCGTGTTCGGCGGCGCCATCGCGGCCAAGCTCGAATGGCACAACCTCGTGGCGGCCTATGCGTACCTGCCGTGGGTGCTCGTGCCGCTCGTGCGACGCCCGCACCCGACCCGCGGCGGCCTCGTGGCGGCGGGTCTGCTCCTGGGCATCCAGGCGTGGACGGGACACCCGAACACGTGGCTCCTGACCGCCCTTGCCGCGGCCGTCGTGATGCTGGCGACCGCCCCGCGCGTGGCAACGCTCGGGCGCATCGTCGGCCTGGGCCTCCTTGGTGGGGCGGTCGGGGCCGTCCAGCTGGTGCCGACCGCGATCCTGACGACGCTCTCGGTGCGGAGCGAGGCGCTCTCCCCGACGGACTTGTTCGCAAGCGCGTCGACCCCGTTCGACATCCTCTCGTTCGGGTTCCAGAACGCCTTCGTCCGGGTCACCGACGGCGCCTGGCGATCGTCGACGACCTGGTATCCGGACGGCCCGTTCGCCCTGTTCGAGGCGTCGGCGTACGTGGGGCTGGCCGTGCTGGCGCTCGCCGCCGTCGGGATCAGGACCCGGCGAGCGCGGCCGTTCGTCGCGCTCGCCCTCGTCTGCCTGGCGATCCCGATCATCGCGGCGTTCCGCCCGGAGATTTGGACCCAGGTCCCGATCCTCAACGGCCTGCGCTCGCCGACCCGCTCGTACGTCGTGGTCACCCTCGCCCTGGCGGTGCTGGCCGGGATCGGGGTCGGCCGTCTCGGGCGCTCGCGCGGCGCAGCCCGTCGCGCCGCCATCGCGGTCGTGATCCCCGTCGCGGCGTATGCGCTGACGACCTGGCTCGCGGTCGCGGTCCCGAACGTCTTCGACCGCCTCCTCCTCGGCGCCTCGTCGTTCCTCGGGGAGGCGGGGGTCGCGGCCCAGCGCGAACTGGCGGTCGCGGCGCTGACCACGCCCTGGCCGCTGCTCCTCGAGATCGTGGCCGGCATGACCGCCGTGTACGTCGTGGCGCGGGCCGATCGTTGGCCGGCCGCGCGGCTCGCGCTCGGACCGCTCGCCGTCGGCGTCGCGGCGATCCCGCTCATCCTCCTGGGGCCGCAGCCCAACCCGGCGAGACAGCTCAGTGACTTCTCGTATGCCGACGGCGACTACATCCGAGCCGTCGCCGCGACCGACCCCGGGCGCCTCTTCGCCGTGGATCCCAGCGGGTTCTACGCAGGCTCGCCGGACCAGCTCGCGGCGGCGCGGCTCCCCGACCTGCGGATGTTCAGCTCGCTCGACCTGCTTGCCAGTGACCGGCTCATCGACCGTCTCACGGACGACGACCCGGACGGTGCCCTTCGGCGTGCGGTCGGCGTCGACGTGTTGGTCACGTTCGAACGCCCATGCCCCGGTCGCCCGCTGGCGGTCGTGGCGGCCGAGGAGGCGACCATCTGCCGGGACGATGCCGCGCTCCGACCGCCGTACTGGATCCCCGAGGACGCCGTTCGACTTGCGTCGGCGGGGGACGCCTCGCTGATCCGGCCGCATGATGCCGAGATGGATGCCGGGCGGACGATCGCCACCGCCGTCGAGCAGACGCCGTCCTCCCGCGATCCGGGCACCCTCACCGTCGACGTCGATGCCCCGGCGGCCGGATGGCTCTGGATCGACCGCGCGTGGTGGCCGGCGTGGCGGACCACCGTCGACGGCAGGCCCGTCGATGCGGCGCGGGCCCTGGCGGGCCAGCTCGTGCCGGTGCCCGCCGGCGCGAGCGTCGTGCGCCAGGCGTTCGTCCCCTGGGACGCCCTCCTCGGGCTGGCGGTCGGGGTGGTCGCGACGATCGCCGCGCTGGCCTGGGCGTTCGGGCCGAGGGCTCGTCGACCACGGCTTCGGGGGTCATCCGGGTGACTCGTGTCACGGACCGCTCCCGCCGAGGACCGCTTCGGGTTCGATCCGCTGCCGTCGACGCCGACCGTGGCACTCATCCTGGCGCTCACCGCGGGGCTCGTGCTCGCCTGGTCGATCCCGGTCCTCGCGGTCGTCCTCGTCTGGCCGTGGCTGTTCGCCGTTCCGGGCTGGGTCCTCGTGCGCCGCGTCGCGCCGGACCTGCCGCGCCCCGGGATCGTCGGCGTCGGCATCGTGGCCAGCACCTATCTGTCGGCCCATCTCGTCGAGCTCGTCAGCCGGCTCGACGGGTTCGGGCGGATCGCGGTCCTGATCGCCGTCCTCGTGCTCGTGCTCGCGACCGTGGTGCTCACGCGGATCCGCCATCCGTGGCTCGCACCGTGGTCGTTCCCGGCCGTTGCCGACATCCCGTCGGAGGTGCGTCGCGGGCTGCGCGAGGACGCTCCAGCCTGGATCATCGCGGGCGTCATCGGCCTCCTCGTGCTATCGATCCTGGGCTCGAACGGCTGGCGCGAGACCCCCGACGGGATGGTGTCGGGCGGCTGGAACTGGAGCGACCTGCTGGTCCATGTCGCGATCGGCAACAGCATCGTCCACGGCAACTTCCCGCCCGAGGTGCCGTATTTCGCGGGCGAGCCGCTGACCTACCACTGGTTCGCCGACTTCCATGGCGCGATCGCGGCGACCGCGGCGAACGTGTCGATCATCCCGGTCTTCTTCCTCTCGAGCGCGATCATGGCCGGGGCGCTCGCCCTCGTCGCGTGGTCGCTCGCACTCGTGCTCACCGGGCGCCGGCTGGTGGCGACGATCGCCGCGATCCTGGTATGCGCCGGCGGCGGGATGGGCTGGCTGCGCCTCGTGGCGGACGTGCTGGCCGGGAGCACGGACCTCGTGGGGCTGATCACCGAGAACCCGTACGACAACTCGTGGTCCGAAGGCTGGCCGTTCTTCCGCATCGCCTCGATCCTTGGGACCGGGTTCCTGCCGCACCGTGCGACGACCTTCGGGCTCCCTGGCCTGGTCGCCGTGGTCCTGCTCGTCGTGGCCTGCCTGGGTCGCCGGCCCGCGGGCGTGTTGCTGGCGGGTCTCCTCGCGGCGCTCCTCGCTCCGTTCCACTTCCATGCGTTCCCGGCCGTCTACCTGATCGTCGGCCTCTTCGTGCTCACGTCCGGTGCCTGGCGTGCGCGGACGGTGCTGCGCGACGCCGTGCTGTTCCTGGCGCCGGTCGTGGTGGCGTTGCCGTACGTGTTGCCGGCCGCGTCCCTGCAGGAGGCGGAAGGCGCATTCCGGTTCGTCGGGGGTTGGAGCGAAGCACGCCTCGCCGACGGGCCGGCGGCCGTCGCGTTCTTCTACATCACCAATCTCGGCATCCCGGTGCTGCTCGCGATCGCCGCGTTGCTGCTCCTGCGCGGCGCTGACCGCGTGCCGCACCGCGGGTTCCTGGCGGCGTGGTTGGTGGCGCTCTTCCTCGTCCCGAACGTCGTGCGCGTGAGCGACGTCGACTTCGACATGAACAAGTACTTCCAGATGATGTGGATCTCGGCGGCGATCCTCGCGGCCTGGCTCATGGCCCGCTGGCCACGCCCGGTGATCGCCGTGGTCCTGGCGGCCTGTGCCATCTCGCCGGGCCTGATCGCCCTCCACCACGCGTGGCATCCGGCGGTCGTCATGACGCTTCCCCAGGCCGCTGCCGGCGACTGGATCGAGACGTCCACGCCCGATGACGCGGTCTTCGTGACCGATGCCTTCATCAACTCGCCGGTGGACCTGGCCGGCCGGCGACGGGTCACGACGTTCGGGCCGTACGTGTCGAACCTTGGCTACGACCCGGCACAGCGCGAGATGGACGTGCATGCCACCTACTGCGACGGCCCCGAGGTCGCGGTCGAGCGGATGGCCCTGTACGGCGCGACGTACGTGCTCTCGTCGGGCGGGGTGCTGGAGTGCGACGACGGCGAGCCGACCGACTTCGCGTCGAGCCCGTTGTTCGAGACGGTCTACGAGGCGGACGGGGTCAGCGTCTGGCGCCTGCGTTAGGCCGCCGGGAGCGCGGCGGCCGTGATCACTCGGTCAGCCCTTGGGCTCGACCACGATCGTGACTTCCGGGGTCATCCCCGTGAAGACCTTGATCGCGACCTTGTACGTGCCGAGCGACTTGAGCGGCTCCTCCAGGTCGATCTTGTGGCGGTCGACCTCGATGCCGCGTCGCGCCAGCGCGTCGGCGATGTCCTTGGACGTGATCGAGCCGTAGAGCTTGCCGCCCTCGCCGACCTTCACGCCCATCGTCAGGGTCGTGCTGGCGATGCGGGTCGCCGCGATCTCGGCTTCCTCGCGTTCCTTCTTCCGCTTGTCCTCGCGGTTGGCGATGTCGTGCTGCCACGCGCGGTAGGCACCGCCGGCGGCGGGCACGGCGACGCCCTTGGGGATGAGGAAGTTGGTGGCGTAGCCGTCCGAGACCTGCTTCATCTCGCCGCTCTTGCCGAGCTTGTCTACGTCGCTGGTCAGGATGACCTTCAAGTGCTGGGACCCTCCTTGGTGATCCAGCCCCGCACGCGCGGCGCGAGTCCGGATCGTTCGATGGCACGCCCCGCGCCGGCCATGAGAGCGGGGATCCGCCGGATGGTCCGACGGACGGGGCCCGGCGTCAAGCGCCGGATCTGGGCGATGTCGCGGTCGAAGGCCACGCGATCGATGGCGAGGTCGTCGAGCTTCTCCTGGAGGAGCTCGGGCGGGACGCCGTCGAGGAACAGGTCGACCGCCAGGACGACGACGACGAGGTCATCGAGGCCGCCGAGGATCGGCAGGCTGTCGGGCACGATATCGCGCCCGAGGACCATGTAGCCGGCCGCGGCACCGAGCAGGACCTTGCGGTCGTTCGGCATCCGCTCGTCGAAGACGAGGGCCGTGATCAGCCGGGCGTAATCCGGGATCCGCGTGGCGACCGGCAGGAACGCCAGCAGCGACACCATCCGGCTGAAGCCGACCCATCCGGGACTCTTACCCTTGGCCATGCTCGTCATTCGACTCCCGTTGCGTGGTGGACCGCGTCGTCGGCGACGCGGGACGGGGAGTCTACCAGCGATAGGACCCCGGCCCGAGCGACCGGCCTTGACATCGAACGTCCGTTCGGTATCATGCAGGGCAAGGAGGCGCGAGTGACGAAGCACGACGCCGAGCGCAAGGTCAGGATCCTCGATTTCATCGCAGCGACCCTGCGCGCCCGCGGCTATCCGCCCTCGGTGCGGGAGATCGCCCAGGCCGTCGGACTCGCCTCCACGTCCGCGGTCCACCACCACCTGCAGATCCTGGAGCGCGACGGCTACCTCGAGCGGGGCGCCGCGCAGAGCCGGGCGATCCGCCTCACGCCCACGGCCGCGATCCGGCTCGGGCTCTCGAGCGAGCTCGTACCCCAGGCCACCACGCCGGACTCCTTCATCGTCCCGATCATCGGAGAGATCGCCGCCGGCGGTCCGATCGAGGCGTACCAGGATGCCTCGGAGTCCATGTCCGTCCCGGACATGCTCGCCCCCAGCGGCGACGCCTACGTGCTGCGCGTCCGCGGCGACTCGATGATCGAGGCGCACATCACGGATGGCGACTTCGTCCTCATCCGCCCGCAGTCCACCGCTCGCAACGGCGACATCGTGGTCGCCCAGGTGGAGGAGAACGCGGTGACCCTCAAGCGCTTCTTCAAGGAGAAGGACAAGATCCGTCTCCAGCCAGCCAATCAGGCGTACCCGCCACAGTTCTATGACGATGTCCGCATTCAAGGCAAGCTGATCGGGGTAATACGAAAGCTGGACTAATGGCGAGCTACAGGGCCACGCAGCCGTGCGTTGGCGCCTTCCGCGCGTTCGCTCACGGACGTCTAGTCCGCTCGCTCTCGTGCTCAGGCGCCGCCTTCGTCTGAGCGGTCCTGAAGCCCGATTCTCAGTTCAACGGTCCCAAAGGCGCCACGAGATCGCCGGGCTGGATGGTCGAGGCCAAGGCGTCGGCGAGCAGCCGAAGCGAGCGCACCTGAGGTGCGTGAGTGAGGCGCGGAGTCGACAACGCGGGCATCGGCCACTCCAGCACGGTGATCTGGGGATATCCACGAATTCGTCCACAGGTCGCCCACAGTCGAGGGATTCACGTGGACGCGGGGAGTGGAGTTTGGTTGCTTCGTTGACCTGATCCCGTCGCCGCCAACCGATGATGACGCCCCCAACCCGTCCCGTCGGAGACCTGCCGTACCGTGATCGACCGCCTGCCGCCGCAAAGTCTCGAAGCCGAGCAATCCGTGCTCGGCGCGATCCTCATCGACCGCGATGCCGTGGTCGAGGTCGCCGAGTTCCTGCGGCCCGAGGACTTCTATCGCCAGGCCAATGGCCGGATCTACGCGGCCATCATCGACCTGTTCGAACGCCGTGAGCCCATCGACATCGTCACCGTCGCGGAGTCGCTCGAGCGGCGCGAGGAGCTCGAGGCGGTGGGCGGCCGTGCGTACCTCTCCAGCCTCAGCAACGAAACCCCGACCGCGGTCCACGCCGCGCAGTACGCGCGGATCGTCGAGCGCAAGGCGGTCCTGCGCAACCTCATCGGCGCCGCAGGCCGGATCGCCGGCATCGGTTACGAGGATCCGGCCGAGATCCAGGAGGCCATCGACCGCGCCGAGTCGGAGCTCTTCGCGGTCAGCCAGAAGCGCGTCGACGCGGGCTTCTCGGCGCTGAAGTCTCTCCTGCACGACGCGTACGATCGGCTCGACTATCTGCACGCCCACCGTGGCGAGATCTCCGGCGTCCGGACGGGCTTCGCCGACCTCGATGCGCTGACGACCGGCCTTCAGCCGAGCGACCTCATCGTCCTCGCCGCCCGTCCATCCGTCGGCAAGACGAGCTTCGCGCTCAACATCGCCGAGCATGCCGCCGTCAAGGAACGCAAGACCGTCGGCGTCTTCAGCCTCGAGATGAGCAAGGAGCAGCTCGTGCTCCGGATGCTGTCGAGCGTCGCCAACATCGATTCGCAGCGGCTGCGGTCGGGCTTCCTCGAAGAGCTCGATTTCGCGCGGATCGCGCCCGCGATGAACTCGTTGTCGGAAGCCCCGATGTACATCGACGACTCGCCCAACATCTCGGCGATGGAGCTGCGGACCAAGTCGCGCCGGCTCCAGGCGGAATCGGGCCTGGACCTGATCATCGTCGACTACCTGCAGCTGATGCAGGCGACCACGACGAACCGCGACGCCAACCGTGTCCAGGAAGTGTCGGAGATCTCGCGCGGGCTCAAGGCGCTCGCACGCGAGCTGAGCGTGCCGGTCATCGCCCTGTCGCAGCTGTCGCGACAGCCCGAGATGCGCGAGTCCAAGGAGCCGCGGCTGTCGGACCTGCGCGAGTCGGGCGCCATCGAGCAGGACGCCGACCTCGTGATGTTCCTGTGGCGCGACAAGGAACGCAGCGGACCCGAGGACCAGGAGACCGACGGCGAGGTCATCAACCTCAAGCTCGCCAAGCACCGCAACGGCCCCACCGGGGAGATCCAGCTGTGGTTCAAGAAGCGCCAGACGCGGTTCGTGAGCTACGCGGGGGAGCGGTTCGCCGAGGTCGGGTAGCCCGCGGCGGGTCCTGTCGCCGGGCGTCGCCCGGCCTCCGGTCGCTCCGGCGCTGCGCCTAACGCTCCCTCCGCCGGACGCCGTCCGGCGCCACCCGCCGACGCCGGCCGCACCTGGCTCTGTTAGCGCGATAGCCCCGCATGGGTGGCCGTGACCGAGTCGCCGAACCAATCCGATCGGCCGAAAGCCAGCAGGGGCATGAGCACGGCACCCGCGTAGAGGCCGATCAAGTGATAGACCGATGCCGGGAGGCCGAGGTACGTCTCCTCAGGCGTCGGAGACGGGCCCAGTGTCGAGGACTGCCAGACGGTCACGAACATCACGAGCAGCGCGCCCACCCAGACTGCCGCGACGATCCATGCGAGCGCGATCCCTTGCGCGATACGCCGGCGCCCGCCCTCGAACGGCGGGTACGCTGCCCACGCGGCGACGCCGCCAGCGAACGTGAGGCCGACGAAGAACGGGACGATGTCTGCGTCGCCGTCAAGGCTCGCGATGGCGGCAGCGAGCCCGGCAAGGGCCGACGCTCCGAGCCCCAAAGCACTTCGCATCTGCCTCTCCAACAGCTTTACCGGCGCATCGTACCGGCCCATGAGGGGGGTGGCGCCGGGTGATCTCGCGGTGGAGCGAGCGCTAGGCGCATGCGCCGTAGCGAGCGGAGGCCGCGAGGCACCCGGTGACAGGACCCGCTTTGCGAGGACCTACTTGGCTCTCGCCCGGGAGGAGTGGCCGGAGGCTGAACGTGTACATCTGGCCGTCGCCGGCATCCAGGACGACGTTTTGCAGGCCGCCCTGGTAGTCGGTGATCTTGAGGAGGTCGACCTCTGCGGGGGTCATCGTGCGGTGTGGGAACTGGTTGCCGTTGGGGTCGGGATCGACCTTGAAGTCGGCCGGGGTGAGATCGGGCCAGGGCCAGGCGCGCACGTCGGCGGCTTCGATGCCGGGGGCTTCGAACAGCACGCCGCGGTATGCCTCTGGCTCGTAGACGTCGGTCGGGATCGTGCCGCCCTGATCGAAGTCGGTGAGGCGGTCGGCCAGCTTCTTGAACGCGGCGCGCGCGGGGCCGTCGGCGACCCCTTCCATCTCGAGCCCGAGCGCATAGATCGAGACGACCTTCTTGATGCCGCCCGCTTCGATCGTGAATACCGCGGTCGATGCGTCCGCGATCATGTCGTTCGTGTAGTTCGGTCGGGCGACCGCGAGGCCGCCTTCGCCCAAGGCCAGCAGCAACAGCTCCTGGATCTGCGCCTCACTGAGCTTGGCGGTGCGCAGCGGGTTCATCTTGAAGACCGAGCCCTCGGCTGGCGGCACCTCGGCCATCGGGTTTCGGAAGATGACGGTCCCGTCGCCGTAGAGCGTGAAATGCGGGACCGCGGCCGCCGTGAACGCCGGCATCATGAACCCGCCGCCCTCCTCGTAGCGCAGGAGGATGTCCGTGGCGCCGGTCTTGTGCTCGATCGTGTCGGGATCGCTCGACGCGGAAGGGGCCACGGATGGGGCCGCGCTCGGTCCGGGACT
The DNA here is from genome assembly GCA_963748675.1 of uncultured Chloroflexia bacterium. Classification (GTDB taxonomy): domain Bacteria; phylum Chloroflexota; class Limnocylindria; order Limnocylindrales; family CSP1-4; genus SPCO01. The sequence continues at coordinate 92,716 of CAVVJX010000005.1, read as the reverse complement.
GGCGGGTGCCGGGGACGCGCCACCGGCGGCGCTACAGGCCGCGATCAGGATCGCGAGGGCCGTCGTGGGCAGGAGGGACGCCATTCGGCGCAGTTGGTGTGACATGGGCGCGGGACGTCATTGTGCCCGGCGCGGTTCCAACGAGGGTGCCCGCCCGCCTACGGGGCGCGCGTGATGGTGCTGCCGAGCCCTTCGAGGCCCGCCTGCAAACGGCCCTCCGCGGCATCCGCGGTGGGAGCGTCGAGGCAGCCGACGAGCGCGGCGGCGACATCGTCGGCATCGGTGTCATCGGCCAGATCGACCACGATGAGCTCGCTCTCGTCGGCGAAGTGCACCTCGATGTGCCGTCCGGCGGCTTCCTGCGCGCGCTGGGTGTTCATCTTCGGATTGTCCGCTCGTCGTGTATCGAGAAGGTTGCAGCGTGGCCCGGGCGCGCATCACGCCCTCGACGGAACGAGCCGCGGGTCAGGCCTCCCCGGGGTCGTTCGTCTCCTGGAAGGGATGCGGCCGCTTCGGGTCCGTTGAGCCGCGTTTCATCGCCAACGTCAGCCTCCGCGGAGCGCCGAATCTCGTCGATCGGTACGAGGTTCGCACGGGATCGTCGTCGCGTGCTGTGGACAACGTTGACCAAAGGCCTTGACGGCGCGCGTATCTTCTCCGCTATGAGTCCCGGGCCGAGCCCGGATCGACCCGGGCGCGCCGCCTACAGCCCAGACGCGCCCGCATCGTGGATCCGGTCCAAGGGGGAGCGGTCTCGACGGGTCTTGGCGAGCGAGCCGAGGAGGGTCTGGAGAGGGTGTACGAAGACCGTACGTTGACCTGTCGCGATTGCGCGGAGGAGTTCATCTTCTCCGCCGGCGAGCAGGCCTTCTATGCCAGCAAGAGCCTGGTCAACGACCCGCAGCGCTGCCCCTCCTGCCGAGCGGCCGCCAAGCGCGCCCGGACCAACGAGGGCCCCCGCGAATTCCACGCCGCGATCTGCGGCGCGTGTGGTGGGCAAGCCGTCGTCCCGTTCGCGCCCCGCAACGACCGGCCGGTGTACTGCAGCTCGTGCTTCGACAAGGTCCGAGCCGGGACGCTCGAGGCGCCTGCGCACGTCTAGCTGCGACCCCGAACCCGCGTCCTGACGCCGGCCGGCGGGCCGGCTCATGGCATGATGAGCGCCCCGAAACCGGCCGACCAGGAGGAGCACCCGTGGGCGTCATCATCATCCGCGAGATGGTCGGGACCAGCCCCAAGTCGTGGAGCGACGCCGCTCGTCAGGCCGTCGCCACCGCCTCGAAGACCGTCCGCAACATCCAGACGGTCGAGGTCGTGAAGTCGAGCGCGGTCGTCGCCGACGGCGAGATCGTCGAGTACCGCGTCGAAGTCAAGATCGGCTTCGAATACGAGGGCTGAGTCGCAGCTAATCGCGGGTTGAGCGTCGCGCGCCACCATGCGCGCATGCGGCACCTCCAACCCCCGGATCTGGTCGTTGACACCCCACGTGACCGGTCTCTATCGTTCGGCCGGCCCGAGACTCGTCCATCACTGCACCCCGTACCGGAGCGGTCGCCGATCCCCGTAGGTCCCGGGCGGGGAACGGATCCCGCGCCACCGAGGAGTGGCCCGCTGCGCGACGAGGTCAACGGCTTCCCCATCCAGCTGGCCAAGGTCCAGCGTCCCGCGCTGCGTGATCAGACCCTCGAACGGCCGCGCCTGCTCGATTGGCTGCACGCGAAGGTCCATGGCCGTGTCGTCCTCGTGCTCGCCGACGCCGGGTACGGCAAGACGACGCTGCTGGCCGACTTCTCGCGCCGGTCCCGGATGCGGACCCTGTGGTATCGGCTCGATGATGACGATCGCGATTGGGTCTCGTTCCTGCACCACCTGGTCGCCGCGGGCCGCGAGCACGACCCGACATTCGCGCCGGCGACGGCCGCCTTGCTGGCTGAGATCGGCACCGGCGGTCCCGGGCGAGAAATCGTGCTCGACAGCTTCATCAGCGAGCTGCCGACGATCACGGTGAGTGGTGCCGTCTTGATCCTCGACGACTTCCACCTGGTGGATGACGCCGCCGACGTGCGGTACATCACACGGGAGCTCCTCGCGCGCGCGCCCGAGCGCTTGACGATCGTCTTCGCCAGCCGGCGCCAGCCGGCGGTGCCTCTGGCCAGGCTACGCGCGGTCGGCGAAGTGGCGGAACTTGGGACCCGCGAACTTCGTTTCGACCCAGCCGAGACCGCACAACTGTTCACCGAGACGTACGGACGGCGGCTGGATGCCGATGTCCTGGCTGATCTCGCCGTGCGGACCGAGGGCTGGATCGCGTCGCTGCAGCTGGTCCAGGCGGCACTCCGCGATCGCAACCCTGCGGAGATCCGCCGGTTCGTCCGGAGCCTGAACGGCGCGGACCATGAGATGTACGACTACCTGGCCGAGGAAGTCGTCGGCGATCTGGATGAGGACCTGCAGCGCTTCCTCATGGAAACCTCGATCCTCCAGATCGTCACGCCCGAGCTGGCGGAGGTGGTATCGGCTCGAGAACCAGCCGAGGTCGCGCGGCTTACGGCCGCCGCGGAGCGTTTGACGCTCCTGAGCCGGCTGTCTGGCGGGCCAAGGACCCATCAGCGATATCACCCGCTCGTGCGCGAGTTTCTCGAGGCACGGTTTCGTGCCACGGACGGGGCGGCCGCGGTCGCGGACCTGCATCGACGGACGGCGGCCGCCGCCGCGGCCACGGACTGGCGAGTCGCCGCGTACCACTATCGCGAGGCGGGCGACACAGACTCGGTGTTGAAGGTGGTTGGGGAGGCGATCCCGACGATCATGGCCAAGGGCCAGTACGCCCTGGCGGAGACGTTCATCGGACCGATCCCTGCGGAACTGCGACCACCCGGCTTCGACCTGATCCTCAGCCGCGTCGACATGCAGCACGGCGACTACCAAGCGGCGATCGCCGCGTCACAGGCCGTCCTCGACTCTTCAACGACCGACCCAGTCGAGCGCGACCACGCGCTGCTGAACTTGGTGACGCTCTACTTCAACTTCGGTGATGGCGACCGAGCCTTAGTCCTCGCAGAAAGGCTCACGGAAACCACAGACCTGAATCTCGGTTCGATCGCTGAGGTCACGGTTGCGATCCTTCGCGCCAGGACCGCCTCCGACATGGATGCGATCAATCGGCGGCTCCGCGCGATGGCACGCGACCAAAGAACGGACCGCGCCCATCATTTCGGAGTCACGATGGCCAATTTGGCTTACAACTCGATCATCCAGGACCGCCTTCAGGATGCGGCGAGAGAGGTTGAGGAAGCGCTGGAAGCCTTCGAAAGTGCTTCCGGCTTGATGGAGCAGGCCTCGGCGACGATGGCGAAGGCGCAGATCCTCGCGCGCCTCGGGCGCATCGAACAAGCGGGTGAGCTAATTGACTCCCTTCTTGATGCTGATGCGGGCTACCAACACGCCGAGACCTACGCGGAGGCGGCCGACACGCTCGATACGTTTGGGTCGCGGGCGTCCGCACTGGCAATTCTCGATCGAGTTGGGCACCAATCGACGATTACCACGGCCGATCGGAGGCTACTCGCACTCACCAAGGCAAGGCTCTACTTGAGGCAAGGGCGGTTCGATGTCGCAGCAGAAGCCTTAGCTGACTATCCAGACGGACAGCCTACGGTGGTTGGCCAGCGGGCCATTCTCGCAATCACTCACGCCTACCTCAAGGTTGCCCGAGGCGATCAGGACGCTAGGAGCACGGCTGAACAGGCCACCGAGCAGGCGGCTTTGCAAGGCGCCGATTCTATGCGGCGGGTCGGGGAACTCCTGGTCGGCCTTACCTCGGGCCGGGAGGCGCTAAACCAAGCGATCAGCACCATTGGCATCTCGTACCCATGGCACCTGACGTTTCTGGCTGACATCCTGGCCATTCGACTCGCATCTGTCAGTCCAGACGCTCGGGATCTCGTAGCGCGCGCCGCCAAGTTGCACCCTGAGAGATGGCGGACAGCCCTACGTGAATCGCTCGCCGTGGAACAAGTACCCATAAACGTGGCGGCCGCTCGACTGCTCGAGGAGATCGGCGATCGTTCCGATATCGCTCGGCTTCGTCGGTTGGCAAAGTCGGCCCGGCGGTCACGGGAGGCGACCGACCTCGGGCGTTCACTCTCCCGCAGGCTGGCTGTCCCAGTCCGCATCGAGGACCAGGGGCGTGTCACCATCAACGTTGGCGGACGCGACATCGCAGGGACGTCCGTCCGGAGGAAAGTCCTCGCACTGTTGTGCTTCCTCTTAACGAAGCCGGAGATGTCAGCAACACGGGACCAGGTGCTCGATGCCCTATGGCCTGAGTTGGACCCCGAGATCGCCGTCAACTCACTCAACCAGACGCTGTATTTCCTGCGGCGCGTGTTCGAAGAGCAGTACTCGGAAGACCTGTCACCCGGATACGTTCACCACGACTCCGACGTCATATGGCTGGATCCGGAGCTCGTTACGGCCAGGAGTGTGGACTGCCGACGAATGGTCCGCGCCCTGCCGTCGCGCCCCAGCCAGGACGACGTCGAGCGGCTAGCGCTTCTCTACCGCGGGCGATTCGCGCTCGATTTCGAGTATGAGGAGTGGGCCAGCGCGTACCGCGACTCGCTCCACGCGACGTACTTAGAAATCATCGAGCGGTCAGTCCACGACGACTTCAAATCCGGCCACTTTGACCGTGCAATTCGGATTGCGAGGCGGGCGCTTGACGTGGACCGGACGGCAGAGCAGATCGAGGTTTCGTTGCTCCGCTTGTATCGCGTGAGTGGTGCCCATGCCGCCGCAGCGGAGCAATATGCCCATTACGCCTCGTACATGCGCGACGAGCTCGGGGTGGAACCACCTCCACTCGATTCTCTGTAGCGGATAGGTAAGGTGCCGTATTGACCATGATGCTTCGGCATCCCTATGGTCCGGATTACTTGCTAGTACCCCAGTACTAGGAAGCAAGGCAAATACGCTCGGACGCGCAGAAGCCACACCTGAAATGGGCACTTGGGGTGAGGCAGAGCGATTAGTGCAACCGACCGACCAAGAGTCAGGTCGGTTTTCGTGTTCCCCCAGGGACGCGAGGGCCGCAAAGGAGGAACGAGCGTGGCACCCGAGTCCGCAAAGGGCTGGTAGTTACCACTACCATGAAAGCCCGCTTCATGCGCATCGCATTGACGCTGTCGAGCGTCGCGATGATCGCACTTGCTGGAGGAGCTTCGCTCCGAGGCTTTTAGTACGGACAGCCCATGACCGTCCCGCCACCGAGGCGGTAGAGTCATCGGGAACGCTGACCGCACAGGCCTAAGAATGCCGAAGTCTCTCAAGCTATACATCGCTGGTGTCGTAGCCGTTGGTGCCATTGCACTGACTGCTGCGACACTTGTGTTTCTCCCGCCGCACCCGGAGATCGCGGCCCGCCTGACGTCAACGCCCTCATCGCCACCCACCGATCTCGAGGTGCTGTTGGGCGTCGCGTTCTGGACGATTCTCACGCTCATTGGTTCTGCATTTCCCGTCCGGCTGCCGAGAGGAACGCACCAAGCCGTCGCGGTCGCTCCGATCATGGCCTCGATGTTCCTCGGAGGCCCGGCAGTCGGGGGGTGGGTGGCGGCCGTGGGAACTACCGAGATGCGCGAGATTCGCGGGCGCATTCCCTGGTACGGCTCACTTGCTAACCATGCCGGATTGGTAATCCCAGCAGTCCTGGCAGGGACGCTCCGCGAGGGACTCCTGTTGAACTGGGGCGGCGCCGTCGCCGAGTTCGTCACAGCAATGATCGCCGCCGCCGTATTCATGTCCTCTAATCTGCTCTTGGCCTCGCTACTGCTTGGGTTGCGTACCGGACAGCCAGTCCTCGGCGTCTTGGTTGGTGACTCGCGGGGCATCTCGAGCGCCGTCATTGCTCTCGCCCCGTTGGCGTGGCTCATGACTCTCGTGTACGCGGTGCATTGGTGGGCCACGGCGTTGTTTGCAGTCCCGTTGTACTCGACTCGACTCGCATATGAGCGCTTCGTCGAGATGCGCGACATGTTCACGCAGACCATCGGGGCCTTGGCGGAGGCCGTCGACAAGCGTGATCCGTATACCTCGAAGCACTCCGTCCGGGTCAAGGAGATCGCGGTCGATATCGGGCGCGTCATGCGGGTCGGCGACGCCGAGCTCGAGGCCCTGGAGTGGGGCGGGCTGCTCCATGACGTTGGCAAGATCGGCGTCCCGGACCGGATCCTCCTGAAGGCGGAACGGCTCAACAAGGAGGAGCGCACGATCATGAACTCGCACCCGGTGCTGGGTGCGCAGATCATCGCGCCGGTCACCAAGCTTGCGCCCGAGCTGCCGATCATCCGCCACCACCACGAGTGGTACAACGGATCCGGGTACCCGGACCGACTCATCGGCGACGAGATCCCGGCCCTTGCCCGCGTCCTGCACGTTGCGGACGCCTTCGAGGCGATGACGGCCCAGCGCCCCTACCGCATGACCCCCTTGACCGTCGAGCAGGCGCTCGGCGAGCTGCGCAAGTTCGCGGGCGTCCAGTTCGATCCGGTCGTCGTGGATGCATTCGTCAAGACGCACTGGGTGGAAGGCGTTGAGGACCCGGGCCGCACGTTCCAGCCGAGGCCGATCCCCCTCATCGGCCAGGCGGCAGCCCGGATGGCCGGCACGGCGCCGGTCGAGTCAGCCCCAGCCTCCAAGTCAGCGACCGAGCACGTCTGATCCGGGGTCAGGGCCGTCGCGACTCGCCCCGCGGTTTCCTCCTGACGCCGGCACCCCCCGCTCCAGCATCATGATCCCGTGCTGATCGCGGGGATCCTTCTCGGCCTGCTGCTCGGCCTCCGGGCAGGTGGGCGCCTCGACAATCTCGCCAACATCCAGCTCCGCTGGCCGCTGCTGCTCGTTGCGGCCGTCATCGTCCGGTACGGGACGGAGGTCCTGCTCAACGCGGGCATCGACATCGTCGAGATGCTGCGCGTCCCGCTGCTCGCGGCCAGCTTCGTGCTCCTGCTGATCGGCCTGTGGATCAACCGCTACTACCCGGGTCTGAGCGTCGCGTTCGTCGGCGTCCTGCTCAACGGAACGGTCATCGTGGTCAACGGCGGCTATATGCCGATCTGGGCCACGAGCCTGGAGGCCGCCGGCCTGACGCCTGAGGACGTGACCAGCGCGCTGCACATCATCGTGCCGGGCGAGGCCGCCGACTTCTTCGTGCGGGCGCTGGTCCTCGGCGACATCATCCCGATCCCCATCCCGGTCATCCAGAACGTCGCCTCGCTCGGGGACCTGTTCCTCACCGCCGGCCTGGCGTTCTTCCTGTTCGCTGCCGTCGTCCGGGTCCCGACGAAGCTCGAGGAGCACGAGGAGGCCGCGGTCTACGCCCGCCTCGCCGGCCTGGCCGGGACGGCTCGGCTCCCGAGGTCGGAAACGGATCGAGGCGTCCAGCCCGAGACCGGCCTGACGCCGTCGCTCCAGAGAACGGCCGAGCTCCAACGGCCGCGGATGCTCGGCGGGTCTACGCCGGGTCTCGCCTCACCGGCCTTGGCGCCCCTGCCAGGCGCCTACATCGCGCCCACGGAGGCGAGCGCCACACCGACCATCACCCTCCCGTTCCCGTCACCCGAGACGCTGGAGCGCGTCCGCAGGCACCCGTACGTCCGGCTCGGGCTCAACGGCTCGTTCACCTCGCTGTGGGCCGGCCAGCTGATCTCGCTGTTCGGCGATCGCATCCATCAGCTCGCCCTGGCGGCGGCCGTGCTGGGGATCACTGGCTCGGCGCTCGCGACGGCCCTCGTATTCGTCACGGCGACGCTGCCGAACCTCCTGTTCAGCCCGATCGCCGGAACGCTGGTCGATCGCTGGGACCACAAGGACGTCCTGGTCGTGAGCGACCTGCTGCGGGCGGCAACCGTCTTGTTCATCCCGATGGCGATCGTGACGAACATCATCCTCGTCTACCCGCTGGTGTTCATCCTGACCACCATTTCGATCTTCTTCCGGCCGGCGCGCGTCGCGATCCTGCCCCAGATCGTCCGACCGGACGAGCTGCTGACGGCGAACTCGGCGCTGTGGGTGGGCGAGACGCTGGCCGATGTCATCGGCTATCCCCTTGCGGGGCTCTTCGTCGTCGCGCTGGGCTCGTCGCTGCCGATCGCGTTCTGGCTTGACGCGGCGACCTACGCGGCCTCCGCCCTCCTCCTGAGCACGATCGTGGTCCATGCCCGCGCTGGCGCGAGGGCCACCGATGCCGAGACAGAGGCGGCTCCCGGCGGCAAGCCCATCGACTCGATGGTCCGTGATGTCCAGACGGTCCTGGAGGCGCCCGTCCCTGAGCCGGTCCAGGCCCCGGTCGCCGCCGCCGTCGCTGTCGACGACGCACCCGGGTTCTTCGGCGAGATGAAGGCGGGCTGGCGGTTCCTCCGCGGTGATCCCGTGCTCCTGGCCAATACCGTCCAGGCCGCCATCGCCCAGTTGACGGTGGGCGTCCTGCTCGCGCTGACGCCGGTCTTCGCAAAGGAGATGTTCGGCGACAGCCCGCTCGGCTGGGAGGCTGTCTACGCGTTCATCGAGACCGGCCAGGGTGCCGGCAACCTGATCGGCGGCTTCGTCATCGGCCTCATCGGCATGCGCTTCGCCAAGGGCCACATGATCATCGCGGGTTACGCGTTCTTTGGCCTGCTCATCGCCCTGCTCGCACTGAGCGGCAACTTCGTGCTCGTCATCGGCTTCGCGTTCGGGGCCGGCATCACCAACATGATCTTCCTCATCCCGAGCCAGACCCTGTTCCAGGAACGGACGCCGCAGGAGCTGATGGGTCGTGTGGCGGGCTTCCGGTTCGCCCTGGTGTTCGGATCGATGACGTTCGCGATGGCGCTCGGCGGCGTCCTCGCCGAGGTCGTCGGCGTGACCATCGTGCTGGCCGCCTTCGGCCTCCTGACGATGTTCACCGGGCTGGTTGGGCTGTTGGTGCCGGCGGTGCGCGACGCATGAGTCCGCGGCCGCTTGGGTACACTGGCGCCCGCGCCAGCCGGACCCGAAGGTAATGGCCATCGCCGCGCGCCAGGAGTGACGACGAACGGATGACCGACCGACCCGCGGGCACGCCCGACCCCGACGCTACTGACCAAGATGTCGATGCGCCCGAAGGCGCCGACGTCGCGTCGCTGGAGGCTGCCGAGGCGGATGCCATCGAAGCCGCCGCGGACGCCGACGCCGCGGACGCCGTCACCGCGCCCGACAACGACGTCGAGCCCGGTGACGAGGACGTCGAGCCCGGTGAAGCCGACGACGACTACGACCTCGACTCGGACGACGAGGGCGAGCTAGAGCAGGACGACGAGCCCGACGACTACGACGCCGCGGTTCGAGAAGTCGCCGGTGAGGATGTGGCGCCCGCCGCGGCGGCAGCCGGCGCGGCCGCGGTCCCGACGCGACGCAAAGGGGCGCCAGCCCCGAGCCACGTCCCGACCCCGTCCGAGAGGGCGGTCCACATCCGCGAGGACGTCTCGAAGGTCTTTGTGATCGCGGCGGTGGCCGTCTTCGTAGCGATCCTGCTCAACGGCCTGTTGTTGGGCACTGGCGGGCTGCTCACGCCCATCGCGACCCCGAGTCCCAGCCCATCCGCCGCGCCGTCCGCCAGCGCGTCGGCCGGAGCCTCGGCATCGGCGCCGGCGCCGGCCAGCCCGTCGGCTTCGCCCTCGGCGCCCGCCTCCGCGAGCCCGTCCGCCTCGGCTTCGGCGCCGGCGTCGGCCCCTGCGGCGCCTTCGGCTTCGCCGAGCCCGTAGGACGCATCCCCGGCCTATCCTGCCCTCATGGGGACCGAGGAGGGCGCCAGCGACATCACGGCCCGCCAAAGAGCGCGGATGGTCGATGAGCAGCTCCGGGCGCGTGGCGTCCGCGACGAGCGAGTGCTCGAGGCGATGACCGCCATCCCACGTGAGTGGTTTATCGGCGAGCGCTATCGGGGCCGCGCGTACGCCGACGAGGCGGTCCCGATCGATGCCGGTCAGACCATCAGCCAGCCCTGGATCGTCGCGCGCATGACGGAGCTGCTGGCGCCACGACCAGGCGATCGCATGCTCGAGCTTGGGACGGGCTCCGGGTACCAGGCAGCGATCCTGGCGGCGCTCGGCGCCGACGTCCTCAGCCTGGAGCGGCATCCCGAGCTCGCCGAAGGGGCCCGCGAACGGATCGCGGCGCTGGACCTCCCGGGCTCGGTCGAGATCCGCGTCGCGGACGGCAGCCTGGGTGACCCGGCCGGTGCCCCGTACGACGGGATCATCGTGACCGCGGCCGCCCCGGCCATCCCGGTCGAGCTGCGCGACCAGCTCGCCGACGGCGGCCGGCTCGTGATCCCGGTGGGGCCGCGCAACCGGCAGATCCTGACGCTCGCCGTCCGACACGGGAACGACTGGGTCGAGACCGCGCATGGCGCGTGCGTCTTCGTGCCGCTCATCGGGCCGGGCGGTTTCCCGGACGAGCGCTTCGACCCCTTCCTCTAGCGGCCGCCGACCGGCGGCGGGCGGGTGACGCTCGGTATACTCGGCCGGCCATGACCCATGTCTTCGTCGCGCCCCATCCGGACGATGTCGCGCTTTCGTGCGGCGGCCTGATCGCGAGCCTGCGCGAGCTCGGGCAGAACGTGACGATCGTGACGGTCTTCTCGGGCAACGGCGCCGGCGAGGGCCTGACGCCGTACCAGCGCGAGGCGCTGGGTTTCGGCTCGAAGGCGCACTGGCCGTCGACGGAGGCGTTCAACCGCGCCGACATCCTGCCCGATTACCCCATCTCGCCGGCATGGCTCGCCGACGACGAGACGCTCGAGGCGACCCAGGTCGAGGCAGACCAGGCGGCCAAACGCTTCTGGCAGCGCTCGTCGTGGTACCGCCGGGCGAGCATCCGCGCGGAGTCGATCGCCGGTCAGCCGGTCATCGACGACCTGCCGACCCAGGGGGCGGTCCTGACCGAGGACGTCGTCGATGCGGCCGTCGCCGGCGATCTCATGGCCCGTCGACGGCTCGAGGACGAGCGCTTCACCTATTTCTCGGAAGCGTCCGTGGTCTTCCTGGACCTGCCCGACGCGGTCTTCCGCGGGTACGAGGGTGACGCCCAACTGCTGGGCTCCCCGCGCCCCGACGACACGGCGCCGTTCGACCTGTTGCGCCAGGAGATCGTCCGACTCGAGCCCCAGAAGGTCTACCTGCCGCTCGGCGTGGGCGGGCACGTCGACCACCAGCTCTGCCGCGAGGTGGGCGTCGCCCTGCTCCACGATCCGAGGCGTTGGGTGATGCCCGGACCGGACTACGCGGGCAAGGTCGTCTTCTACGAGGACTTCCCGTACTCCTGGTGGACCGACTTCAAGGGCCTCGAGGACCTCGGCGCGGACGTGGTCGCCACGCTACCCACCGAGGTGAGCATCTTCCCGACCTACGCCGACATCGGCGACCAGATCGAACGCAAGATCACCGGCATCAGCCTGTACGAGAGCCAGATCGATCGCCTCTTCGACGGCCCACGCGAGATGGGCGACGCCGTGCGTGCCTACGGCAAGGCGATGGGGGTCCTGGGCGGCGTCGACGGGCCGGCCGAACGCTACTGGGCGACCAGCCGCGTCTAGCGCTCCTGGGTGGCGCTCCCGACTTCCGCGAACGAGGATGCCTTGTACCAGTTGGCGGTCTCGACGAGCCCGCGATCGAGCGTCCATTGGGGCGTCCAGCGCAGCATCCGGCGGATCTTCTCGATGTTGACCACGCGCCGGCGGATGTTGTCGATGTCGCGGCGGTCGACATGGTGGAGGTCGACGTCGACCTCGAGCGCCTCACCGATCGATGCCGCCAGGCGGTTCACCGACGTCTCGATGCCCGTGCCGACGTTGAAGACCTCGCCCTCGGCGCGCGGGTGGACCGCGGCCAGCAAGGTGGCCTCGACCGCGTCGTCGATGTAGGTGTAGTCGCGCGTCTGCTCGCCGTCACCGTGGATGGTGATCGGTCGCCCGGCGTGCGCCTCGACGAGGAACTTGGAGACGACGCCGCAATAGGGGTTGTCCGGCCGCTGGCCCGGACCGAAGACATTCGAGTAGCGGACCGTCGTCACGCGCAGCCCGTAGCTCTCGGCGAAGGCGGTGCAGTAGTTCTCGCCACCGAGCTTGCTCACGGCGTACGGAGACAGCGTCCAGAGCGGATCGTCCTCGTTGATCGGGATGCTGCGCGGGTTGCCGTACACCGACGCGGATGACGAGTACACGACCCGGTCGACCTTCGAGGCGCGGGCGGCCATGAGCACGTTCAGCGTGCCGCCGATGTTCGTCGCGTAGTCGTCGAGCGGGTTCGCGGTCGAGGCGATGATGTTCCGGGCGGCGAGATGGAGGATCAGGCTGTGGTCGCCGACCAGCTCGTTGATGAGCGGGACGTCGGTGACGGACCCCTGGATGAAGCTCGCGCCCGTGGGGATGGCATCGGCCTTGCCGGTGAAGAGGTCGTCGAGCACCGTCACGCGCGCCCCGGCATCCACGAGGCGCCGCGTCACGGCGGCACCGACGAACCCGGCGCCGCCGGTCACGAGGATTCGGCGAGCTCCGAAGGAGCGCTCGATAGGCCCGTTCGTCATCGTTTCATCCCCGTTCTGAGCAGGAGTGCCGGGCGGAAGAGCCGCCACCAGTCCTTGACGCCCCGCATCTTGGAGTAGGACTCGGCGGCGTGGTACACAACGGTGCATGGGTGTTCGATCACCCGGTAGCCCCGCGTGATCGCCCGATACAACACATATGGCTCCAGGTCGTAGCTGTCAAGCCAGCGCTGGTCCAGGTTGACCTTGGCGTCGTCGAGCAGCTCGCGCCGGAAGATGCGGAACCCGTTGGTCGCGTCCGTGACGCGGCGGCCCACGAGGAGGCTGAAGGCCATCGAGTAGATCTTGGTGCCACGGGCTCGTCCGGCGTTGCCACCGATGAGTCGGCCGCCGGCCATCCATCGGGAGCCCTGGAGGTAGTCGGCGTTCTGGGCAAGGAGCGCATCCAGCGCCGGGCCGAGCTCGGACGGGACGTGCTGGTCGTCGCCCGAGAGGAGCGCGAGATACGGCCGGCCGCGAGCCACGCCTTCCTTCCAGCCGTCGCGGATCGCCGCCCCGACGCCCTGTCGCTGATCGTGCCTGACCACGACGGCCGCGCCGTGCGCGCGGGCCTCATCGGCCGTGCCGTCGCTCGAACCGTCGTCGACGACGATGGCCTCGAAGCGACCGTCCCTGGGCATCTTGTCCAGGACGCGACCGATCTTGCCGGCCTCGTTGAGCGCGGGCATGATCACGGCGACGAGCGGTTCCTGCGTCGGATTCTTCGGGCATGGGGGTCCAGTGTGGCACTCCGGTGCCTACAGGCAACCCGCCGAAGGTACCGAGGGGCTGGCGTGCTCGGTTCCGCTCAGTACGTCCGGCCGGGGGCATGGCGGGCCGCCGCTTGTTTAGCATGGGGCCCGTGTCAGCCGCCATGCGCTTCATGCGACTCCTGATCCCGGCACTCGCGATCGGCGTCGTGGTCACGATCCAGGTCGTGTATTTCAACCGTGGATTCATCCCCGGGGATGCCTTCACGTATTTGGCCGCGGGCGAGCGCCTGAACGACGGCCACCTGCTCTACGCCCTCTCCCCGGGCGACCGACCGGTCGACCTGAAGCCGCCTTTCTGGACGGTTCCATTGCTGTCGCCGCCGCCGATCGCCGTGCTGTTCCGGCCGCTCGCGCTGCTCCCGAACGACCTGGGGCCTTACGTCTGGTGGGCGGTCTGCATCGCGTCGCTCGTCGTGACCGTCCTGGTGATGATGCGGCGACGGCCGATCCTGATCGGGCTCGCGGTCCTCGTGCTGGCGATCCCGATCGTCTACGACATCGGCGTCGGGAACTTGAACTCGCTGCTCATCGGCGGGATCGTGGGTACGTGGTACCTGCTGACCCAGCGACATGAAAGCAGCGCGGGGGTCGTCATCGCCGGGATGACCGCCCTTAAGCTCACGCCGGTCGTGCTGGCATGGTGGCTCATCACGCAGCGACGCTGGACGGCGGTTCGAGCCTTCGTCGTGGGCGGGCTCGCGATCGCCGCGCTGAGCGTGCTCGGCGCGGGCTTCTCCACCCACCTCGAATACCTCGGGATCGTCCGCCAGACCTCGGCCACGGGCACGAGCGACCTGAGCCTGGCCGGGATGGCGCAATTCGTGGGCGTCGACCCGAGCGTGGCGAGCGCGCTGCCGGCCATCGCCCTGGTCGTCGGCTTCGTCGCGATCTGGCTCCTGCGCGATCGACCGGGTCCCGCGTACTCCGTGGCCGTCGTCACGATGCTGCTCGGGTCGCCGGTCGTGAACATCAACTGGTTCACCGTCCTGCTGGCCGCACTGGCGCCTGTCGTGTGGCCCATGCCCGACGGCACCAACGCCCGCGTTGTCGCGGACGATGCTGTTGGGGCCGCCACCAGCGACTGGCAAGCAGCGCCGGGGCCCCGGCCGGGGGCCTGAGAACCGCATCCAACCGAGGCGCGACCTAGGTCGTTGGTGCGCCGAGGATCGCGCCGTCAGGGTCGCGGTAGGTCTCGCGCCAACCCGCCGCGACCAACCGGTCCCGGAAGGCACCGTCCGCCGTCTGGACGACCACGAAGTCCACCTCCCAGGTCACTAGGCGCTCCTCCCAGCCGGCGGCACCGGCCACCACCCGTTCGTAGTCCTCCCAGACCCCGGCCGGGAAGAACTCGATCCGTGAGTCGAGACCCGCCTTCACGTCAGGCAGCGCGAACTCGAACCATGAGCCCCAGGGCTGCGGGTTGAAGACGTGGTCGCCGGGTCGCGCCACGTCGCGGAGCGCTGCCGTCACGCCGGGTGGCGCGTCGGTCAGGACGCCGACCGGGACCCCGGTCCCTGGGTCGGTCGGGCGCCACATCGGCAGCAGGACGATGCCGGCCAGCACCAGCACCGCCGCGACGACGACATTGAGGCGCCGCAGGGTCGGCGTCGTAATGGGTTCGGGCGTATCGGCGCCCCGCGGGAGCAGGTCGATGACCGCGACCGCAGCCGCCAGCGACCACCAGGCGAGGCCGCGCTGCGCGTAGAGCCCGATCGTCGCGAACACGCCAAGCCACGCCAGGGTTGGCCACGGGACGGCGCGATCGCTCCGTGCCATCAGCACGACCACCGCCGCGACCGACGCGAAGAAGAGGATGCCGGTCCCATCGCGGATCGTGGTCGGCTGCCATTCCGTGATGCGACTCGCGACCTCCGCGTTCGTGGACAGCCCGACCGCGTAACCCCACACGGCGGGCCCGAATGGCGTCACGCAGGCCGCAGCGACGCTCACGAGCGCGATCACCAGCGTCCGGTTTGCGCCGTCCCGGCGCTCGGCGACATCCCCAAGCCACGCCAGGCCGAGAACCACGGGCGCGAGGAAGAAGCTGCCGTGGAGGTTCGCCCAGGCGACCACCAGGAAGGGGATGGCCCAGAGACTGGCGGGATGACGTCGCCGATCCCAGACCAGGACGAGCAGGATCGCGAAGCAAGCCATGCCCAACAACTGCGGGCGGAGCGCGAGGGCTGGGGCCGCGACGGCGAACGCACCGAGCGTCAGGAGCGCCGCGCTCCTCGGCGAGAGGCCGCGTCGGAGCGCGATCAGCAGCAGCGCCCCGAAGGTGGCACCGACGAGCCCAGCTCGAAGCACCGCCAGGCCCGTCCAGCCGCCGATGCGGAAGACGGCCGAGAAGATGACCTGTGCCCCCCATTGCTGGTCGAGCCACGGCAGTCCGTCCGCGGTGAACGTCCACGTGTCGACGCGAGGGATCGCGGCCATCCGGACGATCTCGTCGCCGGCGCGCAGGTGGTAGGCGAGATCGACCGCGGAGAGGCTGGCGAGGAGCGCCGCCAGGACGGGCAGCGCCACGGCCAGGAACGTCCAGAGTCGGTTCAGTGACACGCCGGGATGCTAGCGCGCCGCGGTGCCGGTACGCACCAGTTCGAAAGTCCCGCATCCGCGGTCGTCGGTTCCATGTAGTTTGCGGACGTGCACGCCCCGGCCATCCGCTGGGGTCGCGTCGGAGACGCGGCCCTCGCCGCCTGGTTCATCACGCTGTCCGTGATGCGCCTCGCGCATCTTGCGACCGCGGATCCGTTCTCAGACTCGACGTTGTACCTGCGCGGGACCGCCGCCTGGTTGCGTGGCGAGGATCCCTGGTCGGTCCACATGACGACGCTGTATTTCGCGGCCGCGCCGCCATCGCTCCTGCCGATGGCGCCATTCGCGCTCCTGCCGGAGCCGGTTGGGTTGGCGGTCCTGTTCGCGCTGTCGCTGGCGGCGTCGGTCTGGACCCTGCGGCGGCTGGGCCTGCCGTGGTGGTGGATCACGTGGCCGCCGCTGGTCGACAACCTGTGGAACGGCAACCCACAGCTCTTCTTGGTTCCGTTGCTGATCAGTGGGGCAGCCTGGTTCGCGCCGATCGTCAAGATCTACGCGATCGTGCCGCTGATCATCCAGCTGCGTCTTAGGACGGTCCTCGTCTCGCTCGCCATCGTGCTCGTGACGGCGCCGCTCCTGCCGTGGGGGCTGTTCCTGGATCGCCTGTCCGAGACGTCGACTCTGTTGTCCGAGCAGTCGCAGGGCGGGATGTCGGCGTGGTTCTTCCCGGTGCTCGTGCCGTTCGCTGTGATCGCCCTGATCGTGATGGGCCGGCAGCGCGCGTCGTGGTGGTTCATCCCGGCGCTGTGGCCCTCGACCCAGTGGTACTACTCGCTGATGGCGATGCCCGCCCTGACGCCGCTCACCGCGGCGATCCTGGCGGCACCGGTCCAGGGCGGCCCAGCCGTCGCGGCGATCGTGGCCGCGATCGAGATCTGGTGGCGGGCACGACGGGCGCGTCTGGCGCGCGCGGCGGCGGCGGCGGCCGCGACGTCAAGTGGGTGACGTCGTCGCCGACTTGGCTCCGTCGGCCGGGCGACC
Organism: uncultured Chloroflexia bacterium; assembly: GCA_963748675.1. Lineage (GTDB taxonomy): Bacteria > Chloroflexota > Limnocylindria > Limnocylindrales > CSP1-4 > SPCO01. The sequence continues at coordinate 75,764 of CAVVJX010000005.1, read as the reverse complement.
TCGTTGGCCTACGAGGCCTGCGCCTTGGCGGCACTCCGCATCTGCCACGCAGCGACCCAGAACGGCAGGAAGCCGGCGGTATGCACGGCCGGCAGGGACCACCCCACGACCGCCGGGACGATCCAGGGCCGGTTCGTCCGAGCACCCCAGATCAGGACAGGTACGGCCGTGGCGAGGCGAACCCCGAAGGGGATCGGAAACTGCGGGAACGGCGGGTCGGCCATCGTGCCGTTGCGAACGGCGAAGTCGATGAAATCGAACCAAAGTTGGGGGCCGAGCGCGAAGGAGACGCCGATGAGAACAGCACTCGCCCCAGCCCCGATCGCGGCGGCGCGCCATTCACCACGCAGGGGATGCCACCACCAGCCGATCGCGGCCGTGACCTTCGTCACGAGCTCGATCGCCCAGAGAGCGGGATGGCGCAACGCCATGATCGCGAGCGCCGCAAGGATCCACTGGAGATTGCCGATCAGGGCATACGCCAGGAACATCCCCGGCAGGTCCGGGCCGATGCCTAGAAAATAGGGAATCCCGAGCACGACCAGTGGAAGCGACCATCGCCTGGCGCAGTACCAGAACGCGGCGAAGGTCGAGGCCGTCAGCAGGAGGATGAACGCGGGCCATCCGATCGGCTGGAGCAGGGTCGAGATCTGGGCGACCGGGGGCGGGTAGAAGAGGTAGCCGGTGCCGACTTCGGACCACGCCTCCGGATAGAGGTTGGTCGACGTCCCCGCTTGCCAATAGGCCAGCGCGTCGACGGGTGTGGCGAACCAGCCGCCCGCCTGGGCCAGCCCGACCAGGATGCCGATGAGCAGCATCGCGTCTCGATTGAGATCCGGCTCCCAGTTGAGCCGGCGGATGCCGATCGGCCGGATACTCGGCCATTGGACGGCCAAGCCGCGTCGACGGCCGAGCGGGGCGGCGCGATCTCTCCCGATCCGTACGCCTTCCACGTCTGTCGCCTCCCAGCCGGGTGCCACCGGCTCCGTGGATCGATGCTTGAGCGATAGGATGCCCCGAATCCCCGCGGCCCGAAGAGTAGCCGTTGGTACTAGGTCATGACCAGCCCCGTGGTGCCCATCGACGGCGCCGGCGCACCACATTCGGCGAAACGCGCGGCTTCACGGACGGCGGACGCCCGGTTCGGGCGAGAAGGGTCGTTCGCTCCGTCAGACGGCGGCTGCGACCTCCGAGGGCCGCACGGCGGCGGCGCCCTCGTCGTAGATCGCCTCGATGGCGTCGACCATCAATTGGATGCAGAAGCGGTCGTGGACCATGTCGTGCGCCGCCCGGGCGATCGTGTCGGCGAGGGAGTGGTCGAGCAGGAGGCGCGTGATCGCGCCCGCGAGCGCGTCCGCGTCGTGGGGCGGCACGAGGAGACCGGTGACGCCATCCGTGATCATCTCGGGGATGCCGCCCACGTCGGAAGCGACGACCGGGCGCGACAGCGCCATCGCCTCCAGGATCGAGAGACCCTGCGCCTCGCGGTACGACGGCAGGACGGCCACGTCGAGGGCCGCGGTGACCGCCGGTACGTCGTCGCGCCGGCCGGTGAACACGACCCGATGGGCGATCCGTAGGTGGCGTGCCTGCGCCTCGAGCGCCTCTCGCCTGGATCCCTCGCCGACGATCAGCAGATAGGCGTCTGGCACCGATCGCAGCACCTGCGGCCAGGCCTCCAGCAGCGTCGGGTGGCCCTTTTCCGGCTCCAGTCGCGCGACCACGCCGACGATCTGCGAACCGGGCTCCATCCCGTACTCCTCGGGCAGCGTGCAGCAGGGTTCCTGCTCGTCGTAGCGCGAGAGGTCGACGCCGTTGTAGATGAGCCGCACCGGCGTCGCCGTCCGGCCCTCATCGATGAGCTTGCGCTCCATCATCTTCGAGACCGCGATCAGCTGGTCCATCCGCGGCGTGAGCTCGCGCAGCATCTGGCGGTCCTCGTCGGACCGGATCCGGCTCGAATGGACCGTCGACACGACGTACGGCTTCCGATGGCCGATCTCGCCGAGCGCGATCGCCGCCCGCGTGCCGACGAGCTCGGCGCGATACATGTGATTGTGGATGACGTCGGGGCGGACCTCGACCAGGTGGGCCGCCAGGGCACCGACCGCGATGGCGTCGTCGGGTTCGTCGATGACCAGGACGTCGAAGCCCGCACGCTGGAGCTTGCGGACGGCACTCCCCGGCGACAACGCCACGATCGACACGTCGTAGCGAGTCGGGTCGATCCGGGTCACGAGCCCGTACAGGTGCTCCTGGGCGCCGCCGTTGGTCCCGGTCGCCAGGACCTCGACGACCCGGATGCGTCGGTCGCCCGAGGGCACGGGTCGCGCCAGCGTGTCGAGGCATGGGTTGCGACGTGTGGGGCTCATGTCAGACCCTTCGTCGGACGAGGAGGCGCTGGATCGGCTCGTCGACGGCGCCCCACTCGTACTTGTACGGCTCATTGCCCCGCAGGAAATCCATGCGGCGCGTGCCGTTGGCCAGGGCACGGGCGACGTAGGCATGGATCATCAGGACGCCCGGCGAGAGATCACGAGCGTCCGGATCCACACCGGCGTTGTAGTACAGCAGGCAATCGTCGGTCTCGAAGTGGATGCCGCTGGCGATGCAGCGGCCGCCGACCGAGAGGAAGGTCAAGCGCAAGGGGCCGTCGGGCCCGAAGAGCTCGAACAGACGGCGGATGAACACGCGGCTCTGCTCGCCACCCGGGGTCGCCGGGAACAGGCCGTCGTCCCCCCAGCGCTTCTGGTGCAGGGCGATGAAGGTCTCCAGGTCGGCGAGTGGGTCAGCCGAGTCCTCGAGGCGGATCTCACCGACGGCCTGCGCGCGACGGACCTTTCGGCGGATCTCGTGACGCTCCTTCTTGCCGAGCGTCGCAAGGAAGCCGTCGACATCGACGCCCTCCGGAAAGGTCACCACCGGGCAGACGTCCTCACGCTCCACGGTGAGCGTCCAGCCATTCGCGATCTCGAGCGCACCCAGCGCGGCGGCCAACTGGTCGCCCGCCGGGTCGGCGCAGCGAAGCCGTCGCAGGTCGACCACGTCCCACTCGTCGGCGTCCGGACCCGCCAGATAGGCGGCGGTCGCTGCGGCGACGGCAGGCAGGTCGGACGGATCCGCGAGGATCGTCGCGTAGTCGGCGTGGTAGGACGCTCCGAAGAAGACGGCCGTGTCCGTCGGCGCGACCGGTGTCAGCGCGAGATCCCGCCCGTGGCGCATCCGCGTGTGGGTGAGCGCATCCGAGGGCTCGACCTCGTGGCGGTGCATGAGGGGCACGATCGCGACGGGAGCGGCACCGGGCGGAGCGTCGGTCGGGACGATGGCCAGCGTCTCTTCGTGCGCGTTGGCGGCGTAGGCGTCCCACCACGCACGGTGGAAGGCCCACGAGGAGAAGACGGTCGCCCACGGCGTCCGTGCTGCGATGCGATCCCAATCCTCGCGCGAGATGGTGTCGAATGGGCGGCGCTCGGCGCGCAGCGTGCGGAGCGCTCGGTCGGTGGTGTCGGGGAGGGCCTCGGCGGCCCCGGGACATGCGGGCTCAGCGTCGAGGACGAGGGCGGTCATCCTCGCGAGGATAGCATCGAGGCCCCTTTGATGGTTGCGGCCGCAACCGGGACCTTCGGGCCATCCCGGCGGTCTATCCGGACGCTATGCTCGGCCGGATGACGTCGGTATCTGACACGTTTCGGGGCCCGTCGTGCCGTTCCTTCGCCGTCCTGAGACGCGCCTGTTCCTGACGGCGACGACGATCCTCTTCGTCGAGCTGCTGCTCATCCGCTGGATCCCGGCAGAAGTGATCTACGTCGGATACTTCCGGAACTTCCTGCTGATGGCGTCCTTCCTCGGGATCGGGGTCGGCATCCTCTGGGGCCGCGACCCGAACCGCATCCAGATCTCCCCGTTCGGGCCGGTCCTGCTGGCGCTGACCGTGCTCGTGACCCAATTCCATGTCAGCATCGAGCTCACATCGCCCGACGAGATCTTCTTCGGACTGTCGGAGAGCACGGGCGCCGACATCAATTTCCTGGTCCTGCCGGCGATGGTGATGCTCGCGACGGTGATCATGGCGGGGCTTGCCATCCCGCTCGGCGGGCTCCTGAAATCGATGCCGCCGCTCAAGGCGTACGCGATCGACATCCTCGGCTCGATGACCGGTGTCGCCGCATTCACGATCCTGTCAGCGGCGGGCACGCCGCCCATTCGTGTGGTTCTGCGTCGTCGCCGTCCTGGTCTCGTTGATGGGTCTCGGGTCCGGGCTGCGTCCGTCTTCAGCCGTCACGGCAGCCTCGCTCGGCGTCGTCCTCGCGTTGGTCTTCGTCAGCACGCCGTCGAACCAGACATGGTCGCCGTACTACCGCATCGAGGAATACCGAGTCCGGCGGCGTTGGAGCCATCAGCGTGAATGGCATCCCGCACCAGGGCATGTGGCCGGTCGACAAGCTGATCGACCCCTTCTACGAGCAGATCTACCGGTGGTTCCCGGACCGGACCTTCGATCGGGTGCTCATCGTCGGGGCCGGTTCCGGCACCGACGCGGCCGTCGCCCTGAAGCACGGCGCGTCGAGCATCGACGCCGTGGAGATCGACCCACGGATCCAGGAGATCGGCGTCCGGAACCATCCGAATCGTCCGTACGACGATCCGCGGGTCCGACGCGTCGTCGACGACGGCCGAGCGTTCCTCCGACGCAGCACGGACGAGTACGACCTCGTGATCTTCGCCCTGCCCGATTCGCTCACCCTCGTCAGCACGTCGGCGAACCTGCGTCTCGAGTCGTACCTGTTCACCTCGGAGGCCTTCGACGAGGTCCGCGATCAGCTATCCCCAGACGGCGTGTTCGTCCTCTACAACTTCTACCGGGAGGACTGGCTGCCGCAGAAGATCGCCGGGATGCTCGACGACAGCTTCGGGAGCCCGCCGATCGTCCGGCAATACGGCTCGGTGGCGCTGACCTTCGCTGCCGGCCCCCTGATCTCGTCGCTCGATGGCGGATCACCGCCCGGCGAGGCGGCGGAACACCTCGACCTGTCGGCTGCCCCAGCCGCGGCGACCGATGACTGGCCGTTCCTGTACCTCAAGGACCGGTTCATCGCGCCCTACTACATCCTCGCCCTGTCGATCATCATCGCCTTCGCGGTGCTGCTCGTCGGGCGCGCGGCCGCCCGGAGCGGCACCTCGCTGCGCCACTTCAGCCCGCATTTCTTCGTGCTGGGCATCGCTTTCCTCCTCCTCGAGACGAAGAGCCTCGCGACGTTCAGCCTGCTGTTCGGCACGACGTGGTTCGTCAACGCCCTCGTGTTCTTTGCCGTTCTCGCAAGCGTGCTACTGGCGATCCTCGTCAACCGTCGCTGGCAGTTCCGGAACCCGGTGTTCCTGTACGCGGCCCTCTTCGGCTCGCTCGCGCTCGCCGTCCTGCTCCCGCCGGCGTCCCTCCTGATCGAGCCGATCTGGCTCCGGTACGTCCTGGCCTCTGCGCTCGCGTTCGCTCCGATCTTCTTCGCCAACCTCGTCTTCAGCTACTCATTCCGCGACACGAAGGTAGCCGACATGGCCTTCGCGTCGAACCTGCTCGGTGCCGTCGTCGGTGGCGCGATCGAATACGTGGCCCTCATCAGCGGCTACGGCTGGCTCCTTGGGATCGTGGGCGCGCTCTACGCGGCCGCTTGGCTCCTGGCCACCCGCGTGCGGCTGCTCGCCGATCAGGAGCTCGTCATCGACCAATACGGTGCGCCTGCGACGGACCTCCTGGCAGACAAGGGCGAACCGGCCCTCTGACCAACAGGGTGGCGGCCCGCCCGCCGGCCGACGCTACTGGCCGAGATACAAGTAGCGCAGCAGGTCCGCGTAGTCGTCCGTGAACGGGCGGTCCGACGGCGGCGACCGGCGTCCAGCCCTCGTCGCGCAGCTCGTCGAGCGTGCCCGCGTCCCTGGACGCCGCGAGCCAATGCGACGGCGTCTCGCCGGGCTCCCTGACCGCGCCCGATGACGTGGGTCTTCTCGAGGATCGTCAGGCCCTGGGCCGAGACCGCGGCGGCGATCGCCGGGGCCAGGTCGTAGTACCGGTTCGAGACATGGAAGGCGAGCGTGCCGTCGGGCTTGGTGATCCGGATCTCGTCGACGATCGCCTCGACCGTCAGCAGGTGGACCGGGACCGAGTCCGACGAGAACGCATCCATGATCAGGAGGTCGTAGCGGCCGTCGGGCTCGTCCTCGAAGGACAGGCGCGCGTCGCCCTCGATGATGGTCGGCCGGGTCGGTGCGTCGGCGAGGTACGTGAAGTAGCGGGGATCGGACGCGACCTCGATGACGACCGGGTCGATCTCGAAGAAGGTCATCGACGCGGCCTGATCGGCGTACGTCGCAAGGGCGCCGCCACCGAGACCGGCGACGCCGACGGTCCCGCCGCCCGGGACCTGGCCGTTGATCGCGAAGAGGTCACCGACGGGGCCGCTGCGGACGTAGTAGCTCTGCGGCGAGCGACGCTTGGCCGGATCGTTCGACTGGGACCCGTGCACCGTCGTGCCGTTCATCAGCAGCGTCAGCTGACCGTTCGGCGACTCGAGGACCTCGGTGACGCCGAAGAAGCTGCGGTCACGGAAGTCCGCCGGCGGCTGGAGGACGAACGTCGCCAGCGCCAGCACGAAGGCCGTCGCCAGCGCGAGGAACCACGGGCGTGCCCCGACCAGCAGGACGAGTCCGCCGACGAGGAGCCAGCGGATGCCGGCCTCCGTCGCGAGCGCGCCGGTGAAGACGAGCGCGACCACCAGCAGCGCCGCGGCGACGCCATACGGCAGGAGGCGCTCGCGGGCGCCGCCGAAGAACGGGCTGAAGTCGAGGCCGCGGCCGGTGTGGGCTCGGGGCGGGACCTTGGGGGCGACGAGGGCGAGCCCGACCAGCGCCCCGACGAGCAGGATCGGGCAGCTCCCAGACACCCGGGAAGACGGTCGGGGCGACGAGGGCCACGAAGGCGCTTGCGAGCGCGCCACCGAGCGACAGGATCAGGTAGAACTCGGTCAGGCGCGACGGGTCCGGCCGATCCTGGGCCAGCCGTCCGTGGAGGGCGGTCGCCACGATCCCGAACGCGATCGAGCTCCATCGCCAGCACGGCGAGGACGGGCCACCCACCGGCCGAGCCGTACGGGACCCAGAGCAGCGTGATCATCGCGGGCGCCGCCAGCGACGGCGCGCCCGATCCAACGCTGGCCACGAGGCGAGAACGCGATGATGAAGCGTCACGAGGTAGATCGACAGCGGCGCGACCCACAGGAGGGGCGCGGACACGAGGTCCGTCGAGATGAACATGGTCACGGCGGACAACAGCCCCGACGGGACCGCGGCGAGCAGGAGCCAGCGGCCGCGGCGGCGCCAGTCGATGGCGAGGCCGCTGCGACCGCACGCCGAGGCACGAGCGACGCGTGGCATCGGCGGCCGCCGTGGCGACGCGAGCGCGGAGCGCCGGGATGGCGCGCGAAGCGGCGACCGCGAGGAGCACGACGAGGACGCGCGTAGGCGACCGCCCAGACCCCGCGCTGCGCGCCAAGCCCGAGACGCGGTTCGATGACCAGCGGGTAGGCGATGCAGGGCCAGGAGCGACCCGCCGTTGCTCAGGGCGTAGAGCCAGTACGGGTCGCCGACGACCTCGCGCTCACGCGCCGCCTCGAACCAGCCGCTCACGAGCGGGGTGGTCGTCGTCAGCACGAGCGCCGGCAGGCCGATGAGCACGAACAGGATCCGGATGAGATCGAGGACGGGTGGGACCGTTTCGATCCGGACCGAGGCCAGATTGGCCGGGGCGACGATCAGCGCGATGACCGCGAGCGTCGCCAGGACCAGGTGGAGCGGTGGCCCCCAGGAACCGAGGCGCGTCACGGACAGGTGGCCGTACAGGTAGCCGACGAGCAGGACGCCCTGGAAGAAGAACAGGACGGTCGCCCAGACCGCCGGCGTGCCACCGAAGACCGGCAGGACGAGCCGGCCCGACGAGGGGCTGCACGCTGAACAGGAGGAACGCCGACAGGCCGATCGGCAGCGCGAACGGGAGGGTCGCGCCCAGCAGCGGGCGAGCGAGCGTCAGAGAGCGGGCGGTCACGGGTCCTCCGGAGGGGTCGACGGAGGTCATCGCTCGCGGTATCCCCGCGCGGGTCAAGTGAGAAGAAGGGGTCATCGGTACCCTCTTGCGCGTCGGGGACCCAGGGGGTTTGATGATGACGGGTTGACCTGCCCTTGGAAGGACGAGGAACGAACGCTTGGCTGTCCGCCACCTAGAGAGCACCCGGGATCCGCGTCACCGGATGGACTCCGAACATCCACCGAGACGTGATGCTCCTCCTTGGTGTCCTGTGCGGTCTGGCCCAGGCGACCGGCGTTCTCGCGCAGCCGGTCGACGCGGTCGCCTACTGGCAGGCAGGTCAATCACAGAACCTCTACCCCGAGCACTGGGCCGAGGTGGCGACCGGCTACCTCTTCTATCCGCCACCGGTCGCGCAGCTCGTGACGCTGCTGCAGCCGATCGGTTGGCCGGCGTTCGTGACGATCCTCACGACCGCCATCTTCGCGTCGATGTGGTACTGCGCGGGGCGCTGGTCGTTCGTCCTGCTCGCGCTCGGACTCCCATTCCTCCTGTTCAAGATCGGCCCACAGGTCGGCGCCACCTTCCTCGGCTACGCCCTGATGGGCAACGTGCAGTGGATCCTCGCCGCGTTGACGATCGTCGCGCTCCGGCACCCGGCGGTCTGGTCGATCCAGCTGGTCACGAAGGTCACCTCCGCCATCGGCTGGTGGTGGCACCCGCTGCGCGGCGAGTGGCGCGCCGCGGCGATCGGGGCAGCGTGCGAGCGCCGCGATCATCGCGATCTCGTTCGCCCTGAACCCGGAGCTCTGGTTCGAATTCATCGACTTCGTGCGAAGGAACGGGACGATGGCCGACCCGCCGATGGAGGCGTTCTTCATCCCGTTCGGCGTTCGACTCGCGACCGCCATCCCGCTCCTCGTCTGGGGCGCGCGAACGAATCGACCCTGGACCGTTCCCGTCGCATGCGGCTGGTCATTGCCGGCCCTCTACGGCCTCGGCTTCCTGCCGTTCTGGGTGGCCGCCACGCGGCTGGTCGAGCGACCCCCGTCCCTGGACTTGAGCAGGTTCACGTCCGGCCGAAGTTGGCGCACCGTTCGGGCTGCGGACTAGTCGATCCCCATCTCGCGAAGCAGGAAGTACTCGGGTCGCGGCTCGTCGTCCGTGATGAGTGGCCCGGTCCCGGCGTGCGTGCGGACCTCGTCGTCGACGAGCCACGTCCGCGCCTCGATCAGGGCGAGCCAGCCATCGACCGTCGACTCGGGCGAATCGAACGCGCTCGAGATGTCCTCGAGCACGCCGGGTCGCTCGAGGACCGACCTGCCGGCAGCAGGATCCAGGGAGATCGGCTCGGTGGAGCCGAGCATGTAGAAGCCGTAGCCGGCGAACCCGTTCACGACGATCACGTGCGGAAAGACCGTCGCGAAGGTCCGGATGTGCTCCTTCAGGTCGGCCTCGGATGTGCCGTACGGCGTCCACTGCATCATCACGCCGCCGTCGGTGAGGTGGTCGCGACCGGCCTCGTAGTACTCGAGCGATGAGATGACCGAGACGCCGGAGCTCTGGATCGGCGGCGGCGGATCCGTGACGATGATGTCGAAGGCGTCGGCGACCAGCTCGAGATGGTTCCGGCCGTCGGCGACGACGACCCGCCCGTTCGGGTCGGCCAGCACCTGCGTCGGCGTCCGGGTAGTACCAGCCGTACATCTTGGGGACCGAAGGGACGAGCTCGACGGTGTCCGTTCGCAGGCCCGCGATCAGCGCGCTCCGGTGGGCGGTCCCCATCCCGAAGGCCACGACAAGCGCGCGTTCCGACTCGGGCCGGGCGATCAGCGGCAGGATCGGCATGAGCTTCGCATCGACGGTGAGCAGCGTCATCGACGTGCCACCGACCCACAGCTCCGGCGTCTGGCCGACCTGACCGGCCTGGACCGAGGCGATCTCGTCTTCGCGCGACTCGAACAGGGCCGCGCCACGGTCGAGGATGCGGGCGACGTTCGGCTGGACCACGACTCCGGGGCGGGTCGCCAGGACACACGATCAGCACCGCCGACGATGGCTCCTGCGCCGGCGAGCACGGCGCGGCGCGGTCGGGCCCACAACGCCAGGCCGACGCCGAGTGCGATGTTGATCAGCGCCAGCACGACGATGATCAAGGGCGACCCGATCGTCGGCATCAGCACGAACGGGATGACGAGGCTGCCGATGATGGCGCCCGTCGTGTTCACCCCGAGCAGCAGACCCGACTCGGATCCGCCCGAGCCGCGCTCGTCGCGAAGCAGTTCGGACGCCGTCGGAAAGGCAAATCCCATCACCACCGTGACCGGGAGGACCGTCAGGATGGCGGCCCCCATCAGGACCCCCATCGACCCCATCGGGTTGCTGGCGTCCAGCGACCGTGGCTGCGAGATCACGAGGATCAGCCCGGCGACGCTGAGGATCGCCACCGCGATCTGTGACAGCGCCAGGACGCGGACCGGGTCCTTGATCCGCGGGCGGAACGCGTTGAACGTGGTCGCGCCGAGCGCGATGCCGATGAGGAACAACGCGAGGATGACCGTGAAGACGTACGTCAGTCCGCCCGTCCCGGATGTGAGCAGCCGGGTCCACGCGACCTGGTAGCCAAGCGACGTCAGCCCGGACACGAAGGCGATGACGAGGGGGAGCCAGACGATCCGGCGCGCGGCGGTCGGGCCCGCGGCGGTCGCGGCGGCAGGGGTTGGAGTGCCTTCGCGTGCGGGTTCGGGCCGTTCCTCGTCGACCGTGACGGCGCCCGTGTCGCCTCGCGCCAGCCAGAGCGCGACGAGACCTGCGATCCCGGAGCACAGCGCCCCGACCCGGAGGGCGCCGCTCAGCCCGAGCAGCTCGATGAGGACGAGGCCCGCGAGCAGCGTGCCGACGACCGCGCCCATCGTGTTGGCCGAATAGAGTCGGCCGAACGACTGGCCGAGGGCCGCCGTGCGCGTGAAATGCCGCACGAGGGCAGGGAACGTGGCGCCCATCATGATCGTCGCCGGTGCCAGGGCGAGGACCGCGAGGATGAGGCGAGCGATGGCGAGCATGGGCGTGCCCTGGATCGCCGGGTAGATGCCGCGGTAGACCTCGTTGATGAGCCCGAACGTCACCGGCGTGACGAGCACCACGACGACGAGCGCGACCTCCAGCAGGCCGTACATGCGCAGCGGCGAGCGAACCCGGTCGGCGATCCGCCCGCCGAGGGTGGCCCCGATCGCCATCCCGCCGAAGAACCCGGTGAGGATGGCCGACACGGCCTGCGTGGTGTTCCCGAACACGAGGACGAGCTGGCGGGACCAGACGATCTCGTAGATGAGTCCGGCCGCGCCGGACAGGATGAAGATGGCAAGCACGATGGCACGTCGGTGGGGCATCGGCGGAGTTTGCCATGCCGGGGGCGGTCACGTGATGCGCCCCACGGTCAGGCCCTAGGGGTCCGTTGGTACCAGCCGGCGTCGCTTGCCGAGCCATGTCGCGCACGTCACGACCGCGAGGACGTAGACCACGAGCAGGTAGTGGAAATGGAGGTCGGTCACCGGCGAAAGCCACGCGACGACCACCAGGGCGAAGGAGAGGAGCGGCCGGCGGACGAGCACGGCCAGCGCCACCAGCCACGAGCGCGAGTGCGATCCCGGCGAGCTTTGCCGTACCGGGCCCGACGAACGGCTGGAGGTTGCAGGCGACCGAGGTGGGCGGCTCCGCCCCGCACGCCGGGACCGAGTAGGACAGGGCCTTCGCATAGTCGAACCACGACTGGATGCCGACCAGCGGCAACGTGAGCACGAAGAGCGCACCACCCACGGCGAGGGCCGCGAGCACCACGCGGGGGAAGGTCGATCGCGTCGCCCAGAAGACGGCCGCGCCCGGAACGAGCTTGATCGTCGCCCCGAGGCCGGCCAGCACGACCGACCTGCGGGCGTCCGCGCCCGATGACCCAGCACCACGCGAGGAGACCGGCGACGCCGACGCTCGCATTGCCGAACGCGACGCCCTCGGCGAAGCCACGAAGGAAGGCGAGCCCGAACAGCACGAGCGCGAACTCCAGGGGACGCACGCCGCCCGAGCTCGTGCCGGAGGATCGCGTACAGGCCGGTGATGAGCGCTCCGACGTTGAGGGTGAGCCACGCCACGAGACCGATCGGATAGGACGCGAACGGGATGAACAGCGGCACCGACGAGGGCGGGTAGGCGTACCCGAACAGGGTCGCGTTGACCAGGACATACGGCCCGGACAGTTGCTCCGGTGGATAGATGGGTTCTCCGGCGAGCACGCGCTCGACCGCGTGCGCGTACGTCAGCCAGTCGGCGAACGCCTTCCCGGCCGGGAGCGAAGATGACGATCGTCCCGATCGCGACGAACGCACACATGAGGACCGCCAGGACGAGCGCGATCCAGCCGAGCCGGTCCGCGGCGGCGGCGATGCGCATCCGCGTCGGACGATCCCGTCATGTCACCGCCATCGTCCGGCGATGCCGGCCGATCTCGCCGTCATCACAGGTTGTACGCCCAGTAGACGCCGATCGCCATCACCGCCACGCCGACGAGGATCAGGGCCAACCACAAGGCACCGATCCGGCCCTTGTTGACCGCGGCCAGCCCGCACAGGGCGATCACGAACGGGACGGAGTCGAGGAAGTAGCGGTAGCCGTACTGGAGCCATCCACCGCCGTAGTAGAGGAGCGTCGGGATCAGCACGGTCACGGCCGCGCCCAGGAGCCACCACGCCCGCGGCCGTCGCCAGTCCGCCTGCGTGGCGAACAGCAGCCCTGGGCTCGTCAGGAGCACCGACATCCCCAGGCCGTCCGGCTGGAAGAACGGCGGCGTCGCGATCGGACGGGGCAGGTGGAGGAGGAAGTACTCGAGGTTCATGGGCACGTGGGCGAGCGAGAAGAGGCCCTTCGCCCGCTGCTCCTCGAGGAACGGCGGCAGCGTCGCGAGGGCATAGCCACTCTCGAACGGCGTCCCGAAGCGCACCTGGTTGTAGAGGAGGAAGGCGACGATCGACGGCAGGAATCCGATCGCCAGCATCGCCCACGCCGGCCACGGGACACGGCCGGCCGCCCGCGCGACGTACCCGCCCGCAACGTCCGCCGCCTCCCTGGCGGTCCGTGGCTCGAGCAGGAGCGCGTAGAACGGGACGGCGAACGCGAGCGGCGCTCGAGTCAGGAACGCCGCCCCGGCCAGGAGCCCGACCAGGAACGCCCGCTGTCGCCCGAACAGCTCGATCAGGCAGGCGAAGGTGAGGATCGTCGCGATCAGGTGGCCGGTGTGCCAGACCCCGCCGCGGGTCGTCACCCACAGGATCTGGGTCGAGAATCCGAACAGCAGCGTCAGCCAGAACCGGTCGGCGAGTCGCGCCACGCCGATCCGGCCGAGGAGCCACCAGCACATGCCGACGCCGGACGCGGCGAGGAGCGCGTTGATCCCCGATTCCACCTGGTCCGCCCTGACCGGCCCGAGGATGGCGACGACCGGCATGAGCGCGACCGCCGGGAACGGCGCGAACGGGACGTAGAAGGCGTCACCGACCGGGATGACGTCGTTCGGCCCGAGTCGGACGTCGATCCCGACTCGGCCGTGCAGGAACGCATCCGCGAGGTAGAAGAAGTCGCCGCGCCCGGCGTCGAACTGGCGGTTCGCCAGCCAGTAGATCACGGCCGAAACCGCGACGATGGCGAGGCCGATCAGGAGCGGCCCACGTCGGGCGACGACTCATGCGCCCGCGGTACCGCCAGCGACCCTCGACGCGCCTTCCGTGGACGACCGCGCGGCGCGGCCGACCAACAGGGTCGTGATGAGGGTGACCCAGAAGACGATCGGGTAGACGATCGGCGGGCTGACGCCGAGCAGTGGCCAGGCCGTCACGAGCGGGATCGCGAGTGCCCACCAGCGCCCGGCGGACGCGATGTACGCCACTGGCAGCAGCAGGAGCATCGCGTAGTGGTCCCACAGGATCGGCGACACCAGCTGGCTCGCGATGACGGCGACCAGGTACGAGGCCTCGTCGGTCGACCAGCGGATCGCGGCGAGGAACGCGACGACCACGCCGATGGTGCTGAGTAGCTGCACGCCGGCTGCGACCGTCGGTGGTCGCCCCGAGCTGGTACGCGATCGCCCCGGGTGTCACGTTGCGTTCGGTCGCGATCGGGTCGCTGACGGCCCGCAGGAGCGTCACGAAGTCGAACCACGCGCCGGGGCCGCTCACGATCGTCGCGGCGGCCGCGAGCACGATGAGGACGACGATCCCCACGGCGACCGCACGGAACCGCCGGGTCAGCAGCGCCCAGACCAGGACGAGGCCCGGTTGCAGCTTGATGGCGGCGCCGACTGCCGCACTGCCGCCCAGGCGCACGGGATCGTCGATGCCGCGCCAACCGATCGCGAACGCCAGGAAGAGGATCGGCCCGACCTGTCCGAGCTTCACGGCGTGGACGAACGGGAACGACAGACCGGCGAGCAGCACGATCCACCAGCGCACGGACCTCGAGACCGGCAGGATCGCGACACCCACGAGGAACGCTGCGAGCGACAGGCCGATCCAGACCCAGGTCGCCGTCAGCGGCGACAGCAGTGCGAACGGCAGCACCATGACAGCGAACGGCGGGGGGTAGAAGAAGAGGCCGAAGCCACCGGCCACCGTGAACGACATGTCGTACAGCGGAGCGCCACTGGTGACGCGCTCGATGGCCTGGTGATAGGCGAGGAAGTCGTGGCCGAGCGTGTCGCCCGCGACGGCCAGCGTCGCGGCGACCCCGCCGGCGAACGACAGCACGGCGAGGATCGGCAGCGCCGTCCGCGCCAGGGACGTGACGGAGGTGCGGTCCATCACACCGGTTCCGTGGCGCCCCGTTGGCTTCGGCGATGGATGAGCGGGATCCGGAACAGGTCCCACGCGACCCGAAGGGCGAGGGCCGCTCCTGCGCGCATCCGGGACCCACGCTTGTCGAACCAGCGGATCGGGACGATGGCGATCCGATAGCCGCGCCGGCGCGCCAGGTAGATGAGCTCGACGTCGAAGACGATGCTCGTCACCGCCTGTCGGGCGAAGATGTCCTGTGCCGCCTCGCGACGGAAGCCCTTGAACCCGCACTGCGTGTCCTTCACGCGGCCCGACGACCCAGATCGACGCCAGCACGTGGAAGATCTTGCCGAGCAGGCGGCGGTAGCCCGGCTGCGTCGCACGCATGTCCGAACCGTCCGGCTGGATCCGCGAACCAAGGGCGACGTCGTGGTCGACGAGGGCGTGCAGCAGGTAGCGGGATCTGATCGGGCGGCGTCGCCATGTCGGCATCGGCGAAGATCACGAGGTCGCCCGGTGGCCGCGAGCATGCCAGCACGCACGGCAGCGCCCTTGCCGCCGTGCGGGACGCGACGGACGTGCAGCCGCACGCCCTCGATGGCGCCCGCAGCCTCGGGACGCGCCTCGACGATGCCGACGGTTTCGTCCGTGCTGCCGTCGTCGACGACGAGGACCTCGATGTCCGCCGGTAGTGCCGCCTGACGGGTTGTCGCCTCCAGCTCGACGTCCCGATCGCCGCAGGTAGTCGAACAACTCGTCGAGCGCCGGGCCGATCCGTTCCGCTTCGTTATAGGCGGGGAGCACCAGGGTGAGGGTCACCTGGTGCGGCCATCACGGGTCGCGGCTCGCGTCGAAGGCGCGATGGGACGTCCATGCATGACGGAAGACTACCGCGCAGTCCTCGCCCGGGATCGGATGCTGCGCCACACTTCGGACTGGGACCATGAAGGCATAGCGGGAGGGCGGATGGACGGGTGAACGTGACGGCCATGGAACACGTCCACGGCGCCACCAAGCGTGTCATCGGGATCGCCCATCGCAATCGGCGTGCGCTGCGCGACGCGCTCATCCTCATCGGGCTCTTGCGCGCTGCGGTCTATTTCTTCGTCCAGGGGATCCACCCGTGGACCTTCGTCGGGATCGACGCGCGAGCGTACTGGCGTGTCGACCTCGCCCATCCGTACGCGAGCTCCGGCGTGGGCGAGTTCTCGACGTACCTCTATTCGCCGGCCTTCGCCCAGTTCCTTTCACCCCTGTACGTCCTTCCGTTCGAGGCCTTCTTCGTCCTGTGGACGGCCGCGTCCGTGCTGGTGCTGTACTGGCTCGTCCGGCCGTGGCCGTGGGCCCTGCTGATCCTGTTGCTGCCGTGGACCTATGAGCTGTTCGTCGGCCAGGTCCACCTCTTCATCGCCGCCGCGATCGTGCTCGGGTTCCGTTGGCCGGCGCTGTGGGCCTTCAACATCCTGACCAAGGTCACTCCGGGCGTCGGGCTGCTGTGGTTCCTCGTGCGCCGTGAGTGGCGGTCGCTGGCCATCGCCCTCGGCAACGACGCTCGCCATCGTGGCGGTCTCGTTCCTGCTCTCGCCGACTGCGTGGTTCGACTGGTTCGCGTTCCTGCGGGGAAGCACCGGCAGCGGCGAGCTCCTGTACCTGCGGATCGCCGCGGCAGCCGTCATCGTGGTGGCCGGCGCGCTGACCGGCCGGCGCTGGGCCGTCCCCATCGCCGTGTGGCTGGCGCTGCCGGTGGTCTGGATCGAGTCCTGGGTGATCCTGCTGGCGATCATCCGGTTGCGGGAGCCGGCACCCCTGCCGGAGCGCGCGCCGGCGCCGATGCCGACGCCCGCGCCGCAGCCACGATGAGGCCGATCGCGACCCACAGCAGCGGCAGCCAGACCAGGGAGACCGCAGCGACGACCGCGCCGGCCGCCACGAGCAGCGACACGCGACCGCATGCTCGGACCGGACGCGCGCAGCATCGCCGCGACGGCGATCGGGAGCATCGCGCTCGGGTAGTGATACCAGGTGACCGGGAGCGTGGCGAGCGATGCCGCCGCCGCCCAGGCGAAGCTCTCGACCGGGTCGGGTCGGCGCCATGCGGCCCAGACCGTGACGAGGAGTGCGGCCACCCCGACGATCACGTGCAGCGATCGGGCGAAGGCGTCGCCGGCCCCGGCGAGTGAGGCGATCTGGGCCGCGATGCCGGCGTTCCGCGGATCGACGATCGTGGCCTGCGCTCCGGCCCGGACGACGTCGGCGTACTCCGACCACGCGGTCGGTGCCCCAGATGACGATGCTCGCGCCGACGATGAGCGCGCCGACGACGACGGCGGTAACCACCACGCGACGGGCGGACGACCGTCCTTCGGCGCGGTCATCGCGGAACGCGCGGGTGAGGAACCACAGGCCCAGGGATGCCGGATGAAGTTTCACGATCGCGAGCGCCAGGGCCACCCCGCCACCCACCGCCGTGGCGCGCCCGGGGGCGACGGCCGCCAGCAACATCACTCCATAGAGGAGCGGGAACCAGACGTCGAGGTTTCCGAACAGCAGCCCGACGGCGAACGGCAGCGTCAAGGGTGCGCAAGCCGCCACCACGAACAGCACTTCGCCACGTGACCGATGCGGCGCCAGGCGGCGACGGAGCAGCTCCGTCGCCACGAGGAGCCCGACGACCGCCCCGATCGACCACAGGACGAAGATCACCGGCGACGGGATCGCCGCCAGGAGGCTGAACGCCTGCGCCACGGGCGGCGGGTAGGAGTAGAAGAGGCTGGTCGCCAGCGGGGCCCCGCCCGAGACCAGGTCCGGTGCGTACGGCGATCGTCCGGCCGCGACGTCACGGCCGGCCTCGATCAACAGCTCGAGATCGAACCCAAGGCTCGACGGGGAACGGGCGGCCAGCTGCAGCCCGATCGCGATCACCCCGATCCAGGCGATGGTCCCGGCCACCACCGCGGCCACGACCGCACGTCCAGGCAGCGAACGCGGGCTGGTCGTCGAGGCGGTGCGCATCGTGCCCATCCTACGGCCCGCCAAGCCGGCGGCCCGGCCCTCCCGTGGGCCCGGCCGATGCCCCGTTCGTACCATCCGGGCGGGGTCGCGCCCGGTGCTACGCTCACCGGCGATGAGCACCGGCACGCTGCAATCCACCCTGAACGACGGCGCCGCACCGGCAGTTCGACGTGCGGAGGTCACCCCGCGCGTGCGCCTCATCCTGGCGGTCGTCTCGCTCGGGATCCTCGTCTTCCCGATCGCGGACTTCATCAACGCCGCGCATGAAGCCGAACTTCAATGGCTACGGTGGCATCGACTACACGCTGTACATGGACGCCACGCGCCGCTGGCTCGCGGGCGGGTCGTACTTCGAGCCGTATCAGCTCGCCGGGCCGTATCCGATCCAGATGGGCGATGTCCTGTATGCGCCGAATGCCCTGCCGTTGTTCGTGGCGTTCACCGTGCTGCCGGCGTTCCTGTGGTGGGCCGTCCCGTTGGGCGTCACGGGCTGGGCGATCTGGCGTGTTCGACCCGCCCCGGTCGCCTGGCCATTCATGGCCCTATGCATCTTCTGGCCGCCGATGGTCGCGCGCACGGTCGCCGGGAACCCGGTCATGTGGGTCATGGCCGCGGTCGCGCTCGGATTCATCATTCGCTGGGCGTTCGTCGGGGTCCTGCTGAAGCCATCGCTGTTCCCGTTCGCGCTGCTCGGCGTGCGCAGTCGCAACTGGTGGATCGCCCTGGCGTTGTGGATCGCGATCTCGATCCCATTCGGGGCGTTGTGGTTCGACTGGGTGAGCGCCGTGACGAACTCGACCGGTGGGGGCCTGCTCTATTCCTTGCAGGACGTCCCGATCCTGCTGTTGCCGGTCATCGCGGCACGGATGCGCTAGGCCGCGCCGACTACGGGATCCACCAGCCGGCGAATGTCAGCGTCGAGAAGATCGCGAGCAGCGTGACCGACAGCACCGGCCAGCCGTACCGCCACACCGGATGCTGGCGCGACGCCAGGATCCACGAGTAGGGGAACGACAGGAGGACGACCCTCCCGACCGCCTCCAGGCTCCCGGAAACGAGCAGCATGATCAGCGCGATCGCCGGGATCACCATGTATTCGAGCGGGATCCGATCGCGGCGGGCGAACACGAACAAGCCGACCGCGAACATCAGGAGGATCATCAGGGCGGCGAAGTACAGGGCGAGCGGCCCGGCCAACGCGGTCGCCACGGAGCCCGACCCCGCTGCCGCTCCCCCGCTGTTGCGGCCCCAGGCCGCGTACGACCCGAAATATCCGTTCCACGAGCCGGTGAAGAACGCGATCCACACGATGTAGGACAACGTCGCCAGCGGTCCTAGCCCAAGGGCCAGCCAGCGCAAGCGCGGACCGGGTTGCTTGCGAGCCGCGAGGAGCAGCGGCACCAGGAAGAACGCGCTCTGCGCCCGTGTCAGCGAAGCCAGCCCGAAGGCGATCCCGGCGCGTCCCGCGTGGCCGCGCTCGACCGCCAGGAACGACAGGACGATGAGGATCAGCGTCAGCGTCTCCGAATAGGCCATCGTGTAGACGAACGAGAACGGGAACAGGGCGAGCAGGGCGGCCGCCCGGATCGCCCGCGCCTCGCCAAGGTGCGGTCGCGCCAGCCGCACGAGCAGGACGAGCGCAATGGCGAACAGGACGAAGTTCAGCGCGATGGCGATCAGCCCGACGAGGTCGGGCCACGGCACGGCCAGGACGCGAACGAGCATCGGGTACAGCGGGAAGAACGCGTAGTCGTGGTAGCCGGTGTCGCCGAACGCCTCGAGGTGGTAGCCGTTCCGGGCGATCCCGACGAACCAGTCGCCATCCCACGTGGTCAGTGAGCGCAGGATCGGGGCGGGGTCGCCGTGGAGGAGGCGGGGGTTCGTGACGAAGACGCCCGCCTCGACGAGCAGGGCCGCCACCGCGATCACCAGGCGTGAGACCGCGAAGGCCGCGATGAGCGGCGCGTAGCGGCGCAGCGTCTCGGGCTCCACGCGCAGGAATCCGCGCGACCGGGTCAGCGTGGCGGGAAGCGGGTCGGATCGGGAAACCATGCGAGCGCGCACTCCAAGGGCGGGACGGCTGGACAGTCCTCCATGTGAGCCGCGTCGTCAAGGCAGTAGACTCGCCGCGTCGACCCATGACCTTCGGGTGGTTCTGAGAGGCGCGCGTTGGACCCAAAATCGCCTGTACCGGACCACACTGGAGGACACATGCACCAGCACGAGCACGCCGCGCACGGCGTGGAGATCGAACCCGGCACGCCCGCGTGGTCGGAATGGGTCAAGGATTACTACCGCGACGTCGAGACCTACGACTGGGTCGACGTCGCCGACAACATCCGCGGTCTCGAGGCGTTCTTCCACAAGAACCGTGCCTGGATGGTGCGCCGGATGGTGGCGAAGTACGCGACGCCGAACGCCCCGATCCTCGATGCCGGCTGCGGCACCGGGCTCAACCTGCGGCACCTGCCCGAGGGCTCCGTCGGCGTCGACATCAACCCGCGCAACATCGCCCTGCTTCGGCAGCGCCTGCCGAACCACACCGTCATCGAGGGCGACGTCGAGGCGCTGCCGTTCGACGATGCGAGCTTCGGCACGGTGCTGTGCACCGAGGTGATCGAGCACATCCCGGATCCGTCTGCGGCCCTCGCCGAATACCGCCGCGTCCTCCAGCCAGGCGGCGTCCTCATCGGGTCGGTCCCGGCGCGATCGGCGATCTGGAAGCTGCGCTTCCTGTCGAGCACCTGCCCGCACAGCGAGCCGTTCCACAACGAGTACCTGCCCAACGAGGTCCGCGAGATGCTGACCGGCTGGCAGATCGAGTCCGCTGCGCTACTCGCTGCTCCACTTCAACGTGCTGTTCGTCGCCCGCAAGATCCGCCTGACTCGGGGGTGACCTGGGGGGTGACCCGATAGCCCCCGGCTAGGCCAATCGTACCGGGCAGCGAGGCCCGGACCCGGTGCTACGCTGCACCGGCCGTGCGTATCCCCCTCCTCTTGTACGGGCTCGCCCTCGCCGTCCGTCTGGTGCTCATCTGGCACTTTCCGGACCCGGCGTACCCCGATTCGTTCTACTACGTCGACGTCGCGCGGGCGCTTGCGGCCGGCGACGGATTCAACATCGACCTGATCTGGATCTTCCCCGAGGTCGGCGGGGTCCTGCCGGCCGATCCCGTCCTCCCGATCCCCTCGAATGCCCACTGGATGCCGCTCGCGTCGCTGGTCCAGGTGCCGTTCCTGCTGCTCTTCGGTCAGGTCGCCTGGGCATCGGCGCTGCCCTTCGCGTTGATCGGCGCCACGGCCGCCCCCCTCACCTGGGCGATCGCCCGCGACGCCGGCGCGCGCCGCAGCGTGGCGATCGGCGCGGGGTTCCTGGTCGCGGTCCCAGTCCTGTCGTTGACGTACATGGTCCAACCGGACAACTTCTCGCTGTTCCAGCCCCTGGTCGCGGCCGCCCTGTGGATGGGCGCTCGCGGCCTCCGGGGGTCGCCCCGTTCCTTCGCGCTTGCCGGACTGCTGGCCGGGATCGCGACGCTGTCGCGCAATGACGGCCTGCTGGTCCTGGGTGCGCTCGGCATCGCGTTCCTATGGGACCGCTGGCGAGCCTGGCGGGCGGCCCGCGCGGACAGCAGCTCGGGGGCCGAAGGTCGGCCCCGGCCGGCAATCCCGATCACGGCCGCCATCGCCTGCGTCGGCCTGTTCGTGCTCGTGATGGCGCCGTGGTGGCTCCGCCAGCTCGCGGTGTTCGGGTCCATCTCCCCGTCGACCGCCTCGGGCCGGGTCTTCTTCATCCGCGACATCGGCGAATGGAACAGCATCACGGCGCCGGCCACGCTCGACCACCTGCTGGGCATGGGCATCGGGCCGTTCCTCGCGACCCGCATCGGTGGCCTGGTGTCCGCGGTGATGATCTTCACGACGCTGGTCGACGGGCTTCGTGCTGGCGCCATTCATGATCATCGGCGCCTGGGCCCGCCGTCGCTCGCTCGACTTCGGCCCGTTCTTCGCGTACGTCGCCCTGCTCTTCGGCTTCTCGACGGTCGTCTCGGCCGTGCATGTCCCGGGCGGCACGTTCATCCATTCCGCGGTCGCCCTCGCGCCCCACGCCTACATCCTCACGCTGGAAGGGGTCGCGGTCGCAGTCGCGTGGATCGCCGCCCGTCGTCCGGCGTGGGATCGGGAGACCGCTACGAGGATCTTCACCGGCGCGACCCTCGCATTCGCGGGCGTGGCGGCGCTGTTCGGTTCGCTGTTCGTGCACGCGGTCTGGGAGAGCAGCCGGGACAAGTTCGTCGCCGTCGCCGACGCCCTCGACCGCGCCGGTGCTTCGAAGACGGATCGCGTCATGTCCATCGATGCGTCCGGGACCCAGTACTGGACCGGCCGCGGCGGCGTGGTCCTCGTCAACGATCCGATCGAGACCATCGAGCAGGTCGCCCGTGCCTACGACATCCGCTGGGTGGTCCTCGACCGCGAGGACGGCGTCGACGCGATCGCGCCGATACCTGGACGGAGCGGCGAGGCCGGCCTGGTGGGGCGAACCGGTCCTCGCCGTCGGCCAGCCGTTGCGTCTCGCCGTGTACCCGGTCGAGTCGGCGCCGTGAGTCGCCGTGAGGCGGTCGTGACCGCCCTCCTCATCTTCGCCATCGCGCTGGTCGCGCGCGCCTACTTCGCGGCGCAGATCGTGTTCCCCAAACCGGAGGACACCGCGTACTACGTCGGCGTCGCGCGCAACCTGCTCGAAGGCCGCGGCCTGGTCAGCGACGCCCTGTGGAGCTACCAGACCCCGCCGTTGGTGTTCCCCCGTCCGGCCTTCGAGGTCTGGCTGCCCCTGCCGACCTTCCTCGCCGCGATCCCGATGGCGATCTTCGGTACGACCTTCGCCGCGGCCCAGGTCTCCAGCGTCCTCGTCGGCGCGGTCGTCCCCGTCCTCGCCTGGCGGCTCGCGCTCGATGTGGCCGCGGAGCGTGGGCTCAACGTGGAACGCACGCGCTGGGTCGGCGATCGGCGTCGGCGCTGACGACAGCCGTGTACCTGCCGCTGCTGCTCAACTCGGCCCTGCCCGACTCGACGATGCCGTTCGCCGCGATCGTGCTCGGTGCGTGTCTCCTGATGACGCGCCTGCGTCCGCGATCCGCGCCGCGCGGCCCTGACGGATCCGCGGCTGATCGCGCTTGGGCGTGCTGCTCGGTCTCGGGGCCCTGACCCGCAACGAGACCGTCTGGCTCGCGCTGATCTGGGCGGGCCTGGTCTGGTTCGCGCGTCGCGCGGCCCAGAAGCGACCGCCTGCGGATGATCGGCGTCGTCGCCGTCGTCGCCGTCGCGGTCTTCGCGCCGTGGGCGCATCCGGAACCTGGTCGTCCTCGGCAGTCCGCTGCCGGGTCAGGCCGTCACGAATGCCCTGTACCTGTCCGGCTTCGACATCTTCGCCTGGAACGACCCGCCCACCCTGGCGCGCCACCTGGCGATCGGGCCGGCGGCGCTCGTCGAGCTCCGGATCGCGGGGCTCGCGCACAACCTCTTCAACGTCCTTGTCTTTCTCGGCATTCCCGTATCGCTCATCGGCCTCGTGGCGCTGCCGTGGCACGGACGCGGTCTCTCGTTGCGTCCGCTCCTCTGGATCAGCCTGATCATGTTCTTCGTCACGAGCCTGCTGTTCCCGGCCGCGACCCAGTGGGGAACCTTCCTGCACGCCGCCGCACCCGTGCACGTGCTGATCGTGATCTCGGCGGTGTTCGCCCTCGATGCCGGACTGGCCCGTCTCGGACGTCGCATGGGATGGACCAATCCGCTGGCCTGGATCGGGACCGCCGTCGGGCTTGGTTCCTCCCTCCTCTTCTCCGCGGTGTTGCTGCCGACGTTCGGTGGCGGGTCGCACGGCACACAGGACATGTACGCCGAGCTCGGTACGCGGATGGCGGCGATCGGTCGACCGCTCGATCGGACGGCGGGTCCGGTCATCACCAACTTCCCGATCTGGATGGCGGAGACGCAGCGCATCTCATCGCTGGCCCTCCCCGACGAGCCGCCCGAGGACATACTGGACCTGGCGCGCACGTTCCCGGGGACCCGTCTGATGGTGCTCATCTCGCCCGAGGGGAAACACTGGCCCGCGGACGTCGAGGCCGGACTCCCCGGCTCCGAATGCTTCCAGCCCGTCGACCTGGGCTCACCCAGCGCCGGCACGGCCGGGGTAGACCTCCTCGAGGACGTCGTGGTCTACGAGATCGTCTGCCCATGACCGGCCCCTATACTCCGAAGCCGATGGAGGCTGCAGGCGGCGCGACCGACGCTCGGGACAGCCGCTTCGAAGGGCTCCACGCGGAGGCCAGCGCGGCGGTCGGGTACAGCGCGAACACGATCCGTCAGGTGCGTGAGCGCTATCGCCAGGCCTACGCCGAAGCCCTGACGCGCTGGCAGGAGCTCCGTGACGACATGGACGGCGTCGATCGGACCCCGGGCGCCGGCCGGCCACGACCCGGCAGCGCTGAGCCCGCCACACCGGTGGGTGCGGATCGCCCGATCGCGACAATCACCAATGGCGCTGGGGAGGCGCACCAGCGCGCACTCCGCGGTGAGGTCGCCACCCTGGCGAAGGAACTCGAGGAGCACCGGTCGGCCCTTGCCCGCCTCGAGCTCGCCGAGCGCACGCTGTCGCGCACGTGGCTGTTCCTGGAGCGTGGCGACAGCTCCCTCGTGGCGCCGGGCAACGAGCCCGGGTGCGGGCGAAGACGTCGCGATGCGCATCGTCGAGGCCCAGGAGGCCGAGCGCGCTCGCCTGGCCCAGGACATCCACGACGGCCCGATCCAGGCGCTGTCGAACGCGATCTTCCAGGCCGACTACGCCGAACGCATGAGCGTCTCGGATCCGGCGATCAGCGCGGAGATCGGGTCGCTGCGCGATCTGCTCCGTCGGGAGCTCGACAACCTGCGGGGCTTCATCAGCCAGCTCCGGCCGCCGGCGCTCGACGAGCTCGGGCTCGACGGCGCGATCGAGGATGCCGTCGGCCGTCTGCGAGCCACCACGGCCCTGCAGATCACGACGGACCTGCGTGCACGGAACGACGACCTCGACGACGACCAGCAGACGGTCGCGCTGCGCGTGACCCAGGAAGCGCTGCAGAATGTGCGCAAGCACGCGGCCGCCTCGACCGTGGTGGTCAGCACGGACGTCGCGGACGATTCCTGGACCCTTGAGATCCGCGACGATGGACGCGGATTCGATGTGGGAGCGGTGGCCGCGCGTGGTCGCCGGAACTTCGGAATGCAGTTCATGAGGGAGCGAGCGGAACTGATCGATGCGCGCTTCGACGTACGATCTCGACCGGACGGCGGTACCGTGGTCCGACTCGCGATCCCGACGGGCGCCCGGACGGGAGTAAAGGAGAACGGATGAGTGCGACTGAATTCGGCGGAGTCGACCGACGACGGGGTGGGCCCGACCGCAGGACCCCGGAAGATACGATCCGCATCCTGATCGTCGACGACCACGCCCT
Organism: uncultured Chloroflexia bacterium; assembly: GCA_963748675.1. GTDB lineage: Bacteria > Chloroflexota > Limnocylindria > Limnocylindrales > CSP1-4 > SPCO01. The sequence goes on along the minus strand of CAVVJX010000005.1, from coordinate 50,370 downwards.
GTTCCGGGCAGGCGTCGCGGGCCTGCTCGCGCGCGAGCCGGACCTCGAGGTCGTCGCCGAGGCCGACGACGCCCGGAGCGCCATGGATCGGGCGCTCGAGACATCGCCCGACATCATCCTGATGGACCTGTCGCTGCCGTCGCCCGGCGGCATCGAGACGACCCAGCGCATCAAGCGCGAATTGCCCTCGACCGGGATCATCGTGCTCGCCGTCAACGAGGACGAGGACGCCCTGTTCGACGCGATCAAGGCCGGAGCCGCCGCATTCATCCTCAAGGACGTCGGTCCTGACGATCTCGTCACGATCATCCGCCGGGTCGCCGGAGGCGAGTTCCTGATCAACGACAAGGTCTTTGCGAAGCCGGCAGTGGCCTCGCGGGTCCTCAAGGAATTCCGCGAGCTGGCCGTCTACGGCCAGGAAGCTGCCCCGATCTTCGCGCCGCTCTCGCCCCGCGAGGTCGAGATCCTCGACAACATCGCCCAGGGCATGACCAACAAGCAGGTCGCCTACGCCCTGTCGATCAGCGAGCAGACGGTCAAGAACCACATGAGCTCGATCCTGCGCAAGCTGTCCGTGAACGACCGGACGCAGGCCGTGGTCTACGCGATGCGCCAGGGCTGGATCCGGATGCCCGACGATTGATGACGGACCCGGTCGCTCCAGCCGCCACGCTCGGCGACCTGTCCGGCCGGCTCGCCGACGACCTGATCAAGCTCGACGGAGAGCTGAGCGAGGTCGACCAACTCGTCACCCAGGCGAAGTCCGAAGCCACGCGCCACGAGGCCAGGCGCGTCGCAGCGGCCGAGAAGTTCGAGGCGCTCACCCAGGACGGTGACCCGAAGGAGCGACTGGACCAGACTACGAGCCTCGTGACGCTGACCAAGCGCGCGGCGCTGATGGAGACCCAGGTCGACGTGCTCGAGGGAAAGCGGCGCGCGCTGGCCCGCTACCGGGACGCCCTCGTCGAGTACCTCGCGGCCATGGGCGGCCTGGATGCCGGGATGGTGCTGCCCACGGGCGATGCACCGGCCACTGCCGATCTGGAACTCGCCGACGACGACGCCCCCATGCCGGCGGCCGTCTCACGCCTGGTCCTTGGCGCTCAGGAGGATCTGCGCCGCGAGATCGCGCGGGCCATGCACGACGGCCCGGCGCAGAGCCTCACGAACATCGTCCTCCAGGCCCAGATCGTCGAACGCCTCGTCGCGCGCGATCCGGCCTCCGCGGCCGGCGAGGTCCGCCAGCTGGTGGCGATGGTCCAGCACACGCTCGATGCCACGAAGTCGTTCATCTTCGACGTGCGACCGATGGTCCTCGACGACCTTGGCCTCGTGCCCACGCTCCGTCGCGCCACACGCGAGCGTGGCCAGCGCGCGGGCATCCCGGTCGAGTTCGATTCGATGGGCCAGGACCGCCGGCTGCCGATGGACCTCGAGAGCGGGCTGTTCCGGATGCTCGACGAGGCGCTCGCCGCGTATCTCGGAGCCGCTCCCGACCGCGTCACGCTCGTCCTCGATTGGGCGGACCAGCTCGAGGCGCGCGTCCGAGCGACGCGGGCCGTCGTCGAGCCGCCGCGATCGGCGGACGCCGACGCTCCCGCACCGGAGCCAGGCAAGGAGCTGCCGCCCGCCCTCGCGGCGATGTTCGAGGAACGTCGAGAAGACGAACGCCAGGCCGCCGAGGCCGCTGTCCGCGACTCGATCGTCGAGCTGCCCGCCGCGAAATGGCGCGAGATCCAGGGGCGAGCGTCGTCGATCGGGGTGACCGCCGAGCTGCTGCTGGAGGGCAGTGAGCTGCGACTGGTGGCCGACATCCCGGCGGTCGAGACGCCGCCCGAGGAATGAACGCGGTGCGGCGCGTCCACGATGTGCGCGCGGGGCAGGGCCTCGTGGAGTACGGACTCATGACCGCGCTGACCAGCGCGCTCACGCTGCTCTGGCTCATCGTGTTCGGCGGGACCCTCTCCGATGCGCTCACCGCGATCGGACAGGCGATCGATCAGGCGGCCGGAGGCTGACTGGCGATCAGCGCTCTAGTCGTTTTGTCCCCGTACCATCGTCTCAGGTGACAGGTGCGAATCCCGTTCGTACAGTGGCGAAGCCCTCATCTGGGGGTGAGTACTCATCCAGGAGAACCATCAAATGACGTCGATCTATCTCAAGGTCATGGAACTCATCCATCGCGACGAAGACGGCCAGGGCCTCGCGGAGTACGCGCTGATCCTCGCCCTCATCGCCATCATCGCCATCGTGGCCCTCATCTTCCTGGGCGGCCAGGTCAGCAAGATCCTGAGCACGGTCGGCAGCTCGGTCTAACCGGCTCCTACCGACGACCGCCGGGCCTGATGGCTCGGCGGTCGTTGTGCGTTCAGGACCTTTGGAAAGGAGAGCAGGAGATGTTCATCTCCCGGGGGCTCTTCGCCAACCTCAGTCGTGAGGACGGCCAGGGTCTCGTCGAATACGCATTGATCCTCGTACTCATCGCGATCGTCGCAATCATCGCTCTCATCTTCATCGGTGGTCAGGTCAGCTCGGTCCTGAGCAACGTTGGCAGCTCCGTCTAGCCGTAAGGCTCAAGCCACGCCGCTCGCACACTGACCGCCGGTCTTCGGACCGGCGGTCAGTCGTTTTGTGCGTGCACCAATAAGGTGGTTGCCCTTCTTGACATGCGCCGCGCTGAACCGTACCTTGGCCGCCGCCTCCGCTTGCGGAGAGCCTGAACGAAAGGAGGTACCCATCCAAATGACGTCCATCTATCTCAAGATCATGGAACTCATCCATCGCGACGAAGACGGCCAGGGCCTCGCGGAGTACGCGCTGATCCTCGCACTCATCGCCATCATCGCGATCGTCGCCCTCATCTTCCTGGGCGGCCAGGTCAGCAAGATCCTGAGCACGGTCGGCAGCTCGGTCTAAGACCCGGTCTCCGAACGTACACATCGACCGCCGGGCCTCACGGCTCGGCGGTCGTGATTCATGCGGCAGGACCATCTGCCTATATCGGCACCACCCCAACGTTTTTTACTCTCGAAGTCCGGGGATCCACGTTCATACAGGAGTCCATTTCCATGCACTTGTTCCAGGCATTCATCGCCAGCTTCCGTCGCGAAGACGGCCAGGGCCTCGCGGAGTACGCGCTGATCCTTGCACTCATCGCCATCATCGCGATCGTCGCCCTCATCTTCCTTGGTGGCCAGGTCAGCGAGATCCTGAGCAACGTCGGTAGCTCCGTCTAACCCACTCTCGACTAGCGCATCGACCGCCGTGCCCCCCGGGCGCGGCGGTCGATCTGATTCCGGCGCTTCGAGGGCGCGATCCGCGGCGCCGGCGGACCCCCGCCGGACCCTCGTCGGACTGGTTCGTGGCTGCACCGGCCGGCCGTCGGTGACGTCGTCCGCCCGAAAAGCCGAACCTTGCGCCGCAACCTTGCGTCACGCGGGGAATCCTGCTGTTTCCTACCAAGGGTCCTAGCCCATTGGTATAGTCGCGCGCCATTTTGCCGGTGCTACAGTGGTGCCACCTGTCACACATCACGGCTCGGGAGACCTGACTTTGAAGCGCTCGAATCGATTGGTCCTGCTCGTGGGGGTGTTCCTCGCGATCGTCGCGTTCGTCGGCATCCTGCTCATCTTGCAAGGCCGACGACGCCGACACGATCCGACGCGCCGCCCACCGAGCTCCCGACCGTCATCGCGACCCAGGACATCCCGCTGGGCACCGCCATCAAGGCCGACCAGGTGACGGAGCAGATGGTGGCCGTGACCGGACGCGACACCGATGCGTTCGGCGCGTCATCCCAGGTCATCGGCAAGATCGTCCGTCAGCCGGTCGTGACCGGCGCCGCGATCACCTCCCGGACGCTGACCGGCGGCCGCAGGGTCAGGTCCTCGACATCGAGTGCCCCCCGACCATGCGCTGCATCGCCGTCCAGGTCGATCAGGTCACCGGCGTCGGCACGGTCATCAAGACCGGCGACTACGTCGACCTCATCATGGCCCTCCAGGCCGACAAGTTCCCCGTGATCACCGCGGACGAAGACACCAACACCTTCACGGTCGTCGCGGGTCTCAACAGCACGAGCGTGAAGCTGGTCCTGCAGGGCATGCAGGTCCTCGGCACCCTCCTGCCGCCCCCGGATCCCGCAGCGCAGCCGGCGCCCGCGGCCTCAGGCGCCCCGCCGGCCCAGCCCGGTACGACCCTGTCGGGCCAGCAGGAGATCGTGATCCTGGCCGTGACCGCAGATCAGGCCGAGATCATCAAGTTCGCCCAGCTCGACTCGCCCCTGTTCTCGCTGGTCCTGCGCTCGCCTCAGGACTTCATCGACCCGGAAACCAACCTGCCGTACGAGAACGGCCCGATCCCGGACCCCACCACCGGCGTCATCCTCAAGACCCTCGTGGACAACTACGGCGTCCTGCCGCCTGAGCTCATCGAGGCCATCCTGCCCGCGCAGTAACCGAGCCGTTCGGCGACCTCGCCGGACAGCCACCGACCCAGGCGCAACGGGCGCGATGGACCCCACCGGTCCCGCGCCCGTCGGCGTCAGGGGAGACAAGACCACTCATCCATCGTCAGCACCCGCTAGGAACGAAAGCCAGACCGCCTGATGGCAGACCAGATCCGCGTCCTCATCGTCGACGACATCCCGGAGACCCGCGATCACCTCACGAAGCTGCTTGGCTTCGAGAGCGACATCGATGTGGTCGGCTCGGCGGCGTCCGGCGCGGAAGCGATCGCCCTCGCGACGTCCCTCACGCCCGATGTCGTGTTGATGGACATCAACATGCCGGACATGGACGGGATCGCCGCCACGGAGCTGCTCGGTCGGGCCGTGCCGACCGCATCGGTCGTGATGATGTCGGTCCAGGGCGAGGCGGACTACCTCCGCCGCTCGATGCTGGCGGGGGCCCGCGAGTTCCTCGTCAAGCCCTTCAGCAGCGACGAGCTGACCGCCTCGATCCGCCAGGTCCACACCCGCGAACGGGAGAAGGCCAGTCGGCTCGCCATCGCGACCCCGACCGAGGCCGCGAGCCCGGTCGGGACGAACCCCAGCGGCGAGCCGGGCCTGGTCGTCGCGCTGTTCAGCCCCAAGGGCGGCGTCGGACGCACGACGGTCGCGGTGAACATGGCGGTCGCCGCCGCCACGGAACTGGGCAAGAAGGTCGTCCTCGTCGATGGCTCGTTCCAGTTCGGCGACGTGGGCGTCCTGCTCAACCTCAATCCCAAGAACAAGTCGATCGCCGACCTCGTGCCCGGAGCTCGAGCAGGCCGGCAACGAGGTCGAGTCCATCGACACCTTCGTGATCAACCACTCCGCCGGGCATCCGCGTGCTGCTGGCGCCGCCGTCTCCGGAGATGGCCGAGCTCATCACGCCGTCGGGCATCAAGCGCGTCATCGAGGCGCTGCGCCTCACCCACGACCTCGTCGTCGTGGACTGCACCGCGTTCTTCAACGACACGACGCTGGCGATCCTCGACGCCGCCGATATGATCCTGACGATGCTGAGCCTCGAGATCACGAGCATCAAGAACATGCGCCTCTTCCTGGAGGTCGCAGAGCAGCTCGGATACGAGAACAAGGTGCGGCTCATCCTCAACCGCGCCGATTCGGCGCTTGGGATCCGCGTCGCGGACGTCGAGCATTCGATCGGCCGCAAGGTCGACGAGACGATCGTCAGCGACGGGCGGAGCGTAGTCTACGCGCTCAATCGGGGCGTTCCGTTCTTCCTCAGCAACCGGGAGGCGCAGGTCTCCCAGGACATCCTCCGACTGGCCCAGTCGGTCTTCGGCGATCGGTCGCAAGTCGCGGCCACCGATGACGCGCGCAAGGCCACCAGCAAGAAATCGTTGTTCGCATGGCGCTGATCGTGTCGACCGGCACCGTTGAAGCATTTCGACCCTCGGGGCGAGAAGGGGTTTAGGTCATGTCCCTGTTGAAGCGGATCGAATCAGCTCGCCCGGGTGGGGCGCCCGAGGCGCCGGCCGGCGCACCGGGCTCCGTACCGGCTCCGGCCGGTGGCGGCCCGCCGACCCTGCCCTCGGCGCCGCGACTCCAGTCGCAGGCGCCCGTCCGCGAGTCGTTCCGGGACGTCAAGTTCCGGATCCAGAACCGGGTCATCCAGGACCTGGACCCGAAGCTCGACCTGTCGAATCAGGTCGAGGTCCGGCGCCAGATCGAGGAGATCTTCGGCAAGGTCATCGACGAGGAAGGCCTCGCGCTGACCCGCGCCGAGCGCGTCCGCATGCTCGAGCAGATCACGGACGAGATCATCGGTCTCGGACCGCTGGAGCCGCTCCTGCGCGACGAGTCGATCACCGAGATCATGGTCAACGGCCCGCGCCAGGTGTACATCGAGCGCTCCGGCAAGCTGGAGCTGACCAACGTCGTCTTCCAGAACGACGATCACGTCATGCGCATCATCGACCGCATCATCGCCCCGATCGGTCGCCGCGTTGACGAGTCGTCGCCGATGGTCGACGCGCGCCTGACCGACGGTTCCCGTGTCAATGCCATCATCCCGCCGCTGTCGCTGGTCGGGCCGGTCGTCACCATCCGCAAGTTCGCCGCTTCCCCGTTCACGACCGACGACCTCATCCGTTTCGGCACCGCCACCGCAGACATGTTCGACTTCCTTCGTGCCTGTGTGGAGGCTCGCCTGAATCTCTTCGTGTCCGGCGGCACCGGCTCCGGCAAGACCACGACCCTCAACGTGCTCTCGTCGTTCATCCCGAACGACGAGCGCATCGTGACGATCGAGGACGCCGCCGAGCTCCAGCTCCGCCAGGAGCACGTCGTGACGCTCGAGTCGCGCCCGCCGAACATCGAAGGCAAGGGTGCCATCCCGATCCGCGAGCTCGTGCGTAACGCGCTGCGCATGCGGCCCGATCGCATCATCGTCGGCGAGTGCCGTTCCGGTGAGGCGCTGGACATGCTCCAGGCCATGAACACCGGCCATGACGGCTCGATGTCGACCGGCCACGCCAACTCCCCGCGCGACATGCTGTCGCGCCTCGAGACCATGGTCCTGATGGCCGGCGTCGACCTGCCGCTGCGCGCCATCCGCGAGCAGGTCGCCTCCGCGGTCGACCTCATCGTCCAGCAGAGCCGCCTCAAGGACGGGACCCGCAAGATCGTCAACATCACCGAGGTCCAGGGCATGGAAGGCGACGTCATCGTCATGCAGGACGTCTTCGTCTTCGAGCAGACGGGCGTCGTCGAGGGCAAGATCCAGGGTCGGCTCAAGCCCACCGGGATCCGGCCGAAGTTCGTCGAGAAGTTCGAGATCATGGGCATCAACCTGCCCCCGGGTCTCTTCGGCTTCAACTACTAAGACGCGGAAGAGGAGAGACCGACCGTGGATACCCATGACGCTGGCGGTGGCTGGAGTGGCCGCCCTGGCCATCCTGCTCATCGCGGTCGGGGTCGCCAGCTCCGGACGATCCGGCATCTCGGACCGACTCGAGCGCTATGCGTCCGGGCGGGCCGAAGGTGCGGCCGTCGCATCGACCGGACAGGGACCGATCAGCGACCTGATCGCCCAGAGCCAGGCGCTCGCGAACCTGAACAAGGTCGTCGAGGGCCGCGACTTCGGGGCGAACCTGGCGCGCGACATCGCGCGCGCGGACCTGAAGCTCAAGCCGTCCGAGTTCCTCATGATCTGGGCCGGCTCGATCATCGGCGTCCCCGTGCTGATGATCATCTTCGGCTTCTTCATGCCCGCGCTCCACTCGCCCCTCGATCCTGCTCGTCGGAGCGCTGATCGGCTTCATGCTGCCGCGCTTCTGGCTCGGCCGTCGCAAGAATGGCCGCCTCGGAGCGTTCAACAAGCAGCTGCCGGACACGATCACCCTGATCGCCAACGCGCTGCGCGCCGGTTCGTCCTTCCTGCAGGCCATCGAGCTCGTCGTCCGCGAGTCGCGGCCGCCGGTCTCGACCGAGTTCGGTCGCGTCATCCGCGAGGTCAACCTGGGCCTGCCGTTCGAGCAGGCGCTCGAGAACATGGTCCGCCGCGTTCGGTCGGACGACCTCGAGCTGATGGCCACGGCCATCTCCATCCAGCACCAGGTCGGCGGCAACCTCGCCGAGATCCTGGACTCGATCGCCTACACCATCCGCGAGCGAGTGCGCATCAAGGGCGAGATCCGGACCCTGACGGCGCAGCAGCGCCTGTCGGGCTACGTCGTCGGCTTCCTGCCGATCGCGCTCGCCGGCTTCCTGTTCATCGCCGCACCCAACTTCATGGAACCGATGTTCCTCAACCCACCTGCCGTGCTGGGACTCCCGGCCGGCGTTGTGATCCTGATCTTCGGCGGATTCATGATGTTCATCGGCTTCATGCTCATCCGCAAGATCGTGGACATCGAGGTCTGATCAAGTGGAAAGCATCCTTCCCATCCTAGTCGCCGCCGTCGCCGCCGGAGCGATCCTCCTGATCGTCCTCGGGCTTGGGGGCAGCGCGCCCGTGGACCCGGTCCAGGCACGCCTGACCCAGCTCGGGACCATGCAGGCCAAGAACCTCGAGGAGCTCGAGCTGCAGGCTCCGTTCATCGAGCGGACGCTGCGGCCGCTGGCCGCCGGCCTCTCCGGTCGGATGTCGCGGGTGGCATCCACGTCGTTCACGGAGAAGACGGAGAAGCGCCTGGCGCTGGCCGGGAACCCGGGCGACCTGCGCGTCGCCGACTGGCTCGGCATCAAGGCCATCTCCGCGATCGTCTTCGCGATCGTGTTCTTCTTCCTGTTCGCGATCGTCGGCGTCCTTGGGTTCCCGTTCGCGATCGGCGCCGGCTTCGGCATCATCGGGGCGCTGCTGGGCTACACGATCCCGGAGTTCTGGCTTGGCGGGCGCGTCAAGAAGCGCCAGAAGGCCATCCTCCTGATGATCCCGGATGCGCTCGACCTGCTGACGATCTCCGTCCGCGCCGGCCTCGGCTTCGACGCCGCCCTGGCCAAGGTCGTCGAGAAGCTCCAGGGCCCGCTGTCGGACGAGTTCCGTCGCGCGCTCGCCGAGGTCCGCGTCGGCAAGGCGCGTCGCGACGCCCTGCGGGACATCGTGGCCCGCACCGAGGTCGGGCCGCTGACGAACTTCATCGGCGCGATCATCCAGGCCGAGCAGCTCGGCGTGTCGATCTCGAAGGTCCTCCAGGTCCAGTCCGAGCAGCTCCGCATCGAGCGTCGGCAGCGGGCTGAGGAGATGGCCGCGAAGGCACCGATCAAGATGCTGTTCCCGCTCGTCGGGTGCATCTTTCCCTCGCTGTTCATCGTCATCCTGGGCCCGGCCATCATCCTGATCATGGTGAACCTGGCCGGAGTCTGAGCGCCCACCATGGGGCTCGGAGCTCGGAACCTCACGCGCGACACGGTCCTGGCCTCCCGATTGGAGGTCGCTGGATCGCTGTGGCAGAAATTCAAGGGCCTGATGGGCCGGTCCTCGCTCGATGAGGGGGCCGGCCTCTGGCTGCCCGACTCGAACGGCATCCACATGATGTTCATGAAGTTCCCCATCGATGCCGTCTTCGTCGGCCGGCCGACGGCCGACGACCCGCTGGTCCGCCCCGTCGCATCCGTCCATCGGGGCCTGCGCGCGTGGACCGGGCTCGTGCCGTTCGTCCGCGGCGCTCACGGCGTCCTGGAGCTGCCGGTGGGGACGATCGAAGCGTCGGGGACGCAGCCCGGGGACCTGGTCCGGCTGTCCTGACCTCGCCTGAGGTGAGTGGCCGGTAAGGACGATCCGTCATCCTCGGCCGCGTGATCGATCTCGTTCGGCGGGCGGCGACACAGGCGCTCGATGCGGCCCTCCCGGCCGCCTGCGTCGGCTGCGGGCGCGAGGGCCCGCCGTTGTGCGAAGGCTGCGCTCCCGCGCTGGACGGCCGGCTCGAGGCGCCCGCCGGCGTCGCGATCGGGCTCCCGGGCGATCTCCCGGCGCCGCTCCTCCAACTCGACTGGTGCGCGCCGTTCAGCGGAACGGTCCGGTCCGCCCTCCACGCGATCAAGTACGCGGGCGAGCAACGGCTCGCCGAGCCGCTCGGGGCGGCGGTCGCCCGTCGCTGGGCGCGGATCGGCGTCGGGGCGGACCTCGTCACGCACGTGCCGGTCCACGCAGCCCGCGCGCGCACACGGGGCTACGACCAGGCGGAGCTCATCGCGCGCGTCACGGCCCGGCACCTTGGGCTGCCGTACGCGGCGCTCGTCACCCGGGAGCGCGCCACGACCGCCCAGTTCGACCTCGACCGAGGCGATCGGGCGGCCAATGTCGCCGGCGCCTTCGTGGCGGGCCGGGAGCGCGGCGATCGCGCGGTCGGACGCTGGGTCCTCCTCGTCGACGACGTCGTGACGACCGGCGCCACCCTGGCCGCGTGCGCCGAGGCGCTCGAGCGCGCCGGGGCCCTGGGCACCTCGGCCATCACGGTGGCTCGCGAGCGTTGATCCGCCGGGTCGGGGCTATACTCGATCCCCGACGCTCGAACCCGGAGGTGAGCATGCGGACCATCGTTAAGGGCAAGAATGTCGAGGTCCCGGAGCGGGTACGCGACTACACCGAGCGCAAGCTCCGCCGGCTCGAACGCCTCCTCGACGACCGGACCGATGCGATCGTCGAGTTCTCCAACGAGATGCACAAGAGCGCGTCGGACGCCCACATCGCCGAGGTCACGCTCGTCATCGACGGGCGCACGCTGCGCAGCCACGCGGTCGGCATCAGCTATCAGGCCGCGCTCGACGAGGTGGTCGACAAGGTCGAACGCCAGGCCGTCGACCACAAGTCGAAGCCGCGCCTCCGGGCCCGACCGGAGGAGGAGAAGCGCATCCTGCAGTCCCTGGCCGACGGCACCCGGGAGCCTGGGCACGAACGCCGGATCGTGAAGACCAAGCGCTTCGCCATCGAGCCGATGTTCGAAGAGGACGCGGCCGCGACGATGGACGAGCTCGGACACCGGTTCTTCGTGTTCGTGAACGCCGAGACCGAGCGGATCGCCATCCTGTATGCCCGCGACGATGGCGACCTGGGGATGATCGAGCCGGTGATCGGCGGGGACTACACGACCGGGCGCCAGCACGGCACGGCCGCGAGTCGGGCGACCGGATGAGCGGGAGCTCGGCCGAGGGACGCTGAGCCACCGACGATCGGGCCCGGTCAGGCGCCGCTGCATCGTACGATGCGCCCCATGTTCCCCGAAGGCCGGCGGATCGGTGCGCACCTGCCCCTCGCGACCGGCATGGTCAAGGCGGTCGACCGTGCGCACGAGATCGGCGCGGACGCGCTCCAGATCTTCACCGACAACCCGACGGCCTGGAAACGGCGCGCGGAGCCCCCGGCGGAGCTTGCGGCATTCCGGGAGCGCCTCCGCGAGCACGACATCGGGCCCGTGTCGATCCACGCGTCCTACCTCGTGAACCTCGCCGGGTCGCATCCGGAGTCCTTCGAACGCTCGATCGACCTCCTCGCCAACGAGCTCTGGCACGCACCGACGTTCGGGGCCCGCTTCGTGAACGTCCACATCGGCTCGCACCTGGGCCTGGGGGTCGCGGCCGGCATCGAGCGACTCGCCGACGGCATCCATCGGACGCTCAGGGCCGCGGATGCGCCCTCCCCGTCGGAGACGGCGGCCGCTGGCGATGCGCTGCGGCCGCCGGCGATGCACCGGCAGCCCCGCCGACGATGCTCGTGCTCGAGAACTCGGCCGGCAGCGGTGGCGGCCTGGGCACGAGCGTCGATGAGCTGGCGGGGATCGCGGCGGCGGTCGTCCGCGCTCGGGATCGCCGACGAGCGGGTCGGCTTCTGCCTGGACACCGCCCATGCCTGGGGGGCCGGGATCGACATGGGCTCGCCGGCGGCGATCGACGACCTGCTGGACGACTTCGACGACCGGATCGGCCTGCGCCGGCTGGTCATGGTCCACCTCAACGACTCGCGATCCGAGCGCGGCTCGCGCACGGATCGGCACGAGCACCTCGGCGCGGGACGGATCGGGCCGGCGGGCCTGGCGCACGTGCTGTGTCACCCCGGCCTTGCGCACGCGACGTTCCTCCTGGAGACGCCGGGCATGGACGAGGGCTATGACGCCATCAACATGCGGCGTGCCCGGGCGCTGGCCGCCGGGCCGGCCGCTGGAGCCGCTACCGGACGGGGCGTTTCGGCTGCGAGGCAGCGCGAAGGCGCGCACGGCCCCGGCGTGACCGCCCGCCTGGATCGGTACACCCTCCCGGTGCTCCTGGCCCTGGCCGCGGTGATGCGCCTGGTCGATCTGTCCACGCGCGGCACCTGGGAGGCGGACCAGGGCCACGACATGCTCATCCTGCGGGGCATGGTCCAGGACGGGATCGTGCCCCTGGTCGGCCCGCCCACCTCCATCGGCGATGTGCATCACGGGGCCTGGTACTACTACGTGCTGAGCCCGGCGGCGGCGTTGACCGGGGGCGACTCACCGCTCGCCGTGGTCGCCCTCATCGCCCTTGCCGGGATCGCGGCGGTCGCCGTCGTCTGGTGGCTGGCGCGCGCGATCGGCGGTCCCGTCGCGGGTGCCGTCGCCGGACTCGCCGCCGCCGTGTCGGCGACGTCGATCGAGGCGTCGACCTTCATCTGGAACCCGAACCTCATCGCGCTTCAGCAGCGCGATCGCCCTCGCCGGTGCCTGGAGCGCCTGGACCGGCCGCGATCGCCGCTGGTGGCTCGCTCGCCGCCCTCGGTGTCGGCGCTCACGATGCAGTTCCACGTGCTCGGCGTCGCGCTCCTGCCGATCGTCGCGGTGCCCTACGTGCTCGATGCGCAGACGCCGCGCTCTGGGGCGGGTGCACCTGGGCGTGCTCGCGATCTTTGCCGTGGCGTACCTGCCGTTGCTCGTCAACGAGCTGACGACCGGTGGCTCGGAGCTGCGAGCAGCGCTCGAGTACCTGTCCGCGGGCGGGGCCGGGAGCGAGACGGCGATCCCCCTGCGATTCGTGATCGTGGCGATCCGGCTGTTGAGCTGGCCATTGACCGGGCTCATCACGGATGGCTTCGTGGCCGGCGTGGTGGCGAGCGCGGTCGTCATCGCGATCGCGGTCTGGCGATCGCGCGCGGGTGGCCCGGATCAGCTGGCCGCCCGCTGGCTTGGTCTTGGGCTCCTTTGGTCGACCGCGTTCCTGACCGTCACGGCGCCGGGGCTGGCCACGGTCGTTCCCGGGCTCCCGACCGATCACTACCACGCGTTCGCGGATCCGATGGTCTTCACGCTCGTCGGGCTTGGTGTGGCGGCACTGGCTGCGCGCGGTGGCCGGACGGCCGAGCCGGACGACCGACCGCGCCGCCTCGTCGGCCCGATCCTGGCCGGTATCGGCGTGGTCGCCGTGCTGGGCTGGAACCTCACCCACCTGCCGCCCGCCGTCCATCCGGACGGCGGCTTCCCGGCCGGGGAGGCGGCCGGCGCTCGGGTGGATGGCGTCCTCACCGCGGCCGGCGTGGAGCGTCTCGATGTGATCCGCCTCCAGTCGGTGCCCGATTTCAAGTCGACCGAGGCCATGGCCTATCCGCTGGCCCGCCTCGGCCGTCTCTACGTGGGTGACGTGCCCGGGGGCGTTGCCCCTGGCAGCGCGCTCGAACCGTCCACGATGACCCCGGTCGAGGAGTTCGATGGCCTGGTGCTGCTGTGCGACGACCGGTTCCGGGAGGTGACGGGCGCGGCGTGCGGCGGCTCCGCCGAGGCGACGGTCACGCCGGATGCCGGTGGCGGAACGTGGGGACCGCTGCTGGATCGGTTCGAAAGTCGCGCCAGACCGGTTCGTCTCAGTCTACGGGCCGGCACAGGTTCCCTGAGTGAATCGCGAACGCCGGCGCCCCAGACGCCGGCGTTCGCAGTCCCCGAGACCCGGACGGTGGAGGGCGGTCCGGGTCGAGCCCTGGAAATTCTTAGTAGCGGCCCGACTCGCGGCCCGTGCCACGGGTGACGGATCGGACGGTGCTGACCGCAGTGGCCGTTCCACCGGTGCTCGGGAGTGGCCCGCCGGTGCGGCCGCCGTTGGTGCCGGCCGACATCGGTCGGCCGCCGACGTTGGGCGAGCTCATCGATCGCTCGTTCTCGTGCTCGTTCGAGCCGGTGCCGGAGCCTGACGGATACGCACGGCCGAAGCGACGCATCCGGACGGCGAGGTAGTACTCCATGATCTGGCGGACCTGCGGCTCGGACAGCAGCTCGTCGGCGCGCAAGGCGTACTCGACGCGAGCTGTCGGATTGGCCGCGCCCGAAGCGACGAGACCCAGGTACTGGGGGGTGTCGGCGTCGTCACGCAGCTCACGGAGCCCGCGGGCGAGCTTCGTGGCCGTCCCGAGGGACGGCATGCGGTCACCGCGGATCAGCCGGGAGATGGTCGAATGGTCGACGCCGGACTGCTGGGCGAGCTGGCGCTGGGACATCTTCTTGGCCTTGAGCTGGGCTCGAAGCCATTCGTTGAACGCTCGGCCGTTCTGGCTGGTCATGTTGCCTGCGCGCTCCTAGAGCTGGTCCGCGTGCGTCTGGGACCCGTTCGATGGGTGACTCGATGCCACGATGATGCGGATGTCCGGTACCGGCCTGTATCCCCCGTTGGTACCGGGCGCTCGTGGCGAGCACGTGGACGGAGCGGTCGATTCAGGTGCGGTCCACGACGGTCCGTCGCAGTTCCCCGAGCGAGGTCCGCCATGACCAAGGTACGCCTCCTGCCACGGCACGGATGCAAAACAGGGATTGCAAGGACGTTGCGGGTGCGTGACGGTCGAGATCGCGGCTGACGGTCGTAAAGGGTTGCCGCTCGCCCTCGGGGCGCCGATCCACGGGTCCCGGAGCGCGAATCAGGCCGTCGTGGGGCTTGCGGGAGCGTCCACGGGTCCGCCGATCCGACCCATGCCGCGCGGCTTCGACGACAGCGCGTAGGCGATCGATCCGAAGACGATGATCGAGAACACGCTGATGACCCGATCGAGCAGCGCGATGGCCGTCGCTTCGGGAAGCGGGACGCCGTACGCGATGGTCAGGACACCGACGACACCGGCCTCGACGATGCCCAGACCGGCGGGGCTGAGGGGCACGGCCGTCAACAGCGAGCCGATGAGCGCCACGAAGATCGCGCCCGACAGGCCGAGATACACGTCGGGGAACCCGAGCGCCTGCACGACGAGGTACAGACGCAGCCCCTCGGTCAACCAGATGAGCGCGGTCAACAGGCCCAGGATCGGCAGCTGGCGCGGGACCAGCGCCCCGAAGACGCCCTCCTCGAACCGGTCGTACAGGTCGCGGAGCGGCGTGTGGCAAGGGCAGCGCCACGATGATCCGCCGCCCGAAGTTCCGCATCGTGAACAGCCCGAATGCGAGCGCAGCGACGACGGCCACCCCGATTCCGAAGACCACCTGGATGGCGGGCGGCAGTCCGCTGCGGAAGCTCCAGTAGCCGGCCGCGAGGCCGAGGATCGCGATCGCGAACAGGTCCAGGACGCGCTCGATGAAGACGGTCCCGAAGGTCCTCGACAACGACGCGGTGCTGTTGATCTTCAGGAGGTAGGCTCGGTAGACGTCCCCGAGCTTGGCCGGGGCGACGCAGTTGACCAGCCACGAGAGGAAGATGATCTCGGTGGCGTCCTTCGTCCCGACGCGCATCCCCGTGCCGCGCAGGAGGATCGACCAGCGCTTGCCGCGCAACGGGAAGCCGAGGTAGAACACGGCGAAGGCCAGCAGAACGAGCAGCGGATTTGCAGCGAGCACGAGACCGGGCACGATCTTGAGCAGCTCGCCGTTGAGCGCGAGGAAGATGGCGATGACGCCAACGGGGACCGCGATCGAGATGAGCGTTCGCGGCTGACGCATGCGCCGCGCGAGGGACATCTGCTCGGCATCCGGCTCGCGCTCGAGATCGGTGGTGATCGCGGGGTAGGGCGGCAGATCGGGCGGGTGGGCAGCGGGCGCGCCTGGAACCGCGGCGCGGGGGTCGAGGGTTGGGGTCAACTCCATGTCCCCGGACGGTACGGGGCCACCGGTCCCGTCTTCCATCGGTCGATGGTCCTGCTGATCCCCGTCCGGGTCGCGCGGAGTCGTCATTCGGGCGCACCGGGCTTGATCCGCCGGTTGCCTCGCAGTCGATTCACGGACTTGGCGACGGGCGTCCACAGGCGGACCGCGTAGGTCGCTCGACCGGACACGATCTCCGCACCGGCCAGCGCCTCGAGCAGCCCGGCCGGCGTCGAGGGGTCGCCATCGAGTGCCGTGTACGCGACACCGACCTCCAGGACCGAGTGCGCGTCCGAGACGGCCACGCCGGCCCGCCCTTGCTCTCTCGCGAGTACGGCCGCCTGCTCGTTGCCGCGACCCACGAGCCGCGCGTTGTGGACTTCGATCCAATCGACCAGCGAGACCACGGCCGACATCTCCGGATCCAGGAGCATCGACCCGCGCATCCGATCGAACGGGTGCGGGATCCCGACGAGACCCCCTTGCTCACGGACCGCCGCTACAGTCTCCGCGGCCGACATCCCGGGCGCCACGACCCGCTCGAGGTACGCCGCGATCAGGTCGCCATCCGCGGTCCTGACCTCCTCCCCGATGATCACCGTGAGCTCGGCCGGTGCCAGCGAACGCGCCTCGAGCGCTCCCTCGATCCGATCGTGATCCGTGATGACGAGATGGGTCAGCCCCCTCGCCGCAGCAGCCCGCACGACATCCCGAGGCTTCGCCAGACTGTCGAACGAAGCCGACGTATGACAGTGCAGGTCGATGAACGCCCGGGTCATGCCCAGGGGGTCCTGTCGCCCCACAACCACCAACACAGGAAAGCGACTGGCGGACGGGACCGCGGGTGGCGCCGGGAGGGTTCCGGCGGAGGGAGCGTTAGGCGCAGCGCCGGAGCGACCGGAGGCCGGGAGCCTCCCGGCGACAGGACCCGCGCTCAGGCCCCCGAACATCAGATCGTCTGGACGAGGGACTTCTTGAAGAAATCGAAGTGCTCGAGCGCCAACCCCGTCCCCAGGGCCACGCAGTCCAGCGGGTTCTCGGCGACGTGACACGGCACCCCCGTGACCTGCGTCAGCAGCTTGTCGACGTTGCGCAGCAGTGCACCGCCGCCCGACATGACCATCCCCTTGTCGATGATGTCGGATGACAGCTCCGGCGGCGTCTGCTCGAGCACGGTCCGGACAGCCGCGACCAGCTGTTGGAGAGGCGCCTCGATCGCTTCCATGACCTCCGACGACGTGATCGGGATCGTCCGCGGCAGGCCGGCGATGAGATCGCGGCCGCGGACCTCCATCGTGAGCTCGCGCTCGAGCGGGAGTGCGGTCCCGATCTGCATCTTGACCTCTTCGGCTGTGCGCTCGCCGATCATGAGGTTGTACTTCTTACGGATGTAGGTCGCGATCGCCTCGTCGAACTTGTTGCCCCCGACCCGGAGCGAATGCGAGACGACGATGCCGCCCAGCGCGATCACCGCGATCTCGGACGTCCCGCCGCCGATGTCGATGATCATGTTCCCCGACGGCCCGCTGATCGGCACGTTGGCGCCGATGGCGGCGGCCAGCGGCTCCTCGATCAGGAATGCCTCCTTGGCACCGGCCTTGAGCGCGGCATCGCGGACCGCCCGCTTCTCGACCGAGGTGACGCCCGCCGGCACACTGATCATCACCTCCGGTCGGTTCAACCCGATCCGGCCCTTCGTCGCCTTGGCGATGAAGAACCGCAGCATCGCCTCCGTGATGACGTAGTCGGCGATCACGCCGTCCTTCATCGGCCGGATGGCCGTGATGTTGCCCGGAGTACGACCGATCATCGCGCGCGCTTCCTCGCCCACGGCGACGATCCGGTTGTCGTCCGATACGGCCACGACGGACGGTTCGGTGATCACGATGCCCTTGCCCTTGACGTAGACGAGGACGTTGGCGGTTCCGAGGTCGATGCCGATCTTCATGAGCTGGAGGTGTCGTTCCCTTCTGCCAGGCGCTCGATCCTGGCGCCGAGGTCCAGGAACTTGCCTTCGATGTTCTCATAGCCCCGGTGAACGTGGTGCGCACCGTGGATCGTGGTCGTACCCTCCGCCGCGAGCGCGGCGAGGATCAGGGACGCACCGGCACGCAGGTCGCCGATCTCGACGTCGGCGCCATGCAGGGGCTTGCGGCCATTGATGATGGCGGTGTGGCTGTCCTTGATGTCGATGGACGCGCCCATGCGCCGAAGCTCGCTCATCCACTCGAGACGGTCCTCGAAGATCGTCTCGCGCACATGAGACGTCCCATTGGCCTGGGTGAGCAGCACCGACGTCGGGGGCTGGAGGTCCGTGGCGAGGCCCGGGTACGCGGCGGTCTCGATGTCCACCGCCGTGAAGCCCCCGGCGTTGAGGGCGCTCCCATCGACCTCGATCGTGTCCGTGCCACACGAGACGCCGACGCCGGCACGACCCATAGTCTCGACGAACGCACCGAGGTGCTCGCACGGGGCGCCGGTCAGCGTGATCCTGCCGCCGGTGACGGCACCAGCAACGACGAACGTTCCGGCCTCGATGCGGTCGGGGATCACCCGGTGTTCGGCGCCGCGCAGACGCTTCTTGCCCTCGATCTCGATGGTGTCGGGATAGGTCCGCTGGATATCCGCGCCCATCTTCTGGAGGCACGCGATGAGATCATCGACCTCCGGCTCCTGGGCGGCCGGCCGCAGCACCGTATGGCCGTCGGCCAGGGTGGCCGCGAGCATCGCGTTCTCGGTCCCCATGACCGACACGAACGGGAATCGGATCTCCGCGCCCCGCAGGCGCCCCGGAGCCGTCGCGAAGTAGTAGCCATTGCGGTACTCGATCTGGGCGCCGAGCGTGCGCATCGCCTCGACGTGGAGATTGACCGGTCGCCGCCCGATCCGATCCCCGCCAGGGTTGCTGATGATGACGCGGCCGTAGCGCGCCAACAGCGGTCCCAGGAGCATGAACGAGGCGCGCATCTTGGCCGCCGCCTCGAGGGGCACGAACTGCCACTCAACGTCGCCCGCCGCGACCTCGTACACGTTCGGCTCCGGATGCTCGACCACGACACCAAGCTCCGTCGAGGGTCTGGGCCATGACCCGGACGTCCTCGATCTCCGGCACGTTCGTGAACCGGCACCGCTCCCCCGTCAGGGTCGCGGCAGCGAGCATCTTGAGGGCGGCGTTCTTCGCCCCGCTGATCGCGACGGTCCCGGACAGGGGCTTGCCGCCCTCGACGCGAAAGAACTCCTGTTGCACCGGTTCCGGGACGTATTCCCAGTGGAACGGTCGTGCGTCGGCCACTGGCTACCCGCGGCGCCGCGGGCCCTCCCGGTGACGTCGCTCGGCGACGCGGATCCGGAGGAGCGCCTGCTGCAGGGCGGCCCGCGCGGCGGCCATGTCGGCGCGCTTCGTGATAGCCCGATTCGAGCGCCCGTTCCGCCTCGCGGCGGGCTTCCTGCGCCTTCTCGAGATCGATCTCGCTGGCCATGTCGGCGGTCTCGGCCATCACGACGACCTTGTCCGGGCGGACCTGGACGAAGCCGCCCACGATCGCGAACGACTCCTCAGACCCACCCTTGCGAATGCGAAGTTCGCCCACGCCGAGCGTCGACACAAGCGGGGCGTGGTGCGGAAGGACGCCCATCTCGCCCTCGGACCCAGGCAGGACCACGGAATCGACCTCGTCGGAATACGCCAAACGCTCAGGCGTCACGATCTCCAACAGGATGGCCATCAGCAGGCGCCCTGGGTCGCGGACCGGCGAGCGGGTGGCACCGGGCGCCGTGCGGCGCAGCGAGCGCTAGGCGCAGCGCCGTAGCGAGCGGAGGCCGCGCGGCGTCCGGGGACAGGACCCGCCACAACGCCCGTCACGAGCCCAGCTTCTCCGCGTTGGCTCGGACGTCCTCGACCGTGCCGGCGAGGAAGAAGGCCTGCTCCGGGAGCGTGTCGGTGTTGCCTTCGAGGATCTCCTTGAAGCTCGCGACCGTGTCCTTGATCGAGACGTAGGCGCCGGGCCGGCCCGTGAAGACCTCGGCGACGAAGAACGGCTGGCTCGCGAAGCGCTGGAGGCGCCGGGCGCGGGCGACCGTGGACTTGTCGTCTTCGGACAGTTCGTCGATGCCGAGGATCGCGATGATGTCCTGGAGGTCGCGGTAGCGCTGCAGGACGCGCTTCGTCTCCTGGGCGACGTCGTAGTGCTCCTGGCCGACGACATTGGGGTCGAGGACGCGCGACGTCGAGGTCAGCGGGTCGACCGCCGGGTAGATGCCGAGCTCGGCGATCGAGCGCTCGAGGCGGATCGTCGAGTCGAGGTGGGCGAACGTCGTCGCGGGCGCCGGGTCGGTGTAGTCGTCGGCCGGGACGAACACGGCCTGGAGCGAGGTGATCGAGCCCTTCTTGGTCGAGGTGATGCGCTCCTGGAGCGCGGCCATCTCGGTCGCGAGGTTCGGCTGGTAGCCGACCGCCGACGGCATCCGCCCGAGCAGCGCCGAGACCTCGGAACCCGCCTGGGTGAAGCGGAAGATGTTGTCGATGAACAGGAGGACGTCGCGGCCCTCCTCGTCGCGGAAGTACTCGGCCATCGTCAGGCCGGTCAGCGCGACGCGCTGGCGAGCGCCGGGCGGCTCGTTCATCTGGCCGAAGGCGAAGGCCGTCTTGGCGAGGACGCCGGACTCGGTCATCTCCGCGATGAGGTCGTTGCCCTCGCGGCTGCGCTCGCCGACGCCGGCGAACACCGAGTAGCCCGAGTGCTCCTGGGCGACGTTCCGGATGAGCTCCTGGATGATGACCGTCTTGCCGACGCCGGCCCCACCGAAGATGCCGATCTTGCCGCCCTTCTTGAACGGGCAGATGAGGTCGATGATCTTGAGGCCGGTCTCGAAGACCTCGACCTCGGTCGACTGCTGGTCGAACGCCGGCGCCTCGCGGTGGATCGGGAGTGATGTCGTCGCGTTCACGTCGCCCTTGTTGTCGATCGGGCGGCCGAGGACGTCGAACACGCGTCCGAGCGTGGCCTCGCCGACGGGGACCGTGATCGGCGCGCCGGTGTCGAGGACCGGCACGCCGCGGGCGAGCCCGTCGGTCGTCGTCATCGCCACGGAGCGGACCCAGTTGTTGCCGAGGTGCTGCTGGACCTCGCACACGAGCGAGTCCTGGCCCTCGCGCTGGATCTCGACGGCGTTGAGGATCTTCGGCAGCTGGCCGGCGGGGAACTCGATGTCGACGACGGGTCCGGTGATCTGGATGACCCGGCCCGTCGCGTTGGTCGTGCGGCGATCGCCATGGTGTGGGTTGCCTCCTGCGTCCTGTGCGTCAGCGAGCGTTCGCGCCGGACGCGATCTCGATCATCTCGCGGGTGATGTTGGTTTGACGGACCTTGTTGTACGAGAGTGTCAGGTCGTCGATGAGGTCCTCGGCGTTCTCGGTCGCGTTCTTCATCGCGACCATCCGGCTCGACTCCTCGCTCGCCTTGCCCTCGAGGACCGCCTGGAACAGGCGCGTCGCCACGTAGCGCGGGACGAGGCGCTCCAGGACCGCGCCCGGGCTCGGCTCGAAGATGAACTGGTTGCCCGGGATGCCCTCCGTGTCCTCGGTCGCCCTGACGGGCAGCAGCTGGATCATCTCGGGGCGCTGGACGAGCGTCGACACGAAGCGGTTGTAGATGACGTCGACACGAGCGTAGGTGTTGGCGAGGAAATCGTCCGTGATCAGGCGGGCGAGGGGCAGCACGTCGGCGAAGGCGGGACGGTCGCCGAAGCCCGCGAAGTGCGCCTCGATCGGCACGCCCGCGCGGCGCATCGCGTCGCGGCCCTTGCGCCCGACCGTCACGACCGCCAGGTCGCCCGACTGTCCGGTGATCTCGCGCGCGGCGAACCGGATGGTGTTCGTGTTGAGCGGACCGGCCAGGCCGCGATCCGTGGTGACCAGCACGATCAGGCGCTTGCCGCCCTCCTCGCGCTCGGCCAGGAGCGGGTGGTCGTCGCCGCTGAGGACGGCCGCGAGGTCCGCGAGGACCTCGTCGAGCTTCTCGCTGTACGGCCGCGCCGCAAGCGTCGCGTCCTGGGCGCGCTTGAGCTTGGACGCTGCGACGAACTGCATCGCGCGCGTGATCTGCTTGATGTTCTTGACGGCGCCGATGCGCCGCCGGATGTCACGCTGGCTTGCCATCGCCTGTCGTTTCGGTCGGCGCCGCCTCGCCGGCGCTCGGGCGTCTCGGCATCCGCGGCTGGCTCGGCCGAGGCCGTCGCGGGCGCTTCGGGCGTCTCGGCGCCGGCGGCTGCGTCGCCGCGGGCTGGCCACCGGCCGGTGACGCGGAGATCGATGCCTCGGCCGGCGCCGGCGGGCTTCGCCGGTCTGCGGCTTGGTCGGCTCCATGCCGAAGTCGACGCGGAACTGCTCGATGGCCTCGTCGAGCGCGCCCCGGATCTCGTCGCTCAGCGCCTGGGTCTCGCCGAGGTCCTTGAGGATGGCCGGCCGCTGGCTCTCGAGGAAGCGGTAGAACTGGGTCTCGAATTCCTTGACGCGCGGCGTCGGGACGTCGTCGAGCTTGCCGGTCGTGGCGACGTACAGGATCGCGACCTGCTTCTCCACCGGCAACGGCTGGTACTGCGGCTGCTTCACGATCTCGCTGAGCTTCTCGCCGCGGGTCAGCTGGTCGCGGGTCGCCTTGTCCAGGTCGGACGCGAACTGGGCGAACGCGGCCAGCGCGCGGTACTGCGCCAGGTCGAGCTTCAAGCGGCGCCGCGACGGTCTTCATGGCCTTGGTCTGCGCCGCGGAGCCGACGCGCGACACCGAGATGCCGATGTTCAGCGCGGGCCGCTGGCCGGCGTTGAACAGGTCCGTCTCGAGGAAGATCTGGCCGTCGGTGATCGAGATGACGTTGGTCGGGATGTAGGCCGACACGTCACCGGCCTGCGTCTCGATGATCGGCAGGGCCGTCAGCGAGCCGCCGCCGTTCTCGTCGTTGAGGCGCGCGGCGCGCTCGAGGAGGCGGCTGTGGAGGTAGAACACGTCGCCCGGGTACGCCTCGCGGCCGGGCGGACGGCGCAGCAGCAGGGCCATCTCGCGGTAGGCCCAGGCGTGCTTGGAGAGGTCGTCGTAGACGCACAGCGCGTCCTTGACCAGCCCCTGCCCGGCGACCTCCACGCCGTTCTCCATGACCTCCTCGCCCATCGCCACGCCGCTGTACGGGGCGAGGTACTGGAGCGGGGCGGGGTCGTCGGCGCCGGCGACGACGACGATCGTGTGGTCCATCGCCCCGTTCTCCTCGAGGATCGCGACGGTGTTCGCGACCGTGGACAGCTTCTGGCCGATCGCCACGTAGATGCAGACGAGGCCCTTGCCCTTCTGGTTGATGATCGCGTCGATGGCGATGGCCGTCTTGCCGGTCTGGCGGTCGCCGATGATCAGCTCGCGCTGGCCGCGGCCGATCGGGATCAGCGCGTCGATGGCCTTGATGCCGGTCTGGACCGGCGTGTCGACCGACTTGCGCACGATGACGCCGGGGGCGATGCGCTCGACCGGGCGGTTCTTCGTCGAGGCGATCGGGCCCTTGTCGTCGAGCGGGCGCCCGAGCGCGTCCACGACCCGCCCGAGCAGCGCCTGGCCGACGGGCACCTCCACGACGCGGCCGGTCGTCTTGACCGTGTCGCCTTCCTTGATCGCCGAGGCGTCGCCGAGGATGACCGCGCCGACCGTCTCCTCCTCGAGGTTGAGGGCCAGGCCCATCACCCCGTTCGGGAACTCGAGCATCTCGGACGCGAGGGCGCCGTCGAGGCCGTAGATCTGGGCGATGCCGTCACCGACCTCGACGACCGTCCCGACGTTGCGGGTCTCGACGCCGGAGTCGAAGGCGTCGATCGCGGACTTGATGATGCTGGTGATCTCGTCGGAACGAATGGCCATGGGTCTCAGATCTCCTAGAGGGCGCCCGAAACGAGCTGATTGCGCAGGCGCTCGAGGCGGCTTCGCACGCTTCCGTCGACCAGACGGTCGCCGAGCCGCACGACGAGACCGCCCAGCAGGCTGGGATCGACCTTGAGGTCGAGCTCGACGCGACGGTCGGTGGAACTGGCGAGCCGCTCCTGTGAGCGCCGACACCTCGTCAGGCTCGAGTGGCAGGGTGCTGGTGACGGTGGCGCGGGTGATTCCCTGGCGCTCGTCGTCGAGACGGCGGAATTCCGCCGCGAGGCGCGGGAGCTCCTGGATCCGGCCGCGCCGGAGCATCAGGCCGATCAGGTTCAGGACCTTGGGCCCGACCATCGGTCCGAACGTGGCCTCCGCCGTCGCGATCCGGGTCTCGAGCGGGATCGCGGGATTGGCGAGGGCACGACCGATCCGATCCTCCGCGACGATCGCGGCGGCCGTGTCCAGCTCGCGGCGCCAGGCGTCGATCGGTGTCGTCACGCATGGCCACCTCGAAGGCGGCTTCGGCGTAGCGGCGGGCGCCCGACTTGCGACGTGCCATCAGTTGTTCGATCCACCGGTGGGCGTGCTGCGCAGGAATTCCTCGACGAGCCGGCGCTCCCGTTCGCTCGTCATCGTCTCGCCGACGACGCGACTGGCGGCCCGAAGGGCCAGGTCGGCGACCTCGGCACGGACCTCGGTGATCGCCCGGACCTTCTCCGCCTCGATGTCGGCGGCGGCGCGCGCGCGCAGTCGCTCGAGCTCCTCCTTGGTCGCGGCGATATCCGCGTCGCGCGTCTCCTGGGCGACCTTCTGGGCGCGGGCCAGGATCTCGTTCGACTCGCGACGCGCCTCGGCCAGCGTGGCCACGCGCTCAGCCTCGGCGTTCTCGCGATCGCGCCGGGCCTGCTCCGCGTCCTTGAGGCCCTGCTCGATCCGGTCCTTGCGGTCGCGCGAGCATCTTCGAGACGGGCTTGAACGCGAACGTCCAGATGATCGCGAGGAACAGCAGGAAGTTGGCCGCGGCGATGATGACCTGGAACAGGTTCACCTGGAAGAGCGGCGCGGCAGCTTCCGCCTCGGTCGTCAGGCGGACGACCTCACGCCCGATCTCGGACGTGACGGACAGGATGTCCACGATTGCCTACTCCGTGCCGGGACGACTACGCGGGCTGGATGAAGATCGCGAGCAGGCCGACGACGATCGCGAGGACGCCGAGGCCCTCGGCGAAGGCCGCGAGGATGATCGCGATGCCGCGGATCTGTCCGGCCGCGTCGGGGTTACGACCGATGGCCGTGGCCGACAGGCCGCCGAGGATGCCGATGCCGATGCCGGGGCCGAGCACCCCGAGAGCAGCGAGTCCGGCGCCGATGTACTCCATGTCGTTCAGTTCCTCCTACTCCCCGAGCGGGCCGCTCGGGTTCATTGGACCGTGGTTGGTTGCGCCGTGTCGGCGCGTCAGTGTGCGGGCTGGAGCCCGGATGGCTCCCGGCCATCGATGGCGTCGAGCGCTTCCTCGGCGACCTGGCCTTCCTCCTCGTGATGACTCTCGATCGCGAGCACGATGAACATGAGGGTCAGGACGCTGAAGATGAGGGCCTGGATCGCGTTGAGCATGAGCTCCAGGCCGATGAGTCCCACCGGGATGATCGCGATCGTGAGGGCCGTGATGACGCCGAGCGCGACCTCGCCGCCGTAGATATTGCCGAACAACCGCATGGACAGTGTCACCGGCTTGACGAATTCGAGCATGAGCTCGATCAGGCCGACGAACATGGCGATGACCCCGGCGCCGATCCCGTGCTTGAACTCGTACACCGGGAAGAACTTGCCCGAGGTAGCCGCCGACACCGAGGTGCCGGAAGCCCTCGATGTGGAAGATCAGGAAGCTGACGAGGGCCAGACCGATCGTGATGTTCACGTCGCTCGACGGCGCCCGCAGGAAATCGACCCGGCCGACGAACGGCACGAGACCGACCCAGTTGCAGAACAGGATCAGCAGGAAGAACGCGGCGAAGATCGGGATGTACGGCCGGGCCGTCGGTCCGGCCAGGCCGATCCCGAAGTCGCTCAGGCCCTCATAGAAGGCCTCGAAGACGTTCTGCGCCCGCCCCGGCACGAGTTTCCCGCCGCGGGTCATCAGGATCGCCCCGGCGAGGACGATCGCCATCACGATCCACATCGTGATGATCGTGTCGCTGATGCTCGGCGAGAAGCACGATGAGTCCCTCCGGCGGGTGCGGGCCGATCACCGTGTGCGGCGCCGGGAAATGCAGGGTGCTCTCGATGAAGCAGACCGGGAACGAGCAGGCCTCGCCCGGGACGCCGCCCTTGCGGGAACGGCGGGAACAGGATGAACGCGACGATGTCGACGACGATCACCGCGCCGATCAGGAGGAACCATCGGGAGGACAGCCCGCGGCCCGATTTCGACTCGGGCGCCGGCGCCGTTCCGGACGGCTCCGCGACCGGGTCGGTCGCGGCCTGCTCGCTCGACACGCTGCCTCCACACACAGGAGCGCGGCCTGCCGCCGCGCTCGGTTCCGTCGTCCCGGCCGCTTCGGCCGGCTATTCGATCGTCTTGAGGAACCTGCTGACCAGTCGGTAGATCATCAACGTCCCGGCTCCGGCGCCGATGAAGAAGCCGATGATCAGAAAGATCGGGAGGGTCCCGAGCTGCCCGTCGGCCCAGTAGCCGACGAGCACGCCGATCAGGGTCGTGACCAGGAGGCTGAGGCCGATCTCCGAGAAGAGGGCGAGATAAGCCAACCCTCGGCCGGGCTCGATCATGGGCGACCTGTCAAGGCAGCGGAAGTGTAGCAGCTGCGCGCACGACGCTGCCACCGGCGGCGTTGCTCGGCGGTCGTGCGGCGTGGGGTTCGCGCGGGCCCCTGCGTTCGGTTCGGTCAGGGCGCGGATGACGGCAGGACGCTGGGCTCGGGCGTGGGAGACGGTGTTGGCTCCGGTGTGGGTTCGGGCGTAGGAGACGGCGTCGGTTCGGGTGTCGGCTCGGGGTGGGCTCGGGTGTCGGCTCGGGTGTTGCCGTCGGCTTCGGGGTCGCGGTCGGCCTGGGGGTCGGGCGCGGCGTCGGTCGCGGCGTGGGACGTGCCGTGGGCCGGGGCGTAGCGGTCGGAGTCGGCGTCGGCTCCGGCGTCGGCGAGGCGCCGTCGGCGCGGTGGTAGCGACGGCGGTCGGCTCGACGGTCGGGCTCGAGGATGTGATCGGGCTCGCGGACGACGCCGCGCCGGCCGGGCTCGGACGCTCGCCGGCGTGCCCGTCGCGGACAGCACGCCGCCGGCATCTCGCGGCCAGATCGCGAACGCCGCGAGCATCACCACGACCAGGCCCGCGACCGCGACGATGCCCTCGCGCGGAATCGCGGCACGACCCGCCCAGACTGGAACGACGGGGCGCAGGGGAGACCGGATGCGCCTGCCGATCCGCGCACGTCGCGAGGCGAGTGGGACGCCGCGGTGCCGGCGACGACCAGCCGCGTCGGGGCGATGGCGGCCGGCCCGGATCCGCCCGCGCGCCGGCGGTCCGCTTCGGCGAGCACGGCCAGGCGGGCACGCTCGGCAGCGCGCTCCGCTCGGGTCGACGTTGGACGGCCCAGCGCCTTTCGGACCACGTACATCGCGATCGAGGCGTCGATGATGCCCGCCGCCCCTTCGAGGACGCTGCGCCGATGGGCCTGGGACGTGCCATCCGTGCGGAGGTACACGGCGAGCGCCGTTCCGCCCGGCAAGCGCCGCGATGAGCAGCAGGATCGGCAGGTCCATGGTGGCGGCGATGCTAGCACCCGCCCCCTCGGGAAACGAGCCTCAGGCGTCGTCCCGTCGGGCGTCCGTCCCGTTGGGGCGTCTCGTACGCTTCGGCCTCGAGCTCCTCGGGCCGGCGGAAGGCGCCGCGTGTCGGAGCGAAGAGGATCAAGCCCGACACGATGAACACGCCGAGGAACGCGTAGAGCGTCGTGATCTCCGAGACGAGCAGCGCGAGCACGCCGAGTGCGGCGCAGATCCCATAGATCACGAGGACCGTGTTGCGATGGGACAGGCCGAGGTCGAGCAGCCGGTGATGGATGTGCGATCGATCCGGCGCGAACGGCGAGGCGCCGCGGCTCACGCGTCCGACGATGATCCAGAACGTGTCGATGATCGGGACGCCGAGCACGAGCAGCGCCACCGCCACCTTGGCCGAACCGAGGATCGACAGCACCGCGAGCGTGTAGCCCACGAACTGGACGCCGCTGGTGCCGCTGAAGATCTTGGCGGGATGGAAGTTCCAGCGCAGGAACCCCGCGAGCGCACCAGCGAGGGCGAAGCACAGGACGGCGATGAGCGGCTGGCTGATCTTCGTGGTGAGGCTGATGAGCCCGAGCGTCACGCAGGCGATCAGCGCGATCCCGGTGGACAGGCCGTCGAGCCCGTCGATCCAGTTGATGCTGTTCATCATGCCGACGATCCAGAAGACCGTGAAGCCGACCGAGAACGGCTCGCTGAACCGGATGACCCCGGCTCCGAACGGGTTGTTGATCACGACGATGCCGATCCCGAGGGCGACCGCGAAGAGCGCCAGCCCGATCTGACCCGCCAGCTGCCAGCGAGCCCGGAGGTTGAACAGGTCGTCGATCCCGCCTAGTGCGGCCGCAGCGGCCCCACCGAGGAACAGCGCCAGGAGGTCCCCGGATCCGAGGTTCAGCGGCGTGGGCACCCAGCCCGCACGCTCGTTGAGCAGGACGAAGCCGCCGGCCACGATCAGGAACGCGGCGGCGATCGCCAGGCCACCCGCACGCGGGATCGGGCGGGTGTTCACGCGACGGGCGTTCGGGCGGTCGACGATCCGGTGGCGCAGCACGACTCGCCGGATGAGCGGCGTCAGGATGGCCGCGAGGAGCGCGGCGGCGGCGAACACCGCCAGGATCGGGCCGATGCTGGACCCGACCTCCTCGATGAATGTCACCGGCGCCTCGTCACGCGGCCGGCAGCCCCGGAACCGGGAAGCGGGCGACGATCTCGGCGACCTCAGCGGCCAGCCGCCGCTGGACCGCGTCGTCGTCACGGGCGTTGATCGCCTCGATGATGATCCGACCGACGGACCGCATCTCGTCCTCGCCGAAGCCGCGGGACGTGGTGGCCGGCGTGCCCAGGCGGATGCCCGACGCCGTGTTGGGCGGCAGCGGATCGAACGGGATGCCGTTCTTGTTGACGGTGATCCCGATCTCATCGAGCAGGTGCTCGGCTTCCTTGCCGGTCACGCCCAGCGGGGTAACGTCGACGAGCATCAAGTGGTTGTCCGTGCCACCCGAAACGACACGAGCGCCCTGGTCGGCGAGGGTCTGCGCCAGGACCGCGGCGTTGGCGACCGTGCGCCGCTGCGCCTCCCGGAACGGCTCCTCCGCAGCCAGCTTGAACGCGACCGCCTTGCCGGCGATCACGTGCATCAAAGGACCGCCCTGCACGCCCGGGAAGACCGTCTTGTCGACCGCCGCGCCGAGCGGGCCCTTGAGCGCCGGGAAGTCGGCCGGATCGATGCCTTCGGGGAGCTCGTCCCGGGCGAAGATCAGGCCGCCCCGTGGTCCGCGCAGGGTCTTGTGGGTCGTCGTCGTCACGATGTCGGCGTGGGGGAAGGGGCTGGGGTGCACGTCAGCCGCGACCAGGCCCGCGATGTGGGCCATGTCCACGAACAGGAGCGCCCCGACGCCGTGGGCGATGGCCGCCATCCGCTCGAAGTCCCACAGGCGCGGGTACGCGCTGGCACCGGCCACGATGAGCTTGGGGCGGGCCTCCTTGGCCGTCACCTCGAGCGCGTCGTAGTCGATCAGCTCCGTGTCCTGGCGCACCCCATATGCCGAGACCTCGTACAGCTTGCCGCTGAAATTGAGGGCCATGCCGTGCGTCAGGTGGCCACCATGGGCCAGATTCATGCCCAGGATCCGGTCGCCTGGCTGGAGGACGCTGAAATAGGCGGCCATGTTCGCCTGCGCGCCCGAGTGGGGCTGGACGTTCACGTGCTCGGAGCCGGGGTAGAGGGCGAGCGCCCGCTCCTGCGCCAGCCGCTCGGCGACGTCAACGAACTCGCAGCCGCCGTAGTAGCGCTTCCCGGGCAGGCCCTCGGCGTACTTGTTCGTCAGCCAGCTGCCTTGGGCTTCCATCACGGCGGCGGAGACGTAGTTCTCGCTCGCGATGAGCTCGATGTTGTCGTGCTGTCGGCGGCGCTCGCCCTGCATCGCCTCCCACAGGACCGGATCGACGTCAGCGATCGACTCGAGCCCGAGGCCGCGCGTTTCGGAGATGGTCATGACTGCCGACTCCTTCCTGCCCGGACGTGCGGCCCATCACGACGCTCCCCCTCGCCGGCACGCTCGCCGTCTATCTTCCCACGAACCGCTCACCCCACGGCGAGGTCGATGCCGGCGCGTGCAAGGACGGCGGCGACCGATTCGGGCGGCACGGCGCCGGCGCGGAGGATCGTCGGCTGCGCACCCGAGCAATCGACCACGGTCGACGGGAGCCCGCCGCGCGCCGGCCCGCCATCGAGCACCAGGTCGATCTCATCACCGAGCTGCGCGACGACGCCCGCGGCATCGGTCGCCTCGGGAACGCCGGAGCGGTTCGCCGACGTCGTTGGCAGCGGTCCCAGGCTGCGGGCGAGCGTCCGCGGGGCGTCGTGGTCGGGCACACGCAGGCCGATCGTGGCGCTCCCGCCGGTCAGCACGTCCGGCCACGGAACGTCGGGGCGTTGCGGGACGATGAGCGTCAGGCCACCCGGCCAGAACTCGGCCGCGAGCGCGGCCGCCGCCGGTGTGATCCGCCCGGCGCGCGCCGCCTGCGCCGCGTCGTCGAGAAGCAGCATCACCGCCTTGTCGGGCGGACGCCGCTTGATGTGGAAGAGCCGCTCGATCCCACCGGGTGTGGCCAGGGACACCGCGATGCCATAGACCGTGTCGGTCGGCAGGGCGACGACGCCGCCCTCCCGGAGGACACCCACGGCGTCGGCCCGACCCACCGCATCGTCCGCGACGACCCGCACGGTCACGCCGACCGCCTCCGCCGCTCGTTTGCCTCGGCGGCCAGCCGATGCGACGCCGCGAGGACCTCGGACGGGTTCGCGAGGACCAGCTGCTCGATGATCTGCGCGGCACCCTCATCCTCGAGCGGCGGCGCGACGTACCGGGCCACCGCACGCACCCCTGCAGGCGCCGTCGGCATCGACGCGCCATGACCGACCTCGGCCAGCATCTCGAGGTCGTTCCATTGATCGCCGATCGCCAGCGTCGCCCCGAGCGGAACGCGCAATCGCCTCGCCAGCCAACGGACGGCACGGCCCTTCGACACCCCCGGCGCCACGAATTCCAGGAACCGGGGGTGTGAGATCGTGACGTCTGCCCGTCCGGCGAAGTGCTCGCGCGCCACCGGTGCGACCTCGATCGGGATCGGTGGCTCCCCGACGGCCAGGACCTTCGTAACCGGATGGTCGATCGCGGTGACGAGGTCGGCGACGAGCTCGGCCTTCGCGCCCATGAACGCGGAGTAATCGTCGGCGCGTGGATCGTCCGCTCGCAGGATGAATCGCTCGAGGTGATTGACGTGCGGATCCAACCCGTGCTCGCGCGTCCACGCGATGATCTCGCGGGCGATGTCGGGCTGGAGTGGCGTGTGCAGGAGCAGCTTGCCGAGCCGGCGCGACCCGGCCTCGGGCATCGCCCGGATGAGACCGCCCTGGTAGCCGACGAGCGGACCGGTCAGGTCCAGCTCCCTCGCGAATCGCAGCGCCGACGACACCATCCGGCCGGTGATGAGCGAGACCGCGACGTCTCGCGCCATGGCCGCCCGGACCGCCGACACCGTCCGCGGACCGATCTCGTGGTCGTCGCCGATCAGGGTCCCGTCGATGTCCAGCGCGATCAGGCGGATCGGGAACTCCGGCGCGGGCGACGTGACGAGCTCCGTCATGCCATCGGCCGACGGAGCACCGCGGTACGAGGCAGACCGGCGAGGTCCGTCTCCACCTGACAGGTCCAACCCCGCAGTCGTTCGGCGGCCAAGGCGACGATCGCCTCTCCCTGGTCCGCGCCGATCTCCAGGTACGCGACCCCGTCCCCAGCGAGACCGTCGGGCAGCCCATCCAGCAGCCGGCCGATCACTGCCAGCCCATCGGGCCCACCATCGAGCGCCTCCGCGGGCTCGAACGTCGTCGGCCGCGGGAGCGACGCCATCGCACCGGAGCGAACGTAGGGGAGGTTCGCCGCGACGACATCCCAAGACCCCGCGGGCGATGGCGGCAGGAGGTCGGCGTTCTCGAACGTCACGCGATCGCCCACGGCGTGCCCTACGGCGTTCTCGCGCGCAAGGTCGAGCGCGTCGTTCGACACGTCCGCGGCCGCGATCGCGACCTCGTCCGCGGGCACGCGCCTTGCTCGGAGGGCCACGGCCAGGGCGATCGCGATGGCGCCACCCCCCGTTCCGACGTCGACGACTCGAAGCGGCTCGGACGATCCGGCCCCGGCCCGGGCCGTGAGCCGGGTCATGACTTCGGCCAGGACGAGGTCCACGACATGCTCGGTCTCGGGCCGCGGGATGAGCGCCCGCTTGTCGACGGCCAGCGCGATGCCGTGGAACTCCTTGATGCCGCGGATGTAGGCGACCGGCTCCCCGTCGGCCCGACGAGCCAGCGATGCCCGGTATGCGGCCTCGGCGTCGGCCCCGACCGGCGCATCGCCATGGGCCACGACGGCCGTGCGCTCCACGCCGATCGCGTGCGCCAGCAGCAGCTCCGAATCCAGGCGCGGCGTTTCGAAGCCGAGCGCCCGAAGGCGGTCCACTCCCTCGTCGAGGAGTGCACGCGTCGTCGTCATCGCGGCGAAGCGATCAGAGCCGGATCGTGACTGCCAGGTCTCCGACCTTGCGCAAGACCTCCGCGCTGGTGGTGCCACGCCAGCGATGGAAGAGCAGGTCGACCGAAGCGTCGCCCACACGCAGGTCCGTCAGCGTGACCTTGCCGATCCAATCCGGCAGGTGCGGGTGGAACAACTCGAGCTCGCCGCGGTCGGCGTGGGCGCGCAGCCCGAGCATCGTCTGCAGGAAGAGGAACGAGGCGCCGGCCGCCCACGCCTGCGGCGAACAAGCGACCGGATAGGGCACCGGGCTGTGCGAGTCCGTGTCGTCGAACCCGCAGAACAGCTCGGGCAGGCGGTAGTCGGCGAATCGCTGGGCCGCTTCCATCATCTGGCCGGCCAGCCGATTCGATGCATCGTCGAAGCCGTAGCGCTTGAATCCGGCAGCGATCAGCGACGTGTCGTGCGGCCAGACCGTCCCGGTGTGATACCCGATCGGGTTGTAGCCCGGTTGCCCCGCCGCGAACGTGCGGATCCCCCAGCCCGAGAACATCGATGGCCGCAGGAGCTGGTCGACGACGTCGCGCGCTCGCTCGGGCGAGACGATGCCCGACCACAGGCATTGCCCGGCGTTGCTCGCGATCGCGTCGAACTGTCGCTTGTCGCCGTCCAGCGCCATCGCGTAGTAGCGCTGGTCCTCGACCCAGAATGCGGCCTCGAAACGCGCGGCCAGCGCCGCGGCGTCGGCGTCCAGCCGTGCCGCCAGGTCCGCTTCGCCTCGCACCCGGGCGATGTTCGCCATCCGCCGTTTGGCATCGAAGACGTAACCCTGGACCTCTGCCAGGGCGATCGGCGCCTGGGCCGCGGCACCCGCCCGGTCGCGGATGGCGTCGCTGGAGTCCTTCCAGCCCTGGTTCAGAAGGCCTCGCTCCGAGCGCCGCTCGTACTCCACGAAGCCATCCCCATCGTGGTCGCCGTGCTTGTCGATCCACTCGAGCGCCGCGAGGGCGTTCGGCCACAGGCGGTCAACGAGCGCCCGGTCTCCCGTCCAGTCGAACGTGGCACCCAGCAGGATCAGCCACAGCGGCGTCGAATCGACCGACCCGTAGTAGGGCGTATGGGGCAGTTCGCCGGCCCGGGCCAGCTCGCCCGCACGCAGCTCGTGGAGGATCTTGCCCGGCTCCGCGTCCCGCCAGGGGTCGTCCTCGGTGGCCTGGTAGGCGGCCAGCACCTCCAGCGTCTCCACGGCGATCTGTGGCCGGAATGCCAATGACTGGAAGGCGGTGATCAGCGCATCGCGTCCGAACAGCGTCGCAAACCACGGCACGCCCGCCGCGATATAGCGCTCACCGGTACCCGGGCCGTCGTTGACGAGCAAGCGCAGGTCCGAGATGGATCGCTTGAGCACGAGGTTGAAGAGCTCGTGGTCGCTATCGACCGATGTCGTGCCGCGCTCCCAGGCGTGGTACGCGGCCGCACCCTCGTCGCGCGACACGCGCGGCGCCGCTGGGAACAGGATGTCGAGCTCTCGGCGATCGGTCGCCTCGTCACGGTCCGACCCGGGGGCCTCGCGCTGCGACGTCCAGACCGTCCAGCACACCTCGCGGGTCTCGTCGGGACCCAGCGTCAGCGCCCAGTTCAGGCGGATCGCGGCGCCCGCATTCCGGCCATCGGGCGCGACCTCGGCGACCAGGTCGATCGCCTGCACCGGCTCCGAAAGCTCGATGTGGGTCAGGCACTGGACGCCATCCACGCCGTTGTAGCGGAACGTGACCCGCCGGTCGGTGATGGCTATCGGCAGGAGCCGTCCGCGTTCGGCCCGCGGGAACCCGCGGACCTCGAAGATGTCGGCGCCGTCCATCCCGAGCTCGAGCTCGAGCGGGAGGCTGGCGGGCAGCGCGGCGTGGTTGACGATCCGCACCCGCTCCTCGTAGCCGTCCGCACCGATGAGCCGCTCGCGACCGATCCCGATCGTCCGCCCCACGAGCTCGTCCAGCGGATGGACCTTCGCGTCCGGGTTGCGATCCGCCGATGGGTTCGTCATCTGGATGCTGCCGCGGTAGTTGCCTCCCACCGAGGTCTGGAGCAGGACCGGCCGGACGCCTCCGACCCGCAGCACCGCGCACGACAACGCCCGGCTGTCCCCTTGATAGAGGCCGAGCCCGCGAGAGTCCGGGTGGATGTCGCCGAACGAATCCGTCAGGAGATACCGGTTGCCGTGTTTGAGGACCTGGACTGAGCCAAGGTCCGTGGCACGCTCGATCGGGACGTCGCGCGCCGGCAGGAACCGGACGTCCGCGGCCTCAGGCGGCGTCATCGTTTCCCACCACCCCGGATAGCCGCTCGGCCTGGTCCACCATGATCAGCGCGTCGATGAGCTCGTCGAGATCGCCCGCGAGCACGCCCGGCAGGTTGTGCACGGTCTTGCCGATGCGGTGGTCCGTGACGCGATCTTGCGGGTAGTTGTAGGTCCGGACCTTGTCGCTTCGATCGCCGGAACCGACCATCGATCGCCGGGCGGCCGAGTCGGCGGCCCGTTGCTTCTGGATCTCGAGATCGAACAGGCGCGAGCGCAGCACGGCGAGTGCCTTTGCCTTGTTCTTGTGCTGGCTCTTCTCGTCCTGGATCTCGACGACGAGCCCGCTCGGCAGGTGGGTGATGCGCACGGCGGAGTCGGTGGTGTTGACGGACTGACCACCTGGACCGGACGAACGCTTGACGTCGATCCGGAGGTCCTTCTCCTCGTCGATCTCGACCTCGACCTCGTCGGCCTCCGGCAGGACGACGACGGTGACCGTGGACGTGTGGATCCGGCCACTCGACTCCGTCGCCGGGATCCGCTGTACACGGTGGACGCCGCCTTCGAACTTGAGACGGCTGTAGGCACCGTCACCGCGGACCTGGACGATGGCCTCCTTGATCCCGTCGATGCCGGTCTCGTTCATGCTCATGATCTCGGGCTTGTACCCGTGCCGGGCGGCGTAGCGCGTGTACATCCGGAGCAGCTCCGCGGCGAACAGGGCGGCTTCGTCGCCGCCCGCCCCGGCCCGGATCTCGAGGATGACGTCGCGATCGTCGTTCGGGTCGCGCGGGAGCAGGAGGACCTTGAGCTCGTCGATCAGGCGCGTCTGCTCGAGCTCCAGCCGATCGATCTCCTCGCGCGCCATCGCCCGCATCTCGTCGTCGCCATCGCCCGCGTCACCGAGCTCGCGCACGCCGGCCAGCTCGGATCGGATGGCTTCGAGCCGGCGGTAGGCCGCGACGGTGGGCTCGAGCCGGGCGAGCTCCTTGCCGAGCTTGCGGATGAGGTTCGGGTCCGTGCTGGTCTCCGGCCGCGAGAGCTGGGCCTGGAGGTCGTCGTACTGGTGCGCGATCTCGGCCAACGTGGCATCGAGGTCGCTCATGTCAGCGGTGGCGTCTCGCCCGGATTCGTGGCTGCGACCGTGTCCGCGGGCGGCTCGGGCTCGTCGGTCGTCTTGCCGAGCTCCATCGGCGATCGGTCGAAATCGGTCGATCCGGCCGGGATCTCGTTGCCGTCGGCGACGAGCGCCTCCTCCATGGAGGTGATGGCGACCTCGATCATGTCGTCGGTCGGGCGCTTCGTCGTGATCATCTGGACCAGGATCCCCGGATACATGATCACGCGGACGACCGGGTTGTGGCGGAACTTCGCGCCCAACTTGAGGATCTCGTAGCCCACCCCGGCGAGGACCGGGATGAGCAGGATCCGGCTCGCGATCATGACCAGCGGCTCCTGCTTGCCGACCAGCGAGAACGTGAAGATCGACAGCAGGATCAGGATCACGAGGAACTCGGTCCCGCAGCGATGGTGGGCGGTCGGGTACTTGCGGACCTCGTCCACGGTGAGCGGGTCGCCGGCCTCGAGCGCGTGGATCGTCATGTGCTCGGCGCCGTGGTACTGGAAGACCCGATGGATGTCCGGCGCGCGCGACACCAGCGCCAGGTATCCCAGGAACAGCCCGACCTGGATGATGCCCTCGAGCGCGGGCTGGGCCCAGCCCTGCGTCGAGCCGGACGTCGCGACGCTCGAGATGAAGAGCGGCAGCAGCGTGAAGGCCGCGATGGCCGCCGCGAACGTGATCAGGAGCATGACGACGATCGAGCCCTTGCCCAGCTCGACCTCGTCCTCCTCGGCCTGCACGTTCGCGCTGCGGATCAGCCAGCGGGTGCCGATGACCAGGGTTTCGTAGAGCAGGACCAGGCCCCGCACGAACGGCCATTTGGCCGCCGGGGATGCGTGGACCCCCTTATCCAGCCGCTCGGTGGCCGTGACGATGCGGCCGTCCGGGTGACGAAGCGCGACCGCGATCGCGTCGCGACCGCGCATGAGCACGCCTTCCATCAGGGCCTGGCCGCCATAGGCGAACCGTGGACGGCCGTCGGGCGCGACCGGCGATGCGGGGGTGGCAGACATCCCGGCAAGTCTATCCGCGATGCGGTAACCCGGAATCGCGACGGCCGGCCCTTGGAGGACCGGCCGTGGTGTGGGCTCGAGGATCGCCGCCTAGCTGCGGGTCTGGCGCTCCAGTCGCTTCTGGAACCGCTCGACCTGGCCGGCCGTGTCGATGATGTTCTGCGTGCCCGTGAAGAACGGGTGACAGTTGCTGCACACGTCCACGCGCAACTCCGGTCGGGTGGACCCAACGGTCCACTCGGTGCCGCACGAGCCGCAATGGACCTTGGCTTCGTAATACTTGGGATGGATATCGGGCTTCACGGGTGGTTCTCTCCTCCGACGCCTTCCGTGCAGGGCCATCGCCCCGCCGGTGGTCGCCGGCTGTATCCGGGTGTGTCGGGACGACCTAGGCGGTCGTCGCGGCGGTCTCGACCGCCTCGACCCGGATGCGCTTCTTGTCCTTGGTGGCGTGCTCGAACTTGACCTTGCCGGCCACGGTCGCGAACACGGTGTAATCGCGCCCCAGGCCGGTGCCCGGGCCCGCGAGGAACGTCATCCCGCGCTGGCGCACGATGATCGAACCCGCCGGAACGAGCTGGCCGTCGCCGGCCTTGACGCCCAGGCGTTGGCCGGCGCTGTCGCGGCCGTTCTTGACGCTGCCGCCCGCCTTCTTGTGTGCCATGGGTCTTAGTCGTCCTTCTTGGTGGCGCGCTTCGGAGCGCTCTTCTTCGGCGCGGCCTTGGTCTCGCCGGCGTTGGCGGCCTTCGCCTTGGTGGTCGTCTTCTTCGTGGCTGGCTTGGCGTCGGCCTTGGCCGGGGTCTTGGCCTCGGCCTTGGCCGGGGTTTTCGCCTCGGCCTTCGTGTCGGCCTTGGCGTCGGAGGCGGCCTTCGCGGTCGAGGCCTTGGCGGTTGACTTCTTGGCCGGCTCCTTGGTCGCTGCCAGCTTGGCGGCCAGCTCGGCGTCCTTGGCGGCCTGGGCCGTGGCGGCCTCCTCGAGGCGCTGGCGCTCGGTCTTCGCGTCCGACTCCGCCTTGGCGGCGGACTTCGCGGCGCTCTTGCCGTTGAGCATGATGTCGCTGATGCGCAGGATCGTAAGCTCCTGGCGGTGGCCCTTCTTGACCCGGGTGCGGGCCTTGGGGCGGTATTTGAACGAGATGAGCTTGGGCCCGCGGTCGCGGCGGACGATCTCCGCGCTGACAGCGGCTCCGTCGACGACCGGCTGACCGATCGACGCGTCGTCCCCGTCGGCGATCAACAGCACGCGATCGAGCGTGACGGTCTTGCCCGGCTCAGCGTCAAGCAGCTCGACTTCGAGTTCGGTTCCGACCTCGACGCGGTACTGCTTCCCGCCGGTCTCGATGACTGCGTACATGGATCCTCAGGATGCTGGTGGCGGCGGCACGCGGCCGCTGCACGACGGACAGGGAAAGACGCCTGGCCGAGCCAAGCGCGAACGAGAAGTGTACGACCGAACGCCGCACGGGTCAATCGAGCGTGGCGGGCAGCGGGTCAGTTTCAGGATGTGCCCTAGGTCGTGGGCCTAGGTCCTGGTGATCAGATCTGAAACACGCCGAACCTGAACAGCACGTAGCACAGGGCGAAGAGAAACGCGGCGCCCATCGCAAGGATGCCGAGGATCATCGCCAAGTCGCCCGCCAGCCGTCTCATGCCTGGAGTCTAAGGAGATTGACAGCGGCCGAGCTAGAACTCGCTCCGATCCTCCCAACACCCCTTCGGGCAGCCGACGGTGCCGTCTTTGTTCTTGGGAGCGAGCCCGAGGTCTTCGACGTCCACGGAATAGACGGGCCACGTCTTCTTCGGTCCGAACCAACCACCCGCATGCGCTTCGACGACCATCGCGACCGCCTTGTACTCGCCCAGCCAAGACAGCACCGTTTCGACGCGCTCCTCGCCCATGATCCCGCGAGCGGTCACCCGATAGATGTGCGGCCACTCCATTTGTTTCATAGTTCTACTCGTCGATCCCATCCGGCAAATCCTCAGCGAGGATCAGGCGCTCGCGCACGATCGAGGATGCCTCGAGGGCCTCGCCCATTCCGCCGCCCAGCGCTGCGACGACTTCCTCCGGTCGGCCTGTCCCAAGCTCGGGGTGGAACCTGGTCCGCGTGATCATGGTCAGTGGCGGGCCATCCTCGATCGCGATGTCGATCAGCAGCGGACGCAGGTCGTACTCCACGCGGTCGTCGCCCCGGGCACGGGTGCGTGGCAGGTTCGGCGCGGCGAGCAGTTCGTCGGCGGCCGAGCGCAGCCGATCCACCGGCACGAAACCTGCGAGGACCACGCGATAGTCGGCCGCGGCGACCCGGCCGGCGAGCGGTGGGCCCGCCAGCCAGACGTCCTGCAGGTCGACGAGACGCCACCCGTCCGGCACGTGCTCGGTCAGGACCTCCCGGAGCCGCCACGCAGGCCAGCGCTCGGTCAGGACGACGTCGATGAGCTCGGCATCGGCGGCCATCCCGACGGGGAGTGGCGCCCCGAACGCGATCCGCGGCCGCGATCGCGCGCCTTCGGTCCAGGCCACCGGCAGCCCGGCATCCTCGATGGCCGCGAACCAGCCGTCACTGACCTCCCGTTGCGGCTGCTCGGGCGCTGCCGCGGAACGCGCGACCACGAGACGCCAGCGCTGGCGCGGCTCGGCGTTGCTCGCGGGACGCTCGGACACGTCTGGTAGTCTGCCCGACGATGGACGAGCGCGAACGGTCGCCGGCAGCCGTGAGCCCGCCTTGACGGAGACGACACCGGAAGCAGCGGGGGCAACGTCGGCGTCGACCGCCTGGGTCGCCGCGCTCCCGCCTCCGCCCTTCATCGACCCGGCCAGCAGCCCCACCGCGCCCAGATTCGCCGCGCTCTCGCCGCGCGTCGCCGTCCTGATCGTTGCTGCGATCGTCCTCGGCGTCCTGCTCTGGATGGCGCGCGATGCCGTCCGCCCCTTCGTCGTCGGCCTGCTGCTCGTGTACCTGCTCGAGCCGCCGGTGCGCTGGCTGGTCCGACGAGGCATGCGACGAACGCTGGCGATCTTGCTCGTCTACGTCGTGACGATCGTGGCGATCGTCGAGATCATCAACCTCACCCTCACGCCCCTCGTGAACGAGCTCGTGCGGTTCGTCCAGGACTTCCCCGCCCTGACCGTCCAGCTCCAGCTGCAGATCGAGCGCCTATCGGAGATCTATGCCCGGCTGCAACTGCCAGATGCGCTCCGCGACTACATCGATTCGCTGATCGCGGGCATCGCCCAAGGCGAGGGAGGCGCATCCGCGATCGACTTCGCGATCTTCCTGCCCGTCCTGACGGGTGCCGGCAGCTTCATCGGGGCGATCTTCGGGTATCTGCTCCTACCGGTGTGGGTGTTCTACATCCTCAAGGACCGGAGCGTCCTGACCGGCCAGTTCGATCGAAGCCTGCCGACGGCCTGGCGGTTCGATGTCTGGGCCGTCCTTCGCATCGGGCGGCGGGTCTTTGGTCAGTGGGTCCGGGCGCAGCTCGTGCTCGGGATCACGGTCGGCGTGTTCACCTTCATCGGCCTGTCCATCCTCAGCCAGGTCGTGGATCCGGTGTTCGGTCGCTACGCGATCCTGTTGTCGGTGACCGCCGGGATCCTCGAGCTGCTGCCGATCATCGGGCCGATCATCTCGGCGGTGCCGGCGGTCCTGCTCGCGGCGACGGCCGGTATCGAACCCGTCATCGCCGCGCTGGTCCTCTACACGCTTGTCCAGCAGATCGAGAACAACCTGCTGGTGCCCAAGATCCAGGGTGATGCGGTCGAGATGCACCCCGCGGCCGTCATGTTCGCGATCATCATCGGCGGTGCACTGGCCGGCCTCCTGGGGGCGATCCTTGCTCTTCCGGTGACAGCCGCGGCACGCGACGTCGTCCGCTACCTGTTCCGCCGGGCGAGCCCGGGCGACTCGACCGCCCTCGCCGAGTCGATCGCGGCCCTCGGGCTGGAGACGCACCCGGGCGTGCCGACCGTCGCCGACTCGACGAACACGGAGAGCACGCCAGCGTGAGTGGGTCGGATCCCTACAAGATCCTTCAGGTCGACCCCGAGGCGGAAGACGAGGTGATCGCGGCCGCGTATCGGCGCCTCGCGCGCAAGTACCACCCGGACACGGCGACCGGGGTCGATTCGAGCGGGCGGATGGAAGCGATCAATGCCGCGTGGGAGGTCCTCGGCGACTCGAAGCGGCGCGCCGCCCACGACCGGCAGCGTGCCCTCCAGGCGGCCGTCTCCAGGAGCGGCGCCGGAGGCCCGGAGGCCGGTGGCGGCTCGGCGACGGCTCCGAATCCCGCCCATGGCTCCGCCATGCCGGCGTCCTCGCCGCAGGGCGGGTCCAAACCCCGTTCGCCCGAGCCCGAGACCGTCTCGCGCGACTGGTCGAGCGGCCGCTCGTCGGTCGGTGGCGGCTACGACCCGTCGATGCGCACGCCCGACGGCATGGGCGCCGCCGGCCAGCCGCCGGGCAACCCATCGGGCAGTGTCATGAACTTCGGGCGCTACGACGGCTGGTCGCTCGGAGAGATCGCTCGTTCGGACCTCGAGTACCTCGAATGGCTCGATCGGATGCCGATCGGACGTCCGTATCGCGACGAGATCGACGCGATCCTGCGACAGACGGGCCGGCGTCGCTCGGCGGCGGACGAAACGCGGGACCGGCGGGGGCTGTTCCGCCGACGGTGACACCCTAGGCTGGGGGGAGCTCCGTCGCGGCACGCCGATCGGTCTCGGCGGCGGCCCGCGGGATCACCCATACCAACAGATACGGTGCCATGACGGTCGTGAGGACGACCGCGACGAGCACGGCGCTGAAAAGGCCGGCCGAGAGCAGGCCCGCGGCGAGGCCGATGTTCGCCACGACGATGCCCACTTCCCCTCGAGGCACCATCCCGAACCCGACGGCCGCGGAGCCCCATCGGCCGATCGACCGCGCCCCGATCAAGCCTCCTGCCGCCTTGGTGACCACGCCGACGAGGGCCAAGGCGATCGCGAGCACAGCGATTCCGGGATCGAACAGCGCAGCCAGGTCCACTTGGGCGCCCGTGACGGCAAAGAAGAACGGAGTGAAGATCTGCCCGAGTGGCCGGATCTCGTCCTCCAGCTCGTCCTGCGCCTCGGTTTCCGCCACGATCAGGCCGGCGACGAACGCGCCGATGATGGCCGCCAGCCCGATCGCGGCCGAGACGAGCGCCACCGCGAACATCAGCATGAACGCGGGGACCAGCGGCGTGTCGGCGAACAGCGGCCAGGTGAAGACCTCGCGCCGCAGCCCGCGCGCCCGCCGCGCGGCCGCGAACCCGAGCGCGACCAATCCGATCGCAGCGACCACGATGAGCAATGTGGATCCTGACAGGTCCCCTGCCGCGGCACCCGAAATGAGGCCGATCAGGATGAGCGCGAGGACGTCATCGATCACGGCGGCGCCCAGCACGACGCGCGCGAATGTCCGGTCGAGCACGCCCATGTCGGCGAGGACCCGACTCGTGATCCCGATGCTGGTTGCCGCCAAAGCGAGGCCGACGAATGCGGCCGTAGTCAAAGCCTCTCCGCCGATCAGCGAGATGGCGACACCGGCCCCCATCGGCAGGATCATCGCGACGATCGCGGTGAGGACCGCCGGCCTCCCGACGGCCAGTAGATCGTCAAGGCGCACTTCGAGGCCGACGGAGAACAGCAGGATGACTACACCGATCTCCGCCAGAACGAACGCCGACTCCCCGGGGACAACCAGACCGAAGGCGGCCGGACCCACGAGGAACCCGCCGACGAGCTCACCGACGACCGCTGGTTGTCCCAGCCGCCGGGCAACCTCCTCGCCGAACTTGGCCCCCACGAACAGGAGGAAAAGTCCCAGCATGATGTCGAGCGGCGCCCCGGCCGCGGACGGCGCGTGATCTCCGGGGATCTGGGGAAGAACGAGGGAAAACGCAGGCGGGAGACCCATCAGGCCAGGTAGCGTACGAACACATACCCCGTCGAGATGATGAGCGAGACGAAGGTCACCGGGATCCCATAGCGCAGGAACGCCCGGAATGTGATCGGGTGATCTGCCCGTCCGGCAAGGTTCGCGACGACCACGTTGGCGGAGGCCCCGATGATCGTGGCGTTCCCGCCGAAGCAGGCTCCCAGCGCGAGGGCCCACCAGAGCGGTTCGATCGGGATACCTGCTGCGCCAAGATCTTCCACGACCGGGATCATCGCAGCCGTGTACGGGATGTTGTCGATGATCGCCGAAGCGATCCCGCTCAGCCAGAGGAGAGCGATGGTCGTTACGGTTGGATCCCCACCCGTCGCATCGAACAGGCCGTCTGCGACCGCGCCCACGATGCCCACGTGGACGACAGCCTCGACGAGCATGAACAGCCCGACGAAGAAGAAGAGCGTCGCCCACTCGACCTCTTGGAGCACCTCCTCCACGTCCGACCGCGCGAGGAGCATCAGGGCCGCCGCACCGAGCAAGGCGATCGCGCCGGGCTCCAGACCGAGCGGCTTTGCGAACAGGAATCCGATCACCGTGGCACCGATGACCACGAGGCTCACGCGCAGCAACCCGGGGTCGGTCAGGACCTCGCGTTCATCGAGAGCCAGGACGCTGTCCCGGGTCGCGGGATCGACGTAGAGATCGCGTCCGAAGAACCAGTACGTCATGGCCACGTATGCCGCGAACACCAGCACAGCCGCCGGTGCCATGTTGATCAGGAAATCGTCGAACCCGAGGTCTGCCGCTGAGCCGATGAGGATGTTGGGGGGATCGCCGATCAGCGTCGCGGCACCACCGATATTCGAGGCCAGGACCTCGCTGATCAGGAACGGCAACGGGGATACCCGCAGGACGTTGGCGATGTAGAGCGTGACGGGCGCCAGCAGCACGACGGTGGTGACGTTATCGAGGAAGGCCGACAGGACCGCAGTGACGACGCTCAGGATGAGCAGCAGGCGATACGGCTCACCGCGGGCCCACTTGACCGAGCGGATCGCCACCCACTGGAAGAAGCCCGTCTGGCGAAGGATCCCCGCGAGGATCATCATCCCGGCCAGCAGGAAGATGACGTTGAGGT
This sequence comes from uncultured Chloroflexia bacterium, assembly GCA_963748675.1. Lineage (GTDB taxonomy): Bacteria > Chloroflexota > Limnocylindria > Limnocylindrales > CSP1-4 > SPCO01. Next base: position 6,203 of record CAVVJX010000005.1, on the reverse strand, counting down.
CGATCGCGGCGAACGCTTCCTCCTGGTCGACGATCCCGAGGATGACGACAAGTGAACCACCGAGCAGCGCGGCAACGGTCTTGTCGACGCGGTCCGTCGCGATGAGCGCGTATGTGACGAGAAAGATGACGCCGGCGAGCGCGACCTCCACGCGTCCGCCTCAGTCCGCTGCGGGTGGGCTGGCCTCGACTGCCTCGAGGGCCTCGAGATAGCGGATGCTCACCTCGAGGAGATCGAGATAGGCGGTCGGTCGGTCGGCATCGTCGACGACGTACAGGCCCGAGAGATGTCTTGCGTGCATGAGTCGGAAGGCCTCATCGACCGTCGCGGTTCCCTTGATCGAGGCTGGCGGCAGCATGACGTCGGCGACACGTCGCGCCCCGACCTCATGCCCGAACCGAGCCGCCTCGTCCAGATCGGCGAGTCCGGCCAGTAGGGTCTCGGGTGAAACGCGGGCGACGACGGTCTCGGCGAGCCGAAGTGTGGGAAGAACCCCGACCAGCACGCCGCTCGCATCGACGACGCCGATCAGTCGCGTCTCCGGGTGTGCTGCGGCCGTTCTCACGATCGACAGAGGATCGGCATCCTGATCGACGAGCAAGGGCTCGATGGGCAGGAGTGTCGCGCAGACGGAAACCGGGGTCTGTCGGGCGAGGCGCGTCGCGTCACTCACGCGAGGTTCGAACCACCTAACCGGGCGGCTCGCAGGGTGGGCCCGTTGGCGCTCGCCGCTACCACTCCGCGCGTGTCTGGCGGATGTTGATGCTCTGGAGGATGCCCAGCCCGATCGCGATGCTCACGAGCGATGCGCCGCCGTGCGTGACGAACGGGAGCGGGATCCCCGTGATCGGCATGACCCCCATCACCATGCCGGCGTTCACGACGAGCTGGAACAGGATCATCGACGCGAACCCGGCGGCGAACAGCGTCCCGAACGGGTCGCGAGAACGCCAGCCGGCCATCAGCACCCGCCACAGCAGCAGCGCGAACATGATGAACAGCACCAGGCCACCGATGAAGCCGAGCTCCTCGGCGAGCACGGAGAACACGAAGTCCGTGGTCTGCACGGGCAGGAAATCGCCCTGGGCCTGCGTGCCGTTCGTGAGGCCACGCCCGAACATCCCGCCGGAGCCGACGGCGATCTGCGACTGATAGAGCTGATAACCGGATCCCGTGATGTCCGGCGTCGGGTTCAGGAACGAGGACAGGCGTTCCTTCTGGTAGTCGCGCAGGAGGTAGTTCCACGCGATCGGGACCATCGCTACCACCCCCGCCGCCAGGGCACCCAGCCACAGGAGGCTCGCGCCTGACATCCAGAGCATGCCGGCGAGGATCCCCGCGAAGACCAGCGAGGTCCCAAGGTCCGGCTGGAGCATGACGAGCGCCAACGGTGGTCCGACGAGCACACACGCCCCAAGGATGGCTCGCAGCGAATCGAGCTTGGCCTGGCGGCTCGCCAGGTACTGGGCGAGCACGATGATCATGAGGATCTTGGCAAGCTCGCTGAACTGGAACGTGAACGGACCGAACGTGATCCAGCGCGCTGATCCGCCGACGCCATCACCGATGGCCAGCGTGAGGACGAGCAACCCCAGCTGCAGGGCGTAGACCGGCCAGGACAGGGTCTTGAACCAGCGATAGTCGAAGGCGGTGGCCAGGATGAACGCGACAGCCGCGATCCCCGCCCACATGAGGCCACGCGTGAACGTCGTGCCTGCCTCGAGTGGGCTGACGCCGTTCTCGACACTGTTCGTGTAGGCCATCACGAGACCGACGGCAGCCAGGAGGCCAGCGAACGTAGCCAGCTGGAGGTCGAACGCGCGCCACGCGGCGCCGACCGACTTGGCTGCCCAATCGGTGACGCGGACCGGCTCGGCTCGGATAACGCCCATCAGTCGTTCTGGTAGAAGTTGCCGCGCTGGAGGAGCTCCGGCATGCGGTAGTCCTTCTTGATCCCGTAGTGGAGCTGGAAGAAGTACTTGACGATCTCGGTCGCCGCATTGCCGACGGTCCGCGAGTCGTGGGCGAAGGCCATGACGACGAGCTTCGAATCGGCCTTGTCGAACGAACCCGTTCGCGGGTTCTTCGGCGTGAACCCGACGAAGAACGAGGAATACGGCAGCCGGCCCCTGGAGTCCGGGGTGCCGAACTCGGCAGTACCTGACTTGCCCGCCACCTTGATGGGGAGGTCGACGAGGTTGTACGTGTGGCGGAGCGTCACGGTCTCGCGCGCGGCGTTGCGCATGATCCGCAGCACGCTCGGCTTGACCTTCAGCTTGTGGATGGCCTTCGGTTCGAACGGGCGGACGATGTCGCCGTCAGGTCCGATGATCTCGCGCACGATCTGCGGCTGGTACAGCGTTCCGCCGTTGGCGAGTGCCGCATAGGCATTGATGAGCTGCAGCGGTGTCACGGCGTCGTAGCCCTGACCGATGCCGGCCTGGTACGTCTCGCCCGGGAAGATCTCCGCGCCGAGCGCATCCTGCTTCCAGGCGTTCGTCGGGACGATGCCCGCGACCTCGCTCGGCAGGTCGACGCCGGTCGGCTCCCCGAAGCCGTACTGCTTCGCCCAGTAGCCGAGCCGATCGATCCCGAGCATGCCGGCGAGCTGGTAGAAGTATGTGTCGCTCGAGTGCCCGAAGCCGCAGTAGATGTTGCAGGCCCCCCAACCGCGCCGGTTCCACTCGTAGAACTTCGTGTCCCCGAGGGTCAGATACGGTCGGGTCATGATCGGCGTCGTGGCGCTGATCTCTCGATCGGCCAGGGCGCCGGTACCGGCGACGAGCTTGTAGGTCGAGCCCGGTGCGTAATGCGCCTGGATCGCGTGGTTGAGCAGCGGCTTGTCCTTGTCCTTGAGCAACTTCGCGTAGTCGGCCGTACTGATGCCCCGGGCGAACCGATTGTTGTCGTACGTCGGCAGGCTCACCATCGCGAGGACCTCGCCGGTCTGGGGGTTCATTGCGATCACGACGCCGCGTGTCATCCCGATCTTCTTCATCGCCCATTTCAGGGCCTTCTCGGCGTTCCGCTGCGTCTTGGTGTCGATCGTCAGCGTGAGCGAGGCGCCGGGCTCGGCGTCCTGGACCGTCTGGAGGGTCTGCGTGCGGCGGCCGGTGGCGTCGCGGGCCACGCTTTCGGAGCCGTAGATGCCACGGAGTTCCGTCTCGTACTGGGCCTCGAGACCGACCTTCCCGAGCAGGTCGTCGGGCTGGTAGCCCTTCGTGCGTAGATCGGGCAGCTGCTCGCCCGACACGGGTCCCGTGTAGCCCAGCAGGTGCGACGTCAAGGGGCCGTCGGTGTACTGGCGACGGGCCTCGACGACGACCTCGACGCCGGGCAGCTGGTAGCCGGCTTCCGAGATCAGCTGCGCGGTCGACTGATCGACGTCCTGGGCCACGCGCACGAGGTCGAACGCCGATCCCGGGTTCCCGTCGATCGCGCCGTGGATCTCGGACGCATCGGTCCCCAGCAGGGCGGCGAGTCGGGCCACGACGTCGTCACGCTGCGTGTTCGGGAGGTCGGCAGGGCGGACCTTGACCGCGAACGTCGGGACGTTGTCGACGAGCAGGCGCCCATTGCGGTCGTAGATCAGCCCCCTCGGCGCAGGGATCGGTTCGAGGACCGTCCGCTGGCGCGTGGAGATGGCCGCAAATTCGGAGCCGTTCGCGATCTGCAGGTAGAAGAGCCGGGCGGTCAGGGCGCCCACCGCGATCACGACCACGAGACCGAACACGATGAAGCGGGAGAAACGGCGATCCGGGACGGTGCTGCGGTCGAGGTAGGTGTTCACCAGTCGACCCGTTCCTGCTCCATCCGCCGATCGTGCACCGCGATCGTCAAAGGACCGACGATCGCGGCCAGCACGGCGTCATACACGGCGCTTGGGAGCACGGCCCCGAAGGGATCCGCGACGGGGATCGGGGTGCCGAGCGCACCGAAGGTAACGAACAGGATCATCGAGTACCCGAGACTGAGAACGAACACGGCACCGATCGGGACGATCGGGCGCAATCGAGCGAACGAGCGCGCCAGGATGGACGCGCCGCCGATACAGACCAGGAGCGCGAACGCGGTCGAGCCGAGTGGTCGTTGTGCAAGGACATCAAGAGCGAGTCCTCCAACGAAGGCCCAGACCAGCCCCGCTTCGAAACCGACCGCGATCGCGAGGATCACGCCCAGGACGAGCACGGGGTGTGGCTGCGCATCTCCGATGCGGAGGTATGGAACTACCGACAATTCGATGAGGGCCGTCAACACCGCGCCGACCGCAGCGAGTAGCAGGGTCATGGACGGGTCGTGTTCCTCGGGCGAATCGGCCAGAAGGTTGCGCCCGCCTGCCCGGTACTGCTCTCGAACGACCAAATCGGCGGCGACGTCTCGGCGGAGTATCCCACGGACCGGTGCTTCGGGCAACGGTTCGATGGTCCGGCGGCCCGTCGAGCCACCCGTCCCATGCTGTGTTTCACGTGAAACAACACGGGCTGGGTAAGTCGCAGCTACGGGCTTGGTGCGAACCTATTCGCCCGCCCCGGACGAGAGGTCGATCGGCCAACGATGGTAGAATTCGTTCTCGTGAGAGCGCCCCGGGCAGGCCACTGAGTGGGCCAGACGATCGCCTGCGCAAATCAGAAAGGCGGCGTCGGCAAGACCACGACGGTCGTGAACCTCGCGAGCTACCTCGCGCTCCTTGGTGACCGCGTCCTGGTGATCGATCTCGACCCGCAGGGTAACGGCACCAGCGGACTCGGGGTCGACCGCTCCACGGTCGTGCAGTCCGTGTACGACGGCATCGTCGATGACGTCCCGCTCGATCAGCTCGTGGTCCAGGGGGCCGCCGAAGGCGTCGATATCGTCCCGTCAACGATCGCGCTCGCGGGTGCCGAACTGGAACTCGCCGGCGTTCCGGCGCGCGAGCGCCGCCTGCGGCGCCTCGTGGAGCCTCTCGCTCCCGAATACGACGTCATCTTCATCGATTGCCCACCGTCGCTCGGTCTGCTGACCGTGAACGCCCTGACAGCCGCCGATGCGGTGTTGATCCCGCTCCAATGCGAGTACTACGCACTCGAGGGCCTGACCCAGTTGCTTTCCACCATCGACCTCGTCCGAGATCACCTGAACCCCCACCTCGCGCTCGATGGTGTCGTGCTGACGATGTACGACGCCCGCACGAATCTGTCGGCCGACGTGGCCGCCGAGGCGCGGCGACACCTGGCCGGGTCCGTCTACGAGACGATCATCCCGCGAAGCGTTCGGCTGTCCGAGGCCCCGAGCCACGGCCTCCCCATCAGTCAGTACGCGCCGGAGTCGCGCGGTGCGGCGGCGTATGCAGAGCTAGCCCGGGAATTCCGCGCTCGTTCGGGTCGGGAGCTGCCAGTGGCCGCGCCCCCCGAGGCCGAGGTCCGCACCGCAAGCATGGTGATGTCATGACGGTTCGCCCCGAACGCGTTCACGGACTGGGCCGTGGCCTCTCGACGCTGATCCCGCAGCAGAGCCCCGGTCAGCCCGGACCCACCGACATCGCCATCGACCGCGTTCGCCCGAACCCGCATCAACCCCGGCGACGCTTCGACGAGGCGGAGATGGCCACGCTCACGGCGAGCATCCGCGAGCACGGCGTCCTGCAGCCAATCCTGGTCACTGAAACGATCGACGGCTACCGGCTCGTCGCCGGCGAGCGACGCCTGCGCGCGGCGGCGGCGGCGGGCCTCGAACGGATCCCGGCCGTCATCCGTCAACTGGATGATCAGGCGCAGCTCGAGGTCGCGCTGATCGAAAACCTGCAGCGCGAGGACCTCGACGCGATCGAGGCCGCCCGGGGTTTCCGACGCCTGATCGACGAGTTCGGCTTCAGCCCGGAGCAGATCGCCGCGCGGGTGGGCCGGGCCCGCTCGACGGTGGCCAACACCCTTCGGCTGCTGGAGCTGGCGCCTTCCGTCCAGGCCGCCGTCGGGGATCGCCGGATCACCGAGGGGCACGGCCGGGCCCTGGGCGGGCTGTCCGTCGATCATCAGGACCACGTACTGGGCACGGTCATCGAGCAGGACCTGTCCGTCCGCCAGACCGAGGAACTGGTGCGGCGCCTGCGGGAGCCGCGCCCGGTCGCGCCGGATACCCCCGTGGAGGCTTCCCCACGCACGGATCCGGACCTGGAACGGGTCGAAGAGGATCTCCGCCGCGCCCTCGGGACCAAGGTCAGCCTGGCG
>CAVVJX010000004.1:17500-166056 GCA_963748675.1 uncultured Chloroflexia bacterium | reverse complement strand
GCCGGCCGCCGCGGCTTGCGTGTCCGTCGACCGGCTGGCCGGCCGGGCTCATGACGCCGAATCCCATGGAGCGCGAGACCTTCCCGCTCGCGGCTGGCGAGACCTTTGTGCTGTTCTCCGACGGCGTCTCCGAGGCGAGGAACGCCGCTGAGGATTTCTATGGCGAGGAACGACTGTTGACGGCACTGTCGGCGAGCGCAGGGACATCGGCCGCGGACACGGTCGAGACGGTGCTGGCTGACGTGCGGGCCTTCGTCGCCGGCGCGAAGCAATCGGACGACATCACCGTCGTGGCAGTGCGATATGCCCCTGCCAAAGGCTGACGCGCCAGGCAACCCATGTCCTGACGGATTCACAGAACAACGTGCTCGTGGCCGGAAGCTACTTCGATCCTCTGACGGGGGAGGCAGACTACTACGCGACGAAGTTCAGCCCGGGCGGACAGCAGCTGTGGGCCCATCGCTTCAACGGCACTGGCGATCGGCTCGACGTCGTGGCAGGCGCCGCGCTCGATCATGCCGACGATCTCTACGTGACGGGAACGTCGTGGAGCAATTACATTTCGTTGAAAGGCACCGCGGACGACATCGTCACGCTCAAATTCTCCGGGCAGAGCAATGGCCCGCCGCCGGCGGCCGCGCCGGCGGCCCCGAGCAGCCTGGTCGCACGCGCGGCCTCGAAGACCCGGATCACTCTGTCGTGGACGGACAACGCCGGGAACGAAGCCAGGTTCCGGATCGAACGCTGTACCGGCGGAAGCTGTACCAACTTCACCCAAATCAAGGAGGTCGGCGCCGGTGTGACCAGTTTCTCGAAGACAGGCTTGCAGCGCAGGATGACCTACCGTTACCGCGTGCGCGCGTTCAATGCAGTTGGCGATTCCGGCTATTCGAATACGGCCGGCGCGACGACCCCCAGGTAGCGCACGCGCTGCGCGCTGCGGTGGACAAGCCGTAGCTCGCTCACGAATGCGGGCGATCGAAGGTTGGCTTGCCACCCGTGGCTCGCAGACGTGTTGACGGGCTTAGACTCGGCCGCTAGCGTTTGAGCCAGCTTTCCCGGACCTTCAACTGTTCCGGCGTCGGCGACTTGCTATCGACGATGCGATAGTTGACGACTTCGACGAACCCGACGGTGATTTCCAGTTCCCGTTCCTCGCCACCGCGTCGAATCCTGAGCCTGACGTTCTGACCCAACTTTTCGATGAGCAGACGGAACACGGTCCCAGCGCCCTGACCTTCCAGAGTCTGGCCGTCGACGCTCAATATGAAATCCCCCGGCTGCAGAGGGGTCGTTCCAGCATCGGAGCCGGGAGGCACGCCGGTGACCCGGCCCATCTCGATCCAGGTTCACACCCAGATTGGGAAGCTTTCGTGTGGCTCGTTCGACCTGATAACCGGCGTAGCCGAAAATCGTCTCGTAGGGCGGAACGTCGGTGCCCGAGACGTACCGGCTGAAGAAGCCTTCGTACGAGCTTCCTGGTGATTCGGTTGATGACGCGAATCAGATCCTCGGTGCTGAATCCGCGGCCACGCTGGTAGAAGTCCGTGAAGAGCGTCCGCATGACGTCGTCGAGACCCGATGCGCCGCCGGTGTCGTGACGAATGGAGAGGTCCAGGAGTGCGGCCAGGTTCCGCCCCTGTGAGTAATAGGAAATGCTGAACGGAGGCGGAGTGGCATAGCCGATCCACGTGGACGTGGACGAGTCCGACGCCGATATGTAGCGGCGTGCCTCGTTGCCCTCGACTTCCGCGATCGCCCTCGCGACCTCGTCGACGAAGCTCCGGGCGTCCTTTAACCCGGCGCGATACGCCGCCAGGCTGCTGTAATAAGTTCGTGAAGCCCTCGGACACCCACAGCAGCGGCGTCTCGTTCTCCCGCGCGTAGTCGTAGGGCCACATCTGCACCGGACGGATGCGCTTGACGTTCCAGACGTGAAAGAACTCGTGCGAGGCCTGCACCACCATGTCATCGGGCTGCGACTGCGCGCCGGTGTACCAGAGGGCGACGAACGAGTTCTGGTGCTCCAGCACGGTGGCACTCGCTTCCGCGGGCCGGAAGAAATAGAAGTAGACGAATTTCCGATACGGCAGGCCACCGAAGATCCTGCCCTGCGTTTCCGCCAGCTTCGTGAGGTGTCCGATCAACGTGCGGGTCTTCTCCGCCGAGAACACGCCCGCGGGGTTGGCGACGAAGTCGTGCGGCTTGCCGTCGACCATGAACCGGGTCACGTCGAACTGCCCCATCAGCGTCGGCTGATCGACGAGCGTGTCGTACTCGGGCGCCGTGAACACCGTCGGGTCGGCCGTCTCGTCGAGTCCGCTGGCGATTCTCCAGCCGCTCGGCACATCGAACCGCACCACGCTCGGCCTCGATCGATGACCCTCGGGCAGAAGGAAGAGCTGCGTGCCGGTGAAGAACGCGTAGTCCGGCGCGATGCGCGCCTGATTCGCGGAGAGAACGATCGCCCGATAATCGAACTCGACGGTGATGCGCGAGATCCCTCTCGTGTCGATTCGCCAGGTCTGCTTACGCACCAGCGCAGGCCGCAGCTCGCGGCCGTCCGGTTCGGTGACTCGAAAGCGAAGGACGTTCTTCGCGTAGTTCTCGATCACGTACCAGCCGGGCGACCAGACCGGCAGCGAGAGCTCGAGCGCCGGCTGGTTGATGTTCCTGATGTCGGTGGTCACGTGAAAGAGCTGGCCCGGGATGTCGGCGACCTTGACCGTGTACTCGATCTCGAGCCGTCGATCCTGCGCCATCGCAGCAGGCGCCATGAGGACGCTCAGACAGCAGGCAAGACACCAGATCAGAGTGCGCTGCCCGACAAGAGGAGTGCTTGAAGAGAACCGTGTGCATGAGCGTGATCCTCCGGGTTCAGAGGTCTAATACTCCCAACACACACCGTTGCAGAGTCACGACAAACGGCTGGAATTATATGGGAGAGCAAATCCGTAACGGGTGACGCCGCACGGGGGATCCTCGTACCAAGGGCTCACAAGAGGCGAATCGCTTCGACAAGTTAAGCTGGTGGGGTGATCCCCCGGCCGCGCAACCGCGTCAGCGCTGTCGCAGCACTCCTGCTGCTGGCCACCGCCGGCCTGACGTCGCAGCGCGGCGGGATGGAGCTGACGTTCAACACACCCGCGTCGCTCGCTCAGGTGGCCGACCGCGTGCGGGACCTCGATCGGCAGGACCTCGCCTGGGCCCTCGCGCGCGCGGGGCTCCGCGTCCCGCCACGGATCCACGTCACGCTCATTCCGGAAGACGATCGCACGCGCACGCGCCACTCCGGCCTGGGTCGTGGGCCTGGCGTCCGGCTCTCATGACATCGCGATCCTCCCCGGGCGTATCGGCTCGTATCCCGCTTCGTATCCGTACGACTCGCTGGAGTCGGTCGTTTGGCACGAGGTCGTGCACCTCGCGCTTTCGGGTCAGGCGGGCGGCCAGCCACTGCCCCGCTGGTTTCATGAAGGCGTGGCGATGTCGGTCGAAAAGGGATGGGGCGTCGCCAGCCAGGCACGGCTGCTGCTCGCGGCCGTGAGCAATCCGGGCCTGTCCGACCTCGGGCGTCTCTTTGCCTCCGGCTCCCAGCCGGAAACAGCAAGCGCGTACCTCCTGGCCGCCGCGCTGGTGTCGGACATACGGGAACGTCATGGCGCAGCGACGCCGGGTGCGATCGTCGATCGCGTGGCGCGCGGCGTGCCCTTTGCGCACGCGTTTGCGCTGGAAACGGTCGCCACGGGCCGTGCCCGCGGCCACGAGCCGCTCGACCTCGGCGATCGCGGCCTCCAACCCGGCCGCCGCCGCGACCTGGACCTCGGCCGACGGGCTGCGGCCGTCGTCCGGCCCGACCACGAGCACGAACTCGCCGCGCGGCGGGATCCGTCCGTCCGACGCGGCCTCGGCCAGCTCGGCCAGCGTCCCGCGCACGAACGACTCGTGCATCTTGGTCAGCTCGCGGCACACGGCCCCGGACCGGTCCCGGCCGCAGACCGCCGCCAGGTCCCAGAGCGTGGCGGTGACGCGCGACGGGGCCTCGAACAGGACGGTGCCGCGTTCGTCGGCCGCGATCCGGGCCAGTCGCTCGCGACGCTCACGACCGGAGCGCGGCAGGAACCCCTCGAACGCCCAGCGCGGCCCCGCGACCCCCGAGCCGGCGACCGCCGCGAGCACGGCCGATGCGCCCGGCAGCGGCACGACCGTGCCGCCCTCCCCGGCCCACGCCGCCACCAGCTCCCCGCCCGGGTCGCTGACGGCCGGCGTCCCCGCATCGGTGACCAGCGCCAGGTCGGCTCCCGACCGCAGGTGCGCGAGCAGCGCCTCGGTGCCGACTCGGCCCGCTGCGTGCGTGGTAGCTCGTCATCCGCGTCCCGATCCCGTGCCGGTCGAGGAGCCGATGGGTCAGGCGCGTGTCCTCGGCCGCGATGAGCGACACCGTCCGCAGCGTCTCGAGCGCCCGCAGCGTGATATCGGCGAGGTTCCCGATCGGCGTCGCGACCACGTACAGGGTGCCGACGGCGGCGTCGCCCTCCGCCCCGGCCGCGTCGCTCACTCGCGGGCCGAACCCGGTCGCCGGCGTGGATAGAGATAGTCGACGCCGGCCGTTCGGGGACCGAGCTTGGCGATCGGCGGGACCTGCCGCTTGAACTCGGACCCGGCGATCATCCGGTCCACCCGTTCGATCGTCGCCGGATCGAAGCCCATCGCGACGAGCTCCTCGGTCGAGCGGCGCTTGTCGACCCGCCAGAACAGGAGGCGGTCGAGCGCCGGATAGTCGAAGCCGCCCTCGGTCTCGTCGGTCTGGCCCGGCCACAGGTCGGCCGACGGCGCCTTGCGCACGATGGCATCGGGCACGCCCATGGCGATCGCGAGCTGGCGGACCTGGCTCTTGTACAGGTCGCCGATGGGATTGAACGCACAGGCCGAGTCGCCGAACAGGGTCGTGTAGCCGATCAGCGACTCGGTCTTGTTGCCCGTCCCCACGACCAGGCCGCCGAACGTGACCGAATGGTCGTACAGGACCGCCATCCGCTGCCGGGCCATGAAGTTGCCCCGCCGCAGCGGGCTGGCGTCCGGCTCGTCGGCGAAGTAGCCGTCGACCATCGGGCTGATGTCCACGAGGGTCGACGCGGTCCCGAGGGCCCCCACGACCGCCTCTGCGTCACCCTGCGACGCGGGCGACGAGGTCCGGTACGGCATGAGCACGCACAACAGCCGGTCAGCGCCGATCGCCTCGGCCACGAGGTACGCGACCAGTGCGGAGTCGATGCCCCCCGAGAGCCCGAGCACGAGGCGCTCGAAGCCCGCCTGCCGGAGCTGGCCCCGGATGAACTCCGCGACCACGCGCCGCGCGACGTCGGTGTCGATCGAGAGCTCGGGCGGCAGCTCGAACGGCGGTGCCGCGTCGTTGGCGAGGTCGCTCGCGCTCATCGGTCCGCCGCCGTGCGCCGGTTCGCCGGCGGCGGGCGCGCTTGCCGTCGGACCCGAACCCGATGGGACGTGGGCGGCGCTCGCCGGGGACGACGTCGAGACCAGGCTCGGCGCCGGGTTCGGCGGTCGAATCGGGCGTGAACCCGGCCCGCTCGGCGACGATCCGCGCGAGCTCGCGCACCTGGAGCTCCGGGCGCTCGTCGCGGAGCAGGGGCAGCCCGATCCGTTCGCGGCGGATGTCGCCCGCCTCGATGTCGACGGTGAACAGGCCCTCGTCGTAGAGCGGCGCGCTGAAGACGGCGGCGCCGCTCGGGCCGATGACCTCCGAGCCGCCCCAGAACGAGATCGATTCGTCGACCCCGACGCGGTTGCAGAAGACGACGAAGGACGTCGTCAGCTGGGCGTACGTGCGCATGAGCGTGCGCCACGACGTTGCCGTCCCGAGACCCACCTCGTTGATCGACGCGAGGTCGCGACCCGGTGACGACGAGACATTGACGAGGATCTGGGCCCCGTCGAGCGCGAGCAGCTGCGGGACCGAGAGATGCCAGAAGTCCTCGCAGATGGCCAGCCCGACCCCGACGCCCAAACGGGACGGCACGGCACGCAGGACGTCGCCCGCCGCGAAGAAGCGCCGCTCGTCGAAGAGGCCGTACGTCGGCAGGAACAGCTTCCGATGGACATGCCGGATCTCGCCGTCCTCGATCAGGGCGGCCGCGATGAACAAGCGGTGGTCCGCCGACTCCTCGACGAACGACACGATCGCCGACAGGCCCTCGGTCGCATGCGCGAGCTCGGCCAGCCGCGGGTCGTCGAGCCGCATCGACACCTCGGACGCGAGGTCCTGGAGCTGGTAGCCGGTCAGCCCGAGCTCCGGGAAGACGACGAGCTGCGCACCGGCGGCCCGCGCCTCACCGAGCAGCTCGTGGTGGCGCGCGAGGTTCGCGTCGAGCTGTCCGAGCCGCGGTGCGATCTGGGCGATGGCGATCCGGATCGATCTCACGTTCGGAGCATACGCGAACCTCCTGGGCGCGGCGGCCGGCTCGATGGCGCCGATTCGCCCACGGTGGGAGCGCCGATGCTAGGCTTCCGCACGCTCCGGGCGTCCGCGTGGCCAGCGACCGCCGGGGACCCGACCTTCCGCAGCAGGAGCCAGGACCGGCCTTGTCACGACCAGGGACGCGATCATCCGGTGCGCTCGTGCGAGCGCTCGCGGTGGCCCTGTGCGTCGCGGCGTGCGGCACGACCGTGCAGCCGAGCGCGACGGTGCGGCCGACCCAGGCGCGCCCCGACGGCCACGCCAGTCCTCACGGACAGGCCGTTCGCGGCCACGTCGTACCCGGCCGGCGGCGACGCCCCGTGCGGTCAGGAGGAGGCCCCGGACGCGAGCCACGCGGCGTACACCGGGAACCTCAAGCGGATCACCGCGACCGACGCCACCACGGTGACCTTCGAGCTCTGCCGGCCGGACGTCGCCTTCCTGCCGAAGGTCGCGGCTCCGGCGTTCGCCATCAACGACACCGCCTGGCTCGAGGCGCACGCGGGCGACGGCCAGGGCGGCGGCGAAGCGTCGATCGTGAGCGAGGTCAACGGGACCGGTCCGTACCGATCGGAGGGCTGGCACCGGGGCTCCGAGATCAGCCTCGCCCGCAACGACGCGTACTGGGGCACACCCGCACGGAACGAGCGGCTCATCGTCCGCTGGCGCGACCCCGCGTCGTCGCGCCTGGTCGAGCTCCAGAACGCGACCGTCGACGGGATCGACGATGTCGAGCCGTCGGCCCTCGGGGCCGTCGAGGACGACGTGAGCCTGCAGCCGGCACCGCGAGAAGGGCTGAACGTCGTCTACCTGGGCTTCACCGGCACCTTCGCGCCATTCGACATCAAGCTGGTCCGTCGCGCCGTCGCCATGGGCATCGACCGGCCAGCGCCTCGTCTCGACGTTCTTCCCGCCGGGTTCGGCGGTCGCGACCCACTTCACACCGTGTGCCATCCCGCACGGCTGCGCCGGCGACCCCTGGTACGAGTTCGATCCGCTCCAGGCCAAGGACCTCCTCGCCACGGCCGGCTACGCGGACGGGTTCGAAACCTCGATCCGCTATCCCGCGACGCCCAGCCCAGAGCTGCCAGATCCTGCCGGCGTCGCCCAGGAGCTCAAGGCGCAGCTCCTCACGAACCTCGGGATCCGGGCCGAGCTCGTGGCGGCCCCGGAGGAGACGTACCTGGCCGATCTCGCCGCCGGCAAGCGCTATGGCATCCACCTGTCGAGCCAGGCGGTGACCTACCCGGATGTGACCGCGTTCCTCGACCCGCGCTTCGGGCCGGGGGCATCGGACGAGTTCGGCAAGCCGATCCCCGCGGTCGGGGACGCGCTGGCGGACGGGCGGTCGACCATCGATCCCGACGAGCGCGAGGCCGCCTACGCGCGGGCCAACGACCTGCTCCGGGCCAACGTCCCGATGGTCCCGGTCGCCCGGGTCGGCTCGGCCGCCGCGTTCCGGGCCGACGTCGACGGCGCCGCTGCCTCGCCGCTCCACGTGGAGCGGTTCGCCTCGATGGTGCCCGGCGATCGGCGCCAGCTCGTCTGGCTGATGGGCGCCGAGCCACCCGGGCTGTACTGCGCCGACGAAACGGACGCGAAGGCCGGCCTCGTGTGCGCGCAGTTCTCCGAGGGCCTCTACGGGTACGACCCAGCCGGTGCGTCGACCGTGCCGGCGCTCGCCACGCGCGTGCGATCCGAACCGGCAATCTGACGGTCTGGACGTGCACGCTCCGAACCGGCGTCAGGTTCCACGACGGGGCCACGTTCGATGCCGACGACGTCGTGCTGAGCTTCGCGGTCCAGTGGGATGCCGAGCACCCGCTCCACGAGGGCCGCGACGGCCGGTTTGCCACCTTTGCCGAGTGGTTCGGCGGGTTCCTGAACGCCCTCCGGCTGGATCCGCCTAGACGAGCACTTTTCGAAGCGTGACGACCGGACCCGCTGATGCTAGGCTTCCGGGCACCTGCGCGGGCTCTCGGCTCCGGTCAGCGCCAGGATCGCTCCGACAGCTCCGGACAGGGAGGCAAACGGTCCGGCGCCGGGAGCACAGAGGAGGAGACTGGAAGGATGATCCAGACACCGACAAGGTGGTCGATCAAGGGCGCGGTCTTGCCGCGACGTTGACGATCGTCTTTGCGGCGTGTGGGAGCTCGGCGACGCCGAGCGCCAGCGGTCCCGCGTCGACAGCGCCATCCACGGCGCCCTCGGGCGCTGCGTTCAGGCGATCGGTCTACCCGGAGACCGGCGAGGCCCCCTGCGGCACCGCGCCGTACACGGGGCAGATCAAGAAGATCACGGCCGTCGATCGGCTGACCGTCGAGTTCCAGCTGTGCGGCTCGGCCGTCGACTTCCTGCCGAAGATCGCGTTCAGCGCGTTCGGCATCCACGACACGGCCTACCTCGACGGCCCACGGCCTCGACGGGTCCCTGCTGAGACGCCGAACGGGACGGGTCCCTACAAGCTCAAGGAGTGGAGCCACGGCAACCGGATGGTCTTCGAGGCCTACGATGGCTACTGGGGCGACAAGGCCCTGACCCCGAACCTCGAATTCCGATGGAGCGACCAGTCGGCCCAGCGCCTCCTCGAGCTCCAGTCCGGCACCGTCGACGGCATCGACAACCCGGGTACCCCGACATCGCGACCATCGAGGCCGACACGTCCCTCAAGTTCGCCCCACGTCCGGGCCTCAACACGTCGTCTCCTCGGATTCAACAACACGATGGAGCCGTGGGACGACGACGCGCGTCCGCCAGGCGATCGCGATGGGCATCAACCGCCAGCTGATCGTGGACAACTTCTATCCGGCCGGCTCGACCGCCGCCGACTACTTCACGCCGTGCGAGATCCCGTTCGCCTGCGAGGGCGAGAAGAACTGGGCGTTCGACCCGGTCGCGGCGAAGGCCCTGCTCACGGAAGCCGGCTTCCCGAACGGCTTCGACACGAAGATCCAGTTCCGCGCGGCGGTCCGTGGCTACGTGACCGATCCGCCGGCCATCGCGATCGAGATCGCGCAGCAGCTGAAGGCCAATCTCGGCATCACCGCCGTCCCGGAGCAGCTGGAATCGGCCGCGATGCTCGACGGATTTGCCGCCGGCACGCTCGACGGGCTCATGATGGTCGGTTGGGGCGCGGACTATCCGGACCCCTCGAACTTCCTCGACTACCACTTCGGTTCGGGCTCGGGCAAGAAGTTCGGCACCCCGTTCCCCGACATCGTCGATGCGCTGAACACGGCCGTCTCGACGTCCGACGGCGCTGCCCGCACCGCGGCCTACACGACCGCCAACACCCTCATCAAGGAGCACGTCCCAGCGTTCTTCATGGTGCACGGGGCGTCCGGCGCCGCCTACAAGGCGGACGTCGAGAACTCCTACGCATCGGTGTTCGGCGCGGAAGTCTTCGCAACCATGAAGGCTGCCGATCGGGACACCCTCGTCTGGATGCAGAATGCTGAACCGCTCAGCCTCTACTGCGGGGACGAGACGGACGGCGAGACCCTCCGCGCCTGCGAGATGGTCAACGAGTCGCTGTACCGGTACGAAGTCGGTGGCGCAGAGGCGATCCCTGCGCTCGCGACCGAGTGCACGCCGAACGCCGACGCAACGACATGGACGTGCACGCTGCGCGATGGCGTGAAGTTCCACGATGGCGCCGATCTCGACGCGAGCGACGTCGTCCTGAGCTACGCCGTCCAGTGGGATGCCAAGCATCCGCTGCACAAGGGGCGCACCGGTGCGTTCGAGTACTTCCCCGGCCTGTGGGGTGGGTTCCTCAACCCGCCGCCGCCGGCCCCGTAAGCCCTTCGCTTCGCGATAGGAACGATCGGGGGCGCCGCACCAGCGGCGCCCCCGACACGTACGTCTCGGCACGTATCGGAGTGAGTGACGACCAGCGGTGACCCGGTTCATCCTTCGCCGATTGCTCGTCACGATCCCCGTCCTGCTCGGGATCACCTTCTTCGTGTTCGCGCTCGCTCGCCTCGTGCCGGGCGATCCCTGCCGCGCCGTCCTCGGCGAACGAGCGACCGACGCGGTGTGCGACGACTTCATCCACCGCTATGGGCTGGATCAGCCCATCCCGCGTCCAGTTCGTGGGCTATCTCCAGCAGCTCGCGAGCGGCGACCTGGGCGATTCCATCAAGCACTCGCGGCCCGTGACCACCCTCCTCGTCGAGCGGCTCCCGACGACGATCGAGCTCACCCTGCTGGCGATGCTCTTCGCGGTCTGCGTCGGCGTGCCGCTCGGGCTGATCTCGGCGTATCGCCACAACTCGACCGCGGACCTGGGGACCATGGTGTTCGCCAATCTCGGGGTCTCGGTGCCCGTCTTCGTGCTCGGGCTCCTGCTGGCCTTCGTGTTCGCCGATCGTCCTCAAGGACACGCCATTCGCGTTGCCCCCGTCGGGGAGGCTGAGCTCCGGCGTGAGCGTCGTGCCGTTGGCCGTGGTCTGGGGCCTCCAGGACTGGACGGGCCCACCACGGGTGTTCCTGGACTTCATCTCCGGGATCTACATCTTCAGTTCCCTCATCAGCGGGCAATGGGCCGCGGGCTACGATGCCTTCCGGCACATGATCCTGCCCGCGATCGCCCTGGGCACGATCCCGCTGGCGATCATCGCCCGCATCACGCGTTCGAGCCTGCTCGAGGTCCTCGGGCTCGACTACGTCCGGACTGCGCGGGCGAAGGGCCTCGATGAGCGGAGCGTGATCCTCCGTCACGCGACGAGGAACGCGATGCTCCCGGTGGTCACGATCATCGGCCTCCAGCTCGGCGCGCTGCTGTCCGGCGCCGTGCTGACGGAGACGGTCTTCAACCTGGCGGGCGTCGGTCGGACGCTGTTCGAGGCGATCAGTGGACGCGACTACGTCGTCATCCAGGGATTCACCTTGTTCATCGCGTTCACGTATGTGATGGTCAACCTCATCGTCGATATCTCGTATGGCTTCCTTGACCCGAGGATCCGCTACTAGATGAGTGATGGCGTGCTCGCCCCGGGGATCAACGACCCACTCGCGCTCGAGGGCGCCGCGCAGCCCCGGACCTCCGGCCTCTGGCGGGACACACTGCGCAACGTCCTCCGCCAGCGGTCCGCCGTCGTCGGCCTGATCATCCTCTCGTTCCTCGTGTTCACGGCCGTCTTCGCGGACCGGTATCGCCACGCACGACCCCGATGGCCGGCTGCTTGGCGTGGAGGTCGGCGTCAAGCAACGGGCCGCACCCTGCATCCACCTCCTGGGTTGTCCCGGCGGATCAACCGCAGCACCTCATCGGCACCGATGGCAACCTCCGCGACGTCTTCAGTCGCGTCGTCTTCGGGGCGCGGACGTCGCTCGTCATCGGGCTCGCGACGATCGGCTTCGCGATCTTCGTCGGCTCGACCATCGGCGCGCTGGCCGGCTATCTCTCGGCGGATGGATCGACAACACGTTCATGCGGCTCATGGACGTCGTGCTGGCCTTCCCGTCGCTGATCCTGGCGATCGCGATCGTGACGGCGGCGGGCCCGAGCCTCTTCAACGCCCTGTTCGGCGATCGGCATCGTGTCGATCCCGATCTATGCGCGGGTCGCCGCGTGCCTCGGTCCTCTCGGCCAAGCAGAACGACTACGTCACCGCGTCACGCGCCCTGGGCGAATCGTCGACGCGGCATCCTGTTCCGGCGGATCATGCCGAACTCGCTGACGCCGATCGTGGTCGCCGGCACGCTCGGGCATCGGCGGTGCGATCCTCGAGATCGCCGCGCTCTCGTTCATCGGCGTCGACCGGCGACATCTCCGCGGCCGAATGGGGATCGATGATCGGCCTGGAGCGCAACCTGTTCTTCAGCGCCCCGCACCTCATCCTCTTCGCCGGGCATCGCGATCACGCTGACGGTCCTCGCCTTCAACCTCCTCGGCGACGGCCTGCGCGACGCGCTCGATCCGACGGCTGAACCGGTGACGAGCCCGTCGACGCGGCCGCGCCGACGCTCCACGACACGCTGGGCCGTCGCTCGACGAGACCGTCGTCGAGGAGCTCGTCCCGCCGGGCGCCCGACGCCACAAGAAGCCCCGCGGCGATCGACCGCTCCTCGAGATCAAGGGCCTGTACACGTCGTTCAAGACCCGTGACGGCCTGGTCCGCGCGGTCGACGGCATCGACTTCCACGTCGACCGCGGCGAGATCATGGGCCTCGTCGGCGAATCCGGCTGCGGCAAGAGCGTCACGAGCCTGTCGATCATGCGACTCGTGGCCAAGCCCGGCAACATCGACGCCGGCGAGATCATCTTCGACGGCCAGGACCTGCTGAAGCTCCCGTCCGACGACATGCGTCACGATCCGTGGCGACCAGATCAGCATGATCTTCCAGCAGCCGACCTCCTCGCTCAACCCGGTCTGGGACGGTCGGTGACCAGATCGAGGAGGTCCTCCGGATCCACCGCGGGATGAAGGGCAAGGCCGCCCACGGGCGCGCCCTGGAGCTGCTCAGGATGGTCGGCATCCCCGATCCGGAACGGCGTCTGAAGGCCTACCCGCACGAGATGTCCGGCGGCATGGCCCAGCGCGTGATGATCGCGATGGCCCTGGCCTGCGAGCCCGAGCTCCTGATCGCCGACGAACCGACGACCGCGCTCGACGTGACGATCCAGGCCCAGATCCTCGACCTGATGCGCAACCTGCGCGACGAGACCGGCACGGCCATCATCCTCATCACGCACGACCTCGGTGTCGTGGCCGAGATGTGCGACCGGGTGGCCGTCATGTACGCCGGCGAGATCGTCGAGGAGACCGACGTCGTCTCGCTCTTCCGCAACCCGCTCCATCCGTACACGAAGGGCCTCATCGCGTCCATCCCGGTCGTCGGCTCGGTCCAGGACGAACTCAGCGGTCATCCCGGGCAACATCCCGAACCTGATCGACCTGCCGAAGGGCTGCCGCTTCGCCCCGCGCTGCCTCACGCGCATCGAGGAGAGCGTCGACCTCGCGCTCGACGTCCATCCGGAACTCCGACCGGTCGGTGCCGGCCACGAGGTCCGCTGCTGGGTCTACCACGACGCCGCGGGCCACCTGCGGGCGCGTCCCACGGTCGACCCGGTCGGATCGCGATGATCGAGCCCGACGCCATCGGGCGGCGCGACGACACCGGTCCGTCCAGACCCGGCCCGGGCCACGACCCCGTCGGGTCGACCGCTCGTCGAGGTGCGCGACCTCGTCAAGCACTTCCCGATCCGGGGCGGCATCCTGCAGCGGACGATCGGCATGGTCCAGGCGGTCGACGGCGTCAGCTTCGACATCCGGCGGGGCGAGACCCTGGGCCTCGTCGGCGAGTCCGGCTGCGGCAAGACGACCGTCGGTCGCCTGCTGCTCCGGCTCATCGAGCCGACGTCGGGCACGATCGTCTTCGACGGCGTCGATCTGACCGCGCTGAAGGGCAGCGCCCTGAAGCCGTATCGGCGCCGGATGCAGATCATCTTCCAGGACCCGTTCGCCAGCCTGGATCCTCGGGCGCCGATCGCCGACAGCATCGGCGAAGGGCTCCGGATCCACGCGCTCGGGACCCCGGCCGAACGACAGGCGAAGGTCGCCCGCATGATGGACATGGTCGGCCTCCAGCCATACCACGCGCGTCGGTATCCGCACGAGTTCAGCGGCGGTCAGCGTCAGCGCATCGGGATCGCCCGGGCCCTCGTCCTCGAACCCGACCTCGTGGTCTGCGACGAGCCGGTGTCGGCGCTCGACGTGTCGATCCAGGCCCAGGTCCTGAACCTGCTCAAGAGCCTCCAGCGGGAGCTCGGGCTGACCTACGTGTTCGTCGCCCACAACATGGGCGTCGTCGAGCACATCAGCGATCGCGTGGCCGTCATGTACCTCGGCCGGATCGCCGAGATGGCCGACCGGCGCGAGCTGTTCAAGCACCAGGAGCACCCGTACACCGTCGCGCTCATGTCGGCGATCCCGGTGCCCGACCCCGAGCTTCGACGGCAGCGGGTCATCCTCAAGGGCGACGTGCCGAGCCCGGTCAATCCGCCGTCCGGCTGCCGCTTCCACCCGCGGTGCCAGCTCCGCCAGGAGCTCGGCGGCCCGGCCATCTGTGCCGACGAGGTCCCGCCGCTCATCGACCTCGGCGGTGGCCACGACTGTGCCTGCCACTTCCGCGGTCCATCGGCAACGTCGGCCACGGCCGAGACCACCGTGGTGGCCACCCCGGCACCCGCGACCGACACGCCCGCCTGACGGACCGCCGGGTGCCGGGCGACCGCGGCTATCGCTCGTTCGTCAGCTGCTCGACGTCGTGGGCCCACATCGGCGAATCGAGGCGCAGGCCGGCCGGATCGGTCGTGTCCACCGTCGCCCGCAGGCCCTCGCGGACCACATCGGACCAGGCGTAGATCACCGGCAGGTCCTGGGACTGCAGGATGGCGTACTGGCGATAGATCTCGGCGCGCGTGGCCTGATCGAACTCGGCCCGCCCCATCTCGATCAGCCGGTCGACCGCGGGGTTCGCGTAGCAGATGTAGTTGAGCGTGGTCGGGCGTTCGGCGGACGAGCACTCCGACGAGTGGTAGAGCCTGAACGGATCGGGATCGAACGCGACCCCGAACCCGCCGAAGTACGCGTCGAACGAGAACCGCGACCGGGGCACGGCCGCATTGATGTGGGGATAGACCTCGAGCATGCCGAGGATCCGGGCGAACGACACTTCCTCGTACGTGAGGTCGATCCCGCACTCACGGACCTGCTCGCTCACCGACTGCAGCCAGCGGCTGCGATCCGGGAAGCCCTCCCGCACGGCGACGACCGTCGCGAGCCGGCGGCCGTCCTTGCGGTAGATGCCGTCGCTGCCGGCAGTCCAGTCCGAGGCCTCGATGAGCTCGCGCGCCCGTTCGCGATCGAGCGGGTACGTCTCGAGACCGTCGGCCGGGTAGGCCCATGAGATCGGCGGGATCTCGGTGTAGATCGCGACGCCCTGCCCATCGGTGGCCGCAGTGGCCGTCGCTGGCCGGTCGATGCACGAGGCAACGGCCTGACGCAGGTTCCGGTCGAGGAACAAGCCACCGGTCTCGGTGTGGAGGTTGAAGAAGAGGCCGAACGAGCTCAGATCGAGGTACTCGACGAACTTGAGGCCCTCGTCGTCCTTGATCGGCTCGTAGGCGGCGCCCCCGATCCGCGGGTCCCAGTCGATCGTTCCGTCCACCAGGGCCTGGGCCCCCTCGGCGTCGGATCCGACGATCGGCAGGATCAGCCGCTTGATGTTCGGTTCGCCGAGGAAGTAGTCCTCGTTCGCCACGAACGTCGCGCCAGCGCCCGACGTCGACGTGGCGAACGTGAAGGGCCCGGTGCCGACGGGGCGATCCTGGAAATCGAGATACGGATAGGCGGCCGCCATCGCATCGATCGTCCGATCGGTGAACGAGACATCGATCGCCCGGATCCGGGCGATGACGTCGCGGACGTAGGCTCGCTCGTCGAAGACGCCGTCGGTCGTGTGGGCGGACTCGCGAGGGAACGCGATCCCGGCGGTCCGGAGCAGTCCCTCGCCGTCGTCGCGGAATCGCCCGTAGTCCACGGTCGGCTTGCCGTCGGCGCCGTCGGGCCCGGTCGGGCGGGACTCCTCGACGGCGACCTTGTCGAGGAATGCCCCGACCTCGGCGACGGGCGGGACGTTGGCGGTGAAGCGGCCGTAGGACGCGTCGATCGCGTCCTTGCTCTCGATCCAGATCCCGAGGTACACGGCGGCGAAACTCGGCAGCCTCGTGCGGAGCGTGAACGCGACCGTGAGGTCGTCGACCCGCTCGACGCGGTCGAGGACGTTGGCCCGGAACAGGCAGAGGCTCTCGTTGAACTGGCACCGCGGACTCTGGGCCATCCTGTAGGTCTGGACGACGTCGTCGGCGCCGAGCGCGGTGCCGTCCTGGAACCGGACGTCGTCCCGCAGCCCGACCGTCCACGTCAGCCCGTCCGCGGACACGGTCGGCGGTCCCGCGGCAAGGACGGGCATCGGGATCCAGGTGCTCATCGAGGCCGTACAGCCCGTTGTACAGGAACGCGGCGGCCTTCCGGGTCGAGGCGCCGGTCGCCACGTTCGACAAGCTGGCCCGTCGGGTCCTCGTCGAGCGCCATCGTGAGTGTCTGCTCCACGGGTGACGGCGCAGCGGTCGCGGCGGATCGCGGCGGCCGACGGCAGGACCGTCGGGGTCACGGGCCTCGGTGACGGAGCCGACGACGCGCACGCCGTCCCGACGAGGGCGACCGCGACGAGGAGCGACGCCAGGCGGAGGCGGATCGACCGGTCGGGCGCTCTGGCGGCAGTCAGCGCTGGGGCATCGAGCGGCCGACGACCCGAGCGCACCACGGTCACGCGGGCTCGGTCACCGCCGCGTCGAGGGCCGACTGGTGGGCGGCGATGTCGCTCGCCACAGCCTCGGTCGCTCGCTCGAGGTAGTGGCAGGCGACCCGGTGGTCGACGGCGATCTCGCGGAACTCGGGGATCTCGGTGGAGCAGCGCTCGCGCTCGGACTCGCTCAGACGTTCGTACAGCCAGCAGCGCGTGCGGAAACGGCAGCCCGATGGTGGATAGACGGGCGACGGCACGTCACCCTTGAGCACGAGGCGCCGCTTGCGGATCCGCGGATCGGGGTCGGGCACCGCCGACAGCAGGGCGATCGTGTACGGATGACGTGGGTTGCGCGTAGAGCGAGTCGACGGGCGCGAGCTCCATCATCTTGCCGAGGTACATGACCCCGACCCGGTCGCTGATGTACTGGACGACCGAGAGGTTGTGCGCCACGAACAGGAACGGCAGGTTGAACCGCTCGCGCAGGTCGAGGATGAGGTTGAGGATCTGGGACTGGATCGAGACGTCCAGGGCGGACACGGGCTCGTCGGCGAAGATGAACTCGGGCGACACCGCGAGCGCCCGGGCGATGCCGATCCGCTGACGCTGGCCACCACTGAACTCGTGCGGGTAGCGCCGGGCGTACTCGCGACGGAGCCCGACCTCCTCGAGGTAGTCCCCGGTCGCGCTTGTCGCGGACGCTCCGCTCCCCCCAGCCGTTCTCCTTGTCGGCCTGGGCGAGCATCCCCTCCCCGACGATGTCGCTGATCGGCATCCGCGGGTTCAGGCTCGCGACCGGATCCTGGAAGATGACCTGCATGCGGCGACGCATCTTCTTGAGGTCGTCGCCCTTGCGCTTGAAGACGTCCTGGCCCTCGAACCGGGCCTGGCCCTCGGTCGGCGTCCTCCAGACGGAGGAGGGTCCGTCCGAGCGTGGTCTTGCCGCAGCCGGACTCGCCGACCAGCCCGAAGATCTCGCCGCGACGGATCTCGAAGCTGACGCCGTCGACGGCCTTGACGTGGGCCATGACGCGCCGCAGGATCCCGGCCCGGATCGGGTAGTAGGTCTTGACGAGTCCTCGATCTCGATGAGCGGTGGCCGGACCGCGCCCGGAGACGGCGCTCGGGCGGTCGGCGGACGGGTCGACGGGGTCGGTCACGCCGCCTGGGATCGCACCGGTCACGTCGGCAGCACCTCTGGTTCGCTGTCGTAGCTGCGTCGAGGCGGGACTCGGTTGGCCGGATCGTGCAGCCAGCAACGTGACGCTCCGCCGGACCGCGAGGCGGATGAGGGTCGGCTCCTCGCGAACGCACTGGTCCCAGGCATAGGGACAGCGCGGTTCGAACTTGCAGCCGGGCGGCATCCGGAACGGGTTCGGGACGGTGCCCTTGATCGGCTCCAGCCGCTGGCCGCGCTTGCCCTTCGACGGGATCGAGTTGAGGAGCCCGCGCGTGTACGGGTGGCGGGCCCCCAGCAGGACCTCCTCGACGGTGCCCTGCTCGACGACCCGGCCCGCGTACATGACCACGACGTCGTCGACGGTCTCGGCGACGACCCCGAGGTCGTGGGTGATGAGCAGCAGCGCCGGTCCCCGTTCGCTCCTGGATCTCCTTGATCAGCTCCAGGATCTGGCGCCTGGATCGTGACGTCGAGCGCCGTCGTGGGCTCGTCGGCGATCAGCAGCTTCGGATTGCAGCTGAGCGCCATCGCGATCATGACGCGCTGGCGCATGCCGCCCGACAGCTCATGCGGGTACTGGCGTGACCCGCCGCTCCGGGGTCGAGATGCCGACATCGCTGAGGGCCTTCACGCGTGATGTCCTTGCGCCGCCGACTTCGCCACGTCCTGGTGGAGCAGGACCGCCTCCATGATCTGGTCGCCGATCGTGAGGACCGGGTTCAGGCTCGTCATCGGCTCCTGGAAGATCATCGCGATCTCGTCGCCGCGGATCTTCGCGGAGCTCCTCGTCCGGCAGCGTGAGCAGGTCACGGCCGTCGAACCAGACCTCCCCGCCGGCGACCTCGCCGGGCGGTTCGTCGATGAGCCGCATGATCGTGAGCGCGGTCACGCTCTTGCCCGAGCCGGACTCGCCGACGATCGCCGAGACGGCCGCCGCGCTTGACCGCGAAGTCGACGCCATCGACGGCCTTGACGACCCCGTCGAGGACCTTGAAGTAGGTCCTGCAGGTCGCGAACCTCGAGCAGGTTGTTCGGGTCCGGCGGGCCGTGTCGCGCGGTGCCTCGGCGCCGGCGCGGTCGATCTCGAAGGTCGTCACACGCGTGACCGCGGATCGAGCGCGTCGCGCAGGCCGTCACCCATGAAGTTGATGCCGAGCACGGTGATCACGATGGCCAGGCCCGGGAAGAACGCCCACCACCAGTTGCCCTGGTTCACGAACTCGAGCGAGTTCGACAGGATGTTGCCCCACGTCGGCGTGTTGAGGTCGACCCCGAAGCCGAGGAAGCTCACGAACGCCTCCGCCACGATGACGCCGGCCACGCCCAGCGTGGCGGCGACGATGATCGGCGAGAGCGCGTTGGGCAGGATGTGGCGGACGATGATCCGGTAGTCCGACACGCCGACCGCCCGGGCCGCATCGACGAACTGCTCCTCCCGCAGCGACAGGAACAGGCTCGCACCAGGCGCGAGATGCCCAGCCAGCCGAAGAGCGCCGAAGATCAGCAGCACGCCGACCCAGCTGCCCTGGCCGAGGAACCTGCGACGCCACGAGGATGAGGAACAGGATCGGCACCGACAGCAGCGCATCGACGATCCGCATCATCACCGAGTCGACCCAGCCGCCGAAGTAGCCGGCGATCCCACCCCACAGGGCGCCGATGATGACCGAGATCGCCGTGGCGCCAAGGCCGATGATGAGCGACATCCGGGCGCCGTTGACCACCAGGATGAACACGTCCCGCTGGAACCGGGCGGTCTCGCCCATCAGCAGCACCGGCTCCCAGTCCAGGGTGACCCAGGAGGGCGGCCGGCCGGCATAGACGAGCTCATCGGGCCGTTTGATGTCGAGGAAGTTGTACGGCAGGATGATCGGGCCGATGATCGCGACCAGGCACATCCCGAGGAAGAGGACGCTCCCGACGACCGCGAGGCGGTGGCGCTTGAATCGACGCCAGGCGATCTGCCACTGGTTGAGCGACTCCAGCTGGACCTCGTAGTCCGCGATCCCCTCGACTTCCTCGATGGTCGGTGGCGCGGATCTCCGGCTCGGGACGGTCATCCATAGCTGATCCTCGGGTCGACGATCGCGTACAGGACGTCCGCGAGCAGGTTGGACAGGACCGACGATCAGCGCGGTGATGACGAGGATCCCCATGAGCACCGGGTAGTCGAACGCGTTGGTCGCCTCGATGAATCCGCGGCCCATGCCCGGCCACGAGAAGATGGTCTCGGTGACGATCGCGCCGGTGAACAGGAACGGGATCTCGAGGCCCAGGTTCGTGATGATGGGCAGCAGCGCGTTGCGGAGCGCGTGCTTCGAGATGACCTTCCGCTCCACGACGCCCTTGGCCCGGGCGGTGCGGACGTAGTCCTGGTTGAGTGAATCGATCATGGCCGCGCGGACGAAGCGCGAGTCGCCGGCGACGCTCACGACGACGAGGGTGAAGACCGGCAGGATCAGGTGGCGGCCGAGGTCGACCAGGGCGTCGACGGGCTGGGCCGCGAAGTACACCCAGTAGTCGGCCGAACCGAAGATCGGGACGTCGCGCGTGGTCCACATGCCGCCGGCCGGCAGGATCTTGAGTTGGGCGGCGAACACCGTCAACAACATGAGGCCGAGCCAGAACGTGGGTAACGAGAACCCGATGTACGAGAAGATCGTCAGGGCCGAATCGAACAGCCCATACCGTCTCACGGCCGCGATGACGCCCGCGACGAACGCGAAGCTGACCCAGATGATCCACGCCGTCCCGGCCAGGATGATCGTCGGCCACAGCCGGTCGCCGATCACCGCCGTGACCGGGCGGCCGTCACGGACCGAGAAGCCGAGATCGCCGTGGAGGATCCCGTTGTCGCCGCCACGCAGGAATTCCGGAAGGAAGTTCGGGAAGCCCTGCTCGCTGATGAAGATGCCGAGGCCCTCGCCGTCGGGGTTGCAGACCCCGACCCAGCGGCAGTACTGGATCGGGATCGGCTGGTCGAGACCCCAGCGGTGGCGGAAGGCCTGGATCTGCTCCTGCGTGATCCGCGGGTTCAGGGCGAACCGCGCTTCGGGCCCGCCCGGGGCGATCAGCAGGATCCCGTAGATGATGAATGACGTGATGATGAGGACGGGGATCGTCTCGAGGACGCGACGGATGATGAAACGGCCCATCGTCAGCCCTGCCTAGAAATGAACGTGCAGCGAGGCCAGGCGGCCTCGCTGCACATCGCTTGACTCGTGCGAGTGGATCGATCAGTCGGTTACTGGTCGATCCACCAATCCCCAACGTTCCAGAGCACGCTCGACGTGGTCGGGTTGCCTGTCACGTTGTGGAGCTTGGGGCTCACGAGGTACGCGTTCTTCCAGTAGAAGAGCGGGTACTCGGGGGCCAATGAGCTGTACAGGTCCTGGACCTTGTACATGGCTTCGCGGACGACCGAGAAGTCCACGCTGTTCTTGACGGCATTCCACGCCTCGTCCAGCTCGGGGACGCAGACGCGGTTGCTGTTCTGGCCGTTGTGCGGCTCGGCATCCGGGATGCCCTGGCACGTGTACACGTTGTAGCCGCCGAGCGGATCGAGCGGGGAGACGAACGCGTACATCGCGGCATCGAAGTTGCCGTGGATCAGGTTGCAGGGCGGTGTCGTCCTGGATGCCTTCACCGGTCCAGCTACCGAAGATGATGTCGGCGCCGACCGGCATCGAGTTGACCTTGATACCGATCGGGGCCAGCTGCGACGCGAATGCCGTCAGCGACTCGATGCGGTACGGGCGGGTCGTGGTGCAGAAGTCGAATTCCAGGCGCTTGCCGGCCTTCTCGCGAATGCCGTCGGTGCCCGGCACCCAGCCGGCTGCGTCGAGCTTGGCCTTGGCCTCGTCGACGTTGTAGACGCTCGGCGGGGTCTCCTTGAAGTACCACGCGAGCGGGGAGATGTTGTTCGTGCCGATCGGCTCGACCGTGCCGCCGAGGACCTGCCCGGCGATCTGCGTCTTGTCGATCGCGAGGCCAACGGCCTCCTTGACGGTCTGGGCGTCTTCCGCGCTGCCGGTCTTCTCGGCGAGGCGCTTGTTGTTGAACGAGAGCTGCTCGTAGGTGAACGTGTCCTCGGTGAGGACCTTGTCCATCCCGGTCAGCTTCGGCACATCAGAGTGGTTGAGGTTCATCGCGAGGTCGTACTCGCCCTGCGCGAAGCCGGCGATCATCCCGTCGGGATTGTCCGGGTAGTACTTGAAGATCAGGTTCTTGAAGCCCGGCTCCTTGCCGCCGCTGATGGTCTTCCAGTTCGGGTTGGCGACGTACTCGAGCTGTGCGCCCGCGGCGTACTTGGTCGGCATGTACGGTCCGCTATAGACGCCCGACGCGAGGTCGGTCAGCGGGTACAGCTTGGTCGGCGCGTCCGCGACCGGGACCGTGTCGATGTAGTGCTTCGGGAACAGGATCGAGACCAGGCCGAGGTAGCCCTCGTAGATCTTCCCGAACTTCATGACACAGTCGGTGCCCGTGCCGCCCTCGACGGCCGTGACGTCTTCCCATCCGACGACACCGCCGGCGAGGCCGACGTTGTCCGGGCTGACGTTCCACTTCCAGGTGGCCTCGAGGTCAGCGCACGTGATCGGCTTGCCATCGGACCACAGGGCGCCCGGGATGAGCTTCCAGGTCACGTCCATCGTGGTGCCGTTGACGACGACGTCGCCATTGGTCACGAGCGGGACGTTCGTGGTCAGCTCAGGGACGTACTTCAGGTCGTAGGAGGTGTCGAGCAGGCCGAGCATCGCGGGCGCCTGGGCCTCGATGTCGGTGTTGGCCTGCGCGTAGTAGTAGTTGAAGTTGCCGGGGACCTGCCACTCGGCCACGACGAGGGTCTCGCCCTGGGCCGGCGCGGGCTCGGCGACGTACGTGGAGCCGGTGAGCTCCGGCGCCGCAGGCGCCTGCAATTCCGCCGGTGATGCTGCAGCCGATGGCGCCGCAGCCGAAGGCGCCGCCGCCGACGCGGCCGGCGACGACGAGGTGGAGGAAGTGCCGCAGGCGGTGAATACCATCACCGCCACCGACAGCAACCCGAATAGACGTTTCTTCATCAACTGTCCTCCGAATGGGTGGATTACCCAAGTTCTCCCGCTATCGACCACCACGTGCCCACGCCGATCCTCGGAACCCGTGCTTGAACCTGATCGAGCCTCCCAACTCGATGCGGTTACGGGGCGAGCCAAACCGGCAGCACGCTCGGGTCGCTGCGCTGCCGGTACTATCCACACGCCTCGTCGGGCTGTCAACAATGGCTAAGGAACCTTCGTCTGGCGCTGAGGCGGGACGTTCGTTCAATCCGGGCACGGCGTCTGGGCGCCGGTCATCGGCCGCCAGCGCAGGTTCGGCTGGCGCGCGGCCGTGGCCTCGTCGAGTCGCCGCACGGGCGCCGTGTGCGGTGCGGTGGTGACGCGTTCCGGATCGGTGTCGGCCTCGGCGGCGATCGCGATGAGCGCGTCGGCGAAGGCGTCGAGCGTCTCGACCGACTCGGTCTCGGTGGGCTCGATGAGCATGCCCTCCTCGACGATCAGCGGGAAGTAGATCGTCGGCGGATGGAATCCGTGGTCGATGAGGCGCTTGGCGATGTCGAGCGTCCGGACGCCGGTCCGCTTCTTGATCGATGGCGGCCGAGGCCACGAACTCGTGCTTGCAGGGCCGGTCGTACGGCAGGTCGTACGTCCCCGCGAGCCGGTGCTTGAGGTAGTTGGCCGCCAGGACGGCATCGTCGCTGACCTCGCGCAGGCCGGCGTCGCCGTGGGCCCGGATGTACGCGTAGGCCCGCACGAGGACGCCCGTGTTGCCCACGAAGCTGCGCAGCCGCCCGATGGAGCTCGGCCGCTCCCCGGGGCGCTCGAGGCGGAAGGACGCCGTCGCGCCTCGCACCAGGACCCGTGGCGTGGGCAGGTACGGCAGCAGCGCCTCCCCCACCCCGACGGGTCCGGCGCCCGGTCCGCCGCCGCCGTGGGGCGTCGAGAACGTCTTGTGGACGTTGAAGTGCATGACGTCGAAGCCGGCCTCGCCGGGCTTGAACCGGCCGAGGATGGCGTTGAGGTTCGCGCCGTCCATGTAGGCCAGCGCGCCGGCCCCGTGGACGGCGTCGAGCAGCTCGCCGATGCGCGTCTCGAAGAGCCCGAGCGTCGATGGATTCGTGATCATCACGGCGGCGGTCCGTGGACCGAGGGCGGCCCGGAAGGCGTCGACGTCGACGCCGCCATCGCGGGCCGACGGGATCGTGATCGTCCGGAAGCCCGCCATCGACGCGGTGGCGGGGTTCGTCCCGTGGCTGCTGTCGGGCACGAGCACCTCGTCGCGGAGCGTGTCGCCCCGCTCCCGGTGGTAGGCCCGGATCATCAGGATGCCGGTCAGCTCGCCCTGGGCCCCGGCCGCGGGCTGGAGCGTCACGGCGCGCATCCCGGAGATCTCGGCCAGCGCCGCCTCGAGCTCCCAGAGCAGCTGGAGCGTGCCCTGGGCGATCTCGTCGGGCGCGAGCGGATGGAGCGTCGCGAACCCGGGCAGGCGGGCCGCCCATTCGTTGAGCTTGGGGTTGAACTTCATCGTGCACGAGCCGAGCGGGTAGAAGCCCGGTGTCGACCGCGAAGTTCAGTTGCGAGAGGTTGACGTAGTGGCGGACGACGTCGGGCTCGTTGAGCTCGGGCAGGGCCGGCGGGTTCGTTCGAAGCGCCGACGTCGGGATGCGTGCCAGGGCGTCCTTGGGCGGATGCGGGATCTTGCCGCCTCCACGTCCCGGCCGTCCACGCTCGAACAGGGTGGGCTGGAGCTTGGGCCCGGTGACGCTCATCGCCGGACCCCCGATGCGGCCGGGTTCGCGAACCGCTCGCCGGCACCCGCTTCGACGGCGGTCGCGGGCCGGCCCCGCATCACGTCGCCGAGGGCGCTCGCGAAGCGGACGATCTCGGCCGATGTCGTGACCTCGGTGGCGCAGACCAGCAGACCGTCGGCGAGGGTCGGGTCGTCGGGGACGACGTCGGCCAGGACGAGACCGGCCAGGATCCCGTGCTCGAGCAGCCGCCGGTGGACGGTGCGTGCCTCGGGCACCCGGATCGCGAACTCGTTGAGGTACGGACCCGGGTGCAGACGCGGGGCGCCGACCGCGTCGAGGGCCGTCTCGAGCTCCGCTGCCCGTGCGGCACCGAGCGCCGCGACGTCGCGCAGCCCGTGCGGTCCGATCGTCGCCAGGTAGATGGAAGCCGCCAGCGCGAGCAGCGCCTGGTTCGTGCAGATGTTGCTCGCCGCCTTGTCCCGGCGGATGTCCTGCTCGCGCGCCCGCATCGTCATCACGAAGGCCCGCTGCCCGTCGAGGTCGGTGGTCATCCCGACCAGCCGGCCAGGGATCTGGCGCACCAGGGCGTCGGTCGAGGCGAGGATGCCCAGGTACGGGCCGCCGTACTGGGGCGCGATCCCGAGCGGCTGGCCTTCGCCGGCCGCGATGTCGGCCCCGTACGCGCCCGGCGGCGCCAGGACGGCCAGCGAGACGGGCTCGATGACGGCGACGAACAGGGCGCCCGCGTCGTGCGCGAGCGCTCCGATGGCCGGCATCGGTTCGAGCAGGCCCAGGAAGTCCGGCTGGGCCGCGAGCACGCCGGCGACCGGTCGATCGGGCTCGGCCAGCATCCGCTCCAGCGCCTCGAGGTCGGTCGTGCCCGCCGCCGGCCCGTCGGCCACGAGGGGGATCTCGTCGAGTTCGAGGTCGCCGCCGAAGTACGTCTGGAGGGTCTGGCGGTAGTGCGGGTGGACGCCGCGGCTGACGAGGACCCGGTCGCGCCGGGTCGCCCGGCACGTCATCAGGGCCGCCTCGGCGGTCGCGGCGGCGCCGTCGTAGTGGGACGCGGAGACGACGTCGAGGTCGACGAGCTCGCCGATCAGCGATTCGTACTCGTAGATGCTCTGGAGGGTGCCCTGGCTGACCTCGGGCTGGTACGGCGTGTAGGCCGTGTACCACTCGCCGCGGAGCAGGAGCTGGTCGACCGCCGGCGGGC
This sequence comes from uncultured Chloroflexia bacterium, assembly GCA_963748675.1. GTDB lineage: Bacteria > Chloroflexota > Limnocylindria > Limnocylindrales > CSP1-4 > SPCO01. The sequence continues at coordinate 140,081 of CAVVJX010000004.1, read as the reverse complement.
TCCAGTGGCGATAGACGCCGGCGCCCAGGAACGACGCCAGATCGGTCCGGTTGCGACCGGCCAGCCACTGCAGGCGGGCCGCGAGGTCCAGCTCCGGCTCCGGCGGCGGCAGGTCCAGGCGCGAGGCACGCAGCGCGGCCGGGATGTCGTCGAAGAGCTGGTCGACCGAGGTCAGGCCGAGCGCCGTGAGCATCCGCTCGCGGTCATCGGCGGTATGCGGTCCGTACGGCATCGTCGGGGATCAGCCGGCCGCGATGAGATCGTCGTAGGCGGCCCCGTCGAGGAGCTCGTCGAGCTGGCCTGGATCGGCGAGCCGGACCCGGAGCATCCAGCCCTGGCCGTACGGGTCGCCGTTGACGACCTCCGGGGTGCCGGTCAGGGCGTCGTTGGTGCCCACGACCTCGCCGCCGATCGGTGCGTACAGGTCGCTGACGGCCTTGACCGATTCGACGACACCGAAGGCGGCGAACTGGTCGAGCGCCTTGCCGACGTCGGGGAGCTCCACGAAGACGATGTCGCCGAGCTGTTCGGCGGCATAGGCCGTGATCCCGATCACCGCCTCGTCACCCTCGAGACGGACCCACTCGTGGTCCTTGGTGTAGCGCAGGTCGCTGGGGACCATCGCTGGCCGTACCTCCTCCTGGCGCGGCAGGTCGCCGCGGGCGGCGGGCGCGTCGGGCGGGGTCGGGGGGCATCGGCTCCCCGACCGATCAGGTCGGGCGTCGGTAGAACGGCAGGTCGACGACCTTCGCGGAGACCGGCGCGTTTCGGATCTCCACGGCCAGTATCGTACCCGGCTCCGCATCGCCCGGCGCGACGTAGGCCATCGCGATCGGCACCCCGAGCGTCGGCGACTGCGTGCCGCTCGTGACGACGCCCGTCCGCCGGTCGCCGGCCAGGACCGGGTATCCGTGGCGGGCGATGCCGCGACCCTCGACGACGAGGCCGACCAGGCGCTTGGCCGGTCCCGCGGCCGCGATCCGTTCGAGCGCCGCGCGTCCGACGAAGTCGCCGGGCTTGTCGAGCTTGACCACGCGCCCGAGGCCCGCGTCGTACGGATTCGTGTCGCGGTCGAGCTCGTTGCCGTAGAGCGGCATGCCGGCCTCGAGCCGGAGCGTGTCCCGGGCGCCGAGGCCGACGGGACGCCGTCCGCGGCCTGCACGCGCGGCCAGCAGGGCATCCCACAGCTCGACGGTCCGTCCGGTCTCGACGAAGACCTCGAAGCCGTCCTCGCCCGTGTAGCCGGTCCGGGCGACGAGCGCCGGGATGCCGGCGACAGCGCCTTCGGCGATGGCGTAGTAGCGCAGCGCGGCGAGATCGACGTCCGTCAGTGGCCGGAGCACATCGATCGCGCGCGGTCCCTGGACCGCGAGGAGTCCGGTCGCGAGGGAGCCGTCGTCCAGGATCGCCTTGAAGCCGGCGAGCCGCTCGGCGAGCGCATCGGAGACCACCGCGGCGTTGCTCGCATTGGCGACGACGAGGAACCGTTCCTCGGCCAGGCGGTAGACGATGAGGTCGTCGATGATCCCGCCGTCGGGCGCGACGATCATCGAGTAGTGGGCGCGACCGATCGTGAGCGCCGGCGGGTTCGCTGACGAGCGCCGCGGCGAGGGCGACCCCGGCCTCCGGGCCCTCGACGAACAGCTCGCCCATGTGCGACAGGTCGAACAGGCCGACGCGCTCGCGGACGGCTCGATGCTCGTCGATGATCGAGCCGTACTGGACCGGCATCAACCAGCCGCCGAACTCGATCACGCGGGCGCCCAGCTCGGCGTGTCGCGCGGCGAGCGGGGTGACGTGCGGCTCGTGCGAGTCCGGCTCTGGCGACTCCGCGGTCACGAGCCGGCCCGGACCGAGCCGGGGTCGACCAGCTCCGCCGCCCGCGCCACGAGCGCCCGCTCGGTCTCGAAGGTCAGGGTCGAGGGAGCGTCGGAGAACCGGATCCAGCGGACCTCCTCGAACTCGTGGTCGTGTCGGGCGAGGTCGCCGCCGGTCGGCTCCATCAGGAAGTAGTGGACGGTCTTGTGGATGCGCGTCCCCGACTGGACGAAGAAGTACTCGATCGAGTCGAGGGGGCCGGTGATGCGGACCTTCAGACCGGTCTCCTCGGCGACCTCGCGAAGCGCGGTCTCCTCGGTGGTCTCACCGCTCTTCGGCGTGCCCTTGGGGAGCGTCCAGGTCCGCCCGTCGCGCTCGCGACGACGACTCCCGACGACGAGCCATGGTTGGCCGGCTTCGTGGCGGACGACGACCCCGCCGGCGGACGTGGCGGTCGAGGTCCTCAGCCGCGCCACGGCGCCGAGGCGGCGCTTGGGCGACGGAGCGCCCCGCCGTGCCCGGATCGGGCCCAGGTCATGACGACACGGGGACGCGGACGACCGTCGAGCGGTCGCGAGCCGTCGGCGGTCTGGATGGAGCGCGACCGGCCACGCAGGCTCGCGAGCGGCGTGACGTCCGGGCCCCGCAGGACCGTGGCGTGCTCGGCGGTCGAACGGAAGGCACCGCCCGCGTGCAGCCCGAGGCGCCGCTCCTTCGTGCGAACCGAGGGGCGCACGAAATGGGCCGCCGGCCGAGCCGCGTACTTCGCGGCGATGCTGTGATTCATCAGGTGGTTATGGTACCGGTTCGATCCGCCCTTGCAAGGGCGGATCGCATCTCGTGGGCTGGCTCCGGTGCCAGCGAGCCCCGGGCGACCGCCAGGTCGATCTCCCGGTCCGCGACAGCGCGGTACAGAGCCATGACATCGGGGGCGTGGCGCTCGAGCGCGGCCAGGTGCGCATCGAGTGTTCCGATGTCGCCGCGGGCGATCGGGCCGGTCAGGGCGGCGCGGACGCCGAGCGCCCGGGCATTGCCCAGGGTGCCCTCGATGAGGGGCCCGTAGATGGCCAGCGCCCCAGCCTCGTCGAGGCCCGCCACGCGACCCAGTTCGACGATCGCGTCGAGGAGCGCGACGAAGCCACCAGCGGCCAGGACGGCCGCCGCGTGATACGCGGCCTTCGACCCCGAGGCGAGCCGGACCGGATGGGCGCCGATCGCCTCGGCCATCGTGGCCAGCAGGGTGGCCAGCTGGTCGTCGCCCTCGATGGCGACGGTCGCGCCCTTGAGCGCGGCGACCGCCCGTTCCGTGTCGGCGAAGGCCACCAGCGGGTGGAACGCCCCGATCTGGGTGCCGGCGGCCATCGCCGGGGCGAGCACGTCGGCGTCGAGGGCGCCACTCGTGTGGACCATGGCCTGGCCGCCGTACATCCGCAGACCCGCGGCCACCGACGCGACCGCGTCGTCGGGCACCGCGAGGATGACGAGCTCGACCTCCTCGACGACGGCCTGCCCCTCGCTGAACATCCGCGACCCGTCGACGAGGGCGTGGAACCGCTGCCGCCGCTCCGGATCGCGGCTCGCGACCGCGTGGACCGGCCAGCCGGCCCGGGTCAGCGCGACGCCCAGCGCGGTCCCGACGGCCCCGGCTCCGATGATCCCGATGACCGGCGGCTGGCCGGGCTCGGAGTGGTGATGCGGGTGCGCGTGGTCGCTGGCGTGGACTTCGTCGTCGTGGCGATGGAAGCCCGGCGGCACCGGATCGAGGTCGATGCCGGCCGCCTCGATCGCGGCCTCCTTCTCCTCGCGATCCCGCTTCGGGTCGTCGCCGGGCAGGTCGCCCCACGCCCTCACCGGCGGGCGCCCGCGTCACGGGGTCGGTCGCGGTACGCTTGCACGCGTCGAGTGTAGCGAGCGAGCGAGGATGGACGCGGTTGTCGGCGAATGACCCTTTCGGCGCCCGGACGCCGCTCGGCCCCGGCCTCCCTGATCACTATCGGCTGGCCGTCCTGGCCGATCGGATGGACCTGGCGTCCGCCCCTGTCACGATCCGGATCCTGCTCGAGAACCTGCTGCGCCATGCCGGTGGCGGCATCGTCCGGCCGGAGGACGTCGAGACCCTGACCGCCTGGCGGCCCGGGGTCGCGGCGGAGGCCGAGATCCCGTTCATGCCGTCGCGGGTCATCCTCCAGGACCTGACCGGCGTCCCCGCGGTCGTCGACCTCGCCACGATGCGCGACGCGATGGCCGACCTCGGCGGCGATCCGGCCCGGGTCAACCCGCTCGTCCAGGCCGACCTCGTCATCGACCACTCGGTCCAGGTCGACCAGTTCGGGACGCCCGGCGCGTTCGCCTTCAACGTCGAGCGCGAGTACGAGCGCAACATCGAGCGCTACCAGCTCCTCCGCTGGGCGCAGACCGCGTTCCGGAACCTCCGGATCGTGCCGCCCGGGACCGGCATCGTCCACCAGGTCAACCTCGAGTTCCTGGCGCCGGTCGTCGACGTGCGCGACGGCGTGGCGTTCCCGGACACGCTCGTCGGGACCGATTCGCACACGACGATGATCAACGCGCTCGGCGTCCTGGGCTACGGCGTCGGCGGCATCGAGGCCGAGGCCGTCCTGCTCGGCCAGCCGCTCTACCAGCCGATGCCCAAGGTGGTCGGCGTGCGCCTGACCGGCGACCTGCCCAAGGGCGCGACGGCGACCGACCTCGTGCTCGTCGTGACGGAGCTCCTGCGCGGTCACGGCGTGGTCGGCGCGTTCGTCGAGTTCGCCGGCGACGGCCTGGCCGGCCTGTCGCTGGCCGACCGCGCGACGATCAGCAACATGAGCCCCGAGTTCGGGGCGACCGCGACGCTCTTCCCGATCGACGACGAGACGCTCGCCTACCTGCGCCTGACCGGCCGCTCCCCCGAGCGGGTCGATCTCGTGGAGCGCTATGCGAAGGCCCAGGGCCTCTGGCGCGAGCCGGGCGACGGCCCGACCTTCGATGAGCTCCTCTCCCTCGACCTCGCGACGGTCGTGCCGTCGCGTGGCGGGACCGCGCCGGCCGCAGGACCGCGTCCCCCTCGACCTCCTGCGCGACAACTTCCGGACGAACTTCCCCGACGGCCTCGAGTCGGGCGATGCCGCCGACGCGGAAGCGGCCGTGCCGGGAGCCTCGGCCGTGGACGAGGCCTCGGCCGAATCCTTCCCCGCGTCCGACGCACCGGCGTTCGCATCGGCCGACCCGAACCGCCCGCGACCGGCCCCGCCCGCCGAACCGGTCCTGGCCGACGTGCCACCGGTCGACCACCGCTCCTACCGGGGCGTGCCGGTCGAGGTCGGCGGGGAGCGGGTCGTGGTCCGGACGGGGTCCGTGGCGATCGCGGCGATCACCTCGTGCACGAACACGTCCAACCCGACGGTGATGGTGGGGGCCGGGCTGCTGGCACGGAACGCCGTGGCGCGTGGGCTGCGGGTCGAACCCGACGGTCAAGACCTCGCTCGCCCCGGGCTCGAAGGCCGTGACCGGCTACCTGACCTCGGCCGGGCTGATGGCCCCGCTCGAGGCCCTCGGGTTCGCCCTGGCCGGCTACGGCTGCACGACCTGCATCGGCAACTCCGGCCCGCTCGACGAGGCCGTGGCCGCCGCGGTCGAGGCCAACGACCTGGTCGTCGCGGCCGTGCTGTCGGGCAATCGCAACTTCGAGGGCCGCATCCATCCGCTGGCCCGGGCGAGCTACCTCGCATCCCCGCCGCTCGTCGTGGCCTTCGCGCTGGCCGGCCGGGTCGACATCGACCTCACCCGCGAGCCGCTCGGCACGGCCACCGACGGTTCCCCGGTCTTCCTCGCCGACATCTGGCCGTCGGCCGACGAGATCCGCTCGGTCATCGCGGAGTCCGTCGATGCCGAGCTCTTCCGGCGGACCTACGAGGTCGTCTTCGAGGGCGACGACCGCTGGCGGGCGCTGTCGATCCCGTCGGGCGACCGCTACGCCTGGGACCCGGCGTCGACGTACATCGCCCGGCCGTCGTTCCTCGACGGGTTGTCGGCCGGTCACGTGCCGCCCGGCGACATCGTCGGGGCCCGCGCGCTGGCGGTCCTGGGCGACTCGGTCACGACCGACCACATCTCCCCGGCCGGCTCGATCGCGCCGTGGTCGCCCGCCGGCCAGTGGCTCCAGGACCACGGCGTCGGGCCGCTCGAGTTCAACTCGTACGGCGCCCGCCGCGGCCACCACGAGGTCCTGGTGCGCGGCACGTTCGGGAACATCCGCCTGCACAACCGGCTCGTCGAGCCCAAGGAGGGGCCGTACACGGTCCACCTGCCGTCGGGCGAGACGACGTTCATCTACGACGCTGCGATGCGCTACATCGCCGAGGGCGTGCCGCTCATCGTCATCGCCGGCCGCGAGTACGGGTCCGGGTCGTCGCGCGACTGGGCGGCCAAGGGGCCGTCGCTGCTCGGGGTCAAGGCCGTCCTCGCCGAGAGCTTCGAGCGCATCCACCGCTCCAACCTGGTCGGCATGGGCATCCTGCCGATCCAGTTCAAGCCGGGCGACAGCGCCGCATCGCTCGGGCTGTCCGGGCGCGAGACGTTCTCGATCCTGGGCCTCGAGGCCGGCGCGTCGCCGCGACAGACGGTGACCGTGGTCGCGCGGGAGGACGACTCCGCCGCCGGCGACGGTCGCGAGCGCCGATTCGAGGCGATCGCCCGCCTCGACGGCCCGATCGACGTCGACTACTACACGGGTGGCGGGATCCTGCCAGCCGTCCTTCGGCGCCTGGCGGCCGAACCAGCCTGACCGGTTCGGGCCGGACGAGACGAAGCCCCCGGGGGAGGACCGGGGGCTTCGGTACGCGGGGAGGAGATCCGCGTTCACCATTTCTGACGAGGCCGCCTCGCGCGCTGTGACGTCGATCTCGCGGGAAATCTGCGGCCGATCCCGTCAGCGCATGGAAGGCGTCGCGAGGAGTGATCCGATGCACGGCCCGATCGAAGCGCCTGAAGGTCAGGGTTCCGCCGTCCATGGTCGGCGCCGATGATCCGGACACGGGGTCGCACGCGCGGCCGAGTCAACGCGAGGAGCCAGTGACATCATCGGCCGGGACACGCATGCGAACGCGGGTCCGCCCCATCCACCTGCTCCTCGTCGTCCTGATCGGCCTGCTGGTCGTGGTCGGCATCCTCGTGGCCGGGCGAGCGTTGCAGCCGCAGCGGACCACGGCGGTCTACGACCCGCCGGTCCTGGCGGGCCAGCAGTTGTGGGGCGTGTGTGCCGGCGGGTTCTACGCACGCCGCGGCGACACGATCGTGCTCACGTCCACCGGTCATTGCACGCGAGAGGGCACGGTCGCCTACGACCCGGACGGCACCACGATCCGTGGCGTCTTCGGCCCGCCCGCCCGCGATGCCACGTGCCCGTATCCCGGTCACACGTGTGCCGCGTCCGACATGAACTACCTGGTGGTCGCCGAGGACCGCATCCCGTGGGGGCACCTGAACGTCGTGGACCTGGGCACGGCCGGCTATCGGGTCATCCCGCCGGGCACGCGGCCGCTCGGCTGCGCGGACATCGCGATCGGCGATGAAGTCGAGGTCGACGGCCGCAACATCTACCGGCGCGGGACCGTGGTCGAGAAGGGCGCCAACCTGCACCCGAAGGACAGCGCCTACTTCCCGTGCATGATCGCGACACGGATCGACGCGGCTGTCGGCGACTCCGGCGGTGCCGTGCTCGTGCGTGGCATCCCGGCCGGGGTCTCGAGTCGGAGCTTCGGCGGATTGCTCGGGTTCACGCCATTGGCCGAGGGACTGGCCCAGCTGGGGCTGGAGCTCTGCACCGAGCCCGACTGCGGACTCGCGCCACCTGTCGCGCCGTCCTGAGGCTCAATCCCAGAGGTCGATCTGCCGAAGGCCCGCGACCCCGAGCGCCTCGTTCAGCTCGGCGCAGTGGTGGACGTCGTGGCTGAAGACGCGCTGGATGACCGAGCCGCGGGTGTGCACCCACGTGCCGTCCCACTCGGGCCGACGGAGCTCCTCGTCGAGCATGTCCAGGGTCCATCGGTCCAGGCAGCCCTCGACGATGCGGAAGGTCGAGTCGAGCGCCTCGACGAGCGCATCGGCACCGAGGACGTGCTCGAGGTCGTCGTCTCCCGGGCAGTCGTACGTCGGCGTTCGTGAACGGCGTGGTCTCCGCGCCGGGCTCACCCGCGAAGTCGCACAGCCAGAACACCCGCTGGCATGCGGCGTGGCCCACGGTCGCCCAGAGCGGCCAGCGCTCGGCCGACGGTCGGAGCGCCAGCTGCTCGTCGGTCATCGCCCCGACGACCTCGCGGAGGCGCCGGTTGTACTGGGGCCACATGCTGTAGGCCGGTCGGATCGTCATGCTGCCCATGGCCCTCACCGTACTCCCAGATGCGTGCCGGATCGTGACAGGAATGTCAGGGCCGCTCGGTCACACTCGCCCGGGCCGGCGGGTCAATGACATGACCAGGCCGATCACAGGAACGTGACCCCATGAGTGACCAAGACTGGCTCGCCGAGCGCTTCGAGGCAGACCGCGCCCACCTGCGCGGCGTCGCCTTCCGGATGCTCGGCTCCGTGACCGAGGCGGACGACGCCGTCCAGGAGGCGTGGATCCGCCTGAGCCGCACCGACACGAGCGACGTCGACAACCTGCGGGCCTGGTTGACGACGGTCGTCGGACGGGTCTGCCTCAACATGCTGCGATCGCGCAAGACGCGCCGCGAAGGGTCCCTCGACACCCACCTCCCGGATCCGATCCTGAGTCCGGAGGCGGGGATCGATCCCGAACAGGAGGCCCTCCTCGGCGATTCGGTCGGCCTCGCGATGCTCGTCGTCCTCGACGCCCTGACCCCCGCCGAACGGGTCGCCTTCGTGTTGCACGACGTCTTCGCCGTGCCGTTCGACGAGATCGCCCCGATCGTCGGCCGCAGTCCGACCGCGACGAGGCAGCTCGCGAGCCGTGCCCGTCGTCGCGTCCAGGGTGCGCCCGTGCCCGACGTCGACCTCGATGGCCAGTGGGCCGTCGTCGACGCCTTCCTCGCGGCGGCGCGTGACGGTGACTTCGAACGCCTCCTCGCCGTCCTCGACCCGGAGGTCGTGCTGCGCTCCGACGGCGGGCTGGCGCGTCCGGCTCTGGTCTCGCTGCTCCGCGGCGCACCCGCCGTTGCCGGGCAGGCGATGTCCTTCCGTCGGTTCGCCGAGACGTCGACCCGGATCCTCGTGAACGGCATCCCGGGAGGCATCGCCTGGGCGCCCGACGGGAGTCCCTTCGCGGTCCTGGCCGTGACGGTCAGGGGCGGGCGGATCGTCGCGATCGACGTGCTCGCGGATCCGGACCGGCTCGGTCAGCTGGATCTCACCGTGGTCGCCGGCTGAGGGACCGAGTCCCGTCGGGCGGCGGTCACGTCTGCGCCTTCGTGCGGGTCATCTGAGTGACACCCGCACGCATCGACGCACGAAGGAGCCATCAGATGACCGAACGAACCGCCAGCTGTCGCCGCCGCACCGCCGTGGGTCACGGTCTTCAACCCGGTCGCGAAGGTCGCTGCTGGCCGCCCGCGTTCCGTTGGGCTTCAACGGGCTCATCACGATCCGCGGCCGGACCAGCGGCCTGCCTCGCACCACGCCCGTGGCGATCATCACGGTCGATGGCCAGCGGTGGATCTGGTCCCCCTGGGGCGAGGTCCACTGGGTCCGGAACCTGCGCGCCGCCGGCCAGGCGACCATCACCGTTCGAGGCCGGAGGAGGAGGTCAGCGCGACCGAGCTGGACCCGACACAGCGGGTCGCGTTCTTTCGCGACACGCTCGGTGGGATCGCGCGCAGGATCCCGTTCGGTGTCCGGTTCATCCGGGTGCTCGATGGGGTCGATCTCAACCGTCCGTCGGAGGCGGCCGAGGGTCGACCGGTCTTCGAGCTCCACCCCGTTCGATGAGGTCCCGAGCCGACTGGGCCCGAGGCGCAGCGACAGGTGGTGGGCGATACTGGATTCGAACCAGTGACCTCGCGGATGTGAACCGCGCGCTCTAACCGCTGAGCTAATCGCCCGAGAGGTCCGGCCTCGGCGCTCCTCGCGCCCGGCGCGACCGCTCGATCATACCCGGAGGCCCGGCCAACGGGCGACGACGGTCCTCGGCTCGACCTCCTCGACCACGACCAGCTTCTCGCGGCTGCCGCGCCGGCGACGATCCGCACGTTCCGGCGCGAGACGCCGAGTTCGTCCGACAGCAGGCGCACGAGGGCGTTGTTGGCGGCACCCTCGACCGCCGGGGCGGTGACCCGCGCCTTCAGCACACCGTCGAGCACGCCATCGACTCGATCGAGCGCGGCGCGCGGGGTGAGGCGGACGGCGAAACGGACGTCGGTCTGGCTCAAGTCCTCGGGTGGGGCTGTGCCCACGGAGTGCGGGCTTGGGCGGGTCCTGGGGGCCGCCACCAGTCTAGCGTCAGTGCGTGTGGTCGTGGTCGCCCGGGCCGTGCTCGTGCGGCCGCTCGCCGAACAGGGCGCGCCCGACCCGGACGATCGTGGCGCCCTCCTCGATCGCGAGCTCGAAGTCGTCGGTCATGCCCATCGACAGCTCGGCGCCGAGCGCCGGGCGATCGCTCGCGCAGCCGGGTCGAGAGGTCGCGCAGCTCCCGGAAGGTCGCCGCGCGCCCGGTCTCGTCGGTCGTCGAGCCGGCCGACGGTCATGAGCCCGCGGACCTCGAGGTTCGGCAACGCCAGGAGCGCGGGCAGCGCCGCGTCGACGTCGGCCGGCCCGAAGCCGTGCTTGGCCGGGTCGAGGTCGACGTTGACCTGGAGCAGGACCGGGTAGCGGGCGCCGGGCCGGACCTCGGGGACGAGCCGGTCGAGCCGCTCGCCGAGCTCCACCGAGTCGACCGACTGGATCGCGTCGAACGTCTCGAGGGCGCGGCGCGCCTTGTTCGACTGGAGCGGACCGACGAGCTGCCAGCGGGCGCCGGGCACCGCGGGCGCCTTGGCGACCGCCTCCTGGACCCGGTTCTCGCCGAGGAGCGTCAGGCCCGCCGCGACCGCGGCCCGCAGCCGCTCGGCGTCGACGGTCTTGGAGACCGCGACCAGCGTGACGGCGTCAGGGTCGCGCCCGGCGCGGCGACAGGCGTCGCCGATCCGCGCGAGGACGCGCGCTCGTGCCTCGGCGAAGGCCTCGACCAGGGTCGGGTCCGGTGGCGTCACCACCGGCGGGTCACTTCCGGCGGAGGAAGCTGGGGATCTCCAGGTCGTCCGCGTCGTACGTCGTCGCGCGCTTGGGCGGCGCCGGCTCCCCGACCGAGCGCTCGACCCGCGGCGCGCTGGCGACCAGCGCGGCCACGTCGTCGCTGCGATCGACCGAGGGGATGACCTCGTCGCGCTGGCGCTGGAGCTCCTCGAGGAAGTCCCGCTCGCGCGGTGCGCGGCCCATGGCCGACGGTGTCCATGACCCCGGTCGCCTCGCGGTCGGCCTTGTGGCGCTTGCGGCCGCCGTCGAAGCCGGTCGCGATGACCGTGACCATGACCTCGTCGCCGAGCCGCTCGTTGAAGCTCGTGCCGAAGATGATGTTGGCCTCGGGGTCGGCCGCTTCCTTGATCGCCTCGGCGGCCTCCTGGACCTCGAACAGCGAGAGCGTCGAGGACCCGGTGATGTTCCAGAGGATCCCCTGGGCGCCGTTGATGTCGACCTCGAGGAGCGGGCTGGCGATCGCCTCGCGGGCCGCCTCGACCGCGCGGTTCTCGCCGGTCGCCCGGCCGATGCCCATCAGGGCGGAGCCGGCGTCCTTCATGATCGCCCGGACGTCCGCGAAGTCCTGGTTGATCAGCCCGGGCACCGTGATGATGTCGCTGATGCCCTGGACGCCCTGGCGCAGGACGTCGTCGACGACCCGGAAGGCGTCGAGGATGCTCGTGTTCTTCTGGACGACGTCCCGGAGCCGGTCGTTGGGGATCGTGATGAGCGTGTCGACCTGGGCCTTGAGCTCCTCGGCCGCCTTCTCCGCGACGAGCTTGCGCTTGTTGCCCTCGAACGCGAACGGCTTGGTCACGACGCCGATCGTGAGCGCGCCCGCCCTCCTTGGCGATCTGGGCGACGACCGGGGCCGCGCCCGACCCGGTGCCGCCACCGAGCCCGGCGGTGATGAAGACCATGTCCGAGTCCGCGAGCGCCTCGGCGATCTTCTCCGAGTCCTCCTCGGCCGAGCGCTGGCCGATCGTCGAGTCGCCGCCGGCCCCGAGGCCGCGCGTGACCTTGTCGCCGATCCGGATCTTGTGCGGCGCGTCGGACTGGAGGAGCGCCTGCGAATCCGTGTTGCAGGCGATGAACTCGACGCCCATCATCTCGGCCCGGATCATCCGGTTGACGGCGTTGCTGCCGCCGCCACCGACCCCGATGACGCGGATCAGCGCGAAGTTCTCGGAGTCGGAACGCAACGTCATCGGGATCTCCTCCAGTGACCCTTGGTGGTCGGGGCGCGATGTCGAGGGATCGGTACGGTACGGCGAAGTCGACGGTCCATCGCGGGGGCCCTGGGGCGAGCCGGCCGCGAACAGGCACGGAGTATAGCGCTCGACCGCCCGGACCCCACAAGCCCCGGATACGCTCGGACGAGCACCGCGCGCGACCTCCGTTGCCCCGTGGCACCGGCTGTCCGCGCCGTCCGGCCGGTTCCCTCAGGCGGTGCCGGCCGGGAGGAACGACAGGCGGACCGTCCGGACCGGGTTGTCGCGCGTTGGGGTCGAGCAGGCAGATCGACTGCCACGTCCCGAGGGCCAGCCGCCCGTCGACGACCGGGACCGTCAGCGACGGCGAGGCGAGCAGCGGCAGCACGTGATCGGCGCCGTGGCCGGGCGACCCGTGGCGGTGGCGGTACAGCCGCTCGTCGTGCGGCAGGAGCCGGTCGAGGGCGGCCAGCAGGTCGTCGTCCGAGCCGGCCCCGATCTCCACGATCACCAGCCCGGCCGTCGCGTGGGGCACGAAGATCGACAGCAGGCCGTCGGCCTCGTCGGCGACGAACGCGGCGCAGGCGTCGGTCAGGTTCGCCAGCCGCGGGTCGGTCCCGGTCCGGACGGTGAGCTCGGTCGTCCTTACGGGAAGATGCTCCGGAGCGCGTCGCGGATGCGCCCGATGCCCGCCGCCGCCGGCGCCGACTCGTAGCGCATCGGCTCGCCCGACGAGAGGCTGATCGCGCCCCACTGGAGCAGCCCGACGGCCGTGCTGTAGGACGGGTTGAGGAGCGTGTCGACGAGCCCGCCGATGCCCGACGGGCGCGGCGACCCGGACCGGCATCTGGAGGACGCTCCGGCCCGAGCTCGGCGACGCCCGGCGAGCTGCGCGGCCCCACCGGTCAGGATGATGCCCGGCCGGCAGCATGCCGACGCCGGCGGCGCGCGATCTCGTTGGCGCATCAGCTCGAAGGTCTCGCGCATGCGGGCCTCGATGATCTGGCAGACCTCGAGCCGGCTCACCGTCCGTCCGGCGTCCTCGCCGAGGACCGACGACGCTGATCTCCTCGTCGTCGTCCTCCTCGACCGCCCGCAGGTCGCGCGGTGCCGTGGCGGATCTTCAGCTCCTCGGCGACCTGCAGGCTCGTCTTGAGGCCGATCGCGACGTCGTTGGTCACGTTGTTGCCGCCGACCGGCAGGACGCGCGGTGTGGAACGGCGAGCCGTCCTGGAACAGCGCCAGGTCGATCGTGCCCGCGCCGATGTCGGCGACCGCGACGCCCAGCTCCTTCTCGGTCTCGGACAGGACCGCCTCCGCGGAGGCGAGCGAGTCGGCGACGAGCTCGTCGATCTTGACGCCGGCCGCGGCGACGCACTTGGTCAGGTTCTGGACCGCGGTCGCCGACGCCGTGACGATGTGGGTCTCGACCTCGAGGCGCAGGGCGCTCATCCCGAGCGGGTCCTTGACGCCCTCCTGGCCGTCGACCGTGAAGCCGCGCCGCTCGACGTGGAGGACCTCGCGGTTCGACGGGATCGAGACCGCCCGGGCGACCTCGATCGCGCGGTTGATGTCCTCGCGGGTGACCTCGCGGTGATGGGCGGTGACCGCGACCTGGCCGGGCGAGTTGAGGCTCTCGACGTGCTGGCCGCCGACGCCGACGAACGCCCGGTCGATCTTCCAGCCGGACAGCCGCTCGGCTCGCTCGACGGCGTCCGCGATCGAGCGGACCGTCTGGTCGATGTTGATGACGACGCCCTTCTTCAGGCCGGACGCGGGCACGGTCCCGTGGCCCATGATCGTCAGCCGGCCGTCGCGGCTCACCTCGCCGATGAGCGCGCAGACCTTGCTCGTGCCGACGTCGATGCCGACGAGGACCGCTTCGCGTTCCACCATGTCGTTCCTGTCTCCCGTCCCGTGCTTCGCCTGGTCGATCTAGAGGAAGTGGCGCCGGATGAGGGCCACGTTGTTGAAGATGCGCAGACCGAAGGTGATGAGCGCCACGAGGTACAGGTCCAGGCCGAGCCGGTCGCCGATGAACGTCAGGAGCACGGCGATGATCGCGTTGACCAGGAACCCGCTGATGAAGATCCGATTGTCGTAGACCCCGTCGAGCTCTGCACGGACCGCCCCGAGGACGGAGTCCAGTGCCGCGAGGATCGCCACCGCCGAGTAGCGACTGAGCTCGAAGCTGACGTTGACGTTGAGGACGAGACCCGCCAGGACGCCCACGAGGAGCCCGAGCAGGGGGAGCAGCACGCCGATGTCGTCCTCGCTCCGGTGGGTTTCGGCAAGGCTACCCGACCGCCAGCGGGCGCGGCAACTTGCGGCCGCACGGCGACGGCCGTCCGCCCGCTCACGGAGCCGGGCTCGCCTTGGGCGATGCGTCGGGGTCCTGGGTCTGCCGCGGGATGAACGTCCCGTCGGTGTCGGACGGCGAGGATGACCCGCTCGACCTCCGCCTCGCGTCCGACGAGCAGGCTCCGCAGCAGCCGGACCTGGCCGGGGATGAGCGCCGGGGTCCGCAGGCTGGGCGTGTAGAAGCCGAAGACCGCCGTCCAGCCGGCCGGTCGCGAGCGGACGACGAAGCCGTTCTCGTCGGTCAGGCTGACGGCCAGCTGCGCGGCGCTCGCTGCCGACGTCGGCGGGGCGGAGCGAGGCGAGCCGGGTGGCGGCGTCGAGGTCGACCGGATCGAGCGCCTGGCCGACGGCCAGCCCGGCCGACGCCGCCCGGCGATCCTCGACGACGTGGCAGGGCCGCCGCGTCGGGCGGCGGCTTGTCGGCCAGCGACGCGAAGAGCGTGCCGGCCTCGTCGACGAGGAGGCGCCGCGTCGCCGACCTTCCAGACGAGGATCGGCTCGCGCTCGTCGAGCGTGACCGCGAGGGTGTCGGGCAGCGCGACGCTGACGCTGGCGCGCGCGACGGTCGGCAGCTCGCCGAGCGTGCGTCTCGAGCGGCGCCGGTGTCGATGCGGAACAGGTTGTCGCCGCGGGTCTCGGCGAGGGCCGCCTCGACGGCCGCCGACGTCCGTGTACCGGGCGCCGAGCACCCGCAGCTTCGCGTACTCGAAGGCCGACGAGGACGCGACCCCGTAGATGGCCGCGGCCGTCGCGCAGGGCCACGAGCGCCGCGCCGGCACGGACCCGCGACAGCCCGGCCGAGGCGCGCCGGACGCGTCGGGCCCGACGGCCCTGGGCGTGCGGCCGGCACGGACCGCCGGGCGGCCGGCCGCGTGCTCACCGTGGCAGGTCGGCCGGGCCGAGCGTGACGTCGACGCGCGCGCGCATGGCGCTCGAGCGCCGAGCTCGACGACCTTCGCGCAGACGTCGGCGAACGTGTAGCCGCCGACGGCCGGCAGCGTCGGGAACAGGCTGATCGGCGTGAAGCCCGGGATCGTGTTGATCTCGGAGAGGTACGAGCGCCTCGCCGGCGAGCAGGAAGTCGATCCGGGCGAAGCCCTCGGCGCCGATCGCCCGGTAGGCGTCGCGCGCGATCTTGAGGATCGATCGCCCGCTGGGCCGCGCGTGACCTCGGCCGTGGTCGAGGTCTCCGACAGGCCGGGCGTGTACTTGGCCGCGTAGTCGTAGAACTCGTGGCCGGACACGATCTCGCCCGGGCCGTACAGCTCGAGTGCGGCCGGGTCGTTGCCGATGACCGAGACCTCGAGGTCGCGGGCGCCCGCGAGGTACGGCTCGGCGAGGGCCAGCGTGTCGTAGCGGAACGCGAGCTCGAGGGCGCCCGTGAGCTCGCCCGGCGTCGTGGACGAGGGTCATCCCGACCGAGCTGCCGAGGCCGGCCGGCTTGACCATCAGCCGCGGGTCGGCGGCGCCGGCGGCGAAGGCCTCGAGCTCCGTCCGGACCGCGCCCGGGTCGGCCGCCCAGCGCGCGGCGCGGACCTCGCGCCAGTCGACGACCGGCAGGCCGATGCCCGCGGCAGAGGCGCTTGAAGATCGCCTTGTCCATGCCGATCGCGGACGCCGCGACGCCCGAGCCGGTGTAGGCGAGGCCGGCCGCCTCGAGCAGCGCCTGGACGGTGCCGTCCTCGCCGAACGGGCCGTGCAGGGCGATCGACGACGACGGGCGCCGGGTCCGTGCCGGCCAGGCGGTCGAGGGCGGCGCCGGTCGCGAGCGGGCCGTCGGCGCCGAGGGCGGCCGGGTCGTCGTAGGCCGATTGCGGCCGGCCGTCCCGGCGATGGTCGGCGGGCAGCCACCACCAGCGGCCGTCGAGGTCGATCAGGACCTCGCGGACCGGGTAGCCGATGCGACCGGAGCGCGTCGGCGATCGCGGTGCCCGGACACGATCGAGACGTCGTGCTCGGCCGACGGCCCGCCGAGCAGGACGACGACCGGGACCGCGCTCGCCCACGGCGCGCTCCGCGCTCATGCGCCCGCCTCCCAGCCGGACCAGTCGCCGACGAACTCGATCTCGAAGGCGAGCTCGATGCCGTGCTGCTCGCGCGACCTCGGCCCGGACGGGCTCCACCAGGCGGCGCACGTCCGTCGCGGTCCCCTTCTGGTCGTTGACGATGAAGTTGGCGTGCTTCTCGGACACCACGGCCCCGCCGATCCGGCGGCCCTTGAGCCCGGCGGCCTCGATCAGCCGCCCGGCCGAGTCGCCCGGCGGGTTGCGGAAGACGCTGCCGGCCGACGGCATGCCGAGCGGCTGGTGCGCCTGGCGCCAGCGGCGGATCTCGTCGAGGCGGCCCTTGATCGTCGTCGGGGTCGGCGGGCGCGAGCCGGAAGGTCGCGTCGACGATGAGCTCGCGGGGCTGACCCGGCTCGGCGTGCTTGAACCGGCTGTCGCGGTAGGCGAGCGCGAGCTCCGCGGCCGGCACGACCGTCTCGGTCCCGGCCGCGTCGAGGACGCGCGCGGACTCGAGGACCGCGGCGACATCCGACTCGTGGGCGCCGGCGTTGGCCCACACGGCACCGCCGACCGTGCCCGGGATCGGCGAGCCCGAACTCGAGGCCGGTCAGGCCGGCCCGCTGCGTCTCGGTCGCCGCCCGGGCCATCGGCACGCCGGCGTCGGCGATGTAGCGCTCGCCGTCGACCCTGCGAGCCCTCGGCGCGGTCCTGGATGACGAGGCCGCGGATGCCGGCGTCGCTGATGACGACGTCGCTCCCCCGGCCGAGGACGAGGTGCGGGATGCCCGCGCGAGCGCGCGAAGCGGACGAGCGCCCGCAGCTCGAAGGCGTTGTGGACCGTCGGCGAACAGGTCGGCCGGGCCGCCGACGCGCATCGTCGTGAACCGGGCGAGCGGCTCGTCGCGCGAGGTCTTGACGCCGATCCGGCGCTGGATGTCGGTGCCGAGCGGCGATGGCGTCGAACGTCGGCGGTCACGCGGCCGCTCCCCGCGAGCGGCGGTCGATCGCGGCCGGGTCCGGCAGGGGCCGGCGCTCGGCGGCCGCCAGCACGAGGTCCGCGACGGCGTCCGCCGCGGCCGGGCGACCGAGGGCGCGGGCGGCCGCCGACATCGCCACGTGGGCGGCCGGGTCGTCGAGCAGCGCCGCCGCGTCGAGCAGGGCCGCCGCGTCGAACGCCTCGTCGTCGACGAGGCGCGCCGCCCCGGCCTCGACCAGCGCCCGGGCGTTGGCCCGCTGGTGGCCGGCGGCGTGCGGGTACGGGACGACGACCATCGGCAGGCCCAGGGCGGTCACCTCGGCCAGCGTCGACGAGCCGGCCCGGCCGACCACCAGGTCGGCGGCGGCGAGGGCCGGCAGCATCTCGTCGCGCAGGAACGGGAACGGGCCGGTAGCGGGCGCGCAGGTCCGCCGGCAGCGCCTCGCGGTCGGTGAGGGCGGCGGCGTAGCCGTCGTCGCCGGTCACGTGGATGACGGTGACGCGCTCGACGAGCCGCGGCGAGCGCCTCCGAGACGGCCGCGTTGAAGCGGCGGACCGCCTGCGAGCCGCCGAAGACGAGCAGCACGCGCTCGCCCTGGCCGATCGCGAGGCGCTGCCGCGCCGCCTCGCGGTCGATCGCGCGCGTGTCCCGGATCGGGGTGCCGGTGACGAAGCAGGGCACGCCCGGGGCGGCGCCGCCGAGTGTCTCGCAGGTGGCCGCGAACGACACCGCGAGCACGTCGGCGAGGCGCGCCGTCGCGCGGACGGTCCGGCCGGGGATGACGTTGCCGTCCCACAGCACGACCGGGATGCGCAGCGGGGCGGCCGCCAGCAGGACCGGGATCGCGACGTAGCCGCCGGTCGTGAAGATCGCGGCCGGCCGCCGGCGGCCAGGAGCGCGCCCGCCTGCGGGACCGAGACGCCGAGGCGGATCGGGTCGAGGACGGCGTGGACGTCGAGCGTCGCGGTCCGCAGCGAGCGCAGGCGCGAGGCGGCGCAGCGGGATCGCGGCCGGCGGCACGATCGCGGCCTCGAGGCCGCGGTGGCCGCCGAGCCAGCGGAGCTCAGGCGCGTCCGGACGCGCGCGGAGTGACTGGGCGACGGCGAGAGCCGGGTAGATGTGCCCGCCCGTCCCCCCGCCGGCGATCAGCAATCGCATCGTCGTTCCACGTTCCCTTCTCGACGGTCTCGCGCGAGATCGACAGCAGGATACCGACGGCCGCGAAGCTGATGATGAGCGACGAGCCGCCGGCGCTGACGAACGGCAGCGTGATGCCGGTGATCGGGAAGAGCGCGACGACGACCCCGATGTTGATGAACGCCTGGATGCAGAGCCAGCCGGTGATGCCCGGCGCGAGCAGCGCCCCGAACGTGTCCGGGGCGCGGAGCGCGACGCGGATGCCCGGAGTACGCGAGGGCGAGGAACAGCGCGATCACGACGAGCGCCCCCGAGAGCCCGAACTCCTGCGCCGATCTCGGCGAAGACGAAGTCGTTGAACGCGTTGGGCAGGCAGCCGCCGGCCTGGCTCTCGCCGAGGCCCGTTGCCGAGCACGCCGCCGAGCCCGAGCGCGAGCAGGCCCTGGATCGTGTGGAAGCCGATCGCCGAGCGGGTCCGACCAGGGTCGAGCCAGGCGCGGATGCGGTCCATCTGGTAGCCGTGCGAGCCCGACGACGATCACCGCGGGCAACGGCCGCCGGCGACGAGGGCCGCGAGGTGCACGAGGTTGGCGCCGGCGACGAAGAACATCGTGAACGCGGTCAAGGCGATGACGCCCGTCGTGCCGAGGTCCGGCTCCGTGAAGCACGAGCGCGATGACCGGGACCGACGATGATCGAGGAACGGCACGGTCCCGCCCCAGAAGCGCGCGGACCCGGGTCCCGCGCTTGGCGAACCAGTGGGCGAGGTAGACGACGAGCGCGAGCTTGGCGAACTCGGCGGGGTGGATCGCGGGCAGCGGGCCCGAGCCGGAGCCAGCGCGCCGAGCCGCCGACGACGATGTTGAGCTCGCGGGATGAAGACGAGGACGAGCAGGACGAGCGCGACGACGAAGAACGGGCACCGAGACGAGGCGCAGGTAGCGGTAGTCGACGCGCATCATCGCGACCATCGCGACGATGCCCAGGACCGCCCACTGGATCTGCGGCCCGACGGTCGCGAACGGGTCGTCCGCTGGCGAGGTAGCCGCGGATGGCCGACGACGAGTAGACCATCAGGATGCCGATCGCGGCGAGCGCGACGACGACGACGAGGATCACGTAGTCGGGCTCGTGGCGCTCGCGCTGCAGGACCGTGCGGCCTTGGCCTTGACGGGCGTGCGGTTGGACGTCCGGCGGCCTCCTCCTCGATCGGACCGGCGTCGCGCGCCGGCCGGCCGAACCGCGGGAGCGGCGGTGCGAGGTTCATCGGTCGCCTCCCCTGGCCCGCGCGGCCGCCAGCTCGCGCGACCGCGGCCTTGAAGGCGCGCGCCGCGGGCGGCGTAGTCGACGAACATGTCGAAGCTCGCGGCGGCCGGGCTGAGCAGCACGGTCGCGGTCCGCGGCCGCGGCGCCGTCCGCCGTGCGGCGATCAGCGCCTCGCGCGCGATGGCGTCGGCGATCCGCACGGCGTCCTCGAGCGTCGCGGCGCGCTCGGTCCGGGCCAGGCCGGCCGTCGCGGAACAGCGCCTCGAGCGTCCGGGCCGCTCTCGCCGATCAGCACGGCCGCGACGGCACGCTCGGCGACGACCGGCGCGAGGCTCGAGAGGTCGACGTCCTTGTCGCGGCCGCCGGCGATCAGCACGACCGGCGCCGTCGAACGCGCGCAGCGCCGCGATGACCGCGTCGGGCTGCGTGCCCTGCGAGTCGTTGACGAAGCGGACGCCGTCGATCGAGCGCGACCGGCTCGAGCCGGTGCTCGACGCCGCGTGAACGCCGCCGCGGCCGCGCGGATCGCGTCCGGCGCGATGCCGAACAGCAGCCCGACGGCGACCGCGGCGAGGGCGTTGGAGACGTTGTGGGCGCCCGGGAGCCGAGAGCTCGTCGACCGGCATGATCCGGCCGCCGGGGCCGCCGTCGCGACGGCCCGCCGCCGGCCGATCGGCGAGCGGCTCGAACGTCGTCCGCGACGATCCAGCCGTCGACGACGCCGACGCCGCCCGGCGGCGGCGCGGTCGCGCCGGTAGCGCACGACCGGCGCGCGGCCGAGCGTCGGCGTAGCCGGCGACGACCGGGTCCTCGAGGTTGAGCACGAGCGCGCCGTCCGGGTCGACCAGCTCGGCCAGCCGGCGCTTGACGGCCCGATAGGCCTCGAGGGAGCCGTGGCGGTCGAGGTGGTCCGAGGTGACGTTCGTGTAGACGGCGACCGTCGTGCCGCGCGACAGCGTCGGCAGCTGGAGCTCCGACAGCTCGACGACGACGCGGTGGTCCGGCGTCAGCTCGGGCAGCCGCTCGACGAGCGGCATGCCGATGTTGCCGCCGAGGACGACCGGGTGGCGCCGGGTCGGCCGCGAGGATCGCGGCGGTGAGCGAGGCCGTCGTCGTCTTGCCCTTCGTGCCGGTGACCCCGATCGTCGGCGACGGGCAGAGCCGCAGGAACAGGTCCGGCTCGGAGACGACGGCCGGGACGCCGCGGTCCCCGGCGGCGCGCGCGTCGACGAGCGCCGCAGGGCGCCGCGGAGCCGCGGCTCGGTCGTCGGGTAGTCCGGGTTGATCGAGGGCGACGTCGTCACGAGCGCGGCGCCGGCCCAGCGCCGGGCCGGGTCGACGTCCGGGCCGAGCAGCGAGTCGGACCGGTCCGGCCGTCGAGCGCGGCGATCGGCGCCGCCGAGCGCCTCGCGCCGGGCGGCCGTCGTAGACGGTCACGCGCGCGCCCGCGTCGGCGAGGAAGCGCGCCAGCGCGATGCCGCTCCGGGCGAGCCCGAGCACGGTCACCGGCCGGTCGCGGAGGGCGCCGGCGCGGATCGCCGTCGAGCGTGAGCGCATCGGGATCGAGCGGCGCGGTGGCCGTCATCGTCATCACTCGAGCCGGCTCAGCGAGGCGAGGAACAGGGTCACGCCGAGGAGCGCCGGCGAGGATCCCGACGATCCAGAAGCGGAGCGTGATCTTCTCCTCGTCCCAGCCGCCCAGCTCGAAGTGGTGGTGGAGCGGCGCTCATCCGGAAGAGGCGCTTGCCGCCGCTGAGCTTGAAGTAGCCGACCTGGATGATCACCGACGCGGTCTCGACCACGAAGATGATGCCGATCAGCGGCAGCACGAGGATCTGGCCGGTGATGAGCGCGGTGACCGCCAGCGTCGCCCCGAGGGAGAGCGCCCCGGAGTCGCCGATGAAGATCTGCGCCGGGTGGACGTTGAACCACAGGAAGCCGAGCAGCGCGCCGATGATGAGCGCGCACAGGAGCGCGAGGTTCGGCTGGGCTCGGCGACGTTGAGCAGCGCGATGATCATGAACGCGACGAACGCGAAGGCGAGCGTGCCGCCGGAGAGGCCGTCGAGGCCGTCGGTGATGTTGACGCCGTTGGTCGTGGCGACGATCGCGAACGCCGCGAACAGGATGTAGAGCCACGGGTCGATCGGGACCGGCGCCGACGAACGGCACCGCGATGGCCGTGATGTCGTACGTCTGCTGGATCTGCCAGGCGGCGACGAACGCGACGACGGTCAGCCAGATCAGCTTCTGGCGGGCGCGGATCCCCTCGCCGGTCCGGGCGTTGAGGTAGTCGTCGAAGGCGCCCAGGAGGCCGACGAGGGCGAGCGTCGCGAGCGGCGCGAACGTCGAGGCGTCGGGCTCGCGCTTGCAGGAGGAAGTAGATCGCCGAGGACGACGACGACGATGAGGAGGCCGCCCATCGTCGGGCGTGCCTTCCTTGATGTAGTGGCTCTCCGGGCCCTCGTCGCGGATCCGCTTGCCGAACCCGGTGGCCGGAGGAGCCGGATGTACGGCGGCATCAGGATCACGACGAGCGCGAACGCGAGCAGCAGGCCCTGGATGAGCTCGACGGTCATCGCGCAGGCCGCTCCGCCGCGCTCGCGCGCGCAGCGCGTCGACGAGCGCGTCGAGGCCGATCCCCCGCGACGCCTTGACCAGGACGACGTCGCCGTCGCGCAGGCGCGGGCGAAGCGCGTCGAGTGCCGCCGCGGCGTCGCGCGACGTGGATGACCCGGCCCGTCGCGAGGCCGGCGTCCCGGGCGCCCTCGGCGATGCCGCTCGCGCCCGCGCCGACGACGATGAGGAGGTCCGCGGCGTGGCCCGCGGCCTCCCCGACCGCGTGGTGGCCGTCGTCGTGGGCGTCGCCGAGCTCGAGCATCTCGCCGAGGACCGCGACGTGGCGGCCGGGCAGTCCGCGCAGCAGGTCGAGCGCCGCGACCATCGAGCCGGGTGAGGCGTTGTAGCTGTCGTCGATGATCGTCACGGCGCCGAGACGGACCAGCCCGACCCGATGCGGCGCGGACCAGCCGGCGGCGAGCCCGGCGACGATCTCGTCGAGGGTCATGCCGGCCGCGAGCCCGACGGCCGCGGCGGCGAGCGCGTTGTGGACCGACAGGCGGCCGAGGGTCGGGATCGTCACGGGCCGGCGATCGCCGGTGCCCGCAGCGCGAAGCGCATCCCGTCGAGGCCCGCGCGACTGGACGGCCTCGGCGCCGACGTCGGCGTCCTCGGCGAAGCCGTAGGTCACGACCCGCGCGACCGTCCGCGGGCCCATCGCCCGGACGATCGGATCGTCGGCGTTGAGGATGGCCGTCCCGCCGGGCGGCAGTGCCTCGAGCAGCTCGCCCTTGGCGGCCTCGATCGCGTCGAGCGACCCGATCCGCGACAGGTGGACGGCCTGGACCGCGGTGACGACCCCGATCGACGGCCGGGCGATCCGCGCCAGGTCGGCGATCTCGCCGCCGACGTACATCCCCATCTCGAGGACGGCCGCCTCGTGCTCCGGCCCGAGGCGAAGCACGGTCAGCGGCAGGCCGATCTCGTTGTTCTGGTTGCCCTCGCTCTGCAGCGTCCGGAAGCGCTGCCCGAGGACCGCGGCGACCGCCTCCTTGGTCGAGGTCTTGGCGATGCTGCCGGTGACCCCGACGACGAGCGGGTCGAACCGTCGTCGCCAGCCCGCCGCGACGGCGCCCAGGGCCGCGAGTCCGTCCGCCACCCGGACGATCGTCACGTCGCCCAGGGCCGCGGGATCGGCCGGCGGCCGCGTCACGAGCAGGGCGGCGGCGCCGGCGGACACGGCGTCGGCGAGGTAGGCGTGGCCGTCGGTCCGCTCGCCGGGCAGGGCGACGAACAGGCTGTCGGGCCCGACCTCGCGGGAGTCGACCGCACCGCCGCGGATCGGGCGGGCCGAGCGGGCCAGCAGTCGGCCGCCGGTCAGCCGGACGAGGTCGTCGGCGGTGAGGGCCGGCGCCGACGAGGGGCCCGGCAGCACGCCCGACGCGTGCGACGGATCGACGTCGGTCACGGCGACGAGTCTCGCATGGGCCACCGTCACCGGTCGCCGGGCAGGGGCGATGCCGGTCGGCCGGTCAGCAGGTCGGGCGTCGTGATCGCGTCGGTGGCGATGCGCCGGAAGAGCTCGAACGACATCACCGGCATCTCCAGCTGGCCGACCCGTGCGACGGTCGGCGTGCCCTCCTCGATCCGGATCGCGACGACGAGGTCCGGCCGCGCTTCTCGCGGGCGATGTAGCCGACGAACGAGTAGTTGAAGAGGTTGACCTTCCAGCCGCCTCGGCCGCCGCGCGCCTGGAGTCCCAGATCTGGGCCGTGCCGGTCTTGCCGCCGACCTCGTAGCCCGGGACGAGCGTCCGGTCGTGGTAGAAGGGCACCTCCGTGACGACGTGGTTCATGAGCCCGATCAGCTGCCGCGAGCGGGCCAGGTCGATGACCCGGGTGCCTGGCTCCGGCTCGATCTCGTGCGTGCCGACCGCCTTGACGACGTGCGGGCGGATCGAGCGTGCCGCCGTTCATCAGCGCCGCGTACGCGGTCGCGAGCTGGATCGGGGTGACCGCGACGCCCTGCCCGAACGCGCCGTTGGCGAGATCGATCTGGCGCCACGGCTTGAGCGCCGGGTCGCGGACGAGGCCCGGCGACCTCGCCGGCGACGTCGATGCCGGTCGGCGCCCCGAAGCCGAGCTTGAGCCACGTGTCGTACAGGATCGCGGACGACTTGCGGGTCGTCGTGCCGAGACTCAGGGCGACCTTGGCCGCGACGACGTTGCGCGAGTAGGCGATGGCGTCCTCGAACGACATCCAGCCCATGCCCTTGCGGTCGGCGTCGTCGACCTTGGTCCGGCCCTTGTCGAGCCGCAGCGTGCCGACGTCCTTGATCCGCGGTCGAGAGGGTGACGGTGCCGGTCTCGAGGGCCGCGGTCGCGGTCATCATCTTGAACACCGAGCCGGGCTCGTAGACGTTCGACACGATCGGGTCGATGAACCGCTCGGGTCGCTGTGCCGGCGATCGCGCGGTACTCGTTCGCGTCGTACGACGGGTACGGTCGCCTCGGCGTAGATCTCGCCGGTGTACGGATCCATCACGACCGCCGACACGCTCTTGGCCTTGTCGGCGATCCAGGCGGCGAGGAGCTCCTGCTCGACCGCCAGCTGCAGGCCGGCGTCGATGGTCAGGCGGAGGTCCTGCCCGGGCACGCCCGGATCCTCGACCCGAGCCTGGTCGAGCAGGGTCCGGCCGTTGGCGTCGCGCTCGGCGACGACGACGCGCGGCGTGCCGCCGAGAGCGTCCTGGTAGAACTGCTCGACGCCGTACTGGCCGTCGCCGTCGCGGTTGACGAACCCGAGCAGGTGGGCGGCCAGCGTCGAGTCCGGGCCGCCGCCCGCCTGCGGGTAGACGCGCACCGGCTCCGGCTCGAGCGTGATCCCGGTGAGCGCCGCGCGGCCGCGCTGGCGGCCCGGATCGCGTCCGACGTCGCGGGCTCGATGTCGCGCGCGAGGATGACGTAGGCCTTGCCGCTCGCGAGCTCGGTCGCGCAGGCGTCGCGGCGCGCTCGGCGTCGAGGCGCGAGCATCCGGACGAGCTCGTCGCCCGGTCGCGCGACGCTGCTCGTTCGGTCAGCTTGTCGGTGGCGGCCACGAGCCGGTCGCGCTCGACGGTCGTCGCGAGCACGACCGTGCCGCTCCGGTCGTAGATCTCGCCGCGTCGCGTCGGGCTCTCGAGCGCGGACCGTCGTCTGGGCGACGGCCTTCGCCGCGAGGTCGCTCGCCCCGCAGGACCTGCCAGTAGGCCAGGCGGCCCACGAGCGCGAGCGAGGCCACGACGAAGACGACCAGCAGGAGCAGCAGGCGGGTGCGCGAATCCGTCCGACCCAGCATCGTCGGTCGATCGACTCAGCGAGCCGGGAGGACGATCGGCTCGCCCAGCTGGGTCGAGACCGGCGTCGATGCGCCTGCTTGCGGATGGCCGGCTCGTGGCCGAGGCGGTTGAGGTCGGAGCGCAGGTCCTGGTCCTGGGCGTCGAGTCGCTCGCGGCTCGACCTCGAGGCGGTCGATGTCGTAGCTGGTGGCGGACACGCGGACGTCCTGCGCGAGCGAGAAGAAGGCCAGCAGGAACGCGACGACGATGACCCCGAGGACGAGGCCGAGGCGGCTGGGCCGCCGGCCGGCCCGGACGGCCGTGCGCATGCGACGTCGCCCGAGCGTCGGGCCGTCCGCGACACGCGGCGCCCGGGGCAGGGCGATGGTTCGTGGGCGTGCGCCCTCGTAGACGGCCATCGTCAATCGGCTGCCGAGAAGCGGAGCCGCGGGCTGCGCGGATCGAGGAAGGCGAGCGGGTCGGACGGGGCGGTCGGACCCCAGTCGTCGAGCTCGAGCTCGAAGCCCTCGTGGTGGTGCTGGCGGTCGTGCCGCTCGCGCACCTCGTGCTGGCGACGGCCGTACGTCTTGCGGCGGCTGGACTGGTGGCGCTTGCTCATCGGGGCTCCTCCTTCCGGTGCTGGTGGTGGCTCGGCCCATCCGGCCGGCTCACCGTCGATCCGATCCGGTCTCCTAGGCGGCGAGACGCTCGGCGGCGCGCAGGCGGGCGCTGCGGGCCCGTGGGTTGGCGGCGACTCTCGGCCGCCGATGGGCGTGAGCGACGGACGGGTCACGAGACGCAGGCGCGGGTTCGTGCCGCAGACGCAGACCGGCAGCTCGGGCGGGCAGACGCAGCCGCGCCGCTCGGCGGCGAAGAAGCGCTTGACGATGCGGTCCTCGAGCGAGTGGTAGCTGAGGACCACGAGCCGGCCGCCGGGCCGCAGCAGGTCGACCGCGGCGGCGAGGCCGGCCTCGAGCGCCTCGAGCTCCTCGTTGACCGCGATCCGCAGCGCCTGGAAGACGCGCGTGGCCGGGTGGGTCCGGCGCGGCTGGCGCGGGTTCGGCGGCGCGACGCGCTCGACGAGCGCGGCCAGTTCCTCGGCGGTCGTCGACCGGTGCGGTCCTGCGGGCGTCGACGATGGCGCGGGCGATCCGGCCGGCCTTGGGCTCCTCGCCGTAGCGACGGAACAGCGCGGTCAGCTCGTCGGCATCGAGGGTCGCGAGCAGCTCCGCGGCCGGGACGCCGCGCGCGGTGTCGAAGCGCATGTCGAGCGGGCCGCCGGCGCGGAAGCCGAAGCCGCGGTCCGTGTCGGCGAGCTGGAAGCTCGAGAGGCCGAGGTCGAAGAGGCAGCCGTCGACGGCGCCGAAGCCCGGCCTCGGGCGCGACGGTCGCCGAGCTCGCGGAAGTTCGCCTGGCGGAGCGACCAGGCGGTCGCCGAAGCGGGCCGAGGCGGTCGGCCACTCTGGCGATGGCCGCCCCATCGGCATCGAGACCGAGGAGGCGGCCATCAGGGTTGGTCGCCTCCAGGATCCGCTCGGTGTGCCCACCGCCGCCGACGGTGGCATCGATCTGAAGGCTGCCGGGCGCGGGCGCGAGCATCTCAATGACCTCCTCCGCCAGCACCGGCATGTGCCCTTCCTTCATCTCTCCTCCATCCAGAACGATCGGATCCCGAGCGGACCCTGGAAGCGCATGTGGTGGCGCTAGATCCCGAGCCCTTCGAAGGCCTCGGCCAGCGCTTGCGGGTCGTCGAGCGCCTGGCTGGTACTCGTCCCACCGGCCGGGCGCCCAGATCTCGGCGTGATCGCGCGACCCGACGACCACGGCCTCGCCGGCCAGGCCGATCGCCTCGCGCAGGTAGGCCGGGACGAGCACGCGACCCTGGCGGTCGAGCTCGGCCTCGAACGCGCCGGCGAAGACGAACCGCTGAGAAGCGGCGCGCGCGTCTGGATCGGTGATGCGGCAGGGCCGCGACCTTCGCCGAGAGGTCCTCCCAGCCGGCCTGGGTGTGGATCGCGAGGCAGGCGATCGAGCCAGCGCGAGACGACCGCGCCCGCATCGAGCTGGGCGCGGAACTTCGCGGGGACGGCGATCCGTCCCTTGTCGTCCACCGTGTGCCGGTACTCGCCGGTGAACACCTGTCGGGCTACCCCTGTCTGGTTGCGGCTGATCCGCGAACGGCTGGTCGGTACGGCGGCGCTGGCGCGATGGCCCGTCATGTGGGCCGGGTCGGTGGTGGGCTTCCCGGGAGCGTCGTGACTCCCCACTTCTCACCACTTTGCGCCACTTCGATGCATTCTAGCGCGCAGATCGGCCCCGTCAATGGGCGATCTCGCACACGGGACGGTCCGCAGGCGTTCCGGGCGGCGGCCGCGTCGACCGCGCGGCGAGCGGGAGCCGGGCTGCGTCGGCCGCTCGGCGGCCGAGGTCAGCGGGTCGGCGGCGGCAGGATCAGCTCGCGGCCGGCCCGGAGGCGCTCGGTCCGCGTCCAGGGGTTCAGCGCCTTGACCCGCTCGAGCGGGACGCCGAAGTAGTTCGCGATGCTGAAGAGGTTGTCGCCCGAGCGGATCGACGTAGATCCAGCAATCCGGCTTGTTCGGGCACGGCTTGAGGAGGGCGTAGCGGTCCGAGGTGGGCGTCGGCCTCGGCGTCGCTGCGTCGGCCTGGGGGTCGGCTCGGGCGTCGCCGCCGCGGGCGTCGGCGTCGGGATCGGGCGACGTCGATGGCGGCACCGGCGAGGCGACGCCGCCGACGCGGCCGCGGTCGGCTCGGGCGTGCCCGCCGCGTCCGGACTGCCGGTCGGCCCGACCGCGGCCGCGGTCCCCGACGGCGGCGCACTCGCCGCGACCGCGGCGACCGGCAGCGTCAGCCCGCCGTTGGCGACCACGAACGCGACCGACACGCCGAACGACAGGCGCGAGCACGGCGAGGGCCACGGTGATCGCCGGCGTGAGGATCGGGCGCGACCCGCCGCCTCGACGGCGCCTCGCTCGCGACGAGCGCGCCGCGCAGGTAGCGCGGGCAGTTGATGTGGCCGCCGTCAGGCAGACCAGCTCCTGCTGTCGCAGCGACTGCGGCACCGGCTCGTGCAGCGCCGCGCATCGATTGGCCACGTCGGGCGCTTCGAACGGGAACCCGATGCGGTCATCCGCGCCGACCGCGCGCAGGAACGGGCAGACGCCCGGCGTCGTCGACCGACCCTCCAGGGCGGGCAGCCAGCTCGATGGGTCGGGGATCGGCGCCGCGGCCGACGGATCGCTCGCCGCGGCCGAGCGCGCGTCGGTGTCGGCGAGCACGTCCTCGGCGGTCCAGTCGTCGCCGCCGGTCACGCGTCGCGAGCGCCGCGAGCCGGACGTACGGCGGCTCGGCGGCGGTGAAGCGGCGCTCGGGTCGTCTGCCACTCGCCCTCCGTCTGGCATGGGTCGAACGGCGCGGAGTCTACGACTCCGGCGGTCCGCACGACGATCTGCGGAGTGGGCCAAGGCTAGCATCGTCGTTCCGCGGAGCCCCGTCGCGCGACCGGCGTGAGCGTGACGATGTGCACGCGCTAGTACCTTTCGCGCCTTGCCGGTACGCGCGCGGTGGTGCTAGGCTCCGCCGCCGAGTCGACCGGACGTCCGTTCGGCCGCACGGAACGAGGCTTTCACCCGCGCATGGCCCTGCCGCTGCCCGTCATCCCGGCCGCAGCCCGACGCCTTCCACCTGGCGCCGCACCGCATCAAGCGCTGCACCTTCCGGCGCCTGATCCAGGTCGAGGCGGGCGGCGAGCGCGTCTACGACGTGGAATGCCTCTTCCCCGACCGCAAGGTGCCGATCCCCCTGGGCGACCTCGAATCGGCGACGCCGTCTGCAACGCCTGCATCGCCGCCGCACATCTTCCGCCCCGACGAGGACTGACCGCCGGCATCTGAGCGGGCAGCCGCACGGCGCACCGTGCGTCGACGCGCGCGACGCACGCGGTTCCGATCGGGATCGCTGTCAGCGAGGCGGTCTGTAAGCCGAGTTCTGTCCCGTCGCCGCCGTAGCGGCGGACGGGGATGGCCATCCATCTGGGGCCGCCGGTCGCCCGACGGCTCATGCGGCCGACCCGAGGGCTGGGCAGCGCACCTCTCCCCCGACGACGGTTGCCCGCCGCCGGGTTGCGCCCTCCTATTTGGCCTTGCTCCGGGTGGAGTTTGCCGCGTTTCACTCCGATCGCCGGCTCGACGGCCGGCGGCCGGCATCGTCACTGTGGCACTGGTCCTCGCCTCGCGGCGGACGGGCGTTACCCGCCACCCTGCGCTGCGGAGCTCGGACTTTCCTCACGCCGCACGGGTCTCCCCGCGCGGCGCGCGACCATCCGACCGCCTCGCTGACCGCGTGAGTCTACGCCGACGAGCGACCTCAGCCGCCGATCGCGCAGGATCAGCCCGCTCGACCGTGACGAGTCGCCCGCGAGCGCACGCAGACGCGTCTCGATCGCGCCGACAGCCCTCGCACGGCGCAGCGTCGAGCTGACCGAGCACCGATGGCCGCCCAGAGCGTGCGCTGGCGCCGCACGATCGCAGGCGCTGACGCCGCGGATCGCAGCCACCCGCCGACCGAGCCGTCCGACGGGCAGCACGCACGTAGCGGCGCCGCGACCACGGCGCGACACTGGACCGACGAGCGCCGGCGGTCGTGCAGCGACGAACGCCGACGACGGTCAGGCCGGCGCGAGCGCAGCGCCGCCATCGGACCGGACGGTCATCGCGGCCAGCTCCCCGGGGATGGCTCGCGGCGCGTTCGGATCGCGTCATCGGCGTCCGGACTCAGGCCGACCGGCCGGCGCACGACCGACGTCCGGGCCACCGGCCTGGGCCCGGTCGATCGCCTCGTTGGCGAGCGCGATCCGCCACCGAGTTCTGCGCCCGCGGCACGTGGCCGGCGGTCCAGCGGTCGAACCCGGCCAGCGTCTGGCGCGCCGCCGTCCAGAGCGGGATGAGCTTGGCGTCCTTGACCCGCCAGCGGCCGGCGAGCTGCTCGACGATCAGCTTCGAGTCGAGCAGCAGGTGGACCTCGCGGGCGCCCAGCTCCCGGGCCAGGTCGAGCGCCCGCACGACGCCCGGTGTACTCGGCCACGTTGTTGGTCTGGACGCCGAGGTAGTCGGAGATCGAGGCGTCCGGGACGCGCCCGGTGGTCGCGGGCATCGCGGCCGCCGCAGGTCGAAGAGCGCCGCGCCGAGCGAGGCCGGGCCCGGGTTGCCGCGCGCCGCGCCGTCCGTGCGGATGACGAAGCCGGTCGCCGACGACCGAGCGCTCCGGCGCCTCGGCGTCCGCGACCAGCGTGTCATCAGGCCGCCAGCTCGCGGACAGAGCGTGATCGCTCGAATCGGGGCTCGCGTCGGGCGACGTGTCCGGGGCGTGGCCCTGGCAGGACCGGCAGCTCGACCCGGCCGCTCGACGACTCGTCGCCGCCGCGCAGCAAGCGCCAGGCCATCTGGAGCGGGTCGTAGTACTGGTCGGCGACGCGTTCCTTGAGCGGGATGATCGCGTTGTCGGTGATCTTGATGTGCTCCGGGCAGACCTCGGTGCAGCACTTGGTGATGTTGCAGTAGCCGATGCCGCCGGTGTCCTTGAGGTACTCGCGCCGGTCGGCCTGGTCGATCGGGTGCATCTCCAGGCCGGCGGCCCGGACGAGGAAGCGCGGGCCCATGAACGGCGTTCTCGGTCTCGTGGTTGCGCAGCACGTGGCAGACGTCCTGGCACAGGAAGCACTCGATGCACTTGCGGTACTCCTGGACCCGCTCGATGTCCTGCTGCTGCCAGCGCCAGTCCTCCTGCGGGCACGTCCTCGGGCGGCGTGAACGGCTGGATCGTCTTGTTGACCTCGTAGTTCCAGGAGACGTCGGTCACGAGGTCGCGGATGAGCGGGAAGGCGCGCATCGGCTCGACGGTGATCGGCTCGTCGAGGTCGAAGTCGGACAGGCGCGTCTTGCAGGTCAGGCGCGGCCGGCCGTTGACCTCGGCGCTGCACGAGCCGCACTTGGCGGCCTTGCAGTTCCAGCGGACCGCCAGGTCCGGGCGCCTCGTGGCCCTGGATCCAGTGGAGGGCGTCGAGGACGACCATCCCCTCCTCGACCGGGCACGTCGAACTCGTCGAAGTGGCCGGGCGTCGCCGGGGCTGCCGCGGAAGACCCTGAGGTGCGCGTCGGGCATCGATCGCTCCGTCGTCAGTGCGCGCCGTCGAGGAGGCCGCGCGAGCTCGTCGGGCATCGTCGGGAGCGGCGCGGTCCGTGACGGCCATCGCGCCGTCGCCCGCGAGCGAGACGACGCTGTTGACGCGTGCCCCAGTGCTCGTCGTCGGTGGCCGGGATGGTCGAGGCGGCTGTGGGCGCCGCGGCTCTCGGTCCGCTGCCGGGCGCTGCGCGTGATCGCCTCGGAGACGATCAGCAGGTTGCGCAGCTCGAAGACGAGGTTCCAGCCGGGGTTGTAGGCCCGGCCGCCGGTGACCGCGCATCGTTCGCGCCAGCGCGTCCGGAGCGCGGCCAGCTCGATCGAGCGCGTCGCTCGAGGTCGGCCTCGATCGCGGAAGATGCCGACCAGGCGCTGCATCGTCGTCCTGGAGGTCGCGCTGGATGGCGTACGGGTCCTCGCCGTCGGCCCGCTCGAGCGGCGCGTCGAGCTCGCGCGTCGGCGGCCTCGACCTGGAGCGGGTCGACGTACGGCGACGGCGCCTCGGCCGCCGCGTGGGCGGCCGCGGCCGCGCCCGGTCCGGGCGCCGAACACGAGCAGGTCCGAGAGCGAGTTGCCGCCGAGCCGGTTCGCGCCGTGCATGCCGCCCGCGACCTCGCCCGCCGCGTACAGGCCCGGCACGCGTCGTCGCGCCCGTCTCGGCGTCGACCCGGATGCCGCCCATGACGTAGTGCGTCGTCGGCCCGACCTCCATCGGGCCCGTCGTGATGTCGACGTCGGCGAGCTCCTTGAACTGCTCGTACATCGAGGGCAGCTTGCGCCGGACGTGGCTCGGCCGGCAGGTAGCTGATGTCGAGGAAGACGCCGCCGTGCGGCGAGCCGCGGCCCTCGCGGACCTCGGTGTAGATGGCCCGCGCGACGTTGTCGCGGGTGGACAGCTCGGGCGGCCGCCGGGCGTCGGTCTCGCGGCCCTCGCGACAGCGCCGTCGACCCAGCGGGCGGCCTCCTCGTCGGTCGCGGCGTACTCGGCGCGACGGTCCTCGGGCAGGTACGTCCACATGAACCGCTCGCCGTCGCTGTTGCGCAGGATCCCGCCCTCGCCGCGGACGGCCTCGGTCACCAGCAGGCCGCGGACGCCCGGCGGCCAGACCATGCCGGTCGGGTGGAACTGGACGAACTCCATGTCGATGAGCTCGGCGCCGGCGTCGTAGGCCAGCGCCTGGCCGTCGCCGCTGTACTCCCACGAGTTCGAGGTGACCTCGTACGCCTTGCCGATCCCGCCGGTCGCGAGGACGATCGCCTTGGCCGGGAAGACGATCGGCACGCCCGTCGTCCGCCAGTAGCCGAAGGCGCCGGTCACCCGGCCGCCGGCCCGGTCATGAGGCGCGTGATCGTGCACTCCATGTAGACGTCGATGCCCGGCGGCCACCGCCCGGTCCTGGAGCGTGCGGATCATCTCGAGGCCGGTCCGGTCGCCGACGTGGGCGAGGCGCGGGTGCGAGTGGCCGCCGAACGGTCGCTGGAGGATCCGGCCGTCGCGCGTCCGGTCGAAGACGGCGCCCCAGCGCTCGAGCTCGTGGACCCGGGCCGGGCGCCTCCTTCGCGTGGAGCTCGGCCATCCGCGGGTTGTTCAGGAGCTTGCCGCCGACCATCGTGTCGCGGAAGTGGACCTGCCACGAGTCCGCCGCCGCGACGTTGCCCAGCGCCGCCGCGACGCCGCCCTCGGCCATGACCGTGTGGGCCTTGCCGAGCAGCGACTTGCAGACGAGCCCGACGCTCGCGCCGGCGGCCGCGCGCCTCGATCGCGGCGCGCAGCCCGGCGCCGCCGGCGCCGATGACGAGGACGTCGTGTGGGTGGGTCTGCGGTCGTCGGATCGGGCCATGGCTCGGCGCGCCTAGAAGAGGATCGCCGGGTCGGTGATGACCCCGATCGCGCCAGGAGCCGGACGTAGACGTCGGCGAGCGTCACCGAGATCAGGCTCGCCCAGGCCCACGCCATGTGGTGGCGGTTCAGCGACGTGAGGCGCTGCCAGAGCGCCAGTGGCGGACCTGCGTGCGGCGCGTGCACGAGAAGCAGTCGAGCCGGCCGCCGACGAGGTGGCGCAGCGAGTGGCACGACAGCGAGTACCCGCGTCAGCAGGGCCGCGTTGACGAGCGAGGATCACGACGCCGAGGCCGATCCGCCACTGCCCCTCGAAGCGCAGCGACAGGGCCGCGTCGACCCACAGGAAGAAGAGCGGGATGAACGCGAGATACAGGAAGAACCGGTGGAGGTTCTGGAGGATGAACGGGAGGGCCGTCTCCATCCGGTAGCGGCGGTGGATCGTGGGCTCGCCGACGGCACAGCCCGGCGGATCGGCGAAGTAGAAGCGGTAGTAGGCCTTGCGGTAGTAGTAGCAGGTGGCCCGGAAGCCGAGCGGGATCCACAGGATGAGCAGGCCCGGGCTGAGCCAGGTCGGCAGCCACGCCGGGCGCGATCAGCGGCGAGAAGAGCGGCGAGAGGTAGCCGTCGACCTCGTACGGGACTGTCCCGAACAGCGGCGTCACAGCAGGATCCCGCTGACGAAGAGGTACGTGGCGCAGACCGTGAAGAGCGTCCCCTGGACCGCGGGCGCCAGCCACCACGCGGTCGCGTCGGCTGCGTCGCCCCGAAGCCGCGCGGAGCCGTGCCCGGCGGGCTTCGGCGGGAGGCGCCGATCCGCGGCCGGGCCTGCGTCGGAAGCGTGGTCATCGAGCTTCGAGTCCTCCGATCGGGTGTCGCGGGTCGCGCTAGTCGGCTCGGGCGGACGCCCCGGCGGGCGTGGCGGCCAGGCGCTCGATGATCGCGTCGGCGAACTGGCTGGTGCCGGCGTCGCCGCCCAGGTCGTACGTGGTCGCCGCGGCCGTCGGCGATGACGTCGCGCACGGCGCCTCTCGACCCGCTCGGCGGTCTCGGGATAGCCGAGGTGGCGGAGCATCAGCACGCCGGACAGGATCAGCGCGGTCGGGTTCGCCTTGTTGAGGCCGGCGTACTTCGGCGCCGAGCCGTGGACCGGCTCGAAGACCGCCGCCTTCGATGCCCGATGTTCGCGCCCGGCGCGACGCCCAGCCCGCCGACGAGGCCGGCCGCGAGGTCGCTGACGATGTCGCCGTAGAGGTTCGGCAGCACGAGCACGTCGTACAGGTCCGGCTTCTGGACGAGCTGCATGCACATGTTGTCGACGATGCGGTCCTCGAACTCGATCCGGCCGTCGTACTCGGCGGCGACCGTCCGGCAGCTCTCGAGGAACAGGCCGTCGGACAGCTTCATGATGTTGGCCTTGTGGACGGCCGTGACCTTGCGCCGGCCGTTGGCGACCGCGTACTCGAACGCGAAGCGGGCGATCCGCTCCGACGCCTCGCGGGTGATGATCTTGATGCTCTCCGCGGCGTCGCGGCCGACCATGTGCTCGATGCCGGCGTACAGGTCCTCGGTGTTCTCGCGGACGATGACGAGGTCGACGTCCTCGTAGCGCGACTCGAGGCCCTTGATCGAGCGGGCCGGCCGCAGGTTCGCGTACAGGTCGAGGGCCTGGCGCAGCGTGACGTTGACGCTGCGGAAGCCCTCGCCGACCGGGGTCGTGATCGGGCCCTTGAGGGCGACCTTGTTCCGGCGGATCGACTCGAGGACGTGCTCCGGGAGCGGCGTGCCGTACTCGGCCATCACGGCCTCGCCCGCGTCGACCACCTCCCATTCGAACTCGACGCCGGACGCGTCGAGGACGCGACGCGTCGCCTCCGCCAGCTCCGGACCGATGCCGTCGCCGGGGATCAGGGTGACTCGGTGGGCCATGGTCCCGATTGTAGCGGCGCCGACGCTGGCGACCGCTCAGCGTTCCCCTGGCTCGTCGCGCGGCCCGGTCGCGCCGAGCCACAGCATGCGCCCGGAGCGGCGCAGCAGCGTCGAGATCGGCTCCGACGGGTCGGATGGGTGTCGATCGGTCAGGCACTGGTTCAGCCAGACGCCCTCGACGAGGCTCGCGATGGCCCCCGCGAGATCGTTGACCGTGCCCGTCGCGCATGACGAGGCCGAAGTGCTCGAGCGCGTCCCGCAGGACCGTCCTCGAGCCGATCCAGCCACTGCACGTGCTCCTCCATGCTGGGCTGGCGGATCCGTTCGCTCCACAGACCGTACGGCACGGGCTGAGCCAGATCGCCCAGAGGAAGGCGTAGGACGACCGTCGGGATCGACGCCGCGATGCGGACCACGCGCCGACTCGGCCGCGAAGAAGGCGTCGACCCAGGCGTCGGCCGTCGGGTAGTCGCCGGGTGACGGGTACTCGATGTGCTCGATCCAGTCGCGCGCGGAGAGGGCCAGCGCCATCGTCTCGGCCTGGAAGGCCGCCTGGCTCCCGAACAGGTTGCTGATCGTCGCCGCGGGTCTTGCCATCCTTGGCCGCCACCGCGTTCGCGTCGAGGCGCAGCGAACGGGCCGACGGCGATCGACTCGCGGTCGAGCGTCTCGGCGTCGCGCTGGATCTGCTCCAGGACAGCGAGCTCCGCGAGCTCGACGTAGCGCTGCCGCGCCTGCCGGCTCGACAGCGTCGAGCGTCCGGGCGAGTCGTTCGTGGCGATCTCGGTCTCCTTCCCGTGACGGCGGTCGACGGCATCGTACTTGACATTTCCGGTTCGGAGTACGTACCGTACGTACGCGTACGTACCGTACGTACCAGCAGGAGGCCGGACGATGCGGCTCGCACCGGCGATCGCCAAGCCGGGCCGATGGGTCGTGACCCTGGCCGCCACCGCTGACGTCGGCGTACGCGCTGGACGCCATCGCGGCGACGGCCGGCGTGCTGCTCGTGGCGAGCCACCTCCTCGACGGCCTCCCCCGCTGGGCGCTGCTCGCTCTTCCTGGCCGCGCACGTACCTGACCTGGGGGATCGGCCTGTGGGCCAACCTCGAGGCGAACTGGGCCCTGCTCGAGGTGACCGGGACCAGCACCAACGCCCTCTCGAAGGCGGCGCACGACCTGACCGGCGATCCGGACGCCGAGCCGTGCGCCTGCGCAAGGTCGCCTCGGCCGTCGGCTACGTCAGCACCGAACTCGCCAAGGAGATCCCCTACTACGCGGGGGCGTTCGGGGCCGCGCTCCTGACCGATGCGGTGTCTGCGGACGACGCGCTGATCTTCCTGGGCGGCGCGAACCTCGGTGCGGCGGCCTACGAGTACGGCCTGGCCCGGCTGACGCGCGCGTTCCTGGCCATCCGAGCCCGGCGGGCCGGCCGCACGAGTCGACCCGTCGCGGTCGCCCCGATCGCGCAGCGCGCTAGTCCCTGCGTCTGCCGGCGGCGACCCGGACGGCGATGAGCCGACCGGCGGGCTCCGGTACCATCACGCTCCCGAACCCGGCCGCACCCGGAGACGCCGTCGCCCGTGAAGATCCAGGAAGCCGACGCCAAGTCGCTGCTCGTCGCCCAGGGCCTGCCGGTCCCCCCCTGGGAGGTCGCCCACACCGTCGACGAGGCCCGCGCGGCCGCTGGTCGCTTCCTCGCCGAGGGTCCGGTCGGCGGGAAGGTCGTCATCAAGGCCCAGGTCCTCGTCGGTGGCCGGGGCAAGGCCGGTGGCGTGAAGCTCGCCGGCTCGGCCGACGAGGCCGGAGGCGTCGCCGGGGCGATCCTCGGCATGGACATCAAGGGCATGACCGTCCGCAAGGTCCTGATCGGCCCGGCGGCCGACATCGTCAAGGAGTTCTACCTCGCCGCCGTGCTCGACCGGGCCGACGCGGCGGATCCTGCTGATGGGCTCCGCCGAGGGCGGCGTCGAGATCGAGTGGTCGCCGAGCGAGCACCCCGAGGCGATCATCCGGCGCCACGCCGACCCGCTCCTCGGGCTGCTCGACTACCAGGCGCGCGACCTGGCGTTCGCGATGGGCCTCGGCGGCGCACCTCAAGGCGGCCGTCGGCGATCGCCAAGGGCCTCGTGACCACGATGCGCGCCTACGACGCCGACCTCGTCGAGATCAACCCGCTCGCGATCGTCCGCGAGCGCGGCGCCGGACGGCACGCCGGTCGAGCGGCTCGTCTGCCTCGACGCCAAGATCACGCTCGACGACTCGGCGCTCGCCCGCCACCCGGGTCTCGAGGACCTGCGCGATCCCGACGACGAGGCGCCCGGCCGACCGCGAGGCGCGCGAGGCCGGCCTGACGTTCATCAAGCTCGACGGCACGATCGGCTGCATGGTCAACGGCGCCGGGCCTCGCGATGACGACGATGGACCTCGTCAAGCGGGCCGGCGGCGAGCCGGCCAACTTCCTCGACATCGGCGGCGGCGCCCGGGCCGACAAGGTGGCCGCGGCGATGCGCCTCATCCTCGCGGACCCGAAGGTCGACGCCATCCTCGTCAACATCTTCGGCGGCATCACCCGCGGCGACGAGGTCGCCCGCGGGCTCATCGAGGCCCGCGCCCAGCAGGACGCGCGACGTCCCGATGGTCGTGCGCATCGTCGGCACGAACGCCGAGGAGGCGGCCGCCGCTGCTCGAGGAGGCCCGCTTCGAGACCGCCACGTCGCTCGACGAGGCCGCGGCCAAGGCCGTGGCGGCATCCCGGGGAGCGGCCGGCGTGAGCATCCTCGTCGGTCGCGAGACCCGCCTCCTCGTCCAGGGCATCACCGGTCGCGAGGGCGAGTTCCACGCCCGGGCGATGCAGGCGTACGGCACCCAGATCGTCGCCGGGCGTGACGCCCGGCAAGGGCGGCCAGATCGCGCTCGACGGCAGCGGTGCCGGTCTTCGACACCGTCGCCGAGGCCGTCCGCGAGACCGGCGCCAACACGTCGTGCATCTTCGTCCCGGCCGGCGGCGCGCCCGACGCGGTGATGGAGGCCGCCGCGGCCGGGATCGCGACCGATCTTCTGCATCACCGAGGGCATCCCGGCGCTCGACATGATCGCCGCGTCGTCGAGGTCGTCCGTGCCCACGGCGCCCGGCTCATCGGCCCGAACTGCCCGGGCGCCACGTCACCGGGCCGGGCCAAGGTCGGGATCATCCCGGGCTCGGTCCATCGCGAGGGGCGGGTCGGCGTCGTGAGCCGCTCGGGCACGCTCACCTACGAGGCGGTCCAGGCGATGACCGACGCCGGCCTCGGCCAGTCGACCTGCGTCGGGATCGGCGGCGACCCGATCATCGGGACGCACGTTCCTCGACGTCCTCCAGCTCTTCGCGGCCGACGACGAGACCGACGCGATCGTGCTGATCGGCGAGATCGGCGGCGCGGCCGAGGAGACGGCGGCCGCCTGGGCCGCGGAGCACCTCCGGGACGTCCCGAAGGTCGCGTTCATCGCCGGCCGGACGGCGCCCGAGGGCAAGCGCATGGGCCACGCCGGCGCGATCATCTCGGGCGGGGCCGGGCACGGCCGCGTCCAAGGTCGCGGCGCTCGAGGCGGCCGGCTTCCGCGTCGCCGGCTCCCCCACCGAGCTCCCGGCGCTCCTGCGCGACGCCGGCTACCGCGGCTAGGGGTCCGACATGCTGGTCACCGACATCCGCTACCTCTTCGGGTTCGATCGATGGGCGTACGGCGAAGATCCTCGACGCGGCCGTCGGGCATCGACGAGGCGACCTGGTCGGCGCCAGAACGCCATCGACGAGCGCGGTCTCGGCGGGATCCTCGTCCACCACCTCGGCGCGTCGCAGCGCTGGCGGCACTGGCCTGTCCGGATGCAGAGGAGCGGCCACGCCCGGAACGCGAGCCCCTGCCGACGCTCGAGGGCTGCGGGCCGCGCTGGGAGCGCGGAGTGGGACGGCCTGCGAGGCCTGGCTCGGCCGTCGATCGACCAGGCGTGGCTCGACCAGGCTCGACGACGGCGTCGCCGCTGCTGGCAGAGCGCTGGCTCCACGTCGTCAACCACGGCACCCAGCATCGATCCGAGGCGGCCGCCCTGCTGACCGACGGCCGGCCATTCGCCCGGCGACCTCGACCTGATCGACTACGCCGAGAACAGCGCGAGCGACGGGCCGCTGATGGCGCGCCCGGATGGACCTGATCGCCGGCGATGCCCACGAGATCCTCCTGGTCATCGGCCTCGACGACCTCGCCGCCTTCGACGACCGGCACGGTTCGACGCCCACCTCTCGCTCGGTGGCGGCCTCGATCCGACCTGGCTCGACCTGTTCTGCCGAGGCGGCGCGGACCGTGCACCGGCAGCGACGAGCCGACCGACCTGCTCGACGCGCGCCTCGAGCTCGAAGGGCCCGGCGAGGCGCAGGGCGATCGGACCGATCGAGCGGATCGACCCGACCTGGATCAGCGCGCGTCGCCCGCGTCCCCGACGCGCGCCCTCGACGCCATCGCCGGCCGCTGGATCGACCTCGTCGAAGAGGAGCTCGGCGTGCTGCCGGCGCGAGGAGAAGCCGTGGATCCGCGACCTGGCCGGCCAGGTCGTGCGGTTCTGCCGCCGGGCCGACCGGGCGTCCGGACGTCGCTGTTCGCCTGGTCGCTGCGGTAGGCCGCACGGGGTAGACTTGCCCGGTCGCGCCACCTTGGAACGGGTCACATCACCGTCCGGCCGCACGACTCCGGAAGGAAGGATCATGGCGAAGCACTCCAAGGCCGAGCGGGAGCGACGCACCGCCCAGAGCGCCCGCGTGGCCGAGATCGAGGCCGCCTGGATGGGCAGCGTGCCCACGGCGACCGCCAAGGCCTTCACGCTCTCGGTCGAGGCAGCCCGTGCCCGCGGCCCGAGCCCCGCCGACCGGACATGGCGCCCGGCACGCTCCCGAACCCGCCTCGCCCGGGTCGCGAGCCGAGCCGGTCAAGGAAGACCCGCGAGCCCGCGGCCGCCGCGACTGACCCGGTCCGCGACTGACCCGTCCGCGGCCAGCGGCCGGGCGCCGTCATTCGAACCCGAGCGACCGCCAGGCCGGGCCGCCCGGCGCCTCGATGAGTTCGACCAGCACGCCGTGACAGGAGCGGGGGTGGATGAAGGCCACGGGCCCTTCCGCACCGCGGCGCGGCGCCGTGTCGATGAGCTCCAGCCCGTCGATCTCGAGGCGGAGCAGCGTCTCGGCGAGGTTCGGCACCTCGAAGCAGACGTGGTGGAAGCCCTCGCCCTTCGACTCGAGGAAGCGGGCGACGCCGGTCGTGTCGTCGGTCGGCTCGACCAGCTCGACCTTCGACTCGCCGACCGCCGAGGAACGCGATGCGCACCCGGTCGCTGCGGGATGTCCATGACCGTCTCGAGCTCGAGGCCCAGCGCGTCGCGCCAGAACCCGAGCGTCGCCTCGATCGAGGCGACGACGAGCGCGACGTGATGGATCTTGCCGAGCCGGCCGATCGACGGGCGGCACGGCGTCGGCGCGGCTCCCGGACGGCATCGGCGCATCCTCCTCACATGCGGCGGCGCTGACGGGCGCCGACATCCGAGCGCAGCGTACGCTGTCGGTGCCATGGAGATGCAGGCGCGGGTCAGCGGCGTCGCGGTCCCGATCGCGATCCCGCCGGCCTCGCCGAGATCCGCGACCGGTGGGACTTCGCGGCGGCGCGGGGCGCCCGCCGCACGTCACCGTCCTCTTTCCGTTCCTGCCGGAGTCCGCGCTGACCGACGGCCGTGCGCGAGCGACCTGGCCGGCGATCGCGGCGCTCGTGCCGGCCGTTCGACGTCCGGTTCGCGAACGTGCGTCGCTTCGCGGGCGTGGTCTGGATCGAGCCCGAACCGACCGAGCCGTTCCGTCGCCTGACGGAGGCCATGGTCGACGCGCTGGCCCGACTACCCGCCCTACGGCGGCGTCCACGACGACGGTCGATCCCGCACCTCACGCGTGGCTCGGAGTCGAGACGACCGGGCCGGCTCACCGAGATCGAGCGTATCAGGCTCCGCGAGCGCTCGTGCGACCGTGTCGTCGCCGAGAGCGGCAGGATCGCTCGCACGCCGCTGGCGTCCAGGACGCCGACGGACCGGTGGCGCCCGAACTGGCGCCGTCGCCCGCTCGGGCCGTCAGACGGTGATCAGCTCGCGGTGCTCGCCCCAGGCGACGCGCAGGCGGTCGCTGATCTCGCCGACCGTCGCGTGCGCCCGGACCGCGTCGATGATCGGCCGGCATCAGGTTGCCCTCGCCGCGCCGCGACTCGGCCTCGAGCTCGTCCATCGCGGCCGTCCAGCCGCCTCGTTCGCGCTCGGCGCGGACGCGCCGGACGCCGCTCGACCTGGCGGCGCTCGCCGTCCGGGTCGATCTGCTGGATCGGCGGCGTGTGGACCTCGTCGTCGCGGAAGCGGTTGACGCCGACGACGACCTGGTCGCCCGACTCGATCGCCTGCTGGACGCGGTAGGCGGCCTCCTGGATCTCGCGCTGCTGGAAGCCCGCGCTCGATCGCCGCGAGCGTGCCGCCCATCGCCTCGATCTCGTCGAGGTACGCCCAGGCGGCGGCCTCGAGCTCGTTCGGTCAGCGACTCGACGTAGTACGAGCCCGCGAGCGGATCGGGCGTCTCGGTGACGCCGCCTCGTAGGCGAGGATCTGCTGGGTCCGGAGCGCCAGCCGCGCCGACTCCTCGGTCGGCAGCGCGAGCGCCTCGTCGCGCGAGTTCGTGTGCAGGCTCTGGGTGCCGCCGAGGACCGCGGCGAGCGCCTGGATCGTGGTGCGCACGACGTTGTTGTCGATCGACTGCGCGGTCAGGCTGCGAGCCGGCGGTCTGGACGTGGAAGCGGCACATCATCGAGCGGGCGTTCGATGCGCCGAACCGCTCGCGCATGATCGTCGCCCACATCCGGCGGGCGGCCCGGAACTTGGCGACCTCCTCGAACAGCTCGCTCCAGGCGGCGAAGAAGAAGCGACAGCCGGCCGGCGAAGTCGTCGACGTCGAGGCCCCGCGCGACGCGCCGCCTCGACGTAGGCGATCGCGTCGGCGAGCGTGAAGG
Source organism: uncultured Chloroflexia bacterium (assembly GCA_963748675.1). Classification (GTDB taxonomy): domain Bacteria; phylum Chloroflexota; class Limnocylindria; order Limnocylindrales; family CSP1-4; genus SPCO01. The sequence goes on along the minus strand of CAVVJX010000004.1, from coordinate 97,180 downwards.
CGAGCTCCTGGGCGGCCGTCGCGCCGGCCTCGCGCATGTGGTAGCCGCTGATCGAGATCGTGTTCCAGCTTGCGGCAGCTCGGCGCGCGCAGAACTCGAAGACGTCGGTCACCAGGCGCATCGACGGGCGCGGCGGGATAGATGTACGTCCCGCGGGCGATGTACTCCTTGAGGATGTCGTTCTGGATCGTGCCGCCGAGCTCGCTCGACCGCGGCACGCCCTGCGCCTCGGCCGCCGCGACGTAGAGCGCGAGCAGGATCGGCGCCGTGGCGTTGATCGTCATCGAGGTGGTGACCTCGCCCAGCGGCAGGCCGTCGAGCAGGACGTCTCCATGTCGTCGAGGCTCGACGATCGGCACGCCGACCCGGCCGACCTCGCCCGCCGCCTCCGGCGCGTCGGAGTCGTAGCCCATCTGGGTCGGCAGGTCGAAGGCGACCGACAGGCCGGTCTGGCCCTGCTCGAGGAGGTACCGGAACCGCGCGGTTGGTCTCCTCGGCGGTCGCGAAGCCGGCGTACTGGCGCATCGTCCAGAGCCGGCCGCGGTACATCGTCGGCTGGACGCCGCGGGTGAACGGGAACTCGCCGGGCCGACCCAGGTCGCGGTCCTCGTCGAGGCCCGGCGATGTCGGCGGGCGTGTACAGGTCGCGGATCTCGATGCCCGAGAGGTCTCGAACCGCTCCCGGCGCTCCGGCGTCGCGGCCGCCAGGGCCTTCGCCCGGAGGGTCGCCCGCCAGCGGTCGCGGCCCGGGTCGGCGCGCCGGGCCCGTCGGGCGGTCCGGTCGGTCGTCATCGCGATGACCACGAGGACGTCGCCGAGCTCGACGGTCTCGCCCGGCGTCCGACCGCGACCCGGTCGACGATCCCGGCCCGTGGCGCCCGGACCTCGTTCTCCATCTTCATCGCCTCCACCGACCAGCAGCCGCTCGCCCGCGGTCGACCGCGTCCCCGGGCCCACGGCCACGGACACGACGCGCCCCGGGATGATGGCACGAACCTCGGCGGGGCCGTCGTGCGCGGCCGCGTCGCCGGCCGCGCGTGGCCCGGCTCGCGGAGGGCGGCCCGGTCGGCATCCTCGACCTCGAGCTCGAACCGCCAGCCGTCGATGACGACCTCGACCGCCTGCCGGCGGCCGCTCGCGCGGAGCGGCGATCGGCGGCGGCCCGAGCGGCAGCGACCAGCGGCCGGACGGGCGTCCCGGTCGCCGGTCCGTCGGGCGGGCCTCCGCCGGGCCCGACGTCGACCTCGGCGAGGACCGCGCCGCGTCGCCCGGTCGCGTGACCCGGAGCGCGTCGTCACTCGGGCCACCGGTCGATGGCCTCGCTCGCGGCCGGCCTCGCGCCCAGCCGGTCGTCGCCGGGGCCGGGCTCGGATCGCGCCCGGACCCGGCGGCCGCACGCCGGGCCGGTCGCCGCATCCCGAGGCGGCGGCCGGCGGCCGGCCGCGAGCGGCCTCGGCGGCCGACGCCGGTCGCGCTCCGCCGGCCCGTCCCAGTGCTCGCCTCGACCCAGTCGGTGGACAGCTCGGCCCGGCGCGAACGCCGGGTGGCTCGCGACGAACCGATGGAACGGCAGCGTCGTCTGGATGCCGCCGACCTCGATCTCGTCGAGGGCCCGGCGGAGGCCGGCGATGGCCGCGTGCCCGGTCGCCGCCGACGGACCATGATCTTGGCGATCAGGTTGTCGTACTCGGGCGGGACCCGGTCCCCTCCTCCGAGCCCGGTGTCGACCCGGACGCCCGGCCCGGCCGGCATCGACCCAGCGCCGGATCCGGCCCGGTGTCGGCGCGAAGGCACGCGCCGGGTCCTCGGCCGTGATGCGGACCTCGATGGCGTGGCGGGCCGGCTCGGTCGCCAGCGTCGCGGCGGCGCGAGCACGGCCTCGGACAGCGGCTCGCCCGGCGGCGAGGCGAACTGCTCCCGGACGAGGTCGAGGCCGGTCACCAGCTCGGTCACGCCGTGCTCGACCTGGAGCCGCGTGTTGACCTCGAGGAAGTAGAGTCGGCCGTCCGGGCCGCGCAGGAACTCGGCGGTCGCCGCGTTGCGTCAGGCCGGCCGCCGACGCCGATCCGGACGGCCAGCGCGTGGAGGCGCCTGGCGCTCGGCGACCGTCAAGCCCGGGCGCCGGCGCCTCCTCGACGAGCTTCTGGTGGCGACGCTGGATCGAGCAGTCGCGCTCGCCGAGCGCGACGACCTGGCCGGCCTGCGTCGCCCAGCAGCTGGACCTCGATGTGGCGCGCCGGCCGGATCTCCCGCTCGAGATAGACCGCGCCGTCGCCGAAGGCCGACGCCGCCTCCGCCGGCCGCAGCGCTCAGCGCCGCGGGCAGGTCCGCGGCGCGCTCGACGCGCCGCATCCCGCGCCCGCCGCCGCCGGCCGCCGCCTTGACCAGCAGCGGGAAGCCGATCCGCTCGGCCTCGGCGACGATCGCGGGCAACGCGTCGGGCGCTCGACGGGCGCGGCTCGAGCGTCCCGGGCACGGTCTCGACCGCCGACCGTCCGGGCCAGCCGGCGAGCGCGCGAGCTTGTCGCCGAGGGCCTCGATCGTGGCCGCGCGTCGGCCCGACGAACACGAGCCCGGCGTCGGTCACGGCCCGGGCGAACGCCGCGCGCTCGGCGAGGAACCCGTAGCCCGGGTGGACCGCGTCGGCGCCGGTCGCCCGCGCGGCGTCGACGATCGCGTCGATCCGGAGGTAGCTCTCGGCTGGCCGGTGCCGGCCCGATGCGGACGGCGTCGTCGGCGAGCCGGACGTGCAGCGCGTCGGCGTCGGCATCGCTGTAGACCGCGACCGCCTCCGATCCCGAGTTCGCGGCAGGCGCGGATGATCCGGACGGCGATCTCGCCGCGGTTGGCGATCAGGACTCGGCGGAATGGCCGGCCACCCGCCTGGCCTGCCCCGCCCTCACCGCCTCATCGGTCGAGCGTCTTTGCGCAAAGACGGACGCCGGCGCGATCAGAGCGGGATGTTGCCATGCTTCTTTCGCGGGTTCGTCTCCCGCTTGTCGGCGAGCATCTCCAGCGCAGCGGATCAGTCGCGGCCGCGTCTCCGACGGACGGATGACGTCGTCGATGTAGCCGCGGGCCGCGGCGATGTACGGGTTGGCGAACTCGGCCTCGTACGCCTCGACCAGGCGCGCGCGTTCCGCGACTCGCGTCGGCCGCAGCCGCCAGCTCGTCGCGGAAGATGATGTTCACCGCGCCGTCGGCGCCCATCACCGCGATCTCGGCCGTGGGCCAGGCCAGGTTGATGTCGCCGCGGATGTGCTTGCTGCTCATGACGTCGTAGGCGCCGCCGTAGGCCTTGCGCGTGATGACCGTCAGCTTCGGGACCGTCGCCTCGCAGTAGGCGTAGAGCAGCTTCGCGCCGTGCCGGATGATCCCGCCGTGCTCCTGCCCGACGCCCGGCAGGAAGCCCGGCACGTCGACGAAGGTCACCAGCGGCACGTTGAACGCGTCGCAGGTCCGGACGAACCGCGCGGCCTTGACGGACGCGTCGATGTCCAGCGCGCCGGCCAGCACCGACGGGCTGCTGCGCGACGATGCCGACGCTCCGGCCGCCGAGCCGCGCGAACCCGACGATGATGTTCGCCGCCCACGCCGGCTGGATCTCGAGGAACGCGCCGTCGTCGACGACGCGCCGAAGCACGTCGTGCATGTCGTAGGGCGTGCGGGGGTCGTCGGGGATGATCGCGTCGAGCTCCGGATCCATCCGGTCGGACGGATCGACGGCGTCGACGCGCGGCGCCTCGCCGAGGTTGTTCGGCGGCAGGTGGGCCAGCAACCGGCGCACCTCGTCGAAGGCCGTCGCCTCGTCCGGCCGCGTCAGGTGCGCGACGCCGCTCCGCGTCGTGTGCGTCGTCGCGCCGCCGAGATACTCCGCATCGACGTCCTCGTGGGTCACGGTCTTCACGACGTTCGGTCCGGTGACGAACATGTAGCTCGTGCCCTTCGACCATGATCGTGAAGTCGGTGATCGCCGGCGAGTAGACCGCGCCGCCGGCGCACGGCCCGAGGATCGACCGAGATCTGCGGGATGACCCCCGAGGCCAGGACGTTGCGCAGGAAGATGTCGGCGTAGCCGCCGAGCGACGCGACGCCTTCCTGGATCCGCGCGCCGCCGGAGTCGTTCGAGCCCGATGACCGGCGCGCCGACCTTCATCGCGAGATCCATGATCTTGCAGATCTTGCTCGGCGTAGGCCTCGGACAGCGAGCCGCCGAAGACCGTGAAGTCCTGGCTGAAGACGAAGACGAGCCGACCGTCGATCGTCCCGTGGCCGGTGACGACGCCGTCGCCGAGGTAGCGACTCGTCGCGACCGTTCGTGCGTGCGTGACGAACGCGTCGAGCTCGACGAACGAGTCCGGATCGAGCAGCAGGTCGAGGCGCTCGCGCGCCGTCAGCTTGCCGGCCGCGTGCTGTCGCTCGATGCGGTCCGGTCCCCCACCGAGTCGCGACGCGGCGCGCATCTCGTCGAGGCGGCGCATCCGCTCTGCGTTGTCGGGCACGGCATCCGCTCCCATCATCGGCGTCTTTGCGCAAGGACGGTCGTCATCATAGCCGCGGCGACGGCCCCGCCAACCCGTCCGACCGGGGCGCAGGACGTGTGGACCGATGCGCGGATATCCACAAATTCGGTGAACAAGTCGCCGATGCTGTGGATAACCCGGTTGTCCGTCAACGATGCGGAGGGGGTAGCATGGGCGAGGCTGTTCCCCGACTCCGTCGGCTGCGGAGTGCCATCGACAACGGATTCGAGGTGATGCCCCCGTGACACACGTGATCGCGATCGCGAATCAGAAGGGCGGCGTCGGCAAGACGACGACGGCGATCAACCTCGCCGGCGCCCTCGCCGAGGATGGCCATCGGGTCCTCTGCATCGACATGGACCCGCAGGCGAACCTCACCGTCGGTCTCGGCATCAACCTCAACACCGTCGACCGCTCGATGGCCGATGTCCTCGCCGACGGCCGGTCGTCGCTCGGACGACGTGATCCTCCCGACGGAGAGCGCCGGCATCGACGTCGCGCCGGCGCACATCGATCTCGCGTCGACCGAAGGCGAGCTGTTCACGGCCCTCGGACGGGAGCAGATCCTGCGCGAGGCGCTCGAGGGTCACGTGTCGGACTACGACTACGTCCTCATCGACTGCCCGCCGAACCTCGGCCTCCTGACCGTCAACGGCCTGGTCGCGGCGAACGGCGTCATCATCCCGGTCCAGACGCAGTACTACGCGATGAAGGGGCTGAACAACCTCGTCAAGGTCATCAACGCCATCCGCCTGAAGCTCAACCGCGATCTGCGGATCCTCGGGCTGCTGCCGACCTTCTTCGACGGGCGGACCAATCTCGCGCGCGACATGCTCGACGAGCTGCGCGTCGTCGGCGACCACCACGTCTTCAACAGCATCGTGCGCAACACGGTGAAGCTCGGCGAGGCGCCACTCGTCGGTCGACCGATCACGACCTATGCGGGGGCCAGTGAGGCAGCTCGAACGTATCGCGAGCTCGCCAAGGAGGTGGTCGACCTTGTCCCGGCCTGATTTCCGCGCGGCCGCGGCCGCGCCGCCTCGTCGGAGGACCGCGAGCTCTCCCCGGCCATCATCAGCCTGCTGTCGCTCGGACGGCCCGATCCGCTCGGTCGGCGTCCGCATCGTCGCGATCGACCGCATCGAGCCGAACCCCGAGCAGCCACGCCTCGCCATGGACGAGGAGACCCTCAACGAGCTCGCCGCGTCCATCCGCGAGCACGGCGTCCTCCAGCCGATCCTCGTCCGCCCGCTGGACGCGACGCGCTATCAGCTGATCGCGGGCGAACGGCGCTGGCGCGCGTCGCGCATCGCCGGACTCGACACGATCCCGGCCCTCGTCGAGGAGATCGACGACGACACGGCGCTCGAGATCTCCATCATCGAGAACCTCCAGCGCGAGGACCTGTCGCCGCTCGACGAAGCGGCGATGTACGACCGCATGGTCCGCGAGCACGGCTACAGCATCCGCAAGCTCGCCGACAAGCTGGGCAAGGACAAGGGCTACCTCGAGAACCGCCTGCGCCTCGCCGATGCCCCGGCCGAAGTCCGCGAACTGGTGTCCTTGCGCAAAGACACGCTGTCCCACGCCTACGAGCTGATGAAGGTCGACGACCCCAAGAAGCGTCGCCGATTGGCCGAGCAGGTCGCCCGCGGCGAGCTGACCCTCGTCAAGCTGCGCGACAAGATCGAAGGTCGCCGGACGCCGCGCCAGGTCGTGGTCGACGTCGACGAGGTCGATGTCGTCGTCGTCGTCACGGACGTCGACGACGACGGCCCGGCGCCGACCGAAGCCCCGCCGACCGTCTCGGACGGCTCGACCGACGGTCTGGGAGGCCGGCCGCGCCCGGACCGAACTGACGGAGGACTCGCTCGTCAACGCCAAGCAGCATCTGGCCGAGGCGGTCGAGGAACTCGTCGAGGTCCTGCGCAGCTCCGACGTCCGGGAGACCATCCCCTCGACGGATCGGGCGAACCTCGCCAAGTACCTGACGATCACGAAGCTCAAGCTGGAGAACGCCATCGCGATGGTCCGGAGCGACGACTAGCCGAGGCTAGCCAAGGCCGCCCTCCCCCATCATCCCGGCGAGCCAGGCGGCCGCCAGCACCGCGACACCGACGGCCTGGGCTTCCCACGCCCGCTCGCGTCGAGCCGCGTCATCGTCGCGGCCGAGCCACGTCCCGAGGCTGATGACGACGACCCCGACCGCGGCGCCGGCGAGCGGGAGCGGCGCCGGCCCCGGCGACGATCGAGCGAGCCGAGGGCGATGCCGCCGACGAAGCCGAAGAGGGCGGCCGAGACGATCCAGGCCCGGTCGGGACCGAGTGCGGTCGCGACCGACACGACGCCCGCTGGCGGCATCGCGCTCGGCGTCGGCGCGCGCATTGGCGATCGCGAGCGCGGCCCCGGCCACCACGGCGGTCGGCAGCAGGATCGCGAACGAGACCGGCACGCGTCCCCGCGGCCCCCAGCCAGCCGAAGACCGGCAGGAGCGGCACGCCCAGCGCGAACGGCAGCCACGACCAGGCCGTCCCCTTGGCGAACCGGTCGTAGCCGTAGCCGATCGCCAGGATCACCACCGCCAGCGCCAGGGTCGCCCATCCCGAGGGCGCCGCCAGGAGCAGGCCGATGACCGCGGCGACGACCACGCCGACCTGCGCCGCGGACCGAGCGACCAGCCCGGCCGGGATCGGCTTGCCGGGCTTGTGTCCCGCGTCGTGGGGCGCGTCGATCACGTCGTTGAGGATCCCGATCGAGGCCTGCAGGCACGTCATGGCGACGCCGAGACGGACGGCGGTCGGCGCGTCGCCACCCGCCAGCAGCGGCGAAGGCCGCGGTCGCCAGACCGTCGAGCAACGACGGGAACGGGTGGGTCAGGCGGATGGCTCCGCCGAGCGGCGTCCGATCGATGGCCGGGGGTCTGGCATCACGGAGGGGACGGCGTCGGCAGCGGCCGACGACGAGTCGTCGGCCGTAGCCGACGACTCAGACGAAGACGGTCTCGCCGAAGTTGGCCACGAGGTAGGCGATCAGCCGATCCCGGGCGTCGGCGACCTGCGAGCGCAGGCCCGGCACCAGGGCATGGAGCGTGACGGTCGGAACGATGAGATGGCCGGCACGGTCGCGACCGATGGACGCGGGCGGTCCGCCGCCAGAAGCGAACACGCGTTCGAAACCTGCCTCGTCGAGTCCGGTCATGCGCCGGAAGTCGTCGACGACCTTGACGATGCCGCGCCGGATGACGACGTCCCGCAGCAACTCGGCGACCCAGGCGTCGATCTGGCCGTCGGCCTGTTCGGCCAGACGGGCCCGATACTCCTTCGGATCGCTCGACAGCCCGGTGGCTCCCACGGTCCCTCCTGCGTCACCGTTCGACGCCGCGAAGTATGCCAGAGCGGGCACGCCGGGCGCCTGCCGCAGGTCCCGATCCCGGCGCCTCAGCTGCCGGTCGCGCGTTCCTCGAGGGGCGGCGGCGCGAGGTGCTCGACCGGCGCCGGGTCCGCCGCGGCCGCCCTGGCCGCTTCCGCCTCGGCCGCGGCTCGCGAGCCCTCGGGCCAGTCGTTGAACTGCTCGGTCAGCCAGCGCCCGACGCGGCCCGGCTCCGGGACGTCGGGTGCGTCGGCGACCATCGCACGGAGGGCGGCGGAGACCTCGTCGGTCAGGTGTCCGATCGCCACCCGGGTCGGGCGCCCGGACGTCGGCAGCGGCTCCCCCACCCTGACCCGGACGTGACCGCCGAAGCGCAGCCAGCTCGTCCCGTTGATGGCGATCGGCACCAGCGGCACACCCGACCGGAGCGCGAAGTACGCGGCCCCTTCGCTGAGTGGCAACAGGTCCCGCTCGCCGGGATGGATCCGGCCCTCGCCGGCGATCGCGACGATCCCGCCGGCGTCGATCACGGCGCCCACGCGCCGGGTCGCCTCCAGCAGGTCGTTCTTGCCGGGCTTGTACGGGATCGCCGTCCCGGTCCAGTGCATGACCCGGTTCCGACCACCGACGTGCATGTCCTCCTCCTTCGGACCGAAGAAGAAGAGCCGCGGCCGGAACGGCAGGATGGCCATGAGCATGAACGGGTCGGACCAGCTCAGGTGGTTGAAGCAATAGATGGCCGGGCCGGCCGGCAGCCGCTCCCGTCCCTCCAGCCGGACGCGGAGCCAGCCGCGGGTCAGCACCGCGACGACGATCCGCGAGAGGTAGTACCGGATCGTCCGCCGCCACGGATGGATCGTGCGCGCGCTGGATCGCGCGGTCGTCACCGCGGCGCCGCCGGCCCGACGGTCGCCGGGTCGAGGTCGGCCAGCCGCTCGAGGACCACGTCGGCGAGCTCGGCGGTGCCCGGCGCCGGTGGCACGCTGGCGTTCGGGACCAGCACCACGGTCATCCCGGCGGCCTTGGCTGCCCGGACGCCGTTGCGCGAATCCTCGACGACGAGGGCGGCCGCCGGCACCACCCCCAGGCGTCGCGCGACCTCGAGATAGACGTCCGGCGCCGGCTTCCCGTGGGCCACCTCGTCGGACGAGACGACGACCTCGAAGGTGTCGGTCAGCCCGGTCGACTCGAGGGCGGCCGCGATGACCTCGGCGTGGGCCGATGACGCGATCGCGACCCGCCAGCGTCGCCGCGATCCGGCGGACGGCCTCGACCGCGCCGTCGATGAGCGGCGCCCCGTCACGGGCGTATCGCGCGACCACCCCGTCGACGATGGCCCGCTCGATGTCCCCTTCGGGCATCGGCAGGTCCAGGCGATCGCGCATGATCCGCGACCAGGCCCCCGAGTTCGCGCCCATGACGGCCGCCTGGTCGTCCTTCGTCCAGGGCCGGCCGTGGTCGGCCGCGAACTGGGTGCGCACCTCGTCCCACCAGATCTCCGAATCCACGAGCACGCCGTCCAGATCGAAGATGACCGCGTCGATCAGCGGTCGGCCTTCGGCGGCGGCAGGAGCGGGACCGGCTTGCCGCGTCGCTTGGCCTTGGCCGGGGCCGGACCGGACGCGGCCACGACCGCGACCGGCGCGCTGCGGCCGTCGACCGCGTCGTAGAGGCCCATGACGAACTCGGCGACGACATCGGCGTCGGCGTCGGAGCCGCGCAGGACGTTGCCCTCGACCTGGAAGTTGATCAGCCGGTGACCGCCCTGGATCTCGATCGCCAGTTCACCGAGCTGGATCCGGTTCCAGCGGATGAGCTTCCCGGCCGCCCGCGGACCCTCGCCCGGCACGTTCACCCGGACGTTGATCTGGGCCAGGCCGGCGGGCTCGGGGACGAAGACCGTGTAACGGATGGCCGGGTCATCACCCCAGGCCACCCAGCACTCCGGATCGGCATCGGCACCCAGCATGGACAGCGCCGCCTCGATGGTCGCGACGACCTTGGGCGCCATCGAATCCTTGCGCGGCGCGGCGGCGCGCCAGTCGCTCAAGCGCATGGACATCCTCCTGGGCTCAGGACGCACTCGATGCGTGCTTGCGGGCGAGGCTAGCATACGGGTGTCGCACTCGGACCCGGTCGATCGGCCGATGCGAATCGGTCGTTGAGCGTTGAGGGTGGTGCGATGCGGATCGATCGCGCGTTCGTCGGCTGGGGCCTCTTCTTCATCCTGGTCGGGGCCGTCCCGCTCGCCGTCCGTGGCGGCGCGCTGACCCAGGACCAGGTCGCCGAGTGGTGGCGGTTCTGGCCGCTCCTCGTCGTCGCGATCGGTCTCGGGCTGATCCTGCGCAAGACCCCGTTCGAGGGCCTCGGCGGGCTGCTGGTCGCGGTCACTGCGGGCGTCATGGTCGGCAGCCTCGTGGCCGCCGGCGGGACCGGGTTCCCCGACTGACTTCTGCGGTCAGGCCGAGCGTGCGGTCTCGTTCCCGTCGCAGTCCGGCGCCCTGTTCGAGGACGCCGAGGTCGAGCTGGACCTGGACTGCGGTGACGTCACGGTCACGACCCAGACGGGCAACGGCTGGTCCGTCGAGGGCGAGGATCGGACACCCGGCGGTCCGGAGATCCGGAGCGACGAGGGGTTACTCGCCGTGCACTCGCACGATGGCGAACGCGGGCCGCTCGATCTCATCGGTCGTCACACGACGTGGCGGGTCGCGTTGCCGACGGAGCCGCACCTCGGGCTCCATGCCGAGATCGATGCCGGGTCGGCGACCTTCGACCTCGCGGGCGCCACCCTGGACGTGCTGGACCTCGAAACGAGCGCGGGCAGCTCCACCGTCGACCTGTCGAGCGCGCGAGTCGTGACCGAGATCCTCATCGAGATGAACGCCGGCTCACTCGGGCTGACGCTGCCGGCGACGTCGACGCGCGGCGTGATCGAGGCCAATGCCGCGTCGGTCGAGCTGTGCGTGCCCGCGGGCGTGGCCGTGCGACTGCAGACGACCGACAGCGTCTTCAGCTCGTTCGACTACGAGGACCATGGCCTCGTGCAGAACGGGGAGACGTGGACGTCGCCCGACTTCGACACCGCGGCGCAGCGCATCGACCTCGTCACCGAGGGCAACGCCGCCTCGTTCACCCTGAACCCCGAGGAGGGCTGTCGTGGCTGACCGACTGTATCGCTCGCGCGACGATCGGATGCTCGCGGGCGTCGCCGGCGGACTCGCCAGGGTGATGGACGCCGACCCGTCGATCATCCGGGTCGTGTGGGTCGTGATCACCGTGCTGAGCGGCGGGCTCGGCCTGCTCGTCTACATCGTCATGGCCATCGTCGTGCCCGAGGCTCCCGACGGCTGGGATGCGGCCCGCAGCAGCGCGGCCGCGGCAGCGCCCCACGAGCCGGTCCCGCCCGGTGGCTGGCTCGGACCCGATGGCCGGGTGGTGCCGTATGCGGGCACCGCACCCGGCGCGACGACGCCCGCGCGCGCGCGGCGACACCCGCCGGCGCGACCACGTCGCCGACGCCCGCGGGGAGCTGGGCGAACCCGGCGCCCCGGGCATCCGGTGACGGCCGGACCGTCGCCGTGATCATCGGCGCGATCCTCATCCTGGTCGGCGGCGCGTTCTTCATCCGCGAGACCATGCCCGCAGTCGACCTCGCGGCGGTCTGGCCGGTGATCTCGATCGGGTTCGGCGTCCTGCTGCTCGTCCTCTCGGTCCGTCCGCGTCGCACGTCCGACTGACCCGGAGCGACGGTCCGACCGTCGATTCGGCGGTCCCGACCGTCCCGTACGATGGGGCCGTGGACCCTGAGATCGTCCCGCCCGGCGACGACGCGTGACTGACCCGATCGAGCCGGCGGCCGATCCGCCCGCCGAGCGCCAGCTCTGGCTGGTCCGCCACGGCGAGACCGAGTGGGCGCGGCTCGGGCGCCACACCGGCCGGACGGACATCCCTCTCACGGACCTGGGCCGGGAGCAGGCCGTGGCGCTCGGGCGAACGCTTGCCGGTCACTCGTACTCGCTCGTCCTCACCAGTCCCCTCTCGCGCGCGAGCGATACCGCGCGCCTGGCGGGCTTCGGCGACACCGCCGAGATCGACGCCGACCTCGCCGAGTGGGACTACGGCGATCTCGAGGGCCGCCGCACCGTGGACATCCGCACGGACCTCCCGGACTGGTCGATCTGGGCCGGCCCATGGCCCGGCGGCGAGACCGCGGACGAGGTGGCGACGGCGGGCCGACCGCGTGCTGGCGCGCTGCCTGGACCCCGGTGTCGCGGGCGACGCGCTGCTGTTCAGCCACGGTCACCTCCTGCGGGTGCTCGCCGCACGCTGGCTGCGTCTGCCACCGGCGTCCGGCGGGTTGTTCGCGCTCGCCACGGCCACGGTCTCGATCCTCGGCTGGGATCGCGAGCAGCCGGTCATCGAGACCTGGAACGAGGCCTGCCACCTCGATCGCTGAGGACCATCTCGCCGCCGCTGCGGTCCGCCACCCTTCGGGCCGGTCAGGTGTGGTGGGGCGACGTTCGTACCATGGCCGCGCTCGCCGGACCTCCATACCTTCTGGGAGCGGACCAGCATGCCCGGTCGACCCGTATGACCGTGCAGGCGAAACCGCGAGTCGTGCCGTCGGCCATGCGTGCCGCCACGACGACCGAGGTGCATGACGAGTGTTCGAGACCCTGTCGAGCTGGCCGGGATGGACCGTCCCGCTCGTGGTGGGCTACGCGGCCTTCCTGATCGGCATCTCCGTGTACGACGTCCGTCGACACCAGATCCCCAACATCGCCGTGTATCCGGCCATCCTCGTCGCGCTCGTCGTCGCCTTCGTGCGTCCCGACGGGGCGTGGTGGTCGTTCCTGCTCTCCGGGGTCGGTGCCGCCGCCTTCTTCATCCTCCTCGGGGCCATCGGTGGGGGCGCGATGGGCGGCGGTGACGCCAAGCTCGCGGCACTCATCGGCCTCGTCGCCGGGTTCCCCGCGGTCCTCATCGCGCTCTTCGTCGCGTTCGCGCTCGGGTCGGTCGCGGGCCTCCTGCTGATCGCGATCGGGCGGCTCGGCCGCCGCGACCCGCTGCCGTTCGCCCCGGCCCTCGCCGTCGGCGCCGCGACCGCGGCCCTGGCCGGGCGCCAGCTGGCCGGCTTCTTCTGGCCGGGAGTCGCCTGATGGTCGACGCCATGATCCCCGCCGCACAGCTCGCGCTCGACGGCGCCGACGCACCGATCGAACCGCCCGCGCCCACCGGCCCGCCGACGCCGCGGATGGGCGACCTGCTCCTGCGAGCCGGCCTGGTCACCGACGCCCAACTGCTCGACGCCCTTGGCGCCCAGCGCGAACGACGCAAGCGCCTCGGCGAGATCCTGCGCGAGGACGGCGTCATCGACGAGGTCGCCCTCGCCGCGGTCCTCGCGGTCCAGCTCGACACGCCGCTCGTGGACCTGCGCGAGCGCCCGAGCGACGAAGCCGCGATGCGCACGCTGTCCGAGGCCGATGCCCGACGGCTGTGGGTGATGCCCCTCGCCTTCTCCGGCCGGGCCGACGAGGACCTCCTCGTCGCGACCGACGACCCGGGCAACCAGACCATGCTCGATGAGGTCGCCGCACTCGTCGGACGACCCGTCATCCCGTTGCTCTCGCTCCGTTCCGAGATCGACGACGCGATCCGCCACCGCTACCGTGTCGGCGACCTCGCGGCCCAGGTCTCGGCATTCACCAGCACGCGTCCCACGTCGGCCCCCGTGGTCACCAAGACCGCCGCGCCGCAACTCCAGGCCCTCGAGACCGCGCCGGTCGTCCAGATCGTCAACCTGCTCGTCGCCCAGGCCCTGCGCGACCGGGCCAGCGACCTCCATCTCGAGCCGCACGCGACGGGCCTGCGGATCCGCGCCCGGGTCGACGGCATCCTGCGCGAGGTCGCGGAACTCCCCTCCGACCTGGCACCGGGTCTCGTGAGCCGGATCAAGATCCTCGCCGAGCTCAACATCGTCGAGAAGCAGCGGGCCCAGGACGGCCAGATCACCCTCGACGTCGATGGGCGCTCGGTCGACATCCGCGTGGCCACGATGCGCACGATCTGGGGCGAGAAGGTCGTCATGCGCCTGCTCGACCGCGATCGGTCGGTCCTGCGCCTGACCCAGCTCGGCGTCCCGGCCGACGTCCAGCCGGTCTACCAGCGGCTGCTCGGGCTCGCGCTACGGCATGATCATCGTGGCCGGACCCACGGGCAGCGGCAAGACCACGACCCTCTACGCGTCGATCAACGAACTCGACCGCGCCGCCCTCAACGTGACGACCATCGAGGATCCGGTCGAGTACACCTTCGAGAACGTCAACCAGACACAGGTCAACGCGGCCGCCGGGCTCACCTTCGCCCTCGGCCTCCGGGCGATCCTGCGCCAGGACCCGGACGTGATCCTCGTCGGCGAGATGCGCGACCGGGAGACGGCCGAGATCGCGGTCCAGGCGTCGATGACCGGCCACCTCGTGTTGTCGTCGATGCACGCGACGGACGCCGTGAGCGCGCTCTTCCGCCTCCTCGAGATGGGCATCGAGCCGTTCCTCGTGTCGGCCAGCGTCACCGGCGTCATCGGCCAGCGGCTGATGCGACGCGTCTGCTCGCACTGCCGGATCGAGATCGAGCCGACCGCCGAGGAGCAGTCGCTCTACGAGGCGGCACGGCTGACGCCGCCGCCGCACGCGTTCCTCGGCCGGGGCTGCACGTACTGTGCCGGCACCGGCTACCTCGACCGCGTCGGGGCGTATGAGCTGCTCCGCGTCACGCCGGACGTCCGTCGCCTTGTCGCGGCCAACGCCCACTACGACGAGGTCCGCGACCAGGCGCTCGAGGACGGCATGGTCCCGATGCGGACCGACGCCCTCCGCAAGGCCGCGGCCGGCATCACGACGGTCAGCGAAGCGCTTCGTGGGGTGACCAGCTGATGACAGGCCTCACCGGGATCCGCAGCCGCCGCGGCGTCAAGCCCATCGGGCCCGCGAAGCCGAGCGTCCTCGAGCGGATCATCCCCGGGCTCAACTCCATCAAGCGCGTCGAGCTGGTCCTCTTCAGCCGGATGATGGCGACGTTCATCCGGGCCGGCATCCCGATCCTCGACGGCATCGAGGTCGTCCGCGAGCAGGCCGTCTCGAAGGTGTTCCGCGACACGCTCGACGACCTCAGCGCCCAGCTCCGCAACGGTGAGCCGCTGTCGAGCTCGCTCGCCCGCCACCCGCGGGTCTTCTCCCGACTCTACGTGGACATGATCGTCGCGGCCGAGGCGACCGGCGAGCTCGACACGGTCCTCGACCAGCTCGCCAAGTACCTGGAGCGGGCCGAGGCGACGTCCCGTCGCATCCGCCAGGCGATGCTCTACCCGAGCATCGTGCTCATCCTCGCCGCGGTCGTCATCGCCATCCTGACCACGGTCGTGCTGCCATCGTTCGTCACGCTCTTCGCCGACTTCGAGGCGGAGCTGCCGCTGCCGACGCAGATCATGCTGGCCGTCGGGGCGTTCGGCGGCGCCTACGGGGTCCAGGTCGTCGGCATCGTCCTGGTCGCGATCATGCTCTTCTCGATCGTCCGCAACACGACACGGGTGCGCCGCATCCGCCAGCGCGTGGTCCTCCACATCCCGTACGTCGGTGGCCTGGTCAAGCTCGGCATGGAGTCCCGCTTCGCCCGGACGCTCGGGATCCTGCTGCGGGCCGGCGTCCCGATCTCGCGCGCCTTCGACATCGCGACGACCGGCACCGGCAACCAGACCTACGTCCGACGCCTGAGTCCCGTCCGGGACGGCCTCCTCGCCGGCGAGGGGATCACGGTCCCGCTGAAGGCGTCGGGGCTGTTCGGCTCGTTGCTGATCCAGATGATCAAGGTCGGCGAGGAGACCGGCACGCTCGACCGCTACCTCGACCAGGCGGCCGACTTCCTCGACGACGAGCTCGACTACAAGACCAAGCAGATGGTCACGATCATCGAGCCGATGCTCGTCCTGGGCGTGGCGATGGTCGTCGGATTCGTCGCGCTCTCGGTCGTCACGCCGATGTACAGCATCCTGCACCAGATCAGATGAAGCGCTGGCTCCGACGGCTCCACGAGGACCAGCGCGGCGTCGGACTGGTCGAGTCGCTGGTGTCGTCGGCGCTCCTGGGCATCGCCCTGGTCGCGCTGATGGCCAGCCTCTCGACCTTCGCGATCGCGAGTCGCGATGCCGAGGACCGGGCGATCGGGCAGACCGTTGCCCGGGCCCAGGCCGCCCGCATCGTCGCGGCCCCCTACCAGGCCGACGGCGACTACAGCAGCCTACTACGAGACGCTCCCGAGCGGCTTCTCTCGATCCATCACCGTCACGTGGTGGAACGGGATCGTCCGCCTGGTCCGGGACCCAGAACGCGAACGGGCTCCAGAAGGTCGCGATGACCATCTCCCATTCCGGTTCGCCGCTCGCGACGATCGAGTTCTCGAAGGCCTCGCGATGACCCGGCGATCCCGTCGGCTGACGTCGATCCGTCGGCTGCACGGCGATTCTCGTGGCGCGACGCTGACCGAGCTCCTCGTGGGCACGGTCATCGGCGCGATGGTGATGGGCGTCGTGGCGACGTCGATCTTCACGACCAACGACCTGCGCAAGCGGGCCGACGACCGCAGCCAGTTCGCCGGCGACGTCTCGATCACCTCGCTGAGCTTCGACCGCGACGGGACGATGGCCACCACCGGCGCGTCGGCCAGGACGCAGACGAGCTCGGTCTCGTGCGCCACGACCATCGATCTCGGGTTCCAGGAGGGCGGCGCGTCGGTCCGCTACCGCACCGTCGCCGGCAGCCCGTCCGGGCCGCTCTGGTTCCAGCGCGTCAGCGGGGCCGGGACGCGGACCATGATGAAGAACGTCTCGAGCTGCTCCTGGCAGGCCGTCCAGGTCGGGACCGGCCGCTACACGATCGTCGTGACGTTCTCGCTGCTCGGGGCCAGCGGCGAGGCGCACGACCCTGACGATGCGCGCCGCCCCGAGGCTGTGGTGATGTCGCCGCGCGTGCGGCGTCGGCACGCCTTCTCGGGCGCCGTCGTCCGACTCCATCGCGACGAGCGGGGGCAGTCGCTCGCGATCATCCTGACGCTCGTCACCGTGCTGTTCCTGATGGGCAGCGCGCTCGCCGTCCACGCGTCGGTGGCGCTCCGGACGACCGTCGCCAACGAGGCGCAGGCGGGCGACCTCTACGCGGCCGATGCCGGCGCGGAGCTCGGCATGTGGTGGCAGCGCAACGGCAACGCCGGCAACCCGCCGAACATCACGGTGAACGGCCTCACGGTGAACTCGACCGTCGGCATCACCGGCTTCGTCCCCTGCCCCACCCCGACGCCGATCAGGGTGACCGGCTTCGAGTCCGGCGCCGTCAGCCAGTCCGGCGGCGGCCTCTTCTCGAACGTCAATGGCGCCGGCGTGACCGCGGACAACGCCGTCGCGCGGACCGGTGCCTACTCCCTGCGGATCGTCGACCCGACCGGTGCGAACCACAGCGCCAGGATCGCGGCCGCCGGCACCACCACCGTGCTCCGCGTCTACGTGCGCCTGGCGACGCTCCCGGCCGCGAACGTGCTGGAGCTGCTGTCCATCGACGCGGCCGCCGGCAACGACCTGCGTATCGGATACCAGACGACGGGCCAGCGACTGACCGTCCGGTTCGGTGGGGGCGCGGTGACCACCTCCGCGTCGGCAGTGAGCGCCGGGACCTGGTACCGGCTGGACCTGCGCTTCGTCGCCAACACGAATCCCCGGACGGTGGCATGGCAGATCGATGGGGTGGCCCAGACCTCCCCGATCGCGCCGGCGCAGGCCGGGACCACGATCAACACGGTCCGCTTCGGGTCCACCGTGAACGCCGATGTCTACACGTCCAACTACGACGACGTCATGATCTCGACGACGTCCGGCGACTATCCGATCGGCGCCGGCACGGTCGTCGCCCTCCGGCCGAACGGCATGGGCACGAGCGCGACACCGGGCTCGTTCCGCAACGACGACGGCTCCGCCATCGACGCCAACACGTACACGCGGCTCGACGAAAGCCCGATGACGAGCCTCACGGACTACGTCCGCCAGCAGACCATCGGCGCGGCGGCCTACGTCGAGCTCACCATGGCCGACACGACGGCTGCCTGCGTCGTGGGCGTCTCGGGCGTCCTTGCCTACCACGCCCAGACGGCCACGGCCGACAACGGCAAGACCAGCTTCTTCGACGGCGCCACGGAACGGATCGTCTACAGCGGCGACATGTCGGAGACCACGGTCTTCTACAGGTCGGCCATCGTGGCGCCGGCTGCGGCGGCCTGGACACCGGGCGCGGTGAACGGCATCAGGGCCCGTGTCGGCTACTCGAGCGACGTGACCCCGAACCCGTACTGGGACGCGCTGCTCCTGGAAGTCGCGACGGGCATCACCGTGCCGGGCCTCGTGACGGTCACATCGACGGGCGGCAACTCGACGGTCACGACGACCTACACGGACGTCGGCTCAGCGTCGCCGAACCTCACGACCTGGACGACGAGCCGCTAGCGCGCGCACCAGCGATTAGTACCGGCGGCCCGGTACCGGCGTGTGCCCGGACGCAACGGTCCAACTCTACTTGACCGCCCTCCACGCCAGCAGACGCCATCCGAAGTACCAAGCCGCTCGGGACCATCGGGCAGGTTCTTCGGGGACCCCATATCCGGAGGATGACGAATGACAGCGCGATTCGGTCATCGGACGCGCCGAGAAGGACTGATTTCGCCGGATCGGCGACGTCGAGAGGAACCCCGGCAACGGGGTCGACACCACAAGGAGCACGAACGAATGATCGGAACGCTGCGCCGGACGAACCGCGATGAGCGAGGCTTCACGTTGGTGGAGCTCCTCGTCGTCGTCACGATCCTCGGGATCCTGGCCGCGGTGGTCACGTCCAGCCTCGTCGGGCTGACGGCGACCGCGAAGACCAACGCCTGTGCCGAGGAGCTTCGCACCGTCCAGACCGCCATGGACGCCATGCTGGCCAAGAACAACATCGTCGGCGTCACGGCTCAGGCCGCGGCCACGAACACCTTCACGCGCCCTGCCGGTCGGCACGGGCACCGAGGTCCTGTCGCCGAACTATCTGCGCCAGGCCCAGACGAAGGGCTCGTACACCTGGACCGCCGCGGGGCTCGTCTCCGCCGCAGCGACAGGCGGTTGCGTCTAGCCGGCTGAACCGGCCACCATCGTCGGGAGTCACTCCCGACCTCGCAGACACGCAGAACGCCCCTCCCTCGGGAGGGGCGTTTCGCTTGCCGGTCGTCAGCGCGGCGCCGTCAGTCGCGCGCGTCGAGCTCGCTCGGGTGGATCGTCTCGGCGGTGGCGGTCTCGATCGAGATGACCCCTCGCGGACGAGCCGGCGCAGGTCGGCCTCGAGGGTGTACATGCCGAACGACGACCCGGTCGCGATGACGTTGCGGAGCTGGTTCGACTTGCCTTCCTTGATGAGGTTGCGGATGGCCGGCGTCCCGAGCATCACCTCGAAGGTGGCCACGCGACCGGCGCCGTCGGCCCGCGGGACCAGGCGCTGGTGGATGACCGCGGCGAGCGTCTGGGACAACTGGATCTGGATCTGTCGCTGCTGCTGCGGCGGGAAGACGTCGACCATCCGGTCGATGGCCTGGGCCGTGTCGTTCGTGTGCAGCGTCGCGAAGACGAGGTGACCGGTCTCGGCCATGGTGAGCGTGGCCGCGATCGTCTCGAGGTCGCGCATCTCCCCCACCTGGACGACGTCGGGGTCTTCGCGCAGCGCGGACCGCAGCGCGCCCGCGAAGTCGTGGGTGTCCGAGCCGACCTCGCGCTGGACGACCATCGCCCGGTGGTGGCGGTGCACGTACTCGATGGGGTCCTCGATGGTGATGATGTGGACCGGCCGCTCGCGGTTGATCCGGTCGATCATGGCCGCGACCGTCGTCGACTTGCCGGCGCCGGTCGGGCCGGTCACGAGGATGAGTCCGTTCGGACGGTGGATCAGTTCGTGGCAGGCGAGCGGTGCACCGAGCGTCTCGAGCGTCGGGATCTCGTATGGCACGAAGCGCAGCGCACCGGCCAACGTGCCGCGCTGGTAGAACAGGTTGGCGCGGACCCGGTTGCTCGCGCCGAACGAGAAGCTGAAGTCCAGCTCGCGCCGGACCTGGAGCTCGTCCCACCGCGCGCCGGCCAGGGTCCGGGCCAGCTCGGTCGTCATGTCCGAGGTCATCGACTCCTCGGAGAGCCGGACGAGATTGCCGTTGATGCGGACCGTGGGCGGCGCTCCGGGGGCGAACAACAGGTCGGATCCGTTGCGGTCGGCAACGGCCTGCAGCAGTGTCTCCACTCGTTCATCCACGGCGCGCGCCAGTGTACAGTGGGCGAACGTGGCTGCCGGACAGGTCCTGGTCGTCTCCGCGGACGAGCGCTGGCTCCGGGTCCTGGAGGTCACCCTCCGGCTCGGTGGTGCCGAGACCATCTCCCGCCGCTCCGCCCGCGAGGCGCTCAGCCTCGCCGGTGGTGATTCCGGCGTCGCAGCCATCGTCCTCGACCTCGCCCAGGCGACGGCCGACGAGCTGGAGGTGGCGCGCGGACTCCTCGGCCACAGCGCCCTGCCCGCCGTCGTGATCCTGCCCGAACGGCTGGCCGCGCAGAGCGAGCCGTTCGCCGCCGCCGGCGCGACCGTGCTGGTGCGCCCGTACCGACCCTCGGAGCTCTACGCGGCGCTGCAGATCACCGACGCGGACGGCACCTCGGAGGCGGCCATCGCCGCGGCGGAGGCCGACCCGACGCGCGAGGCGACCGCGGCCGAGGCCGAGTCCGACGGCGCGACGGCCGACGCCGGAGCCGAAGGCGATGAGGCCGATGCGCCCGAAGACGATGAGCCCGCGGCGGACGTGCCCGCGGCCGAGCCGGACGCCTCCGCCGAGCCCGGGTCACCCCCCGTCGACGACAAGACCTGACGGCGTCGAAGCGCGCTGAAACCGGAGGAGCGGGTGGCGGCGGTGTGCGGCCGGGCCCACAATGCGCCAGGAGGCGGAACATCGCGCCCCGATGTCACCGGGAGGAGGTCGCCGACCATGCATGCCCCGTTCACCGCACGTCGCCCAGCACGCAGGTCAACACTCGCCTGGACCGTGGCCCTGGTCATCGTCATGGCCGCGTGCGCCGGCCCCGCGGCCACGCCTAGCGCCGAGGACAGCGGCGGGGGAGCGGTCGGCACCATCACCATCTCGGGCAGTGCCTTCAACCCGGCCAGCATCACCGTTGCGTCCGGTGACCCGATCAACTTCAAGAACAACGACAGCGTCACCCACCAGATCGTCGTCGGCGAGGACGGCACCGAGGTGGCGGACCCGCCCATGGAGGCCATCTCGTTGGGCGGCTCGGACCAAACGCATGACATCAGGTTCTCGCCCGGCACCTACAAGATGACCTGCACCATCCATCCATCGATGAACATGACCGTCACCGTCAGCGAGTAGCGGCCGAGAGCATCGAGGGTAGACCGCAACCCCGGCGGATCGGATCGCGTCGGGCCGATCTTCGGCTGGGATCGGCCGGCTGGTGCGCAGATGCACCTGCTCGGGTGCGCACCGTACGGTGGCGTCTTGTGAACACGGTTGCGGACTGGTACGGTCGGGCCACTCGCCGGGGCCCACCCACGCGCCCGAATCCGTCCATCCCGGTACCGAGTGTCGCCCGACGCATGTGCCGGGCAGGGAGGGACAGCCGGGATGTCGATCGCGCGTATTCGGCGAGGCGTCGCCCGCGCGTTGGTCGCCGCCCAGATCCTGGTCCTCCTCGCATCGGCCGTGGGCCCGGTCGCCTCCGTTCTCGCGGCGGGGAACAGCGGACTCCGATTCGACGGGACGAACGATCACGTCACGTTCGGCGACCCGTCCGCGCTCAAGCTCGCCACGTTCACCATCGAGACATGGTTCCGGCGCGACGGCCCCGGAGCGACGACCGGGACAGGATCCGGTGGCGTCACCGCGGCGGTCCCGTTGCTGACGAAGGGTCGCAGCGAGAACGACGGCAGCAACGTGGACATGAACTACTTCCTGGGCATCGATGGCGCGACCGGCCTCCTCGTGGCCGACTTCGAGGAAGGAGCATCAGGGACCGCACCGGGCCAGAATCACCCTGTCTCGGGCACCACCGTCATCCAGAACGCGACGTGGTACCACGCCGCCGCCACATACGATGGGACGACGTGGAGGCTGTACCTGAACGGCGCCCTCGAGCGGACACTCGTCGTCGGGCAGCCGGTGCGGGCCGACAGCACCCAGGACGCCGGGCTCGGCACCGCGTTGAACTCCAGCGGGACACCTGCGGGGGCCTTCAACGGCGTGCTGGACGAAGCGCGGATCTGGAACAGTGCCCGGTCAGAGGCACAGATCCAGGCCGCGATGACTGGCCCGGTCACGTCGTCACCCGGACTCGTGGCGCGGTGGAGCATGGACGAGGGCGCCGGGTCGACCATCGCCAGCTCCGCGGGAACCACGATCAACGGGACCCTCACGAATGGGCCGCTGTGGGTCGAGGGCACGCCCTTCGTCTCCACGGCCAACCTCGCTCCGAACGTGCCGAGCCTTGTCGCCCCGTCGAACGGCGCCACCGGCGTCGCGACCTTCCCCACGCTCCAGGCCACGGTCAGCGACCCGAATGGCGGATCGCTGACCACATCGTTCTATGGGCGGACGGCGGGGCCGCCCGCCGCCGAGGACTTCACGATCGTCCTCCTGCCGGACACCCAGCACTACACCGACAGCGCGACTCGCGAGGCGACGTACCGCCAGCAGACGCAGTGGATCGTGGACAACGCGGACGACCTGAACGTGGTCTTCGTGAGCCATCTGGGTGACCTGACCGAGAACTTCGACACGATCGAGGTCGAGTGGCAGCGGGCCGACGCCGCGATGGCGATCCTCGACGCGGCCGGGATCCCGAACAACGTGGCTCCCGGGAACCATGACCTCGGTGTCGGCGGGACGACGTCGCGCTACTTCGATCAGTACTTCCCGCCGAGCCGCTACAACCTGCCGGCCAACCCGTGGTACGGCGGCTGGCTGGGCGAGGAAGCCGGGCAGGTCCAGCGCCTGAACAAGGACAACTACGAGCTGTTCAGCGCGGGCGGCATCGATTTCCTGATCGTCCATCTCGAGATCGACATGCCGACCTACGCGACCCAGTGGGCGAACGAGATCATCGACCGCTACCCCGACCGCCAGGTCATCGTCAGCACCCACGCGTTCCTCGACCTGTCCAGCGCCCGTCCGAGCTCGCGCGTGACGGCGCGCTCCGATGGCCAGATCGGCAGCCACCGTGTGGTCGAACCTGATCTCCCCCAACTGCAACGTCTTCATGGTGGTCAACGGGCACTACCACGGCGAGGGTCGACTCACGTCCAACAACGGCTGCGGGGAGCCCGTCCACCAGGTCCTGACCGACTACCAGGCTCGCGCCAACGGCGGCGACGGGTGGTTGCGCTACTACACCTTCCGGCCGTCCGAGGACAGGATCGACGCGTTCACGTACTCGCCACGGCTCGGCAGCTTCGAGACCGACGCGAGCAGCCAGTTCTCACTCGCCTATCCGATGAGCGGCCTGGGCGGCTTCGAGCTCCTCGGGACGGTCGACACGCCCTCCGGCTCCACGGCCTCGATGGCGTGGCCGGGACGCGCCCCGAGCAGCGGCTACGAGTGGTATGCCGTCACGACCGACGGCGTCGCCAGTCGGACCAGCCCGACCTGGACCTTCACGACCGGGTCCGGATCCAGCAACAACCCGCCGGTCGTCACGAACCCCGGACCGCAGACCGCGCTCGAGGGCACGGTCGTCGACCTGCCGATCGAGGCGACCGATCCGGACGACGATCCGCTCGCGTACAGCGCAACGGGCCTGCCCGCGGGGCTGTCGATCAGTGCCACCACCGGGCACATCACCGGCACGGTGAGCTTCGCAGCCTCGGCAGGGAACCCGCACTCCCCCATCGTCACGGTGGCCGACGGCAACGGGCCGCCCGTCCAGGTTTCGTTCACGTGGACGGCCACGAACGTGAACAACGAGCCCACCTTCGACCAGGACCTGGCGGCACGGACCAGCCCCGAGGGCACCCTGGTCAACCTCGACGCGGGCGCCACCGACCCCGACGGCGATCCGTTGACGTACGCCGCCGACGAACCTGCCGCCCGGCCTCTCGATCAACACCGCGACCGGCCTGATCACGGGCACCATCGGCGCGACCGGCTCGAGCGCCAGCCCGTACGCGGTCAGCATCACCGTCCGCGACGGGGCCACGGTCGACGCGACCGACACGTTCAGCTGGACGGTGACCGACGTGCCGGCCGGGACGGGCATCGCCCTGCGCTCGGTCACGTACGGCTCGAACCACAGCGAATCGGTCAACACCATCAGCCTGGCCAAGCCTGCCGGCGTCGTCGCGGGCGACGTGCTCCTCGCCTCGATCGACACGCGCGGGTCCTCGACCGTCAGCGCCCCGGCCGGCTGGACCCTCGTCCAGATGCACATCAACGGGACGAGCCTGCGCAAGTCGACCTACGTCAAGGCGGCGGGCGCCGCCGAGCCGGCGTCCTACACCTGGACGTTCAGCGCCAACCGCCTGGCGGCCGGCGCCATCCACGCCTACACCGGGGTCGACCCGGCCAGCCCGGTCAACGCCTCGGGCGGGCAGATCGTGGCGAGCTCGACCACGGTCACCGCGCCGCTCGATCACGACGACCGTGGCCGACACCATGCTCGTCGCCTTCTTCGCCACCATGACCAACGCGACGTGGACCCCGCCGGCCGGCATGACCGAGCGCGGCGAGCTCATCGGCACGGCCCTCGGGCAAGTACAGCTCGACCACCGGCGCCGACGCCATCCGGGCCGCGGTCGGGGCGACCGGCAGCCGCGTCGCGACCACCTCCAAGGCCGCCAACAGCGTGGCCCACCTCATCGCCCTGCGACCGGCCGCGGGGACGGCCCGCCGCCCAACAACGAGCCCACCTTCGACCAGGACCTGGCCAACCGGACCAGCCCCGAGGGCACCGTGGTCAACCTCGACGCGGGCGCCACCGACCCCGACGGCGACCCGTTCGACGTACGCGCGCCGACGAACCTGCCGCCCGGCCTCTCGATCAACACCTCGACCGGCCTGATCACGGGCACCATCGGCGCGACCGGCTCGAGCGCCAGCCCGTACGCGGTCAGCATCACCGTCCGCGACGGGGCCACGGTCGACGCGACCGACACGTTCAGCTGGACGGTGACCGACGTGTCCGCGCCCAACAACGAGCCGACCTTCGACCAGGACCTGGCCACCGGACCAGCCCCGAGGGCACCGTGGTCAACCTCGACGCGGGCGCCACCGATCCCGACGGCGACCCCTCGACGTACGCCGCCACGAACCTGCCGCCCGGCCTCTCGATCAACACCTCGACCGGCCTGATCACGGGCACCATCGGCGCGACCGGCTCGAGCGCCAGCCCGTACGCGGTCAGCATCACCGTCCGCGACGGGGCCACCGGTCGACGCGACCGACACGTTCAGCTGGACGGTGACCGACGTGCCGGCCGGGACGGGCATCGCCCTGCGCTCGGTCACGTACGGCTCGAACCACAGCGAATCGGTCAACACCATCAGCCTGGCCAAGCCTGCCGGCGTCGTCGCGGGCGACGTGCTCCTCGCCTCGATCGACACGCGCGGGTCCTCGACCGTCAGCGCCCCGGCCGGCTGGACCCTCGTCCAGATGCACATCAACGGGACGAGCCTGCGCAAGTCGACCTACGTCAAGGCGGCGGGCGCCGCCGAGCCCGCGTCCTACACCTGGACGTTCAGCGCCAACCGCCTGGCGGCCGGCGCCATCCACGCCTACACCGGGGTCGACCCGGCCAGCCCGGTCAACGCCTCGGGCGGGCAGATCGTGGCGAGCTCGACCACGGTCACCGCGCCGTCGATCACGACGACCGTGGCCGACACCATGCTCGTCGCCTTCTTCGCCACCATGACCAACGCGACGTGGACCCCGCCGGCCGGCATGACCGAGCGCGGCGAGCTCATCGGCACGGCCTCGGGCAAGTACAGCTCGACCACCGGCGCCGACGCCATCCGGGCCGCGGTCGGGGCGACCGGCAGCCGCGTCGCGACCACCTCCAAGGCCGCCAACAGCGTGGCCCACCTCATCGCCCTGCGACCGGCCGCGGGGGGACCCTAAGGCACAGGCGACCTCATTTCGGCAAGGGCCGAGCGCCTCGGGATGACCGGTGAGGATTGGCTCCGGCGGTAGGATTCGAACCTACGACATGGCGGTTAACAGCCGCCCGCTCTACCACTGAGCTACGCCGGAGCGAGGACGCGGGGCACCGGGCGCGATGCCGGGGCCGCACGCGTGATGGGCGTCGAGTCGACGCCGCGCGACAGGATAGCACGAGGCTTGGCCCGGGCCGGTGCCCGGCCAGGCCGCCGACCCGTGCCCCGCCCGACGATCGGGACGACCGCTACGCGATGGCCTTGGCGGCGCTGCGGAGCTCGAAGGCGGCGATGATCTGGGTGATGCCCAGGATCACGAGCCAGATGCCGCCGAACAGCGCCAGCGTCAGCGCCGAGCTGATCGGGTAGACCAGGACGACGATGCCGGCGACGACGCCGAGGATCGCGCTGAACAGCCGCCAGTTCCGGCCCTGCTTGACCTCGAAGGCGGTGACGAACTCGACGATCCCCTGCGACACCCAGAAGATGCCGAGCACGAAGATCATCACCTCGACCGCCTGGAACGGCGTCCGCAGCAGCGAGAAGCCGACGATGACCGACAGCACGCCGATGATCGCCGAGAGGACCTTCATGCTGGTACTGGCATCCTCGGAGAACGGCGCCGATGACCGAGTAGATGCCGCTGACGAAGAGCCAGACGGCGAAGAAGATCGCGACCGTCACGATCGTCGCCCCCGGCCAGGCGAACGCCAGGATCCCGAGGATGATGCTGAGGATCCCCATCACCAGGACGAGGCCCCAGGATTTCGCGACCCCGGCCATCATCGCCTGGGCCTGGTCCGCAGTCCCACTCGCGGTCGTCATCTCATTCCCTCCGACGTGCGCGCGCTCGTCAGGACCGTGACCACGGGTCGTGGCCGCCTCGTTCGAGGATAGCCCTGTGCGGAGCGGGAATCTAGGGGGTCTCGATCGGGCTGTCGTCCCGGTTCCCCCACTCCTCCCACGATCCGGCGTAGCTGCGGACGTCGTCGAAGCCGGCCAGCTCGTGGAGGACGAACCACGCGAGCGCCGCGCGAACGCCGCCCTGGCAGTACGTCGCCCGGATCTCGCCGGGGTCCGCGCCGGACGCGCGAACGAGCGCGACCATCTCGTCGACCGGCCGGAACGTGCCCTCGTCGGTCAGCAGGTCGCCGAAATACCGCAGGCGCGCGCCCGGGATGTGCCCGCCACGCTTCGCCCGGAGGTCGGCGCCGACGTACTCGCTCGCCGTCCGGACGTCGAGGATGCGGGTCGGGGCGTCGGCGCCGCGGCTCGACTCGCGGCTCCAGGCCAGGACCTCGTCGTAGGTCGCGACGAGCGAGTCGTCGCGCTCGCCGAGCTTGACCGGGACCCGCAGGGCGTCGGCGAGATCGGCCTCGGGGACGTCGGTCGTCGTCGGCTGTTCGGCGCGTCGCCAGGCTTCGATGCCGCCATCGAGGATGTGGACCCTGCTCCTTCGGGAACCCGTAGAGGCGGAGCAGCCAGTAGCCGCGGATCGCGTGGCGGTTCAGGCCGACGTCGTCGTAGAGGACGACCCGGTCGCCGTCGCCGACGCGCCAGCGGCGAAGGACCGCCTCCGCCTGCTCGCGGGTGGGGACCAGCCACTCGCGTTCGGCGTCGCCGGTCTCCGGCGCGGTGCCGCGCAGGGCGAGTTCCTTGTGGAGGTCGCTGTAGGTCGCGCCGGCGATGTGGCGCTTGTTGTAGACCCGCCGGTCGGGCGACGCGTGGACGAGCCGGAGATCGGCGTCGTCGAGGTGGTCCGCCAGCCACTCGACGGTGACGAGCGGGCCGGGCTCGGCGGCGCGCGTCGGCTTCCGGGTGGCTTTGGTTCCGGCCATCGTCAGGATGCTAGCAGGCGCTACCCTCCACTCGATGAACGCCTCCGCGCCGCAGCGCTTTCGAACGCTGGTCCTCCTCTACCCGGTGCTCGACGCGCGCTGGGGATCCGGGATCAAGCGGCGCCGCGCGCAGCGCGTGATGACACGCGAGGAGCGCGCGGCGGTCGAGGCCGTCGTGGAACGGCTGCCCGAGACGGTCCGGGCCTGGAGCGACGGGCTCGCCGAGCTGGAGCCGCTCGACGTGATCGAGATCCGCCGGCCGATCCCGTCACTGTCGTCGAGCGGCGGCGGCCGATGGTGGGTGGGGCCGCGCGAGTGCCGCGACGCCCTCGAGATGCATGCCGCACCGGACCGCTATGACTCCGTGTATGCGCTCTGGCCGTGCGCTCCGGACGTGCCGCAGTGCGGCTGGGGCTGCACGATCGGCGCGTCGGCCGCGACCTTCGGGGCCGGGTTCAGCTCGATCTCGACGGATCACTGGCGGAGCCTCGCCACGGACCCGACGCCCGCGCAGGGCTACGTCCACGAGTGGCTCCACCAGGTCGAGGGCGTCTATCGCGGTCTCGGGCTGGGTGAGGCGGAGCTGCCGGGCCTGCACGAGGCGGGCTCGTTCACGTCGACGCGGAACGACGATGAGCCGCCGTACGGCCACACGTACGCCGAGTACCACGATGGCGTCCGCCGGCGACTCCCGGACGGGCGCCCATACCTGGGCTCCCTGGTACCAGGATTGGATGACCGGCCGCCTCCGCCCGGCGGGCGAGGTCGGCTCGCCGCCTGCTCCCATCGGACTCACCGCCGAGCGCTGGGCCCTGCGTTCGCGCTGAGGGCCGTGGCCGCTACCGGTCGGGCGGCAGGTCGCCAGAGAAGATGACGCCGTTCCAGTCCCACGCAAAGTTGGGCTCCACCCCTCCTCCCGTTCGAAGAGGACCGCGGAGAGCCCCTCGTAGCGCACCGGCGCCGACCAGTTCGATGTAGGTGACGCCGCGGCCGTCGGCTGAGAGGTCCGTCGTGCCGGTCAGCGGCCCCGTCCACGTCCCCTGATCGTTCTCGATGGCGATGGTGCCCCACAGCACGTCCCCGAGGAATGTGTCTGTGCCGGCCTTGAAGCGGTCGGCGTTGTCGATGACCGTCACCGCCCCGGTCAGACGCGCATCGCTCATCTCGGAGCGGGCGGTCCGCTCCCGAACCCGTTCCCGGGCCCCGCCGTCGACTTCGACGCGCTCCTGGAAGTCGCCGCCGGTCGTCCCGGTCGTACAGGAGCTGACCGGTCACGAGCCCCGGTGATCCCGCCGACAGATCGGGCGACGGCGCCGGTGACGACGTTGGCGACGGCGCCGACGATGGAGCCGGCGACGCCCCCGGTGAACAACCGATGAGCAGGGCCGCCACGATCGCGGTCACGCCGGTGGACCTGAAGCCCTTCACAGCACTCCCCTTCCTGCCGCCCGCGCGTGCCGTCGGGCTGGTACACCCGATAGATGCCGGCCGGGGCGGTGAGGTTTGCCCGGAGGCTCCTTTCGATCGCGACCCAACCACCTCGCGTCCGGCGGCATCTGGACACCCGACAGCAACGATCGACAGCGACATCGCGACGAGCGAGCGCTAGGATCGGCGGGCCGAGGGTGACGTGGATGCGGTGACGACAGCAGCGAAGGCGGCGGCGTCGGCCGACGACGCGCTCGTTCGTCGCGCCCGCACCGGTGATGCGGCAGCGTTCAGGGTCCTCGTCGATACCCGGATCGATCGCTGCTACCGCCTGGCTTGGTCGATCCTTTCCAACGAAGCCGACGCGGCCGACGCGACCCAGGACGCGCTCGTGTCCGCCTGGCGGCAGCTGCCCCGCCTGCGCGATCCGGCAGCGTTCGACGGCTGGCTCAACCGGATCGTCGCCAATGCGGCCCTGATGGCGCGTCGCCACCGTGTCCGGCTCCGTGAGGTGGCGGTCGGACCGGATCACCCGGGCGATGATGCCCGGCCGCTCGAACCGCAGCCGGACCCGAATGCCAGAACGGAGGCGGACGCCGTCGTCGACAGCGACGCCATCGCGCGCGCCTTCGACCGGCTGCGACCGAAGGACCGGATGATCCTCGTCCTCCACCACGTCGAGGAGCGGCCCGTGGCAGAGATCGCGCGGTCGCTCGGGATCCCGGTGGGAACGGCCAAGTGGCGCCTGCACGCCGCCCGCACCGCACTCGAGAAGGCGATGGAGGCCGAGGCATGAGCGGCATGCGGTTGACCGACGCGCAAGTCTCCCGAGCGCTCCGTGCCCACCTGCCGGATCGCTCCCACGGCGATCTGCGCGACCGGATCCTCGAGTCGGTGGAGGCGACACCACAGCAGCGGACACTGCCCTGGTTCCTCGCGGATCTCGGCACCGCGGACCCGGTCAGCCGCCGGCGGAGCCTGCTCATCGCTGCAGCCCTTCTGATCGCCGTGGCGCTCGCGACTGCCGCGGCAGTCGGTGCGTGGCGTCTCCTCCAGCGTGACCCCGTCCAGGACCTGAGCCTCGAGCCGCCGGACGACCTGTATGCGTTCGTCGTGTCGAGCTCCGATCGGTTGCCCGAGCTGCCGCCCCTCGCCTTGACGTGGCAGGACAGCGGGTCGGCCAAGGGCCGCGTCTACGTCCATCGGTCGGGGGCCGTCCGATTTGATCGGTTCACGTCAGCCGAGGCGACGGAGCCCTCCAGCTACACCGTGCTCAGCGACGACAGCGTCAGCGGCATGGCGACCGTCGGGTCCGACAAGGTCTGGGTCGAACCAAGAGGCGATGCGATCGGAGAGGACCCGCGGGTCTTCATCCAGACCGTCCTCAGTGCCGAAGGGCCGGAATGCGAGATGGAGCCGGATCCGAGTGAGGTCGGCAACGGAACCGCGGCATCGGGCTGGAGATACGTCGGCGTCGAGTACGTCGCGGGGCGCCCGACTCACCACGTCGCGTGCGTCGGCGACCTCTGGCTCGACATCGAGACGAGGCTGATCCTGCGCGTCCGGGAGCCGCGGCTCGATGACGCGGATCAGCCCATCCCGGGCCAGTACGAATCCACGGAAGTCACCGAGATCGACGTTCGGCGAGCAGCCGACAGCGTTGTTCGAAGCGCCACAGGGTGTCGCTCACATGACGAGTGAGGCGTACAGCGCGTACCTCTGCACGCGCGACGTCCAGACTGAGGTTGAAGTCGGGTTCGGGACGAGGGAATGTGCTCAGCCCGAGCAACCAGCGGCCACGCCGGCGCCGCGACGCCCGACCCCCACCGTGCGTCCCATCCCGAGCGACTGTGCTGTTCCGCCGCGCGACCCGAGCGAGCCGACCGGCCCCATGGCCTGGACCAAGGCGAGCCTGGAGGAGGACTGGCCCGCGCCGGTCCGCCCCGAACCTGTCGGAGGGGCACCCGTCCTCCCGTGGCCAGAGACGGTCGCCGAGGAACGTGGGCGCCATCAGTTCACAGATCCGTCGGGCGACACCGGGTCCGATTGTTTCCCGTGGGTCGATATCCAGGATGTGAGCGGCCCTGGTGCCTGGGGACTCGTCTCCAACCAACCCCCGGTCGTGCATCCCAGCGAGCAGTGGATCGCATACGGCGCTGTCTTTGATGTCGATCGCGACGGGGTTCCGGACTGGCGATACGGGATGGACAACATGCCCGTCGACGCGACGGGTGAGCGTCCCCACCGGGTGTGGGTCACCGACCTTCACACCGGTCGGACGGAGTCGGCGGCCGGCCCACCATATGGCGCGGCTGTCGGGGACAGCTGGTATCCGCCTGGGTTTGCGGGATACGCAGTGGTGTTCAACATGTACGGTCCCGGCCGGCCGGGGCAGTTCCCGACGTCCGATTATCAGCGCGCCACGGATGTTCGGTTCTACGCGTGGGCCTCGGTGATCCAGGATGGCCGGGTGGTGGCAACGGACTATGCCCCGGATGCCGGGTGGCTGGATCCATCGATCCTCGGAGTGGGTCAAAACGAGGTGAGTCCGTTCGGCGGCGACCACACCGTTTGCGTCGTGCCACCGCAGCCCGGCTGCCGGGAAACGGACAGGGACGGCGTTGGGTTCACCTTCTCAGTGCCGAATGGTTGGGCCTGGAGCGATCCGGAGAGCGGTGTGGACGCTCGCGGGAAGGACGTCTCTAGCAGCGGGCTCATCAAGCCAGCCACGGGGACGGCGGCGCCCCAGGGGATGAGACTGCAGTTCCTCCGGGGCGGGTGGCTCTTCAGCGACCCGTGCCGCACAGACGACGCCCGGCCGGACATCAAGGTCGGACCCACGGCCGGCGAATTCGCGGACGCGCTCGCCGCTCATCCTCGGCTGGACGTGACGACGCCGGTCCCCGTCACCCTGGGCGGACATCGCGGGAAGTACGTCGACCTTCAGGTACCGTCGGACATCGCCGCCTGTACGAAGGGCTATCACCCGTGGGCGCCGGCCTACTACGCCCCGGGCCCCAACCAGCGATGGCACATCTGGAGCCTCGATGTCGATGGTGTCCGCGTCGTGATCCTGAGCGAGGACTTCGCCGGGACGTCGGCGCAGGACGTCGCCGAGATGCGCGCCATCATCGAGTCCATCGAGATCAACCCCTGACGGGGCCGACAACCTTGCCGCGTCGGCGCAGTGCGCCGCCGAGGCGGCGCCTCCGGGTCAGGCCTTGGGCTCGTCCGTTTCGGCGGCGGGCGTCTCGGCCGGAGCCTCACTCGCCGGGGCTTCAGCCACGGGCGTTTCGGCGGCGTGCTCCGACGGGGACAGCGACGACGCCAGCGAGCGCCAGATGCGGACCGCCGCGTTCGGATGGGCCGCTGTGTCGGCTGCGGCCGCATCGACCGCGCCCGCCTCGGCCTCGACCGCGACAGGCTCACCGCTCGCCACGACGTCCGCC
Source organism: uncultured Chloroflexia bacterium (assembly GCA_963748675.1). Classification (GTDB taxonomy): domain Bacteria; phylum Chloroflexota; class Limnocylindria; order Limnocylindrales; family CSP1-4; genus SPCO01. The sequence goes on along the minus strand of CAVVJX010000004.1, from coordinate 64,313 downwards.
ATGACCGCGGTGCCATTCGCCATCCCGTTGGGCTCGCTCATGACAGGCACGAGCTCCGGGCCGGGTTGCGCGGGATCGAAGGCGGACGCGCCGCCGGCCATCCCATTGACCTCGGCACTCGCCACGGCATCGGCCACGGCTGCGTCAGAGGCATCGCGCTCCTCGGCGAGCGCGGCCACGGCCTCGGCGCGTGCGGCGCCACCGACCTTGGCCAGATCCGGCGGAGCCGGCATCTCGTCGGCCAGCCGCGCGAACGCCGCCGGATCGTTCTCGGCGACCAGGCGCTCGAAGAACTGGTCCATCTCGGTCCGATACGCGCGGACCGCGTCCTCGACGTGCCCGACCTCGCCATCGATGATCGTCGCGTGGCGGATCAGGTAGCTCTGGAGCTCCTCGCGACGCGTGCCGATCCGCTGATCGGTCTCCTCGCGGATCCGGATCGTCTCTTCCTTGGACCAGGCGTGGATGCCGTCGATGTCGTCCTCGGCGAGGCGACGCAACTCGGCGGCTTCGGTGGCCGCGCGGGCGCGCACCTTCTCGACGTGTGCCTCGGTGGCGGCATCGACCTCGGCGGAGATGCGCTCTCGCTCACGCTCGGCGGCGCCACGCATCGCGAGCGTGAGTTCATCCAGGAACCCCCGCGTCGGATCGGGCCGGCCGTTGCCGTTGGTGTGGCCGTTGCCGTTCGTCGGCGACGCCTCGGTCGCGGCATCTGACGCGGCGGTCGGCTGGTCGTCGACAGCGACGGTCGAGTCGGATGACTCGGTCTCGTGGTGCTGCTCGGATTGGTCCATTGGTACACCCCTAGGAAGGGGTCAAAAGTACTACCGGGCAGCAAGCAGCGGAACGGTGGAGGGCCGAAAGCGGTGCAGGCGGGAACCACCCGCCACCACCGACCCTACTCCAGGTAGTCCTTGAGCTTGCGGCTCCGCGACGGGTGGCGCAGCTTGCGCAGCGCCTTCGCCTCGATCTGGCGGATCCGCTCGCGCGTGACGTTGAACTCCTTGCCGACCTCCTCGAGCGTCCGGGCGCGGCCGTCCTCGAGGCCGAACCGGAGCTGCAGCACGCGCCGCTCGCGACCGGTCAGCGAGTCCAGCACGGCCTCGACCTGCTCCTTGAGCAGCTGGTGCGACGCCGCCTCGGCCGGCGCCAGGGCGCCGCGGTCCTCGATGAAGTCGCCGAGGTGGGAGTCCTCTTCCTCGCCGATCGGCGTCTCGAGCGAGACCGGCTCCTGCGAGACCTTGATGATCTCGCGGACCTTCTCCGGGGTGACCTGGACCTCCTGGCCCTTGGACATCGCCTCGGCGATCTCCTCGACCGTCGGCTCGCGGCCGAGCTCCTGGAGCAGGCCACGCGAGACGCGGATCAGCCGGTTGATCGTCTCCACCATGTGGACCGGGATGCGGATCGTCCGCGCCTGGTCCGCGATCGCGCGGGTGATGGCCTGGCGGATCCACCACGTCGCGTAGGTCGAGAACTTGAAGCCCTTCTCGAAGTCGAACTTCTCGACCGCCCGGATGAGGCCGATGTTGCCCTCCTGGATGAGGTCCAGGAACGACATGCCGCGGCCGATGTACTTCTTCGCGATCGACACGACCAGCCGCAGGTTGGCCGAGGTCAGCTGCTCGCGCGCGTCGCGACCGATGACGACGATGTCGCCCTTGCGATCGCGCAGCTTCGTGTTGAGCGGCACCTCCGGGTCGAAGCCCATGCGCTTGAGGAGCTCGGCGTCGTTGCCGGCCTCGATCCAGCGCTGGAGCGCCGGGAACGCGACGTCGTCGCGGGTCCAGTCGTAGATGGCCCGCAGCCCGACGTTGTCGCGCGAGTCCAGGTCGCCGTTGTGGACGGCGAGGTAGGCCCAGTCGAGCAGCGGCAGGAACGTGTCCGCCGATGGCGCCTCGTTGTACGTGTGGAGGAGCTTCTTCGCCTCCTTGAGGCGCTCCTTGGTGCCCTCGGACTGCGCGTCGCGGCCGGCCTTGATCAGGTGGAAGTCGGGCGTCGGGACGAGCAGGTTCTTGGTCGCCTTGGCCGAGATCGCCCTTGCGCGACCAGCTCGTGCGCCTCGGGTCCGTACGGCAGCCGGTGCTGCGGCTTCTGTCGTGCGCGTCTTGCGCTCGGTGTCGTGGAGCGTCCACTCGTGGAGCGAGACGATGCCCTTCCACGGCTCCTCGACCATCTGCTCGCCGAGCTCGATCGCCTTGGCGAGGACGACCTCTTCCTCGGCGGTCAGCAGGGCGACCTTGCCGATCTCCTTGAGGTACATCCGGACCGGGTCGTCGATGCCGATCATGTCGGCGGACGATGGCCTCGAGGTCCTCGGCGGTCGGCTCCTCGACCTCGGCCGGATCGAGCTTCGCCGGCGCATCGGCCGGCAGCTTCGCGGCGTCGCCCGACGCGTCGTCCTCGACGATCACGACCCCGACGTCGGCCCCGCTCATCGGCGGCCTCGGGACCCAGGTCCAGATCGTCGTCGTCGTCATCGTCGTCGTCGTCGTCCGCGACGGCCACGGCGGCCTTGGCCCGCGACGGGCGCAGGCCGGCGAGCTTGGCCTCTTCGAGCTCGGCCTTGCCACGGCGCGGCCGGGACAGGACGGCCTCGACGAGTTGCTTGTCTAGCGGGTCAGCGGGCATTGGTCACCTCCGATGGCTGGCGGAGCAGCCGGGTCTGGTCTCGACGTCGGTCGAGTGACCGGCGTGCTTCGTTGATCTGTCGTCCTTCGAGTTCGAGTCGGGCGATCGCCTCGGCGTCGCCGGCTCGTTCGGCCTCCCCCTGGGCGGCCTCGTTGTATTCGCTGCGGTCCCGCAGCCGGTCGTCCTCGAGCTCGCAGGAGCAGCCGATCGACCTCGTAGTCGAGTTGATGGGCGTCGAGGGTCCGGGGATCGGGACCCGGCTTGGCATACAACGCCCGGGCGAGCGCCGCCGTTTCGTCGTCGAGCGCGAGCAGGAGGGCCGCGCCGTCGAACGGCGGGTGGATCCCCTGGTCGTCGGACTCGCGCTGGAGCACGATCGCGCGGAACAGCTCGCGGGCGACGGTCGAGGGCAGCTGGTCCGGCCCGAGCTCCTCGACGACCCGGAGTTGCTGGTCCGGGACGAGCAGCAGGAGCCGGAGCAGCTCCGACTCGACCGGCGGTGATGGCCCGCAGGATGTCGATTCGATCGGCAGCGCGTCGGGCGACGCCAGCACGGAGTCGGCGGTGATCCGCGACTGCTGGTCGCCGGCCCGGCCCGGACCGGTCGCCGCGAGACGACGTTCGAGGACCTGGCGGAGCGTCCGCTCCTCGACACCCGACACGCGCCGGACCTCGAGGAGGGCCTCGTCGCGGCGCAGCGGATCGTCGATGTCCCGGAGCGACGGCATCACGGCATCGACGAAGCCCATCCGGCCGGTCGGGGTCTTGAGGTCGAAGCGCTGCGCGTGATGGCCGATGAGGTATTCGACGAGTGGCTTGGCGGCCCCGATGATCGTCGGCCAGGCGTCGGGCGTCTCGCGCACGACCTCGTCGGGGTCCTTGCCGTCGGGCAGGCGCGCGACGCGGACGTCCTCGAGCTTGACCCCGGTCGAATCGCGACTGGAGCTGGCGGATGAGCTCGGCCAGGGCGGTCACCCCGAGCGTGCCCGCCTTCTCGCCGGCGGCGTCGACGTCGTAGGCGAGCGACGATCCGCTTCGCGTAGCGCGTCAGCAGCGCGACCTGGCCGGGCGTCAGGGCGGTCCCGAGCGACGCCACGACGTTGTCGAAGCCGGCCTGGTGCGCCATCAGCGCGTCCGTGTAGCCCTCGACGATGACCGCCTGGTCCTGCCGCCGGATCGGGCCCTTGGCGCGATCGATCAGGTAGAGCGTCCGGCTCTTGTCGAAGAGCGGCGTCGCCGGCGAGTTGAGGTACTTGGGCCCCTCCCCCTCGAGGAGGCGGCCGCCGAGCCCGACCGCGTGACCGCTCTGGTCGCGGATCGGGAAGATGACCCGTGCCCGGAACTTGTCGTAGACGCCGCCACGACCGCTCGTCCGCGGCGAGGCGAGCCCGACCTCGACGAGCTCCTCGGGGCGGACGTCGCGCTTGGTCGCGAGCGTCTTGGTCATCTGGTCCCAGCCGGACGGCGCCCAGCCGAGCTGGTGGGTCTCGATGGTCTCGTCGGTGAAGCCACGGTCCCGCAGGTACGCGAGCGCGGTCGGCTGCCTTGTGGATCAGGACCGCGTGGTAGAAGGCGATCGCATGGTCGAGGACCTGGCGCAGGCGGGCCTTGTGGGCGTCCTCACGCTTCGTCCGCTCGTCGATCTCGACGCCGGCGCGACTGGCCAGCGTGCGGAGCGCCTCCGGGAACGGCACGCCGTCGCGCTGCATGACGAAGCTGAAGATGTCGCCACCCAGCCCGCACCCGAAGCAGTGCCAGCTCTCGCGGACGCGGGGTGACCACGAACGACGGCGTCTTCTCGCCGTGGAACGGACAGAGGCCCTTGTAGGTGGTGCCCGCCTTCTTGAGTGTGACCGTCTCGCCGACGACCTCGACGACCGACAGCTTGCTCTTGACTTCGGCTGCGACACCGACCGACAAATGGCGCCTCCTGCGCTTGGTACGGACCAGAACGCCCTGCCGCGCTCGATCCGTTCGCCCCGCCCCTACCGCCAGGAGCCGGACATGACTGTGGGCCTGTCAAGTCTTGACAAGCCCTGCTGATGTGAATCATGCCCCTTTGAGCTCGATTTGTCAAGCCCTTGTCAATTTTGTCAATACCCCCGGTGGGTATATAGCGGCCGGATCGGAGCTCGGCCCTGTGCGAGACTGGCCGTCGCTGACCGGTGCGCCGATGGCACATCCGCGGCGCCATCGAGGTGACGCACGTGAACTCGATCCGTGGATCCGTCGTCCTGCCGTGGATCATCGCTGTCATCGGGTTCCCGATCGGCGGCTACGTGGCCCAGACCGTCGCCGGACCGGCCGCGACGATACCGGCTGCCCTGGTGTCCGGCCTGATCGCGGGTGCCGTCATCGGCCTCGCCCAGGGGGTCGCGCTGTGGCTCCGCCGCGAGACGCTCGTCGTCTGGGTCATCGGGACTGCCTCGGCGCTCGCGATCGCGCTCGCCGCGGTCACCGCGGCCATCGGCCAGATCGAGACGTCGACCGAGGCGGTCTTCCTCGGCCTCGCGTCTGGCGTGCTGATCGGCGCCGCACAGGCCGCCATCCTGATCCGGGCTGGCGTCGCGAACGCGTGGGTCTGGATCGTGGTCACGGCTGTCGCGTGGGGCGTCGGCTGGCTCATCACCGCCAGCGTCGGGGTGGCCCTCGCCCCAGGCTGGCCGGTCTACGGCGCGAGCGGAGCGATCGTCTCGCAGATCCTCACGGGCATCGCGCTGTGGCGGCTCGTGCCGTCGCGTGACGTCCTCCGAGGCGCCGCATGACGATCGAGCTTGTCACCGCCGTCCTGCTCATCGTCGTGCCGATCGCCTTCAACCTGGCGTTCTTCGAACTCAGTCGGGCGTTCGACTACCCGGACATCCTGCGCAAGGAGCCCGACGAGATCCTGCGGCGCTTCGCCGCGGGCGGGTCGGGGCTCATCCTCCGCTGGGAGGCGCTCCTGCTCAGCGCGCTCGCGATGCTGCCGCTGGCCGCGCTCGTGGCGGTCGTCCTCGGCGCGCCGCCGGCGCTGACGGCGCTCTCGATCGTGGTGGGAGCCGCAGCCGCGCTCGTCCAGGGACTCGGGCTCGTGCGCTGGCCGTTCGCCGTCCCGGAGCTGGCGCGCCGCTACGTGGCGGCGCCGGACGGACCGGATGGCGATGCCACGAGGCGGACGGTCGAGGTCGTGTTCGCGACGCTCCATCGCCTGCTCGGCGTCGGCATCGGCGAGCACCTCGGCTACCTGCTGACCGGGCTGTGGACCCTGCTCGTCGCGGGCTCGATCCTCTCGACGACCGTGCTGCCGGCGTGGCTCGGCGTCGTCGGGATCCCGATCGGCATCGCCCTGCTCATCGGCACGCTCGAGTTCGTCGGGCCGAACGAACGCGACGGCTGGCCGCTGGCGGGTACGATCGTGCCGATCGCCTACATCGCGTGGTCGGTCTGGCTCATCGCCCTCGGGGTGTTCCTGCTCCTCTAGCCGGTCGACCGCCCGCCGGTCGAACCACACTCCCCGCCCCGGAGGCCTGACGCCAGCGAGACGTCCGGAGGCGACACTCGGCCGAACAAGGCAGCGCTCGACGCGGCGCATCCAACCGGAGGTGATGCTCGATGGCGACCGGTAGCGTGTTCTACGCCCACGGTTCGGGCAATCGTGCAGCCGACGCGGCGGCCTACGGCGCGAAGCTCGAGAAGGGCCTCAAGCGTCCCGTCCTGCTCTCGACGTGGGGCGTGTCCGCCGGCCCGAACCAGAAATTCCCGCGCCTGTCGATGACGATGCCGACCGTCGCCGGGGCGTTCGCCGCGGGCGCTGCAGGCGCCGCGGGGGCCGCCGGGGCCGCCGCGTTGGCGGACCCGTACGCGCCGCTCCGGGCGTTGGGCACCGCCCAGGCCGGGGCGTTCGCGGTCGGCGGCAAGAAGGCGACCGGCAAGAAGGCCGCCAAGGCAGCGGCCGCCGCGAAGGCCGACGCCAAGTCGATCCTCGCCTTCCTCCAGCTCGGTGGCGCCGACGTCGAGGCGAGCGGCGTCTCGCGCGAGCAGCTGTCGGCCGCGGCCGCGGAGGTGGCGGCCTCGCCGGAGTTCGCAGCGGCCGGCGGCGATCCCGTCGACCTGATCGACGCCGCCGTCACCGCCTCGGTCGCCCGGGCCGTCCAGCGCCAGGGTCCCAAGGCCATCGCCGCCGGAGCCTTCGGCTTCGACCCGATCGGCGCGGTCAAGGAATCGGTCGCGAAGGCCGTCATGGGCGGCGTCGGCATCATCGGCAGCAGCGTCGGCCTGATCTCGGGGCCGATCTCCAAGTGGCTCAGCGAGCAGTTCGCGCCACGACGCCAGGCGATCATGCAGGCGAACATCCTGGTCGCCGCCGACATCCTCTTCTACCAGCGCCACAGCGACACGATCCGGGCGCACGTCCGGGGCGAGATCGCGAAGCTGCCGAAGCCGCGCCTCGTGATGGGCCACAGCCTGGGCGGGATCATCCTGGTCGACACGCTCTTCGGCAAGGACGCCGTGAAGCTCGACGTCGACCTGCTCATCACGTTCGGCTCGCAGTCGCCGCTGCTCGAGTCGCTCGAGGCGTTCGACAAGGTGACCCCGACCGTCCCGTGGCTGAACATCTGGACGAAGTTCGACTTCGTGTCCTTCCTCGCCGAGGGCATCTGGCCGGGCAAGGTCACCGATCGCGAGATCCCGAACGACCTGGGCTTCCCGGAGGCGCACGGTGCCTACTACGACTCCAAGGCGTTCTACGCGGAGATCGCCAAGCACCCGGTCGCGGCCAAGTTCCTGAAATGACCGGAGGAGGAGACAGGCAGATGGCCATCTCATCGCCGAGCGCGTGGAGCAACCTGACCCGGGTCAACGTGTCGCTCGACGCGATCACCGGGTCGCCCGGCATCGCGGCGCCGTCGGGGGCCTTCGGCCGCTCGGCCAACGTCCGGTCGCTCGTCGCGAACACCGATCGCAACGCCCTGTTCCTGACCGGCGAGACGCCCGTCGTCGGCGGGACCGCGACCGCGGCGAAGCATCTCTTCACCGCGCTCGGCGTGGCACCCGAATTCGGCGACACGACGTGGCAGCGTCCGGGCCGCGTCCGTCATCGGGTCGAGGGCCGGCACGAGCGTCGTGCTGCAGCAGCAGGTCGAGGGCCACGACGTCGTCGGGGCGAACCTGAAGGTCAACGTCGCGCCGTCGGGCGCGTTCGTCGTCACGGGCCGGCCGATGGGCGACCTCGCGGGTCGCGCCCCGCGCCAGCCCGTCGCGGTCACCCCGGAACAGGCGACCGCCGCGGCCGCCGCGATGTTCGATCTCGAGCCGTCGGCCGCGCGCGAGACCAAGCTCGAGGTCTTCCCGCTGGCCGACGGGAGCGCCCGCTGGTCCTACCGCGTGAGCCTGGTGCTCGAGGAACCCTGCGCGGACGTCCGCGCGTACATCGATGCCGTCGACCTGTCCCTGCTGTTGAGCTTCAACATCGCCTCGGCGCTGCGCGGCCGGGCGAGCATCGTGCGGATCGACCCGCTCCGGACACCGACGCTCGTCGAGGTCGGGCTCGCCGACCTGGGTCCGACACCGGCCGATCAGCTGGCCGGCGGCCGCCTGATCGTCACGCCCGGTCGCATGCCGGCGGTCGCCCGAGGCAACCGCGACTTCCGCATGGTCGAGACCGACGCCGGATTCGACGAGGCGAACGCCTTCTACCACCTGCGCTCGGCGTTGCGGTACTTCGGCTCGTTGCGCGGCCGGCGACGGTTCCCATCGCCGCCGTTCCGGCCGCTCCGGGCCGTCGTCCGCGACCACACGAGCCCCAACAACGCGTTCTTCCGACCGCTGAACAACGACCTGCGGTTCGGCGACGTCGGGCCGAGGCCGACCGCCCGATCGGCCGACATCATCTACCACGAGTTCTCGCACGCGATCAGCGACGTCGCGGCCCGGCTCGGGCGAGCGCCGCTCGATTCGGAGTCGCGCGGACTCTCCGAGGGCTACAGCGACTACTTCGCGAACTCCATCCTCGACGATCCGCGGTTCGCGGTCTGGGTGGCGCCTGGCGCGGCGCGCGACGCCTCGGACCCGACGCTCCGGTTCCCGGCCGGCTTCGCGGGTTCCGAGCACGACACCGGCGCGGTGTGGGCCGGGGTCCTGTGGGGCATCCGGTCGAAGGCGGGCGCGCGGGACACGGACCGGATCGCGTTCGAGAGCCTCTTCCTGCTGTCGCCCCAGAGCACGTTCGAGGACGCGCTCAACGCCCTGCTCTCGGCGGACGGCCAGCTAGCGGCGAGCGGCCAGATCGCCCAAGAGCCACGCCAAGACGATCCGGGCGGAGTGGCGGAAGCGGCTCTAGGACTTGGAGGGGGCGTCGGCGTCGGCCGCTGACGACGACTCGGCGGCTGCGGGCGAGTCGGCGACCTCCTGGAGCGTCCCGACCAGCTCCCAGAGCTCGTCGGGGGCCAGGTCGCCCGAGCGGATGCGGTAGGTCCGCAGTTCGTCCGCGTCGCCGATCTCGACCTCGGTCAGCATCGAGTCGCTCGCACCGTCCAGCTCACCGGCATCCTGCGACGGGCTCTTCGAGATGAGCCGCTTCGCGACCTCCCCGACCTTGGCGCTCTCGCCCGGGCTGAGCGTGCGTTCCGTGACGGCCACGCCCTTCTCGGTGACCTTCAGGTCGTCCTCGCTGAGATCGACGTTCCGATCGCCGCCGAACAGGCCGCCCTTCTGGCGCAGGGAGATCTTCATGCCGCTCCGATCGATCGCTGGTGCGGCCGATTCTTCGCGTCCTGTCGGGGCCTGTCAATCGACCGGACCGGCGCGACCGCCCGCAACGCCCGTCGCCGGGCCGCGGCGCCGCGGATTTGCGGTAAGCTGCGCGACGCCGGAGGCCATCTGGCAGTCAACAGGATATGAACCGCGCACACCGGGGTAGCCAGGATGGTCGATGACGTGGGGCCTCGCCCAGACGAGGCACGCCGCGCGCTCGTGCTCCACGATCGGCAGCTGGTGGTCGATCTCATCGAGCTGACGCTGAACCATGGCCTGTTCGTCGTGCGCGCCGCGAGCAGCCTGGCCGACGCCGAGGCGATCCTGGCCGGCTGGCGCCCCCACATGGCGGTCCTCGACATGGACCATGACGACAGCACGGCCCTGCTCCAGCGGCTCGGCGCGTCGAACACCCTGCGACAGACCTCGATCCCGGTGCTGGGCCTGACCCGCCGCGGCGACCTCCGGACGAAGCTCCGGGCGTTCGATCTCGGCGTCGACGACGTCCTGACGATGCCCTTCTCGCCCGAGGAGCTGCTCGCCCGCTCGATCGTGATCAGCCGACGCGCCTCGGGAACGGCGCTCCCGATCGTCCCGACGATCCGGCTCGGCGAGATGGAGATCGACATCGTCAACCGGCAGGTCCGCGCCGGCCAGTCGGTCGTGCACCTGAGCGGCATCGAGCAGAGCCTGCTCTACCTGCTCGCGAGCCACAGCGGGCGGACCGTGACCCGGGAGGAGATCCTCGATGCGATCTGGGGCACCGACTTCGTGGCCGAGAGCAACATCGTCGACCGCCACGTCCGGAGCCTGCGCATCAAGCTCCAGAACGACTATCGCCATCCGCGCTTCATCGCCACCGTCCCGGGGCAGGGATACCGCTTCGTCCCGACGTTCTCGAACGCCGGCTGGGCGAGCGCATCGGACCCGGATGATCCGTCGGATTGAGGTTGGCCAGCACTTGACCTGATCGATGACGAAGCGTCATGACAACCGGACGTCAGGACGCCACAGTCCGTCTTGAGCGGCGACTTCGCCGTTCTGTCGTCGCCCATATTTCATCGGACGCACGACCCTGCGAGGGGGCCCGTCACGGGGACGGGCCCACCTCGCATCTTTGTGTCCGGGTCAGGCGGCGGCCGGCGGCGTGGCGAGATCCGCGAGCTGGGCGGCGAGCGTCGCAGCGGACTCGGGCCGGCCGAAGTAGTACCCCTGCGCGTAGGGACAGCCGAGCTCCACGAGACGCTGGGCGGTCGCGCCGTCCTCGACGCCCTCGGCGACGACCGAGACCCCGAGCGCCGCACCGAGGCGGACCACGGCCTCGACCACCGCGGCATCGACTCCCCCGCCGAGCATGGCCTGGACGAATGAGATGTCGATCTTCAGTCCGTCGATCGGGAGGGACCGCAGGTTGCCGAGCGACGAGAAGCCCGTCCCGAAGTCGTCGAAGGACACGCCACAGCCGGCGGCCCGGAGCATCCGCAGGTAGCCGATCCCCTCCTCGCCCGCGTCGAGCACGAGGCTCTCGGTGATCTCGATGTCGAGCACGTCCGGAGGCAGGCCCGCGTCGCGGAGCGCATCGAGGATCTCGTCGACGATCGCCTGGTCCCCGAGCTGGCGCGGGGACAGGTTCACGCTCAGGCGGAGGTCCTCCGCGCCAAGTCCGCCGGCGCAGCTCGGCGAGGTCGAGGCACGCTCGTCGCACCACCCACCGGCCGAGCGGCAGGATCAGCCCGCTCTCCTCGGCGCTCGGGATGAAGACCGACGGCGGGACCGCGCCTCGCTCGCGATGCGTCCAGCGCGCGAGCGCCTCGACGGCGACGACGCTGCCGATCCGCGAGGTCGACGATCGGCTGGTAGACGAGGGTCAGGTCCTCGCGCTCGATGGCATCGCGCAGGTCGGATTCGAGCTCCAGGCGAGCCCGCACCTCGGCCTGCATCGACGGCTCGAAGAGCGCGTACGAGCCGCGGCCACTGGCCTTGGCCCGGTACATCGCGACGTCCGCGTCGCGCAGCAGGTCGTCGGCCGACGTGTGTCCGCCCGAGGCGAGGACCACCCCGATGCTGCACCGGATCGTGATCTCGCGCTCATCGGGCCGGAACGGCGGCGTCGAATGCCGCGGAGATCCGTTCGGCGAGGGCGAGCACGTCCTGGGGCGTGGCGATGTCGTCGACGAGGATGGCGAACTCGTCGCCGCCGAGCCGGGCGATGGTGTCCTCCGGGCGCAGGACGCTGTGCAGGCGCTCGGGCGATCGCAACGAGCAGTCGGTCCCCCACCGTGTGACCGAGGCTGTCGTTGACCGTCTTGAACCGGTCCAGGTCCAGGAACAGCAACGCCGACGAGGCCGCGGCCGGCGTGTCGCCGGGTCAGCGCGTGCTCGACCCGGTCCTTGAACAACGCACGGTTCGCCAGCCCGGTCAGCTCGTCGTGGAAGGCCTGCAGCACGAGACGCTCCTCGAGCTCGCGACGCACGGTCACGTCGGTGAGGGTCCCGGACATGCCCATGAACGCGCCGGTCTCGTCGTGCAGGGGTCGGCCGTGCGCCTCCACCCAGATGTCGGAGTCGTGCGGCGCCGATGATCCGGAGCTCGTGGCGGTAGACGTCGAGCTCGCCCTCGACGACCAGGCCGGCCAGCCCCGCGTGGTGTTCCCGGTCGTCGGGATGGATCGAGTCGATGACCGGCCGCCCGATCGTCTCGGCCACCGTGTGCCCGGTGATCTCCTCCCAGGCGTGGTTGAGCAGCGCCCAGTCACCGTCGCGGTCGATGCGGAAGATGACGTCGCGGACCCCCTCGACCACCGTCCGGTAGCGTGCCTCGCTGTCACGGAGCGCGTCGGTCGCGGTCTTGGCGTCGTCGACGGCCTGTTCCAGGCGGCGGCGGTGGCGATAGAGGACGAGCGCGATGAACCCGACGATGGCCGCGAACGAGACGATCCGCGACGCCGCCGCGTACTCGGCCGGCAGGTCCGGACTGGCCGGCGTGAACTCGACGATGACCGCGGTCACGATCGAGACCACCCACGCGGCGACCAGCGCGACCCTGAGCCGTCGACCGTGGAGGAACGAGAGGGCGAAGGCGACGGCCATGATCGGGGCCGCGGCGAGCGCGGGGACCGGCGGCGGGATCGTCGCCATGACGACGCACGCCACGAGCGTCGAGACGATGACGAGCACCACGCCCCGTTGTGAGCGCCCCGCGATGAGCTGTCGTCGCGCATAGAACAGGACGGCCGCCGCGAGGAACTGGATGACGCCGCCTGTCGCAGTCGCCGCATCACCGGTGTCGAGCACGATGGCGATGCTCGACAGCCCGAACAGGAACACGATCACCGCGATCGCGACGGCGAGTCGTGCCAGCTCCCTGGTCTCCTCAGCGGACAGCGCGTTCTCGGGCGAGGCGCTGCCGACGTCGGGCGTGGCGAGGTCCTCCGGTCGGGGGTCGTCGACGACCGCTGGTGGTGTGACCGTGATCGACGGCACGCTGGGAAGGGGCAAGCGCGGGCACTCCGGATGCGCTCGGTCGTTGCCGAGCGTCCTTGGGGTGCCAGCGTCCGCGACGGGCGCGGTTGTGTCCCCTACCCGTTGGTCATGCGTTCGAGGGCGCGTCGAGACGCTAGGATCGGGCGATGGACTACGGACTCGCGCTCCCGAACTTTCCCGACGGGGCCTCGCCCGAGGGCATCGAGGCCGCCGCCGAGGTCGCCGAGCGACTGGGCTGGTCGACGGTCTGGACGACCGACCACGTCCTCGTCAACCACGCGGCCGCGCCCGACTACGGCCGGATCTACGAGGCGATCCTGACCCTCGCCTGGGTCGGCGCACGCCATCCGGGCCTGCGGCTCGGGACGAGCGTCATCGTCGTCCCGCAGCGGAACGCCGTCCTGCTCGCGAAGGAGCTCGCGACGCTCGATGCGTTGAGTGGCGGACGCGTGATCGCGGGCGTCGGGGTCGGCTGGAGCCGCGACGAGTTCGCGAATCTCGGCGTCGAGGACCGGTTCGGGGTGCGTGGCGCGTACCTCGACGAGACCATCGCGCTGTGGCGGCACCTCTGGAGCGGCTCGGAGGAGCCGTTCCACGGCCGGTTCCACACGATCGACGACTTCGCCTTCGGGCCACTCCCCGAGCAGGGCGCCGCGATCCCGATCGTCGTCGGCGGTCGAGCCGAGGCGGCCCTGCGTCGAGCGGGCGGGCTCGCGGACGGCTATCACTCGAGCGCGTCGAGCCCGGCGGCGTTCGGCGAGCGCGTCCCGGTCATCCGGGCCGCGGCCGAGGCGGCCGGACGGCCCGCACCGTGGCTCTCGGCGCGGGTCCGGGTCCAGTTCGACGCGACGACCGACCGGTACTACGCGATGCGCGGCACGCCCGAGGAGATCGCCGCGGAGGCGAAGGCGTTCGCCGGCCACGGCGTGACGCACCTCGCGCTCTACTTCGAGACGACCGATCCGGCGGAGGTCGTGGCCCAGGCTGAGCGATTCGCCCGGGAGGTCGCCCCGCTCATCGACGCCTGAGGGCCACCGGCGACACGAACCGCCAGCGGCGAACGTCGGAGGGACCGTGGGACCCGAACGACCGAACGCCTCGCCGCGTCGCGTGCTGCTCGCGATCCTCGCCGCGGTGGTCATCGCGGTCGCGCTCCTCGACCTGGTCGGGCTGGGCCCGGCACCGGGTCACGGACCCATCGGCCTCGCCCAGGTGCTGGCCGCGCACCTGACGATCGCCGCCCTCCTGCTCGCCCCGTTCGCGCTCGTCCGCGGCGCCCGGACCCTTCGACGTGGCGCTGGTCGTGCTCGTCGTCGTGGCGATCGTCCGTTTCGGTGGCGAGTGGTGGTCGGCTCCGGCCGAGGCCGCCGACGGCCCGACCATCGAGGTCGCGACCTTCAACCTCGAGATCCAGTCGCGGGCGGCGCCCGACGCGGTCGCGTTCCTGCGGCCGATGACCGCGGACGTCATCGCGCTCCAGGAGCTCACGACGACGTTCGCCGATGCCATCGCGGCCGATCCGCTCCTCGCCGAGCACTACCCGTACCAGGCGCTCTACGCGAGCTGACGACGTGCTCGGGCTGGGTCTGCTGAGCCGCTATCCGCTCACGGACGTGGCGTTCGTGGGCGATCCGTCCCGGCTGGAGGCGGTCGTGGAGTCGCCCGACGGCCCGATCTGGGTCCTCGACGTCCATCCGCTGCCGGCCCGCATGCCGCGCGGACCGCTCGCGATGCCGATCGGGTTCGACCCGGTGAACCGGAATGCCGCGCTCGGGCGGATCGCCGACGACATCGACGAAGCCATGACCCGGGATGTCCCGGTCGTCGTGCTCGGCGACATCAACACGGCCCCGACCGAGCCCGCATTCGGCAGGTTCGTGACGGGGGCTACGCGACGCCCACGCGGAGGTCGGCGTGGGACCGGGCTGGACCTACCGGCCGGACATGTTCGAACCGTTCGGGATCGGGCTCATCCGGATCGATGTCGTGCTGACGGGCCCCGGCCTGCGGCCGGTCACCGAGACCACGCGCTGCCCGCCCGCCGGGGACCACTGCGCGGTGATCGTCACGATCGGCTCGGACTGAGCCGATCCGTCACTTGGACTTGAACGACGCCGTCATGGGGGATTCGTCGAGCATCGTCAGGTAGCAGGTGATGCCGCGATCCCCGTTCTTCCAGTCCTCGGACGTGGGGTAGAACGCCCCGAGGTCGAACTTGTCGGTGGAGCCCTTGACGTAGCCCTCGAGCGCGGCGCCGCAGGTGTCGACGAGATAGGAGGTCAGCTGAGCCTCCGACGGCTCCGTCGCGCCCTTGGCGGCCGGGTGCTTGGTCAGGAGGACGACCTCGGCGGTGTGCGCCTCCGTGCACGGATGGTGCTGCACGTCGTTGACGGTCTCGCCGGCCTTCGTGGGGACGTCGAAGCAGTCGCCCAGCTGGAGCTCGGCCGGGCTCCCGCCCAGGCGATCGCGGAAGATGAGGCCACCGACGATGAAGACGGCGACGATGCCGATCCGGAGGAGGAACTTCATGTCGCGACGGTGGCGTTCGCACCGACTCCGGGCATCCCCCGATGGTCCCGGTCGGCCTACCCCACCCCGCTTCGCGGCAGGAGGTGCGGCGTCCCGTCAGCGTGACGGGACGCGACGCGGTCAGGCGGCCGGGCGCACGTTCGCGGCGCGCGGGCCCTTCGGGCTGGATTCGATGTCGAACTCGACCTTTTCGCCGCCGACCAGGCGTTCGAACTCCATCGAGGCATCGAGGGCGCCGCGGTGGAAGAAGTATTCCTTCTCATCCTCGGCGGAGATGAAGCCAAAGCCGCGATCGGCGATGACCCGCTTGATGGTGCCGGTGGCCATGAGGGCCTCCCAGGTTTCCCGAACGCGGATGGCGGAACGCACGGCCCGTTCGAGAGGAGGTCGACCACGCGGAGCCCGCCACGAAAGGTGGCGAGAAACCAGCCTAGCACAGGCTATTTCGGGGGTCGTTCGCGGGCCGGAGTACGATCGAGTCGCCCGATGGACGCGATCACGATCCGATGAGCCTGCCCCGATCGCCGAGCCCCGCCGCGTTCCACGTCGGGCCCGGGCACATGATCGTCCACGGCAACACCGCGTTCGTCGAGCTCTTCGGGCCACGCTGCGTGGGGCAACCGGCGCGCGAAGCCCTGATCGGCCTGCCGACCGAGGCGTTCGAGCTCATGGACGAGGTCTTTCGCGGCGGCAAGCCGCTGGCCCGCCGGATCGTGACGACATGGGGCGTCCGTCGCCTGGTCGTCGCCGCTCGGCAGGATCCGGAGACCGGCGAGACCTACGGGGTCATGACCCACCTGACGCCGGCACCCGCCAAGGCCTCGAGCCGGTAGTCGCTCAGTCGCCGGTGACCGTGACCTTGCCGGCCTGCGAATCGCTTGATCAGCTTCGTGTAGTCGGGCAGGCCGCGCTCGTACCCGATCGCCCAGAACCCGGCGCCGGCCAGGCCGCGCTCGTCGGCGAGGGCCAGTTTCGGGGTCAGCGTCGCGGGTGAGTCGAGGTAGATCGCCTGCCACTCGGGCTCGTCGTCGCTCCCGGTGTTGTCCGTGTACAGCTCCACGACCTCGATCGGATCGCGCTCCGGGACGGTCTTCGGATCGAGCAGATACGACACGTTCTTGCGTGGGAACCAGGCGTCGCCCCTGCCGGTCTCGGGCGCCCCGAGCTCCGGTCCCGTGACCGGCCAGACCATCCCGTACAGGGGCAGGCCGAGCAGCGTGCGGTCGACCGGCACGCCCATGGCGTCGTACAGGTCCAGCGACCACACCAGGTCCTTCTCGTCGCCGTCGCGGCGGTCGAGCGGCGAGGACGCGCCGGGTGCCGATCCGGGCCAGTGGTAGTCGTAGCCCATCAGGAAGATGCGATCCGCGCCGGCCGTGGCGGCCGACGCGGCCATGGCGGCGCCGCCGATGTTGGCGGTGGTGGCCACCGAGACCTGGGCCTCGGCGTTCTGCTCCCGAAGCGCGTCGCGCAACCGGCCCACGAACGCGCCGTACGCGGGCACGAACTCGCCGTCGAGCAGCTCGACATCGACGTTGATGCCGTCGACCCCGATCTCGCCGGCGAACGTGACGAGCGACGCGATGACCTTGTCCTGGGTCTCGACCTTGCCGCCGAAGAAGCGCTGGTTCCGCGTCGTACCCGAAGCTCGTGTAGACGAGCTCGACCCGGTCCTTGCGCTCGTGCGCGTCGCGGATCAGCTGTCGGCCGATCGGCCCGGTGATCTTCTTGTACCCGTTCTGCGTGGTGTCGAGCGTGCCGTCGCGCCGGTTCGTGACCGAGAACAGGGCCACCGTCGAGAGCGCCGTCTCGCGGACGTGCGCGGCGATCGCCGGAGTCCATCTCCCAGTACGGGATGTAGCCGTAGGTCTCGTGCTTGGGGATCGGGTGCGGCGTCGGGACCGGCGTGGGCGTCGCGCTCGGTGCGGACGCGGCGTCGCTGGCGCCGGGGCTCGCGTCGGGGTCGCCGACGAGGCCGGTCGGGTCGGTCGGACGGAGCACCGTGTTCGCCAGGACCACCGTGCCGACGATGGCGATGACGACGGCTGCGGCGAGCAGCGCCACCCCTGGCGGTCGTCGGGTCATCGGGAAAGGGTGGCTGCGGTCGCCCGGTCGGTCAAGCGTGGGCCCTCGTCGCCGGCCCGGCCGAAACGGCGAGCACCGGCGAGCCGGTCGACCGCGGGAGACGGGAGGAGGATCGTCAGCCGGTCGGTTGGTTCGCCGGCGCTTCGATCGCCGGGGAGGTAGGACAAGGACGACTCTGGGCCGGAACCCTGAGAAGGCTCTGAGAGTCGCGCCGGCGGGCGGCGGGCGGCGCGCGCGGCCCGGTCAGCCCGCGGGTGTCGCCTCGGCCACGTTCGGCTCCGCGTCGTGGTCGGCGAAGTAGAAGCGCCACGGCCCCGAACCCGGGATGAACGCCTGCATCACGGCGCGCTCGGCCTGGACGATGTGCATCAGGTCGTGGGCGGCCCACTCGTTGAGCAGCTCGCGCAGCGAGACCATGCCCAGCTCGAGATGGCGTGACGTCCGATCGAGGTCCGCCTCGGTCGCGGTGGCCAGGAGCTCGAGGCTCGAGAGGCGCAGGGCGGCGTGCTTCTCGGCGAGGGCCGACGGATCGGTCTCGGCCGTGACCGGGCGTGGCCTCGATGTCGGGCTCGTAGTTCCGGAGCTCCGGCTGCCCGGTCAGGATCGCGCGCACGCGCTCGGCGAAGACGGCGGACTCGGTGTCGGTGGCATGGCCGAGGCACTGCAGGGCGGACCACTCGCCGGGCGCCGGCTGGCGGTCGAGGAGCTCCCGGTCCAGCATCGCGAGCGACTGCCAGCGGCCGGCGTCGACGCGAAGGACGTTGATGGTCTGCGCGATGAGGTCGCTCATGCCCGCGACCGTAGCACGGAGCGTGCACGATATGCACATGGATCAGCGGCGGTTCGAAGTCCTCGGTGTCGGCATCCTCTTCGCGTGCTCTGGCGCTGTCTTCATCCTCGCGACGCGTGACGTGGCGCCGGCCTGGATGGTCCTCGGGGTCGTCCTCGTGCTCGTCGGGTTCGGGTGCGCGCTGGTCTCGCTGTTCGGGCTGCCCGAGGCGATCCGGCATTGGCGGCCGGGTCGCGACGCGCGCGGTCGGGATCCAGAGGACGACGACGCGTCCCGGTGACCCCTGTGCGTGCCAGATATTCGCCCGGGGACTGATAGGTCACGTTTGAGCGGTCCGCGGTCTGCCCGAGGCGCCGAGTCGAGCGTGATCACGCACGGAATCCCGTCATCGGGACGCCGCCCTGCCCCGAATCGCGCCCGATCAGCGTTCGGAGGTGGCCTATGAGTCCACCGGCGCATATCTGGCAACGTCGGCCGCGCCTGCGTGCCAGACCGACCGACGCCTGAAGGTCCCAGTACTTCTCGCCAGTACCGTCGCGCGGTGCCTCGCGCCAACGTTCGAGGTCACGCACCTGCCGACCGGGCAGGAACACGGGAGGATGACCGACATGGCGAAGAAGCCGTCGCCGCGCATCGAGGGCACGACCAGCCTCTGGGAGGCCGGTCCGATCGAGCTCAAGGCCTACGTCGATCGACGCCTGGCCGCCCAGGCCGCCGGCGTCCCGGCCGAACCGGTGTGGTTCGAATCGGCGTTCGACGACTCGTGGAACACGACGCTCGACGAGGCCGACGCGAGCTAGACCCCGGCGGGCCCGACGCCCGCCTCCCGCACCCTCCGAGGTCGACCGGCGCGCCGTACACTGCGGGCCGCACGGCGTTGGATCCGTGGCATCGAGCGAGGGGACATGCGACGCATCCCGCTGTTGGCGATCCTGTGCCTCGTGGCGGCCTGCGGGAGCGCGACGCCCGACTCGAACCCGAGCCCGACCGCCGCGCCGACCGCCGTCCCGACGCCGACCCCGAGCCCGACGCCGACGCCCGTCCCGACGCCCCTCCCCAGCCTGCCGCCGCTGGACGTCTCGGCGTTCGAACCGGGCTGGACGCTGGCGGCGACGGACACCAACGTCGGACCGGTCCACGAGACCGACGATCCTCTCGACGATCGGGCCGCGCTACGCGGTCGCGGTCGTCTGCGTCGGCGAGGGCGAACTGGTCGTCACGCTTCGCGCGGCCGGTGGCGACCTGAAGAAGGACCATCCCGACGGCGTCGAGGCCGGCTCGGTCACGTCCCGTGCACGAACGTCACGCCGACGATCACCGAGTTCGACAGCACCGAGCTCCCGGCCTGGATCGGCGTCTCGATCTCCCCGTCCGCGGCGGGTCCGCAGCACATCCAGTACCGGATCGCCGTCGGGACCGCCGGCTGACCGCCGCCGGCCGCACCGCCCGCCCGCCCACACGTGAAAGCCGGCCACCCGAAGGTGACCGGCTCTTCGATCGGACGATGCCGGGCCCGTCGCCCGGCGCGAGGCTCAGGCCTCGGTGATGCCCAGGATGTGGCCCTCGGGATCCGCGACCATCGCGAGCTGGGCGTTCCCGTCGGGGCTGAACTTCGGCATGATCACCGTGCCGCCGAGCGACTGGGCCTTCGCGAGCGTGGCGTTGATGTCCGGGACCGTCACGTAGCCGGTCACCCAGCCCGCGCCACCCGTCGGATCACCGCCGACACCGACGATCGGGCCGGTCGAGCCCGGCTCCGTCATCCCGTAGCCACCCGGGTTGTCGGTGTTGAACGCCCAGCCGAAGAGCTGCCCGTAGTAGCTCTGGAGGGCCTTCTGGTCCTTGCCCGTGACCTCGAAGTGAATGACTTGTCCTGCCATCAGTCGGTCTCCTCATCCGGCACCGTGGTCACAGTCGCCTCGGCTGCCCTCTGACTCAACGACGAACGGCATCTCGCCCGAATCGACAACCCCGACGACCTATCCGATGAGGTAGACCACCGAGACCGTGACGGTCACCTCGTTCGTGCCGACGTTGACCGGGCGTGGCCGCGTCGCGCGGCGAGGGCGCCGGCCCGGGCGCCGTCGTAGTAGATCGGGTACGGCATGGGGCCGCTGGACTCGCTGATCGAGGCCACGCCCGTGATCGAGACGCCGGCGCCCGAGGAGAGCGTGTCGGCGATCGACTTGGCCTGGGCCATCGCCTGCTTGCGAGCCTGTTCCTGGGCCTTGGCCGGGTCATCGACGCGGAACGTGACGCCGTCGAGCGTCGTGGCGCCGGCGGCGAGGCCGTCGTCGATCGCGTCGCCGATCTTGTCGAGGTCGCGGACCGTGACCGACGACGCCGTTCGAGAGCGTGTAGCCGATCAGCTTCGGCGGGTTCGAGTTGTTCCGGTAGTCGTACACCGGCTGGAGGCTGAGACCGCTGGTCTGGAGGTCCGCGTCGGCGATCCCGAGCTTCTTGAGCGCCGCGATGACCTTCGTCATCGATTCGGCGGCGGCGGCCCGGGCGGCCTTCACGGTCGGCTTGGTGACCGAGACGCCGAGGCGCAGGTCGGCGATGTCGGGGCTGATCACGACGCGACCGGTGCCGCTGACGCTGATCGTGTGCTCGGGCTTCGTGTCGTCCGCGGCGAGCGCGGTGCGCGGCGCGAAGACGGGACTCGCGATCGCCGCGACGAGGAGGCCGACGGCGAGCCCGACGCCGAGCCAGCGGAGGCGCTCGGTCGGCAGGGTGAGCGTGATCGTGGTGGGAGGCATGGGTGGCTCCGTGTCATCGAGGGTGGCGACACATGCGGTCGCCGATGGCCCGGAGACGCCGATACTCCCACCAGGGTTTCGGTGCCGGTGCCGCGCGACACCATCGAGGTGCCGCGACGCACCGCTGACTACGCGAAGAAGTCGACGATCGCGGCCGTGTCGTCGGAGAACGCCCAGCGCTCGGTCACCTTGCCGTCGCGGACATGCATGATCTCCGCGGTCCGGTAGGTGATCGTCTTGCCGCCACGGGTCGCGGTCGCCTCGACCAGCGCGATCGTGTGCTCGTCGTTGGCGACGACGTCGTGCAGCTTGGCTTCGATGGTGTAGTCCACCTCACCGGCGGACGCGAACATTTCGGCCTTGCCACGCCGTGGCTCGGCTCGACCGATCTCGTGCCAGACCACGTCGTCGTCGAGCAGCTTCCCCATCTCCTCGACGTCGCCCGTGTTGAAGTCGTCCAACGCGCGACGCGCCAGCGCCGCGTTCGGATGATCGGCCATGTCGTCTCCTCATCGAGCCCGGGGACCGTGGAACATCTGCCCGCAGTCCACCGAACGGCCAGTATGCGCCCGGCCCTACTCGTCCCAGAGGTGGCCCGGCGACCTCGACCGGATCGCCCGATGCGACCGCGGCCGCGATCATCAAGCCGAGGTGGTGGTCGTGGACGCCCTCGGCGAGGTCGCAGAAGCCGGGCCCGCCCTCGAGGTACTCGGCCATGCGCACCAGGCAGATCGCGATCGCGAGATCGTCGTCCGCCAGGCCGGCGCCGGGGAACTCGGTGCGGACGACCCATTCGGGACCCAGCGTGATGCCGATGAACCCCAACCCCTCGAGGTTGCTGTCCTGGCCCAGTCTCGTGGCGCCGGAACTCCATGGTCACCGGCGTCGTGGCGTCCTCGAGGTAGCGCACCGTCGTGTCGTGGATCTCGCCGCGCTCGCCGCGGATCAGGACGCGGTTGGAGCGGATCTAGGAGAAGTACTGGTCCTCGGTGAAGTCGAAGACGCCCAGCCGACCATCGAATTCGAGCGTGGCGATGACCTGCTCCGACGGCACGATCCGCTCCTCGCGCGGCGGGCCCGCGCGGCCCGGCCCGTCGACGATCGTCGACTCGAAGCGCCGCGCGCGGATCGAGACCGGCCCGAATCGATCGTCGAGGATGCGGCGGATGAGGTCGATGCCGTGGTAGCCGTGGGCGGCCGAGACCTGCGCCTGGCTGATCGTGCCGAGGCGTCCCGAGCGCGCGATCGCGATCCGGGCCGCGTGGTGCGGCTGGAACTGGTACTGCTCGGCGACCTGGATCCGGGCGCCGCGGTCGGCGAGGGGCTTGAGCGCGCGCAGGCCATCGATGTCGGGCGCGGGCGGCGTCTCGGCGAGGACCGGGATGCCGCGGGACGTCAGCTCCTCGAGCAGGACCGGCGTCGCCGTCCACGGGACGCTGAGCACGACGAAGGTCGGGTCGGACGCCAGCAGGTCGTCGAGCGTCTCGGGCGTCGCGACGCCGAAGTCGTTCGCCAGCGCGACACGGGTCGCGGACGACGTCGTGAGCACGCCGCTGACCTCGAACCGCTCGGGCAACGCCCGCGCCACTCGCAGGTAGCACTGCGTGCGCCAGCCGCCGCCGATGATCGCGAACCGGATCGGATCCATGTCGCCGGTCAGCGTAGCCCGCGCGGGATCAGGTCGAACGGACATCTGGCGGTCGGCCTTCCGCGTACCGTTGAGCGATGACGCTCATGACCCCGCTCCGGCCGTTCACGACGAAGATCTTCAATCCGATCTTCCGTCGGGTGGCCGCGTGGGTGCCCGGGTTCGCGATCCTCGAGTACGTCGGTCGCAAGAGCGGCCGGCCCTATCGGATCCCGGTCATGCGGTTCCGGCGCGGATCCGGGTACGTCCTGTGCCTCGTCTACGGGCCGGATTCCGAGTGGGTCAAGAACGTGCTGGCGGCAGGCGGGGCCCGGATCCGCATCCGGCGTCGGACGACTCGCCTCACCGATCCCGAGGTCGTGGTCGATCCGGCCCGCCGGCTGGTGCCGCGCTACGCCCGCCCGCTGATGCGCGTCCTGCGGGTGAAGGCGTTCATGACGATGCAGGCGGCAGCCGACCGGCGCTAGGCGTGCCGTGACGCCCGGGTGACGGTCCGAGCCTAGATGCCCGCCTACGAACGCGCCTCCGCGCCCCGCCGAGGCGTCGTCGTCTGAGGGGAGGGCACCCCCACATGCCTGTCATCAACGGGTCGGCCAGGCGGCTGACCGTGATCCTGCTCACCCTGGGCCTCGTGCTGGCCGGCTTGCGCCACGTCCACGACCACGGGCCAGACGATCACCTCGGACCAGGCTCCGACGCCGCAGCCACCGGGAGCGTCGGCCGACAGCGGCGGCGGAGGGCACAGGCGAGGCCACCGCCACGGGCAGCCTTGTCAGCTCGGGCCTGCTGGACGCGACCTGGGTATGGGTGGCGGGTAACGCGGTCGGACCCGGACTCGGCGGGATCACGGTGAACTCCGACAAGGGGACGTTCGGCAACATCGAGGTCCTGAGCGACGGCTCGATCACCTTCTCGACCGGCGACCCGACGATCAGCGCTGGCTCCCCGTACAAGGGCACCGGCGCGCAGGTCCACATGAAGGGACCGATCCCGTGTGGGTTCACGTTGGACAACGACCTGACGGGCTCCGACGGCAAGGTTCTTCACCTCAAGGGCGAGATGACCGTGACCGGCGGGGTGTTCGAGTGCTGAACGGAGCGTGCGACTAGTGCCCTGATCCACCGTTCCCGCGTGGCTTGCGGACCTCCTTCGCGAGGATCGCGACCACGTCGTACCGTTGGGGCATGGCGACCGAGGACACGCACGGGCTCGGGTACCAGCGGGTCGACGACGATCCGAACGTCGACGAGCTCATCGCCGCGATGGACGGCACCGCCGGATGGGACGCGACGCTCCGGCTGCGGTCGTGGGAGCGAGCGCATCTCGGCCTGGCTCATGGTGAACGACTGCTCGACGTGGGCTGCGGCCTCGGGGAGGCAGCGCTCGGGCTCGCCCAGGATCTCGGCGACGGCGGGGAGGTCGTCGGCATCGACGTGTCCGAGCGAATGCTGCGCGTCGCCCGTTCCAACGCCGGAGCCGCGCGTTGTCGCGTGCGCTTCACCGTCGGCGATGCGTGCTCCCTCGACGAGCCCGACGATTCCTTCGACGCCGCGCGGTCCGAACGCACGCTCCAGTGGCTCGCCGACCCCGCAGCCGCGGTCGCCGAGATGGTGCGGGTGGTGCGCCCCGGCGGCCGCGTCTCGCTGATCGACACGGACTGGTCGACGTTCACGATCGACGTCGGCGACGACGCACTCGCTGCACTGGTCCGCGACGGGATGCGCACGGAGCGCGATCGACCCTCCAACGTCGGCCGGCGACTGCACGACCTCGTCGGCGCCGCTGGTTGCGTCCCGCTCGCGAGAACCGAGGCGACGCAGACCTGGACGACCTGGGACCCCGACGAGTCGCCGGCACCGCTTGGGTGCTTCTCGATGGAGAGCCTCGCCGACGACCTCGTCGCCACCGGTCGGCTGGCGACCGCCGACCGCCGGCGGTTCGTGTCGACGATCCACGACGCCGCGCGGCGAGGTCAGTTCTCGATGAGCCTCACGATGTTCGGGGTCGTCGCCGTGGCCCCGTAGGAGTCGGCCGCGGTCACGCCGAGGCTTCGAGCACGTCACGGCCCACCGCCCGCGACGCCCGTTTCGCCATACCCGTGCAAGCAAGGCCTCGCTTGCCGTGCGGTCCGCCTTCACGGCACATCCGTCATCCTTGCCACGTGGCCAGATACACGGTGAACAAGCGCGCCGTCGAGCACGCCCATCGGCTGATCGAGGCACGTCAGTACGTGCTTCGAAGCGATTGGGGCGAGGTCCAGCCGAGCGCCAAGGACGAGAACGCGTACCTGAAGTCGCACTCGTTCGACGAGTACGCCGAGTGGTTCCTCGGGCTGACCGATGGTGCGACCGAGGAGACCAAGGGCCGCCACGCGTTCGTCTTCGGCGATTTCAAGCGGATCCACCGCTCCGGGATCATCGCCTGCCACTACCGTGCCGCCGAGTGGCGGCACAAGGCGGTCGAGCTCGCGGCCCACGAGCTGCTCCAGGCCCTCGACCGCAAGGCCGGTATCGGCGTCGAGCGTTCCGGCGCGGGCGGGGCGCGCCGAGCACCGAAGCGCTAGGCTCGTCCCGATGCGCCGACTCGCCTTCTTCATCATCCTCACGACCGACGGCATGTACGCCGACCCCGACGGCGGCCTCGACCACTACGAGCCCGCCGAGGACGAGCACCGCTACGCGAACGAGCTCATGCGCGGCTGCGGTGGCGAGGTGATGGGCCGGGGCATGTACGACGTCATGACGTACTGGGACGACGTCGACGTCGACGATCCGGCCACGGACGAGGTCGAACGCGAATTCGCGCGGTTCTGGCGCGAGACGCCGAAGCACGTCGTCACGCGCGGGACGCCCGCCCTGCGGGAGAACGCCACGATCCTCGAGGGCGATGTCGTCGAGGCCGTCCGACGGCTGAAGGAACAGGACGGCCCCGACCTCGGGCTCGGGTGCGGCGCGGACCTCTTCGCGACCCTGAGCGAGGCCGGCCTGATCGACACGTACCGGTTCCTCATCACGACCAGCGCGATCGGCAAGGGCAAGGCCCTGTTCGGGTCGCTGCGCGAGCCGCTCCGGATGCGGCTTACCGGCACCCGCACGTTCTCATCGGGCGCCGTGCTGCACGAGTACGAGCGCGCGTCCTAGCGAGCCGCCACGACCGCCGTGAGCCAGTCCAGGGCCGTGCCCGTGAACGCCGCCGGGACGTAGTCGGGCTCCGAGAGCATGTAGCGCGTGCCGTCCGGAGCGATCCCGGTGATCGCGACCCACGCGGCCGTGACCCCTGGCGTCCGGTTCAACTGGACGGCGCCAGTCAATGTCATCGCGCCGGGCCCATAGGGCTCTCCGGTCGACCAGTTCATCCGGTCGTCCGGCAGCTCGCCGGGCGGACTCCAGACCGCCGGGCCGACTGCGAATGGCCCGATCGCCTTCGGGCTGACCGGCGTCGGCGACCCGACTCCTGGATCCGTCGCCCGCCATGCCTCCACCCGAAGATCGAGTCCAGCCGATCAGAGGGGTGACGTCGGAGACGTCGACGACGTATCTCGCCGGAGTGGTGCCCGCGTTCACATGGATCGAGGTCGCGGCCGTACCCAGTGACGACGTCGGCCACCGTCGCCGGTACCGGAGCGGCGATCCGGCTCAAGTCAAGCTCGCCGGGGTGCGCAGGATCGACCCCGGTGCCACGAGGTGTGTCGCTGAGCAGCAACTGGGCGAACAGACTGAGGACGATCGCCACGACCGCGACGAGGAATATCGCCGCGAAGGTCCGGTTCGCACCGCGCAGGACTCGCGACGTCCGCATCGTCCCAAGGACCCACCAGACGGGCAACGTGAGGAGCGCGATGACCCCGACGGCGTTCACTTCCCCCGACCACCCGACCAGCGCATACATGCCGAGCAGGAGCGCACCGACCGGGGCGATGACGCGTCGGACGCTCTCCGCGGGGTAGCCGGCCCGGGCCGCGACGACGTGCGTGATCGCGCTGGCGGCCACATAGGCTGCCGCACCCATGCCGATGAACGACAGGGTATCGAAGGTGCCGGCCAACGTGCCTTCGAAGGCCCATGTGCCCAGCGGACCGGCGACCTTGAACGCGAGGCCCGTCGCGGCCCAGGCCAGCCACGCAAGGAGGACGCCGACGCACCAGCCGTAGATCCCGCCGGTGAACACGGCCCACGAGCCGGCGCCTGCGGCCGCGAGCAACCGGCGGCGGTTCCGACGGGCATCGGTCAGGGCCTTCGCGAGTCGCTCCGGCGGGCCGAGCCGCTCGAGCGCGGTCCGGCTGGCATCGTCCGGCGAGCGGCCCTCGGCCTCGAGTGCGGCGACGGAGTCGGCGACATGCGCTCGCAATTCCTCGAGGATCTCGGTTCGCTCGGCCTCGTCGAACGGCAGGCCGTCGGCGACCTCGCGCAGGAAGTCCTCCGGTTCGCGCATCAGCCCGCGCCCGGTGCGGTCACGAGTCGAACGCTGTGCGCGAACGTCTCGAAGTCGGCTTCGAGGGCCGCGAGCGCCGCGAGCCCGCCCTTGGTGATCCGGTAGTAGCGTCGGCGGGGACCGACGTCACTCGCCCGCCACGAGGCCTCGACCGCGCCCTGGGCCTCGAGCCGATGGAGCGCGGGATACAGCCAGCCCTCGCCCGGCTCGATCACCGCGGCGCTCCGCTCGCGGATCCGTTGGCGGATCTCGTAGCCGTACAGCTCACCGTCGCGCAGGACGCCGAGGATGAGGAGCGGTGTCGTGCCCTTGAGCAGCTGCGACCGGTCCACGTTTCGCACTACCTCGTCAGACGATGTACCGGTGACAGTGCGCCCGCCATCGATGCGTTGTCAATGCTCGATTCGTGGACGAGACGCACCAGCCGCTACCCTTGACGCATGCCCCACGAATTCATCTACACGACCTACAAGCTCGCCCGGCACTACCCGCCCGACCGGACGGTGCTCGAGAACATCTCGATCTCGTTCTACCCGGGCGCGAAGATCGGCGTCATCGGCGCGAACGGCGCCGGCAAGTCGAGCCTGCTGCGGATCATGGCCGGCCTCGACGACGGCTTCGTCGGTGAGGCCCGCCTCACGCCCGGCTTCAGCGTCGGCTACCTCAGCCAGGAGCCCGAGCTCGATCCGACCAAGGACGTCAAGGGCAACGTCCTCGACGGCGTGCGCCCGGTCCAGGACCTGATCGACGCCTACAACGCGGTCATGGCCAAGTGGTCCGACCCGGACGCCGACTACGAGGCGGTCGGCGCCGAGCAGTCCGCGCTCGAGGACAAGATCGCCGCCGCGGACGCATGGAGCCTCGAGCGCAACGTCGACATCGCGATGGACGCCCTCCGCTGCCCGCCCGACGACGCCGACGTCACCACGCTGTCGGGCGGCGAGAAGCGCCGCGTGGCCCTCGCCCGGCTCCTCCTCAGCCACCCCGACCTGCTGCTGCTCGACGAGCCGACCAACCACCTCGACGCCGAGTCGGTCTTCTGGCTGGAGCGCTTCCTCCAGGAGTACTCGGGCACGGTCGTCGCGATCACCCACGATCGCTACTTCCTCGACAACGTCGCCCAGTGGATCCTCGAGCTCGACCGGGGCCGGGGCATCCCGTTCGAGGGCAACTACTCCTCCTGGCTCGAGCAGAAGATCGAGCGCCTCGGTCGCGAGGAGAAGGCCAGCGACGCCCGCCAGCGCACGCTCGCGCGCGAGCTCGAATGGGTCCGCCTGGCCCCGCGGGCCCGACAGGCGAAGGGCAAGGCGCGACTGTCCGCCTACGAGCAGCTGCTCTCGGAGGCGAACGACGCCAAGCGCAGCGAGCGCGAGCTCGAGATCGCCATCCCGCCCGGTCCCCGCCTCGGCGACCAGGTCATCGAGGTCAAGAACCTCGCCAAGGCGTACGGCGACAAGGTCCTGATCGAGGACCTGTCGTTCTCGCTGCCGAAGGCCGGCATCGTCGGGATCATCGGACCCAACGGGGCCGGCAAGACGACCCTGTTCCGGATGATCGTCGGCCAGGAGCAGCCCGATCGCGGCAGCATCACGCTCGGCGACACGGTGCAGCTCGCCTACGTCGACCAGAGCCGCGACGACCTCCAGGGCGACAAGACCGTCTACGAGGAGATCTCCGGCGGCAACGAGTTCATCAAGGTCGGCAACCGCGAGCTCCCCGCCCGCGCCTACGTGTCGAGCTTCAACTTCAAGGGCACGGACCAGCAGAAGGCCGTCGG
Organism: uncultured Chloroflexia bacterium; assembly: GCA_963748675.1. Taxonomy (GTDB): domain Bacteria; phylum Chloroflexota; class Limnocylindria; order Limnocylindrales; family CSP1-4; genus SPCO01. Next base: position 35,448 of record CAVVJX010000004.1, on the reverse strand, counting down.
CAAGCTGTCGGGCGGCGAGCGGAACCGCGTGCACCTCGCGAAGCTGCTCAAGTCCGGCGGCAACGTGCTGCTCCTCGACGAGCCGACCAACGACCTCGACGTCGACACGCTCCGGGCGCTCGAGGCCGGCCTGGAGTCATTCCCCGGCTGTGCCGTCGTGATCAGCCACGATCGCTGGTTCCTGGACCGGATCGCGACCCACGTCCTGGCCTTCGAGGGCGACAGCGTCGTGCGCTGGTTCGAGGGCAACTTCACCGAGTACGAGGAGTTCCGCCACCGCGAGCTCGGCACCGCGGCCGACCAGCCGCACCGGATCCGGTACAAGAAGCTGGCGAGCTAGCGCCCGGAGCTCACCGTCGTCGTTCCGCACGCGTGCGGTCGGTCGCCTCGCCGTAGGCCCAGACGTCGATCTCGGGCGGCTCGGAGCCGAGGCTCGTGAGCGCCGTGCAGATCTGGCTCCGGTGATCGGTGCCGTGGTGGATGACCTGCGCGAGACGGAAGCCCAGCGGCGAATGGAAGTCCCATGCCTCGCCGTGTTCGACGATGTCGGCCTCGCCGTCAGGTCCCGCCGCCAGCAGCTCCATCCAGGCCTTGCCGTTGGCCGTGATCGCCGACCGCAGCTCGGCAAGGGTCACGGTGGCCTCCTCGTCGATCGGCGCGGGCTGCTCGCGGAAGAACGAGAGGTACCAGCCGTCGCTGCCGACGAGGTGCCGGAACGTGTCGATGATCGAGCCGAACGTGCCCGGGCGCCGGGGTCGCCAGCTGCTCTGGGGTGAGCACCGCGCACGCGTCGATGAGCTTCTCCGTCGCCCAGACGTGATGGGCGAAGGCGTCGTCGAGCAGCGAGGCGGTCATCGGGCGCCGGCCTTCGTGGCGACGTCGCCGATGATCCGCGCGAGGTCGTCCGGGCGCGACCACATCGGCCAGTGGCTCGTCGGCAGGTCGATCCAGGTGATGTCGCGCAGCTCCGGGATGCCGGCGAGGAACGCGATGTCCGGATTCCCCTTCACGTAGGCCTGGTAGGCCTTCGAGGTATAGCCGGTCGCGATGATCGTGCTCGGGATGTCGCGGCGGGCGTCGTTCGTGAACTCGTGCCCCTCGCGCAGCAGGCCGGCCGGTTCCGCGACCGCGCGCTCGCGGAAGGTGGCCTTCTGCTCCTCGCTCAGGCCCTTGAGGTTCTCCTCCGCCTCGATCTCCTCCCAGACAAAGGGCTTCTCGACGCCTTCGAACGCGGGGTCGAGCGCGCCCTTGCCCGGGCGCGGTGTCCACGTAGACGATCGCGGCGATGCGCTCCGGGACGAGGTCGCTCGCGGCGTACCCGGAGAACCCGGTGGCGCTGTGCAGGGCCAGGACGACCGGGGCCGGCGCCGCCTTGACCGCGTCGACGATCGCGTCGACGTGGTCCTGGAACGTGACCTTCGACCGGTCCGCGTCGGCGGACTCCAGGCCGGGCAGCGTCAGCGCGGTGACGTCGTGGCCGTCGGCCCGCAGCGTGGCGGCCACCTCGTCCCACGCCCACGCGCCGAGCCAGAACCCCGGGACCAGGATGATCGGTGCCGTCGTCATCGTTCGTGCCCTCCCCTTGCGCTGATTCTAGAAGTCGATCCGCATCACGACCCGCCGGAGCGTCGGGTGGCTGATCTCGGTGAACCCGGCGGCCTCGAAGATGCTGCGGGTGCCGACGTGGGTCTCGCCCCAGGTGACCTCCACCCCGGGCTCCGTGATCATCGGGTAGGCCTCGAGCGCACGGGCGCCGCGCTCGCGGGCGAAGGCGACGGTGGCCTGGGCGAGCACACGGGTGATGCCGCGGCGCCGGATAGCCCGCCCGGGTGACGAAGCAGGTCACCGCCCACACGCTCGGGTCGTCCTTGTCCTCGCCGCGCTGCTTGAACACGACCCGTTGGGGCGGAAGCTTCGGATAGGCCGATCGCGGCTCGACTGCGCACCAGCCGACGGGCTCCCCGAACAGGTACGCGACGAGGCCGCTGGTCCGAGGCGCGCTCGGATACCCGCAGTGGGTCTCCTGCTCCAGGCGCGCCATGCGTTCGGCGGTGGTGGGCTCGGTCCACCCGCTTGGCCCGATCTTGAACCGCTGGCACTGGCAGTACGCCGGGTAGCCGCGCACGCCGAAGATGGCCGCCAGATCCTCCCGGGACGCCTCGTTCGCGGGAACGATCGTGATCGCGGCAGGATCGACGGGTCCGGGGGGAAGATGCCCCACCGCGGCCCTACCCGGCACGGATCGCACGGTCGGGATCGCGCTGCCACGTCACGACGGTCATGTCGGTTCCTCGGTCGCGGTCTCGTTCACTGGTCAGTGTGCGCTCCGTACCTGACAGGTTCCGTCAGGAAACGCCGCTCGCGCGCTTCAATCCTCGAACAGGGCCTGCTGCTCGAAGGGCGCCGACGCCTCGGCCACGGAACGCTCACCCACCGGCGCAAGGGCAAGCAACGCATCGACGGTCAGACCGTCAGAAGCCAACGCCTCGAGCGGGAACGGGCTCCCTCCCTTGGCGATGAGCGCGCGGTTCCCGTCCGGGACACCGGCACCGTCGCGGATCAGGACCGGCACCCAACCGACCCTCGATGGCCTCGATCGCCCCGGTCCACGTCCCGCCGGAGCCCGTCGCGCTGCTGACGACGACCGCCACGTCCGACAGCCCGTAGATGATCTTGTTCCGGCCCATCGCGGCCCCGGCGCTGAACCCGGCGCCCGGGTGATACGGCGAGGCGAGCACCGCCTGCCCCGACGCGACGGCGACTCCGGGTATCGCTCTCGCGAAGCCGTCGCTCGACGCCTTCGGACAGCACGCCGACGACGACGCCATCGGCGGCGGCCGCGGCGCGCATCGCCGTGACGTCGATGCCGCGGGCACCGCCGGAGACGACCGGCGTCCCGCCGCGGGCCGCCGCCGCGGCCAGCCGCTCGGTGAACGCGACCGCCTCGCCGTCCGCGTCGCGCGAACCCACGATGGCGATGCCTCCCCCATCCAGCCTCGACGGATCGCCGCTCCCGAACAGGACCGGCGGCGCATCGCTCCCGAACCGCTCGACGAGGCGCGTCGGATACGCCTCATCGGCGATCGTCACCACCCAGATCCCGCGCGAGCGCAGTCGATCCAGCTCGAAGGCGAGCTGCCCGCCGCGCGACAGCAGCCGGGCGTACCGGGCCGCCTCGTCGCCGCCGACGCCGAGCGAGCGATCGATCTCGTCCGCCGTCGAGACCGACGAGGTCCCGCGGCCCGGGAACGACTGCCGCACGAGCAGATCGCTGAGCTTCGCCCAGGTCCGCGGGCCCGAGCGGACGCGTCGTCTCGGCGTCGCGATCCGCCCCGAGGCTCGAACAGAGCAGGATGATCGCCGGCGCATCGGGCGAGAGCTGCTCGAAGTCGATCATCAGTCGTCGCGCCCGCTCGCCATCGCCAGCGCGAAGGGATGGACCGGCCCGCTGCCGTGCGAGCGCAGGAGCGAGCCGCGACCGTCAGCGTCCAGCCGGAGTCGACGATGTCGTCGACGAGGAGGACCGGCCCGCCGGCAACGGGTCATCGCGTCGATCCCGAGCTTGGCGTGCGCGTTCCGGAGCTGCTGCGAGCTGTTCTGCATCTCCTTCTGCGGCGCGGCGCCGTCGAGCACGGACAGGCACTCGACGTACGGTAGGCCGAGTTCGGCGGCCAGCGACCGGGCGAACGCGTCGACCAGCCCGCGCTGGGCCGACGACGGCAGCGCGGTCACCCAGGTCGGCGCGGGCTGCGGCCGCCAGCGGTCGCGGATCGCCCGCGCCGAGGCCACGACGAGCTCGCGACCGAATCGGCCGTCCACGTACTTGCCGCGCTGGACGTCGCGTCCCCAGCCGGCGTCGCCGTACACGCACAGCGCCAGCCGACCTCGTTCGGCGGCGTGATCCGGCCGGACAGGCCGGGCACGGCGTCCGGCGCCCACTGCAGCCGCGGCTTGATCGTCCGGAGGTCGCGCCGGAGGAACGAGACGGCCGCCGGACCAGCTCGCGGTCCACCTCGCGCGGCAGCCCACGACCGACGTCGTTCGCGCACTGGCCGCACGGTGCGGCGGTCGGGTCGTCGAGCAGGCGCGTCAGGAACTCCATGAGGCAGCCGTCGTGGCGCACGTACGCCTGCATCTGGGCGAGCTCGAGCGCGGCGCGCCGCGATGACACGCTCGATGCGCTCCTCGTCCTGCGGCCACGGATTCGGCGTGCGGAGGTACCGACCGCCGTCGCGCGCCACCGCGCCGTCGAGCTCGAGCAGCTTGAGCGCCTGGTCGATCTGGCCCTTCGGCAGGTTGACGGCGCGCTCGAGCGCCGACCTCGACATCGAGTCGACGCCTTCGAGCGCGGCCAGGATCTCCTGCATGTGGACGGTCGGCGGGAACGCCGTGTCGCATGAAGTACTCGGCGATCTCGTCGTCCTCGCGGCCGGACAGGAGGATGCCGTAGGCGCGCTCGACGGCGCGGCCCGCGCGGCCGACCTGCTGGTAGTAGGCGATCGGCGAGCCCGGCCGCTGGTAGTGGACGACGAAGCCGAGGTCCGGCTTGTCGAAGCCCATCCCGAGCGCGACCGTCGCCACGAGCGCCTTCATCTCGCCGGCGATCAGGGCGTCCTCGAGCGCCTCGCGCTCGCTCGGTCGAGAGGCCGGCGTTGTAGGCCCGGGCGTCGATGCCCTGCGAGGCGCAGGAAGGTCGCCACCCGCTGCGTGTCGGCGACGGTCAGGCAGTAGACGATGCCGCTCCCGGGCAGGTCGGGCAGGACTGCTCGGCGAGCCACGCGAGGCGCTCGGCCTGGTCGGCGAGCGTGATCGCATCGAGCTTGAGCGAGTCGCGCGCCAGCGGGCCGCGGATGACCCGGACGCCCTCGCCGAGCTGCTCGGCGATGTCCGCGACGACCCGGTCGTTGGCGGTCGCCGTCGTCGCGAGGACCGGGACGCGCCGGTCGAGCAGCCGCAGGATCCGGCCGATCCGCCGGTAGTCGGGCCGGAAGTCGTGGCCCCAGTCGGAGATGCAGTGCGCCTCGTCGACGACGAACAGGCCGATCGAGCCCTGGATGCTCGGCAGGACGTCCTTCGTGAAGTGCTCGTTGGCGAGGCGCTCCGGCGAGATGAGCAGGACGTCGATCGCGTCGGCGCGCGAGCCCGGCCTCGACGTCGTCCCACTCGGCCTGGTTGCCCGAGTTGATCGTGGCGGCGCGGAGGCCGAGCCGGTCCGCCATCGCGATCTGGTTGCGCATGAGGGCGAGCAGCGGGCTGATGATGAGCGTCGGCCCGTGGCCCTCGTCGCGGCGGACCCGCGTCGCGATCCAGTAGACGAGGCTCTTGCCCCAGCCGGTCCGCTGGACGACGAGCGCGCGCTCGCCGTCCTCGGCGACGGCCTCGATCGCCTCGCGCTGGCCGTCGCGGAAGGTCGCGTCGGGGCCGAGCATGGTCTCGGAGATGGCGTTGGAGGGTCTCGTTCGAGTCGATCGCCGCAGTGTGACAGGCGGCGATCGAATGACCGATGGTCGACGCTACTCCGCCCGCGGTTCCAGGACGACGATCGCGGTCTCGCGGGATCGCAGGGCCGCGCTCGCGTCCGTGTAGGCCGAGCTCCCGAGGGCGACCAACGCCGCCCACAGCCGGGCCCGCTCCTCCCCCGTCGCCGCGCGGGCGGTCACCTGGCGCGTCCCGCCGGGCAGCTCGACGGTCGCCTCCGGCCGTGCCTGGAGGTTGAGCCACCACGCCGGCTCGGGATCGGCCCAGCCGTTCATCGCCGGCGTGACGAGGTTGGGCCCATCGACGATGTAGCCGACGATCGCCACGCGCTCCTTGCCGGTCTTGCGCCCGACGGTCCGGAGGCGGAGCATCCCCCACTTCGTCTCGGTCGGCTGGCGCAGGCCGAACCGGCCGCGCGTGATCGCGTAGGCCCGGCGGTGCGCCACCCAGATGGTGCGGACCAGCCAGCGGGGCACGACGAGCGGGGCTTTCTGCGTGGCTTCAGACACGGGAGGCCTCCTCGACGCGCGGCTCCAGGACGACGACCGCGGTCTCGCGGGAGCGCGGCGTCGAGTTCGCATCCGGGTACGCGACGCTGCCGTGGGCCGTCAACGCCGCCCACAGTCGCGCCTGCTCCTCGCCGGTCGCCGCGCGCGCGGTCACCTCGCGGGTGCCGTCGGGCAGCTCGACCGTCGCCTGCGGACGTGCCTGGAGGTTGAGCCACCATGCCGGCTCCGGGTCGGCCCAGCCGTTCATCGCCATCGTCACGAGGTTGGGGCCGTCGGCGATGTAGCCGAGGATCGCGATCCGTTCCTTGCCGGTCTTCCGACCGATCGTCCGGATCCGCATCATCCCCCACTGCGTGTCGGTGGTCGGGCGAAGGCCGAACCGGCCGCGGGTGAGCCGGTAGACGGCACGGTGCAGGACCCAGACGGTGCGGACGAACCAGCGCGGGATCGACATCGTCGGCTTCTCGAGCGTTTCCTCGGTCACGGGTGGCCTCCTCAGGGCTTCGATTGCGTCTACGGTGTAGACTACGGCGTAAACATAGCGTCTACGGTGTAGACTCGTCAAGACTTTCCGAAGATCTCCGAGATGAGGTGACGCAACCGGTGGTGACCCGCGCAGGCTCGACGACGACCGAGGGCCGCACGCCCCTGACCCGGGACCGCGTGCTCGGCGTCGCCGTGACGCTCGCCGATCGGGACGGCATCGAGGGCCTGAGCATGCGCAAGCTCGGCCAGGAGCTCGGCGTCGATGCCATGGCGCTCTACCGGCACGTCCGGAGCAAGGACGACCTGCTCGACGGCATCGTGGAGGTCGTCGTCGGCGAGATCGAGCGCATCGAGCCCGACGGGCCGTGGAAGCCCGCGCTGCGCGAGCAGGCGATGGCGGCTCGGCGGGTGATGCTCCGCCACCCATGGACGCGGCTCGTCATCGAGGAGCGCGGCGCGCCCGGCCCCGCGATCGTCGGCTATGTCGATGGGATCCTGGCGATCCTCCTCGACGGCGGCTTCACGCTCGACCTCGCCCACCACACGCTCCACGTCCTGGGCAGCCGGATCTTCGGCTTCAGCCAGGACCTGTTCGACGACTCGGGGAAGGTCGTGCCGTCACCGGAGGCGGCGGCGGCGCTGATGCTCGCGATGGCGAACAACCCGCGCGTCGCGGAGCTGGCCGCGTCGGTCAGTCATGAGGGCGGCATGGGCGGTTGCGACGACGACTTCGAATACGCCTTCGGCCTCGACCTGATCCTCGACGGCCTCGAGCGACGCCTGGCGACCGACGACGACCGAGTCCTGACCGACTCGACCGCGTCCGCTGCGCGCGGTCTACGATGCCGCCATGACCGAGACGCTCATCCCGCCGATCGAAGAATCACGGGAGGACCTCGACCGCCTGGACCTTCGCACGCGGATGTTCGTCGACGGCGCGTTCCGCGACGCCGTGGACGGCCGACGCTACGTCACCGAGAACCCGGCCACGGGTCAGCCGATCGCCGAGGTCGCCAAGGGCGGCCCGGCCGACGTCGACATCGCGGTCGCCGTCGCCCGCCAGGCCGCCGACGACGGCCGCTGGTCGCGCCTGGACCCGGGCGCCCGGAAGCGGATCCTCATCGACTGGGCGAACCTCATCGAGACGCAACGCCCGCGAGCTGGGCCTGATCGAGACCATCGACGCGGGCAAGCCCATCACCGACACGGTCGGGCTGGACATGCCCGAGACGGCCGCCTGCATCCGCTGGCACGCCGAGGCGGCCGACAAGCTGTACGGCCAGGTCGCGCCCTCGCCCGAGGGGACCATCGCCACGATCACCCGCGAGCCGTGTGGCGTCGTCGGGGCGGTCATCCCCTGGAACTACCCCGCGCAGATGGCGGCCTGGAAGCTCGGCCCCGCGCTCGCGACCGGCAACACCGTGGTCATCAAGCCCGCATCGACGACGTCGCTCAGCCTCCTGCGGATCGTCGAGCTCGGGAGCCAGGCCGGCCTCCCGGACGGGGTCGTCAACGTCGTGACCGGGCCGGGCGACACGGTCGGCGAGGCGATCGGCCGCCACCCCGACATCGACTGCCTCGCGTTCACCGGTTCGACCGAGGTGGGGCGGCGCTTCCTCCACTACGCCGCCGATTCGAACCTCAAGCGCGTCCTCCTCGAGCTCGGCGGCAAGAGCCCGCAGATCGTCTTCGGCGACGTGACCGATCTCGCCGCCGTGGCGGCGAACGTCGCGGTCGCGATCTTCTGGAACATGGGCGAGAACTGCAGCGCCGGCTCGCGGCTCATCGTCCACCGCTCGCGGAAGGCGGCCCTCCTCGAGGCGATCGAGGCGGAGCTCGCGGCCTGGCCGGTCGGCGACCCGCTCGACCCGGCGACCCGGATCGGCGCGCTCATCTCGCGGGGCCAGATGGAGAAGGTCCTCGGCTACATCGACATCGGCCGCCAGGAGGGCGCCCGCGTCGTCACCGGTGGCTCGCGGATCCTCGAGGAGACCGGCGGCTGGTTCGTCCCGCCGACCGTCTTCGACGGGGTGACGAACGACATGCGGATCGCCCGCGAGGAGATCTTCGGGCCGGTCCTCTCGGTCATCGAGTTCGACACCGAGGCGGAGGCCGTGGCGATCGCGAACGACACGCCGTACGGCCTGGCGGCGTCGCTGTACACGCACGACCTCGACGTCGCCCACCGCGTCGCGCGCGACCTGCGGGCCGGCGTCGTCGGGGTCAACGCCTACTCCGAGGGCGACATGACGACGCCGTTCGGCGGCTACAAGCAGTCCGGCTTCGGCGGCCACGACAAGTCGCTCCACGCCCACGACCAGTACACCGAGACCAAGACCGATCTGGATCCAGCTCCGGCCGCCCGCGTAGGGTCGGGGCGCGGCGGGGCCGGGCCCAGCCTATGCACGAAATCGTCGCCGGAAGTCACCTACCCGGCGTATTCCAATGGATGCATAAGGGGAGTCGGGGCGCGCCGGAGTCGGGGCGGGCCGGGAGTCGAGTGGCATGACCTCCGTCAGCGAACGCGGCGCCCTATGCAGCCATGCGCATACGGACGGAAGGTGACTCCAGGCGGCGGAATCGTGCATAAACGCAGGCGGACTGGCGTCGTAGCGGCGCGACGGGGTCGTGCGCTCTCAGCCCTCTCGGCCCGTCGGGAGCAGCCCGCGCTCGAACGCCGTCGCGACGGCGGCCGCCCGGTCGTTGACGTTGAGCTTCGCGTAGATGTGGAGCAGGTGCGTCTTGACCGTCGCCTCGGAGATGAACAGCCGGGCCGCGGCCCCGCGGTTCGTCTCGCCCTGGGCGATGAGCGACAGCACCTCGAGCTCGCGGTCGCTGAGCGCCTCCGTGGCCGGGCCCCGGAGCTGGCTCATGAGCCGCGTCGCGACCGACGACGCGAGCACCGACTCGCCGCGTGGCGCCGCGCGCACCGCGCGGAACAGCTCCTCGCGCGGCGAGTCCTTGAGCAGGTAGCCGGTGGCGCCGGCCTCGATCGCCGGCACGACGTCGCTGTCCGAGTCGTAGGTCGTCAGGACCAGCACGCGCGACGGGATCTGCCGCTCGGCGAGCGCCCGGATCGCGGCCGCGCCGTTGACGCCGGGCATCCGGAGGTCCATCAGGATCACGTCCGGGACCAGGCGCTCGGCGAGCTCGATCGCCTCGGCACCGTCGGAGGCCTCGCCGACGACCTCGAACTCGGGGTCGCCCGAGAACATGCCGCGCAGGCCGTCGCGGACGACCGGGTGGTCGTCGACGATGAGCAGCCGGATCGGCGGCTCACGCGCCGGCCGACCAGCCCGGGCGCCACGATCGCCGGGACCCGGGCCGAGACCGCCGTCCCGCCACCGGGCTCGGACTCGATCGCCAGCGTGCCGGCCACCCGGTTCACGCGCTGCCGCATCGCCGACAGCCCGAAGCCGGCCGCCACGGCGTCGTCGGGCTCCGCCGGCACCGTGAACCCGACGCCGTCGTCGCGGACGTCGAGCGTCACGACGTCGCCCATGTAGGACAGCGTCAGCCAGGCGTGCGACGGCATTGGCGTGCTTGGCGACGTTGGCCAGCGCCTCCTGCGCGGTCCGCAGCAGCGCCACCTCGACCTCGGGGTGGAGCGGCTGGACGTCGCCGGTCGTGGCCACCTCGACCGGGACGCCGTTCAGCTCCGACCACTCGCGGGCGACCTCGGCGAGCGCCTCGGGCAGCCGGGCGGTCTCGAGGCAGCTCGGGCCGCGAGCCCTCGACCGATCGTCGCGCCTCCGACAGGCTCTCGCGGGCCAGGCCGATCGCGTTGCGGACGTGCCGTTGCCAGTCCTCGGGCCGGTCGCGGGCCTGCTCGGCCGCCTCGAGCTGGGTGACGACCCCGGTCAGGCCCTGGGCGATCGTGTCGTGGATCTCGCCGGCCATGCGCTGCCGCTCGTCGAGCACGCCGGCCTCGCGGGCCTGGGTCAGCAACTGGGCGTGGAGGCCGGCGTTCTCCTCGAGCGCCGCCTCGAGCCGGGCCACCGCCTGGCGCCGCTGCTCGCTCTGCTCGGCCATCCGCTCGCCGAGGAGCGCGCCGCCGCCGATCGCGAGCGTCTGGATGACGATGATCGCCACGTAGATCGTCAACCACTCCGGGTTCGTCGGGAACCCGCCGATCACCGTGTTGATGATGACCGACGTCGCGAAGACGCCGACGATGAGCGAGCGGCCACGGCCGCAGCACCGAGGCGTGGAAGAACCCGGTGATCAGGAAGATGAAGAAGAGGTACTCGCGCAGCGCCAGCACCGTCCCGATCACCAGCAGGCCGATGAAGTACACGATCATCCGGGCCCGGTGCGCCTGCCGCGGTCGCGGCGTTCGCGTGTAGCCCAGGTAGACCCACAGCCGCGGCGAGGACGACGAGGCCCGCCGTCACGAGACGCTCGCCGGCCGGGTCGGTCGACCAGGCGAGGGTCATGACCGCCGACAGGGCCAGCGTGACGTACGGACACCAATCGACGAGCCGCCGGTCCCATCGCTCGTAGGTCGACGGAGCCGCCGCCGGCAAGCCCGACGGCGATTCCGGCGAGGGCGTGCCCGGCACGGGCACGGTCCTGACTCATTCCCATCGGAACCGCTTGGCCGCGATCGCCCCGGCGACGACCGTGATGAGGGCCATGACCGCCGAGCTGGGCGAGCTGGGGCGACGTCCCCAGCCAGGCATCCAGCAGCGCCTGCACGCCCGGGGGCGTGTAGTCACCGATGCGGACCAGGAACTCCGGCAGCAGCATTCGTGGCAGGTATACCCCACCGAGGAACATCACGACGCAGCGAACAGCGGGATGAACAGGGCCGTCGCGATGCCGGTCGTGGGCGCCACGGCGGCGACCAGCAGGCCCAGGGCGAACAGCGCCGACATGCCCAGGAGGAACGCGGCGGCGAAGCCGATCGGGTCCTGCGGCAGCGGGATCTGGAGCACGAGGTTGCCGACGACGATGAGCACCACGAGGCCGACGACGGCCGCGCCCATGTTGACGATGAGCTGGGCGATCAGGAGCGATCGCGGGTTCGCCGGCGTCGTCGACAGGCGGCGCAGGACGCCCTTCTCGCGGTACTTCACGAGGCGGGCCGGCAGGAGGTTGACGCCGAGGATCGCGAGGGTCATGACGACCATCGAGGGCGCGAAGAGGTCGATCCAGCGCTATCCGCCGAGGGCCGGGTCCGGCTCGACCGCCGAACAGGAGCCCGACCGCCGACGAGGACGATCGGTCGGCAGCAGGATCGTGAGGAGCCACGTCCCTGGCTCGCGGAAGAACAGCTTGGCCTCGACGGCCGTGATCTTGGTCAGCATCGGAGATCTCCAGTCGGCAGGAAGCGGCTACGAGGCGAGCTTGCGGCCGGTGAGGGCGACGAACGCGTCGTCGAGGCCGGCCTGCTCGATGCGCAGCTCGTTGGCCACGATCTGGTTGCGCGCGAGGGCCGCCGTGACGGCCAGCACGAGGTTGCCGGTGCCGGCGACCACGACCGTCTGGCCGTGCCGGCTCACGCTGCGTCACCTCGGGCAGCCCGGTCAGGAGCCCGTCGTCGATCGGGGCCGACGGCCGGAACCGGAGGCGCTGCTCGACGTCGACGCGGGCGACGATGCCGGCGGGCGTGTCGAGGGCCACGAGGCGGCCGGCGTCGATCAGCGCGATCCGATCGGCCAGGCGCTCGGCCTCCTCCATGAAGTGGGTCACGAGGATGACCGTGACGCCGCTGTCGCGGACGTCCTCGATGAGCTGCCAGGTGTCGCGCCGGGCCTGCGGGTCGAGGCCGGTCGTGAGCTCGTCGAGGATCGCGACCTTCGGATTGCCGATGAGCGCGAGCGCGATCGAGAGCCGTTGCTTCTCGCCGCCCGACAGCTTGCCGAACATGGACTTGCGCTTGTCGGCGAGCCCGAGGTCGGCGAGCAGCTGTTCCCCGTTCGCGGGGCGCCGGGTAGAACGAGGCGTACAGGTCGACGGCTTCGCGGACCCGGATGTGGTCGGGCAGCTCGCTCTCCTGGAGCTGGACGCCGACGACGCGACGGAGCTCGTCGCGGTCGCGGCCGCGGGTCGAGCCCGAGCACGCTGATCGTGCCCGAGTCGGGCGTTCGCAGCCCGCTGATGGACTCGACCGTGGTGGTCTTGCCGGCGCCGTTCGGGCCGAGGATGGCGAAGATCTCGCCCTGCTCGACCGTGAAGGACACGTCGTCGACGGCGGTGCGGTCGCCGTAGCGCTTGGTGAGGTTGGTGACTTCGATGACGTTCATGGCCCGAGTGTCGGCCGAGCCGGGTCCGCGGACATCGCCCGGGCGGGTGGAACGCGGGTCAACCCGGTTGACGGCGCATCAACCGTTCGGTTAATCCCCTCTTCAATCGCTGAGCAGATGGACATTCGGCTTCAGGCGCGCTTCGAGATCTAGGAGGTGGAACCTTCCCCTACAGGAGCAGCGGTGCATATCGAAGCGATCGCGGACGTGAGTGGGGTCGCTCAAGTCACGAGGCGTCTGGCGCCTGGGCTGATGACTTCGGGTTGCGTTAGGCCTCGACTCAGTTCTCGCGGGTCTGGAGCGACGGCCTGTGGGTGGGGCGTGAACTTGGCGGCGGCTGGCCGAACCGCCTGTGAACGTCACGGGGTCGGAACTATCTTCCAGCCGTTGGCTTCCACGTAGAACGAGTCAATCACATTGCCGCGTCGAGTTTTACTACCTGTAGCGTGTACTTCTTGCCGTTCCTGGTCCCGTTGCTGAGATACATCTTCTTGAGAGCCTCCGACAACAGGCTCTACCGAATCGTCCTTTTCGACTGGAGCAGCGTGTTGTGCCAGGGGATCCCCGCATGGTCGAGGGCCTTCTAGATGTCACCGGGGCCTTGCCGGACATTGTTGCCCATCACCTGGGCAAGGAGACCGCGAGCTATGCGCCTTTACCCACGTTGTGCAGAAGCCTTTGTTTGTGGTGGAGGTTTGTTGCGATGTCCCAGTAGTCAGCCGCGGCGTTGACTTCAGGCTCGGTACCAATCGTCCCCTTGACGTTCGGGTTGATCAGGCCATCTAGAGTCTGACTCCCTCGTAGAAGTCATAGAGGTACTTCCCGACGGACTGAACATCGACTGAGTCCATCTTGGTCAGCGTGTAATAGGCTTTCAGATACGGGTCGTGTCCTCAACGCGAGGTCGATGAGACTCTCCAGAAAGCTCATCGTGATTACGTACGGGGTTGAAGGCAGATGGAGCCCCGACGATCCGATCCGGGCGAAAGACCGGACCCCGGGACTCAGCAATACGTAGCTGAACGAGTAGACGACAAAACCGTCGGTCGGCAAGGACTGCGCCGAGTTCTGCTTGCCCGTCGACGTTGCGCTCGACCCCGAGTTCACCACCGACTGGGCTGGCACTTGCTGCCAACGGCCGACCTCGATTGCAACGACACGTGTCCGGCGCTGAACGCCACCGGCGCGAGTTCCCGGTTAGCGTGTTCGACCAGTACGGCGTGTGCTGCCCGCCCGAGAACCGCGACTGCCGCGGCCGTTGCTTTGGCAACGACGTGGCGTGCTGCGAGTTGATCAGCAATTGCACTGGTTGCATTGCGTCGCCCGGCTGCGGCTGGTGCGCGCTGCTGCTGGCGACCAGAGCGCGCATTGCGCCACCGGTGACTTCTTTGGTCCCACCGATTACTACGCCAACGTGTTGCCGTTCAACAACCCCGACCAGTGCCCAGTACGTCGGCGATCTTCGATGCCAAGAAGAGCATCATTCAACGCCAGGAGGGTCCGTTTGGCCCGGCCGGCAACCCGCCCGACCTCGAGTGGCAGCGTCAAGTTGTCGTGCTCGCGCTCGGTGAACCGATCGATGTGCCGATTCGCGTGCGCGCTCCGTCCAACATCCCGCTGACCTGGTTCTTTCTGCAAGGTGTGTGCTGAGTGTGTTTCTGCGTTTCTGTGTGTTTGTGTTTGTTGGTTTGTGGGGGGGTTTGGGTGTTTGTTGGGTTCTGTGTTTGTGTTTGTTGGGCTTAGTGTTCTGTGTATCGCGTTTGTGTCTGTGACTTGCTATCCCATTTTTTTTTTCCGTCTTCTTCTTTTTCTTGCGCAGATTCTAATGACTGTTCTATGACGCATGAAGACTGCTAATGAGGACTATTACCGACTTCCTCGACGCCATCATAAACATTGTTCCTGGTGCGTGTTGGTGCCTTTGTGTGTGTGTGTGTGTGTGTGTGTGTGTGTGTGTGTGTGTGTGTGTGTGTGTGTGTGTGTGTGTGTGTGTGTGTGTGTGTGTGTGTGTGTGTGTGTGTTTGCTTTTTGCTCATTGCTTGCGCTGCCCATACTGCTCGTCGCTCACGTCGTTCGACCGCGCAGATGTCTGGTTCGGCTGGGCGTCGTGTCTTGGACAGAGCCCATCCGCTCCGTTCGGCGGCTACGCGGCCGGATCCCCGGTCTTGAGGATGACGTTGTCAACGTCGATGTGCCGCTCAGCCCCAACAAGCAGCCCATCATTGACATTTACCAGCAGAAGGTGAGGGTGTTGCATGTGTGTGTGTGTGTGTTTTTTTTTTTTTTTTTTTTTTTTGTTGCAGTAAATTCTTCGCTCTCGCTCGCGCTCTGTCGCACTCACGTCCTCGCCTCGCTCTCAACAAACAGGCTTCGATCATGCTGTCTGGTGGTGGTGACATTCCCGAGCTTGATGCTTGAGGCGATGCTCGCGGTCAGCGACATCACGGGCGCCGTGCGCGACGTCGGCTGGCGCCCGGAGGGCTTGGGGTCGCGCGGGCCCGCAGATCAATCGCATTGCACTGATCATTACCGATGCGCCGGCTCACCAGGAGATCGATGTTGCCAACGCGATTGCCGGCGGCAACTTCCCCAACCTCTTGCCTGCTCGACTCGTGGGACATCATACGTACCTTGACCCTGTTCCAGGCCATCGGCACGCGCATGGTGCGCAATATCGTCGGCGAGAGCTGCCCGACCAGCCTTGCCTGCCTCACGTTGGCTGGCCTCAAGGAGCGCTACCCCAACATGCAAGATGTTGCCGACATTTGGAGCTCCCGCAGCATCTTCCCCGTACGACGGTTGTGCCGGAGTGTTACAGTTGCACGCGACTTTTTTTGTTTGAAAACGCCGGTTCCGACACACACGCAAAGCTAACACACACTCAACTAACACCTTGCCCGCTTTTTAACTTGCGTTTGCAGATCTTCCTCGTCGCGCCCACCGACGATATCAACAGCGATGCCTCCACCCGCTCGACAGCCGGTGTTGACGACATGACGGCGTTTGCGGCGCTGTTCGCTGGCGGCCGCGCGCTCGTCGCGCCCATTGACGTTGCTCAACCAACTTGCAACAGATTGTCGTGCAAGCGCTCGAGACTGTGACGCAGACCATCACGCTCGCGCAGCGCGTCGACACCACGCTGGGCCCGTCGCCGTTCATGGTGTACGACTACGGCACTCAAGGAGATCTCGCGATCCTGAACAACCCGGCGAAGCGTCGCCCGGCACCATTCTCAACTACACTGTTCGTGCTGTACTGGGATGGCACTCCGCCGTGCACGGCCACCGTGACCACGTTCTGCGTGCCGCAGCCGCACATCATTCCGTTCGACGCGCTGTTCCCGATCCAGGGCATTGTGTTTGAGACGGGCACTGTTGAAGTTGTGCTCGGCCAGGTGCGTTGGCGAGGCGAATGTGTAGAGAGACGGGGAGATGCGTTTTGTGTGCCCACTTGACCACTTGCTCACTCACTCACTCACTCACTCACTCACTCACTCACTCCCTCACTCACTCACTCACCCGCCCCGTTGGATGGCGTGTGGCAGGCGTAATTCTGGGCGAGCAACGCGACCCGCTCGACCCGTCACTGATTCTACCCGACGGCTCGCCCAATCCCTGCTGCTCGCCCACGTGCACGTGGCTCACCGACACGGTGTGCGATGAGTCCAAACGCGTGCGCAGTGCGCTACTGCGCTGCCGACGGCACCTGCCAAAGGTGTGTAGTGGTGGATGTTTGTTTGTTTGTTTGTTCGTTTGTTTGTTTGTTTGTTTGTTTCGTTTTTTTTTCTTTTTCTTTTGTTTTCTTCCGAGCACCTCCATCCATTCACACTGGCTGTCCTCTCTGCCCGACCAGTTGGTCCTGGTGCCCTGCAGTGCACCAACGAGTTCAGCGACGTGTGCTCGTTCAACGTGTGCGTGCCCGCCACGGGCGAGTGCCAGTGGGCTTGCCGCGACGGCGACACTGGTGCGCTGTGCTGCGACGACGGCAACCCGTGCACGCAAGACTACTGCTTGAACGGCCGCGCGCGCCAGCGAGCCCGATCCGCTGTGCAACTGCCAGTACCAGAATCCGTCCGGGCTGCGTGGCCGTCAACCGCACTTGCGTGTGGGACGCTGACCTTGTGCTGTGCTTTGCCGACAACATCACGTCGCAGCTCAGCTGGACTGAGGAGGACAACCGCGTCCCTACTCCCGAGGAGCGCGAAGTCACGACGGAGCCGCGCGCCGCTACGCGTGGAACGACGCGACCGTCGCCATTGTGTGCATTGGCGGCAGCCACAACAAGGTCAACTTGGGCGCGATCATTGGTGGTGTCATTGGCTCGGCCGCAGCGTGTCTGCTCGCGCTAGCCGCTCTGGTGTTTTGTGCACCCATTCAGCGTATGAGGGCAACACGCTCGGCGCCCGGCGGCAACTCGGACGTCGTGTCTGATGCGTACGTTGTGTGTGTGTGTGTGTGTGTGTGTGTGAGTTTTTCTTGTTTTTTTTTATTGCACGTGGAAGCCTTTTTTTTTGGCGCGCTTGCTGACGACTGCCGCCTTCTTCCACAGTGCGCTCGAGCTACCCATCTACTTGCAAGCCAACAACGGCATGCAAAACCCGCTGTTCGATGTTGCTGCAGATTAGACGTCGTGCAGGCAATTAAAGTGGACAATGTGTGCTGGCGTTGTGGGGCTAGGGAAGCGCGAGGTCGGTCGGTGAAAACTCTTTGTTGCAGGAAAAAAAAACAAAAAAAAACAAGAAAATGAAAATGAAACAAAAACAAAACAAAACGAAGTTAAAAAAAAATTAAAAAGACTTTTGGAAAAAACTGAAGTCCTCCGACGTGCAACGACGCGAACGTTAATTCACCACGACAGCGCCGCGTCGGCGGCCGCGCTGGCCCGGCGTTGTTGCGCGCGAGCTTTGTTGCCTTGACGCACAAGAGGGCTCTCAGCGACCTGTTGTGTGTGTGTGTGTGTTTTTTTTTTGTTTTCCTTCTTCCTCGCGCATTATCAGTTCTACGCACGCACAAAAATCGCCATGAGACGTTTGGCACACGAGGTTAATCGTCATAAATGGATTGCTGTAGAAGTTTGAATGCGAGAAATGTGGAAAAATTAAAAAAGTTAGCCCCTGTGTATCTTCTTCTCTTCTTCCGTTCCGCACTTACACGCCGACGCTGCACGGGACAGATGGCAAGCGTCGCACACATACAGCGTGCTGTACACGTTGGTGCCGTTGTTTGTG
>CAVVJX010000004.1:0-15000 GCA_963748675.1 uncultured Chloroflexia bacterium | reverse complement strand
GGACGAAGAAAATGGCACACGTAAGCGAGCGCTAAGGGGAAGTGGACAGCGAGAAATGGATAACGCCTTGCTGCGTCGTGCACGCTGCAAAGCCGGACATTGCCTAGCTGCTAGCGGAAGCAGTGGAGGAAAGGCAATGGTCGTAATGCAAGCGAAAAGCGCAGCGATATCAGTGCTGCAGCGGGAGAAAAAAATATATATATATATATGAACAAACGATGATTCGAATGCAGCGGCGTCCGTGCTGCAAGATCGTCAGTGAGTGAATTCACAATGCGTATCACCAGATGACTACCGTCACAACGCACCTGCTTTTTGATCAGCGAGATCTTGTTGAGAGGTGCGGTGGCCTGGTTGGGGTATGGATTCGGACAGAGCATTTCGGCAGCCGCATAGCAATACGTAATCATGCAAAGTACTCCGAAGCTTCGGCCATGCTGGGCCTCGGACCGCTCGATCTCGTCATCGACATCGGCTCGAACGACGGGACGCTGCTGTCGAACTTCAAGAATGGCGGCCACCGCGTGCTCGGCATCGAGCCCACGGAAGTGGGCAAGATCGCCGCGGACCGCGGCATTCCGACCCTCACACGCTATTTCACCCCGGCGGTGGCCGCCGAGGTCAAGGGCGAGCATGGCCCGGCGCGCGTGGTGACGGCGGCGAATTGCTTCGCGCATATCGAGGACGTGCATTCGATCGTCGAAGGCATTTGCAATCTGCTGACGTTCGACGGCGTGTTCATATCCGAGTCGCACTACCTCATCGGCCTGCTGGACACGTTGCAATACGACACCGTGTATCACGAGCATCTGCGCTATTATTCGGTCAACAGCCTGGCCAACCTGTTGCAGATGCACGGCCTCGAAGTCTTTCACGCCCGGCCGATCCCGACGCACGGCGGATCTATCCGGGTCTACGCCGCGCCGCGCGGCACGCGGAAGATCAACGACAGCGTCGCCACGATGCTCGCCGCCGAGCCGCGCGGCGAAGCGATGCTGGCGCGCCTGAACGCCTTCCGCGACGAGGTCATGCTGTCGAAGCTGAGGCTCCTGGCGATGATCCGCGACCTCAAGGAAAACGGCGCGCGCATCTGCGGCATCAGCGCGCCCTCGCGCGCCTCGACCCTCGTCAACTACGTGGGCCTCGACGAGGCCATCATCGACTATGTCTGCGAGATCGCGGGCTCGCTCAAGATCGGCAAATACATGCCGGGAACGGCCATCCCGGTGGTCGAGGAAAGCCGGCTGTTCACGGACCAGCCGGACTGCGCGATCATCTTTTCCTGGCACATCGCCGACGAGCTCGCCCCGAAGCTGCGGGCAAAGGGCTATCGCGGCAAGCTGGTGACGCCTTTGCCGGTTCCGCGCGAGCTGTGACCGGCAACGCGATAGTCGGCGTGCGCCGGCGATCGTCACGGTTTCAGGCCTGAGTGATCAGGCCGGACGTATGGTCGTTGCTCGCGCGCGCGTGATTGATCATAACCCAAGCGCTTTGTTGTTCAGCCCATCTTGAAGACGGCATTTGTTGTCCGCGAAAAGCCCGAAGTGAAATTCGATCCTCGCATCGATGGTGCCGTCGAACGACATGAGTGTCTGCATCAGGTTGGCACGACGCAAGCGGACTGGTGCCCCATTGATCACGACGAGGCAATTCGAAAACTGAATTGGCAGCACGATATGGGTCGGCGCGTCGCTTTCCGCGCGGATTCGAATGCCGCCGCGCTCGATGGTTATCGAGACGTTACGTGCCTGAGCGTTCGTCGCTGGCATGGTCTCCGACACCACGGCGACTCGGTCGAGACGGTTCTTGTTCTCTCGAAGCTCTTGCACGATCGCATCCGCGGTGGTCGCGACCACGAAATGTGTGGGGCTGTAGGTTCCCTAAATTGACGTTGCTCAACTCAAACAAGCGCACGCTTGGAGCATTTGGAGCACTGACAGCACCGCGAAAGATTGCTGGTTTGTCGAGCGTTTCGGCGTCGGTGAGAACGTAACGAATGCCGAGGGCACGGAAAATATCCGAATTTACCGTGTAAGCCCGCAAGTAATTGGAGTTGGGAGACATCCCTGCAGGCGCGAAAAGGCGTGCGGCGAAGGCATGTGCTTGTGTCGAAGTCCACTCACCGTATTCCTCGAAGGTCGGAATATTCTGGCGCCACAAATCGGTTTCCGTAAAGGACTCGCCGTAACGACCGAGAAAATAGTCACGTCCGAAAATATAGCGACGAGTCCCGCTACCGATCTCTCCGTATTTATCGATCCAGATCGTGGCAGTATAGCCGCGAAAGGGCTTTCCAACATCGATCGATGCATTTTCATGCAAGTAGCTACGCAGTGATGGGTCGCGTGCAATCGGAATGCCCGCCTGAACGCCCATGGATAAGTGAACCAAAGCCAAGATCGGAAATGTCGCGAGCACGACAAGATGTTGCCACCTGCTTCCGCCAATGCCGGATGCAGTTATCGTGCCGGTACGGTACGCTCGAAGCGCCGTAAGCGCCAGAAGCAGAGCCCCGAACGCCGCGGCACCCGTAAACAGTTGAGCTATTCGATAGCGGTGGACGTCGTATGGATTCCGAAGCAGGCTGACGACGATCACAACGAGAATGGCGGCGGTGGCGACAGTCAAAACGAGGTGTGCCACATGTTTGCGCTCGGAATGTCCCGCGCCTGCGGGCGCATTCAGCTTCAACATGCAGAATGATTCGAATATCGCGAACGCCGCAAACATGCAGATGAAAGGCCAGCATGACAAAACCAGAAAATGGGGTGAAAGAACGCTGACAGGCCCGAGCCACCCTGCCTGATACGCGTACGCATAAACATGGACGAGGCCAAGATAGGCAATCAAAGTCCCGGCGACGGTTCGAATGTCGCCGCGTCTGGTGACAATGGCCATGCCCGCCCCGAGAAGTGCGGCGATTTGCAGCCACGCCCCTCGATCCTTGATGCACAAGAGCAGCCGCGGATCCTGGCACAACGGATGATCTCTAACTAATCGCAGCCAGGAGTCGAGAGAGAGCAACTGTGCCCACGCAATCTTCTCATGTGGTGTGCGACCGGCCGTAGCGATTGTACCGAGATAGTAATCCAGGAGCCCCGACCCGAAAAAGAAGATCAGA
Source organism: uncultured Chloroflexia bacterium (assembly GCA_963748675.1). Lineage (GTDB taxonomy): Bacteria > Chloroflexota > Limnocylindria > Limnocylindrales > CSP1-4 > SPCO01. The sequence continues at coordinate 11,879 of CAVVJX010000004.1, read as the reverse complement.
CACGTTGCAAGCGCCGCTATTTTCCAAGCCCATTCGGCGCGGGTCGGACGATGCGTCACGACGAGGACGGCGCAGATCGCAATATAGGCGGGTGTGGCGAAAATGAAGGTGAACGGCGCGGAGACCAGTCCAACGATAAACAAAGCCAGGAAGCCCACTGAAAGCGCGGCGTTTCGCCGCCAACTGCCGCTCTTGCCGCACGCAAGAAGCAAGATCATCGCGCAATTCAATACTGCCGCCAGATGCGCATAATACGGAGCGAGCGAATACCAGCTATAAATTCGAAAGACCTCCGAGAACGGCGGAAACAGCAAATAAAGGTAAAGCTGCGCCGCCGCCGTAGCCGTCAACCAGGAAAATCCGATGGTGCGCGCAAGCAGAATAATGCTGATTGCAAGTTCAAATCCGTAAATGGCATAGGAAATAATGGTCCGTTCATGATCGCCGAAAGGCAGGGCGAGCGCTAGCGCTCCCGGGTTGAGCCAGGGAAGATTGGGGAAATACATCGAACCCATTCCGGCGAGCATACTGTACGGGCTGAGATCGAGAATTTTTCCGAATTGAAGAATGGCCTCGACGTTCCATTTCGCCCATTCGCCGTCGATTGGCGTATAGAGGGCCATCGGCACGCGATCCATGCCGACGACCATCAGGACCGCGAGCACGCTCCAAGAGAGCAGGTAAGGTATGGCGCGGGTAAAGGTCTTCATCGCTGGCCAATAACCCCGGCTACGAGATGTGGAATGCTGCCTTTGAGCGCCGATTGATCGTTCTCCAAAGCGCGGGTCCAAGGTTATGATACGATGGACGCCGTGAGAGCGAACAGGGGATGGGGATTAACATGGAGCCGAGCAAGGAGCCAACTTCACAGGTCGTCGAAATCCAGCTGGGACCCTTGGCTCAATTCACAGTAAAGACCGTGATCGTCTCCGCGGCCATCGTCATATCCGCATGGATCCTGCTCGGCATATTGGATGATTTTGCCACCAGGCGAATGCAAGAGCTGGAGGCTTCGGTTCGCACAGCGACGTCTCTCGGCGGCCGCCAATTCTGGACCAAGCTCGAGAAGTCAGTTGGATAATCTTGCCGATCCCAGGACGCGATATTTCGTCGGAGAAAAAGCGAAAAATTCTGGCGCAAATCAAAGTCATTTCCGACCGTTGGCGACCGTTTCTGGCCGAGGCCGCTTCATCGATCTCGGGAGAGCCCAATCCGCCCCCGAGGTAGGTAGGGGCCGAACCTCGGTTTCTTGCGATTCGGCGGCCAGCGGCCTTTGAATATTGTGCAGTGGTGCGATATCAGTCGAGTTCGCGCGGCTGCACGACGGTTCGATCCCCTGTGCTAACTGTAGGAGTTGTCAGTTGAATTTTGCCGGTCCTCAATCCACCGACGTGACGGCTGCGTCAGTTGGAACGGCGGACCTGACGATCGTCGGCGGCGGCGGTCACGTCGGCATACCGCTGGTCCTGGCCTTCGCCGAGGCCGGCTTTCGCGTCAACGTGCATGACGTCAACCGGGACGTGCTCGAGACGTTGAAATCAGGCCGTCTGCCGTTCATCGAATATGGCGGCGAGGCGCTGCTGGCGAAAGCGCTCCAGCAGGACCGGCTGATCTTCACGTCCGCACCCGCGGACATCTCCCCCAAAGGGCCCGTCATCGTCACCATCGGCACGCCGATCGACGAGTTTCTCAACCCGGTGCGCAAGGTGGTGCAGGATTGCATCGACGCACTGCTGCCGCACCTCGCCGACGGCCAGCTCCTGGTACTGCGCTCGACCGTTTTTCCCGGCACGACCGACTGGCTCCACGGCTATCTCGAACGCAAGGGCCGCGATCTCAAGGTCGCCTTCTGCCCGGAGCGCATGGTGCAAGGGCACGGCATCAAGGAGCTCAAGGAAACGCCGCAGATCATCAGCGGCACCACGCCCGCGGCGGAGGAGGAGGCGGGGAAGCTGTTCTCCGCCATCGCCCCCGAGCTGGTCGTCGTCGAGCCGCGCGAGGCGGAATTCGCCAAGCTGTTCAACAATGCCTACCGCTACATCGAATTCGCGGCCGCGAACCAGTTCTATCTGATCGCAAAGTCGGCCGGCCTCGATTACCGGCGGGTCCTGGAAGCGATGAAGCGCAACTATCCGCGCGCCCGCGGCATTCCCGCGCCCGGGCTCGCGGCCGGCCCCTGCCTGATGAAGGACACGATGCAGCTCGCGGCCTTCGCGCAGAACCAGTTCAGCCTGGGCAACGCCGCCATGCTGGTCAACGAGGGCCTCGTGCTCCACATCTGCGACGATCTTGGCCGGCGCTACGACCTTTCGCGCATGACGGTCGGGCTCCTCGGCATGGCCTTCAAGGCTGACATCGACGATACCCGCGCGTCCTTGAGCTACAAGTTCAAGAAGGCGCTCGCGACCCTTGCCGGCGCGGTGTTGACCACGGATCCGTTCGTCACGACCGATCCGGAATTGCTTGCTCTCGACGACGTGATCGCGCGCAGCGACCTGCTCATTCTCTGCGCGCCGCATTCGGCCTATCGCGACCTCGATTTCGCGGGCAAGCCGGTGGTCGACGTGTGGGGCTTTCTCAAAAAGGCGAACGTGATCGTGTAGCGCGCCGCCAAGACCATGATCCGATTAGATTGAATCGGATCATGGTCTTGCTTCTTGTTTGAGCATGATCTTTTCCGAAAACCGGTACCCACCCATAGCGCGTCAAGACGCGCGTGAACGCGCTTATGATCAAGTCCGCAGGCTTTTCGGGATCATGCTCGAGCTACGACAATTCTCGCCGAACAATGGCCGCGCCGGCGCTCAGCGCCGCGAGCTTCCCGTATGCGGTCTCGCGCGTGAGGTATTTCATCCCGCAGTCCGGCGCCGGGACGAGCCGGTCGGCCGCGACGTATTTCAGGGCGGTGCGGATCCGCTGCGCCACCTGCTCCGGCGTTTCGACCGCCTGATCGGCGAGGTCGATCACGCCGAGTACGATCGTCTTGCCGGCAAGATCCGACAGGATGCCGAGATCGAGCTTCGGCTGCGCGGCCTCGATCGAGATTTGCCGTGCCGCGCAGTCAGCGAGCTGCGGCAGGAACGAATAGCCGCTCGGTTTCTGCCCGTGCACCACGGCGGCGTAGCCGAAGCACAGATGCACGACGGTGGGCACTGAAAGCCCTGCGAGCGCACGATCGATCGCCTTGACCGCGATGCGCTTGGCCGCGTCCGGGTCGTTGCGCAGCCAGGGATCGTCGAGCTGGATCACGTCGGCGCCGGCGGCTTCGAGATCGAGCACCTCCGCGTTCACCGCCGCGGCGAAGTCCATCACCATCTCGTCGGCGTCCTTGTAGAACTCGTTCTTCGCCTGTTGCGCCATGGTGAACGGTCCGGGCAGGGTGATCTTCGCCTTGTGGTCGGTGTTGCGCCGCAGGAACGCCATGTCGGCGACCTCGACCGGGTGCCCGCGCCGGATCCTGCCCACCACGCGCGGCACCTCTACCGCGCGGCCCGCCCGGTTGGTGATGGCGGCGGGGTTGTCGTTGTCGATGCCCTCGAGCGCGGTGGCGAAACGGTTGGAGTAGCTCTCGCGGCGCATCTCGCCGTCGGTGATGATGTCGATGCCGGCGCGCTCCATGTCGCGGATCGCCAGCAGCGTCGCGTCGTCCTGCGCCTGCGCCAGATGCGGCTCGGCGACACGCCACAACTCCCGCAGGCGCACGCGCGGAACCGCGTCCTTCAGCATGGCGCGGTCGACCAGCCAGTCCGGTTGTGGGTAGCTGCCCACAACGGTGGTCGGCAACAGATGCTCGGTCATGCGAATGCTCTCCTCGTCGATGCGACAATAAGGCTTTGACCCGTTGCCGTGCATCAAGCATGCTTTCGGGGCTTGGCGTAAGACGTTGCGAGCTAAAAAAAGAATTCGGGAGGTCTTCATGCCCACGCGACGGGAATTCATCGGCGCCATCGCCGGTGCGGCCGGGTTCTTCGATCCGGCCCGCGCGCTGGCGCAAGCAACGGTCCAAGGAAACGTAGACGGCTGGCCGTCGCGCAGCGTGCGCGTGATCTCGCCGACCGGCACCGGCGGACCGGGCCAGAACTTCCGGCTCTACGCCGACCAGTTGAAGGAGAAGTTCGGGCAGAGCTTCGTGCTCGAGAACATGCCGGGCGGATCCGGCGCGATCGGCTGCATGACGGTGGCGCGCGCGGCGCCGGATGGGCACACGCTGCTGCTCGCGTCCAATAGCCATATCGTGCTGGCACCGCTCGTGCTGACGAATTCACCGGTCAACGTCAAAAAGGATTTCGTTCCGATCGCGCTGATGTTCACCTTCCCGTTCCTCCTCCTGGTCAACGCGGGGCTGCCGGTGAAGACGCTCAAGGAGCTCGTCGCCTATGCCAAGGCGCGGCCGGGTGAGCTCAACTTCGGCTCGCCGGGCGTGGGCACCGGCGGACATCTCGTGACCGAGCTCCTGGTGAAGCGCACCGGGATCAAGGCCGTGCACGTGCCCTACCAGGCGACGACGCAGCAGATGCTGGCGGCTGCCGCGGGCACCTTGCAGTTTACCTTCGACACGGTCGGCAATTCCCGCGGCATGGTGGACGCCGGCAAGGTCGTGCCGCTCGCGGTCACGGGCGCGCGCCGTGCCATCTCGGCACCGGACGTGCCCACGTTCAAGGAGCTGGGATATGATGGCTTCGATGACCTTTTCGTCGCCAATGGGTTGCTGGCGCCCGTCGGCGCATCGAGTGCGATGATCAGGGCGCTGAACCTCGAGATGGTCCGCATGAATGCGAGCGGACCGATCCGCGAGAAGCTGATCCTCGCGTCCTACGAGCCGGGCCTGCTGGCGCCGGAAGACTACGGCGCGATGATCGATCGCGAGCTGAAGCTTTGGGGCGACGTCGTGCAGGAAACAGGCGTGCGCGTGCCAGCTTAGGAGAAAACATTACCGTGACCATTCCGCAGACCAATTTCAATCCGCCGTTCAACATCACGCGTGCGAGCCATCTCGTGTTCACGGCGCGCGACCTCGCGGCCAGCCGCGACTTCTACGTCGAGGTGATGGGCCTGATCGTGAGCGATGAGGACGCCGGCACGATCTGGCTGCGCGGGGTGGAGGAGCGCTGCCACCATAGCCTGACCCTCAAGCGGACCAATGGCCAGCCGCTGTGCGAGCGGGTCGGGTTCCGCGTGTTCACCGACGAGGACCTCGATAAGGCCAAGGTGCATTTCGATCGCACCGGCATCGCCTCAACCTTCGTCGAAGTTCCCCATCAGGGCCGCACGCTGCACTTTACCGACCCTGCCGGCACGCCGGTCGAGCTGGTTGCGCGGATGAAGACCGAGCCCCGCCTGCATACCAAGATCCACACGCACCGCGGTGCTGGCGCGCTGCGGATGGATCACTACCAGGTGCTGGTGCCGGACGTGTTGGCAGCGGCGAAGTTCTACATGGACCTGGGCTTTCGGATTTCTGATTATCTCTACGTCGAGGCCGCCGACCGCGTCGTGGGGACATTCCTGCATCGCAAGAACAATCCCTGGGACATCGTGCTGCTGACGCGATCCGGTCCGCGCTTCCACCACGGCGGCTACGTCGTCGAGCAAGTCGAGGACATCATCCGCGCCTGCGACGTCGCCGGCAACCTGGGCTTTTCCGACCGCATCGAGCACGGCCCCGGACGCCACGGCCACCAGCACTCGTATTATCTCTATGTGCGCGACCCGGACGGGCACCGCACCGAGCTGCTGCTGCCCGGCATCCAGGTCATCGACATCGACGACGAGCCAGTGCGCTGCGTGGTCCAGCCGAACGCGAATTCCAACCTGTGGGGGCTGCCGGCGCCGCGGAGCTGGGTCGAGGAGGCGACGAATTTCGCCGGCGTCGAAATCAGGCGCCCACCCGTCGAAGGCGAGCCGATGACCGCCGAGAAATACCTGGCGGCGCGAAAGCCCGACGCGGTGGCGTCGTAGACGATCGAGCCGTCGCGGCTCACGGACGGGTGGCGGCGTTCGGCTGCTGTTTTGGCGGTGCCGGCCGGCTGCGCTCCGCCCGTGCCGTACAAAAGGCCTTCACCGCGTCGGTGACAGCCGCGCTGATGAGCGCCTGACGCTCCGGCGCGGCCAGCAGCAATTCCTCGTCGCGATTGATGATCGAGCCGGCCTCGAGCAGCACTGCCGGCATCTTCGTGGATTTGAGCACGATCAGCTGATCGTACCGGTAGACGCCGGTTTCCGGGTCGACCAGCACGCGGCGCCGGCTGCCCATGAATTTTTCCGTGTAATGCGGGGTGTATACCAGGCCACGGTCCTTGAGCTGTTTGCCCAGCAGCTTGCCGAAGAGAACGCTTCCCTTGTAGTCGCCGTTGTCGATGGACACGAAGAGGGAATGGCCCTTGAACCGGTCGCTGTAGCCGCGCTGCTCGCCTTCGTATTCCCACTTCTCCAGAAACCTGTTCGGCACCGAGTCGTGATGGATAGAGAGGAAGAGATCGGCCGGCAGGCGGTTGGCGCGCTCGACCCGTTTGTACAGGCTGGCCTGGGCCGCCCCGGCGGTGATCATGAGCACGGTCTTGGCGAAGCCGGCGGCAACCAGATCCTGCTCGATCAGCTTGGCGAGGTGCAAGTTGAAGTCATATTCGCCGACGCCGCGCGCGCTCCGCGCGCCGGGCTTCTCGACGGTGTGGCCGACATCGACAGCGACCTGAAATGTCGCAGGGTCGCACTGAGGAGGCCCCGACTTGGCGGGCGAAACGCCGGCCGCTTCGCCCCATGCGGCATTCGGGCCGCCGTGCCAAAGCAGCATCGACAAGGAGACAAGCGCCACCGTTCCAACGCGCCGCGGATAGGTCATGAAACGTACCTCGATCGCTACTCGAGCATATCTTGATCGCCTGGTCAGCCGCTGGCCGCCCGGACGCGGTCATGGGCGGGGTTACCCATAACTGAAATCGGCGTGAGACTACTAGTGTCCGATTCCGAAGTTCGCCGCACCTCGCGGCCCCTCCGATGCGAACTTCGGAATCAAAGGGACACTAGCAACCTTATGATGCTAGTGCGGTTTTGGATTTGAAGTTCCTATGACGAACTCGCCGCAAGACTGATAGGAACTTCAAATCCACCGCACTAGTACTCACTCATGGCTCGAAGCGCGGCTCAGGTCGAGGCGGAGTTTCTATGGGACCGGCATCTGGCACTGCACGCTCGGACGGTCGGTCGACACGTCACATGCGCCCGTGACTTCGCCGGACCGCAGCGAGACTTGATATTTGCCTTTTGGAACATTCTGGAAGCAGGCGCGGCCGGCCTGGTCGGTGTATCTCGTCCAACTGCCCAAGGTTACGCTCACGCCCGGAAGCTTCCGGCCCTGGCGACTGACGACGTCGACACAAGGCGTGTCGGCCAGCAGCGAGGTCGACCAGCACACCACCGTGGCTGCAAGCATCCAGGGGACAACCCTTGTCATTGATGCGTCCTCGGGATCTGGATGGCCGAGGGAAGCTGAAACCGCATTCCCGGATTGAGCTGGAATTGTTCGGTGTGGAGCACCTTGTCGTGCTCGTCCTTGAATATGACGGAGTATCTGCGGCGCTCGATATCGATCCTCATGTCCCCGCCCGCTCGATATACCCTGCCTTGCGGCCTTGCCATGGACTCCACGAAGACGCGAACGCCGTCGATGGGCGTGCCGTCCTGATCCGTCAATTCCTTGGCAACCAGGACGGTATGGCTTGGATCGGGAAAGTCCCTGATCCTCACGGCATTCTTGTCGTTCACGAGCATGCCGTTCTCGAATTTGAAATCGAAAGAGCTGTATACGACCAGGTCGTATTGCGAATTGCTCGAGCGAGGAACCGTGCACGGTAAACTTGCCGCGGTCGTCGGTTCTGCCGGCATACTGGGCGGAAACGATCCAAACGTCCTGCACCGGCTGTCCGTTGATGTCGGTCACGTCGCCTTCGAGCCGCACGAGCGTCTCGCCCGGAACATAGCCGTGGCCGAGCCAGAGCAATGCAAAAAACAGCGCTGCCGGCCCGCCGAACTTGACCGTCAGCGAGCCAATGGGCCCCTGAAGCCAGGCGACGTTTCGCCCGACTTGAGAGGTGAGCTTGTAGAAGACCCAGGTGGTCAAGGCCGTGACCAGCAAGAGAAAAAGCCACGCTATCAAAGGCAGCATCTGCTCGATGGAGGATTGCATGGTCGTGCCCCTGCCTCGAGAAAGCTTGCGATCTCCAATTCACAAATCTAGCTGCGCGCCGGGTCGCCGAGTGTGATGCATCTCACAAACGACCGCGGTCGCGCACTGCCATGATAGCACGGCACGCCTTCTCGCCTTAGAGCAAAGTTGCTTCAGACCGAATCGTTCGCCCGATGCGTCCCTAATACGCCGTCTTGTCGATCTGGCCGTTCGAGCGCACGAACCAATGCTCGCTCGCAAACGGCTTGCCCGCGAGCCGGTCGGCCAGCCAATCCGCGACCAGAATAGGCGGGAAGGGCCCGAGATTTGCCGCCGGCACGTTGCCGACCGAGTGGCGGGATTCCTGATAGACCACCATCTGCTTGGGCCCCTTGACCGTCTTCACCAGCCGCTCCGAATGCTCGATGGGGCTGAGCTCCTCGCATTCGCCGGCGACGACGAGATAGGGCGCGCGGATCTTGTCCGCGTGGCCCTCCCAGGTGATGGACTGGCGGAAGGTGTCGAACTCGGCCTCGTCGGTGATGCCCGACATGTACATGAAGCGCTTCTTGAAGGTCGGCGAGGCCTCCTGGAAGATGGTGTGGCAGCCCGGCTCATGGCACACCGACATGGCGGCAAACGCGCGGATGCGCGGCTCGTAGGCCGTGAGGATGGTGCCGAAGAAGGTGCCGAAGCTGGTGCCCGCGGCGCCGATGCGCTCGGGGTCGATCTCGGGCCGCGCGATGAGCCAGTCCACCAGCGGCTTGCCGGCGGCCATCCAGTTCTCCACCGAGAAGTAGACGCCGAGCATGGGCGCTTCGTACTGGCCCGGCCCGTCGATCGTGAGCACCGCCATGCCGCGGCTGAGGTAGCGGTCGCCGTAGAGCGCGACCTGGATTTCCTTGAAGCTGTCCATGCCGGGGATCGAGATCACCACCGGGATGCGGCCGCCCTTGTAGCCCGGGGGCAGGTGGAACCAGGCCGGGATCGCCTTGTCCTGGAACGGCACCCAGACCGCCTCGACGTGATGATCCGCCAGCGCGGCGTATTTGGTGAAGCATTCGCGCTTCTTGTTGTTGTAGGCGATGTTGGTCTCGTCGTTCTGGTCGTAGGGCCATTGCGCCGCGCCCCAGTGCACCGCCGCCATGAAATAATTGTCGCGCGCGGTGACCTTGCGATCGGCCTCCTCGGCGGCCTTCGCCTTGGCCTCGCGCCGGCGCGCGACCGCCTCGAAGGCCGGGCCGATATCGGCCATCTTCTTCACCCGCTCGCGGATGCCGGCGAAGTCGGCGTTCGCCTCGTTGCCGCATGGCCCGCTCAGGTAGAGCGAGCGCGGCTGGTCCCAGTCGATGCCGTTGGCGCGGATGATGTTGTCGAGCAGCCAGCGCTGCTCCTCGAAGCGGCGCACATGCGGCTCGCCGCGCCTGTCGAGCATCGGTTGCACGGGACGGTTCATGGGCGTCTCTCCTTGTGTTTCCTTGCCGGTTCTTCAAGCTTGCGGGTCATCGCAGCAGTTTCGCGGGCGCGACCTCTTCGGCATCGCGGGTGTCGCCGAACACCTCCTCGCGGATCAGGCGTTCGGTGATCGACGAAAGATACTCGACCAACGCGGCGTTGAGCTCCTGGAACTCGGGCCACAGGACGGTGTCGACGAACGAGCGCGGCGCCTTGACGATGATGGTCTGCCGATGCATGCGCGGATACCGATATGGCTTGATCCCGTAGCGGCGGCAGAGCGCGATCAGAAGCTGCCGCGACCAGCCGTCCGTGACGCTGAACCTGGTCTCCACCGGTTGCTCGGTCCTGGCGGCCGTTTCGAGCCGAGCGCGGATGCGCTCCGCGGCGGCCTGCGCGGCGGAACGTTCGCCGGGGGTCGCGCCGCCCGAATAAAGCGCCTCGATCTTGCGCAGCTTTTCGCGCAGCAGCGTGTCGGCCGTCATAGTGATCCGCCCGTCCTCATTCCGGCTTGGTGCTAACCGTCTTGAGGATCGGCGTCCAGCGCACGAGCTCGTCCTGGAACACGCCCGCGGCCTTGTCGGGGCCCGCGTCGCGCACCGGCTCGAAGCCGAGCCGCAGAAGCTCGTTCTGGAATGACTCGTGGGCGAGCACCTGCTGGGTGACTTCGTTGATGCGCTCGAGGATCGGCCGCGGCGTGCCGGCCGGTGCGAATATGCCGAACGTGGTCTGCGCCACCATGCCGGGGAGCCCCGCTTCGATCGAGGTCGGGATATCGGGCGCGGTCTTCAGTCGTGCCGCGGAATTCACGGATAAAATCCGGGCCTTGCCGGCGCGATGAAGATCGAGGATATGCGCGGTGGCGTTCGCCGACATCATCGGAATCTGGCCGCTGACGAGGTCGACCACCACTTGGCCGATGCCTTTGTAGGGCACGTGCACGATATCGAGACCGCCGGCGCGCTGCTTGAACAGCTCGCCCGCGAGATTGGTGATCGAGCCGTTGCCGGCGGATCCGTAGGATAGCTTGCGCGGATTGGCCTTGGCGTAGTCGATCAGCTCTTGCAGCGTGCGTGCCGGCACCGACGGATTGAGCACGACCGAGGTCGAGCTATAGGCGAAAACGGAAACGGCCGAGAAATCCCTCACGGGATCATAGGGCGGGTTGGCCAAGATCGGGGTCAGCAGGACGTTCGTGGTCGTGCTGCCCATGAGCAGGCTGTAGCCGTCGGGCTGTGCGCGTGCCACGTCGGTGGCGGCGATCAGACCGCCGCCGCCGCCGCGGTTGTCGATGACGACGGTGCCGAAATGCGGCTTGATCCTCTCGGCCCATACGCGGCCGATGACATCGTGCACGCCGCCCGCCACCGCGGGAATGACCAGGCGAACCGGGCGGGCGGGATAACGGTCCTGAGCTGGAGCGGGCGCCGGTACGGATGCAGCCATCGCTACCGCGAGCACACCGAGCATCAGCACGTCGCGTCCCCCATGGCGGTCCTCCGTTTGTTGTTCGCTCGTGTCGCCCGACTGGTGCGGATGTCAGTGAATGTAGCCTGCAGTGTCAATGATGGCGACTGGCGGAAGGCCGGTCCGGTCTGCCTCCTCCCTCGTGGGAGCGCTTGCCCGACTTACGTCGAAATTGCCGTTCCCCGGTCCGCGGTCGCATGCGACAATTGCCGTTCCGCCGCGATCGTGAATTGGAAGCCCCGGGAGCATGTCGATGACCGCACTTCCCAAGCCGAAGCTCTGCCACTTCGGGCTCTACGCCCGCGACCTGAACAAGATGGTCGATTTCTATTCGCGCGTTTTCGGCCTGGTGGTTACCGATTGGGGGTATTCCACGCGGGGGATGGATATCGCATTTCTCAGCGGAAATCCCGACGAGCATCATCAGCTCGTGATCGCGGGTGGTCGTCCGGTGGAGGCGACCTTTTCCACCATCAACCAGGTTTCGTTCCGGGTGAACGACCTCGAGGAGCTCAAGCGCTACTACGCGTGGCTTGCCAAAGAGGGCGTGAAGAACCTCGAGACCCGCGACCATGGGAATGCCTGGAGCATCTATTTCAGCGACCCCGAGGGAAATCGGATGGAGGTCTATTTCCCGTCACCATGGTACGTCGGCCAGCCGTTCGGAGAGCCGCTCGATCTGACGCAACCGGTAGAGGCGATCATGGCCAGGACCGAAGCGATGGTGCGGCAGGATCCGACTTGCCGGCCCGCGGCGGAGTGGTCGGCGGACATGCGCAGGAAGCAGGATCAGAAC
>CAVVJX010000003.1:0-1070779 GCA_963748675.1 uncultured Chloroflexia bacterium | reverse complement strand
CGGGCACCGTGACCCAGCGCTCGTCGACCTCCAGCTTGTCGATCGGTGCGGCCTGCACGTCGTCGAGCACCTTTCGAGCCTCGGCCGGACTGAGTTCGTAGATGAACGGAGGCTTGCTGGTCGCGTCGGCGAAGTCGCGCGCGGCCGGCTCGAGAGTAGGCCTTGCCGGGGCAGAGGTCATGGTCGCGGACATGTCAATTCTCCATTTCCGAGCGATAGAACTCGCTGGACTCCGGATCGTGATGCTTCCTTCGGCATCTCTTGTCCTGAGTCGTCCTGACTCGGCACATGGTCGGAGCAGGGTCAGAACCCCGTCTTGTGTCAGATGACTCGATTGCATCGCGTCCGGCAGCCCTTGCCGGTCACCGGCATAGGCTCCACACTGACTTCGGAACCGGATAGAGGGTCCGGCCCCGCGGGGGCTCTTCTTGATCGAGATCCCTGTCTCCCAGCGCGACGAACGGCCTGGCGACGGTGCGTCAGGGCGCGAATCTCGTTGGGCGCGAGGCGGATCTCGATCGCATCCGGTCGTTCCTCAGCACGACTCGCACGGACGGTGGCGCGCTGTGGGTCACCGGCGATCCCGGTGTGGGCAAGACCGAGCTCCTCAACGCCGCGGCCACCATCGCGTCGGCCGCCGGGATGCGGGTCCTCCGCGCCGCGGGCGTCGAGTTCGAGGCGGGGATCAGCTTCTCCGGCCTGAATCAGCTCCTGCTTCCGCTGTTCGGCGCGATACGTCGGCTGCCTGTCGCTCAACGCGAGTCGCTGAACGTGGCGCTCGGTCTCGGCGAGGGAGTGCCGCCCAGCCGACTCGTCGTATCGAATGCGGCCCTCATGCTGCTTCGCCAGGCAGCCGCGTCCCGGCCCTTGCTCCTTGTCATCGATGACCTGCCCTGGTTGGACCGAGCGAGCGCCGAGGTCCTCAGCTTCGTCGCACGTCGCCTCCGCGACAGCAGGATCGGCCTGATCGGCGCGTCGCGCACGGGCGAGGAGGAATTCTTCGATCACCTCGGCCTCCCGGAGCTCGTCGTCGAGCCGCTCAGCGAAAGAGCGTCCGGCCAGCTGCTCGACACCCGCTACCCGCACCTTTCCTCGACGACGCGCGGCCGCATCCTCATGGATGCGCAGGGCAACGCGCTCGCGCTCCTGGAGTTACCGGCGGCGCTCGGGCCGTCCCTCCGGACGTCCGCCAACGCCCTCCCGTCGACACTCCCGCTCGGCAGACGACTGCAGGCGTTGTTCCGATCGCGGATCACGGATCTGCCGGCTGGGACGCGGCGGCTCCTGCTGCTGATGGCGCTCGACGGCACGGGTGATGTGCGGGTACTCGAGGCGGGCGCCGTCGCGAATTCCGGCCTTGGCGATCTGGCCCCAGCAGAGCAGGCTGGGTTGGCGTCGATGGACGCGGCCACCCACCGGCTCGAGTTCCGGCACCCCCTGATGCGCTCGACGGTCGTGGACCTGTCGACGGCAGAAGAGCGTCGCACCGCGCACCGCGCACTGGCAGAGGTCTGGGCCGATCAGCCCGACCGCCGGGCGTGGCATCTCGCCGAGGCGACGGTCGAGCCCGACGAAGTGGTGGCGGCACAGCTCGAAGCGGCAGCGGCTCGGATCCTGGCCCGGGGCGATGCCGCTGGCTGCATGAAGGCGTTGACTCGCGCTTCGGAGGTCAGCCCCGCGAGCGCGGATCGTCAGCGACGTCTGGGTGCGGCCGCGTATGTCGGCGCAGAGGTGGCCGGGGACCTGAGCAACGCGGCCCGGGTGCTCGCGGAACTGCGACGCGGCGGGACCGAGGTCGAGACGTCCCTTCAGGTCACCATCGCGGCGGCGGCATTCCTGACGGAGCGCGAAGGCGACATCGCAACCGCCCATCGGTTGCTCGTCGGCGCGCTCGACGGCCGCGAGGGCCCCTTGGACGCCCGCGAGATTGTCGTGGCCGAGGCGCTCCAGCTCCTCTTGGTCGTGTGCACCTACGGATCGCGGGACGACATGTGGCGCCAGTTCGATGCGGCAATGAGCCGCGCCGACGGGGTGCCGCTCAGCCTCTCTCTGATGAGCACGACCTTTGCCGACCCTGTCCACGCCGATCCCGAGGCGCTCGAGGCGCTGGACGCGGCGATCGGTGCACTCGCCAGCGAGTCGAGCCCGACGCAGATCATGCGGATCGGAACGGCGGCCACCTACGTGGACCGGCTCGAGGGGTGTCGAGATCCGCTGTGGCGTGTCGTTCGCGACGCACGCCAGGGCGGTGCGGTCGCAGCGGGGGTCGTCGCGATGCTCCAGCTGGTCTATGACGACATGCAGACGGGCAGCTGGGATGAAGCTGAGCAACTGGCCGACGAAGCCATGGAGATCTGCCTGGCCAACGGGTACGAGAACATGACCCGCCCGACCCGCTACCGGCAGGTCGTCCTCGCCGCAGCGCGCGGTGACGATGATCGTGTCCGGCAGCTGGGTGACGAGCTCCTGCACTGGGAGACACCACGCGGAGTCCGAGCGGCCCATTGGCGCGTCTGGCAGGCACGGGGGCTCGTCGCGCTGGGACGTGGAGACTTCGAGACTGCCTACCAACAGGCGTGCCTGATCAGCCCACCTGGAACGCTTCCGTCACGCATTCCGAACGTGCTCAACGTCCTCATGGACCTTGTCGAGGCGGCCATGCGCACTGGTCGCCAAGCCGAGGCGGCGGCGCACGTCGCGGCCATGCAGCAAGCGAACCTCGCCGGGATCTCGTCGCGCCTCGCGCTTGTGGTCGGCGCTTCGACCGCGATGGTCGCGCCCGATGATCGGGCACTGGAGCTGTTCCAGGAGACGCTGGCGCTCCCACGTGTGGAGCGCTGGCAATTCGACTACGCCCGCGTGCGGCTGGCCTATGGCGAGCGCCTGCGACGCAACCGCGCGCTGGTCGAGTCTCGTGTCCAGCTCAAGGCCGCATTGGCGATCTTCGAGCGCCTCGGCGCCCGGCCATGGGTCGACCGCACGACCGCGGAGCTGCGTGCGAGCGGGCAGGCCAAGCCGCGCGCCGGTCACAACGTCCTGGACCGTCTTACCCCTCAGGAATTCGAGATCGCCACGCTCGCGGCGTCGGGCCTGACCAACAAACAGATCGCGGAGCGGCTGTTCCTGTCGCACCGAACGGTCGGCGGACACCTCCACCGAGCGTTCCCCAAGTTGGGCGTCGCGACACGAGCGGCGCTTCGCGACGCGCTCGAGTCCCTCCCGCCGGAGCAACGTCCACTCAACTAGTGCCCCGGCGATCTGACCGCTGGTCGGGTCGGTCCGCGCCATCGAATCGGGTCATTTGACCGAAGAGCGCCCCGCGGCACAAGCCCGAGCATTGACCTCGTCGAGGGCCGCCAGAGGCTGAGGCCCGACGACCCGCGGAGTAGGGATCATGACCGCGACCGTCGCCGTCGCGACCTCAGGATCGCGACCAGCGCTGATCAACGAAACGCACCGACCTCCACGGCTCGATGCCGGCGATCCCGATCGGGAAGGCGGGTGAGGCTTCTGACCAGCTTCCTAGCACGTTCGTCGAATTGCCCCGCGGCCAGGCCGCCGGGGTCCCAGTAGAAGAGAGGACAGGTACGTCATGAAGATCGTCGTGATCGGGGGCACCGGACTAATCGGGTCGAAGGTCGTCGCCAAGCTCACAGAGCACGGGCACGAGGCCATCCCGGCCTCACCGCGGCTGGGCATCAACACCATCACCGGCGAAGGGCTCGCAGCGGCACTCGATGGCGCATCGGTCGTCGTGGACGTCTCGAACTCGCCGTCCTTCGACTACGCGCCGGCCCTCGAGTTCTTCGGGAAGTCGACCACCAACCTCCTGGCGGCGGAAGGGGCCGCCGGCGTCGGTCATCACGTCGCGTTGTCGGTCGTCGGCACCAAGGAGCTGTCCGAAAGCGGCGACCTCAACACCACCGTCGCCGGCTACTTCTGGGCGAAGGCCGCCCAGGAGGGGCTGATCAAGGCGTCGTCGATCCCGTACACGATCGTCCACGCCACGCAGTTCTTCGAGTTCCTCAAGTCGATCGCCGACAGCGCCACCGACGGCGAGAACGTTCGCCTGCCTTGCGTGCGGTTCCAGCCCATGGCGGCGGATGACGTCGCCACGGCCGTCGCTCGCGCCGCCGTGGGGGCGCCCGTCAATGGCGTCGTCGAGGTGGCCGGACCGGAGCAGTTCCACTTCGACATGCTGATCCGACGGTTCCTCGACGCTTCCGAAGATCCCCGCGTGGTGCTGTCAGATCCCTCGGCACGCTACTTCGGGGCCGTGGTCGGCGACGCGACGCTCGTCCCGGGGGGTGACGCGACCCTCGGCGAGACCCGATTCGACGACTGGCTCCGCCAGTCCGCCGCTGCCGCACCCGCCAAGGCGACCGTGGCATAGCGCCTCGACGGCGCATTCCATTCCGGGCGCGACGCGCCCACCACCAGACGAAAGGAAGGTCAAACGATGAACACCGTGTCGGTGCAGGCCGGAGCGCTCGACGACCGTCGAGCGCGGGCGCGATCGTCGAGAGTCGCGATCGCCCTCGCAGTCTCCGCGCTGCTGTTGCTCTCCATGATCCCGGCGACGGCGGCCGCCAAGCCGGCGCTTGCCGCCGATCGCCCGACGATCGTCCTCGTCCATGGCTCCTGGGCCGGACCGTCCGGCTGGGACCAGGTCGCGGCCGGCCTTCACAAAGACGGGTTCGCCACAGAGGCCCCGACCCTTGGTCTGGCCACGCTCGCCGGCGATGTCGCGACGGTTCGCGCGACGCTCGATGCGATCTCCGGCAAGAAGATCCTGGTCGGCCATTCATACGGCGGGATGGTCATCTCGGGCGCGGCCCACGGCCGGTCCGACGTGCTCGGCCTCGTCTACGCCGCCGGGTTCGTGCCGGAGCAGGATGAGACGGCGTTCGGCCTGCTGGCGCCATACCCCCCGTCCGAGGCGTTCTTCCACCTCATCCCCGATCCCTTCCCGTTCGTGTACATCGACCCGGCGGTCTTCCCCCGGGTGTTCTGCCAGGACCTGAGCCCGAAGAAGGCAGCCGAGCTCAACGCCGGTCAGCGACCGATCAGCGTCTTCGCGGGCGAGGAACCGTCCGGACCCATCGCGTGGCGGACGCTGCCGTCCTGGTACGCGATCTCGGCCCAGGACCTGGTCATCCATCCAGACCTGCAGGCGTTCATGTCGGCACGCGCCGAATCGACGGTGGTCCGCTTCGACGACGCCAGTCACGCCGGCGGGTTCACCCACTACGCGAGCCGCTTCGTAAAGCTCATCGAGCAGGCGGTGGCTGCCACTGCCGAGTAACCGACGCAACCCGACCGGTCAGAAACCACCCAACCCGATTCAAACAAGGAGTATCGACAATGACTACCTCTACACGGGCGAACACGCCCGAAGCGACCGTCGCTCCATCGACGATCAGCCAGCGCGAGCGCGAGCAGATCGAGCGTGCGAACGCGACGACCGCGACGCCGGTCATCTTCATCCACGGGCTGTGGCTGCTGCCCTCGAGCTGGGACAACTGGGCCGCGCTGTTCGAGGAGGCCGGGTACGTCGCGCTGACGCCGGACTGGCCAGATGATCCGGAAACGGTCGAAGCGGCCCGGGCGGAACCCGAAGTCCTCGCCAAGAAGACCCTGAAGCAGGTCGCCGATCACACGACCCAGATCGTCGACTGCGCTGAACAAGAGGCCCGTGATCATGGGGCACTCGACCGGCGGTCTTCTCGCGGAGATGCTCGCGGGGAAGGGCCTCGCGGCGGTCACCGTGGCGATCGACCCGGGAGTCTTCCGCGGCGTCCTGCCGCTGCCGCTGTCGGTGCTCAGGTCTGCGGGCCCGTTCCTGATCAACCCGCGAAATCGCGGCCGAGCGCTCACGCTCACGTTCGACCAGTTCCGATACGCCTGGACGAACAACCTGGACGAAGAGGAGGCGATGGAGCTCTACGACAAGTTCCATGTCGCCGCCTCAGGGGTCTCGCTTGCGCAGATGGGCAACGCGAACCTCAACCCGTGGACCGAGGCGAAGGTCGACACGAAGAACCCGGACCGCGGTCCCCTGCTGATCATCGAGGGCGAGAAGGACCACACGGTGCCGTGGGCGATCGCGAAGGCGGCCTACGATCGGCAGAAAGTCAACCCGGGCGTGACGGAGATCGTGAAGATCCCGAACCGGGGCCACTCCCTCACGATCGACAGTGGCTGGCGCGAGGTCGCCCAGACCGCGCTCGACTTCGTCAAGCGGTTCGCGTAGCCGACAGCGACACCAGTCAGGCGACAGAGCCCGCGAGGTAGAACGCCTCGCGGGCTTCGTCGCGCACTCGTAACGGAGGAGCGCGTGATGCCCAACTCCACGGAGCCCGTGAGCTTCGAAACCGACGTGAAGCCGATGTTCCGCGAGCGTGACCGCAGATCGATGGAGTTCGCCTTCGACCTCTGGTCCCACGATGACGTCAGCGAGAATGCCGACGCCATCCTCGCCCGCATCAAGGCGGGCACCATGCCCTGCGACGGCGCATGGCCGCAAGCACAGGTCGAGCTCTTCGAGCGCTGGGTCTCAAGCGGCAAACCGCGCTGAGTCCTCCGCGCCGTCGGGGATTTGGTCGGGGGGGTCGGATTGAACCGACGACCACCGGTCCTATAGACCACACCGTTTGCTACAAGGAGGTGGATTGTGCCAAGCGACTGGCCTGAACTCGAATACCTCGTCATCGGAACCGGCGTGAAAGTCCTCCACGCCAATGAGGCAGCGGCGAGCGTCTCGGCGGCCGTCCAGGCATTGAACGAGGCGAATTCGGCCCTCCCCACACAGCCAACGGCGGCCGACGTATCAACGCTTGCGGATCGATACGCAGCGCAGGTGGCGCCCCTCGAGGCCGCAGCGACGACACTCGAGGCCGAGATGGCCGAGATCGCACCGGGGCACAGCCGTATCCTCGAGATCGTCGAGGACGAACGCGAAGCCACCGGTGTCGCCGAGGAGTATCTGGGGGGCGCCGTGGACCTTGGCGCACAGGCCGCCTTCCTGGCCGAGGAACTCGCCAGGTTCTCCCGATCTCCCGAGGAGCCGGGTCGGACCTTACCGCCGGTCGAAGACGCGACTGCCACTCTGGCGTCCGCGATGCGCCGCGTGGTCGTGGCGCTTGAGCCAGCGGTCGGATGGGGGGCTCGCTCCGCCGCGATCCTGTCCGACTGGACCTGACGCCAGCGGCCACGTTAGCCGTGGTCGGCACCTCCGGCCCAGCTCGGCACAGCTCCGACGCCCTGCCGCCCGTCCGGGAGTAGTGGGAACAGCAGGAACCGCTCCCCTTCCCAACCGTCGCCGACCGCGATACGGTCGATCCCGGAGTTACTTGAACGAATGACGTTCACCTGACTCCGTCCGGCATGTTCAACCTGATTGCCCGCCGGAACAACGAAATCCGAGTCCGCGCCACGCTCAAATCGCACCGACCATCGGCAGAAACGTCGGGAGTCCTCTGGATCAGGAGATCGAAGGTTCGAATCCTTCCTCGCCAGCCATCCCTACCACCCGTGGATCTGAGGGCTCCCCGCTACCACATCTGGTGGTTGCGTGCGAGAAGAGCGTGGCGCGGGCTCCAAGAAGGAGCCACGAAATGCGCCGAAGTTCACCTGATTCGACTTCTCGACGTTCACCTGATTCGCCCGATCGTCATGTTCACCCGACGCCGCGTACGGCGAGCCGCGACCCGCGGCGCCACCGCTTCGACGCCGTGGTGGCCGCCTTCGTCGCCGCCTGCCGCGCCGAGGTCCTGTCGGAGCGGACGATCGAGTTCTACCTCGAGGGCCTCAACGAGGGGCCGTGTAGCCCATGACGGCGATGAGACGGCGCAGGACTACCGTCGCTCGCCAAGAACCGGGGTGGCTCGGGTCGTCATCACAAGGCCCGCGATCCTCGGTCGCGTATTGCGCTGAGAGGAGCGTCGTGAGCATCCTGTCCCAACGGCGAGCGTGAAGCATGGACGACATCCCGCAGCTCGTGCTCGCGGCACTCATCAGCAGCGGCGTAGTGACCGTCGTGCTCGGCTACTTCCTAAATCGTCGAGCTGACCAGCTCACCGTTCGCCTGCGCGACGACATCGCACGCAACTACCAGATCTTCGCATCGCGTCGCGCCTGGGAGGAGAAGAGCGTGGGCCAGCTGCTGGGTCCGATCAACATGCATCTCGACCGCACTGGGTTGGCGTTCAAGCGGTGGCGTGAGCACGACCTTTTCCTAGAGGCGAACGTCATCCGAGAGAGCAACCTTGCGATTCGTGACCTGCTGCTCGGCAACGCGTCCCTGATCCCGCCCCAGTTGCGGCCTGACGCTTCCCTTCTCATCGAACACTTCGATGCCTGGCTAAGGAAGTACGACCAGGAGCGGGTGAACAAGGCGCCCGGGCAGGTGGACGCGGCGTTCACTTTCGTTGGGCCTGACGGCTACCCTTTCCCGCGTCCTTCTGCCGACCGCTTCCAGAGTGAGTTCAGGACGATGTGGGAGCGCCTTTACTCATCTACAGGAGAGATGAGTTCCCCCGCTTGACACGGGGACCTCATTCCTTCGAAAACGGACGTTGCGATCTGGTTCGTGACGGCGGCCTCTCGGAGGCGAAGCCCAGACGTTTCAGTGACGGCCTTGCCCTAGCCTTGCCAAAGCGCGCAGATCAGCCAGTCAAAGAGGGCCAGCTATGGCGTCGCGGACGGTCCGAATCGTCCTGTCGCGTGACGGCAGCTGCTTGGGCTGCGGTCGTTGAACGCCCCGTACTTCGTTCCTGCCGCCGACCTACTGCCCTACTGGCCCCATGACCTTGTCGCCCCGAGCGATGTCGGAATCCTCGGCCGGCTCACCCAATTCGCGGGCGTCACGGACTTCCAGTTGGTCGACTACGAGGGCGAGCTGGCGGTCGTCGGCACGCTCGCCCTGTGGGACGAGCTGACCCTCGACCTGCCGCTGGTCGACGGGCTCCAACTCGTCCTCGGGCAGCCCGGTGCCAACCTGACCGCACTGCCCTTCGAGCTCGACTTCGGACCGCCATCCGGGGAGGTGACGGGGACCCTCGCCGAGCGGGCGTTGGACCTGGTCCTCAAAGGGCGGCCCGGGCCGTATGAGCTGGTCCTGCCGCAAGTCGACATCGGCCTGCGCTTCGACCCCGACGACCTGCGGCCAATGCGGCCGAAGAATGCAGGTGACCTGAGCAAGGGCTTCGAGCCCGATCCAACGGTATCCGCGACGCAACTGAACTTCCGTGCCGCGGTCGCGATCAATACCGATTCGGGCGTTCGGCTCGAGGCCCCCGGGGACCTCGACCTGCCCTACTGCCAGATCGGTTCGAGCGGCGTCGTGATCTCTGCGCGCGACCTCGTCTTCCGAGTCTCGGACATCCAGCCGTTCCCCGAGGGCATCGAGCCCGCGGCGTTCGACCTCGAGCCGGACTGGAAGGGTGTGTACCTGGGCCGTGTGCAGGTGTTCGGGCTCGACACGCTCGTCGACGGGCTGCCAGCGCTGCTCGACCTCCAACAATGGTTCATCGGCAACGGCGGCGTCACTGGCAAGGCGACGGCCGTCCTCGACCTCGAGCCCGACATGTCCACCCAGGACTTCGCCGTCCGGTCCTTCCGGCTGGCGTTCCGCCAGAACGCGCTGCTGGAGGGACTTGTCCAGCTCGCTGTGAAGCTCGGGTTCTTCGACGACCGCGTCGTCTACCTGGACCTCGCGATCACCAACGAACCGTCCCTCGACTTCCCCGAATCGATCGGGTTCATGGGCTCGATCGCCGGCGTTCAGCCGGCGGCGACCGGTGAGGCACCTCGCCAGGACGAGATGCTCACGCTGTTCATTGGAGATTTCCTGCGCCTTGGCATCACGAAACTAGGCGTGCGGGCGAAGCCGGATCCCGGCCGGGCCGGTTCGGACTTCCCGCCCGAGACGCGTTTCTGGGACCTGCTGATCGACGGTCGTGTGGAGATCAAGCCGTCCGCGACCATCGCTGACGCGGCCTTCGGCGGCGAGTTCACCGATCTCGTCATCAAGATCGCACCGGAGCCCGGCTATCTCCTGCCGAGCGGCCTGTGGCTGGCGCTGTCCGAGAGCACACGCACGACGCTTGGCGCGTTCCCGATCCAGATCTCGCGTCTGGGGCTCGGGTCGGAGGGAGCCGAAGATTGGGTCGGCCTGGATGCCAGCGTCAACCTCGGCAAGAGCATCGGCGCCGCGGCGTCGGTCAAGGGCCTCCGCCTGTACTACGGCGGACCGCAGGGGCGTCATCTGCGGTTCGACGGGATCGAGCTGAGGATCGACCGGCAGGGCTTCAACTTCTACGGGTTCGTCGCGATGACGACCGGCGCCGACCCAGACGGCATCGCCGATCCGTCGCAGCGCACCTTCCGCGGCGAAGTGGCGCTCGGGATCCCTGCCGCGGGAGTCCAGCTCACGGGGTCGGTGCTGTTCGGAACGAAGAACGGCACGCGGTTCGGCTACGTCGGGCTCGACGCGGACTTCGGCACTGGGATCCCGATCTTCTCTTCGGTGAACTGGTTCGGTGCAGCGTTGCTGGCCGGCGTGAACGTCACCCCGGATCGGACGCTGGCCGGCGAGCAGGGCGACGACTTCAACTGGTACCAGCATTGGTACGCCCCGTCACCGGGGCCGTACACCGTGATCAACGCCCGAAAGTGGGTGCCGACAGACGAAGGGTGGGCCGGCGGCGCCGGCGTTTCGATCGGGTCCAGCGACGGGAAGGCCTGGAGCCTTCGAGCGCTGCTGGCGATCATCTCGCCGGGGCCGATCCTGATCATCGAGGGGCGCCTCCGAATCCTCAAGACGCGAGAACCGCACAAGGGCCCGCCGCGCTCGACGACGATCCGCGGGCTGATGGTCCTGGACGGCGACCAGGGCGACTTCCTGCTGGCCCTGGAGGTCGACTACAAGCTCCCTGACTCGGGACTGCTGCTCGACGTCCACGCGGCCGGCGAGGTCTTCTACGGCCATCGACCGGGTGACTGGCACCTCGCGGTCGGTTGGCCCGAGCCGCTCAGCCGGCGGGTCCGCGCCAAGGCGCTCCGGCTTCTCGATTGGGACGCGTACCTCGTGATCAGCGGGTCCGACATCGAGTTGGCGGACCGCACCTTCCCCGGCACGGCATTGGCTGTTGGCCTGCGGACCGGCATCGACAAGCGGGGAAAATGGGGCCCCGTCCGCGGCGTCCTGGCGGTCTGGATCGCCGGCGACCTCGCAGTGTCGTTCAACCCGGGGTACGTCCTCGCCGAGCTGTCCCTGCACGGCGAGGCAAGCGTCAAGGTCTTCGGCATCGGCTTCGAGCTGATGCTCGATGCCCTCCTGGCGGTGGAAGCGCCCGTCAACGGGAACGACGAGTACTTCGGCGGCAAGGTCCGGATCAAGCTGGGCCTGCCGTGGCCTCTCCCGGATATCAAGAAGGACATCCCGTTCGAGTGGGGCGACGCGACCGGACTGCCGCCGCCGATCACGCCGCTCGTCGACGGCGCGTCGGTCAGCCCGGGCTACACGCTCGTCGGGGAGCGGCTCTACGAACGGGAGACCGGCACGGTCGCCAGCGTGAGCATGCCGCTGGACGGTCGGGTGGCGATCAGCTTCCAGCGACCGATGCGGTCGTCGTGGGCCGGGGCGCCGACGCCGGTTGACCTCGCCCACCCTGACCTCATCGGCGACGTCTACTACCGCTACACGCTGGTCGACGTCCGGGTCCGGGTCACTCCGGCGGCGGGCTCCGCGCACGCTGCCACGGAGGACCTGTTCGGCCAGTGGACCCTCGGTCACGGCGACGCGAACGGGCCGCAAGCGGAGAGCCTGATGCTCTGGGGCCTTACCCCGTTTCCCGCCGCAGGCAATCTCGCGTGGCCAGGCCGAACGGAGCGCCGGTCGTGGGCCGACCTGCCGTTCGACACCTACCCGAACTGGCCGTGCGGAACCCTGCCCCCCATCGAGCGCTGTGTCGATTTCGACCTCGTGCCGCTGGGCGTCTACGATCCCGAGCTCCGCTACCGCCCCGACATGTCGTACAGCGGTGTGCTGTTCACCCCGTGGCCGAATGCAGCCCGCGGTGACAAGGTCGACGGGCAATCGGGCGAATCCGTCCAGGTCCCGCTCGCGATCGTCGACGCCGGCACCAAGGACGCAAGAGATCACGTCCTGCGACTGACTCGGACGACATTCTTCGGCTCGAGGGACAGTCAGGACGTGACATCTGGGCCGGTGGCCGACGGCCTCACGGTCTGGGGCACGACCATCGACCTGCCGCCCAGCCTGCGCGCCCGCGGCCGGATCGAGCACAACGATGACTTGACGTTCTTGTTCGTCATTGCGCTGATGGACGATGCAGTCGTAGCGGCCATCGAGGTAGATGGGCCGGACTTCGAGATCGCCACAGAACCCGAGCCCTTCAACCGCCTGGTCATTCAACTCTTCTCGCGCGGACGCCATCGCGACCGCCTCGGAAACCGCGTGCTCTCGAGCTTCTGCTACACAACCGTGGGTGCTGTCGCTAACGACGCCGACGCGCGCGCCCAGCGACTCCGGTGGCTGCACGTCCTCGGCCCGCTCACGATCGACGAGCCGGAGACACAGGACGAACCATTCGGCGCAAAGCTCGTCCACGAACCGAATGCCACCTACCGGATCGAGGTCGACGTCCACACCGAGAGCGCCGAGGCCCTCGATGGCACGTGGACCGACCGCGGCGTCGCCACGGAGATCCTGACCGTCCCCACCGGAGGTGCTCCGCCGGACCTGACGCCATACGTCGCCTCCGTCGCACCGGGCGACGGCGCGCGACCGTTCTACGCGGACTACGACCTCCGGATCACCTACAACCAGACGTATGTCGAGGCGATGTACAAGAGGGCGGGCGGCGTGTTGACCGCCGATCTGTTCACGGCGGATGGCCGGCGCGTCGAACCGGAGGTGGTGCGCGGCCGCACGGCGATACCCGCGATCTCGAGCGAGACGGCCGTGATGCTCGACCGCCTCGAGTCGGTCGAGTGCGTGGACGTCGATCTCGATGCGATCGCGGGCTACGACGAGACGGTCTATCGGACACGCCTCGGGACGTCCACGGCATACGAGGTCCGGATCAACGGCGGCGGCCTGCCTGCGCCGGTCTACCGCTGGAGCTTCGTCACCAGTCGCTACCACACGTTCGCAGAGCACTTCCTCGACCTCCGTTCGCTGCCGTGGCACGAGCGTCTCGGGCCGGGCGTCGATTGGGGCGCCGTTGCGGGGCGATTCGGGCCGGTCGCGGACCGCGGCGTCGAAGACGAAGCCTGGCGTGCGATCTGGCAGACCGACCTGGGCTTCCCGATCCGGACGCTCCCGGAGCGACCGGAAGTCAGCATCCTGTGGAGTCAACCCGGCGGCTTCGAGGCCCGGGTCCTTAGCGTGGTCGGCCCGGAGCCCCTGTTCGCGACCGACCGGACAGCGATCTCGCTGAAGCGGAAGACGACCCGCCTGGTGATGACGCCGCTCGGGCTTCGACGCATCGTCACCTGGCGGGATGTGGCGTACCGGCTCGTCCGCTCGCTCGACGGGGCGCGGGCATTGTTCGTGCCGATCGATACCGCCGGTCAGCCGATCCCGCTCGTCGCCGGCACCTACCGATTCGATGCCGAGTACCGGCTTACCGGCGTGCCTGGCCTGCCGGACCTGAGCCGGCAGGGCGACTCGACGGATGAGTCGGCCGCGTGGCTGTTCACGATCCCCGTCGAACCAGCACCCATCGTGGATCCGGAGGCCTGAGATGGCGGAGCAGCTCCTCCAGGATCCACGCCTGACCCTCGTCGCGACCGGCTTCACCGGCGACGCCGAGGCGCAGGACGGCGTTCATCTGCGCTGGTCGTTCGAGCCGGACCTGGGCTTTCCGGCCGAGGGCTTCAACCTCTCGTTCCGGCCCGCGGCACGCAAGTCCTCGCTCAAGGTCTCATTCGCGTCGCTCGCGCGGCAGCTCGAGCTCCAGCCCGCGCCGGCCGGCGTCGAGGGAGGGGTGACGATCCACCGGCTGGATGGCGACGATCTGGTGGCCGGCCGGCGCTGCGATCAGGTCGGCCTGGATCTCGGATCGACGCCGCTGGTTCTTCGCTTCCGGCCGAGCTTCGGTACGCCACCGACGCTCGTCCGCGAGGTGACCCTGTTCGGCGTCGCGGAGCGAGGCGCCGTGTCCGCCCGCGCGCGGCACGCGGGCCGGCTTGCCGATTGCACCGCGGTCGGCATCCGGGCCTGCCTCGGCCGGATCCTCGAGGAGGCGATTGCCGATCGCTTGACCCGCCTCGACAACGCCGAAGCCGTCCTCGCGGGACGCCAGCTTCGCGGTCGACGCGGCCGCGAGGGTGGCCTGTCCAAGCTCCTGGCAGCCGACCGAGCCGCTGCCCTCGACCTCCTACGCGAGGTCGGTTTCGAACGCGCCGCCGCCGGATGCACGCCCTTCCAGGTCACCGTCCAGGCAGACGCTATCGATGAGGTCCTGATCTCCGGCTGCAACGCGGTCCTCGTCGGCGCCGTGTGGAGCCCGATCGCAGCGGATGAATGCGAGCGAGGCTGGAAGCCGCTCAGGGGTCCGATCTGCCTGCCCGTTGAGGCCGTCCCCGCATATCCCTGCGCTCTCGGGGAAGGCAAGGCAAGGGACGTCGCCCGGGAACGCCTCCCTGAAGAGGCGGATCTGCCGCCCGCCGCGCCGCGTCGAGCGGACCTCGAGGCGCGCCTGCTGGGCTCGGACTTCGACGAGCTACGCGAGTCGCTCGAGCGGGCGCTGGACGGTGGCGGGCAGTTCGTCACGCGTCTTGCCGCGGACGACTCGGAGGACGGGACCACATGGCGCTACGACGTCGTCCGCGACACCCTGACGGCCGCCGCGGACCCGTACTTCGCCCGGATCGTCGGACTCTACTGGGTCCACGAGCCAGGCAACGCGACTGAGCGGTACGACTACAAGATCGAAGGAACGTGGTCCATCGACGGTGAGAAGCACCGCCTGTGCTGGGTCGCCTTCGACCGTGGGCTGGACCCGCAGCCGGCGCTCGCCGCGCCGACGAACGTGAGCGCGACGGCGCGACCGGGAGCTGCGCATCTCGACGCCGATGGCACCCTCAACCCGTTCGAGATGGACGTGACCGTGAACTGGCGCCGGCCGTCGGCGTGCGAGCTGACCGATCCCGTTCGGAGCCCGATTGCGTACCTCGTCGAGCGAACCGGCGTCGACGATCCGAGCAGCGGGCCGTATCAACTCGTCTCTCGTCGTGCGTTCGAGGCCGGAGGCAGCCCAGAAGTCGTCCCGGCGATGATCGCGGATCCTGACGGGGGGCCCGTGCGGTTCCCGCACGGCTACTTCGTGGACCGCGGGCCCGGCTACGGCACGTTCCACTATCGGGTGTTGGGACGGGACCTGTTCGGCCGGACGAGCGTGCCGTCCGCACCGGGCTCCGTGGTGGTCAACGACGAAGTGGCACCTGGCCCGCCGCTCAACCTTGCGGCCGAGTACATCGATCCGGACGATCCGGATCGAGCCGGCAGCGCCGTGCTCGCCTGGGCGAACACGGGTCTTCCAGCCGGCGATCCGATGCGCTCGGCCGCGGTCGTTCGCTGGATCTGGCCGGTGAGCAGGCAGCTGCAGTTCCCGGATCTCGATGAGTTCCGCCTGTACTATCGGGCGGGCTCGCTGAACCACGTGCTGGGAGGAATCGAGGCGGTGACGGAGGTCGCCCCCGGCGAGTACGACGTCGTTACGGACATGCCCCCGGTGGGTCCCGACTTCCCCGTCCCGCAGGCGAGCGTCGATCTCGGCGCGTTGCGGAGCGCAGGCGAGGAGTGCCCCATCCTCACGATCGCGACCGTCGGCGCACAACTGACCTTCCGCGTTCGAGCCAACGCCGCAGCCCCACCGCTCCCCGGCCCTTGCGCCTTCCGACTGGGCCGCGGGACATCGCCGACGGCGACGCAGGCCGCGCGGTCGCCGTACCCGGCCTTCCGAACGTTCGATCAGCCGGCGCACTGGGATGGGTTCGTCGTCGATCCCACCACGCCACCACTTCCCCTGCGGGTTGCCCCCGACGGCAGCGTTCGCGGGGCCTTGCCGGGCGGGCTGACGACCACTGACGTGGCAGTCACTCTGACTCTCGAACCGCAGGACGGCGGGGCGCATTGGCACTTTGCGATGACCGTTCGGGGGATCACCCTCGCCCCGACGCTCGAGCGCCCGCGCGCGGTCGGCACCTTCGGAATCGGCTCCGTCGATACCGCCGGCAATCAGGGACGGATCGCGCCCCCGGCGTCCATCCTCGCGATACACCGGACCCCGCCGAGCGTGCCGGCGATCGTCTACCCTCCGGTGAACTACGCGACCAGGGCCGACTATCACGGCGACTCGTGGTTCGCGGTGAAGTGGACCGGCGTCGCCGGCGTGGGGTACCTGGTGTACCGGGCCAGCGATCTGGACCTGCTCGACGCCGGGTCGATCGACCTAGCGGTACACCGCGCACGGTCCGACGACGAGCAGCGGTTGGAGTTGCAGCAGCTGGGACTCGATCCCGCGAACGACGAAGCGTTCTCGCTCGTCACGACGTCGCCCCTGCCGAGCCGTGGCGGCCCGATGACCCATCGCGATCCGCTGCCCGGCGCGGTGCGCAACCGCTTCGTCTACCGCGTCAGAGCCGTCGATCCCGCCGGCATCCTGGCGCCGTGGCCGCCGGCTGCGACCGCAACCTGTGTCGTCGTCGATCTGCCCGGCGTGCCGCCCGCCGCGCCCGTCTGGGCCGACGCCGCGTTCCCGGCCGCTGGCGGCGTGGCATTGCGCTGGGTGCCCAATGCCGGCCAAAGTTTGCGCGGCTACCGGGTCTACCGCGCCTACGACACCGGGGCGGCCGATGACGTCCGATCGATGACACCGCTCTTCGCAACCCCCCAGGACGAGGGCGGCGGCGCCCTGACCAGCATCGTGTTGACACGCGATGCGACGGGTGCCGTTGCGTCCGTGACCGAGCTAGCGGCGGGCGACCGCCCGCCCGACCGCCTGATCCAGCTCGTCGATGCCGCGGTGGAACCTGGCCGTCCGGTTTACTATCGGCTCGTCGCGGAGGACGAGGGCGGTAGCCGGTCCCAGGCGTCTGACCGCCTGGCCATCCAGTTGCCGAAGATGCAGCCGCCGGCGCCACCCGTGTGGAGCCCGCATCTACTCACGCTCGGCGAGGTCGCGCTCACCTGGACCGCCGCTGAAACAGACCTCGCGTGCTTGGTCCTTCGGCGAAGCGAGGGGACGCTCTGGCGCGCACTCGGGCCGTGGGCCTCACCGGGCGACTACGCGTTCGACGACACGCAGGTCGTCGCCGGCACCACCTACGCCTACCGAATCCGCGTTCGGGACCGCGTCGGCCACGTCGTCGACGGCCCCGTCCTCGACGTCACAGCGATCTAACGGGGGCTGCAGACCGTGGCTGAGTTCACCGGCAACGTCCACAGCCTCGAGCTGGCGCTCCCGTTCCCGGGCGGGGGTGCGCCGAGCAGCGGGCCTGCCTTCCTCGTCGGGCGGACGTTCGGCGGCGCCAGCGATGCCCTCGATGTCTGGATCAATGCCAACACCGAAGCCGCGTACGATCCGCCGGACGGTCCAGAGATCCAACTGCAGATCAAGTCCCTCATCGCCTGCACCCACGGTTGGCTGCGCTTCGTTGCCGCCGGTCAACCCGTGCCGTCGATCGTCGCTCGCGACGGCTCGCCACTCGTGGTCGAGGAGCCGACGCTGGCATTGGAGGTCTGGTCGACCCTCCGTGCGAGCCTCGACCGGATGGCCGAGGACGGCAGCTACTTCGTCGAGTTGACCGAATCGGGCCGCGGCGGCCGCCCCGCCCTGGCCCACCTGCTCTATGGGAACGTCGACGTCGACTCGCTCAACACCACGATCCCGCCGATCATCGCCGAGTCGCGGCCGGACCCATACTTCACCGACGCGGACCGAGCGGCGATGGTCCAGTCGTTCCTCGCCGGCGAGATCCGCATCCTCGCCCGTGCCGGCCGCGTCATCGGCGAGGCGGGTCCAGGCGAACCGACGGCACCGTCCGACCCCCCGGTCCCAACCGGCGCCAGCATCGGCGATCGGCGGCTGACGTTCCGAGCCGTCGACCGGCTCGGTCAGCTCTTCGACCCCGGGTTCTTCTTCCGGCGTGTCCAGGAGCTGGCGGGCATCGCGGAGATTCCGGTCATCATCGGCAAGACGCTGATCCCGTCGCGCGACGCAGTCAGGGACCACGAGCTCCCTGCACTCACCCCGCGGCGACTGATCCTCGACTGGCGCGACGAGACCGGCCGCCCGGTGGCCAACGCCCGGTTCTCAATGCCGCCGGTTACTGGCGCCGCGACCGATATCGTGGCCACGGACGCCGCGGGGCTCTGGATCGGTCCGACGCTCGCCGGCGGTGCCGATCCGCTGGCCGTTCAGCAGCTCACTGTGGTCCCGGAAGGGGTGGGTGTTCGCCTCGGGACGCTGCCGGATACGCCGCGCTCCTACCCCACGCTGCAGCGCGACCAGATGGCGGACGACTACTTGATCGTCTCTGCGATCGATCTCGAAGCGTGGTTTCCGGAGCGACCGACATCGTCCCTGTCATCGCCGGAGCCGCTGCGACGGTTCAGCGAGGGCAACCGGGTCACGGCACTGATCGATGCGCGGCGGGCGTACTCGCTGCTGTACCGCGCCTTCCGCCGGGCTTTCCGGGACGACGACTTCACTGACGTGGTGGAGGGCGGGCGACCCACCGCGGAGGGCCAACCGATCGCCGACGTCGACGGCCACCGGATCTTCATCGCCGGCTGGCGGTTCAGCCCCGAGCTCTGGCTGCCGGACGCCCCCACCGAGTCCACGCCCGTTCCGGATTACCTGCCGATCCCCGAATACGACGAACTGGCCCACCTGACGTCGGGTGAGTTCAATCCCCGCGGGCGCGTCATGGGCATCCTGCGGGCGGCGATCGCGGCCGGCGTGGACGTGAGGGCCCTGCTCTGGCACCAACAGGAGGAGGAGCCCAACCACAAGACCAACAACACGGCCGCCGTCATGTTCATCGACGACCCGGACGCTGGCCA
The DNA here is from genome assembly GCA_963748675.1 of uncultured Chloroflexia bacterium. Classification (GTDB taxonomy): domain Bacteria; phylum Chloroflexota; class Limnocylindria; order Limnocylindrales; family CSP1-4; genus SPCO01. Next base: position 1,051,680 of record CAVVJX010000003.1, on the reverse strand, counting down.
CCGCGGGCAGGCGATCCTGGACGCCGTAGGCCGAACCGTGGGCTCTCATCATCAGAAGGCGGTCGTCATCCAGAACGCAGACGGTCGGCTGGCGTTCCTCGGCGGGATCGACCTGGCGTGCGGGCGTTGGGACACGCCGGAGCACCTGGCGAACGACGAGCGGGCGGAGGGTGGGCGGAACATCACCGACAGTGGCTGGCACGACACGCACTGCATGATCGAGGGCCCGGCCGTCGACGACGTCGAGACCAACTTCCGGCAGCGCTGGAACGCGCACCCGGACTCGGCCCTGGGAGGTCGCACCACGGTCCCGGCCCGACCCCCTGCCGAACTGATCGATCCGATCCCGGAGGCGAGCCACTTCGTCCAGATCAACCGCACGATCCCGACCGGAGTCCCCCACTTCCCGTTCGTGGACCCGAACCTTGGTGAGCAAGGGGCGCTTTTGGCGCGGCGGAATGCGATTCAGCGGGCGAAGCGCTTCGTGTACATCGAGGACCAATACCTGACGATGGTCGACTCCGCGGACTACGCCGCGCTGATCGCCGACCCGAACCCCCTGACGTTCGTGCCTTCCAAGCCGGACACGATCGCCGCAGCCCTCCGGTCGCGCATCGTTGGCCCGAACCCGCTCGACTTCGTGGCGATCCTCGTTCCCCGCCGTCTCGACGAGGCGCCCAGGTTCGCCAACGGCGTCATCTACGAGCTCCGCAAGCGCTTCATCACGTTCCTGACGCATGGGCTCAGCGACGAGGTCAAGCGGGACCGCTTCCTCGTCTACCACCTCCGCAACAAGTCCGGTCAGTTCACGTACGTCCACGCCAAGAACATGGTTGTAGACGATCTCTACGCGAGCATCGGGTCGAGCAACATGGGCTATCGCAGCCTCACCTACGACACCGAGATCAATTGCGACGTCATCGACGGTGAGATCGTTCGCGGTGCCCGCCGCTATGCGAGAAACCTCCGCGTGGAGTTGTGGCGCGAGCACCTTCGGCTCGGCCCGGGCGGTGGCCCGTTTGTCGTCGACCCACGGCGCGGCTTCGAGATGCTTCGGGCGGCTGCCGAGGGTGACCTCGCCCGGCCGCACGCGATCGAGCGCTACGACCCGGCCTACATCGGCGACGATCTGACGGCGCCAGGGTCCCCGCCGCTTTACAATCCTGCCAACCCCAACCATGAGATCGTGCGCACCCACCTGATTGATCCCGACGGTCGCGATCCGGACGACCCGCTCCTCGACTACTTCGCGCTGTTGGCGCTGATTTCAACGTGACATGGGATTCTCGGCGAGACCTCGCGCGGTCACAACTCGGCGCGGGAAAGGGGCGTCCTGGCTGGCTGGACTGGATGGAGTGTCAGCTCCACAAGGTGGCGCGCCGCAGCCCGAAATCATATCGGCACTAGTGGGTGTCAAGCCACTTGTCGTAGGTCTCCTTGACCTTCTCGTACCCCTCCATGTCGGGAAACGATCCGGCGCGACCGGGCTCTGACGATATCGCCTCGAGAACCCACGCGAGTACCGAGTCAACCAGCCCGCCTTTGACGTCGGGAGGGAAGAAGTTAGGCCCGCCCGTGTCTCGGATGCGCGCTAGCGCGTCCGCCCGCACTCTAGTTTCGTTGAGCCGATCGTTGAGTACCACGATGTCTGGGGCACCCCATCCGACGCGCTTCGAGGCGGCGCGCATCAAGGTCTCGACCGCAGCTTCGCGGTCAGCCTGCAAGTTCCAACCATCATCCTTCCAACCGTCGCCCACGAGTGCAACAGGACGGCCAAGCGAGAGCGCAAACAGGACCTCCGATTTCGTTCCATTGCCACCGGCAAGACCGATCGCCGCGTCGCACAGGTGCGCCTCGAGATAGTTTCGTTTGTGCCCAAGGTCGGTATCGATCACAAATCCGTCGCCGTCTGGGTGGCCAGCGATAGGGCCCTTCTGATTGACCCCGATCCACCGCGACGGGTCGGCACCCGCGATGGCACCCGCGATGGCACTTTCCCGGACTGTTCCAGCGCCCTCGTCAGTGCCCCCGGACAGAACAATGTGGCCAAGGTTGACGATCGCAACGCCAAACGCCCGCGCGAGTTCCACGGCAGGTTTGTCCGTGCTGCCAAATACAGCGATGATCTTCTTCGACCGAACGATGTCCGCCCTCCTTGGACCCAAGTGCGGGATTCCGCGATCACGATTCTAGGCCCGCCAACAAGAGCAGGAGATTGTGGCAAGGTCCGGACGCGTCTCGGAGGATTCGGTGGCGCCATTGGATCGCGCTGCGCGCCGCGGCCAACGTCTGTAGGCACGCGGCAGGATTACCAATTGGGGAGTAGTGGGAACGGCGGGAACCGCTCCCCTTTCCAACCGTCGACGAGCGCGCTATGTTCTCCCCACGGGGTCACTTGAACGAATGACGTTCACCTGACTCCGTCCGGCATGTTCAACCTGATTACCCGCCGGACCATCCGAGATCGAGTCCGCGCCACGCTCAGATCGCACCGACCGTCGACGGAAACGTCAGGAGTCCTCTGGATCAGGAGATCGAAGGTTCGAATCCTTCCTCGCCAGCCACACCACACCATCTCGGGCACAGCCCCGCTGAACCACCAGATGTTGCGGCTTCGACCTCACTCGGGCCCCGCGCCGAGGAGGTTCGATCGTGATTACTTCGCCCGACTACTCCCCGGTTTGTTCGCCTGAAACTTCAGGTCGAGCGGGCACTTCGTATCCGTGGTCTCAAGGCCTTCGGCAACTGGTGTGCCGTCGAGGAGGTCGCCGCGGCGGGTGGCTTCCGAGGGCTTCGGCGACCGAAGGTGCCGCGTCGACTTATCGCCCCCTTGTCCGATCCCGAGCTGCGGAGCCTCCTCGCCCTTGCCGACGAACGGGAACGGGCGCTGGCGCTCGTGCTGCTCGACACCGGGCTCCGGCTGTCCGAGCTCGCCTCGCTGCGGGTCGGCGATGTCCGTCCGGACGGGACACGCCTCGAGGATGGCGGCGGCGAAGGCCACGACCGGCCATGGCTAGGAGGAGCAGAGTCCCTAGATTGAGCTCGGGGCCCCTCTAGATCTTCAGTGCCGCTCGAACGACCGCGCGGAGATCCAAATCCGCGAGGTAGCCGGTCAGCTCGTGATGATCCGGCTGCTCATTGATGACGTTCAATTTCTGGGTCAAGGGCGGCGGCGCCGGGTATTTGCCGAGGAGCGTCTCCCCGAACCACCCGACTTTGTCCCGCGAATCGTGGAAGTTCTGCCAGCCCGTGACCGTGACCGGCAGCGCCCCGGGTCCTTCGCCGTCGCGGACCTTGTCACGGACGTTCTTGATCCCGAGCGGGGTCCCGGCCGTGACGAGGAGCTGGATGTTGTACGGCAGGAACTCGGAGTCCGTGACGACATCGTACGCGACGATCGACCCCAGGCTGTGAACGAGGAGGACGAGCGGCTGGTCCTTGCCCAGCTCGCGCAGGCGCTTCTTCAGGGGCTCGCGCATCCGGCGCTTCCAGCCGTCGTAGAGGTAGGAGACAACGTCCCTCGACGCCTGGCCGGCCAGGAACTTGAAGATCGGGTCCGGCATCTCGTCTGGCCCCTGCAGGCTCCGGGCCGACGCATAGCAGCCGTCGATGGCGTCGAGCGCTTCTCCGGTCTCGCTCTCGCCGACCGCCTCCTCGAGGCCGTCTGCGGCCTCGCGGATCGGCGGCCGCGCGGCCCGGATCGCCGTGAGGAGCGTTGCCGCATCGACGCCCGGAACGTCCGACGGCGTCTCCGCGAGGGCTCCGATCACGCTGTCGAGCTGGGCCTCCATCGCGGGACCATCGGGCCGCTCCCAGAATACCTGCCACCAGGGAACGGCCTCCGATGGCCCAGGTCCGCCGAACAGGGCGCCGTCGTAGGCTTCCTTGAGCTCGGCGGCCGTGTGGCGGCTCTGATTGCCCGCGCCGTGGACGTAGATGAGCAACGGCTTGTCGGCCATGGCGATCTCCTGCTTGGGGTCCCTGCACTGGATGGTGGGACGCCCTCGTCATCCTGGCGTTTGGCCATGCGAAGGGTGTCGCCTAGTTGTCGTTGACGCGCCTCCGGATGAGGCGCAGCCTGTCCAGATGGCACCGACCGTCACGTCGGTGCGTGGCGCGGAGCGGCGCCAGGAGGGGACCCGATGCAGGAATACGACGACCCGGCCCTCGGGATGATCCTGGAGGACCTGCCTGATTCCGTCGTGGCCTCAATGGAGGTCCGCGACAAGTGGCGGAAGGACCTGGCCGAGAACAACGCCGGGCTGGAGTTCATCGTCTCCGACCTCTCTCGCTGGCCGGTCGGGACGACCGTCCGCGTCGCGTTCCTCGACGGCAACCCCGCGCTGCACGCGGACGTGGCCTCGGCGGTCGACCAGATCGCGCCGGAGATGAACCTGACGTTGGACTTCGGCCACGATCCGACGACGGGGACGTTCCGGTCCTGGTCGCTGACGGATACCGTTCACGCGGCGGAGATTCGCGTGAGCTTCGACCGGAAGGGCTACTACTCGCTGGTGGGGACCGACAGCACCGACGTCACGATCGCACCGGGCGAGCCCAACGGCGGCAGGCCCGGGCAGCGCAGCCTCAACCTCGGCGGGTACAAGACGAACAAGCCGCCGGGCTGGGAGGGAACCGTCCGACACGAGTTCCTGCATGCCCTGGCGTTCAAGCACGAGCATCAGAACCTGCGCGGCCCATGCGAGAACGAGTTCCGCTGGGATGACGATCCCGGCTACGTACCGACGACGGCCGCGAACGGCACCTTCATCCCGGACGCCGCCGGTCGACGGCCCGGGATCTATACCTACCTCGCTGGCCCGCCGAACGGCTGGAGCGAGGCCAAGGTCACGCACAACCTGCGCACCCGGGAAGATCCACAGGTCGTGGCAGGCCCGTTCGATCCGGCGTCCGTAATGCTCTACCGCTTTGCCGCGTTCTTCTACAAGACGCACCCGAGCACGTGCGCACCGACGACCGCCGGGATCGACCTGTCGGACGGCGACAAGCGCGGATTGGAGCTGCTCTACCCGGGCTTCGCTGGCTCGATCAACGTCCTGGCGGATCAGGCCAGCAGCGGGATCGATCTCCTCCCGTCCGAATTCTCCGGCGGGCGAAGAAGCAGCCGACGGCGATCTGGAGAGCCTGCCCGGCCCCAGCTCGGCCCATCGCGAGCGTCTGGACGAGCTGCTCCGAGCCCACGCCGCCACCCGGGTCTAAACTACAGGACGATCTCCTCCACGGTCTCGAGGGGGATGAACAGGGGCTGTCCACTGTCGATGGCCTCCTGGCCACCCTTGGCCTTGGCCAGGCCGTCCGCCTTGACATAGCCGCCGAAGTCGTAGCCGGTCGCCGCCTGGAGGTCCGCGATCGAAATCTGGAACGTCTGGTAGGGACCGAACGCGAAGCCTTCGGTCGCTTCGGTCCGGTTGCGGAGGACGAGCAGATCGCGGATCAAGTCGCCCTGGCTCAGGAGGTAGGCGGTCGCGTGGAGTGACCCCTTCTTCGCGCTCTCCATCACGACGAGCTTCCAGAACTCGCGTGGAGCGATGACGCCGTCGCCGATCGGGTCGACCTCGTCGTCGAGGCGCATGATCGGGCCGCTGAAGACGGATGCCCGGAACCCATTGCGTTTCGGCGCTGTTGAGGATGTAGTCCTCGAGGCCGAGCCACTGCGCGTGACCGGCATTGAAATCGTCATGCTGCACGGCGGAGTTCGTGTAGTGGAACGTGTCGAAGTTCGCGCGCGTTGGCGAGATCTCGCTCACGGTGTCATCGGGCTCGCCGACCGGCACCGTGGGGTCCCAGTTCGGGTCCTCTCGGCGAACCAGGTGGCCGCGATCGATGTCGAGGTCGGCGTAGTCCTTCTTGGTGAGCTGGATCTCGGGTCGATCCGCAGGTCCTTGAACCACCGGTCGCTGCCGCGCTTGATCGACGACCTTGTGCGCGCCATCGATGTTCACCGCGGTCATCAGCGGGCTGCCGGCGACTCTTCGAGAACCGCACGCCGAAGTGCGTGTAGCGCAGCTCGAACGGCTGGCCGGCCAGTCTCGTCGCTCGGCGGGCGAGGTCCGGCTCGACGGTCGGTCGGGCAGCCCGGGCCACGGTGCGCTCGAGCTCGCCGTTGCCGAGGAAGTCGGGGTCGTAGCCCTCGCGGTCCGCAGCTGGCCGCCGGTTGTGCTGCGCCGTCCTCGAGCCTCTGCTGCCCCGCCGCGCGACGGTCACCACGCGGGCGCGTCACCGTCGAGCAGCGGCCGCAGAGTGTCGACGCCGACCGCGCTGTTCTCGACGCCGTAGATCCCCGAGAAATGAAGGCCGACGACCTTGCCGTCGGTCAGTCGGATCAGCGGCGAGCCGGAGTTGCCGCCGAGGCTCGTGCAGTCGTGCTGCAGGACGACGTCCCGGCGGATGCGCCTGGGTGACCCTGCCGGGCGCGTAGCGCTTGACGTTGTAGAGGTCGCGGAAGTACTGGGCCATGGCGCTCCGTGTCGTTGCGATCGTCGAAGGCCGGGTAGCCGATGAGGGCGACGATGTCGTCGGTCGGCGGCCTCGTGTCGGCGAGCGAGCAGCGGGGCGGGCAGACTTGCCGCCCCGGTGATCGCGCAGGAGCGCGACGTCGGGCGAGGTCGTGTCCGCGATGTACAGGATCTCCGCGACGTCGAACGGATCGCGCCTGGCCCGGCGCTGCATTCGACTCCTCGTTGAAGTCGATCGATGCGCCGTCCGGACTAGGCTGCCCGGGTCGCGCAGGAAGACGCCTCGGCCGTCGACGCGTCCGCTTCGCCGACGAGGCTGGCGACGTGGCGGTTCGTGCACGACGATCCGGTCCGGCGCCGGACGAGCCTTGATCACCCAGCCGGTGCCGCCCCAGGTCATCCGGAAGTTCATGAACTCGATCCGGCCGACCGAGGGGATGTCCTTCTCCGTGCCGCTGGATGCGGGCATCGGTCCCCGGTCGGGAAGTCGACGAGGCTGTCGTCGACCCCGGTGTTCGAAGACGACCATGTTGTTCTGGATCAGCAGCGGCGGGCGGCCCGACCCGCTGGACGATCGCCTCCAGCGCGCCGGGAGTCTTCATCGACTCGAGGCCGCCCGGGCCTCCCGCCGGTCCCACGACCTCCGAGATGCCCATCCGTTCGAGCAGGCCGTTCTTGACCTGGTCGTCCACCGCCTTCCGCAGGCCCGCTGACGTTTGGAGGCTCTGCTTCGCCGCCTCGAAGCGCTCGTCGGTCATGTCGATCGACTCCTTTTCCTCTCGGTTCCCGCTCAACAGCACGGCCATCCCGGGGATGAACGCGGCTGGCACGTTTCCGATCTGGAGGGCGACGGCCACCCGTTCCGCGGCGCCAGCTGCCGGTCCATCGCTGGCCGCCGCGATCTCCGCGCGGAGCGCCCCGCGTCTGCCGTCCCAGAACCGCCGACTCGACGGCCTCCTCGGTCGTGTCACCGCCCCACCACAGCCGGAGGTGTTCGCGTGCGGTCTCCTCCGGTTTGGGCAAGGCCAGGATCTGGGCGATTCGATCCGCGATCGTCGCGTCCAGGCGGCGCGCCCAGTGCGGCGCGCGCGCCTCCGGTGAGGTCTCGAATGCCCAATCGCCCGCTGTGGTCCGCCGCCAGCGCTCGGCCGAATGGGCAATGAGCTTGAGGTCGGAGCTGCGGAGGACGAACGCGGCCGACCCGAGCCACTCGGCGAGCAACCCGAGCTTCGTGACGCTGTCCACCGAGCCGTCGGGCGACACTGCTGGCGCCACCGTCCAGGGTCCCGCGCCTGACGGTGGGAGGCCATTGGCCTCAGCCAGCTCGAAGTCCACGGACGCAAGGTGTCGGCCGACCTTCCCCGCATCGCGCACCCGGACGGCCTCAGCCACCGACGCGTAGGGCGTCATGCCGGCAAGAAGCCGCGCCGCCGCCGCGCCCGCTGCATCGGTCGGATCCACGGCGGGCGCCGGCGCTTCCTGACGCATCGGTGACATCACTCGAGCCGTCAGCTGGACCTGCGGGACGGACAGGACGTCGATGAGCCGCGCGTCCCGCAGCCCGCCCTTCCAGACCGTCTCGGACGCCGAGATCGGATCGAACTTGCTCCATGACGCGGAGATCGGCGGCCCGCCCGCGTCGGCGATCGCGGAATCCGAGGGCGCCCTCCGCCAGCGAGCCCTTGATGCCCCGCATTCGAAGATCGATCGCGAAGTTGAGCAGCGATTCGTCGCGAGTCATCGCCTGCACGAGCCAGGCGAAGCGGAACTCGGCCAGCATCTCGAGCCGAGTCAGTGCAACGACGGGCGACAGAGCACGGACATCGCCGCGCCCCACCCATTTCCGGATGTCGCGCCACGGCTGTTGCCAGCGCCCAGAGCGCCACAGGTACGCCATGGCGACATCGGCGGCCTTCGACGTCGAGGGGAGCTCCTGGCCCGCCAGGCCACGCTCGTAGACGTAGCCGGCTTCGATGATGTCGCCGCGCTCGAGGATCGCCTCGATCTCCGACGCGGCCGCCTCGAGCTCCTCGGGGCTGTATCCGGCATGCTCGGCCTTGGCCCCGCGGAACTCCGATGTCCGATCGCGGCGCGTCTTCCGCACGTAGTCCTGCGCGGGTTGCGGCAGCTCGGCGAGGGTCGCCGCGTCGAACTTGTTGCACACCTCGGGAGTGAGGTTCGGCAGCTCTTCGCCGCCACGCGTTGCTTGCAGGGCGTGGTAGGCGGCCTCCAGCGGGGCGAAGGCCTCGGTCCGTTTGGCGAACCAGGCCGCTGCGGCCTTGTCGATCCGGGCCGCCATCCGAGCACGGTCGCCTTCGTACAGCAGCCCGAGCAGGACCCGCCGGATGTCTGATCGATGCCGGACCCAGCCAGGGGCCGTCGGATCCCGCTCAACCAGCCAGTGGTTCGTCGACAGGCGTTCGAACATCTTGACGGCCACCTGCGGATCGAGGCGCCCGCCGAGGAGCTTGGGCGCCAGCACCTGGGCGATCACGTCGGGGTTGATCCGGCGCACGACCAGCCCGGGCTCCGCCAGCCTCTGGAGCGTCTCGTCGCCGATCCGGGACAGGAGAAACCGGTAGAGGAACGCGGCGCGCACGCCTTTCCGGCGTCGAACGCTGTCGAGCGCCTCCGGACCCGCCTCACGCACGGCCTGCGCCGCAAGCCGCAGCACGAGCGGATTGCCCTCGGCGATCTCGAGGATGTCGGCGTACGACTCCTCGGGCGCGTCCAGCCGGTTCAGCATCGCTTCGGCGCTGGGCTTGTCGAGACCGCGCAGCTTGATCTTCGTCGGCGCCCGGTTCTTTGCGATGTCGAGGGCGTCTCCACGACCGGCCGCGATCACCGCGAGCGGGTGGAGCCCGCGATCGCAGAGCTCATCGAGGCAGTCGAACAGCCGCTTCGGATGAGTCGCCGCGCGGCTCTGGAGCGCCTCGAGCGTATCGAGGACGACGAGGATCGGACGGCCGGAGGCCTTGACCGCGTCGGCCATCGCCCGGGCCAGGTCGTCCGGAGTGTGCTCGCGTCGCTCCCCCTTCAGGTCGAGGTCCGAGAGAGCCTCACCACCGGCAGCGACCAGGCGGGCCTGGCGCAGGTCCGGAGCCTCCTCACCGAGCGCGATGGAGATCTGACGCGTGATCTCGATCGTCAGACCCACCCGGTCCTGGACGTCGAGCCCGCTCCGATCGAAGTCGAGCCGGATGACGATCCACGGCGGGACCGCCTGGACCGCCTCGCGCACGGACGCATCGATCAGCGTCGATTTGCCGATCCCGGGCAGACCCGAGATGAACAGCGCCTGGACCGGGGGCTTCGTGATGGGCTGACTGAGCCAGCGGCGGATCTTGGCCAGCTCCGCCTTCCGGCCGTAGAATCCTTCCTTCAGCATCGCGTCGGCCCGCTCGTCGGAGTCCTTTCGTCCGAGCGCGGACCGGACCACACCGAGGCTCTCGTGGGCCGGCGCGCGCTGGCCGGCTCGATCGAGCGCGACCGCGATCCGCTGCAGCCTGCGGCGCCTCCATTCCGTCCGCTGCCTCCTTGGAGGTGGGCGGAGCCTCCGGACTGGATCCGGCGAGCGCATTCAGCAGGTCGAGCGTGGCGTCGTCCGGACCGATGCCGTTGAACGTGCTCGAACGCCGCCACTCGATCGCTTCGGGAAGGAGGCCGCTCACGACGAGCCCCTCGATCTCGCGCCGTCGGGCGCTGGCCCGCATCAGCCAGCGACCCTCGGGCAGGTTCGTGTCGCAGCTGTCGGCCAGATCGGATGCGACGGCCAAGGCCACATTGGACGCCACATCCCCAATGACGACCCGCAAGGTCCGCGGCTCGAACGGGCCAGAGAGTGCAGCAAAGCGACGGGCCCGAGCGATCGGCTCGGTCGTGGCGTCGACGGGCGGCTCGATCATGGGCCTGGGGGAACGGCGCGGAGGATCTGGAGGTCCGCGCGCAGTCGATCCGTGACGACGGCCAGCTGGTCGTCGGTGTACGCCCCGTTGACACCCTCGATCCCGATCAGCGCGCGGCTGACGGCATAGTCGATCAGGGCCTGGATGGCGGGTCCCTTCATGGGCATGTCATTGGTCGCTTCGGTCAGGAAGTTGAGCAGATCGGCCCGCTGGAAGCCGCCGAGGAACTCGACGACGAGCCCGGGCATGCCCTCGCCCTCGGCAGCCGTCGGGGCCGCGAACTCCTCACCCGGCAGGAGAACCGTTTCGAAGCCGGCAATCACCAACCGGAGGTGGGGCTGAACGAGGGCAGCGTCCACGAAACCTTCGAACGCGAGGCGGGCGCCCTCCGACAGGATGACCCCCGGGTTGTCGAAGAAGAACCAGACGACCTGGTCGGTCTTGAGCGCCGCGGCCTCGATCGACGCGGCGAGGACCGATGCTCGATCCTTCGCCGTCGTCTCGGGCGGCGCCTGGCCGGGCGCGACGCCGGGCTCCGCCTCGGGCTCCAGAACGTCGAGGCCCTTCGCCTGGGTGCGTCGCCGGATCTCCGCAACGAGGTCCGGGACGATCTCGTCCTGCGACACGCGGACCAGCACGTGGCTCGGCCCCCGCAAGATCAGCAGCTGGTCGAGGATGTCGTGGCTGAACGCCAGTCCGGCCGTGGCCGGGCCGAGGGCCCGGCGCTTGATCTTGATCCCGCGCACCCGTTTGCTGGTCTCCCCCGCCGCGGCGATCGTCTGGAAGAACAGGTCCCGGCCGACCACGAGCTTGCCGGTCGTGGTCCCGTCGAGGGACCAGAGCTTCGGCGGTGTGACGTCCAGCTTCACCCGTTCCAGGACCTGGTCGACGAACATCTCCGCCGGAACGAAGCGCTTCCCGTTGTCGTAGTTGCCCTGGTGAACACCGATGAAGTCGAGGTCCCGATTGAAGATGCCCCCGCCCGACGAGCCGCCACTGGTCGTCGGGTTGTAGCGCCAGCGCGATGTGACGTTGCAAATCTTCCCTGCCTTCCCAAACCCGACTCCGACGTCGACACCCTGCGGAAAGTGGACGACCGCGAGCGCGGCGCCGGACTTCGGTTGCGGCCCGGGCGACTTCAGCTCCACGAAACCGAGACGGGCACCGGCCGGCTGCGTCATCGCCAGCAACGCAACATCGAACCGGTCCGTGACATCGGCGTCCCGGATCGGTGGGATCTGGTTGAACTCGCCGTCACCGGTTTCGGAGAACCACGCCGGCGGAACGGTAGCCGGCTGGACCGTGGAGTCGCCGAGCAGGACCGACAAGGTGGGTATCGGCACCTGCTCCTGGCCCGGTGCCGCGACGGCGATCACATGCCACGACGTCAGAACCAGCCGCGGACCGACGAGGACGCCGCTGCCGGCGACACTCCCGTTCTTGAGAATCCGGCAGCGGAACGACTTCGCCCGCGGCAGGAAGGCAGCAAGAGCATCCATCGGGAAGTTCCCGTCCTGGTCCTCGATCTCCTCCTCCTCGATCCGGACGCCGCGAGCTCGGAGCGCACCGACGAACTCGGTCACCTGGCCGTCAAGGCCAAGCTGATCGAGCAGGTACCCGGCCGGATCGACGCCGAGGATCGCAGCCGCCCCGTTGAGGGCCGCGGCCGCGCGCGGGCGATCAGAGCCGGGCGGCGGCGGCAAGCTCTCGATCGCCTCCGCTGCCACGGCTTGATTCATCCGGATCGCATCCAGGATCGCCTGGTCGTCCAAGGTGTGCCCCTCGATGAGGCTGGGACCGTACCGCTCCGCCGTCTCGCCGGCGTCTCGGATCGCGAGGCGGCGGGCGCAAACCTAGCCGGTGCGCCGGATCTGGCGGACCACCACGGGTCTCCCGCCGCCCTGGGCGCCGCCCAGGACCTCGAGGTTGCCTCCCGCGACCACCATCGACTCGGACGCCGTCTTCGTCGGCACGGTCTTCACCTCATCGGGCGCGGTCCGGCCGTCGCGATACGCCTGGAGCGACTTGACGACCTCGTGGGTCGGCGCCGATCCCAGCCCGATGACGATCCCAGTCAGCAGGACGCCCGCGGTCCCGGCCAGGATCGTCGGCAAGCTGGACTTGTCGCCGGCCGCGGTCACGAGCGTCGCGACGAACAGGTTCAATCCCGCCGCTCCGGCGACCACCATGCCAAAGCTCGTTCCAAGCACCAGCGAAGCGATCCGTCGTGCTGGGTTGTCCTGGAAGCTCGACAGGATCATCGACGCGCGGTCGGCAGTCTCGGTGGCCGCGGCAATCATCCCCTGCGCCTCCTTGACGAACCGCCCCGAGGTCTCGTGAATGGTCTTGAGCTTGATTCGTGATCTCCGTGTTGATCTCGCCGACGCGTGCCATGCGCGCGGAACCCGGCGCCAGCTTCGTCGTGACCTCCTTGTAGCGCTCTGCGAGGCGCTTCTGGTCGGCCGTGATCGAGGCGATCGCGTTGTCGATCCGGGTCAGCTCGTCGGCGGTCTTGTCGCCGGCCGCCTTGGCCGCCTCCAGCTCCTCGATCGTCTTCTTGACGACGTCCTTCAGCAGCCCGTTCGTTTCGGTCTCGAAGCGATCGAACTCGTTCTTCGCCAACGAGAACGGCCACCACTCGCCCAGTCGGCTAGCGAGCGCCGCAAAGATCCCTTCGATGATCCGTTCGATCGTCACTGCGGCGAGGCTGACGAACGCCAGGACTGCTCCGGCGTCGGCGAACCCCGTATTGGATACGCCGGGTGAGATCACATAGCCGATCGCTGCACACACCATGAATGTCGCGCCCAACCCGAGCACGGTGCGCATGGACGTTTCCCTCCTGTCCCTCTTCCCTCGTCCCTCCGGCGCCCGGATTGGGGGCACCTGCCGGCACGGTAGCGACAGGGCGTCTCGCCGGCGTTGGCCCTGGGCGCCGCGGTCAGCGGCGCACGGCCAGATGGACCTTCACCGAGTCGCCGAGCGCGAGTCCTTCGGCCTTCCGGTACGCGTCCTTGATCAGGGACGATCACGGCCGGGCAGTACCGGGTGATCTTCACCTACCGCCGCGACAACACCACCGCGGCCCCCGGCAGCCAGGTCCTGAGCCGGGCCGGCGACCGTTCCGACGAGCGCACGACCCTTGAGATCCCCTGGTACATCCACTGATCCCGAGAGTGACCGATCGTGCCTCATTGACCATCGCTCTCGCCTACTCGTGCATGACCTGGCATTGAGCTTGGAAGGCTGCCCCTAAGCGAGATCATGGACTGGAGTCGCCCTCGCGAATTACCCGAAATTCGGAGTAGTGGGAACAGCGGGAACCGCCCCCTTCCCAACGTTCGTCAAGCGCGGTACGGTCGATCCCCGAGTTACTTGAACGTCTGACGTTCACCTGCTCCGTCCGGCATGTTCAACCTGATTGCCCGCCGGTTGGACCGAATCCGAGTCCGCGCCACGCTCAGATCGCACCGACCGTCGACGGAAACGTCAGGAGTCCTCTGGATCAGGAGATCGAAGGTTCGAATCCTCCCTCGCCAGCCAAACCACAACATCGCTCGCGGTCGCCCTGATCGATTGCGCGGCGAGTGGCCGCGTCCTGCTGCTCGGGGAGAAGCGCTTACCCAAGCGCAGCAAGCACGTCTTGTGGTTCGATGACACCCTGGGAAAGCCGTTCGCGCCGGCGCTGCCGGAGGGCGTCGCGATCGGCATCGACCGCATCGTCGCCATTGCGACGACCCGTACCGACGTGTCGCTGCGCTACCTCGAACGTCGCCAGTCCTTCGCAGACGTCATGGCGCCGGTTCGCACTCGCGGCATCGGCATCAGGTCCGCCGGCTGCGCGGTCGAAACGCCCGTGGAGAGCTGGACGTCGGCGGTGACGGCGGTGCGGATCACACGCTAGCTGGGCATCAGCGGCGCTTCGCACGTTCGCGGCATGGACAGGCGGCCACCGGCACCGAAATCGCCCGGATCGGACGACGGCGGCTCGTCCGGTCGTGATGGAGCCTGCGGGAGTCGTCGCTGTTCGACTGGAGGAACCCAGGCCGTGACCGTATTCACACCGCACCACCCGGTCGTCGTCCGGCTGGACGCCGAACGCGCCGCGGAGTTCGAGCTCAGGCTCGCGGACCGCATCACCGGGTTCGCGGGCTCCATGAAGTTCGTGTACCTCCATGCCCTGGCGTTCGGGTTCTGGATGCTCGTGGTCGAGAGGACTCCGTGGCCGACGCTGACGCTGGCGGTGTCCCTTGAGGCGATCTTCCTGACCTCCTTCGTGATGATCGGGCAGAACCGCCAAGCCACGTTCCAGCAGGAGAAGGCCGATCACGACTTCGTCGAGGAGGTGCAGGAATTGAAGCTGAACACCGAGCTGACACGTGAGATCGGCGAGCTTACCCGCGAGCTTCACGAATACGTCGTCGGAACCCCTCGACAAGATCCGATAGGAACAGCGCGATGACCAGCCAAGGAAACCTCTCGATCGCTGGCGCGCTTCACGGTTCTCACGTGATGCCGGATGCAGCACCAGAAGGGGCAGTCGCGAGCGCGCCAGTCGGCGCGCCGGCCCAGCCGGCGCCGAGCCGACGAGCGATCGTGCGTCGCGCGCTCCTGCTCGTTGGTCTCATCGTGTTCGTGTTCGGGATCGTGCTGCCGCGACTGGTCGACTACGAGGCCGTTCGCGCCGCGTTCGCGGCGCTGACCCCGTGGCAGGTCGCGCTTCTCGGCGCCAGCAGCATCGTCGCCTATGTCGCCAGCGCTGGCCCTTCCCGCGTTCTCGTGCCCGGGCTCTCCTGGCCGCACGCCGTCGGATCGGACCTGGCCGCGCGCGCGGTCGTCAGCACCGTGCCCGGGCCGACCGACATCGCCACCCGGTTGGTCCTGTACCGTCAGTGGTCGATCCCGACCGATGTCGCGAGCGCCGCGATCGCCCTGACGGCCGCGTTCGAGACATTCTCCGTCTTCGCCCTGCCGGTGATCGCCACGGCCGGCGTGCTCCTCGATCGTCACCCGACCGAGCCGCGCGTGCTCCTGCTCGCCTTGGTCGGCCTCGTCGTGCTGGTCGTCGCGGCTGCCCTGCTCGTCTCATTCGTGCGGTCGGAGGGTCTCGCGCGGAAGCTGGGCGGCTGGCTCGACTCGATGGCACGGCGCATCTGGACGCTGTTCCGGAAGACGCCGCCCGCGGGCATCGTGGAGGGCGCGCTGGATCTGCGCGAACGCTCGAAGGCCATGCTCACGCAGCACGGCCTGCGGGGGTTCGCCGCGGCCGTGGCCGGCAGGCTCGCCTGGTTCGTCGTCCTCGAGGTTGCCCTCTGGTGCGTCGGGATCGGGCCGGATGTGCTCCCGCCGTCGGCGGTGCTGGCGGCGATGGCGGTCGTCGGGATCGTGTCGCTGGTTCCGATCACGCCGGGAGGCGTCGGGGTCGCCGAGGTCGCCTACATCGGCATCCTGTCGAGCGTGGGCGGAGCGGGGATGACCGAGCAGCTCACCGCCGCCGTGATGCTGTTCCGGATCGCCCAATGGCTCGCCCCGATCCCGATCGGGTGGGTGCTGCTGATCGTGCTGCGGCGGGGCCATTGGGGCGTGCTGTTCGGGGGCCCCGACAAGGCACCGACGTCGTCCCCGAGCTGATCGGCGCGCGCGTCGGACGCGGACGGCGACGTCCGTGGGGTGGTCCTGCGACCCGGTCCCCTCGCTACCGTTGCCGGGTGTGCCACCCGCGTGCAAGGATGGCGGATGGGCGCTCCTGAGGAGACGGTCGCCGTTCGTGCTGCTGGCGTCGTGGCGCGACGAGCGCTGCACGCGCGCCTGTCTGCCGGAGTGTCCGCGGGGGTAACGCTCGTCTCGGCGCCGGCTGGGAGCGGAAAGACCGTGCTGCTCCGCTCGTGGATCGATGAGGTGGGCTTCCGTGCACGAACGGCCTGGGTGCTGGTCCAGCCCCGCGAACGCGACGCCCAGCACTTCTGGCTGTCCGTCGTTGAGCGGCTGCGGTCCGCTATCGGCAGGGATGGGATCGTGCAGGAGCTCGCGCCAGCCCCGGAGTTCGACGGCGAAGCGTCGGTGCGGCGTCTTGCCTCGCAGCTCGAGGCGCTCGATGAGCCCGTCGTCCTCGTGATCGACGATCTGCATGAGCTTATGTCGCCGGAAGCGCAGGAGCAGCTGGAGCTCCTGCTCGCGCGGCGGCCCCGTTGTTGTACGTCGTCCTCGCGACGCGCCATGACCCCCCCTGGGGCTCCATCGCTCCGCCTGGCCGGCGACCTGACCGAGCTCCGTGCGTCGACCTCCGGCTGTCGGCCGAGGAGGCGCGGCGATTGCTCGAGGCCCGGGGGTCGAGCTGTCCGCCGAGCGGCCGCCATGCTCCTCGCGCGGACCGAGGGGTGGGCCGCGGGCGTCCGGCTCGCCGCGATGTCGATCGACGAGCATCAGCGACCCCGAGCGATTCGTCGACGCGTTCGCCGGCAGCGAACGGCCGTGGCGGACTACCTCCTCGCCGAGGTCCTCGAGCGCCAGCCCGAAGGCGTCCAGCCAGCTCCTCCTCCGCACATCGATCCTGGAGCGCGTCTGCGGTTCGCTCGCCGACCGTCTCACCGGAGCGAGTGGGTCCGAGCGGATGCTCCTCGAACTGGAGGACTCGGACGCGTTCGTTGTATCGGTCGACCCTGAGCGGACGTGGTTTCGCTACCACCAACTATTTGCGGACCTCCTGCTGCTCGAGCTTCGGCGCACGACCCCGATGCCGTCGGCGATCTGCACCGGGTCGCCGCCGACTGGCTCGCCGAGCACGGGCACGCCGTCGAGGCGATCCGTCACGCCCAGGCCGGCGGCGAATGGGAGCACGCGGGCCGACTGCTGGCCGATCACGGTCTCAGCTTGTCGCTCGACGGTCAGGTCGCGACCGTCGGCGCACTGCTCGCGGCCTTCCCCGCCGATGCGCTGTCGCATCCGGAGCTGGCCGTACTCCTCGCCTACGTCGAGCTGACCCAGCACTCCCTCGAGACGGCGGCCGCATACATCACGCTGGCCGAGCGACATGCTTCCGAGGTCCTGGCCGAACGGCGGAAATACTTCGCGGTCATGCTCGCGATCGCCCGGCTGGAGCTCGCCCGGCGACGCGGCGATCTCGATCCGCGCTCCGCGAGGTCGGGCCGCTGCTCGGACCGGTCGAGGCGGACTCGATGTCCGACCTGACGCTCGGAAACGACGCGCGAGCGGTCGCGTTGATGAACCTCGGCATCGTCGAGCTCTGGTCGTTCAGGTTCGACGACGCCGAGCGACACTTGGAGCAGGGCCTGGCGCTCGCGCGGCTGATCGACCGGCCCTACATCCAGGTCGGCTGTCTCTCGCACCTCGGGCTTGCTGTCGCCCGGCGCTCGCTTGCGCAGGCACGGCCGATTCCGGGAGGCGATCGAGATCGCGGAGGCGCACGGCTGGGCGACCGACCCGATCGCATGCGCCGCCATGGCGACGATGGCCTCGGCTGATACGGCGCAGGGCCGGTTCGACGACGGGCGCCGCTGGCTCGACCGAGCCGAGCACTCGATGCGGGCCGAGCTCGACCCGGCGACGGGCCTGCTCGTGCATTTCGTGCGCGGCGAGCTGCACGTCGGCGAGGGCCGGTTCAGGGAAGCGCTGAGCCATTCCGGGCGGCCGCGCGGCTCCAGGACGTGCTGGCCACCCCGCACGCGCTGACCGGCCCGGCCAGGGTCCGATCGCGCAGACGCAGCTGCGGATGGGCGATCTGGCCGACGCACGGGCCACGATCAGCCGCCTGACCGACCGGGACCATGAGCACGGTGAACGCGCGGACGGCCCTCGCTGCGCTTCGACTCGCCGAGGGCGACCAGAGCGCGGCCATCGAGGAGCTCGCACCGGTGCTCGACGGGACGGCACCGATCGTGCGCGACGGGACCGTGATCCACGCGCTCGTGCTGGATGCGATCGCGCACGACCAGCTTGGCGACCGCGTGACGGCCGAGCGCGATATCGAGCGTGGCCTGGATATGGCCGAACCCGACACACTCGTCCTCCCTTTCCTGGTGATGCCGGCACGCGAGCTCCTCGAGCGGCATCCCCGGCACCGGACGGCGCACGCCGCCCTGCTGGCGGACCGTCCTCAGCGTCCTCGGCGGGTCGTCGCTCCCGGCCGTCGTCGCGAGCGCCAGATGCCGCCCGAGCCGCTCACTGCGAGCGAGCTGCGCGTGCTGCGCTACCTGCCGAGCAACCTGTCAGCGGGCGAGATCGCCGCCGAACTCTACGTCTCGACGAGCACCGTCAAGACCCACATGCGCCACATCTACGAGAAGCTGGATGCACATCGGCGAACCGAGGCAGTCGATCGGGCGCGCGAGCTGGGGCTGCTCGGACCGGCTCGCTAGGAGGGATCAATTCCTCCGGGCGTGTCAGGCCCGACGGTATCGCCTCACGAGGCCCGCTCGACGGGTTCGGCAGCTTCGTCGAGGCCCGTGGGCGACAGCAGCAGCAGGCCCCCTCGGCCGATCCGGGCGATTATCCCTTCACGCTCCAGGCCGCGGATGACCCGACCGGTCATCTCGCGGCTCGTCCCCACGAGGCCAGGCAGTATCGTCCGCGACAGCACTGGCGACTCGCCGAAGAACAGGTCGCGATGTTCGGCCAGGACCCGCAGCACGCGTCCACGCGCATCCTGGTGGATGAAGCCGTCGATGCGCTGGCTGATCGTGACGATGTGTCGGCCCATCCCGTCGATCACCGCGACAGCCAGGCTCGGATCGGTGACCACTATCTTGCGGACGTCCGCTCCTGACCACAGGCCGACCTCGGTCGGCGTGATCGCGACGAGGTCGACGCTCGACGCCTGTCCAGCGATGCCCAAGCCAAACAGGCAGCCAGACTTCGAGATGCCCAGCACGAGCTCGCGGCCATCCCTTGTGGTGCGCCGGAATGCGGCGTAACCATGGATCACGAGGGTGACGGGGATCGGTTCGCCCTGACGGAAGATCACGTCGCTGGGTCGAATCCTCGTCACCCGGGCGTCGTCAGCCAAGCGCTCGATCGACGCAGGCGCCGCGCCTGGCAAGGCCCGTGCGAGGAGGTGGCGGACTGCCGCTCGATGGTCGAGGCGAAGGAGAGCCTGCCGCATCACGCACCACCTGGTCCGGGTGGAACCCATTGGGTTCCCACGGAGTGGCCTCGCCGCACTTCGAGCAGCTCGAGCCCGAGCGACTCGATCCGCGAGAGCACGCCGTGGAGCGCGGCCTGATCAGGCAGGTCCCCGACTAGCACGGTCACGCGTTCGAGCATCTGGACGTGCATGTCCGGAAACGCAGTGAGCAACCGTTCGCCGAGGAGGCCGCTGACGTGGATCTCGTACCGTGATGGCTTCGCAATGTGGTCCATGGCGCGAGCATCCCGGGACGGCGGATGAGCACGCATCCACCGGATCGTGCAGGTTCTCGCCAACGACGATCCACGAAGACTCTCTTCCGCCGAAGAACTACGTGATCCCGGGCTGCGGCGTCATGAGGTCACATCACGCCGGCGCCGCCATGTCACGGGGCTCCACGGGCACACCGCCCGGCGGTATCGGTCGGATCGGACGACGCGCGCTCATCCGGCGGGCGGGAGGCTCGACTCGAGCGTCGCGAAATCGCGACCACGGAGAAAGGAGTCTCGAGAGATGGGCGACAAGATCCTGGTTTCGGTGTTCGACTCGGAGCAAATGGCGTTCGAGGGGCTGACCGCCCTCAAGGACCTGCACCGGGACGGCGACATCACCGTGTACGGGTCGACCGTCATCGCCAAGGACCCGTCGGGGACCGTGTCTGTCCGCCAGGAGGCGGACAACGGACCGATCGGCACGCTGGTGGGCATCGTTACGGGCGGCCTCGTCGGGCTGCTCGGAGGCCCGGCGGGTGTCGCGGTGGGCGCCTACATCGGCGGCTTCGGTGGGCTGACGTACGACCTGTTCAAGGCCGGAGTGAGCATCGACTTCGTCGACGAGGTCTCGGCCTACCACTCACCCCGGGCAAGGCCGCCGTCATCGCCGACATCGACGAGATGTGGGTGACGCCGGTCGACACCCGCCTCGGCGCGTTGGGCGGGATGACGTTCCGCCGCCTCCCTGGTGAGGTCGCCGACGCGGAGCTGGTCCGCGAGACCGATGCCGCGCGGATGGAGCTCGAGCAGCTCGACGCGGAGCTTCGCCAGGCCTCAGGTGAAGCGAAGGCGAACGTGGAGAAGGCGATCGATGCGCAGCGGCGCAAGCTCGAGGCTCTTGTGGAGCGCGCCGACAAGGCGCTCGACCAGGAGAAGGCCGAGTTCGAGGCGCGGCTCGCCAAGCTGCGCGAGCAGCTGGGCAACGCGCGTGAGATCCATCGGCAGCGGATCGACGCCAGCATCGACGAGCTGAAGGCCTCGCACGCGGCTCGCACGGCGAAACTCGAAGAAGCCCGCCGGCTCGCCAAGGCGTCCGTCGAGGCGACGCGCGAGGCGCTCGTTTCCTGACACAGAGCGAGCGTCGCGGGGCCACCGGGGTGCGTCGTGCTCCCGGTGGCCCCCCGAATCAGCCGGATCGTGGGACGACCGCTCATCCCGGCGGATCGCACGCTTCGTCCAGATCTTCCAGGTTTCAATCGAAAGGAGAGTTCCAATGCTTGGTTTAGTGGCACGCGACTGGTGGGTGTTCGCGATCCGCGGCGTCGCGGCGATCGTGTTCGGCATCCTCGCATTCATCTGGCCGGAGACGACACTCACGGTGCTCGTCTTCCTGTTCGGCGCCTACGTCCTCGTCGACGGCGTCACGCTGCTCGTCGCGCTCGCTCGCGGCGACGCGGTTGCGCGGCGCAACGCCTGGGCCGTGGGGATCATCGGCGTCCTCGGCATCGTCGTCGGCTTCGTCACCTTCGCGTGGCCGGACATGACGGCCCTGTCGCTGCTCTACGTCGTGGCCTTCTGGGCGATCGCGACCGGCGCACTGCAGGTCATCGCGGCCATCGCCCTCCGGCGCGAGCTCGACGGCGAGTTCTGGTTGGCAATCGGCGGCGTGGCGTCGGTCGTGTTCGGAGCGTTGCTCGTCGCCTCCCCGGGAGACGGGTTGATCACGCTCGTGTGGCTCGTCGGGATCTGGTCCGTCGTGTTCGGGGTCTCGAGCCTCGGCCTCGCATATCGGCTCCACGAGCTCGGCGAGGCACTGCCCAAGCCCGCCATTCGCGCGGTGCAGCAGTGACCCGCGTCCGGCCACATTTGTCCTCGAGCGCTGCATGCGCTGGTCGACCCGGTGGACCGCACAAGCGCGCGGTGGGAGCGGCGGCAACGCCGCTCCCACCGCTGTATGAGTTCGGCTGAGCCGAATCGATTTAGGGAGGACGAGCATGCACAGGTACGACGCCGAACCCGCGGGGGGCAGTGCCGTTGGATATCGCCTCGACGATAGGTCGCGTACGGAAGGGCTGATCCGGTCCGCCGGCCCGCTCACAGCGATGGGCGGACTCGTGTTCATCCTCGTCGCGGTGCTCGCCTTACGCGAAGGAGATCGAAGGTTCGAATCCTTCCTCGCCAGCCAACACGCCCGTCTTCATGGAGACCTCGACTGGGTGATCAGCCGCTAAGCCGACGCCTGCTTCGCGGTCGTGAACTGGCGCAGCCAGTCATCGAAACGGGTCTCGCCGAGGATTGCCTCATCGCCGGCGACGAGCGAGCGCTCGCTCAGTTCGGCACCGAAGTAGCGTGCGTGGGGGTCGGAGATCACCTCCCGCAGGTCGTTCCGGGCGCTCAGGACCCGTCGAATGAGCATGTCGAGATGGAACTCTTCAGGCCCGGCGATCTCCACGGTGCCGTTCACGGGTGACTCCTCGGCGATCCGACCCACCGCGATCGCAACATCATCTGGCGCGATCGGCTGGACGAGCACCGGCGCCACACGAATGGCGTTGCCGTCGGTAGCAGCCTCAGCGACGCCCTTGACGGAGTCGAAGAACGGCGAGGATTGTACGATCGAGTAAGGGACCGGCGACGCCTTGATCAACGTTTCCTGGGCGAGCTTCGCTCGGAAATAGCCGCTCTCGGACAACTGTTCCGCTCCTACGACCGACAATGCAACGTGATGTCCGACGCCGGCGGCCTCTTCCGCGGCTCGGAGATTGCGGGTCGACGTCTCGAAGAATTCGAGCGCTGCGGCGTACTCGTACGAGGGCGAGTTCGAAACGTCGGCGACGACCGCGCTGCCGTCCAAGGCTGCGGCAAGACCCTCGCCAGTGATGGTGTTGACCCCCAGGCGCGGTGACGCGGCGACCACCTCGTGTCCGCGCTCGCTGAGTTTCGTCACGAGCTTTGATCCGATGAGCCCGGTGCCACCGATTACGACGATCTTCATGATGCTCAGGCGTCCTCGATCAGGAAGACCGGGTGGCGCTGCGCGAGGACCTGCGCCTCCTCTCGTGTGCCGGTCGCCTTCTCCAAGCCGAGATAGCGGCGCCCCTGGCCGGGGTACTTCGCCACGTACCAGCGCAGGTAATCGGCCGTCTCCTCCGGGCTGAGCTCTGGGAGGTGAACGGCGCGCGCACGACCTCCGCGAACGATCCGGACCGACCGCCCGGCGCGGACGTCACGCACCCATGGCGTGATGCCAAAGAGGCCGACGACGTGATCGATGCCGTCTCGGGGCCAGATCATGATCGGGATTCGGCGAGTCGCGCGCGTTCCGTCGACCTCGAGGACGGCGCCCGGTCCGCGGATACGCGCAAGCAGGACTCGCGCCACCGGATCGCCGATGTGCCGCCGGAACCAGCCACGCGGCTTCCGATACTCAGGGCTTGGGGTGCTCGTCGACGCACTCATCAGGTGCCTCCATGCGTAGGTTCCTGCGGTGCAGCCTTGTGAAGTTGCAACCGCAAATACATTACGCCTAGTTGGTTGCGTATGCAAGTAGCACCGGTCCCTGACGTCGCCGCCTGGATCGCGGCCGCCTGACGGCCGATAGCCGACGCGGGCGTGGTACCTTCACCGGACTTCAGATCTCCATCCGGTCGTGGTCCCGTTCGCAGCCACAACCCGATCTCACCTGACACGTGCGACATAGCGCGGGGTACAGCGACCTCCAGGGTTCCTGGAGGGGGGTCCAGTCCCGAGGTCGACCGATGAGACGACACGTCTTCGTGGCGCTGACCGCTGCGGTCCTCCTGATCCCGCTCGCCGGGCGCGTGATGGCGGCCGCACCGGGCGAGGCGGAGCTCGTTTCGACGTCCACCCCGCCGGCGAAGGCCATCTTCTCGACGTCGTCCAGCCTTTCCGCCGATGGATCGACAGTCGTATTCGAATCAGATGGCGCGAATCTCAGTCCGGCGGACGGCGACGGCACCATCGACCTGTTCGCCAAAGACGTGGCCAGTGGGGAGTTGACGCTCCTGTCCATGACCACGGCGGGCGACAAAGGGAACGGCCGGAGCATGCAGCCGTCCCTGTCCGCCGACGGACGGCTGGTCGCCTTCATCTCGGAGGCGTCGAACCTCGTCGCGGCCGACCCGGATGGTCGCGCGGACATCTACGTGAAGGACCTCCAAACGGGGACGATCGCCCTGGTGTCGGCCTCGTCGGACGGCGTAAAGGCGAACCGGGCCAGCGATACCCCACAGATCTCAGCTGACGGAAGCACGGTCGCGTTCATGTCGGAGGCGGACAACCTCGACCCGGCCGACACCGACAACGACGCTGACATCTATGTCAAGAACCTCGCCAGCGGTCAGGTCCGCCTGGCGTCGTCGACCGATGCCGGTGCCGCGGGGAACGGCCCGAACACAGTCCCGACGATCTCCGGCGACGGAACGCGCGTGGCATTCGAGTCGAGGGCGAGCGACCTGGACCCCGGCGACACGGACGCGGACGCGGACATCTATCTGAAGGATCTGGCGACCGGTGACCTCCGACTCGTTTCGACCAACTCGCTGGGTGTCAAGGCGAATCAGCAAACACTATCGCCGGATCTATCCACAGATGGGTCGCGCATCGCCTTCAACTCGAACGGCTCGAACATGGATCCGGCCGACCTGGACGAGCAGCCGGACGTGTACGTCAAGGAGATCGCCAGCGGCGTCCTGACGCTGGCGTCGGTCACGGCGGCCGGGGTCAAGGGCGACCGCTCGGCGCAATGGCCGTCGTTGTCGTCGGATGGCATGGTCGTCGCGTTCGAGACCCACGCCCTCAACCTCGATCCACGTGACGCCGGCGCTTAACGTCAGCTCGGACATCTATGTCAAGGACCTCTCCACCGGCAGCCTCAGCCTTGCCACGACGTCCGACGCGGGCGACAAGGGCGACGGCGAGAGCTTCGCCCCGGATCTATCCCAGACCGGTCAACGCGTGTCGTTCATCTCGATCGCAACCGGCCTCGATCCGCTGGATCCCGACACTCTGTGGGATGTGTACGTAAAGGATCTCTTTACCGACGACATCACGCTGGCTTCCATCTCTGGTCCCGTACGCAAGGCCAGCGGGCTGAGCGATCACGCGGCGATCTCGCCGGATGGAGCGGCGATCGCTTTCGACTCGACCGCGGCAAACCTCGATCCGCGAGACACCGACGCGCTCCTGGATGTCTATGTGAAACAGCTCTCGAGCGGGCGCACGCTCCTTGTCTCGATGTCGTGGGACGGACACAAGGCGAACGGTCACTCGGCGCTGCCCACCCTGTCATCCGGCGGCCAGGTCGTCGCGTTCGCGTCGAACGCGACCAACCTGGACACCGCGGATACGGACGCGGTGAGCGACATCTTCGTCCGTGAGCCGGTCGCGCACAACACCCTCCAGCTCATGTCCACGTCGTCGACGGGTCAGAAGGGCAACGGCGCCAGTGACCGCCCGAGCCTGTCGGCGGACGGCCTGTCGGTCGCCTTCTCCTCGACGGCCACCAACCTCCATCCCGACGATGGCGACGCATCTTTCGACGTCTTCGTCAAGGATCGGCGCAACGGGGAGCTTCGGCTCGCGTCCGCCTCCACGGCGGGTGTCAAAGGCATCGGCGACAGTCTCGATCCCAGCCTGTCGGGAGACGGAACGAAGGTCGCGTTCGAATCCGAAGCGCAGATGGACCCAGCCGATACCGACAGCCTCCGTGATGTCTATGTCAAGGACCTCGTGAGCGGCGGGCTGGTCCTCGCGTCGACGTCGTCGACAGGCGTCAAAGGCACAGCCCCCAGCATGTCGGCAAGCATCTCCGGCGACGGGACCGCAGTCGCGTTCTTCACGCTCGCCCAGCTGGATCCGGCCGATACCGACGCCTTCTATGACGTGTACGTCAAGGACCTGGTCACGGGCGCGACGCTGCTTGCGTCACGAACTGCCGCGGGCGCAGACATCACCGGCGAAAGCAGGGCACCACGTCTGTCGACGGACGGTGACCGGGTCTCATTCTCATCAAATGCTCCCGACCTGCACCCCGTGGACGCGGACGGTTTCTATGACGTTTTCGTGAAGGATCTCGTGACCGGCGAGGTGACGCTCGCGTCGGTCGGTACCGGCGGCAAGGGCAACGACGACAGCGTCGAACCCCGCCTGGCGGGCGACGGCATGGCCGTCGTGTTCGTATCCGATGCCACCAACCTCGATCCACTCGACCCGGATCCGTCGAGCGACATCTACCTGACGCGGATCCAATCGTCCGTACCAGACCTCACCATCGACACGAGCCGTCCGGCCGCCTCGAGCGTCGCCAGGTACGGGCGCTTCGAGAAGGAGTTCACCCTCAGCCGCGCGTTCGCGCAGGACAAGGTTCACGACCCGGCGATCATCGACGTCACCGCGACGTTCAGGGCGCCGAGTGGCGCGAGCTACACGGTTCCGGCCTTCTTCGGCACCGACCTCACGCTCCGGCCCGGGACCGGTATCGGCGGAACGGAGCTCTACGACCCGGTGCCTGGGACCGAGTCGGGCGTCTGGCACGCCCGGTTCTCGCCGGACGAGGTCGGCACGTGGCAGTACACGCTCCGTGCCCAGGACAAACGACCCGGCCAGACCGCCACCACGGTCTCCGCCGAGATGACGTTCTCGGTGACGGCGTCGTCGGCCAAGGGCCAGGTCGAGCGCGACCCGCGCGACGATCGATTCCTGCGCTACAGCGATGGGACTCCCTACTACCCCATGGGCCAGAACGTCGCGTTCGGCGACGGGAACCCGTTCAACGATGGCAGCCACTACTACGAGCCACACTTCCAGTCGATGCAGGCCGCCGGTCAGAACTGGGCCCGCGTCTGGATGACCGACTTCTACATCACCGCGATCGAATGGAACGCGACGCATTGGTCCGGACAGTACGCGGGCGTCGGTAGATACGGCGACGTCCCCGCCTTCCGAGTGGAACAGATCCTTGACCTCGCCGAGCAGTACGGGCTGGAGGTCCAGCTCGTCCTCAACGATCACGGGCAGTTCAGTAGCCACGTCAATCCACGCTGGTACGACAACCCCTACAACGCCGCCAACGGTGGCCCAGTCCCCGAGGACGACCCGGCTGCGTTCTTCAGCAACCCCACGGCAAAGCAGCTTTTCAAGCAGCGGCTTCGGTACCTGGTCGCGCGCTACGGCGCGTACCGCGACATCCTTGCGTGGGAGCTATTCAACGAGACCCAGTTCATCGGTCGGGCCGACAAGAACCCGTTCGGTAGCCAGCAGGTCCGTGACGACCTGGTGGCATGGCACGCCGAGATGGCCGCATACCTGCGATCCCTCGACCCCTACGACCACCTGATCACGACCAGCTCGGACATCGACACCAGCGCGGCGGACATCTGGGCCGACCCGAACATCGACCTGGTCCAGGTCCACGACTACGGCGCGCTCAGTAGCCGTGACCAGCGCTTCAGCGGCTATGCGGAGGACCTGAACGCGACATACGACAAGCCGGTGATCATCGGTGAGTTCGGGCTGCCGGGTGATCCCCCGCCAGAACCCGGCTTCGACCCGACCACATCCGGCCTGGCGCCAGATCGCATCGCCCACCTCGTCCAGGGCACGGCCATCCACAACTCGGCGTGGGCGTCGGCCATGTCCGGGTCCGGCGCGATGCCCTGGTGGTGGGGCAACTACATCCGGAACGATGCGAGCCAGCATCGGGACGCGCCTGCCTTCCCGCTGAACGAGCGGATCAACCCACCGTTGCGCGACTTCTTCGCCGGCGAGGACCTCGCCGGCATGGCCCTCGAGACCTCGACCATCAGCGCTCCGGCGAGCGTCGTCGCCATCGGCCTCGACAACGGCTCCGATGGCTTCGTTTGGATCCGTGACGCTCAGAACGAGTACGGCAGCGGCGTCGGGCCGGGCGATCAGGCCGGCCGGGACATCACCGGTGTGACGATCGACCTCACCGGCTTCGCCGCTGGCGGGTACCGCATCGATGTCCACGACCCGTGGGGCGTGGCTCCCGTCGACGACTCACGCGTCGCGATGGCGAGCGGCGGCACGCTCACCGTCGCCCTTCCCACCTTCACCCGCGATATCGCCATCAAGATCCGACCGACTGGCGCCGCCTCCACCGATCGACCGATCACCGCCATCGTGACAAGCCCGGATCCGGGGGCCATCACGATCACCGAATCGGCAACGACGGACCCACCTCCGCCGGGATCCGGCTACACCTTCCTCGGTCACCAGCTCGACATCACGGCTCCCTCCGCGAGCGCGGCCGATCCGTTGACTATCGTCTTCACGATCGACGCGTCGCTGCTTGCGTCGGTCGATCCCGACCTGACCGCCGACACGGTCACCGTATTCCGTGACGGTGATCCGGTCCAGCCCTGTACGACGAGTTCGGCGGACGACCCGGCGACGCCCGATCCGTGCGTATCGCTGCGGCAGACGCTGAGCGCAGGTGCCGATGCGGGCGACGCTCGTATCACGGTGCTGAGCAGCGCTGCCAGCCACTGGAACTTCGGCACGGTGCCGAACCAGGTGCCCGATCCGCCTACCAACGTGACGGCGATCAAGGGCAACGCGCAGGCGACCGTATCCTGGACGCCACCGGTCGATGACGGTGGCAGCGAGATCACGGTCTACACGGTCACCTCGAGCCCAGGTAATGTGACGGCGTCCGCCGCCGGTTCGGCGACCGGTGCCGTCGTCACCGGCCTGACGAATGGGACGACCTATACCTTCACGGTCACCGCGACCAATAGCACCGGCACGAGCGCGTCGTCCGCGCCGTCGAATGCGGTCACTCCGGCCGCACCCCGGCCGCAGACGATCACCTTCCCGAAGCCACCGAACTCGACCCTCGCCCAGTCACCGCTCGCCGTGACCGCCACGGCGAGCTCCGGACTGACCGTAACGCTCGCATCGAACACCCCGACGGTCTGCAGCCCGAGTGGCCTGTCGATCGACCTCTCAGCGGTCGGCACCTGCACGATCGTCGCCAACCAGGCCGGGAACGCCGACTTCCTGCCCGCACCGCCGGTAACGCGATCATTCGCGGTGACCAAGGCCAACCAGACCATCACGTTCCCACGGCCGCCGAACTCCACCATGCTCGCGTCACCGCTGACGATCACGGCCACAGCGAGTTCCGGCCTGCCCGTGACTGTGTCGTCGTCGACTACAGCCGTTTGCACCGTGAGCGCATCCAGCGTCACGTTCGTAGGTGCCGGCACTTGCACGCTCGTCGCGAGCCAGTCGGGCAATGCCGTGTACAACGCGGCCAACCCGATCACGCGGTCGTTCACCGTGTCGAAGGCCAGCCAGACCATCACGTTCCCGCGACCAAGCAACGCCACGCTGATCCAATCCCCCGTGACCGTGACGGCAACGGCGAGCTCCGGCCTGCCGGTGACGGTCACGTCTTCGACACAGGCGGTCTGCACGGTGAGCGGTGTCTCGGTGACGCTACTCACCGCCGGGACGTGCACCCTCCAAGCGACGCAAACCGGCGACGCGCGCTACGGCGCGGCGCCCGCGGTGACCCGTTCGTTCACGGTGTCGAAGGCGCCACAGACCATCACGTTGCCGAACCCGGGAAGCCGATCGCTTGCGAGTGGGTCGCTGGTCCTAAGCCCGTCGGCATCGTCCGGGCTGCCGGTGACCCTGGCGTCGCAGTCGACCAACATCTGCACCGTCAGCGGCAATACGGTCACGCTGTTGCGGACCGGAACCTGCCGGATTCGCGCTACTCAACCCGGGAATGCCACGTATGCGGCAGCTCCCGCCGTGACCATCCAGTTCGCCGTGACACCCTAGATCCCTATCGCACGGTCATCTGCCAGAATGTCCGGAGTCCTCAGGAGATCGAAGGTTCGAATCCTTCCTCGCCAACCAAGCACCGCCTCAGGTAGCGGCGCCGTCACGGCCAACTGAACGGCGGAGGCCCGATCATGGGCGCGCCTAGATGAGCCTCAACGAACTTCTCGCCTGGGTCCTCTCGCACGGGCTCGCCTTGTTCATCGGCGGCCTGGTCCTGTTCGCCCTCTATCGCTTTGCCGTGCGCATGACGCACCGCGTCGTCGTGGGACTGCTCCAGGTCCAGAACGCGACGCTCCAGGCGGGGAGCGACCCTGCCGAAGAGCAGCAGAAGCGGGCGGTGACGCTCGAGGTCGTCCTCGCGAAACTGGTCCGCGCCGCCTTCCTCGTCGCCTTGGTCATCCTGGTCCTTGGCGTGTTCGACCTCTGGCAGCTGCTCGCCGGTCTCGGGCTGGTCGCCGCCGCCCTCACCCTCGCCGGGCAGGCGATCGTGCTCGACTACCTGATGGGCATCCTGATCCTCGTCGAGGGCCCGTTCTACAAAGGCGACTGGATCTCTGTGCAGGCCGCGCCTGGAGCTGGCACCGAAGGTGAGGTCGAGGAGATCGGTCTCCGCCGTACGACGCTCCGCGATGGGTTGGGCGCGCTCCACTCGGTCTCGAACGGGCTGATCCGCCTCTCGTCGAACCTGACCCGCGTCTACTCGATCGCGGCGGTCGACGTCCAGATCCTGCGGCCGCAAGACCTCGATCGGGCGATCGCGGTCGCCGGTCGGGTGGGCCGCGAGCTCGGAGACGACCCGGCGTGGAGCGGTCGTCTGTTCGAGTCGCCGATCGACACGTGGGTAACGGCGCTCACGCTCGACGGCGCGGCGATCACGGTCCGTCGCCGCGTGCCACCGGACCTTCGTCTCGCGGCGACCAGCGAGATGCGTCGTCGCCTTTTGGTTGCCTTCGCGGCCGAGTCGATCGGGACCGGCCGGTGGGACGCACCGCCGGCGCCAGACCCGCCGGTGGCCACCGCCACGGAATCGCCGAACCCGGACGATGCACCCGATGAGTAGCGGGATCCTTCCCCACCGGCCGTGATGGATGGCTGCGCCTCAGGCCTGCGTCTCGTCTCCAACGGCGGATAGCGTCGCGCGGGTGTCGCTCCACTTCCGGAGCTCGCTGGGCGCGGTCTCGGAGGCAGAGCCCGGTTCCGCCGAGTACTGACCCTCGTCCCGTGGTCACCTCCGATAACGCCCAGATCCCAGGGCCGGTCTGGCCATCCTCGTATGACGCGCCGCGCGAAACTCGGATAGCACGCGCTCGCGGGCAATGGCCCGGTCGACGATCCGGGATGGATAGGCGGCCGGCGGTCCGCTTGGCGCGTCCCACGGACGATGGACTAAGGCATCCGGGACGCCGCGAAGTCTCAGGGACCCATTGACGCACCCAGGCTCCATACGGGTCGAAACGCAGGCCCTGCCGCGTCGGGTCGAGGATCCGGAAATACGGTGCGGCGTCCGTCCCGACGCCCGCCACCCACCGCCAGTTGAATCCATTGTTCGCTACATCCCCGTCGATGAGCGCCTGCATGAAGTATCGAGCCCCGAGCCGCCAGTCGAGGAACAGCTCTCGTGTCAGGAAGCTTGCCGCGATGAGACGCGCACGGTTCGCGATCCATCCGGTCTCGGCCAACTGGCGCATCGCGGCGTCGACCGTCGGGAACCCAGTATTTCCGTCTCGCCAGATGGCGAGATCGGCGGCGTCATCGCGCCATGCGATGGCCTGCAAGCGTGGCTCGGGAGCCAGGAGCGCCGCTTCAGATCGCCAGTGCAGTTGGTGGTTCGCCCAGTCCCGCCAGGCGAGCTGGCGCCGAAAGGCGTCGTTTGCGATGGTTTGCGTCAGCCGGATCGGCGAGAGCGTCCCGAAGTGGAGGTCCGCCGAAAGGTGGCTCGTCCCATCCAGGTCGAGGCGGTTTCGATCGGCGGCGTAGCCGGCCGCACCGGTCTCCGCAAACGTCCGAGCCTGATCCAACGGATCGGGTGACCTGGGACCCCCGACCTGAGGAAGCGGTGCGCTCGTGATCGCCTCGGGCACACGGACCCGACGGGGCTCAAGGAGCGTTCGACGAGGATCCGCAACAAGCCAACGTCGATGGAATGCCGCAAACACGCGGCGCTCGCCGATCGCATCGGGCTCCACGATATGGAGACCCGGGTGAAGGACGAGCGCGACCGCCCGGCCCACCGCCTCATCGCGCCGTATCGCATACGGCGTGACGTCGCGGGCGGCATGGACCCGCCTCGCGCCAACTTCGCCTGCGACCGCGGGCACGACCTCTTCAGGTCGACCCGTTCGGATGATCAAGCGTCCGCCGACGGAGCGCAGTCGATGGTCCAGGTCGACAAGCGTGGTGTCCAGGCGATCCATTCGCCGCGATGGACCAGCCATGTCCCCGGCCAAGCCCGGGTCGCGCACGAAGAGCGGCACGACCTCGTCATCCTCCGCGAGCGCGGCAGTCAGAGCGGGATTGTCGTCGAGCCGCAAATCCCGGCGCAACCAAACGACGGATGTCACGGCGCGGAAGAACTGGAACCATTGTTCATAGTTTGTACAGTCTGACACGTCGGGCGACCTTTGACAACGCGGAAGGGTCACTCGTATACTGCGCCTGGAACGTTTGACAAGCTATAGACATACCGACACTGGCGCCGTCGCCGACATCCACTTCGCCCTATCGATGCGGCCGATCTCCACGTCCTTCACTCTCCACCGAGGCACCGATCGCATGAGCCAGCACACGCTCCATTCCACGCAGTTCATCGCGCGTCCCATCGAAGAGGTCTTCGACTTCTTCGCTCGACCTGGCAACCTCGGGCGCATCACGCCACCGGGGATGGACTTTGAGCTCCTCACGCCGGACACCTCGATGCGGGCCGGTCTGACGATCGACTACCGCATCCGCCCGTTGCTCGGCATCCCGACCCGCTGGCGGACCGAGATCGCGACGTACGAGCCGCCGGCACGCTTCGTCGATCTCCAGGCGCGCGGCCCGTATCGCCGCTGGGAACACGAGCACACGTTCCGGTCCGTTCCCGGGGGGACGCTGGTAGAAGACAAGGTCGTGTACGAACTGCCCTTCGGCCCGCTCGGCGAGATCGCTCACCGGCTGACCGTTCGACCCGAGCTACAGCGCATCTTCCGGCACCGGGCCCGAACGATCGCGGCCATCTTCGCGCCCGTCGAAGCCAACGATCAGCCACTCACCGTCGCGGTCGCCGGTGGCACCGGCTTCGTCGGCGGGGCCATCGCCGCCGAGCTCCACCGGCGCGGTCATCGGGTCATAGTCCTCTCGCATCGCGGCGAGGCCGCCCGGGGCCCGCTGCCAGAATCGATCGAGATCCGAGCCGCGGACGTGGCGACCGGCCGCGGGCTCGACACGGCCTTGGCCGACGTCGACGCGCTCGCCATCGCGCTCGCTTTCCCGAACTCGCCCATCGAGGCGCCTCGGCGCGGACGGACCTTCATGGCGGTCGACGCCGCCGGGACAGAGCGGCTCGTCGCTGCGGCAGCACGTTCCGGCGTCTCGCGCCTGCTGTACATCTCCGGGGCCGGCGCGGCTGCCAACGCGCGACGCCACTGGTTCCGTGCCAAGTGGCGCGCCGAAGAGGCCGTCCGGGCCTCAGGCATCGTCGCGACGATCATCCGGCCGACGTGGATCTACGGCCCGCGCGACGTCTCCCTCAACCGGTTCGTGGGTTTTGCCAGACGTCTGCCGATCGTCCCGATGACGAACCTCGGCCGACAGCTCCTGGCGCCAGTCTTCATCGACGACGTTGCTCGCCTCGCCGCGGACAGTCTTGTCGACCCGGCCGCGGAGGATCAGGTGTTTGAGCTCGGCGGCCCCGCGGCGCTGTCGATGCGGGCGATCATCGCCCGCGCGCTTCGTTCGGCCGACCTCCGCCGGCCGATCTTCCCGGGGCCCGCCTCGCTCATCAAGCTAGCGCTTCAGCCGATGCGCCTGCTTCCCGAACCGCCACTGACGCCTGACGCGATCGACTTCATCAACCAGCCGGCCACGGTTGATCTCGCACCGCTCCTGGCGCGCATGCCGCGACGGCTGACCCCATTCGACGAAGGATTGGCGACATACCTACCCTCGGACGCCGGCCCCGCGACCCTCGAGTTCGACCGCGGCACCGGCCCGTCGCCTCGATCGGGCCGACCGGCCGGGTCAGGGACCGCGGCCGCCCGATGATCGCGGACATGCCTCAGCAGCGGAGCAGCCGCCTGGCGAGCGTTGCGATCGGAGCGATCCCGCTCGCTGTCGGAGTTTGCAGCAGCCTCCTCACCCGGGAGGGGCTTCGTGTCTGGTACCGGACGATCGAGCGGCCGAGCTGGAACCCGCCTGACTGGGTGTTCGGCCCCGTCTGGACGACGTTGTACGTGATGATGGGCATCGCCCTCGTGCAGATCGTCGGCGCCGAGAGCGACCGCGTCGCCCGCCAGGTCGGACTCGGTCTGTTCGTCGTCCAGCTGATCCTGAATTTCGGGTGGTCATGGATCTTCTTCGTGAACCACGACCTCTTCGGCGCCCTTGTGGAGATCATCGTCTTGTGGCTAGCGATCGCGGCCACGGCCGTGACGTTTGCCGCGACCCGGCGGAGCGCCGGCCTGTTGCTCGTTCCGTACCTCGCCTGGGTCTCGTTCGCCACCGTCCTGACGGCCGCGATCTGGCGCCTGAACCGCTAGGTGCCTCGGCTGGTCATTCCGATAGCCCGGACGCCGGATCGGGAAGGAGTTTTCGCAACGGTGCACCGGGGAGGCTCCTGCCTGCGATTGGCTCGATCGAACCGGATTGGAGCGCGAGACTCGCTAACGCGCCTGACTGTTGCCGACTTGTTCGCCTGACTCTTCCCGGCTCGCGGTTGCCCGGGTCGCGGGATGCAGCCGGCGTGGCCGTGTTGAGCGTGCTCGCAATCTCCTCGGCCCAGGCCTCGATCTCGGCCCAGGGTCGGTGATCGCCATCGGCCGCGCCGACCATGCGCACGATCGCCTTCTCAGCGAAGCCAAGTTGTCGACGATCCAGCCGCCCACCGAATAATCGATGCCCACGTGCTCCGGACAACTCGATCATCGGACCCACATCCGCCGGGGGACCATCCGGCTTCAAGGGGTCCCCGACCGGTCCCGTGGAGAAGAGCCAGACCGGCATGGTGCGCATCCGGCTCGAGGTACGTTCGACGAGCTCCTTCGCTGGGCGTAGCCAATGTCCGGCATAGACCGCCGAGCCGAGGACGACGGCGTCGTAGCGGCCGAGGTGGCCGACCTCTTCGGGTCTACGGATCTCGACTTCGATGCCGGCTCGCTCGATCGTGTCCGCGATCACCTTGGCGACTTCGGTCGTCGCCTCGTGCCGGGAAGCTGCTGTAATCAAAATGCGCATGTGAGGTCTCCTTCGACCCGATTGGAACCCATGCAGGCGTGGGCGGCGAGGGCCGGACGGACCGCAACCTGCGTGACCTATGTCCCGATCCGCCGGCGGACTCGCCCGGGCGGGCCATGACCAGGGCCTGTCGATCGAGCGCTCGTCTTGAGGCCGCGCATGACGAAGAACGGGCCCTTCGGCCCTGCGATTCCGTGACCGTTCGGCCTCGACCGCTTCCCTGCCTGGCCACCATCCTTGACTCCCAACACGAAGGAGCGAGCGATGACGAGCGAGCAGGACCGAGTACGGGTCGCCCCTCAACGTCAGCAGCCTGATGGCTCCGGATCCGGTGACCGTCCAGGCCGACTCTTCGCTGGCTCAAGTCGCCGAGACGCTGGCCGAGTACGACCTGAGCGGGATGCCCGTCGTCGGTCGCGACGGTGCGGTGGTGGGCGTCATCAGTCAAACCGACATCGTTCGACTGCGAGCGGCGTCGATGCCGGTCTCCGGTTGGCACGGCTTACTCGTCCGTGACCTGATGACGCACCCGGCGATCACCGTGGCGGCGTCCGCGTCACTGAAGGACGCGGCGGGTCTCATGACCGAACACCACGTTCACAGGCTTGTGGTGGTGGCTGAACCCGCCGGCACTCCGATCGGCGTGATCTCCGAGAGCGACGTCGTTCGCGAGGTGGCCGCACTGTCCGCTGAAGATTGAGCACCCTTTGTCGTCGGCCCGAGCCCCTCGATGGCCCACCGGCGACGCGTTTCGCATTCGGCACATCCAGGGAGGTCACCATGACACTCGTCGCAGAAATCATGCAACCCGCGGCTCAGGCATCCGACGCCATGCGAGCCACCGTGTTCCACGGCCCAGGCGATATCCGCGTCGAGCAGGTGCCCCGGCCCCGTGCGGGAGCCGGCGAAGCCGTGATCCGGGTGACCCTGACGACCATCTGCGGCACCGATGTCCACATCGTCAAGGGCGAGTACCCCGTTCGGCCGGGCCTGGTCATCGGACACGAGCCCGTCGGCGTCATTGCAGAGCTCGGCGCCGGGGTGAC
Organism: uncultured Chloroflexia bacterium; assembly: GCA_963748675.1. Classification (GTDB taxonomy): domain Bacteria; phylum Chloroflexota; class Limnocylindria; order Limnocylindrales; family CSP1-4; genus SPCO01. The sequence goes on along the minus strand of CAVVJX010000003.1, from coordinate 1,015,632 downwards.
CGGCTACGAGATCGGTCAGCGGGTGCTCGTCGGCGCGATCACCCCCTGCGGCCAGTGTCGCGCCTGTCTGTCCGGCAACCTCAGCCAGTGCGGCCACGGCGACGGCTTCGAGGCCCTCGGCGGCTGGCGCTTCGGCAACACGATCGACGGCGCGCAGGCGGAGTACCTCCTCGTCCCAGCGGCCCAGGCGAACCTCACGCCGATCCCTGACGGCGTTTCGGACGAGCAGGTCCTTCTCCTCGCCGACATTGCCTCAACCGGCTTTGCCGGTGCCGAGTCGGGGAACGTGCGGATCGGCGACGCGGTCGTCGTGTTCGCCCTTGGCCCCATCGGGCTGTGCGCGGTCGCCGGCAGCAAGCTGATGGGCGCGTCGCTCATCATCGGGATCGACAGTGACCCCGTCCGCCTCGAGATGGCCAAGCGCATGGGCGCCGATGTCGTCCTGGACTTCACCCAGGTCGACGTGATCGCCGAGGTCCTGAAGCTCACGGGCGGCGGTGCGGACGTCACGATCGAGGCCCTGGGCACCCAAGGCACGTTCGAGAATGCCCTCCGCTGCTTGCGGCCGGGCGGCACGCTGTCGAGCCTTGGGCGTGTACTCGGGCAAGCTCGAGATGCCGTACGACGCCTTTTCCGCCGGGTTGGGCGGTCAGCGGATCGTGACCACCCTCTGCCCGGGCGGCAAGGAGCGAATGCGAAGGCTCATCGCGACCGTCGAATCGGGTCGTTTCGACCCACTGCCGCTCATCACCCATCGCTTCTCGCTCGACGACATCGCCGAGGCCTATGACCTGTTCAGCAACCGCCGCGACGGCGTGCTGAAGGTGGCGATCCACCCGTAGTCTGAAACGGCGAGCACGGTGCGATCGCCTCGACTCGATCGCTATCCCGTACCTGAGGACATGCCATGGCCTTCAATGAGGACATCGTCGCGCGAGCGATGCGCAACATGCACTTCCGGGAGGTCCTCTCGACCGGCCCGCACAGCCAAGTCGTTGTGATGCGCATCGTAGTGGGCAGCGAGATCGGCGAAGAGACCCACGACGACGTCGACCAGGTCCTTGTCATCACGGCGGGCGAAGGCGAGGCGGTCCTGGACGGCGTGCGCAGCCCCGTCACGGCGGGCCGACTCGTCCATGTGCCAGCGGGTACACGACACAACTTCGTCAACGTCGGATCGGATGACCTTCGGCTTTACACCATCTACGCGCCGCCGGAGCATGCCCCGGGAACGATCCATCACACTCGGGCCGACGCGGACGCAGACGAGGCTGGGAGTCATACGTAAACGCGCGGCTAAGCACTTGAGTTGTGCTGCTGCCGAAGTACGCGATCCTGGCCGAGCACTGCGCGACGGTCGGGCGCGACTCCGCGGAGATCAGCGGACGCGCGCGCCAGGCTGAGGCTGCGGGGTGGTGGCGTGTCGACAAACGGCCGTCACGTGGCCTTCGCGAACCAGTCGAGGGTGGCCGTGATCGCCTCCGCATGGGGTGTGACTTCCGCGCCGAAGGCCCGGGCGAACTTCGAATGGTCGACGATCCAGGGCGCCTGGCGCTGGTACTGCTGTTCCTTGACGGCACGCAGGGTCGGGCTGAGCAGGGCGGCGACAGTCAATAGCGCTGACGGCATCGTCCGCACCTTCGGCGGATGGCCCGCGGCCTCGAACACGAGCCCTGCGAACTCCCGGGTCGACAGCGTCTCCGCGCTCGGCACGTGCCAGACCTCGCCGAGGGCTTCGCCGTGCGTGCCCAAGGTCACCAGGCCGCGGGCGAAGTCGGCGAGGTACGTGAACGTGTGCGGCAGGTCAGGATCGCCGAGGAGCTGCGTCGACTTGCCGGCAAGTGCTGCATCGAAGAGTCGTTCGCCTGCCGTCGACTGACGACCGCGGGGGCCGTAGTAGTCGGACGCCCGCCCGATCGTCGCCCGCACCGTGCCCGCTGCGTGGGCTTCCAACAACTGGTCGGCGAGGGCAGCCCGGACACGACCATTCGGGCCTGTGGCGCGAGACGCGAGGTCTTCGGTCAGCGGCCCGTCGACGGGGCCGTAGGCGTACAGGTTGTCGGCATAGACGATCCGGGCCCCTGTCGCGGCCGCCCCGCCGAGCACTCCGCGCATGAGCGGCGGAAGGAGTTCCGGCCATCGGTGGTAGGGCGCCGACGCAGCGTGATAGACGACGGCCGCACCGGCCAGCGCTCTGCGCACGGCGTCGGGATCGGTGATGTCTGCCTCGACCACGTCGACTTCGGAAGGGAGGTTCGCAGCCGCGTGATGGACGACGGCGCGTGCCGGAAGCCTTCGCGCGACCAGCTCGTCGATCACGGCTCGGCCGACCGGTCCGAGACCGGCGACGACGTGGATCATCGGCTCCGACATGGTGGCCCTCATCCTTCCTGGGCAGGTGTCAACACTGACATGACCGTCGACCTGCGAACCCGATCGATCCGCCGCATTCTGGCGGTCGGGCGTAAGAGCCCGCCATCGAGGAGGCGGGCCTACACGTTTCGATGAAGGCCGTCCAGGGTCGCGAGGCCATTTCGGCCCTCGCGGCGGCCCTCCGAGCCTCCTCGTTGAGAGACGCTGGCACTACCCTTCGGAGCAAACAGCGGTGCGTCGTCCCGGTGCCTGGGCGCAGGTCAGCCGGGGCTGGAGATCCCACTGCCCAGTTCCATCAGCACGATGTGTGCGTGCGTCCCTGCTGCGGACCGGGCGGAGGCAGGAATCTGCCCATCGTCGGTTACCGGGATCCCGAAGCCGCGGAGCACGCGTGGCCCGCGGTTGCGGACCTGCAGGGCGATGGCGGCGTCGTAGGCCGGTACGTCGGCCGGCTCATCCGGTCGAAGCACGCGAGCGACGGCGTCGTACCATCGGCCGTCGAGCCGGACCTGTACGGCCGCGGGCTCGACGACATTGCGCCACCACCGATAGGTCGGCGAGGTGACCACGACGACCTGGGTCCCTTCGCGGGCGTAGCCCACGGGCGTCGTGTGCCAGCTCCCGCTCCTGCGTCCGCGGAAGCGAAGCAACATCAGGTTGTCGGCCAAGGGCCCGGCGAATCGGCTTCCAAGCAGGCGTCGAAAGAGCGGGTTGAGCACGCCGACAACGACGCGCATCACCTTGAACTGTGGAGTGTCGCTGAACGGACGGGGTGACGGCGCCGGCGAGGACACGGGTTCAATCTCCATGATCTATTCCAGGCCGCGCTCTGCCATGACCTGTTCGCTCGCGAGCTCGTCGACCGCCGTGCGAGGAAGGAACTCGACGAGGTCTCCGAGGCAATCGACGAGCGTCTCGACCGCGGCCTGCGTCGCGCGCTCGATCGAATCCTCCAGCATTCCTCGCGACGCCGATCGTCCGATGCCGAGGTGTCGGGCCGGGTGCATCGCGGCGAGCGCCACCTCGGTCAGTGCCAAGGTGACGATCCGATGCGATTCATCGTTGTGAACCCGGTGGCTCACCTTGCTTCCAAGATGTACAGACGGATCTGCCGGCATCGTCGTCACAATCTCCTCCAGTTGGTCTTGGCGCCGGGTCGCCGGTCGCCGTGTTGAGTCGCGTGCAAATGTCGTCACACGGCGGCCGGCGTCCAGAGCGACGTCCAGGCGACCCATGCCAGGCCCGCATTCAGTGCCAACGGCAGCACCGTGTACACGCTCGGGTGAAGCACGAGTAGCGCCAATGAACACCCGACGCCAACCAGGACGAGTGGCCGCCAGACGTTTGCTGGAACCCACAGGCCGAGTGCCGCGAAGAAGGCCAGGAAGAAGGTCAGGACGGCGATCGCGGCGAGTCCGATCATCACGGGGACGAGCAGGCCGAGCATCCCGTCGAGACTCCCGAAGACCCAGCGGGTCGGCGCGTTGGTCGCGAACGGGAAGAGCAAGGAGCCGCCGCTTCCGCCGGCGCTCGAGTTGATGAAGCCCATCGCGAAGTGGGCGGCGACAAAGACGGCTGCGGCCGCGATCAGGCGTTCGACGAGAAGCATGGCTTTCATCCTCGGAGGTATGCGGGACTGGGGGAGGTTCGGGCGAGCCCGGTGGCTGAGCCTTGTCGGACGAGCGCGACCGCCGCCAAGATCGAGGACGCGACACTGAGACCGCCGATGGCGACGACCACGGGGACCGCGATCTGGTCGCCGGCTAGGGCCATCAGGAGGAAGCCACCAACCACACCGGCGCCCATGAGAGCGACCCAGATGAGCATCGAGAACGCGTACCCGGCGGCGCCTGTCCTGCGCAGCAGACCGATCCCAGCGAGAGCGCAGAGCGGCAGGAAGAACGCGAGGTCGAGGGCGTAGACGGGGTTGCTCGAGATGCCGGCCTTGAGGAAGTCCGGCGGCAGGACGCCCGTCATGGTCGTCGTCGCGATCTGTCCGAGCCACAGGAGCCCGAACATCGCGGCGACCCCGATCAGGAGCACGCCTGCCGCGCGCCGGTTGAGTAGCTCGGTCACGCCGTCAGGCCTTTCGACGGCCGCGCGGCCCGCCAGCACGAGGCTCCATAGGCACAAGCCGAAGATGGCGATGTGAAACGCGGTCAGCGGGTTCATCGCCACCGAGAACGCGAAGATCGCATAGTTGTACACGAGGTACAGCAATCCGGCCTGGACAGCGAGGCGACCGGCTGACGAGCCTCGCGTTGACGTCCACAGGCCGACCGTCAGGACGGGAACGGCGAGAAACAGCGTCGCCAGATCGGTGCCGCGCGCCTGCTGCGCCCAGTTGGGCGCATCGACGTACAGACCGGTGAGGGCGACGCCAGCCAGCGCGGCGGCGGCGGCGAGGATTGTGGCGAGGGCGGCGAGACGGTTCGGGATCACGTGCATGGGACACCTTGGTGCTGCGGTTTCGGCGCCTGATGCGCCACGAGAAGCATCAGCCTCCGCGCCATCCCGACATAGGGCCACTTCGCCTCGATGACGCGCCAGATGGCCCTATCGCGGCGCCACCTCGCGGGTGTCTGATGACATCGACCCGCGTTGGGTCCCATCACTCACTTGGAAGGCACCCCATGACCAAGTCGACCGTCACCAAGATCTTCATCGGCAGCCTCTTCGCCATCGCCGGCGGTGTCGTGCTCCTCGTCGCAGGGTTGTTTCTCGCCTTTGTCAACGGCACCTTCATCATGCGTGGGCCCGATGTCGTGGGGATCCACCCGTCGGCGTTCACCTGGTCGATGGCCGGACTCGCGGTCGTCGGCATCCTCGCCGTCGTCGGCGGCGCGCTCGCCCAGTTCGTGGCCTGGATCGGCGCCGTGCTCAACACGTCCCGGCTCGAAGACAAGACCTGGTTCATCGTCCTGCTGGTCCTGGGCCTCTTGAGCTTTGGGTTCATCGCGATGGTCGTGTACCTGGTCGCTGGGCCTGACGGCACGCGCGACTCCGCAACGCAGACGAACCCGCTGGGAGCCACCGCATGACGGCGACGAGCAGCGTCATGCCGGCGAACCTGGCGCGGGTTGCGGCCGCGGATCACGCCTGGGCGACCGACCTCCGGCTCGGAGGGTCCCTGCTCACCATCGCCGGCGTGACCATCCTGATGGGCATCATCACCGCCGAAGCGCTATACCCCAACGCGTATACGACCGGCGGCAATGAGATCAGCGATCTCGGCGGGACGCGCCCGCCGAACAGCCTCATCTTCCAGCCGTCGGCCATGATCTTCGACCTGTCCATGGTGGCCATCGGGATCCTGGTGATCGCCGGCTCGTGGTTCGTTCATCGAGTCTTCGGCCGGCGATCCGTGACCATCCCCATGACGGTCCTCGGCATCGGGGCCCTCGGCGTGGGCCTCTTTCCCGGAAACACTGGCGCCCCTCACTCGATCTTCGCGATGATTACCTTCGTCGCAGGCGGAGTCGCCGCCGTCAGTGCGGCACGTGTGACGTCGGCGCCATTCCGACTGATTTCGTTCGTACTCGGGGCGGTGTCGCTCCTGACCCTGGCCTCGTACATCCTCTGGGGCGACGGCAGCCCGATGGCCGCGTTCGGCATTGGCGGGATCGAGCGCTGGATCGTCTACCCGGTGATCCTCTGGGTGATCGCCTTCGGGGGCTACCTGTCCGGCCGAGCCGACGGCGACCAAACCGCAGGCCCTTCATGAACGCGCACCCGATGCGATCGGGTCGAGATGTGCCGCCACTCAGCCGCGTGGCCAAAGCGGCCATGCTGCTCGAGGTCTTGCTGAGTATCGGCGCGCTGGGCGGAGGACTCGTCCTGATCGTCGCGCCACGAGGCGAGATCATGCCGCTGCCTCTGTCGGCGTTGGTCGGCTCGCCGTTCGACACATACCTTGTGCCGGGGCTGATCCTGTTCGGCGTCCTGGGACTCGGGCCGCTCGCCGCCGCTGGGCTTGCTTGGCTCCGACATCCGCTCGCGCCGACCGCCACCTTCGTCGTGGGGGCTGGTCTGCTCATCTGGGTCGCGGTCGAGGTGGCCATCATCGGCTACAGCAACGAGCCGCCGCTGCAGGCGATCTACGGAATCCTTGGAGTCGTGATCGTGCTCGTCGCCCTGCGCTGGCTCCGGGCCGTCGGCCTGCCTCGACTCGACGGAATGTTCCCTCGGTCCGACCATCGAGGGACCAGCGCCTAGAGCAGCCGGAAATCTCTTGGCGGACCACTACGTCCTCGCCGCGAGCGCCGACGGCGGCCGCTAAGTGACGTGGATCCTCGCAGCGCGTCGAGGATGGCGCCCACGACCTCCGCGGTCGTCGCGGCTGGGAGATCGAGGCGAATGGATGCCGCCTGGGCGAGCATGTGGTCATGAACGTGCCGACCGAGACCAGCCCGAAAGTCACCCACTTCCCCGGGGCTTCGACCGCTCGGCGCGCGAGCGGGCCTCCGGCGATCATTCGCCGAGCGACGACGACCGACGACATCGTGGTCATCCCTACCGCGCCGCTGCTGCGGCCAACAGGTTCGCCGTCCTCGTGGCGGCTGAGGTGGACTGCTGGGCGTCGCGATAGGGCCGCGCGACCGCCGTGATGTCGAAGTCCGGAGTCGCGGCCGCCACGGTCTCGAGCAGATCGCCAGATGAGTGGGTCAACGGCGTCAGTGCGTCCGACCGGCCGAACAGCTCCAAGGCCAGGCCGACGTCCTTTCGGAGGTCGCGCAATGCGAACAGGGGCGGTTCGTACCGACCCTCGACGATGCCGGGCCGCCTCGACTCGAGCGAGGGCACGACCCGCTTCAGCACGAAGAACACATCCTCGGGATCCAGGCCTGTCTCCTCCCCCGCCACCTGCAGCTCTGCCGCCGCCAGGATCATGTTCGCCAGCATGCTGTTGGCGACGAGCTTGAGCCGCGCGGCGCGACCCAGGGGGCCGACGTGATGCACCGTCCCGAACGAGCCGAGTACCGCGCTTACCGCCGCGACATCGTCATCGGTACCGCCCACGAGGATCGTGGCCTCGCCAGCCATGACAACCGGCGGAGCGCCCATGATCGGCGCATCGACGAGCCTGCTGCCCGCCGCCGCCGTGAGAGTTGCCAGGTCTGACACGAGGTCGGGGCCGGCGGTACTCATCTCGATGAAGTTCGTTCCCTCGCGCGCCGTCAGTGCGCCATCGGGACCGAGGAATGCCGCCATCACTGCCTCCGGACCGGTCAGGCTGGTGATCACGAAATCGGCGTCCTGTGCGGCAGCCGCCGGTGTATCGGCGACCGTGCCAAACCCGAGCGCTTCGGCTCGCGATCTCGTCCTGTTCCAGAGGACGAGCTGGAAGCCGGCGGCGGACAGCCGGGCCGCGATCGCGGAACCCATCTTCCCCGTGCCGAGGACGGCGACCCTGTTGGCAACGGGCGTTGTGCCGGCTAGAGGTCCAGCGTGTGAACTGCTCTTGTCAGTGATCGGACTAGCCTTCGCCGATTGTGTGTCCTTCATGGCGCTTCCCTTCCAAGTGTGCAGTTATCTCGATATGAAGATACTCCAGACCAAGACACTATGTCAAGGAGTTCCGGGGAGATAGCCTGCGGAGGAGGCGCACCCACGCCGTGGACCTGGGCCACGAGGCTGTCCGACGGCCAAAGCGGCTGGGCCGCAGACTCGGCGGGCCGAACCCGAGCAGGAAACCGACCTCTCACCAGGAAAGGAGCACGAGCCATGTCGCTCGCCCGCGTCCAGTTCTTCTCCGTCTCGCTCGACGGTTTCGGCACCGGCGAAGGTCAGAGCCTCGAAACACCCTTCGGTCACGCCGGCGAACGGCTGCACGAATGGATGTTTGCGACCCGGTGGTGGCACCAGAACGTCTCCGAGCCCGGCGGCACTGGCGGCCTCGAAGACGCCTTCCTGCGGCTGCACGCTCCCGGGGTCGGCGCCGAGATCATGGGTGCCCGGAAGTTCGGCCCGCCCGGCTGGCACGAGGACCCGGAGTGGAAGGGCTGGTGGGGTCCCAACCCGCCGTTCCACACCCCGACGTTCGTCCTCACCCATCACCCGCGACCGTCGATCGAGATGGAAGGCGGCACGACCTTCCACTTCCTCGACGCTTCGCCTGCCGAGGCGCTCCAGACGGCTCGGGAGGCTGCCGGCGGCCTGGACGTGCGCATCGGCGGCGGCGTCACGATGATCCGCGAATTCCTTGCGGCACGGCTCATCGACCACATGCACATCGCGGTGGTCCCGATCCTGCTCGGGCGAGGCGAGCGCCTGTGGGACGGCCTGGAGGGCCTCGAAGCGGACTACGAGATCGAGGCCACCTCGGCGCCCAGCGGAGTGACGCACGTGATGTTCACCCGAGCGGGCCTCTGACGCGTCTCGGTCTGACTCCTGACCTCAGCTGAGATGGCATCGGAACGCGCCGCGCTACTGGCGCAGCGACTGCGACAAGCCGCGGCCGATCTCATCGCGCTGATCGAACCGATCGATGACCGTCATTGGCGGCACGTCGCGCACCCCGGCGTCTGGTCGATCGGCAAGGATGCCGAGCACGTCGCCGATGCAGCCGTGTACCACCAATGGATCGTCCGCCTCACGATCGGCGAGACGGTGTCGTCACGCCGCCCGGCCATCGAACGCAAGGAGATGACGACGCCCCTTGCGCCGCACGAAGCGGTCGAGTTGATCCATCAGCGGACCGAAGACGGCGCGCGCCTCCTGGCCGGCCTGACCGACGAACAACTGAGCCTACCAACCCGACCGCCTCGTGCCCGCGGGGCGTTGCTCGCGGAGACGATCGAAGGGGTGCTGATCGGACACTACGACGCTCACCGCGAGGCCATCGAGGCAAAGCTTCGCGCCGCCCTGGCCTGACGACGCCCGGGGTCAGGCGGACTGGCGGCTCAACGCCCCGATCAGTTGCTTCGCCTGCTCCCGATCCTTGTCGTTCGGGTGCTGGTGGTCCGCGATGATCCCGCAGTACACATCGTGGATCGCCTGGCTCATCGTGTCGACGTCGGCCATCGCGATACCGTCCTCGCGGAGAGCCGCCATCGCCCCGTCAGTGCCGCCACGGCCCATCGCCTTGTCCAGGGCCTCGCGCATCGTCGTCATGGGAATCACCTCCATCGGTAGCGTAGCCGGTCGACATGCAATTCGGGAGAGGCTGTGCACGTCAAAATTCCGGATGCGAATAGCGCCGCTCGACAGGCGGCGTCGCCAGGCAGTGTCAACGGGAGTGGTGCGCGAATCAGGCCGTTCGGCCCCTGGTCGCAGGCGCTGTGGCCCGGTGCGCATCGGGGCCCCTTGCCCCAAGTTCTCCTCACGTGCTGAACACAACGGCCATGGACTCGTTCCAGGCCGTTATTGCCTAATCCCAGAGGAAGATATCGATGCATGAGATCGCAAGCCAGCGGCGAGTGGCACTCGGCCTGGTCGCAGCAGCGCTCCTCGTGGGGACGCTCGCCGGTCCCGCGTTCGCCGCCGACACCGTGGTGGTCGCCGTCACCGGCAGCGGTCTGACGGCCAGCGTCGCGGACCTGTCGCTCACGAGCGTCCCGTACCAGAACACCGCCCACGACGTGTCCGGAACGATGGTTCTCACCGTCGACGACAGCACTGGCCTTGCGGCCGGTTGGAACGTCACGATCCAGTCCTCGGCCTTTGTCTGGGTCGGCACCGCGAACGGCGGGGCCAATATCCCGGCCTCCAACTTCGCGCTCACCTCCGCCGCGGCTCCCACGCTCATCTCCGGGCAGGTCGTGAGCGCCACCGCTGCCACCGGCCCACAAGTGCCGCCCCTGTCGCCGCTCGGCGCGCTGAACACCCCGCGCAAGGTCATCTCGGCCACCGCCGCATACGGCTCGGGCACCTACGCCCAGGACCTGGGCGTCACCTTGACCATCCCCGCCCAGAGCCGTGTCGGCGTCTACACCGGCACGCTCACGACGACGATCACCTCGGCTCCGTGACGTGAGTCCATCGCGACATCCCAGCGGTCTGCTGCACATGCGGCTGGCGATCGTCGCGCTGGTCGCACTGGGCGCCGCCCTCGTGCGCGCCCGCTGCCGCGCTCGCCAAGGACAGGCCGTTGAAGCTCGCCTTGCTGCCGGTCGGCCAGCCCGGATCGTATTTCGATCTCACCATGAAGCCCGGGGAAACCCGGACCTTCAAGGTGGTCATCGCCAACGACGGTGAGCCGCGGTCGCAGCCGCGACGTACGCAGCGGACGTCTACACGATCATCAACGGCGGCTTCGGAGGCCGGCTTCGTGACGAGCCCCAGACCGGCGCAACCGGCTGGATCGACTACCCGGCCGACGTGCTGCAGCTCGCGCCTGGCGACGCGACCCATCGCTCGTTCACCGTTGCCGTTCCCCACAGCGCCGCACCCGGCGAGTACATCACGAGCCTCGTCCTGGAGAACGACCAGCCGATCCTCGATGCAGCTGCCGTCGGCCTGAATCAGATCGTCCGGCAGGCGGTCGCCGTCGTCGTGACGGTGCCCGGCCGGCGATCGCCCGGGCTCGCGATCGGTACGGCTGCCCACAAGGTCGCCGCCGGAAGGTCGATCGTCCAGATCGCGGTCGAGAACACGGGCAACATCCGGCTCAAGCCGATCGTCGGGTTCACGCTGGTCGACCCGGCCGGGACCCAGATCAGCCGAAGCGACCGTGCAGATGGACACGTTCTACGCGCGCACGAATGCGTTCGTCGAAGTCCCGCTCGACACGCTGCTTGCTCCGGGAACCTACGCGGTCGGGCTCACGCTCGACGATGCCGGCCAGGGCGCCGAACCGAGAGCGGAAGCGATCGTGCTGATCGTCGAAGCACCGGCCGAGGCCGTCGATGGCGGGGCGCCTGTCCCGGGGCTCATCGATGTGATCAAGGGCGGCGGATCGTCGCTCGCGTTGCTCGCGGTCGTACTTGTCGCCGGCACGCTGCTCACCATCGGCGCTGCATGGTTCGTCCACCGTGGACGACGTGGTCGAGGCCTGAGTCGATGGATCCTACGCGCCGCGCGCCCGATCACGATCCGGGGCGCTCGATCGATCTGGGATCGCATCGACGGCGCCGGCCTGCGGCGACGGCGGACGCGACACGACGGCCGATCGGTCACCGTCGGCGTGCTCGAGCGAGACCGGCTGGGCCGATTCTTCCCCGCCCTGCTGGGACTGACCGTCTTTGCGGCCCTGGTCGAAGGCGCCTTCGCCGTCTTGCTTCAGGAACCCGCTCTTGCGGCCGCGGGCGGTTCGACCGGTGTGTTCGCGGTCGGCGTCGCGTTCGCCATCCACCGGGTCCGATCCGGACATCCGGGCCAGGCCCGCCTCTCGCTCGCCGTCAGCCTCGTCATCTTCGGCGGCCTCGGTGCCGTTCTGATCCCAGGCGTCGACACCTCCGTCGCGCTGCTGCCGATCGTCTCGGTCGTCCTCGTGCTTCCTCACGTCCCGCGCGAGCGACTGCTCATCGTCATCGCCGCGGCCGTCGGTGCGGCGGTGGTGATCCTCGTCCTGGGCGAGATGCCGACCTACCTACCCGCGATCACTGGCCTGGCGGGAACGGTGTTCCGGGATGCGATCCTCATCGGCATCCTCGTGCTGATCCTGGCGGGTCTCGCCGACTACGCCATGGATGCCCGAGAGTCGATCGGCGACCTTCGGGACGCAAGCAAACGACAGGTCCAGGCGAGCGCGGCCCAACTCGCGATCGTCGGCTCGCTCCGATCCCTGCGGGCGCAGGCAACCCCCGAGGCGACTGCCCAGGGCATCGCGACCGCGCTTGTCGGCCTGCCTCTTGTCGACGTGGCCGCTGTTCTCGAAGCGGTCGATGGCGGACTCGTCGTGCTGGCGGTCGCGGGCGACGACGCCTTCCCGTTCAGGCCGGGTCACCGCCTGCCTTCGGTCCGCGCCGCGTACATGCTGGATCGATCGGTCGACGGCGCATGGTCGGAGCTCTGGACGGACCGTCCGCTGCCCGGTCACGAAGATGACCTGCTGATCGGCTTCGGGGTCAAGGGCCAGGCGTTCGCCCCAGTCCTGGCCGGGACCGAGGTCGTCGGGCTCATCTCGATCGTCGTCACCGACGACGACCAGGCAGGCCACCTCGTCGGTGACGTCCCGGCGGTCAGGGAATTCGCGCTCGTTTCCGGCACGATCCTGGCTCCCGCGCTCCTTGCCCGACGTCAGACGCGGTCAGCGAGAGTCCGGATCGCGGACATCGTCGCGTCGGGCGCATTCCACCCGGTCTTCCAGCCGATCGTGGATCTCCGGACGGGCCTGACCGTCGGCTATGAAGCGCTCACCCGATTCGATTCCGGCGATCCGCCCGATCGAGTGTTCGCCGACCGCGACGACCGTCGGGCTGGGAGCTGACGCTCGAGGCCGCCACGCTCGCGGCCGCCATCCGCGACGCTGCCCGTCTGCCGGCCGGTGCGTGGCTCAGCCTCAACGTGTCTCCGATGAACCTCGCGGAATGCGATGTCCTGGCAGGGCTTCTGTCCGATCGCACGCGTCCGATCGTGCTGGAGATCACCGAGCACGACGCGATCGCTGACTACGCTCCTCTTCATGAGGCGATGCGCCGGCTCGGTCCGGACGTGCGGCTCGCAGTCGACGACGCGGGTGCAGGGATCGCGAACTTCGGCCATCTCGTCGACCTGCGCCCGAACATCGTGAAGATCGATGCCGGCCTGATCCGCGGGGTCAACGCCGACGTGTCGCGACAAGCGCTCATCGTGGGATTCGTCCACTTCGCAGCGGTTTCGGGTGCGCTCGTGCTCGCCGAGGGGATCGAAACCGCCGCCGAGCAGCAGACGGTGCAGCGACTGGGCGTGACGCTCGCCCAGGGGTACCACCTCGCGCGGCCGGCGCCTGTCGAGGCCTGGGAGGACAGCATCGGTGGCAGGCTGGGATGCCACGAGGCTGGCGACCCGAGCGTTCCTGAACGCTGCAGTCGGCCGCCCGGCCACATCTTCAACGTGGCACTCCGCGGTCCTCCCCGAGTCCGAGCCAGCGATCCTGGCCAGCTACCCCGCGCCTAGAACTCGACGGGCAGGCTCTCGAAGAGGCGGTCCGAGGGCGTCGATCCACGCACGGTCGGGCCGACCACCGCGTAGTCCGGGATCCGCTTGAAGAGCTCTTCGAAGGCGACCCGAGCCTCGAGCCGGGCGAGCGGCGCGCCGATGCAGTGATGGATCCCCTCGCCGAACGCGACATGCCGGGCTGGTTCCCGCGTGATGTCGAGACGGTCGGGCGCGTCCCAGCGACGCTCGTCGCGGTTGGCCGACGCCCAGACGAGGCCCACCCTCGAGCCCTTCGGGATCACCGTGTCGTACGCCTCCACATCACGCGTCGTCGTCCGCGCCAGCGTCTGGAGCGGCGCCTCGAAGCGCAGCAGCTCCTCGATCGCGAAGGCCATCCGGTCCGGTTCGCGCCGGAGCAGTGCCTGCTGGTCGCGGTACCGGTCGAGATGGAACAGCGAGTTCGAGATCAGCCCCTGGGTGGTCGTGATCCCGGCCATGAACAGCAGCACGCTGATGCCGAGCACCTCGTCGTCGCTGATCCGTTGCTCGCGCTGCGCCGCGACCATGAGGCTCAGGAGGTCATCCCGTGGCGCCTTCCGTCGTTCTGCCGCTGCGATCCGGACGTACTCGTGCATGGCATCGCGGGCAGCCAGGGCGGTCGCCGGCAGCGCCAGCTGGCCTCGATCGCGAGTGAGCATCTTGCCGAACAGGTCGATCAGATAGGGGTGATCCTCTGGCGGGAACCCGAGCCAGCTGCAGACGATCTCGGCCGGCAGCGGGCGGGCGAGCTCGCGGGCGAAGTCGGCCGAGTCACGGTCGGCGAACCGGTCGATCAATCGGATGACGGCCTCGCGGACGACGGGCTCGAAGCGCGCCGTGACCTCGCGAGGCCTGAACGCGGGATGGAGCACGGCGCGGATCCGCTCGTGCGTCGGCGGATCGACGCCTGCCAGGTCGCCGGCCGGCTGGAACAACTCGGCTCCGTTGTCGAGGTCGTTTCCGCCCGCCGCGCCGCTCGAGTACGTCGCCCAGTCGCGCGCGGCGCTCTGGACGTCCTCGTAGCGCGTGAACGCCCAGAAGTCTCGCTCCTCGTCGTGATAGAGCGGCGCCTCTTCCCGCAGGCGGCGGTAGGTCGGGTACGGATCTTCGAGGACGACGAGTGGATCCCAGCGCAGCGGGTCGGCGCCGCTCGAAACGGGATGCGTGTCCACCATCGATCAACCCTCCACGTTCAGTCGCCGGCCCAGACGCCGACCGGCTCGAACTCGAGCGGAACGTCGATCAGGATGAGTTCCGCGCCGACCTCCGTGCTCAGCTCCAGTTCGACGTCGCCGATGACCTTCGCGGCGTCGCCGGTGCGCAGCGACTCGCCGTCGAGCGACAGCCGCCCGTCGATCACGTACAGGTAGCCGCCGCGCCCCGGACCGAAGGTGTGCTCGAGCCTCCCGCTGCTCGGTCAGGTGCGCGACCAGCGCTCGCGCGTCCTGGGCGAGGTCCAGCCCGTCGGTGCCGGCCGGGCCCATGATCTGGAGCCAGCGATCGGTGCGGTCCTCCAACCGGTACTGCCGCTGCTGCACGCGCGTCTCGAGGCCCTCGAACGCTCGGCAGGATCCAGAACTGGATGAAGCGCAGCCCCTCGTCCGGGGAACCGTTCTTCTCGGAGTGCAGGTCGCCGCGATGCGAGAACGTCATGACCTGCGCCGCACCCGGCTCGAGGCGCCCGTTGTTGCCCAGGGAATCGGCGTGCAGGAAGCTGCCTTCGACGACGTAGGTGAGCGACTCGATGTCCTGGTGCGGGTGGAGCGGCCACTCGGCGCCGGCCACGATCCGATCGTCGTTGAACACGCGGAGCGCACCCACGCCCATCTGCTCGGGATCGCGGTACCGGTCGAAGCTGAAGTGCCAGCGAGCGTCGAACCAGCCGCCCTCTTCGCGCCAGATCGTGTCTGCTTCGCGGATGGTGACCGTTCCAGCAGCAGGGTCCGTCACAGCCGATCCTCCGCCCCGAACGCCGCCAACCGGTCGGCCGTCGGGATGACGTAGTAGGCGCCCGTGACCGCACGAGCGACGCTGGTGAGTTGGTCGGGCGGCTCCGACGCGTTGCCGACCATGCTTTCGAGCATCTTCGCGAGTGGTTCCTGGCTCCCGCAGAAGCCGACGAAGATGGTCCCGTGCTGGGACATGGTCCCGTAGGCCACGTTGCGCCGGAAGATCTTGCCGAACCGGTCCTGATCGGTGCGTGTGACGTGCGAGGTGGGCGGCCGTGGGTCCAGTTCCTGGCTGTCCGACTTTCGGCGACCGATGATCGCCTCCTGCGACGCCACCGGCAGGGCTTCCCAGGCGAGCGCATCGTGCTCCCATTGCTGCAGCAGCAGGATCGACGCACCCTCCCCGGGCTGCCCGGCCGGGACCAGCGCGACCGACGTCGCCTCCACGATGGACGGATTCTCGCTGCCGTCCTCGAAGCCGGTCAGGTCCCGATCGTGGTGGTACTGCCACCCGACCATCTCATGCGCGAGCGTCGCGCGACCCATCAGCTCGGCGACGATCGATCGAGAGGTATCGAACACGACGTCGTACGAGGCACCCGCCAACCAGACCACGACGTCATGCTGCGTCGCCGGCAACTCGTGGCTGGCCACGCCACGGATCGGCGCATCGAAACCGACCACGCCGATCGGTGCCGCATCGGGCGCGACGACCGCCCACAGTTCTGGCCGAAAGCCGGCCACAAGGTTGACTCCACCGATCGTCGTCCGCGGCTCCCGGAGACGCGCCACGCTGACCACGACGTCCAGCCCTTCAGACGATGTGAGCAGGTCGAACTCAAGGTAGGCATGCGCCGCGGTGCCGAGCGCGAAGATGCCGGTCTGCGGAGATGCCACGGGTCGCTCCTCCTCAACGGGGACCGGACCGGGAGACGATTCACATTCTCAGCACCCGGGCCGGTGGCGCAACCGGTTGCGACGATCGATTCTCGCCCGGCCGCGTTCCCCATGGTGGTCTAGTCCGACACGTCCCCCGGTTTGTCGGATCCATGCTCAACCAACCGATGGTGCAGGTCCAGCGTAAGGTCGTGGATCGCGCGGGTGAGCTCCGTGTTCAGCTTCAGCTCCTGCTCCTCCTCCACGAAATCGTGATCAGCCTTGGCCTGCTGGAACGCTCCTTGGCGGTTCTGCCCGATCATCACGAAGGCCGATAGGAAGATGGCTTCGAGCGAGACGCCCAAGGTGAGCGTCGGCCATGGGCTCCGCTCGACGGCGATCATCCAAGTGGCGAAGACCAGGGCGTGGAGATAGACGAATTTCATCGACCCGGCGAAGGCCGTGATCCGGTCGGCCACGCGTAGTTGCAGGTCGGCCGACCGCTCGGCATTCAATCGGATCACTACCGGGTGGCGGGGGGCGATGACGGCCACGTTGTGTCCTCCTTGGCACCGCAGCGATGGACGATGCAAGGCTCCCACGATTCCGATCAGTCGACGGGTGTCGGTTCTCCTCCCCAGGCGTCGGCGCCAAGGAATCGGTAGGCCGCGAACACCCAGAGGATCGAGAGGATCGCGCCAAGCAGAAGGGCGAACAGCCAGGGCGTCGGTCGCAGCCAACCAACGGCGAGGGCTGCCACTGCTCCGGCGGCGAGGGCCATGCCCAGAGGTCGGTAGACGCCGGCGAGGCGCTCGGCGTCGGCCAGCGACCGCTCGATCACGATCAAGGCAAGCAGGCCCAACGCGACTGAGCCCGATAGGAGCCACGCCGTGCTCTCCGGCGTGACGGCATCGTGCGCGTGGACGATGAGGCTGGTCATGCCAGCTCCCGCCGCGGCGATGGACAGCGTGATCGGAAAGTGGCTCAGCAGCCAGTTCGCCAGGGAACGCCCATCCGTCCGCGGCAGCCGACGACCGACGACGTCGAAGTAGATCCACCAGAAGCCGAAGCCGATCCCCAGCGCGAGCATCCCCGTCACGATCGTCGTCACGTCGTGCACGGCCAGGGACAACCCATCGACGACGCCGAAGATGACTTCCCCCAGGACGATGATCGTGAACAGGCCGAATCGCTCGACGAGTGACTCCGTCGGCGTCACGCCCGGGCTCAGGCCGACGGCCGACCGCCCAGCCAGGACGATCACCACGATCCACATGGCGGAGAATGCTGACCAGGCGACGAGACGCGGCTCTGGCGGAAGCAGTGCGCTCGCGAGCATCACCACGATGGATACCACCAGGCCCGCCTCGTACCGTCCGGTGATCACCATGAATTCGGGTCGGTCCTGACGACGGACGGTGTTCCATTGCCACGTCATGACCACTAGGAAGACCGCGTACACGACCGCAAATGCCGGGCCCGTGGCCCCCGGGGCCTCGGCGGTGAAGACCGCCAGCAATGCCAGGATGGCCATCTGCACGAAGACGAGGTTGCGGGTTCGTCCGTCATCGCGGCCATGGAGCTCGACGTACAGCGATCCGTTGACCCAGGCGACCCAGATTAGCGAGAAGACGACCGCAAACTCGGCGATGCCTCGGACGGTCACATGCTCGGCGAGGTGATGAGCTGCCTGGGCGATCACGGCCACATAGACGAGGTCGTAGAAGAGCTCGAGGAAGCTGACGTTGCGGTCCGGCCGGACCTCGCCATGCGGCCGCGGCGGACGCCAGAGCCAACGCTTGAAACGCCGGCGAGTCTCCACGGTCATGGTGCCAGCGTAGCGACCTGAAAAGCGGCGCAGCGGGCTGGCGTTACGCCGTCGACGCCGGCCCGCGTTCGGAGCGTGGCTCCAGGACGACCACCGCCGTCTCGCGGGATCGCAACGCCGCCCAGCCGTCCGTGCCCTCGTCGATCTCGACCCACCTGGCCCACAGGCGTGCTCGCTCGTCCCCGTGCGCTGCGCGCGCGCGGACCGACCGTGACCCGCTGGTCAGATCGATCGTCGCGTCCGGATGCGCCTGGAGATTGAGCCACCACGATGGCTCGGGGTCGGCCCAGCCGTTCATCGCCAGGGTGACCAAGCTGTCGCCGTCCTCGAAGTAGCCGAGGATCGCCGCCCGTTCCTCGCCCGTCCTGCGACCGACCGTCCTGAGTCGGAGCATGCCCCAACGGTCGGTCGTCGCCCTCCGAAGGCCGAGACGACCGCCGGAGACCGTGTGGATGGCGCGGTGCATGACCCAGAACGCGCGAATGAACCAGCGCGGTGGGAGTCGCCGAGCTCGGACCGGTTCCCGAAGGACGCCACCTCCGCTGACCAACGCGCGATCCGGGTCATCGGGTTCGAGTGACTCAGGGTTGCCGTGCTCACCCTGGATGATCGCCGTCATGGTCGTTCTCCTTCGTACTGGAACACATCGTCGAGTGGCACGTTGAACACGCGCGCGATCTGGAAGGCCATCTCGAGGGAAGGCGAGTAGCGCCCCTGCTCGATGGCGATGATGGTCTGCCGGGTGACGCCGATGCGATCCGCGAGCTCCGCCTGCGTCATCTCGCTGTTGGCGAACCGGAACCGTCGAATGTCGTTGGTGACCCGGGTCGGCTTTCCCACCGCTAGAAGCCCCGCCGGTAGAGGACGAGCTTCGTCGCCGTGCCAACGAGCGCCCCCACGAGGAACGCCAGGTACATCGCGTTCGCGATCCAGAAATGCGGTGCCTCGGCCATCGCCAACCCGAACGGGACCACCATTCCGATGGCGAGAACGGTGCCGCCCACGTACTCCCCGAGCCGATTGATCTCCTTGTCCCGCTGGTCGGCCTTGCCGGCGTCGTTCGGCGAGGCGATCCCGATCACGATCATGCCCACGATCGCGAGACCGATCGACGCGCCGACCACCGCCAGGAGCGAGCCCTGGTAGTCGATCTCGGTGACAGCCGTGGCAGGGAGCTGACCCAAGATTGTGGCGAAGTAGATGGCTGCCATGGGGACCGCGACCGCGACAAACAGCCATGCCCCCTTCTCTTCGAACGACATCGCCTGCTCCCATGTAAAGCGTTCTTGACATGGGCAATGTATGGCAGGCCTGACATGATGTCAAGTTTTCCTGACATTGGTCCGACGAGAGGAGGTCGCAGTCGTGCGCGACCTCGGCCTATGGCGCCAGTTGGTCGCTAGTGCTCGCCAGGCAACGGGGCCGTCAGAGCCGCAGGCAGCGGTCGGCCATCATCCCGGACGTGGATCCCCGCGTTCGAGCGAAGCTCGCAATGCCTCGATCTCCACACGAAGCGCCACGAGTTCCGACGTTGAGACCGTCGTTTGCGCCTCCCCTGGCGCTACCGACGTCGTGGCGCCCGCGTCGGGCTCCGGCTCCGAGGGTGTCGGCGGCGAGACAAGAAGGCTCGCGAGGATGCTCGCGAGTGCGCCGATGATCCCGACGCCCGCGAACATCACGAACGCTCCGGTGAGCCGCCCGATCGTCGTCACAGGAAAGAAGTCGCCGTAGCCGACCGTGGTGATCGTGACGAGGCCCCACCAGAGCGCGTCCCCGCCGGTCGTGATGTTCGCGTTGGTGGCTCCGCTCTCGACCTGGAGCACGACGAAACTCGAGATGCTGAGGACCATGCCCGCAAGAAGGATCGTGATGAAGGTCGCGTACTGGCTGCGGTTGGCGAGCACATCGATCACGAGGTCCTTGCCCGCCTGCCCCCGGAGCAGCTTGGTGATGCGTGCCAGGCGGCTGAGGCGCGCGAGGCGGAACAGGGCGGACGCCTGGAAGAATCCGAAGGCGGGGATCGACCCGATGAGGTCGAGCCATCCACGCTGGCCGATGAAGTACGCCCGCGTCGGCTTCGCGCGGACGAGGTTCATCGCAAAGTCCAGCAGGAAGATGACACAGACGGCGTTGTCGTAGACGAGCAAGAGGTCCAATAGAGCCTGGCTCAGCGGCAGAAGCTGCAGGACCATGAGCCCGAGCGAGAAGAGGGTCAGGACCAGGATGAAGATGTTGTAGGCGTTGCCGTGCTTGCCGGCGGCCTCTGACTCCGCACTCATCGCTCACGCTCCAGGTTGTCATGTGCGCCCACAACCATCGCGGACCCTCCTATCACCACGGCTCCAATCACCCATTCGCGTTGTGTCTGTGCCAAGACTAGGAGACGAGCGGGACTAGAATCGGGCCCGAGGCAACGCTGGAGTACCTCTCCGGCGGCGAAGCGAAAGGCAAGGGGCGGGTGTCCTTCCAGGCGTACCTCGACAACATCGAAGAGAAGACCGGCCTGACACCGCGCCAGTTCATCGAGCTCGCCCACGACAAGGGCCTCGACGGCCCAGACGTCAAGGCCGGCGCCATCGTCGAGTGGCTGAAGGATGACTACGACCTCGGTCGTGGGCATGCGATGGCCGTGGTGCACGTCATCAAGAACGGTCCGCGGATCGACTCCGAAGCACGTCGACTCTGGGCGGTACGCACAGTGACCCCTCGGACACGCTCTGGCTCGACGGTAAGGCCACCAATCCGCAGCCCGGATGAGGCCGCTACTCGACTGCTCACGACCACCGTCGTCACCGTCCTGCTGGCGGGGTGCGCGGGTGGGCCGCCACGGGCGCCCCGACAGGTCGCGGGGGCCACGATCGCGCCCTCCGCGAGTCCGGCACGGTACGCCGACATCGCTCCCGTCCGAGATCGGCTCGATCGGTCCGTTTTCGCCGGCAGGCTGCCCCATTCCGGACCCGGCGTTCTGTACGCCCGCTGCCGCCCTGGCGGAGGCGATCGTCGCGGGCGACACGCCCGCCATCGTGGCGCTCAGCCGACCGGACGTGTTCCGCTGCGAGGACCTCGACGCCGCGATCTTCACGGGCTGCCAGGATGCCGATGTCCTCGAAGGCCACCCGATCGGGACGTCCGGCGGCAACATCGAGGTCTTTGACGCAACGGCCTACGGCCAGGAGCTCGACTCGACCGCAGAGGCGATCGATCCGGCGTTCAGTGACGACGCGGGGACTGGCGAAGCGCGTGTCCTCGGCACGAGCGCGTGCGGGCCAGACGACCCGACTCGGCGCTCCTACTACGTGGCCTGGACCGCCGGTCTAGGAGCCGCACCCGGCGACGCCGAGCGCGTGGTCGGGCTGTACGAATTCACCTTCCGCGACGATCGATGGCTGGTCGGGAATTCTCTATCTCGACTCCGTCGCAGGCTGGCAGGCGCGCCACGACGACCCGCTGCGCGACGTCGGCTGCGGGATCTCGCCCTGGGGAGCCGGCTGACCCGGGCGAGCGCTCGAAGAGATCGCCCTTGTCTACGTGCTCGCCGCCGTATTGCAGCAGGAGCAACCGCCCTCCGACGACCCGATGACGGCGCCGGCGGCCTCGCAACAGCGGCCGTCCATCTCCACCACGCGTAAGGATCGAGGCGGTTGATCGAGGTGGGCCTGCAGCTCGGCGAGTCGCGCGTCGAGGACGTGGAGTCCCGCGATCCGATCGGCGATGTCGGCGCGGCGCTTCCCGATGAGGCGAGGCAGTTCCTCGGTCGACTCGGCGCAGTGTCCTGAATGGCACCAGCCGGCGATCCGCGCGGCATCCTCGAGTGGGACATCGAGCCGACGCAGGTCGATGAGCAGACGGAGGTGATCGACATCCTGGTGGCCGTATTCGCGGTAGGCGTTCTCGCGCCGGCTCGCCGGCGGAAGCCAGCCGGAGCGCTCGTAGAACCGGACGGTGTCGGTCGACACGCCCACCTCTCGTGCCAGCTCGCCGATCTTCATCGGAGCAGCAAACCTTGGAGTGGCTCCGATGTCAAGGCCGCTTACCCGACCTCGGTGAGCTCGTACGTGTTCCCCTCGCTGTCCTTGAACCAGGCTGCCTTCGCAACACCGAAGTCGGCGAGGCCATCGACCATCGGTGTCTCGCCGAGGTCGTACTGCTCGAAGGCGACACCGCGATCTCGAAGATCCGACATCACCGATTCGATATCCGCGACCTCCCAACCCGCGATCGTGTTCTGGGCCGTGCCCGCCGACGGCGTCGCATACAGGTACAGCCAGGTCTCGCCACCGAAGCGGTACCAGGCGCCACCCGCGTCCTCTCGCTCGGGCATGAGCCCGAGTCGATCCTCATACCAGCGGCGGGCACGGTCGAGATCGACTGCCGCCGCCCGGGCACTGACCGGGAACTCCTTCAATAGACTCACGTCGTTGCCTCCGGCTGCTCGATGATCGATAGGCCGCGAGCGATCGTGGTTACGAGACGCCCGTAGGCGGCCTCCTTGTCGGCGCGGATCCGCTCGATGGCGGCGGCATCCGCGGGCGCGTCGCCGGCGTACGCCCAGCGGATCCGAAGCCGGGTGCCGCCGTCCGCCGCCTCGAGATCGGCCGTTGCCGCGACCGGACCGAGCGTCGGAACGGCGAGGCGCCAGGAGATGCGGTCGTAAGGCTGCCAATCGACGATCTCCTCGAGTGTCGCAAGCCTGCCGGTCACGCACTGGGCGGTCGATCCCACGCCGCGGCGCCCTCCAATGGACGTCTCCTCGATGATCAGCGGTCCTTCCCACGTCGTCCGCAGTGCCGGCGACGTCAGGTGGCCCCAGACCAGTGACGGCTCGGCCGGGATCGTGGCGTCGACGTCGAGGATCACGTCGGAATCGGCGATCTCGAGGCGACGGGTCTCGGTCTCCAGCCGCCAGCGAGCCTCGAGGTCCATCGTGAACGTAGCGACCTCGCCAAGGTGTTCGATGGCGACTCCGCCGGAAACGAGACCGAGGGCGGCAGGCTCGAGTCCCATCGATTCGACCGCGGCGGCGGTGAAGACGACATGCCCGATGCCGCGGACGTCGGCGGAGGAGGTCCCCTTCAAGAGGCGATGGACGAGGATGACGTCCGAACCGGCCAACTCGTCGCGACCCGCGATGCTGCCGCGCACGAAGGCCCCGTGGTGGACGAACACCTTGAGGTCCAGCCGGGGCGCGAGTCGGCACGAGTTGCAATCGCAGCTCGTCGCCTGGTCGATGCTCCGCAGTCGGCGCCGGAAGGCGACATAGGCAGCCTCGATCGCATCGAGGAGCAGGGACCCGTCGGCTCGCCCGTCTTCCGCGTAGAAGAAGGCGGCGTCGCCCTCGAATTTGGTCAGGCGGAAGGGTGGCTCCAGCCGCCCGACGATCGTCTCGAGCAGGTCGCCCGCGATCGCCGGCGCATGCTCGATCTCGCTCCCGGACAGGTAGGCGGTGTAGCCGGTGAGGTCGGCGATGAGCAGGTATCCAGTCTCGGGCGTCGATGCCATGTCGGGCACGCTAGACCTTGGAGTCGCTCCAATGTCAATACCCATGTTCTTGGAGCGGCGACGCCTGCGATACGCTTCGAGCCAGGAGGGCCTCGTGGACGATCGACTGCTCGCATTCATCGCGGTATCTGTCGCTGTCGTCGTCATCCCGGGTCCGGACATGGCCCTGGTCGCGCGCAATGTGCTTCGCCACGGCCGGTCGGCGGGCGTCGCGACCTCCGTCGGCATCTGCACCGGCGTCCTCGGCTGGGCGATCGCGGCCGCGCTCGGCGTCGCGACGATCCTGGCCACCTCGGCGACCGCGTTCACGGTCCTCAAGCTGGCGGGTGCGGGGTACCTGATCTACCTCGGGATCACGACGCTTCGGGCGCACGACGACATCGGGGCCGCCGGTGCGAACGGTCGATCGGCCCTGCCGTGGCACCGGGCCTGGATGCAGGGCGCGCTCTCCGCGCTCCTCAACCCAAAGCTCGGGGTCTTCTTCCTCACGCTGCTGCCCCAGTTCATCTCGCCCGGCGACTCGCCGGCGATCCGGGCGCTGCAGTTGGCCGTGGTCTTCGAGGTCATCGGGCTGGCCTGGTTGCTCATCTATACCGCGATGCTTGGCGCGCTCGGGAGCGCGCTCGGCCGGCCGGGGCCGCGGCGGCTCATGCGCTGGATCACGGGCACAGTCCTGGTCGCGCTGGGTGCCCGCGTCGCGCTCGAACGGGCCTGAGATCCTAGGACCGCGGCGGCCAGGACAGCCGCTCGGCAGCCGCAGGCGGCGAATTCGCCTCGAGGCTCCCCCGGTCCCAGCCGGCAAGGTTCGCGCCTGCTTCATACGTGCTTTGGAGGAAGGTCTGGACGATCGCCTCTGGCTCGGCGAGATCCTCGAGGTCAGCTTCGCGTAGCACGAACAACCCGAGATCTTTGTCGAACCGTGCGCGCTCGGGCGAGACGCGGCTATCGGGAAACCCATCCGGCTGCGGGTACATGTACGAATAGAAGGCCGGCCCCAGCTCCGGGCTCGACGGCCACCAGCCGGCGCTGCTCACCTCGTGGCTGTACGCCTCGTGCATGACCCAGTCCGGACAGTTCGGGATCCCTCCCGGATGCTGCGGCGCGCTGCGCCCACAGAAGCGCGTGACCGCGAGATCGAAGCCGCCCCAGAAGAAGTGGACGGGGCTCGCCTTGCCGATGTAGCCGCCGCGGAACACCGTCAACGCCCGATGGGCGGCACTCAGGCCCTGCCAGAACGTCCGCGCGTGGTCGCGATCGTAGCTCGCGTGCTCGTCGTCTTCCTCGAACGGAATCGCGACCTCGACTTCGACTGGAGTCGTCCGGATCGGGACCTCGATGTCGAGCGACGCGAGCCCGTCCATGACGGCGCGATAGAAGGTCGCGACCGACATCGGCTCGAGGTCGATCGCGAACGTCCGTCCATCGCTGACTTCCGCCGCGAGACGATGGTCCACGAAGTCGAAGTCGATCTGGAACAGGCGATCGCCGTACGGCATCGCGTTGGTGGTCAGGCCTCGCGCCGACACGTACAGCGGCACATGCCACCAATGGTTCAGGGCGGGCATCTGGGCCATGCGGATCTTGCCGACGATCTGCGTCCACATGTGCAGCGTCGCGAGCGTGTCGGCCCGGTCGCGCCGTGGGCACGAGCTTCCGCGGCGCGGCCGTTCGAGTCGGCTCGTCCATGTCGTTGGTCGTGCTGGTGGGTGCTGGAACGGTGGCTCGCCGGGGCGTCAGTGCAGTCGCGATTGCCAGTCGGGTGGCACGCGTCCGGCAGGTCCCGGCGTGGGCTGGTCGAGCGGATGGGAATCCGGGGGAGCCAGGGGCGGACCCTCGCCGTACTGCTCGACGGCGTAGCTCCAGAACCAGTCCTCGCCCGGCTCGAAACTCTGGACGAGCGCGTGGCCGGCATCCTTCGCGTGCTGGCTGGCATGCTGGGATGGCGACGAGTCGCAGCACCCGACGTGGCCGCACGCGGCACAGCGCCGGAGGTGGAACCACCAGCCGTCAGTAGCGAGGCACTCGACACAGCCTGTTCCGCTGGGAGGGATCGACGGGTCGATCTCGTTTTCAGCTGCCATCGATCGCCCCTTCCGAACTTCCCTCGAATGCTGTCGAAGTCATGGTAGGCCGCGACGTTCAGCTGACGCGCTCGCGTACGGCCGGAACCACCTCCTTCACGAACAACTCCAGCTGGGACAGCGGTGACGTCCTCGGCCAGAAGATGAAGGTGTCAAACCCCAGATCGACGGCCCAATCCGCGAGGGTGTCCACCCAGGTATCCACGTCCCCGGTCAGCCCGGGTCCGCCGCGTCCGGTGCCGATCGCCCCGACGACGTTGTAGATGCGGCGCACCGCTGCCGGGTCACGACCCGCCGAGCGCGCCGCTTCGTCGATCCGCTGCTGGGCGGCCGGCACGGCCGATGGCGGGGTGTAGGTGCTCAAGGGCGAGACCCAGCCATCGCTGGAGCGTCCGGTGACGGCCAGCATGCGAGGGCCCTGGCTGCCAAGCCACAGCGGGATCGGCGCGGGTGGCAGCGGGCCGGCCTGGTAGCCACCGATGTCGTGCTGCTCGCCGTGGAACTCGACCACGTCGCCGGCCAGGGCTCGCCGCATGATCTTGAGGGCCTCCTCGGTGAACGCGACCATCTCGGGTCCGCTACGCCGCACGCCGCCCATGGCGGCGATCGCACCCGCGCTCGCGCCACCGCCGACGCCGAGGACGATCCGGCCGCCGCTCAAGACGCTGAGCGAGGCTGCCGCCTTCGCGAGCATGGTCGGAGGCCGCAGCTGCAGATCCGCGACATCGGGGACGAACGAGATGCGCTCGGTCTCAGCGGCCAGGTAGCTGATCAGCGTCCAGACGTCGAGGAACTCGACGTTATAGGCGTGGTCCTGGATGGCCAGGTAATCCAGGCCGGCGACGTCGGCAGCCTGCACGAGCTCCATGGTCTGTCGGAGCTGATCCACCGAGGGATACAGGCTCAGGCCGAAGGTGATGGGGTGTCCGTAGTCAGTCATGGTTCGGGATGTTGTCGTTGGAGGGGTCGCGTCAGTCGACGTACGGTCCGTTGTAGACCGGCATCTCGCCGTAGGGCTTACCGGCCATGAGCAGGAACCTGGTTCCGGGCTTCGCGTCGGCGACCGTCAGGGCACGACCCGATCCAAGGACCGCGATCTGCGAGCGAATCGCCCGCCGCGCATTCGCGCCGAAGCTGGCCTCCCCTTCCAGGATGTAGACGAAGCCGTTGAAGTCGGACGGGACCGGACGGCTGAACGCTCCGCCCGTCGGGAATTCGACGTCCAGGATGAGCCCGGGCGTCCCAAGTTCGATCGGAGAACCGTCCCCGACCAGCGTCCGCACGGTCGCGTCGCCGTCCTGCCGGACGGGGATGTCCTGCGGCGCCACGAGCTGTGCCGTCGGCGCGACGTCCTTGTCCTTGCGCGCGAGATTGACCCAGAACAGGACGCTGCGCATCTCGTTCGCGGTGCCCGCCTTGATCTCGTCTTCGCCGAGCGCCTCCGCGTGGAGGACTCCCCGGCCGGTTCGAAGCTTCAACAGCGATCCGGTCTCCAGGCGAGCCCGCTCCATCGCTCCGCCGGGACCGGTGCTATGACCCGTACTCGAGGAACCCGAGATGGCGTACCAGAGATTGTCGAACCCACGATGCGGATGGGTCGTGTCGACGCTCGCCCCGAAATCGGCCGGTACGACGCCCTCGTGGACGAGGATGAACGGATCCACCTGCGCATACGGGATGTGTGCCGACGGGAGAGGTTCGAGGATCTCGAGACCCATCATCGGGCGGATATGCGCGTCCTCCACCAAGAGGATGTCGCGTTCCCCAGTTTCGATCTGGGTAGTCATGATTCGTTGCTCCAGTTCCTTCGTCAGAACCCGAGGACCTCGTCGACGAAGACGACGAAGATGCGGCCCGGGGCGATCTCGCGGTTGATCATGAGGATCTTGATCATTGGATGGTTCCTTCCGGATGGTCCCGCTGTTATAGTTGCGGCTGCAAATACCGTACGCCTAATTGGTTGCACATGCAAGTATCAATCGAAACAGACCTCGCCGAACGCGTCTTGGGGCTCGTTGCCGACGAGCTCCCGAGCGGGCGCACCATCGGCGCCTGGCAATCCCTGCTGCGCGCCCACGCCACGCTCATGCGCCAGCTCGAGACGGAGCTTGAGCAACAGACCGGCCTGGCCCTGGCCGATTTCGACGTGCTCGCGCAGCTGGCCAACGCCGGTGGGGAGCTGCGCATGACCGAGCTGGCCAACCGCGCGCTCATCTCGCGGTCGGGCATGACCCGCCGCGTCGCACGGCTGGTCCAGGAGGGCCTCGTCCGTCGAGCCAATGCCGATGCCGACGCCAGGGGCGTGGTGGTGTCGTTGACCGATGCTGGCGTCACCCGTCTTACCGAGACGGTCCCCGTGCACGTGCGCGGGATCGCCACGCATTTCGTGTCCAAGCTCGAGCCCGACGAGCTTGCCGTCCTCGAAAGCGCCCTCGACAAGGTGGTCGTCGACTGCAAGTTCGGCTGACGACGCGTCCTAGAGCTCCGCTGCGATGCGACCCGCGGTATAGGTAGCCCACGGCTCCCTGACCTCGGGCTCGATCCCCTCCAGGTCGAGGTTGGTCGTGGCAAGGAACGCCGCAAGTTCGTCCGTCGTGACGGGATGACCGAGCAGATCGCCGATCCCGTGATCGACCGCGTACGCCGCGTACCAGCGCGGCCATTCCTGGTCGTAGACGCCGTTCAGCTCCGTCTCCTCGTACCGGCCATGCGCTTCCCCCGTCTCGACGAGGAGCGCCGCGATGCGATCGAAGCGCTCGCGCGCGATGCCTTCCACGGATCCTGACTCCCCTGCCCTCTTGCACTCGCGGCCAGTCTGGCCGTTCGAGGTCGGCCGATGCAATCGGCCCGCGCTGTCAGACCGGGTCCCGCACACGCTCGAGGCCATCGAGGATGACGTCGAGGCCGTATTCGAACTCGTTCGCGTAGTCGTACCCCGGCTTCATCGCGTACTCGGTGATGAAGTCGGCCAGGTTCTGGTACTCGCCGGGTGCGAACGGCGCCAGCATGGTCTCGGACATCTCGACGATGTCCGAGGTGTCCTCGAACGGGAGATTCATCTTGGTCATGGCAAACCCGTAGATGTAGCTGTCCAGGAGCGAGTAGGCGGTCGCGATCGCCGCCATGTCGAAGCCGGCCGCCCGGAGGCAGCCGATCACCGCGTCGTGGTGGCGGAGGTTCGCGGGACCGGGATTGGTCCGCGACTCCATGAGGCCGATCGCCCAACGATGGCGGAGCAGCGCATCGCGGACCGAGATGGCCCGCTGACGCATGGCGGCTTTCCAGTCGGTGCCGATCGCTGGCAGATCGATCTCGGCGAAGACCAGGTCCACGATGCCGTCGAGGACTCGCTCCTTGTTGGCGAAGTGGTAGTAGACCGCCATCGCCTCGACGCCGAGGGCCTGACCGAGCTTGCGCATGCTGAGCCCCTCGAGCCCGCTGTGATCGGCGAGCTTCATAGCGGCTTCCAGCACCCGTTCCCTGGTCAGTGGGATCCGGCGCGCCGGCCTCCTGGTCTGCGTCGTCATGGGCTCCTTCCTACCGGCACCCGCGTGGGATTTCGGGGGTTGACAGTTCTTACTTTACACCGTACATTCACGGCGTTGGCTTTACAGCGTACAGTAACAGAAGGACGGATCGATGCAAGCACTGGTTCAGGAGACCTACGGCTCAGCCGAGGTCATGCACATCGCGGAGATCGACAAGCCGGAGATCGGCGACAACGAGGTCCTGCTTCGGGTCCGCGCCGCGGGCGTCAACCCGGCCGACTGGGCCGTCATGAGCGGTCTTCCCTACGTCGCCCGGCCGGTCTACGGCCTGCGCAAGCCGAAGGTCGCCGTCCGCGGGACGGACGTCGCGGGCGTGGTCGAGGCCATCGGTTCCGCGGTCACCCGTTTCCGCGTCGGTGACGAGGTCTACGGATCGGCCCGGGGCTCGTACGCCGAGTACGCGGCCGCGGCCGAGGACCAGCTTGCCCCCAAGCCGGCCAGCCTCACCTTCGAGGAGGCGGCGGCCGTGCCGATGGCCGGTCTCGTCGCCCTCCAGGCCGTGCGCGACCACGGCCAGGTGCGGGCCGGCCAGAAGATCCTGATCAACGGCGCCTCGGGCGGCATCGGGACCTTCGCCATCCAGATCGCCAAGGCGCTCGGTGCCGAGGTGACCGCGGTCGTCAGCACACGGAACGTAGAGCTGGTCCGTTCGATCGGCGCGGACCACGTGATCGACTACACGAAGGACGACTTCACGAGGACCGGGCTGCAGTACGACTTCATCCTCGACAACGTCTCGAACCACTCGCTGTCCGCCCTGCGACGCGCGCTCACCCCGACCGGGATGCTGGTGCCGAACGGCGGCCGCTTCGACAAGACGTGGATGGCCAGCGGCGGCCGGATCGTCCAGGGCAAGGTGGTGTTCCAGTTCGGGAGTCAGCGCTTCGGCAACTTCCTCGTGAAGATGGGCCATGAAGGTCTGCTGGCACTCACGGCGCTGATCGACGCTGGCGCGGTCGCACCGGTGCTCGACCGCAGCTTCGCGCTGAGCGATACGGCGGCTGCGCTCGACTACGTCGGCGCGGGCCACGCACGAGGCAAGACCACGGTCGCCGTCGACACGGCCGCCGAGCGAAGCGTCCCGACGCTGTTGCGCGAGGTCGCGTAGCGGTAACCCCCAGCGTCACCCAGCCGCGAGCCAGCGGCATCTCCAAACAACGACACCACCGTTTCGACGGATCGAAAGGAACTCATGATGACCAAGGCAACAGTCAAGCGAATCTTCATCGGCAGCCTGCTCGCCGCAGCCGCGGGCACCATCGTCGCCATCGGCGCGGTGTGGCTCGCGATCGCCAACGACGTGTTCGTGATGAACGGTGGGGATATCACCGGCATCCAGGGAAGTGCCCTCGCGTGGATCCTCGGCGCGTTCGGGATCGTCGGCGCTCTCGCCTTCACCGGCGGGTTGATCGGCGGCCTGATCTCGTGGATCGGGGCCCTCCTGAACACTTCGCAGCTCGAGAGCAAGACCTGGTTCCTGGCACTGCTCGTGCTCGGGATCTTCAACTTCGGCTTCTTCGCGATGATCGCCTACCTCATCGCAGGACCGGACGGCACCTCAGCGGCAACGCCGCACCGAGCGCAGGTGCCCGCCACTGCGTGACCGAGGCACAGTCCTCGATCGAGGGGCCGACGCCCGACGTCCTTGCGGACGTCGGGCGTTCGCGCGTAACGCGCTACCAGGCCGAAGGCGGCGGCGGGGGCACGACCGGGGGCCGGTCGTCGCAGGTGATCGTGTTCGGCAGTTCCCACGGCGCGAGCCATGGCCCCGTGGTGCCGCCGCCATCGTTGCCCCCGAGGTCGATCACGGAGAACTCGGAGCCGGCCGGCGTGAAGTGGAACGACCCGCAGTTGTTGATGCCGACGGCGCCGACATTGCGGGCATCGACGTTCTCGAACGACGCCGAACCCATCGCCCGGGCGCTCAGGACCGACGTGCCGGTCCCGTCGATGCGGACGTCCTTGAATGAGACGTTCTCGATCGAGTAGAGGTCCTTCACCGGGAAGTCGGAGACCAGCACGATCGCGTTGTAGGTGTTCTGGAGGTAGTGGTCTCCCGTGACCTCGATGTCGGCAGTCAGCGATCCCTCGAGCGCGAAGAGCCAGATGGCGCCGAGACCGATATTCCAGTTGAGCTCGAAGGTCCCTGCGCGGACCGTCGTGTTGTTCGTGAACCGGAGGTAGCCCGCAAATGGCGTGCTGTTGAACCGCTGGCCGGCATGGAGCCCGCTGCCTTCGCGGATCGGGTCGGCCACGATGTTGTTCGACACCGTGTTGTCGCGGCCCCCGTAGATCGCGATGCCGTTCGCGAGCGTTGGCGTCTGGATCGTGTTGTGGTCGTACACGTTGTTCGCGTTCTCGTCGGCGGACACGGTCGACACGTTGTGCGACCACATCGCCATCGCGTCGTCGCCGGTGTTGCGGAAGAAGCTGTTCTCGACACGGGAGTTCGTCACGCCGCGTCGGAAGTTGATCGCGTCCGCGATGACATCCGCGACGATCGTGTTGCGGACGGTCAGGTTGTCCATCGGGCCGTCGAACCAGAGGCCGACCTTGGTGTGGTGGATGTACAGGCCGTCGATGGTCGAATCGCTCAATCGCTCCGCCGATGCCATTGACCTGATCGGTGTCGATGCGCTCGCGCACGTCGCCTTCGATCGCGAAGTTCGACAGGTGGACGTTACTGCTGCCCCCGTCGCCGGAGTCCTTGCCGTAGAAGCCGACTCCCGTGTGGACGGAGCCGTCGGGCGCGGGCGACTCGAGCGCGACTTCGTGCCCCTTGACGATGGACCACCAGTTGCCCGCACCCTGGATCGTCACGTCATCCACGACGATGTGGCGGTTCACCTGGAACGTGCCGGCCGGGATGAAGACGCTCTTGCCACGAGCCTTCGCGGCCGCGATCGTCGCGTCGAACGCGTCCGAGGACTCGCGCACCCCCGTGGGATCCGCGCCGAACGCCAGGACGGAGAGCGAGTTGCGCGGGGTCTTCGCCGGCTTGCCGACCTGTTCGAAGTCCATCAGGTCGATGATCGTCCAGGCGGCGTTCGTCCCCTCGGGAACGGAGACGCGGACCCTGTCGCCCGGCTTGTAGTCCTTGCCGAGCAGCACGCGTTGCTCGTCGTAGAAGTGCATCGGCCGGAACGGGGTCGGGAACGTCGGCGCCGGCGTCGTTGCGGCGGGCACGCACGCGCATTCGGTCACCCACCAGTCCGGGTGCAGGAGGCCGGCGTCCGGGTCGTTCGAGAACGGGTACTGGTTGTAGAGCCACGAGTACTTCGACGTCAGGGTCAGCGTCTGCGCTCGCTTGCCGTTGACGGTGAGCGTGACGGGGGCGTCGATGCCGCCACCCGCGGGCGCGTCAGGGAGGGCGTAGCGAAGGGTGATCGCGTTCGCCGGTCGGGTCAGGGTGAATTCGACGAACTGGCCGGGGGCGCTCAGCTGCACGGCTCGACGCCCGGACGCTTCCGCAGCCAGCGTATAAGCGGTCGTGCCGAAGCCGATGATCGTGCCGTTGGTCAGGGCGTTCTCGGCCTCCTGCTCGACGAACTTCACATCGGCGCCACGGCCCTCCGTGAGGGCAGGGTCCAGCGCTGCCACGGTCTCGCGTGCCGGCAGGGCCGGATCAGCCGCGTCCACGCGTCCGGCCGTGGCCACGAGGGACATCGTCAGGCTCAGGCATCCAGCGATCGTGACGGCTTTGAGGATCTGGCTCGCGGACTGCGGACGGCTCGCGGCACCGTTGACATGGCCCATCGGCGTATCCCTTTCCAACACGGCAGGTCCGATCCTTCACGTCGCGGGCTCGGCGGGGGGAAGGTGCGGCGGTGCGTCGCAAAGGTTACGAGGCACGGTACATCTTCAACGATGTGAACGCAATACTCTGCGTAGTCATTGCAAGATTTGGACATCACGAACAGGAGCGCCGTTGGCGCCGCAGGCGGTCACATCCGGGCGGTCGGCGGTGTTCTTAGGTTGACCAGCAACGATCGTCGCCATCGATGGCGGCCAACCAGGAGCCCTCGCCCGCATGAACGCACCGTTCCCCGCCCGTCCATTCGACCTCGTCGACGCCGCGCTTCGAGTCGCGATCGTCGGCCTCACCCTGGCCACGGCGTCCATCCACGCGACCCTTGGTGGCGCGCTGTTCACGCTGAACGCGATCGGCTACGTCGTGCTCGCCACGGCCATGGTGGCGCCACTCGAGATCGCCAGCCGCTTCCGCTGGATCGTGCGCATCGCCCTTGCCGGGTACGCCGCGACCACGATCGTCGGATGGGCGATCCAGGGGCCCTTCTACACGACCGCCTACCTCGCCAAGGCCGTCGAGGTGGCCCTGATCGTCCTTCTCGCGATCGATTTCGTGCGCTTCGATGGCAGCCCGCTCGCCGTGATCCGCCGCGAGCTTCGGGGGCTCGCCCGGTTCCTGCCGGTGTGGCCGCAGCTGCTCGGCTAGGGCGTGCGCCGCTCGATCAGCTCGGCCGTCCATTCCCGCAAACGGCCGAGATGGTCGGCGAAATGATCCCCGCCCGACTTGCGGATCCACCACGCGGCTTCGTCGGTCGGCTGTCCGAGGGTCGACCACTCCTCGACCATCCTCGTCCGGCCGGCGTTCGCCTGGACCCAGGCGACCTCCCAGGGCTGCCCCTCCATGGCCGCCAGGAACATCGCGTTGAGCGCATCGATGTCGATCTCGTGGCCCTCGTAGGTCCCGGCGCTCATCCGCTCGAACTGCACCTCGGCCTCGGCGAGCCAGGTGCCGAGGTGCGCCACGACGTCACGGACGGTCCAGTCCGGGTCGCGGTAGTAGCCCGGCACCACGCACTCTTCGGGGGTCAGCGAGCGCACGAGGCTCGTGAGCTCGTACCAGCCCGACCGCTCGGCTTCGAGTTCCGCGGCGTACGGGTGATCGTGCGGCGGGGCCGGCTGGCGGTTCTCGGTCATCGCGCGGCCGCGAACTCGCCCTCGAGCGGAAGGCCGGCGTCCTCCCAGTCGAGCAAGCCGCCCGAGTAGCGGCGCACGTTCCGGTAGCCGCGCCGGACGAGGTCGCGATAGAGCGCGACGCTCGAGAGGCAGTCGACATGCGAGCAGTACACGACGACCTCGTCGTCCGGCGAGACCGCCGCGTACAGCTCGTCGGGTGTGTCGAAGTGGAGCGATCCCGGGATGTGCTTCGCATCGAACGCCCAGCGGTTGAGGGCCATGATCAGCTTGACGTTCTCGCCCGCGTCCAGCTTGGCCTTGAGCTCGTCGCGACCGATCGTGCGGATCGGCTCGAAGCCCAGGGCGGCGTGCGAAGTGGGCTGATCCATGACCCGGATTATCGCTCCGCCGGTGGAACTTGTTCCCCCCGACCGATGAGTTTCGCGGTCGATCTCGGTCTACATACACGAACACCGAATTCACAGGGAGATCGACCGAGATGACGACGACAGAGACCCGACGGGCAGGGCGACGCGAATGGATCGGCCTTTCCGTTCTCGCGCTCGCGTGCCTGCTCTACGTCATGGACCTGACCGTGCTGCACCTGGCCGTCCCGTCCATCAGCGAGGACCTCCAGCCGACCAGCGCGCAGCTGCTCTGGATCATCGACATCTACGGCTTCATGGTCGCGGGCTTCCTGATCACGATGGGCACCCTCGGCGACCGGATCGGTCGCCGCAAGCTCCTGCTCATCGGCGCCGCGGCGTTCGGCGGGCTGTCGCTCCTGGCGGCGTTCTCCACGAGCGCCGAGATGCTGATCGTGAGCCGGGCGTTGCTCGGCATCGCCGGAGCCACCCTGGCGCCCTCGACGTTGTCGCTCATCTTCAGCATGTTCCTGGACCCGAAGCAGCGCGCCGTCGCGATCGGCATCTGGATCTCCGCCTTCTCTGCCGGCAGTGCGATCGGACCGGTGCTGGGCGGCATCATGCTCGAGCACTTCTGGTGGGGCTCGGTCTTCCTGCTGGCCCTGCCGGTTATGGCCCTGTTGCTCGTTCTCGGTCCCATCGTGCTCCCCGAATTCCGCGATCCTGACGCGGGGCGTCTTGACCTCGCGAGTGCCGTGATGTCATTGGTCGCCATCCTGGCCCTGATCTTCGGGCTCAAGCAGATCGCGCAGGATGGCTTCGGACCGCTGCCCATCTCGTCCATCGTGCTCGGCCTCGGTGTCGGGTTCGCGTGGGCCCGCCGGCAGCTGTCGCTGGCCGACCCGATGATCGACCTGCGTCTCTTCCGCATCCCGTCGTTCAGCGCGTCGCTGGTCATCAACTTCCTGGGCATCTTCGTGGCCGTCGGGTACTTCCTGTTCGTGGCCCAGTACCTGCAGCTCGTGGTCGGGCTGTCGCCGCTCCAGGCGGGTCTGTGGTCCGTGCCCTCCGCGATCGGTTTCATCGTGGGGTCGAACCTGGCTCCCCGGATCGTGCAACGGGTGCGACCGGCCTACGTGATGGGCGGCGGGCTGGCGATCGCGGCCATCGGTCTCGCCGTCCTGACCCAGGTGGGTGGGTCCGACGGCCTCCCAGTCGTGGTCGTGGGATCCGTCGTCATCTCTCTGGGGCTCGGGCCGGTCCTGTCGTTGACCACCGAGTTGATCGTCGGGTCCGCACCGCCGGAACGCGCTGGTGCTGCCTCCGGCATCTCCGAGACGGGCGCCGAGCTCGGTGGGGCGCTCGGGATCTCGATCCTGGGCAGCATCGGGATCGCCATCTATCGAAACGACGTGGCGAGCGGGCTCCCGGCCGCCGTCCCCGCGGAAGCCGCGACGATCGCCCGTGACACGCTCGGCGGCGCCGTCGGCGTCGCGGGTCAGCTGCCCGGCCAGCTCGGCACGACCGTGCTCGAGGTCGCTCGGGACGCGTTCGTCCAGGGGATGCAGGTGGCCGCCGGCATCAGCGCCGTCATGGCCATCGCGGTGGCGGTCCTGGCCGTAGTCGTCCTGCGCAACATGACCGCGGGCGGGGAGCCCGGAGCGCCGGCCGAGACCGACACTGACGGACCCGTGGACGCCGGAGGCAAGCGTAGCAAGGTGCTGAGCACAGGCTCCGCCCCGTCGGGCGCGTGAGCGCCCTGCCCTCCCGCTGGCCGACGGCGGCGGGGCCGCAGCGGGCAGACCCGGGTAGACTCGGTCCATGACTGAACTCGCGTCCCCGGTCCCCGCGACCCAACCCGTGGCGCCGCAAACGGCGGACGGGCTCGGGGTCCAGCTGGAACAGCACCGCGTGGAACTGACCGCGTACTGCTACCGGATGCTTGGCTCGGCGTTCGAGGCAGAGGATGCCGTCCAGGAGACGATGATCCGGGCCTGGAAGGCGATCGATCGGTTCGAGGGACGGGCGGCGCTTCGGTCGTGGCTCTATCGCATCGCGACGAACGTCTGTCTCGACATGCTCAACGGGCGGGCGCGACGAGCCCGCCCGATGGACCTGGCCCCGGCCAAGTCGGCGGATACCCCGCTCGGGGCGGCGCTGTCGGACGGCGCGTGGGTCGAGCCGATGCCCGACAGCCGGATCGTCCCGGTCGGCGGCGATCCCGCCGAGCTGATGGTGCTGCGCGAGTCGATCCGGCTGGCCTTCGTGGCCGCGTTGCAGCACCTCCCGCCCCGGCAGCGAGCCGTGCTCATCCTTCGGGAGGTCCTGCAATGGCAGGCGACCGAAGTCGCGGAGCTGCTCGACACCTCGGTGGCATCGGTCAACAGCGCGCTCCAGCGGGCGCGCGCCACGCTCGCCACCAAGGACGCTTCCGAAACGCCGTCCCAGCCGACGGATGACGAGCAGCGCGCCCTGCTGGCCCGCTATGTCGACGCCTTCGAACGCTACGACCTCGACTCGCTCACGGCACTCCTGCACGAGGACGCCAGCTGGTCGATGCCGCCGTACGAGCTCTGGCTGCAGACCCACATCGACATCCGCAAGTGGTGCCTGGGACCGGGCATCGCCTGTCGCGGCTCGCGCCTGATCCCGACCGTGGCGAACGGGTCCCCGGCGTTCGGCCAGTACAAGCCGAGCCCGAATGGTGGCTTCGATCCGTGGTCGCTCCAGGTGCTGGACATCAAGGACGATCGCATCAACGGGATCATCTTCTTCCTGGACACCCCGAACTTCTTCCCGCTCTTCGGGCTGCCGCCGCGGCTGGAAGCGTGAGGTCGCGCTAAGCCGTTCCGAGGTCGTCGCCGAGCCCGACGAAACACAGCAGCGCTTGCAACTCAGGCGAGACGCCGCGCAAACGAAGCCGGCAGCCGAGCCGCCTGACGGTCAACTGAAGGCGAGCCAGGGCATCGACCGCGACGCAGTCCGGGTCGGTCAGGGCCGCGACGTCGCACACGACGAGACCAGCGTCGCTCGCGTCGAGGGCAAGGCGAACGCGCGCGCACAGGGCGGGGACGTCAGCGCGATCGACGGGACCAACGATCTCGATGACGATCGCGCACGCGCTCGCATCGCGTATCGGTCGCAGCGGACGCATGGTGCCCGGCGCCAATTCCTCGGGGGCGACCAACAGCGGGATTCCTTCCGTGCTCCTGGCGATGAGGTTCGGAGGCGCCGACGAGGAATCTCGTCGGGCGCCACTTACTTAGACCGCCCATCGACCCGAAACTCATCGGTCCGCCCAGGATCGGGGCTCGGCGGTCAGGCCTCGAGGATCTCGACCGGATCCAGGACGAGCGGCAGGCGGACGGTGAACGTCGTGTCGCCGACCTCGCTCTCGACGGTGATGTTTCCGCCGTGCTGCTCGACGATGTGCCGGGTCCCTGCGAGTCCGATGCCGCTGCCACTGACCGTACCCGCCGTGTTCGACGCGCGGTAGTAGGGCTCGAAGACTCGATCCACCTCGGCTGGTGGGATGCCGATCCCGTTGTCCCGCACGACGAGGACCGCCCAGTCCTGGTCGCCGACTTCCTCCTGCCGGACCTGGAGGGTGATCTCGCCGCCCTTGGGGCTGTACTTCACGGCATTGGAGATGAGGTTGCTGACGATCCGCTCGATGCGGGCTTCGTCCCAGTCGCCGACCACGCGTGAGGTCGTTGTCTCCAGGCTGATCGAGTGGCGCGGACTGATCTTCTGGTATTCGGTGGCGAGCCGACGCACGATCTTCACCAGGTCCGCGGGGCCGACGTCGAGCTCCAGTTCGTGGCCCATCCGGAGTCGAGTGAGGTCGAGCAGCTCGTCCACCAGGCGAACGAGCTGCGCCGTGCTCTCATCGATGACCTCGAGGCCCTCCGCGATCTGGGCCGAACCCTCATCGCCACGCGAGACGGCGCGCTGGAGGAGATTGGCATTGCCCTTGATGATCGTCGCCGGCGTCTTGAGGTCGTGGGAGATCGCGGCAAGGAACTCATCCTTCTGACGATCGAGATCGCGCAGAGGACTGATGTCCTGGAAGACCGCCACGCCACCGGCGGGATGGCCCTGGCCATCGCTCAACGGCGCGCTGTTCACGAGGATCGGCACCTCCTGGCCGGTGATCGTATTGGTGATGATGAGCTGCTCGCCGCGGACCACCTCGCTTTGGAACACCGCGCGCGCCAGGGGGTGATCCGCGGGAACGTGGGCGCCGCCTTCGACGCGCCGTGGGCCGGCGGCGCCGTCCCCCATGGTCCCGACCGATTCGGGCACGGTCCCCATGATCTCGGCGGCCGCTGCATTGCTCAGGTACACCCGCCCGCTGGCGTCGGCGATGAGGATGGCCTCGGGCATCACGTCGACGACTTGCCGCAGGCGGGCAAGCCCGTACTCTGCTTCCGCCCGTGCGGCCTGCTCCTGCACGAGGTCCTCTGCCCGCATGTTGGCCGTGATGGTGCTCAGGACGATCCCGATACTCTCCCCGAGCTGGTCCAGGAAGGCGATCTGGATGTCGCTGAGATCCTCGATCGATGCGAGCTCGATCACGGCTCGCGTCTCGTCCTCGAACAGGATGGGGAGGAGGACGACGGATCGGGGCGCCGCGCCACCGAGCGCCGACGAGATCGATGCGTAGTCAGGCGGCACGTCGCGAAGGTGGATCCGCCTCCGGTCCTCCGCAGCCTGGCCCAGCAGACCCTCGCCGAACGTCAGCATGGCCGGCGGCGCCGGGGAGATGTGGCGCGGATACGTCGCGAGCAGGCTGAGACGGGAGGGCTCATCGTCGGGGTTCGCGAGGTAGAACACGCCGCGCTGCACGCCGACCAGCGGGGCGAGCTCGGTCAGGATCAGCCGGCCGACCATCTGGAGGTCGCGCTGGCCCTGTAGCAACTGACCGAATCGAGCGATGTTCGTCTTGAGCCAGTCGCTCTCCCGATTTCGCTGCGTGGTCTCGCGCAGATTCCGGATCATCTCGTTGACGTCGTCCTTGAGGAGGGCGACCTCGCCCTGGGCATGCACCTGGACGGACCGGGACAGGTCACCGCGGGTCACGGCGGTGGCGACCTCGCCGATCGCCCGGACCTGGGTCGTGAGATTCGCGGCGAGCTGGTTGACCGAGTCCGTCAGGTCCTTCCAGGTCCCGCCCACGCCACCGACGTCCGCCTGGCCGCCAAGTTTGCCCTCCGTGCCGACCTCGCGGGCGACTCGCGTCACCTCGCTGGCGAAGGCATTCAGCTGGTCGACCATCGTGTTGATCGTGTCCTTCAGCTCGAGGATCTCGCCCCGGGCATCGACGGTGATCTTCTTGGAGAGGTCGCCCTTGGCGACGGCGGTCGTCACGTCCGCGATGTTGCGGACCTGGCCGGTCAGGTTGCCCGCCATCGAGTTCACGTTGTCCGTCAGGTCCTTCCACGTGCCGGCCACGCCCGGGACGTCGGCCTCGCCGCCGAGCTTGCCCTCCGTGCCCACCTCGCGGGCGACGCGCGTGACCTCGCTGGCGAACGCGTTGAGCTGGTCGACCATCGTGTTGATGGTGTTCTTCTGCTCGAGGAACTCGCCGCGGACGTCCACGGTGATCTTCTTGCTCAGGTCGCCCCGCGCGACGGCCATCGTGACCTCGGCGATGTTGCGGGCGCGAGCGGTGAGATTGAGGGACATCGTGTTGACGTTATCGGTCAGGTCCTTCCAGGTCCCGGCCACGCCGCGGACATCGGCCTGCCCGCCGAGCTTGCCCTCGGTGCCGACCTCGTGGGCCACGCGGGTCACTTCGCCCGCGAGCAGGTTGAGCTGGTCGACCATCGTGTTGATCGTGTTCTTGAGCTCGAGGATCTCGCCCTGGACGTCCACGGTGATCTTCTTGGAGAGATCGCCCTTGGCGACGGCCGTCGTGACGTCGGCGATGTTGCGGACCTGCGCGGTCAGGTTGCCGGCCATCGAATTGACGGAATCCGTGAGGTCTTTCCACGTCCCACCGACGCCGTGGACGTCGGCCTGGCCGCCGAGCTTGCCCTCCGTGCCCACCTCCCGGGCGACGCGGGTGACCTCGCCGGCAAAGGCGTTCAGCTGGTCGACCATCGTGTTGATCGTGTCGGCCAGTCGCTTGTACTCGCCCTTGAGCGGCTGACCGTCGATCTCCATGGCCATGCGTTGCGACAGGTCGCCCCGGGCCACCGCGTCCATGACACGACTGATCTCGAGTATCGGTTCGGTCAGGTCGAAGACCAGCTGGTTGACCGCGGCCTCGTTGCGAGCCCAGCTCCCCGCCGATCCGATCGATACGCGGTGGCTGATCCGGCCCTCGCGTCCGACCGCGCGGCTGATCCGACGAAGCTCCTGGGCGGTGCGCTGATTCAGCTCGACGATGTCGTTGAAGGCCTCGGCGACGGCTCCCGCCATCCCGGCTTCACCCTCCGGCAGGCGGACACGCAGGTCGCCGTTGCGCAGCGCCCGGAGCGCGCTGAGAAGGGCCGCCCCATCGAGCCCGTCGGGCTGCCGTGCGGCCGTCTCGTCCTGATTGACGCGCTGCAGACTCCTGATCGTACGCACCTTCCATGGGGCCCTGTCGGTGCGAACGAATGTAGCCGCTAACCGCCGTGCCTCACGTTGCAGAGTCGTTGCTGCCCGGGGCGATTCCGTCACAACGTGCCGTAGCAACTTGGCACGGTTCTTGTCCTGAGGCTGGACGGTCCCCTGGCCGTTGGCGAAGGCGCCGGCGCTCGACGGGACTCCGATATCACCGAGAGTTTTCTTGGATGGCGACAGCATGGGTAGGGGGCGACTCACCGTTTCGCCCGCTACCTCAGGCCTAGAGCACGGCTCTCGCGGTGCGGGCGATGATGGCCATCCGGTCTCTGACGGTCATCGATGATCTGCCCCGTAGCCGCGCAGCACGTTGTCAACGACGCGGTTGGCGAAGTCGAGGGTGAGCTCGCCTCCGAACATGAGCCGGAAGTACACGGGCCCGACGAGGAGCTCCGTCGCGATCTCGGGGTCGGCGTCGGGACGAAGGTCGCCGCGTGCGATGCCCCGGGCGATGACCCGGGCGACCTCGGCGCGCCGCGCCTGGACGACCGTAGCCCGGAACGGGTCCCCGAGCGTGGGGTTCACGGCGATCTGCGAGAGGAGGGCCCGGATGACGGGCCCGAACGGGGTATCCGTCACGGCGTGCATCGGGTTGATCACGGCCGCGAGGAGTTCGGTCCTCGTGTCGCCGCTCTCGGCGACGGCGATGTGCGGTCCGGCGAGCTCGGCGAGCAGCTCCTGGGCGAGCGCCTCCTTGGAGCCCCAGCGCCGGTAGATGGTGGCCTTGCCGACCCCGGCGCGAGCCGCGACGTGCTCGAGCCGAAGGTCGTTGAAGCCGTCCTCGCTCAGGAGCTCTCGGGCCGCGTCGAGGATCTTGCGATGCGCCTCGTCGCTTCGGGGTCGTCCCTTACGGGCCGCGGGGGCGGCGGGCACCGGGACGTTCTCCCCGAGGACGGGCGTCGTGGGGTGGGTCATCGGGCCGGATGATACGAGACGGACCGTATCAACGCAACCCTCTCGCGTCCTTCGCGCAGGCTGCTTGGGTGTCGATTTGGTTTCGATACGGAACGTCTAGCATCACAGCCCATTTGTCTGGTAGGATACGGAACGTCCCGTATCAATCCGGACTGGAGTCCTTCTGATGATCAACAACCGCCAGGTCGTCGACCTGATCGAACGCGCCAACGACGAGCAGCCCGCCTGCCCGTGTGGGCGGCATACCACGCCGGTCTGGCGCGATGGCACCGTCTGGCTAGAGTGCGCGTCGCTGAGCCAGCCGCGCGATGGCTTCGTCCAGCGAGTCGTGGGCGCGCTGACCGCACCAGCCCACACCCACGTTCGTATCGTGGATGCCCCGCCGTTCCGGGCCGACCCCGCCGCATCGTAGGCGAGTAGCATGCAGCCTCGGTGAGCACCGTCGGTCCGCTCCAGGGCATGCGCGCGGTCGTCCTCGTGGCCGAGGGCGTCGAAGACCTCGAATACTGGGTGACCGTGATGCGGCTCCGTGAGGCGGGTGCGGTGGTCACGTCCGTTGGAACCTCCCTCGAACCCGTGCGCGGCAAGAACGGCCTGGAAGCACAGGCGGACAGGCTCGCGGCGGACCTCGCGGCAGGTGACGTCGATGGCCTCGTGATCCCGGGTGGCTGGGCGCCTGACAAGCTGCGTCGGTACCCGGAGATCACCGACCTTGTCCGCGCCGTGCATGACGCGGGCAAACCGATCGGGATCATCTGCCATGGCGGCCTGGTCGCCATCTCGGCCGGGATCATCGAACGCGACCACCCTGCGACGGGCTCGCTCGGGATCCGCGACGACCTGGTCAATGCCGGTGCTCGCTGGGTCGACGCGCCCGCGCTACGCGACGGAAACCTCGTGTGGGGCCGCGTCGTGGACGACATCCCGGCCTTCGAGCGCGAGCTGGTCGACCTGTTTGCGGAGCACCACGACAAGGGCTCCTAGCCCGATCCCACGAGCGCTGATGACGCCGACGGCCCCGACCGTCATGCTCGCGCCCTAGACTGGGCGCTTGAGCGGATCGGAACGGCCGGTGGATCGCGCGGGCGACCATCGAGCGCGCCTGGCCAGTCTGCGGTCGCTCCTCGACCGACGAGGTGACGCCGCCGCCCTGCTAACGACTCGCCGGAACTTCGCGTGGCTCACCGCCGGCGGGATCGGTCACGTCCTGCAGTCGATGGAAACGTCGATCGCGGCCATCCTCGTGACCCGCGACGACATCGTCGTCATCACGCAGAACATCGAGGCCGCCCGGCTTTCCGACGAGGAGCTCGAGGGTCTCGACGTCGAGGTCGTGTCGGTCCCCTGGTGGGAATCCGGCGCGATCGAAGCCGAGGCCTTCCGCCGGCTGCCGGCGAGCGTCCGCGTGGCCAACGACGCCGAACTCGAAGTCGACCTGACGCGGATCCGGAGCGTGCTCTCCCACACCGATCGCGATCGCCTGGGGCATCTCGGGCGGATCGCCCGCGACGCGATGGATTCGACCATCGCCACCATTCGACCGGGCATGAGCGAAGACGACGCCGTCGCGGAGCTGTCTGCCGGCTTGCCCGGCGTCCGGACTCCGGTGGTGCTTGCCGCGGCGGACGAGCGGATCGCGAGCTACCGCCACCCGCTGCCGGGCGAGACGCGGATCCGCACCCGTGTGATGCTCGTCATCGTCGCCGAACGATGGGGCCTGCACGTGGCGCTCACTCGGATCCGAGAGCTCGAGGCCCCGACCGGGGATCTCGCCCGACGGATCGACGCCGTCCGCGCCGTGCAGGCCGCCATGCATGCCGCGACTCGACCGGGCGCCACTTTCGGGGACGTGTTCGCGGTGGCCCAGGTCGCGTACGCGGACGCCGGGTTCCCGGACGAGTGGCGCGACCACCACCAGGGCGGCTCGATCGGGTATCAGCCGCGCGAACGGGTCGCCTTCCCCGACGATCCGACCCCCATCGAGTCGGGCATGGCCTTTGCCTGGAACCCGTCCATCGCCGGGGCGAAGGCGGAGGACACGATGGTCATCGACGAGCGGGCGACGCGGATGGTGACCGCCGGGTGATCCAGCGGCGAACCGGGGCGTGGGGCGCGCTGTCGCGCTCCTCGCTCGTGCTGCCCGCGATCGTGGGCGTCATCGCGCTTGCCGTGTACGTGAGGACGCTGCTGCCCGGCCTCGCGTTCGGCGACTGGGGCGAGATGCAGACCGTCCCGCATGTCCTGGGCGTGGCCCATCCGACGGGCTACCCGACGTACATCATCCTGTCGTGGCTCGCGCACCTCGTGCCCATCGGCTCGATCGCATTCCGGGCCAACCTCCTGTCGGCCGTCCTGGTGGCCGGCGCCCTCGCGGTCACGGTCGCGATCCTGCTTCGGCTGGGCACCCGTCCGGCCATCGCGGCTGGCGCGGCGCTTGCTGCTGGGCGCGGTGGGCACGGTCTGGGCCGCGGCCACGGTCGCCGAGGTCAACCCGCTGCACCTGTTGTTCGTGGCCCTGATCCTGCACCAGGCACTCGTCTGGGAGGAGCACCGACGGCCTCGCGACCTCATCTTGGGAGCCGCCCTCCTGGGGCTCGCGCTGGGCAACCACCTGCTGATCCTGTTCGTCGCCCCGTTCGTCGTGGTCTTCGTCCTGTGGGTCGGGCGGCGGGAGATCGCCGCCGATCCAGGAGTCCTGGTCGGGGCCGTCGCTGCCGGCCTGATCTCGGCCGCCGTCTACCTCTACATCCCGATCGCGGCGGCTCAGGATCCACCCCTGCCCTACAACCACCCGGTCACCCCGGAGGCG
The DNA here is from genome assembly GCA_963748675.1 of uncultured Chloroflexia bacterium. Lineage (GTDB taxonomy): Bacteria > Chloroflexota > Limnocylindria > Limnocylindrales > CSP1-4 > SPCO01. The sequence continues at coordinate 970,796 of CAVVJX010000003.1, read as the reverse complement.
GTCCTGTGGCTCGTCAGTGGGGCGCAGTTCCGCGGCCAGTTCGCGTTCCTCTCGGCCAGCGGGCTATCCGAGTTCATCGGTTCCCTGCCCGCGCTGTGGGAGGTCCTCGCGGTCCGTGCGACGCCGCTGCTTCCGATCGTGGGTGGCGTCGGGCTAGCGTTGCTCGTTCGCCAGCGGCCGGCGTTCGGCCTGATGTGCGTTGCCATCCTGGTGATCAACCTGTACATCTGGGCGACCTACCTGCGCCTCGAGCACTACCTGCTCGTCCCGTGGCTGATCCTGGTGCTCGGGACGGGGGTCGCCCTCGAGGCGGCCGCGAGAGCGTTGGAGGCGCTGGAGCCGTCGCGCATCGCCGGGCTCGGTGTCGGAAGTCTCGTCGGGGCGGCGACCCTGGCACTTGCCGTGGGCCTCGCCGTCGCGAACTGGACGGCCGCGGATCGCAGCGCCGATCGAAGCGCCGACACGTTCGTGGATACCGTCCTGGCGGCGCTTCCCCCGGACGCCGCCATCCTGTCGGAGTGGGATGCCTCGACGCCGCTGTGGCACGCCAAGTACGTCCTCGACCGCCGCCCGGACATCCTCATCGTCGACGACACGAACATCGTCTACGAGGGCTGGGGCTCCCGCGAGACACGCATCGCTTCGCTGATCTGCGAGCGTCCGGTGTTCATCTTGCGGCTGGGCGATGCCGACCTCGCGCCGACCCGCGCGGCCTACCGGCTCGAGCCGGTCACTCACGGTCAGGGTCGCCCTCGGCGGGCCGTCGGCCGCGGTCACCCGCCAGCTCTACCGGGTCCACCCGCTGGACCCAGCTGGTTGCAGCGGCGTGGCCCAGGCCCGGCGCGCGACCGCGACTTAAGCCCCAGCTACATCGCCATCGACGCCGGGTTTTCATCGATGCGCCTTCGACAGTACCGATGTACGGTCGCGAAGGTGTACGTCCGTTCGTAATCGGCGGGCAAGGCACTTAGCGGTGTCCCTGGGGGCGGCGAGATGGAGACTGACGGCCAGAACGGTCACGGACCTGGATCCGCCGGGCGAGCGAGCGACAAGGTCCAGGGATCCGCCTTCGACGCGCACCGGATCATCAACCTCGAGCAATCGTCGGCCGATGTCGAACAGTCGCTGGCCGATGCCGACCAGACGCCGATCGGACCTGGACCAGGCAGCTGCGGCGGCAGACGCCGCGAGCTCCATCACCGACCAGATCGCCGCCGATCGCGACCAGGCGGCGGCGGACCGGGCGCACGTGGCGGAGAGCCAACCTACGGTCGCCGATGACACCGACTATGACCTGTCCAGAGACGAGCGCGAGGCGGCAACCATCGAACGGATCGGCACCCGACTCCGGCGCGGTCACAACGCAGGCGAGCGCGACCTCACGGCCGCCGAGCGGGACCGCATCGCCGAGGCACGGGACAAGGCCGGCCGTGACCGCGATGCGCGTGCGGCGGAGCTGGCCAAAGCGGTCGCCGAGCCGCACGCGTCACTGGAGGAGCAGCTCGAACTGGTACGCGCCCAGGCAGCCGCCGATCGGGCACGAGCCGCCGCCGATCGCGAGCGGGCCGCGCTGGATCGTGCGAACGCCGCGCACGAACGGGACCGCCTCGAGGCCGAGCTGCGGTCTGCCCACCTCGACGAGCTGACCGGCGCGTACCGGCGCGAGATGGGTCAGTTGACGCTGTCGCTCGAGATCGACCGCGCTCGACGGTCGGACGGCCGGTTCGTCGTCGCCTTCGTCGATGTCGACGAGCTCAAGCTCGTGAACGATCGCGACGGTCACGCCGCGGGCGATCGCGTGCTCCAGATCGTGGTCCACGAGATCCGCTCCAGGCTTCGGTCGTTCGACCCGATCGTCCGCTACGGCGGCGACGAGTTCGTGTGCGGACTGAGTGGGACCGACCTGGCCGAGGCCGCCCGACGCTTCGACACGATCGCGGACGCGATCCGCACCGACGCCGGGGTCGGGATCAGCGTCGGCATGGCCGCGCTCATCACCGACGAGACCGCCGACCAACTGACCGAACGGGCGGACGCCGCCATGCTCAAGGTCAAGGCGCGGCACCACGCGCGGGCGTAAGGCCGCTCACCTCAGTGCCGTGGAGGCACGCAGTCCTCGCCGACGCCCCGCGCGGCATTCCACAGGCCTCGCCGCGCCCCTTCGAGCCGATCCAGCCCGGCCATGGCCGACGTCTCGACCTCGTGCCCGACCCGCTCCCGAACGTCCTGCGCGAGGGTCCGCGCCCAGCGCCGGCCCAGCCATCCGGCGTGGGCGCCGAGCATCCGCGCGATCAGATATCCGGCCAGCAGGGCCGCGACGAGGACGATGAAGGGGATCGGCAGCTGACCGAGGATCGGCACGCTGACCGAGTCGACGGGGAACTTGATGAGCACCCAGAGCACGACCCAGACTCCGGCGAAGATCAGCGCCAGTGTCGCCAGGGTCTGCAGCAGCCCGAAGACCGTCCAGAGCCGGCTCGTGGGCACCTCCGCGCCACGGGCAGCGATCGCCCGGTCCACGGCCCGTGCGAGGTTCGTCCCGACCGCCCTCGGCTCCATGCTCGTGGCGAGCGTGGCTCGAATGGCGGGTGGGGCTTCGCGGAGCGGCGCATCGACCGCTCCGCGCAGGACCTCGACCGCGGCGGCGAGCGAACCGCGTTCACGCCACCGGGCCAGGAACGCACCTGGATCGGCGACCCGCGCCTGCCGGCCCGACCACCGATAGATGCGCGAGGTGATACCGGCGAGCGGCCCGGCTCCCCTCGCGCGAGCACGCGAACGGGTCGCCCCCACGGCCTGACGCTCGGCATTGGTCAGGTCGACGACGCGCAGCACCTCGTCGGTCACGCGGTCGCTCGTCGCCCGCCGCGATGGGCCGTCCAGGAACGGCTTGGCTCTCGCGGTCGAGTCCACGCCGGCTTCGCGGGCCAGCGCCGTGACGGCGGCGGCGATCGAGGTCACCACGTGCGCTCGAACCACACGCTTGGCCTCCACAGCACCGGCGAGCCATTCACGCACCGGATCGATGCCACCGGAAGCGGCGTCACGCGCCGAGGTGAGCAGGACGGGCACCCGGAAGCCCCGAGCGCCGCCTCCTGCCATCGAGGCCAGGTCACGCTCCAGGTCGCGCCGGACGCGGGCGGCATCGTCGGTCGAGAGTCGGTCGGTCTTGTTGAGGACGACGACCTGCCGCTCCAGCCGAGGCAGCCAGGTCGCGAGGAATTCGTCGTGGAGGATCGCGTCGTGGTACTTCTCAGGATCCGTCACCCAGACGACCGCGTCGACCCGCGGCAGGATCCCCTCGACGCGCTGTCGATGATCCTCCTCGATGGAATCGAGATCCGGCAGGTCGAGGATCGCCACGTTGCCTAGCGCGTCCTCCGCGTGATCGCGAACCTCGTCGTCCGGGATCCCGAGCCATCCCAGGAGACCACCCAGGTCCGGGCGGCTCGAGCGCGGCACCCAGGCGAGCGGATGGGCCGTCGTCGGCCGGCGCGCCGAGGCGTCACTGACCGACGATCCGGCAAGCGCATTGAGCAGGCTCGACTTCCCGACGCCGGTCCCCCCGACCAGGGCGAGGACATAGGTCTCCGCCGGGAACCCGAGACGCCTCGCGATCTCTCCTGCGACGGCGCGGGCCTCGTCGGCCGGGACCCCGAGCACGGTCGCGGCGGCGATGGCCTCGTCGAGCCGCCGCAGACAGGCGCCGATCCCGTGGTCGCCGAGCGAGGGCGCCGCCCAATCGGGCAACGCCTGATCGGACAGCCGGAGAACGGTCGAGACGTCGCGCGCCGTCGTCGGGAGCGGCTCGGCGACGCTCATCCCTGGGTGGACGCGGCGGCGTCGACCCCCTCGACGTCGGTCGAGAGCGCATCCGTCGCGCTGTCGTCGCGTTGGCCACGGAACAGCCCGAGCGCATCCATCGGCACCGTGGCCGGCAGGCGGCGAGTCTCTTCTGCGGCCGCCCGCAGATCGGCGGCCAGCACCTCGAGCTCCTCGGGGGCGGCGGCGAGAACGTCGAACCGGCGCCGCTCCTCCGCGAAGGTCTCGACGAGGGCATCGTCGAGACGCTGGCGCGCTCGGGAGATCAGCTCGACCATCGCGGCCTCACCGAACAGGGCGCCGAGCAGCTTCTGGTTGAGGAACGCCGTCGCCGCAGCGACGCCGACCTCCGTGCCCGTCAGGCCGGCGGTATGGATGAACGACGCGAGCATGACGCCGACGCCGACGGCATTGACCCCGATCGAGGCGCCACGGGCGAGGCGCCGCTTCCCCGCCCCGGTCTCGGCGATGTCGGTACCGATGGACGCGATCCAGTCGTCGACCCTGGCGCGGAGGCGCTCGTCGAAGCCCACCGACGGGCCCCACAACGTCGGGTCCGCCGCAACCGCATCGGCCACGGAACGTGTCTCCGACCAGGCCGACGCGGTCCGACGCGCCGCTTCCGCGGCGTAGAGCCGAGCGACCGCGACCAGGTCGTCCGTCGTGGCCTCGCGGATCTCCGCGACCGGCGCCGTGCTGGGCCGGAAGATGCTCGCGATCGCGCCTCGGACCGCTCCGATCCCCCGCGAGAAGATCCGCGTGATGTCGTCGGCGCCGACGTAGTCCTGCCAGTGCCGAAGGGCCTCCTCGCGCAGGAAGGTGCCATGGCTCACCGCATCGCGGACCGCGGCAAGCCCCCGGTCGTAGTGGGTCGCGGCAAGCCGGAGGTCCGCCGCCGCATCGATCGCCTCGTGGGCCGCGTCGTCGGCGATCTGGTCGAGCAGCGGGCCGAGGCCCGCCAGTGAACCGGCCAGCGCCCGTGCCGCGAGCTCGAGACGCGCCTCGCGGTCGGCGCGCAGGTGGTCGATCCGGGCGGTCACGGGCGCGACGGCAGCCGCCCCCAGGGCCTCCCGCCCGGGGTCGATATCGCCTTCGGTGACGCCGACCACCTCCAGGGCCTGCTCCGACCCGTCGTCGGTGGACCGCCCGCCGAGCCCAGCCTCGGCGAACAGGCGCGCCACGTCGTCCAGCACCTCGCGACGGTCGTCGGCTTCGTCGGGAAGGCGGTTCACGACCACGACCAGTGGCAGGCCTCGCTCCCGGACACGACCGAGGACCAACCACGGCACGCGATCCGCGTAGCGGGTCGCGGTCGTCACGAACAGGCACAGGTCGGCCGCCTCGACCAGCTGGTCGGCGAGGTCGCGGTTCGCGTGCTCGACGCTGTCGATGTCAGGCGCGTCGACGAGGGCGAGGCCCGGGGCGACGTTCGGATCCTCCTCGATCCGGATCCGCCGAGGTTCGATCCGGGCGAGCGTGCCGCTCCGGAGCGTCAGCGCGTCGTCGGGGTGGGCGAGGACGATGGCCGTCCGGGTCGTCGGCCGGAGGACACCCGTCGGGCTGGCCGCGCGACCCGCGATCGTGTTGAAGAGCGTGCTCTTCCCGGCCCCGGTCGGACCGAGCAGGAGCACGACCAGGGGGGCGTCGAGGCTGCGGGCGCGAACACGGACATGGCCCGCAAGGTGATCGCGCAGACGCGCGGCACGGGTGCGCGCGACATCGGACGCCGCACGCAGCGCCGTTCGCCGGCCGGCGAGCGTCTCGAGCCGGTCGACGAGATCTCTGAGGCCGCTGGCCTGAACCCCCGGATCGGCCGCTTGAGCCTGGGGGCGGTCATCCACTGTCACAGGGTCACCCCACCGCCGCGCGCGCGCACCGCAGAAGCCACGCCTGCCCTATCGGTTCTGTTGCAGACCACGGTCTGCGTTCCAGGTCGTTTGACGTAGCGAAGGGTAGACATCCGTCGACAAATCGCCACTCAGGCCCCGATCGGTTGAAGGAATGGCCGGCCGGCTCGCTCATACCTGGTGAACCGGCGATCGCCGGAAGAGTCGACAGGGCACCACGGTGCCGGAATCAAGAAGGAAGACATCGACATGACAACCCGAATGCTGGATCGCCCGAACCGGTCCACGCAGATTACCCTCCTCGCGTCAATCGCGACCGGCGTGGCCCTCGCCGCGACCGTCGCCTTCACCGCGCTCGGAGGCGGCGATGGCCGCAACGACGCCCCGGCCGTTCCGCCGATCGCGAACCCGAGCCCGAGCCCGACGCCGCCGGCCACGCCCGTTCCCGTCCCCGACGAGACGCCGGCACCCTCGTCAGACCCGGATGACGACGGCTCCGACGCCATGCCGATCAAGGTCGTCCTCGAGAATGCGACCGGCGCCGACGTCTACGTCGATATCGCCGACACCACGGGCCTCCTCAGGGACGCCCGATCCGGAACGCCCGGCGACGGCATGTCGGTCGACACGCTGGTTGCCGAGAACATCGATGCGAAGACGCTGAAGCTGACGTGGGTCGATTTCCCGATCGACAACGCGCTGGCCCTGTATATCGACGAGCACGAAGGCGGCATCCGCTTCCTGCTCGTCCAGCCGGAGCCGAGCGGCCCGACCGATGCGATGGGGTTCGATCGGGAACTGATCCTGTCCTTCGCCGAGCCGATCTCCGCCGACGGGGTCGAAACCCTGCTCGTCGAGGGCCTCGACACCCCGGGCTGAACCTCCCATCGCCCCGCTTGCCCGCTCCGACCGCCGGTCGGAGCGGGCCCTTCTTTGGGACGCTCCCTAGATCGCCCGCATGCGGTTGTTCTTCGGGTCGTGCGTGACCTCGGCAAGCCCGAGTGCCTCCATCAGCGGCGGCATGTACACGCCGAATCGGCCGCGAAGGCCCTTCTTGAGGCCGTACCACCCACCGAGCGGATTGTCGGCGGAACGGCCCCAGGCCTCGACGCTCCCGTCGGCTGCCGGCTTCTGCTCGTCCGCACCGCCGAGCGGCACCCAGTCGCCTTGCTCCTTGAGCATCCGATGCAGGTCGTCGATCGCCCGGGCGTCGTAGAGGAGGCGGGTCCCGCCGACCTGGCAGACGATGGCCGGGGGGTCGGCGGCATCGTCGCGCCACATCTGATACTCGGATGTTCCCGGAGGTGTCTTGAGGACCCACGGATCGTCCTTGGTGCCGCTGCCGCTGAAGTTCGCCATGGCGTTCGCCTCCCCTGGGTTCCGATCATCGCGAGTCGGAGCGACTCAGGCTATCAGCCCCTCGGGCCACGAGCGGGTGGTTCCCCGGCCCGGGTCAGTCGGTCGGTGCAGGAGCGTCGCTCAGCAGCCTTCGCGCAGCCTCCCTCGCCGTGATGGCGAACGCGCTCGTCTGACGGGCAACGGCCAGAGAGATGGCGCCGGAGAGGAGCGCATGCAGCTCCATCGCGCGCACCTCGGCGTCGGCGAACCCGGCGTCCGAGAGCAACCTCCGGAAATAGGCGGCGATCTCGTCGAGATACTCGCGGATGACCGGCCGGGCCGGATGTGCCGGGTCGGTGATCTCGACCGACGAGTTCAGGTACGCGCAGCCGCGGTATCCCTCACGTTCGAGCCATTCGGCGACCGCCTCGAAGAAGAGCAGGATCTCGTCACGCGGGTCCACGCTCGACGCCTTTGCCTTCGCGCGAACGCGATCGAACCAGCGCGTGCGTGGGTCGCGGAGCCAGGCGACAACGAGATCGTCTTTCGATGGGAAGTGGCGATAGAACGTCGCCTTCGCGACACCGGCAGACTCGATGATCGCGTCGACGCCGGTTGCCCCCACGCCTGCCTCAGGGAAGAGCTGCGTGGCCGCGGTCAGGAGCCGGTCCCGAGCCGAGGCCCGGCCCGCCCCACGGTTCATCCGCAGGACGCCGCCGATGAGCGCCACGGGATGGGTGCTGATGACCTCGGCGATCGTCCGTGCACTGTGGCGATTCAGGTCGTACGTGCAGACGGCGACGTCCGGAACGCTGCTCAGGTATTCGTCGATCCCCGCCTCGTAGTCCAGTAGGTCGCGCGCCGTCTCGTCGTCCGTTGCCCATTCCGTGCTGCCGATCAGCCGAGTTCTCGGGAAGCCCATCCGCCTGCCTTCGTCGAGGGCGTCCTGGACGTACGTCAGCTGCACAGATCCGTCGAACGTCCCGCCGCGCATGTACGAGTCCGCCCAGGTGCGCACGTCGAGCTGGCCTGAAGCCGTTGCCTCCTCGACGTCGACGCCGCGCGCCCGGATGCGTTCGATGTGCCCGTCCCGCAGCGCTGGATCGATCATGTGGAACGCGCGGTCTCCCCGCTCGAAGCCCTCCACGATGAACGGCATCAGTAGTCGATCAGCCTCGTCGGGTCCGTCGATCAGGACGCAGACGTGGCGATGATCTCCGAGTGGCTCCCCGGCCAGCCGAGCGTTGCGCAGGGGCATGGACATCCTGGCGACCTCGCTGGTAGCCCCGCTCGGGGCTCCTCGCCACACCCTATCCCCGGGCAGGGTGGCATGTATAGAGACCGTCCTGTCTGGTACAGAGACAGATTGGTACCATTTCGGTACGATGCGAGCGATGAAGGGCGACACCGCCGGGAGATCGCGGGGCAAACCGGTCCTCGATCGGGAAGACTGCGCCGAGGTCCTGAGGAGCGCGTTTCCCAGGTCATCGTCGCTGACGCAGCAAACCCTGCTGGCCGGCGCCGATATCCAGGCCTTTCGCCGAAAGCAGACGGTCGTCGATCAGGGCGAGGAGTCACGGATCGGACTCATCCTTGAGGGCCACCTCGGTTTCCGACGGACAACGGTCGACGGACGCGAGGTGATGCCGAGGATCGGGTCCCGTGGCGATCTCGCGCCGTTCATGCCGATCGCCGGGCGACCCTCGACGGCCGAGGCAGTAGCGCTGATCGCCGTCTGCGTCGCATTCTGGCCCGGGGCCGACGTGTTGGCGCTTGCGGCGGACGATGCCGGGTTCGCCATCGACCTTCTCCAGCACGTCATGTTCGCGTTCGAGGAGGTCGTTGACCGGATGGACGGGCTGCTGTATCAGGACGCCCTGCGCCGCGTGGCGCGCATTCTCGATCAGCACGCCGACATCATCTTCGGCGAGGAGGCGGTAGTGACGAGGGCGTACCTGCCGGCGCTGGTCGGCACGAGCCGGGAGATGACCGGGACGCGTCCTGCGTCGGCTCGAATCGGAGGGCGCTGGTGCAGCGCGTCGGCCGGGATCGGCTGCGGTTGCTCGATGCGACCGGACTGGCTCGGACCGCAGCGGAGCCGTCTTCGGCTCGGGGCTAGTGCTTGGAACAAGTTCCTCGTCGGGCTTCGGTGGGCGATGCAAGAGTGACGTCCCAGCCCGCCGGGTGAACCGTCGACCACGCACGGAGGATCACGACTGCCGCGTCCAAGACACCAGGGAGAAGGCAGGCACTCCCAGCATCGCCAGGGCGCCGCAGTCCTCATCGTCCAGGACGATCCCGACCTGCTGACGCTCATGACGGATGTCCTCGGCCGCGCCGGGCTTCGAGCCGTCGCGGCGGTCAACGAGGAGGCCGTCGAACAGGCGCTCGCCGCTGGAGCAGATCGGTTGCGTCGTCGCCGACCTCGGGAAGCCCGGCATGAACGGCATCGATCTCGTCCGGACGCTCCGCCTCCGGCCCGAGACGTCGACGATGCCATTCATCCTCATGACCGGTTCCGCGGACGCCGAAGGCGTCATCGAGGCGCTCGACGCCGGTGCGGACGACTTCCTGCCCAAACCGTCCGACTGGACGAGCTGGTGGCCCGCGTCAAGGCGCACCTCAGGACCCAGGCCGCGTGGACGCAGGTCGTCATCGCCGAGCTGCGCACCCGCGCGATCGCGATCCGCGCGATCGGACAGCTGTCCCTTTCGACGTGTCCCGGAGGAAGCGGCGGAGCAGGTCGTCACGGAGCTGGCGCGCCGGATCGGCTCGGAGTTCGTCGGCGTCTTCCGGCTCGTCGGCGATCATCAGCTCGAACCGCTGGCGACCTGGAACACGAGCGACGGCCTGAGCATCGGCGGGGAGCCGCTGCTGCCGGCACGTAGCCGGTACCTCATCGGCCGCGCCCGCGAGGGGCCGTGGGTCGAGCGCGTCGCCGGTCCCGAGCCCGGTGAACCGACCCAATGCGTTCTGGGACGCCCAGCCCGACATCGCCGCGGGTGTGCCCATCTTTGCCGGAGACGATCTCGTCGGGATGCTGTCGATCGCGAGCGTCTTCGATGAACGGACGGGGTCACTGTCCATGCTTCGAGCGCGGCTCCTCGCGAGCGCGATCGACTACGCGAGCGTGCTCGGGGTCGTCGCCGGGCCGGCGTTCGCCGATCGTCGGCAGTCAGCCAGGGAAAAGGTCGAGCTCCGTCGCGTGCTCACGGACCGGAGGTTCTTTCCGGTGTTCCAGCCCATCGTGTCGCTTGAAGGGCAGCGTCGATCGTGGGCCACGAGGCACTCACCCGATTCGTCGACGGAACGCCCCCGCGATGCGGTTCGCGCGGGCGTCGGCGGTCGGCCTGGGCTTCGATTTCGAGCTCGCCGCGATCGAGGCGGCGGTCGAGGCCGCCCCGCGCATCGGGGCCGACGGATTCCTGGCCGTCAACGTGTCGCCAGGGCTGGTTGTCACCGCCGGCAAGCGGCTCAAGCGCGTCCTGACCAAGTACAGCGGGCGGATCGTGCTCGAGGTCACCGAGCATGTCCCGATCCCCAACTACGAGGAATTCCGTTGGGCGGTCGGACGAGTCGGCGATGTCGAGGTCGCCGTCGACGACGCGGGTGCCGGGTATGCCACCTTGCGTCACATCCTCGAGGTCGGACCGGCGTGGGTGAAGCTCGATATGACCCTCGTCCGAGGGGTCCACGAAGATCCGCTCCGACAGGCGCTCGTGGCGGGGTTCGACGCATTTCGGCACCCGCAGCGGGCAGCGCCTGATCGCCGAGGGCGTCGAACTGCAGGAGGAAGCGGACACGCTGCTCGGGCTCGGCGTCGAGTACGCGCAGGGCTACCTGTTCGGCAGGCCGGAGCGAGCGAAAGCCTGACGCGGGCCGCCCGAGCGCGGTCAGGCGGCGTCCGACCCCGCGGCGAGGAGCAGGGTCGCAAGGTCGTGGGCCGCGAGGGGGCGGGCGAACAGATATCCCTGGCCGAGCTTGGCTCCCAGGCGCACGAGGCGATCGAGCTGCTCCTCCGTCTCGACCCCTTCGGCGACGGTCTCGAGGTGGAGCGTCTGGCCGATCTTCACGATCGAGCGGACCAGGGCCGCCGCCTGGCGCGACGTCCCGATGTCCGCGATGAACGAGCGGTCGATCTTGAGCACGTCGATCGGCAGGCGGGACAGGTAGCTCAACGACGAGTAGCCCGTGCCGAAGTCGTCGATGGCGATCCGCACGCCGAGCGCCTTGAGACCCTCCAGCGCCGCCAGGCTCGCCCCGGCTTCCTCGACCAGGACGCCCTCCGTGATCTCGAGGGTCAGGTCGGCAGGCTCGAGTCCGGACTCCTCGAGGGCCAGCTGGACGTGCTCGACGATCGAGCGGTGGAGCAGCTGACGGGGCGAGATGTTGACGCTGAGGCGCAGGTCGTCGGGACCGTCGGCCGACGCGCGCCAGCCCTGGACCGTCCGGCAGGCCTCCTGCAGGATCCATCGACCCAGCGGCACGATGAGGTCGGCCGCCTCGGCGAGCGGGATGAACTGGGTGGGTTCGACGACGCCCCGCGTCGGATGGTGCCAGCGTGCGAGCGCCTCGACGCCCACGATCCGGCGCGTCGCCATCTCGACGATCGGCTGGTACGCGACCGTGAGGTCGCCTTCGTCGATCGCCTGCTTGAGGTCCGCGCGGAGCTCGATCTCCGCCAGGCCCTCGCCCGCCATCGAAGCGTCGTAGACCTGCCACACGCCCTTGCCCCGGCCCTTGGCCGTGTACATCGCGGCGTCTGCCTCGCGCAGGACCGAGGTCGCCTCCGAGCCGGGATGCCCGAACGCCAGCCCGATGCTGGCACGGGCGGTGATGCGGTGGCTCGCGATCTCGAAGGGCGGCAGGAATGCCGCGATGATGCGGTCCGCCACGCGCGTCGCTTCCTCCTGGGTCGTCTGCTCCAGCAGGACCGCGAACTCGTCACCGCCCAACCTGGCCGCCGTGTCACTGGCCCGGACGAGCTCACCGAGACGGCGCGCGACCTCGATCAGGAGGCCATCCCCCGCCGCGTGGCCGAGTCCGTCGTTGATGAGCTTGAAGTCGTCGACGTCGAAGAAGATGACGCCGACCGCGGCCTCGTCGCGGCGCAGGAGCGCGTGATCGAGGCGGTCCGTGAACAACGCGCGATTGGCCAGGCCGGTCAGCGAGTCGTGGAACGCCTGGTGACGGAGCTCGTCCTCGAGCCGCCGACGTTCGGTGATGTCGTGGATCAACGCGCTGTAATGCTGGGAGCCGCGGACCCGGACCGGCCAGATGGTCAGCTCGACGGGAAAGTGCCGACCCGCCCGGTCCAGGGCCGTGACCTCGACCCGGCGGCCGATGAGGGGGCCTGTCCCGGTCGCACTGAACCGCCGAAGACCCGCTTCGTGGGCGGCGCGCTGCTCCTCGGGGATGATGAGCTCGCTCAGCCGCATCCCCATCGCCTCGTCGCGTGACCAGCCGAACGTCTCCGTCGCGCGCTCGTTCCAGTCGGTCACGCAGCCTTCGCCATCGATGGCGACATAGGCCGAGCTCGCGGTGTCGATGATCCGGCGCTGCTGTTCCTCGCTGGCGCGGACCGCCTCCTCGGCCTCCGTCTGTGCGGTGACATCCATCATCACGCCGTGCGACTGCAGGCGGCCGTCGGGCAGGCGATGCAGGGTGGCCTCGTCGCGCACCCAGAGCTCCCGCCCATCCCGGTTCCGGATCCGGAACGTCTGGTGCAGCGGCTCTCCGGTGGCGAAGTGTTCGTTCTCGGCGGCCGTGATCTCGGCCAGGTCGTCCGGATGGATGCGGTCGTACCAGAGCTCGGGATCGCTCATCAACTCGGCCGGCGAGTAGTCCAGCAGGTCGATCGCCTGCGGGCTGACGTAGGTCAACGCGGAGCGAGGCGACTCGGCGGTCCGCCGTTCGTCGATGTAGACCATGGCGGGGATCCGCTCGATGAGCCGGCGGTGGCGCGCCTCGGCGGCCGACAGATGCTCCGCGGATTCCTGGGCCTCCCGGACGGCGTTCGTGCGTTCGCGAACGAGGAGCACCTGGCGAATGACGGCGACGAGGATGACGGCCCAGCCGAGGGGACGGACGAGCGGGTTCTCGCCATCGACCGAGCTGGCGACGACGAGGCAGACGACGGCGATGGCCACGGCGACCGCCGGGAGCCCGTCGCGGAAGAACATCGCGAAACGGGTCGACGCGCGCGGTGTATGCGAGTCGGCACGAAACGTCGCGCCCGCGATCCCGATGGCGACCGCCCCGATCGAGAACAGGTAGTTCCACGTCGATCCGGGCGGTGGGATGGCCGGCGCCGCGGCGACCCAGGTCAGGTATCCGACGCCGTAGAGGAATGTCCCGATCAGCAGCGCGTAGAGGCCACCGTCGCGAGGACTTGCGCGGGTGGCGAGTGCGGCGATGAGGCCGGCTCCGGCGATGGACAGGCAGGCGATCGGGAAGCTCAGGACCAGGGCTCCCGCAAGGACGTCGTGGCCCGTGACCAGGTACCCGAAGACCAGCGTCACCACGGTCGCGATCGCGAGGAAGGTGATCGCGCAATCGAGATAGAGGCCGAGCCGTTCGCGTCGATCGACCGCGAGCCGGACGGCGAGATCCAGGGCGACGACCGCGGGAACCAGCGCCGCGAACGTGACGAGATCGGAAGGCAACGGGAAGACCACGATCCCGAGCGCGCTCTGTGCCAGCCACGCGACCTGCGCGGCCAGCCAGAACAGGGACACGGTGGCGAGCGCCTTGCGAACCCGGCGCTCGGGCCCGCTGGAGGTTCGGAAGCCACGGAAGGCGACCGCGAAGCCCATGGCATAGAACACGGTCCAGTGCGCGTTCTCCCAGAGGACGACCTGTCCGCCGAGATCGATGGCCGTGAACACGGCCGCGCCGGCGCCCACCACGGCAGCCAGCCCCAGCCCGATCGCCCAGCGCGCCGAGACTCGAACCGCCGCGGGCGGTAGGGAGGGGTTCAGGGTGGCCATAGGTAGTCGTGACCGTACGCTGGGACGACGCAGCCTACCACGGCCCATTGGGCCTACCGCCGTGCGGCATTCAGTCGTCGGATCGAGCTCGACGAAGCCCTCAGCGATCCGTGTCGGCGGCGAGGTCGCGCACGATCGCGGCCATCGAGCGTCGGAGGCGGCCGGGCATGGCCGGCAATCGACGGTTGGCGATGAGCCGCCGGCCGAGACGCCGGGCTGGGGCGGGTCGCGGTCGCACGCTGGCGGCCACCGGGACGCCGGCGAGTTCCGGGGTCGGCACGAAGACGGGCGATGGCGGCGGCGCCGGGACCGCGGCGGGCGACGGGGCCGGCGCGAGGCCGCGCGGAGCGCGCTCCTGGTAGATGGTCGGGATCGCGGCCCACGGGCGAGGCGACGCCGCGGCGGCGCGCCACCCATCCGCGTCGGCGGGGCGGAGACGACCCTCCATGACGGCCTCGAACTCGTTGCCGTCGATCCTCTCCTGCTCGTACAGGTACGCGGCCACGTCGCGAAGCCGGGGCATCGCGGCGATGAGCGTTCGGCGGGCGGCGGTGTAGGCCTCGTCGAGGATGCTCCCGATGGCTCGGGCCTGGGCGTCGCGCACGTCACGGCTGAAGCCGGTCGGGTCGCCGACGAGCGTCGTCAGGATCCCTCGGCCGGTCGGGCCTTCGTCGGTCGCCTTGGGATCGCTGCCCATGCCGAAGCGCAGGACCATCGTCGTCGCGATGCTCGTCGCCTTCTCGAAGTCGTTCGAGGCACCGCCGGTGACCTCGTGGAACAGCAGCTCCTCCGCCACCCGGCCGCCCATCAGCGCCACCAGTCGGGCGCGCAGGTCGGTCTCGGACGGGAGGTCGTCGTCCTCGGAGCTCGAGACCGTGACGCCGAGGGCCTCGCCGTGCGCGAACAGGCTGATCTCTTCGACGCGACGCTTGTCACCGTGGAGGAAGCCGCACACGGCGTGCCCGGCCTCGTGCGCGGCGATGATGCTGCGCTCGCGCTCGTCCATGGAGCGCTTGCGCGAGGTCCCGAGTGCGGTCTTGAGCCAGCCGTTGTGGACCTGGACGGGGCCGATGGCATCGAGCCCGGTCCGGGCGGCCAGGATGGCCGCTTCGTTCAGGAGGTCGGCGAGCATCGCTCCCGAGAATCCATAGGTCTTGCGGGCGAGCGCGGGCAGGTCGACATCGGCGGTCAGCGGCTTGCCCTTCGCATGGACCGCGAGGATCGCCAGGCGGCCGTCGCGATCGGGCAGCGGGACGTGGATCTTGCGGGTGAACCGGCCGGGGCGAAGGGCCGCCGGATCGAGCGTATCGAGACGGTTCGTGGCGCCGATGACCACGACGCCGTCGTTGGTCCCGAAGCCGTCCATCTCGACGAGCAGCTGGTTGAGGGTCTGCTCGCGCTCCTCGTGGCTGTCGGCGCCGCCGCGGGTCTTGGCCATCGCGTCGATCTCGTCGATGAACACGACGGCTCGGCCGGCAGCACGCGCCTTGGCGAACAGCTCCCGAACGCGTCCGGCCCCGACGCCCACGTACTTCTCGACGAACTCGGAGCCCGAGACCGAGAAGAACGGAACGTCGGCTTCTGCGGCGACCGCCTTTGCGAGCATCGTCTTGCCGGTACCAGGCGGGCCGTAGAGCATGACCCCACGGATGGCGGTGGCACCGAGCCGGACGAACCGGCCCGGGTCGCGCAGGAACTCGATGGTCTCGGTCAGTTCCAGCTTGGCCTCGTCCGCCCCGGCGACGTCCGCGAGCGTGATGCTCGGGCGTTCGCCGACGACGGCGGTGTCGGTGCGGCGGCGATTGCGGTTTCGCGACGGACGCCAGGCGCGAGCCGCGGAGCCACGAATGCGCATGAAGATCAGGATGGCCAGGACGAGCAGGGCGCCCGACATCGCGAGACCGACGAACGAGGGCAGCCCGCCGGCGCCCCTGCCGGGGTCGAGGGCGATCGCCTCGTCGGTCAGGAGTCGCGAGTAGCCAGCGGCGCGGATCACGTCGAGGGCGTCGCCGACGGGGACCTCCGGTCTGACGACGTGGACCGCACCGCTGGCCGATCGCGCGATGAGCACGGGTGCAGGCGCACTCATCGCTGTTCCATTGGCCGGCGTCATGGCGCTGATCGCATCGATCTGGCCACTGCGCGCCGCCCCGAGCACCTGGTCGAGTGTCCAGCGCTCGCCGGCCGTCGTGAATGACGGCGGCGTGCCGGTCACCGGCCCCGCGCTGGCCGCCGATCTGCCGCCGAGCACGCCCGTCAGGAGGAGGGCGAGCCCCGCGCCGGAGAGGAGGAAGGCAAGCAGGATCGCGATCACGCGCGGCGTGCGGGGGAACGTCAAGACAGGAGCTCCAGGTCGATCGTTTGTGCTGTACGCGACCGTACCGCTCCGCACCCATGGCGGACCATCGGATGAAGGTCCCGTCCCATCTACAGCGAATGGATGAGGCGCATCCGCTCAGGAACCTGCTAGCGCGGCGATGACGGCGTCGGAAAGCCGTGGCCAGGTCGCCAGCGCCCACGGGCCGTAGTCGCGATCTGTGAGGCAGACGAGCGCCCGATCGAGCGCCGGATCGACCCACAGGAATCCGCCGGATCCGCCGAAATGGCCGAAGGTCGCCGGGGAGTTCCGGTTGCCCGTCCAGTGCGGATCCTTGGCGTCGCGAAGCTCGAAGCCCATGCCCCAGTCGAGCGGATCGAAACGCCCGACGCCGGGCAGGACACCGATGAGACCCGGGAACGCCGTCGCGGTGGCGTCGTCCAGGGTCGCGCGGGTCACGAGTGTCGGGCGCAGGAGCTCGCGGGCGAGGGCAGCGAGATCGGACAGCGGGCCGTGGAGCCCCTCGGAGGCCCGGGCGACGAGTTTCGTGCCGGTCATCGCGAGCGGCCCCAGGATCCTGCGGTCCAAGGCGTCCTCGAGGTCGACGCCATCGCGTTCGGCGAGCAGCGCGCCCATGATGTCGAAGGCCCGATTCGAGTAGATCCGGCGGGTCCCGGGCTGGGCGAGGACGGTGTCGCCCTCGAAGGGAAGTCCGGAGGCGTGGGCAAGCAGGTGCCGGACCGTGGCGCCGGGCGGTCCTGCCTCCTCGTCGAGGTCGACGAGACCGTCCTCGACGGCGTCGAGCACGGCGTACGCGGTGACGAGCTTCGTCACCGACGCCCATCGAAACGGGTGGCCGAGATCGCCGTGGCTCGCGAGGACGCCGTCCGGTCCGACGACGGCCGCGGCGGCGTGGTCCGCGCCCCAGCCATCGATGGTCGCGAGGGCGGCGTCCAGTTGGTGATCCACGGCGGCTGATGCTAGCCGCCGTGGACGTTCGCCGTCGGGCGGCGCTAGGTCGCGGGTGTCGTCGCCGGCGATTCCGTCGACGGCGATGCGGCCGGGGCCTCCGCCTGCCCGTCGGCCCCGTTCTGCCCGCCGGCGCCTTCCGGGCAGTCCTCGTGGTCCGCCCGGCCGGTCGACGTCGAGTCGTCGTCGGTGGTCGACGGCTTGGTGCTCGGCGTCCCCGGCGTCGCGCTCGACGACGGCTCGGGGCTCGCGGCCATGACGACCGCGGCACCGCCGATGGCCAGCAGGCCGACGGCGAAGCCGAACGTGGCCAGGCCGCGGCGCATGCCGGTGAGGCGCATCGCAGATCCGGTCGCGGGTCCGGTCGCGGGCGGCGAATTCGCTCGCGGGTGCCGGGGTCGTCGAAGGCGGCGGCGTCGGGACGAGTGGCTCGATGGGGATCTGGGGATCCATGTGCGTTTCTCCTGTTGCGGGGAGGTAACTGCCAGCGCTGGTCAGTCGAAGGTTCATCGCGTGGCCTGAGAACCGTCTGAGCCCGACTTGGCGCCAGGGGTTTGTCACCGGATCGACGCATTTCGCGCCTAAACTTCGGGCATGCAGTTCTTCCGATCCAAGCCGCAAACCGTTCCCTCCCCCGCTGAGGCCCTCCCGGGCCGTTCTGAGCCGATCGTCCGGCCGGGCATCCACACCGTCCTTGGCACCCCGCTCGCCGGCCCCTGGCCGGAGGGCACCCGGACGGCCGTGTTCGGTGCGGGCTGCTTCTGGGGCGACGAGAAGGATTTCTGGCAGCTTCCGGGCATCGTCACCACGGCTGTCGGCTATGCGGGCGGCCACACGCCGAATCCGACGTACCAGGAGGTCTGCTCCGAGCGGACCGGTCACGCCGAGGTGGTGCTGGTGGCGTACGACCCGTCAGCGATCTCGTACGAGCGGCTGCTTAAGAGCTTCTGGGAGCACCATGACCCGACCCAGGGCATGCGCCAGGGCAATGACGTCGGTACCAGCTACCGCTCGATCATCATCGTCGACGGCGACGAGCAGCGGGCCGTCGCCGAGGCCTCGAAGGCCATGTACCAGGAGCATCTGTCGAAGGCGGGGTACGGCGCGATCACGACGGAGATCGTCGACGCCGCCTCGTATCCGTTCTATTACGCCGAGGACTACCACCAGCAGTACCTCGACAAGAACCCACGAGGCTACTGCCCCAACCACGCGACCGGCGTGAAGCTCCCGGACGAATTCGTCGTCACGCCGCTCCAGTACGCGGACTGACGGCGATACCGGCGCTCAGCCCGTCGGGGCTCGATGACTGACGGGAGGCTCGTGACGAATTCATCATCGCCGCCGGCCGTCCCCGAAGGGCTCGTCACCGGCGGCGTCGTCGCCATCGCGCGGCGACTAACGTCCGAGAGTGCGCCCCAGGTCGCCGATGCGCTCTTCGCCGGCGGCGTGCTGGCCTTCGAGATCACGCTCAACGAACCGGTCGAGGCCGCCTTGCGCGCGATCGAGTCGGTCGCTCGTCGGTCGCCCGAGCTGGCGATCGGCGCGGGGACTGTGCTCTCGATCGACGCGGCGCAACGGGCCCTCGATGCCGGCGCCGCGTTCCTGGTCATGCCGCACACCGACCCCGAGCTTGTCGCCTGGGCCGCCGCGCGGGGGATCCCGACGCTGCCCGGGGCGGCGACACCGAGCGAGGTGCTGGCGGCGTGGCGGGCCGGGGCCACCGCGGTCAAGGTCTTCCCGGCATCCGTGGTGGGACCGGCGTTCGTGCGCGAGTGTCGCGGGCCGTTCCCAGACATCCCGCTCGTCCCGAGCGGCGGCGTGACGGTCGAGACGGCCGGCGACTTCATCCGGGCGGGCGCCGTCGCCGTGGGCGTCGGCAGCTGGCTGATCGGTGACGCGGCGCCCGACGGCGTCACGTCGCGCGCGCGCCAGATCGTCGACGCGGTGGCCGCGGGACGCACCCGCGCCGATCGCTGACCGAACCCGAGGACCGCCGGTCAGGCGCCGTCCGGCGCGGCGTCGATGGCCCCGGCGTCCCACGCGGCGAGTGCCGTCCGGACCTTCGCTCCGACCGCCGGGTCCGCGATCTTGCCGCCCACCGTGTCGAGGCCAAGCAGGGCAGCCCCGGCGACCGGCGGCGCCTTCGATCGCACCAGCCTCGCTCTCGGGGCGATCGCCTGGACACCGACCGTGATCCGAGAGCGGAACGCCTCGTAGGGTGTCCGGAACACCCCGCCGCCCAGGACAATCTCGGGATCGTTTCGGGTGAGCCGGAGCCGTCGGATCATGGCGCCGGCCATCGCGACGACTTCATCGGCAAGGCGGTCGACGATCGAGCGCGCCGCCGCGTCCCCATCCATCGCCGCTGCGAACACCACCGGAGACAGCTCCCCGATACGCCGCTCCGAGACCCGGCCGTGGTACATCGCCATCGTCAGCGCCCGCGGCGTGGCGAGCCCGAAATGCCCCGGAACGGTCCGCTCCAAGAGCGTTCGCGGGCCGCGGCCGTCGCGCGCCCGAACCGCTGCCGCGAGCCCCTGCCAGCCCACGTCGGTCGCCCCGCCCCAATCCCCCGAGATGTGGCCGAGCGCATCCAACCGGGCGGTCCGTCCGTCGGGCGCGACCCCGGCCGCGTTGACGCCCTGGCCGCAGATCACGACCACGCCCCAGCCCCGGTCCGTGCCGGCGCGAAGGGCCGCGAACGTGTCGTTGCGGAGCAGGTCGGTCCGTGCGAATCCCTCCGCCGCGAGTCGCCGTGTCAGCTCGCGGATGTCCGGCGGCGTATCCGCACCGGCGAGGCAGTACACGCCGATCTCGGCTCGATCAGCGCCCCGCACGCCGGCCGCCACGTACGCGTTCGTGACCAGCGCCGAGAGCCGCTGCATCCCGGCATCCCCACCGACCTGCTGGTGGGACGTGGTCTGGCCGCGGGCGGCAGCCAACAGGCGGCCGTCCCCATCGACCAGCGCGACATCAGTCTTCGAGTTCCCGCCATCGACGGCCAGGACCAGCGTCACGACAACGCGTCCAGCCGCACGAACTCGCCGCCACGGGCGTGCACGCCGTCGATGATCGCCGGCAGTGCGAGGCCCGTCGCCGTCGTCCACGGATGGAGGAGGATCACGGCGCCGTCTCCGTGGGCCATCGCCGCGTCGACGGCCTCGCGCGCGACGCCATGACCCGTGGCCGCGCTCCGCCAGTCGAGCCCGTCCACGTCCCAGCGCGTCTCGCGATAACCGAGTCGCTCCAGCGCACCCAGCACGCCCGGATCGTTCGTCCCGGCCCCGAACGGGCAGCGGAACCATGGCCGCGGGTCCTGGCCGGTCACCCGCCGGATCGCCCGCTCCGCGGCTCGAACATCCGCCGCCATGCCCCGCGGGCTCAGCAGCGTCATGCGGGCGTGGTAGTGCGAATGGTTGCCCACGAGGTGCCCGCCCTCGACGATCGAGCGGGCGACGCCCGGGTACGCCTCCGCCCACCGTCCCTGGACGAAGAACGACGCCTTGATCCCGGTCGCCGCAAGCGTTTCGAGGACCTTCTCGGTGCCGCCGGGTCGATGGCGCCGGTCCGGGTGCTCCGCGTCGAACGTCAGGGCGACGCGGACCGTCACTTCTCGACGCCGGTGATGACGATGCCGCGGGTGAAGAACCGCTGGGTCAGCAGGAAGGCGATCACCGGGATGACGAGGGTCATCAGCGTGCCGGCCTGGATGTACCCGGGTTCGCGGTAGTAGATGCCGTTGAACCGCTGCAGGCCCAGGGCGACGGTCTGGATCTCGGGCTTGCCGGCCGTGTACAGGAGCGGACCGAAGAAGTCGTTCCACGAGTAGACGAGGTGGAACACCGCGACCGCGACGATGACCGGCCAGGCCTGCGGGATGAGCACCGAGGTCAGTGTCCGGAACGGACCGGCACCGTCGATCGCCGCCGCCTCGTCCATCTCGGTCGGGATCGTCATGAAGTACTGGCGCATGAGGAAGACGTCGTACGCGTTCGCGAAGAAGGCGGGCACCAGGAGCGGCAGCCACGTCCCCACCCACCCGATCCGCTGGAACACCGTGTAGGTCGGGATGATGGTCACGGCTGCTGGCAGGAAGATCGTCGCGATCAGCAGCGTGAAGAGCAGCCCGCGCCCCGGGAACCGAAAGCGCGCAAATCCATAGGCGACGAGGGTGCACGAGATGAGCGTGCCGATGGTCGAGACGACGGCGATGAACACCGTGTTGAACAGCAGGCGTGGGTAGTCGATCAGGTCCCAGACGGCGGCGAAGTTCTCGAAATGTGGCGCGAACTGCCAGACCGGTTCGAGGGTCCGCCACGATCCCTCCCACACGATCGGCGCGGCGTCCGGCGCGGCCGGGTCGATGAATGTGCTTTGGCGGCGCAGCGGTTCCAGCAAGGCCAGCTGACGCGTCGTCCCGTCGGGCATCGGGACGTTCATGATCGTCAGCTCCTCGCCGCCGTGGGAGAACGTCACCGGATCCGCCGGATAGAGCGGGCCGTGGGCCTGGGTGATCTGCTCCAGGCTCTTCACGGAGTAGGCCACGGAGCGCAGCATCGGGGACAGGAAGGCCGCGAGGGCCAGGACCGCGATCAGCGTCACCAGGAACGACCGGCTGCTGTCGCCGCGCTCTCGGGGCGGTCGGCTGCCCGTCGCCACCCGGCCGCGCCGCCGCAGGATCCCGCGGCGAGGGATCGACAGCGCCGTCATCGCGCCTCACCGGCGTAGTAGACCCAGCGCCGAGCCGTCCCGAACAGGATGAGCGTGATCGCGAGCGTGATCAGGAACATGACCCACGCGAGCGTCGCCCCGTACGACATGTTCTGGAACGTGAAGAAGTTCTTGTACAGGTACAGGTTGTAGAACATCGTCGAACCGCCAGGCTCCCCGGTGCCGTTCTGGAGGACCAGCGGGACGAGGAAGTACTGCATCACCTCGACGACCGACAACACGATCGTGAAGAAGATGACCGGGGTCAGCATCGGGATCGTGATGTGGCGCAGCGACGCAAATGCCCCTGCTCCGTCGATCCGGGCGGCTTCGTACAGATCGGTCGGGATCCCCTTGAGCCCGGCCAGGTAGACGATCATCCCGGCGCCGATGCCCCAGACCCCGATGAGCGCGAGCCCCGGGTAGACCCACGTGGGGTCCTCCAGCCAGGCCGGCGGGTTCTCGACACCGACCGCCTGGAGGGCGAGGTTGATCCAGCCGGTGCTCGGGTTGAGCATCCCGCCCCAGATGAAGACGGCGGCCACGAACGGCACGACGTAGGGCAGGAAGAACAGGACCCGGAAGGCGCTCGAGCCGAACAGGTGCCGGGAGTGGAGCAGCAGGGCCACGAGGAGCGGCAGGATCACCGCCACCGGCAGCGCGATCGCGGCGAACTTGAAGGTGATGACGAGCGAATCCCAGACCTGCTGATCGTTGACCAGCTTCTCGTAGTTCTTCAGCCCGACGAACGCCAGCGGTTGGGCCTGGGCAAGGTTGATGTTCGTGAACGAGAACGCCAGCGTGGCGATCATCGGGATGGCGGTGAACGCCGCAAACCCGATGAGCCATGGGGCGATGAAGACGTACCCCCAGCGTGCGCGACGCCAGGCCAGCCCGGAGAAGCGAGGCTGCCGTGGCGGTCGCGCCACGCTGAGGTTCGCCATGGATCAGCTGCCGCCCGCGTCCCAGACGCCCTGCATCTCGGCGCGGAGCGCCTCGATCTCGGCGGTCAGGTCGAGGCCGGGGGTGGTCTGCCACTTGGTCCCGTACTTGCTCAGCAAGTCGAGGGTCTGGTTGTACGCCGGCATGAACGACTCGAAGTTCGGCACATCGGCGAACGCGACGCCCTCCTTGGCCACCTTCGTGTCGATCCCCTGGGTGTAGTCGGCGAACTGGGCCGTCAGGAACGCATCCTGCTTCGATTCCACGGCGGGCATGCCGCCATACAACGTGAGCAGATCCTCGTTGGCAAGCAGGTACAGCAGCACCTCGAACGCCTGGTCGGGGTTCTTGCTCGTCTTCATGATCCGCCACGTGTCGGCGTTGAAGGCGGCCGTCGTCTTGCCCTGGTAGGACGGGGTCGCGGCCATGTTCCAGTCGTCACCTGCGTCCGACACGCAATACGTCGACCACAGGTAGTTGGTGCTCATCGCGACCTTGCCGGCGCAGAACGGATACCCCGCCGGGTTGATGTCGGTCGTCTCGAAGATCGGACCGGTCATGCTGAAGCGGTCGGTCCAGATGCCGTCGTAGAAGTGCTTCCAGCCCGCCGCCCATGCTTCCGGGATCTCGACGGTCTTGCCGTCTGCCGCCATGAACGAACCGGCACCCCAATAGGCGCCGGTCTGGCGCAGATCGTCGCGCTGCGGCTCGAAGCCCCACTGCACGATCTTCTCGGGATCGAAGCCTGCCTCGGTGGCGTCGGCGCCGTTCTCGTCGACGGTCAGGATCTTGGCGATCTCGCGGATGGTGTCGTAGTCCCATGGGCGCTTGGAACCGTCCGGCATCGTGTATTCGCTGTTCCATGCGTGCGGCGGCTCGGCGAGACCGGCCTCCTTGAACATGTCGGCCTTGTAGAACAGCACGGACGGATAGACCGCGTACGGGATGCCGAGCTGGCCTTCGCCGCCGGCGTTGTACAGGTCCACGGTCGACTCCGGGAACTGGGTCATGTCGAAGCCGGCCTTGTCGATGTGCGGCTGCAGGTCGAGCCACTGGCCGTGGAACGCCTCGGCGCCGCCGATCCCGACCGGGCCGACGATGTCCGGGCCGTTGCCGGATGCGAGCTGCGTGGAGAGCGCGTCGCGCGCGCCCTGGTAGATGAACCCTTCGAACTGCAGGTGGATGCCCTCGTGAGAGGCGTTGAAGTCCTCGGTGACCTTGAGCTCCACTTCGACCTGTTCGGGTGCGTCACCCGTTCCGAGACAGCAGTACCAGCGGATCACGACGTCGCCCGGATCGGGCTGCGAGCCCGTGACCGGCAGCGGCGTCGGGACCGGCTCGGTCGACTCCGCGGGTGCGGAAGCATCGGCCGATCCGGCGGGCGCGGCCGATCCGGCCGACGGCGCCACGGCGCTAGGGGTTGCCCCTCCACAGGCACCGGCCAGCAGGGCCAGCACCGATACCAGGACGGCGATCCGCCCGAACGTTGGTTGCATGCGCGTACTCCTCCGTCTGCGACGACCGCTCGATGGGTTGCTCGACGTTGTCACCGACTCGCTCCTCCTCCTCGTGTGAGCGCCTCCGTTGGTTGCGACCAGCTCGGCCGCTCGACATCGCGATCGACGTAGTAGCGCGAGCGATCGCCGCGCACGAACGTCCGACCGAACTCGACCGCCGTGTCGTCGGCGGCGAACGCGATGCCTTCGATCAGGAGGGCCGCCGCGCCGCGGCGCTGGCCCAGCAGGGCGGCCTCCCGGGTCCGCAACAGGACGGGCTCGAGGGCCTCTCGAGCGCGGACGACCGGGGTCCCGTAGCGGGTCGCCATCAGCTCATAGAGCGAGGCGTGTTCGAGATCGCTCGCGAGGAGGCCCGGGAACCGCTCGGCGGGGAGGTGGACCTGCTCGAGGAGGTACGGCTCGCCGCCCGCGAGCCGGAGTCGCTCGAGATACAGCGTCGGCGAGCCCGCCTCGAGGCCCAGCGCCGCGGCGACCGGCATAGTGGCCGACTCGGGTCGGGCGGAGATCAGGCGGGTCTGCGGGTCCAGACCGCGCTCCTGCATCTCGTCGGCGAAGCTCGCGCGGCTGGCGATGTCGCGCTCCAGGCGCGGTCGCAGGACGAACGTGCCACGCCCTCGGGTGCGCTCGATGCGCCCCTGCTGGGCGAGCTCCCCGAGCGCCCGGCGGACGGTGATCAGGCTGACGCCGTAGTGGCGAGCCAGCTCACGCTCCGGCGGCAGGCGATCGCCCGGCTGCCACGTCCCGTCGTCCAGGGATTCGCGCAGGTCGAGGTAGACCTGGTGGTGCATCGGGACGGGGCCGAGCGAGAGGCGGAAACGGGCCATCGTGGCTGGCGGCTCCTCGAGGTCGGACGGGGAAGACCAGGGTTGCGCGGTCCGCGATTGCTGATAACGTTATAAGCAATCGTGTCAAGCCCCCGGCCCCTCGGCTTGACGGAATGGGAGGGTGGATGGGCACCAGGGTCACCGTCGTCGGCGGCGGCAGCACCTATACCCCGGAGCTCGTGGACGGCTTCGTGCGGCGCGCAGATCGCCTGCCCATCGACGAGCTCGTCCTGCTCGACACGGACCCCGACCGACTCGAGATCGTCGGCGGCCTCGCGCAGCGGATGCTCGACCGGCTCGACTGGACGGGTCGGCTGCAGCTGACCGGGGATCGGGACGCGGCCCTCGACGGCGCCGACTTCGTGCTGTTCCAGCTGCGGGTCGGTGGCCAGGCCGCGCGGCTCATCGACGAGACGCTCCCCCTTCGATTCGGGTTGATCGGCCAGGAGACGACCGGCGCGGGTGGCTTCGCCAAGGCGATGCGCACCGTCCCCGTCGTGCTCGAGCTCGCCGAGCTGGTCGGCCGCCGCTCGGCACCCGACGCATGGATCGTCGACTTCACGAATCCGGTCGGCATCGTTACCCAGGCCCTCATCGATGCCGGGCACCGGGCGATCGGGTTGTGCAACGTCGGGATCAACCTGCAGCGCCGGATGGCCACGCTGTTCGACGTCGCGCCGGAACGAGTCGAGTTGGAGCATGTCGGGCTCAACCACCTGACCTGGGAGCGCGCGGTCCGGGTCGATGGCGTCGACCGGCTGCCCGAGCTGCTCGAGACGCACGCCGACCTGTTCGCCGACGAGTTCCGCCTCCCGGTCGACATGATCCGCACGATCGGCGCGATCCCGTCCTACTACCTGCGCTACTACTTCCTCACGCGGACCGTGCTCGAGGAGCAACGCGCAGGCCACACCCGGGCCAGGGACGTCATGGATATCGAGGCCCGCCTGCTGGATCTCTACCGCGACCAGTCCCTCGCCGAGAAGCCGGCGCTCCTGGACGACCGCGGCGGCGCCTTCTACAGCGAGGCTGCGGCCCAACTGATCGCCTCCCTCCACGACGGCGCGGGCGACGTCCAGATCGTGGACGTCCGCAACGACGGGGCGATGCCGGACCTGCCGGCCTCCGCCGTGGTCGAGATCCCGGCGCGCATCGATCGGGATGGTGCGCATCCGCTCCCGTTGGCGCCGCTGGCGCCGGAGCAGCGCGGCCTGGTCCAGGCCGTCAAGGCGTACGAGGAGCTGACCGTGGCCGCGGCACGATCCGGGGATCGAACGCTGGCTGTCCGGGCGCTGGGCGCGAACCCGCTGGTCGGGCCCGAGGCGGCTCGCCCGCTGCTCGAAGCCATGCTCGAAGCCGACCGCGAGCACCTGGTCCGGTTCGCCGCGGTCTGAGGCGGGACCTCCGGCGCGACATGCGCGTGCAACGCCTGAGGCCGGGCGCGTGACCGCGTGATCTGACGCGATGCGGCATGCTTGCGCGCGATGTCCGACGCATATCGATCGCAGGCCTACCCGATCGACGCCAATCCCCCACCCCGCCGGACGACCGTCGGTTGGATCGCGATCATCGTCTTCGCGTTCCTTGCCGCGGTCGGGATCCTCGGCGCCGTGGCCGCGCTGTCGGTCTATGCCTCCCTGTCGGCGGACCTCGAACAACCCGAGGCGCTGAGCAACTACACGCTGCCCGAGGAGACCGTGCTCCTCGACCGCACCGGGGAGCACGAGCTGGCCCGCTTCGGCGAGTTCAAGCGCGATGTCGTGGCCTTCGAGGACATCCCGCCGCTGATGCTCGACGCGACGACCGCCATCGAGGACAAGACGTTCTGGGAGAACGCCGGCTTCGACCCGCTGGCCATCATCGCGGCCGGGGTCGACTCGGTGCGCGGCAACAGCCGTGGCGCGTCGACCATCACCCAGCAGCTCGTCCGGGCGCGCCTGCTCGATCCGGACCTGCTGCAGGACGAGGACCGGACGTTCGAGCGCAAGCTCAAGGAGATCATCCAGTCCATCCGGGTGACGCAGTACTTCGCCGAGCAGGGCGACGACGGCAAGAAGCAGATCATCACGGCCTATCTCAACCAGATCTACTACGGGAACCAGAGCTACGGGGTGAAGGCCGCGGCTCGTTCGTACTTCGGCAAGGAGCTCGAAGAGCTGACGCCGGGCGAGGCGGCGACCCTGGCCGGGCTCCCCAAGTCGCCGTCCAACTACGACCTCGTGCGCAACGCCAACGAGAGCTGCGACGTGGAGCCGGAGGAAGACGCAGCGTGTCCGGCGGCCGACAGCCACCTGATCGTTCCGCCCGACACCGTGATCCTCCAGCGCCGCGACCAGATCCTCGAGCTCATGGCCGAGGACGACCGGACCCCGATGTCGAAGGACGAGTACAGCGACGCCGAGCTGACCGCCGACGTCGGCAAGGAGCTCGAGCTCGCGCGACAGACCGCGCCCCGCTGGACAGCGCCGCACTTCGTCTGGGCGGTCCGGGACGAGTTGACGGTCAAGCTGTGCGGCGAGGACACCGCGTCATGCGATGAGCTCGACAACGGCGGTCTGCGCGTGATCACGACCGTGGACATCGAGCTCCAGAAGATCGCCGAGAAGTGGGTCAAGGGCGCGACGATCATCCCCCACCGCGGGGCTAACAGGCGGGAGGCTGCGGCCAAGGCCCTGGGCTTCGACGATTACGAGCCCTGGATGCGCAACCTCGAGGACAAGAACGTTCGCAACGGCGCCCTGGTCGCGCTCGACTACGAGACTGGCGAGCTCGTCGCCTACGTCGGCTCGGCCGAGTACTACGCGACGCAGAGCCGGCCGGAGTTCCAGCCCCAGTACGACGTCGTGGGGCAGGGCTACCGCCAGCCGGGCTCGGCCTTCAAGCCGTTCAACTACGTCGTCGGCATCGACGACGGGACGATGACCGCCGGCGACATGTTCATGGATGTCGGCACGGATTTCGGGGGCGGTTACACCCCGAATGACGCGGACAACCTCGAGCGCGGTCCCGTGCGACTGCGCAGCGCGCTCCAGTTCTCCCTGAACATCCCGTCCGTGAAGGCGATGGCCCTCAACACGCCCGAGCACATGTTCGCGAGGGCGAAGGACTTCGGCATGACCTTCCAGAGCGACACCACCGATGCCGGCCTGTCCCTCGCCCTGGGCGTGGCGGAGACCCGGCCGGTGGACCTGGCGTCCGCGTACGGCACGTTGGGGAACGGCGGAAGACGCATCCCGCCCACGACGATCCTGGCTATCAAGAACCGCGCCGGAGAGGACGTCATCAAGCCCTACACGCCGCCCGAAGGCACGCAGGTGGTCAGCCCGCAGGCCGCCTGGATCGTCACCGACATCCTCGCCGGCAACACCAACCGTCGCGTGAACCCGTTCTGGGGCGAATTCGCCGTCGAGGGACCGGGCGGCGACCGCCGGCCCGCGACGCTCAAGACGGGCACGAACAACGACGCCAAGGACCTCAACGCGTACGGCTACATCGCCCCGCCTACCGAGGCCGGCCGGGAGGCAGGTGCGTACGCGCTGGCCGTCGGGGCCTGGAACGGCAACAGCGACAACACGCCCGTCGGCGAGGTCTTCTCCATCGATGTCTCGACCTTCGTCTGGCAGGGTTTCGTCCAGGAGGCCAGCGCCGAGTGGGAGATCACGAACTTCGAGCGCCCGGCCGAAGGCCTGACCCAGGTCGCGATCGACGAATTCACGGGCCTGTTGCCGGGCGCCGGCAGCGAGGGCGTCGAGGAGTGGTTCATCGGCGACAGCGCGCCCGACGCCCGCGTCGAAGGCGATACCTGCGGCGAGCAGGTGCTGTCCGTCGCCGGGCACGAAGACAAGTTCGACAACTGGATGGCGGCCGACCGCGACTGGATCGCCCGTGCGGAACAGGGGCCGGGCACCCGCGGCGGGCCGGAGAACACGAGGGTCACCTACTTCTACAACAATCAGTTCAACCCGTATGGGCGCACCTGGGGCGTCCTCGTCGGCGGCGACGGCTGCGGATCGCCCAGCCCGTCTCCGAGCTGTTTCATCGCTCCAACGCCTGACCCGAGCGGGGTGGTCCCGTCCTTCGCGCTGCCGTCGCCGACGGGCGACGAGGCGGTCGCCCAGCCATGCCCGACCGCGTCGCCGACCGCGAGCCCGTCGCTCGAGCCGAGTGCCACCCCCGAGCCGTCACTCGAACCGACGCCGGAACCGACACCTGAGCCCACGCCGGAGCCGACACCGGAGCCGACGCCGGAACCGACGCCCGAGCCGACGCCGCCACCGTCGTCTGCCCCCGAGGCGTCGGTCGCGCCGGCCGCCGCCGCGTCCACACCCCCCTGACGCCACCTCCTCTGCCCGGCGCCACGCCCGCCGTCATCGAGTTGCGGGCCGTTTCCGTGCGCCGATCGGGCCGCACGATCCTCGGTCCGCTCGACTGGGCGGTGCGCGACGGCGAACGCTGGGTCGTACTCGGGCCGAACGGCAGCGGCAAGACGACCTTGCTGTCGGTCGCGTCCATGAACCTGTGGCCCACCACCGGCTCCGTCGAGGTGCTTGGTGAGCGCTACGGACGCACGGATGCGCGCGAGCTTCGGCGTCGAGTCGGGTTCGCCGGGTCCGCGATCGAGGCCGCGATGCGACCGGACCTGACACCGACGACGCTGATCATGACGGCCCGTCACGGTGCGTTCGAGCCGTGGTGGCACGTCTACGACGATGCCGACCGCGATCGGGCGCGACAACTCGGGGAGCGGATGGGTCTGGCCGATCACCTCGACCAGGCCTACGGGACGCTGTCGGCCGGCGAGCGCCGGCGCACCTCGATCGCCCGGGCATTGATGCCGGATCCCGAGGTGCTCATCCTGGATGAGCCGATGGCCAGCCTCGATCTCGCGGCCCGTGAGCTGCTTCTCGCTGACCTCGAGTCGCTGGCTGCGGAGCCGCGGTTAAGCGCCATGATCCTCGTCTCCCACCACCTCGAGGAGATCCCGGTGGGGTTCGGGCACGCCCTCGTGCTGCGAGAGGGTCGTGTGGTCGCGGCCGGCCCGAGCGAGGGCGTCCTCACCGACGACGTCCTGAGCGACGCCTTCTCGATGCCGCTCACCGTCGAGGGGCACAGCGGCCGGTGGACGGCGCGGATGCGCCGCGACCGGTGACCGCCCTGGGGCACGACACGCGAATGTCACGAGTCCGGTGCACCATGACGCCGTGAGCACCTCTGCATCGACGCTCGGCCCCGCCGTCTCGGCCGTTCCGTCGACGTCGCGAATGGATGCCGCGGCCGCGGGCGTGGCCGCCGCCGGCGTGGCCCTGGCGGCATCGGAGCTGATCGCCGCGCTGTTGCCGGGCGCGACGTCCCTCGTTGCAGCGGTCGGGCAGGCCGTGATCGACCTGCAACCGGCGGGCGCCAAGGACCTGGTGGTGTCGATCTTCGGGACGAACGACAAGCTGGCCCTCGAGGTTCTCGTGGTTCTAGCGTCGCTGGCGTTCGGTGCCGTCCTCGGCATCCTCGCGGTCCGTCGCTTCGTCGTCGCCGCGGCGGGGTTCGTCGCGTTCGGGATCCTCGGCTTCGTGGCCGCCCTCGGCAACCCGCTGGCGAACCCGGCGTCGGTCGCGGCCCAGGCCACCGTGGCGGTCGGGCTCGGGGTCCAGACCCTCTCGTGGCTCCTCGCCCGCGCGCCGGTGGTCGGATCGACGGAGGCGGGCGGCGGCGGCGCGACCTCGGACCCAGCGCGCCGCTCGTTCCTGTTGCGCACCGGCGCCGTCGGCCTGTCTGCGCTCGTCGTGGGGATCGGCGGCCGGAGCCTGCTTGCCGGTTCGCGGACGGCCCCGATCACGGTCGGGGACCTGCCAGTCCCATCGGAGACCGTGCCGCCCCTCGCCGCGGGCGTCGACCTCGCGCCGACGACCCCCGGGCTGACGCCGATCGTCGTCCCGAACGGGGATTTCTACCGCATCGACACCGCGCTGCTGGTCCCGAGCGTGGACATCACGACCTGGACCCTGCGCATCCACGGGCTCGTGGACCGTGAGACGACGCTGACATGGGACGAGCTGCTGGCCCTGCCGATGTTCGAGCAATACGTGACGATCGCGTGCGTCAGCAACGAGGTCGGCGGCAATCTCGTCGGGAACGCCAAGTGGACCGGCGTCCGGCTGCGCGACGTGCTCGAGATCGCGGGCGTCTCGTCGTCGGCGAGCCAGCTGGTGGGTCGGTCGGTGGACGGGTTCACGGCCGGCATGCCGACCGCCTGGGTCATGGACCCGGCCCGGGAGCCCATGATCGCCGTCCAGATGAACGACGAGCCCCTGCCACCGGCGCACGGCTACCCCGCGCGGCTCATCATCCCCGGCCTGTACGGCTACGTGTCGGCGACGAAGTGGCTCTCCGAGCTGGAGCTGACCACGCTCGAGGGCTTCGACGGCTATTGGATCCCGCTCGGCTGGGCGAAGGAAGCGCCGATCCTGACCCAGTCCCGGATCGACACGCCGCGCGGCGGGTCGGTCGCGGCAGGGCGCGTGCCGATCGCCGGGATCGCCTGGGCACCGGATCGCGGCGTCGAGCGGGTGGAGGTCGCGATCGACGGGACGTGGCGCGACGCCGAGCTCTCGGCACCCATCTCGGACACGACGTGGGTCCAGTGGGTCGTGCCCTGGGACGCCGCGCCGGGCCAGCACACCATCAGCGTCCGCGCGACCGACGGGGCCGGCATGGTCCAGGAAGAGCAGCCGTCGCGGCCCGCGCCGGATGGTGCTCGCGGCTGGCACACGATCTCGATCTCGGTCTCCTGACCGCGTCGAGGTCCGTCGGTCGGTCACAGGCCGAATTGGTATAGAGTCCAAGTCATGCCGCGACGCCGCTACATCTTCGATCCGCCCGAGCGCTTCGTCGCCGGAACGATCGGTGACCCGGGCAATCGCACCTTCTTCCTGCAGGCACGCGACGGCGGCCGGGTCGTCTCGGTGGCGCTGGAGAAGGTCCAGGTCGCGGTCCTCGCGGAGCGTCTCGACGACCTGCTGGGCGAGCTCGATCGCCGCGGCGTGCCCCATGGCGTCCCCGACGAAGTCCTCCCGGACGCCGCCACGGGGCTCGACGATGACGTCTCGGCGCTGGACGAGCCGCTCGTGGAGGCGTTCCGCGCCGGTTCCCTGACGCTCGGCTGGGACCCCGACGCCGAGCGTGTGCTCCTGGAGGCGCGTGCCCAGGACGAGGACGGCGAGGCCATCGATCCCGACGAGGACGACGACGAAGACGAGGACGGGCCGGACCTGTTGCGGGTGCGCCTGACCGCGGCGGCGGCCCGCTCATTCGTGGCCCGGGCCGCCCGGGTCGTCGCCGGCGGTCGCCCACCCTGTCCGCTATGTGGCGCCCCGCTCGATCCGCGCGGTCACATCTGCCCGCGCCGGAACGGCCACTACGTCAACTAGGATCTGCGACTCCGGGCTTTGAACGCCGGATCAGGCCAACAGCCCATCCAGCCCGGAGCCAAGGATCTTGGCGCCGATGACCAGGAACAGGATGGCCATGACCGCGGCGCTGTTGGCAGCGAGCCAGGTGCGCCACCCATCGAGCGTCGACTTTGCGTCCTCCCCGCCAACGAGGACGTAGACGACCGGCACGGCGACCGACAAGCTGGCCAGGACCACGAACAGGACGACGATGGCCGTCGCGTTGCCGCCCACCGCGACCGCCTCATCGATGGCCAGACCGGCCGCGGCCGCCAGAGCCAGGTTCTTGGGGTTGAGAGCGGAGAGCAGGAACCCGAAGGCCAGCGCCTTGCCCGGTGAGAACGAATCGATGGCCGCCATCCAGGACGGCATCGCGGCCGTCTCGCCGGCGGCGGGCCGGCGCTGCCACTGGCGGATGCCGAGCCCGATCGCCCCGACGCCCAGGAAGATCATGACAAGGTCGCCGATCGATGGCCCGCCGGCGACCTCGTCAGTGGCGGCGGTGGCGTCGGACAGGACCACGAAGAGGACCGTGACCACCGTGATCCCAGCCACCCAGCCCAGCAGGAAGGCCGGACCGTTCACCCGGGCCTTGGCGGATAGCAGCATCAGGATGCAGGCGATGATCGGGATCGGGCTGATCGCGATGCCGATCGCGAAGGGCAACAGGTCGCCGAGCGCTCCACCGAACATTCACTCCCTCCGTTCCGGACGATGATGGGTTCCAGGACCGTTCATCCGCTCGACCCCTCGGATCGGTCCGGATCTGTCGCGACGGCTTTTAGCGCGAGTTCGATCGTGGGATAGACCGATGCCGTCTGGCCTTCCGCTCGCAGGACGTCGCGCACCTGCCCGATGTCGTGAGCGAAGGTCAACCGCTGGCGGGCATCGCGTCCCCCTTCGCAGTGATGCATTGAATGCAGAGTATTGGAGCAGCCAGATCGGCGACGCGGTACACCCACTTGGGGTGACGAACCGGGCCGTGAGGTCGGCAGCCGCTGAGCCCTCGGTGCCTGCTCGTCAGTCGGACGCACTACACAACGGAACCCGAGGTGCGCCATCGAGGTCTCGAGGGTGGTCATCCATCCAGAAGCCGTCCGCGGACACGTCATGGACCGTCCGTTCCTCGGCGTCGTGCGTATCGGACCCTCCGGAACTGGCCACCAGGCACCCAGACCATGTCCTGGGACGGCGGGCGGCTTGGCGTAGACACGGACGTCGTGACCGCGGCAGGGTACGACGAGTCGGCGATCGTCGACACGACGACCAGCCTACGCAGCGCGATCGGGACCGATGGGTAGACTCCCTGCATGACTCGGCCCCGCCGCGCGATCACGCACACCGCCCCGTACGTCGGCTAGTCGAGTCGAGCAGGTCGGGTGCCGGATCGCGCCGCGACCCTGGAGGTGCTGCGCGACGGCGTGATCGACGTCGTCGGGCGCGTCATCGGCTCGAGCAACAACGCCCTGTTCGTGACGGTCGCCTGCCCGGAACCCGGGCCGCTGGAGCCGCTGGCCGCCATCTACAAGCCGACGGCGGGCGAGCGCCCGCTCGACGACTTCCCCGACGGGACCCTGACGCGCCGGGAGGTCGCCGCGTGGTATGTCTCGGAGTCGAGTGGCTGGGACATCGTCCCTCCGACCGTATTGCGTGACGGGCCGTTCGGCGAGGGCATGGTCCAGGCCTACGTGGAGCCCGATCCGGCGGTCGATGTCATCGAGCTGATCACGTCCGCGGACCCGCGGCTGCGGCGGATGGCCGTGCTCGATGCCGCGATCAACAACACCGATCGCAAAGGCGGACACATCCTGCCGGTGGACGGCGGCCGGCACATCCATGGCGTGGATCACGGCGTGTGCTTCTCGCCCGTGCCGAAGCTTCGGACGGTGCTGTGGGCGTGGCGTGGTCAGGAGCTGTCGCCAGATGAGCTCGATGGCCTTCGGCGCATTCGCGGCGGACTCGACGGGGAGCTGGGCGCGACGCTGCGAAACCTTCTGGGGCGGACCGACGTGCGAGCCATGGTCCGGCGCGTGGATTCGCTGCTGAGGAGCGAGCGCTTCCCGCTCCCCTCGCCGACGTGGCCGGCGATCCCGTGGCCACCGTTCTAGCGCCGGGCATACGTCGGCGGGGTCCGTTTCCGGACCCCGCCGACGAGCTAAGCGATGACGGACGGGGTTACGCCCTGCCGAACGCCGCCTTGATGTTGGGCTGCATCAAGTAGTACAGGATGATCCCGGCGATAGCCACGCCGAGGATCTGGCTCGCGATGTCGCTTCCGCCGATGATCGCGACGACCGCAAGGACGATGCTGGCGCCCTGGAGCACGACACCGAGCGTCCAGGCCCAGGGCTGGAGGGTCCAGGCCCCGTAGGCGAAGGCCAGGCTCGCGATCCCGGTGGCGAGTGCGAGGATCCCGAAGACCGCCCCGAGGCCGAACATCGCCGCCTGACCCGTCGCCGCGGCGCCCAAGCCGCCGAGGCCGATCAGGGCGACGCCGCCCAGGATGCCCAGGATGCCGCCGATCGCGGAAAGGACCGCGAGGATCGTGATGCCGGTCGGCCGCGACGGGATGGATGTCGACGAAGGTGCCGGCGGCGGTGCCGGCGGCGGCGCCGATGGCGGTGTCGGTGGCGGTGTGGTGGTCGGTTCAGTCATCTGGTGCTGTGCCTCCCTCATTCGTATCCGACCCGCATCCGAAACGAATGCGATGACGGCATCCTAGCCCCCCCGACCGGTGTGGCAAGGGCCATTTTCGTTCTCGGTTCGACCCGATGCAACGCGACATCACGCTCCGGACGGCCCGAAATCCGTCAGTGGAGGCCCAGTGCAGCGCGCGGCGCTACGATCGGGGCGATGCTCACCATCGACGCGGACGCCCTCCTCGCCGACCTCGATCCCGCCCAGCGAGAGGCGGTCACGACAGTCCGTGGCCCGCTGTGCATCCTGGCTGGGGCCGGTACCGGCAAGACCCGCGTGATCACGCGTCGCGTCGCGTATGCGCTGGCCACCGATGCGAGTCCAGCCGTCGGACGTCCTGGTCGTCACCTTCACGGACAAGGCCGCGACGGAGATGCGCGATCGCCTGGCGGCGGCTGGGCGCCGGGGCGTGTCGGCGTTCACGTTCCATGCGGCGGCCCTCAAGCAACTCCGGCATTTCTGGCCGCGCATCCACGACCGCGACCTGCCCGGGATCCTCTCGTCGAAGGCCTCGCTGCTCGTGCCGCTGGCGCGGTCGCTTCCCGGCGGGTATCGATACCTGGCCGTCCGGGACCTCGCGGCGGAGATCGAGTGGGCGAAGGCGCGCCGGATCGCCCCCGCGGGATATGCCGATGAGGTCGTCGCCCAGAGGCACGATGGCCCGCTGCCGCCGGACCTCATGGCGCGGTTTTATCGCGACTACGAGATCGCGCGCGACCGTGCCGGGCTCATCGATTTCGAGGACATGCTGGCGATGACGGTGTCGCTGATCGAGAGTGACGAGGCCGTCGCGGCCGAGGTTCGAGCGCGCTACCGATGGTTCTCGGTCGACGAGTACCAGGACACGAACCCGCTCCAGCAGGCGCTCCTCGACGCGTGGCTCGGCGGCCGCGATGACCTCGCCGTCGTCGGTGACGAGGACCAGACGATCTACACCTTCACCGGGGCCTCGAGCGACTACCTGACCGGCTTCCCCGCTCGATACCCGGATGCCAGGGTCGTGCGGCTCGAGAGCAATTTCCGCTCGACGCCGCAGGTGCTCGGCCTTGCGAACCGGGTGCTGGCCGCCGGACGCTCGGCGACCGACGAGCGCGCCCCCGGGGCGCTTGCGCGACCGGAGAAGCGGCTCGTGCCGACGCTCGATGGCGGCCCTGCCCCGCACATCGCCGGCTTCGACACGGACGAGGCGGAGCTCATCGGGATCACGGCGGCCATCCGGACGCTTACCAGGGACGGCACGGTGCACGGCGACATGGCGATCCTCGTCCGAACGAATGCCCAGCTGCCGTCCCTGGAAGCCGGTCTCGGGGCTGCGGGCATCCCGTTCCACGTCCGCGGCGAACGGTTCTTCGCGCGCCCGGAGGTCCGTCGGGCCTTGCGCGTCGCCGCGAGGCTGGACCGGCGGGCTGACGCTCGCCGGGTGGCGGAAACGCCCGAGGTCCTCACCGACGCGCTCCCCGCCAGGCTGGCCGAAGCCTTCGAGCAGGAGCTCGGTGTCCGCCGTGACGAGGTACCGGATGGCGACGCGGCGCGCGAACGGCACGCGGCGGTCGTGACGCTCCTCGAGCTCGCGGAGGACCTGGTCGCCACCGATCCGGACACGGACGCGGTCGGCTTCCTCGCCGAGGTCGAGCGCCGAGCCGAGGCGGAGTCGGGTGGGGCGATCAACGGCGTCGAGCTGCTGACCTACCACCGCGCCAAGGGGCTCGAGTGGGAGGCTGTCTTCCTGCCCGCGCTCGAGGAGGGCACGCTCCCGATCCGCCAGGCGAGCGAACCCGGCGAGCTCGCGGAGGAGCGGCGGCTGCTGTACGTCGGCATCACCAGGGCGCGCCGGCACCTGTGGCTGTCATGGGCGCGACGACGAACCGCCGCCACCGGGCGCGAGGGTCGCCGCAGCCGGTCGCGCTTCCTCGACGGGCTCATGCCGGCACCGGTCCGGACGGTCAGGGTCCTGCCGTCCGAGGCACCCGCGCGGGTCGCGGCGGGCGACCGGTCACCGCTCTCCAACGCGCTCCGTGCCTGGCGTACTGAGCGAGCGCGTGCCGACGCGATCGCGCCGTTCATCGTGTTCCACGACAGCACGATCGAGGCGATCGCGGACCGCCGACCGGCCACGATCCCGGAACTTCGACGCGTGCCAGGCGTCGGGCCGATGAAGCTCGATCGCTACGGGGAGGAGATCATCGCGATCGTCGCGCGCCTGCAGGAGTCGACCCCGGACGATGGTCCGCGTTGACCGAACGCCCGTTCGAGGGTATAGTTCAGGAGTCACCGATCCGCAGCGACGGCTCCGGTCGAGCGCCTCGAACAACGGACGCTCCCGCCCGCAGCGCGAATCACCAGACCGTTCCGGCCCCCATCTCGGGCTGTCCAGAGCGAAACCAGTCATCGGCCGCGGCCCAGGTCCAAACCACCTGTGGCGCGCCAGAAAGCAACACGAGTATCCATACCATGATGTCCCGTTCCACCACTACGACCTTTGCCGGTCGTTCCAGCTCCATGCGGCGCATGCGCCGGCGCGCGACCGCCGCCAACAGCAGCTCGCGCATCTTCTGCGGCACCAACGGGTGCCCCAGCTTCCTCGAGGTCGATCCGACCACCGGCGTCGCGACCTGCGCGATCTGCGGCTTCACCCGCCGCACCCACTGATCTAGCCGACGTCGCGTCGGCCGGGATGGCCGACACGGCCGTCCGCCGAGGCGCCATCCTGCCGGGATGACGTCCCTCCGCGCGCTCGATCGCGCGCGTCTCGCGCGCCACATGGCCGACGAGACCGCGCGCTTCGTCGCCGAACATCCTCGCTCACAGCAGCTGCACGAGCGCGCCAAGGCGTCCCTCCTCGACGGCGTCCCGATGAACTGGATGGTCCGCTGGGCGGGCCCATTCCCGTTGTTCGTCGAGGAAGCCTCCGGCGCCCGATTCACCTGCGTCGACGGCCACGAGTACGTCGACTTCTGCCTCGGTGACACCGGCGCGATGGCCGGCCACGGTCCCGACCCGACCATCGCCGCCGTCGAGCGTCAGCTCCGCCGCGGCATCACGCACATGCTCCCGACCGAGGACGCCATCTGGTCCGGGGAGGAGCTCGGACGGCGGTTCGGCCTGCCGGCCTGGCAGTTCACGTTGTCGGCTACGGATGCGAACCGATTTGCGATCCGCCTCGCGCGCCACATCAGCGGTCGGAGCAAGGTCGTCGTCCACGACCAGTGCTACCACGGGTCGGTCGATGAGACGTTCGCCGTGCTCGATGCCGACGGGCGCGTCGGTCCCAGGGAGGGCCTGATCGGGCCACCGGTCGATCTCGCCGAGACGACCCGCGTCGTGGAATTCAATGACGTCGACGGCCTCGCGCGCGCGCTCGCCGACCGCGACGTCGCCGCCGTGCTGATCGAGCCCGCCCTCACGAACATCGGCATCGTGCTGCCCGAGCCCGGCTATCACGACGCGGTGCGTAGCCTGACCCGCGAGACCGACACGATCCTCATCATCGATGAGACCCACACAATCTGCGCCGGCCCTGCTGGGGCGACCGGAACGTGGGACCTCGAGCCCGACATGCTCGTGATCGGCAAGACGATCGGGGGCGGCATCCCGGCGGCGGCCTACGGCATGAGCCGCACCATCGCCGACCGGGTGAGCGCCTCCATCCCGGAGAAGGACGCCGACGTCGGCGGGATCGGCGGCACGTTGGCGGGCTACGCGCTGTCCCTCGCCGCCGTGCGGGCGACGCTCGGCGAGGTCCTGACCGACGAGGCGTTCGAGCGGATGCTGCCACTCGGGAAGCGCTGGGCAGACGGAGTCGAGGGCGTGATCGACGCACATCAGGTGCCGTGGCACGTGACCCGACTCGGTGCCCGGGCGGAGTACCACTTCATGCCTGAACCGCCGCGCACCGGCGCCGAGCAGGCCGCCAATGCCGACCCAGAGCTCGAGCGCTTCCTGCACCTGTGGGCGATGAACCGTCGCATCCTCATGACGCCGTTCCACAACATGGCGCTGATGTCACCGGTCACGGTCGAGGCCGACGTCGATCGCCACACCGAGGTGTTCGAGGCGGCCGTCGTCGCGCTGTTCGACTGACGGGGCTGCGACGCCTGCTCGGCCGCTAGCCGCCCTCGGCGGTCCCTTCCCGGCCGACGCGCGCCAGCCGGTCGAGCTCCTCGTCGAGGTCGAGCAGCCGGCGGTGCTGCCGCACGGTCGGCGCCTCCGCATTGACCCTCGCGATCGCCCGATTCGCCACGTCCACGATGCGCGCCATCTCGACCCGGGCGCGGGCGACGCCGGTGGGCGCCGAGGCGCGCGGCGCGCGCAAGGAGCGCGTCGCGCTCGTCGAGTGCCGCCCGGGCGGCCTTGTCCGATTCGATCCAGGGCGGCGCCGCGCCGGCGTTGCGCAGCATGCGATGGGCCAGCGCCCAGTCGCCCGCCGCCGAATCGTCTTCGAGCGGCAGCCGCGCGCCCTGGTGCGGGAGGTCGTCGAAGGCGCCCGCCTCCATCGCCTCGCGGATCTGCCGCTCCACGAGCGTCTCGCGCATCGTCTCCCGTGACGGGCGCAACGGGTCGGGGAGCTCGGGGTTGCGTTCGCGGCTGCTCACGAGCCGAGGATAGCGGCCCCCTGACAGGCAAGCTGTCGCAGGCTCCGACTATCGTTGACGCGTGCAGCTGGCCCCCGACGGGCACCCTGATCGTCAGTGCCACGGACCTCGTCGGCTACCTCGCCTGCGACCACCTCGCCACGCTCGAGCTCGGGCGCGTCGAGGGCCGCTGGGACAAGCCCGATCCGCAAGGACGACCCGACGATCGACCTGATCCAAGAGAAGGGCGACCTGCACGAGGCCGAATACCTCGCCGCGCTCCGCGCGCAAGGCCTGCGCGTCGTCGAGATCGCCAAGGGTGATCTGCGGACTCCGGACGACCTGCGCGCGCGCGCAGGCGGTGACGCTCGACGCGATGCGCGACGGCGCCGACGTCATCTTCCAGGCGACGTTCTTCGACGGACGCTGGCGCGGCCACGCCGACTTCCTGTTCAAGCGTCCGGACCGCCCGAGCCCGCTGCTGGGCGCCTGGAGCTACGACATCGCCGACACCAAGCTCGCCCGCTCGGTCAAAGGCGGGCGCGATCCTCCAGATGTGCGTCTACGCGGACCTGCTGGAGCGGTCTGCAGGGCGATCGCCCGGAGTGGCTGTACGTCATCACCGGTGACCGCGTCGGAGCACCGCTATCGCACCGACGACTTCTCGGCGTACTTCCGCCACGTCCGGGCGCGGTTCGACGAGCCGGATCGCAGCCAGGACTCGACGGATCGGACCGTGCGCCACCTACCCGAACCCGGTCGACCACTGCCGCGTCTGCACGCTGGTACCCGATGTGCATCGAGCGCCGGCGCGACGACGACCACCTGTCGATCGTGGCCGGGCATGCGCCGCCTGGACACGGAGCGACTCACCGCGGACGGCGTGCCGACGCTCGCGCGGCTCGCCGTCCTCGACCCGGATCGACCGCCGTCGACGGGATCGACCGCCCGCAACTGACGCGGATCCGCGAACAGGCGCGACTCCAGCTCCAGAGGCGCAGCACCGGCGCAGTACGGCTCTGCGAGCTGATCGCGCCGGATCCGGCCGACGCGGGTCGCGGGCTCTGCGCTCTCCCGGAACCGTCGCCGTGGGACCTGTTCTTCGACATCGAGGCCGATCCGTGGGCGACCGAGGTCGGGCTCGAGTACCTGCTCGGCGTCGTCGAGATGTCCGACGGCGAGCCGCGTGTACTCCGACATCTGGGCGACGTCGCAGGAGGAGGAGAAGGTCGGCTTCGAGCGCTTCATCGAGCTGGTCATCGACTCGGCTCGACGCCCATCCCGAGATGCACGTCTATCACTACGGCGGGTACGAGTCGGGCGCCATCAAGCGCCTGATGCAGCGCCACGGGACGTGCGTCGACGAGGTCGATCGGCTGCTTCGCGGCGAC
The DNA here is from genome assembly GCA_963748675.1 of uncultured Chloroflexia bacterium. GTDB lineage: Bacteria > Chloroflexota > Limnocylindria > Limnocylindrales > CSP1-4 > SPCO01. Next base: position 929,417 of record CAVVJX010000003.1, on the reverse strand, counting down.
GTACTCGTCGACCTGCTCAACGTCGTTCGCCAGGGGATCCGCGGCGTCCGTCGAGTCGTACTCCCTCAAGCAGATCGAGAAGTTCTACATGCCGAAGCGCGAGGGTCCGGTCACCGAGGCCGGCTTCAGCGTCGTCGCCTTCGAGACCTGGCTCAAGGAGGCGCGACCAGACGATCCTCGACGGGATCGCGGCCTACAACCGCGACGACTGCGTCTCGACGTGGCTGCTTCGGGACTGGCTCGAGGAGCGGCGGGCGGAGGCCGTTGCCCGGTGGCCGGAGTTCGACTGGGCACGTCCGGTCGCCGGCGAACGGCGAGGCCAGCGACGGCCGCGTCACCGAGTGGCTCCGGGCTGTCGAGGAGCGCGTCGCCGCGTCTGACCGCGAATCGCCGCCGGAGCGATCCCCAGCCGGATCGAGCTGCGACCACACGTCTGCTCGCCGACCTGCTCGACTGGCACCGTCGCGAGGAGAAGTCGCAGTGGTGGCGCTGGTTCGAGCTGAAGGACGACCTGACGATCGAGGAACTCGTCGAGGAGCGCGACGCCTTGGCTGGCCTGGCGTTCGTCGACGAAGTCACGCTGCCGAGCGGAATGATCCAACGCCGCTACCGGTTCGAACCGCAGGATCACAACTTCGACCCCGGTGACGACGCCGATCGACAAGGCGACCGGCAAGGGTCGCTGGCACGATCGTCGACGATCGACGACGCCGAGGGAATGGTCGAGCTCGAAGCGCTCGCGGAACGCGGAGTGGCCGCACCCGATCGCGCTCATCCCAGCCGCGCCGCTAGATGCGAGCGCGCACAAGCGCGCGATGCTGCGCGTCGCCGATGCGGTTATCGCAGACGGGATCGACGGCGACGGTCCGTACCGGGCGATTCGCGATGTCCTGCTGCGACGGCCCCCGACCGGCGCCGGCGTCCTCGATGGCGAGGCGCTCCAGCGACCTGGCGAGGATGTCCCGGCTGCTGCCATCCGGCGTCGTGCGCGCGAACTCGACGACGGCGTCCTGCCCGATCCAGGGGCCGCCGGGGACGGGCAAGACCTACGCCGGCGCTCGGATGATCCTGGACCTCGTGCGGGACGGCCGAAGCGGTCGGCGATCACCGGCGCAGTCCCACAAGACGATCAGCAACCTGCTCGAGGCCGTTAACGCGGCTGCTCGCCGAGCGAGGCTGGCGGTCCACGCGTCCTCCAGAAGGCAAGCGGCGACGACGACCACGCCGCCGGGCTTGCATTTGTCACGCGCGCGGACAACGCAATGATCGAGAACGCGCTCGCCAACGGGACGATTGATGTCGTGGCCGGGACCGGATGGCTCTTCGCCCGACCCGAGCTCGACGGCAGCGTTCGACGTCCTGTTCGTCGACGAAGCGAGCCAGATGTCGCTCGCGAACGCCGTCGCGATCGGCACCGCTGCGCGATCCATCGTGTTGATCGGCGACCCGAATCAACTGCCGATGGTCGACCCAGGGCGTCCACCCCGGCGGTGCGGGCGCCTCGTCACTCGAACATCTCGTCGGAGGTTCAGTGACGGTCCCGCCAGATCGGGGCCTCTTCCTGCCGAGACCTCGCGTCGACTGCATCCCGATGTCAATGCGTTCATCTTCCGGCATTCTACGGTGGCCTGCTCCGGAGTCATCCACTGACCAGCAACCAGCTCGATCGACGGTGACGATCCGCTCCTCTCCGGCTCGGGGGTCCGCTGGGTGCCGACGTCCACGACGGGAACGGGCCACGCTCCCGGCGAGGAAGCCGAAGTCGTCGCGGACCTCACCGCACGCCTGATCGGCGTGACCTGGACCAACAGCGATGGGCAGCTCCAACAAATCGAGCTCGACGACGTGATCATCGTCGCGCCCTACAACGCGCAGGTCGCCGAGATCCAGGCAGCGCTGAAGCGGCGGCTCGGACGACGTGGCAACGTCGGCACGGTCGACAAGTTCCAGGGGCGGGAAGGCGTCGTGGCCATCTACTCGATGGCCAGCTCGAGCCGCGAGGACTGCGCCACGCGACATGGGCTTCCTGTACTCGCGAAATCGCCTCAATGTCGCGATCTCGCGGGCTCGGAGCCTCGCGCTCGTGGTCGCCTCACCGCCGCTGCTGGAAGCCGGCTGTCGAACGCCAGAACAGATGCGAATGGTGGATCCCCTGTGCGGCCTCGTTGAGATGGCATCGGTGGATCCGCCAGCGACGCCGACCCAGCTGTGAACCCAGGCGCCGACGCCGGCCTGACGCCCACCGAGCTCGAGCGCCTGCGTCGGCGGACGCTGCGATCGCTCGTGGCGGGCGTTGCGCTTGGGAGCACCGGTCACATCGCGGCCGCGACGGTCGCGACGATCGTCGCCGAGGACATCGCCGGGAGCACCGCCTGGAGCGGCGCGCCGGGCGCGGCGGTCGTGTTCGGCGCGGCGGCGGGCGCCGTCGTGCTGGCGCAGCTCATGGTCCGGTTCGGCCGGCGGAATGGGCTGGCCACCGGGTACGGGGTGAGCGTCGCCGGCGCCTTCGTCGCGACTGCGGCCGTCGTCTGGGCCTCGCTCCCGCTCCTGCTCGTCGGGACGTTCCTGATCGGCTTCGGCAATGCATCGAACCAGTTGTCACGCTACGTGGCGGCCGACCTGTTCCCGCCCGAACGGCGCGCCTCCGGGCTGGGCACGGTCGTGTGGGGCGCGACGATCGGGGCGGTCATCGGGCCGAACCTGGCGGCGCCGGCCTCCGACGTGGCCAGCAGCCTCGGGCTGCCGGACCTTGCCGGCGCCTACCTCGTCCCGGTCGTCTTCGTCGGGATGGCGATGGTCCTGACGATCGTGGCGCTTCGCCCCGACCCCTACGCGCTCGCCGACCTGTCGTCCGTGCGCGACCGAGCCGAGGGTGGGCGCGGCACGGGCCTTGCCCTCCGGAGCGTCCTCCGCCGGCCCAACGTGCCCGTTGCGATGGTCGCGCTGGTCACGGTCATGGTCGTGATGGTGCTGATCATGACGATGACGCCGCTGCATATGACCCAGCACGGTCACGACATCGCTGCGGTCGGGCTGGTCCTCAGCGGACACACGTTCGGGATGTTCGGCCTGTCGCCGATCTCGGGCAGGCTGACCGATCGATTCGGGAGCGTGCCCGTGATCCTGGCCGGGCTCGGCACCACGGCCTTCGCCGCGATCCTGGCCGCGGCCGCACCGCCCGCCGGCGGCGTGCTGCTCTTCCTCGCGTTGTTCCTACTCGGATACGGCTGGAACCTCGGCTACGTCGCGGGCTCCGCGTTGCTGACCCACGACCTGTCACTCGCCGAACGGACGCGGCTCCAGGGCCTGACCGACGGGCTGATCTGGAGTTCCGCCGCTGCCGCGAGCCTTAGCTCGGGAATCGTCGTGGCGTACGCGGGCTATGCCGCCCTCGGGTTGCTGGGTGCGGCACTGGTCGTCGTGCCGGTGCTGCTCGTGGTCGCCCGCCGGACGGCCGTCAGCGACCACGCGGCGGCGGCCCCATCCGCGGGCGCGTAGCCGCGGCGCAGCCCGTCCCTAGGCCGTCCCCAGCTCACGAAGGACCCACGCGGCGAGGACGCGCGCGCACGTCTCCACCTCGTCGAGCGGCACGAACTCGTCGGCGCTGTGCGCCACGCGGACATCGCCCGGGCCGAAGATCACGCACGGCGTCCCGCCGACGTTGACGAACATCTGCATGTCCGCCCCGTACGGCTCACCAAGGAGCGCCGGTCGTCGCCCGCTGATCGCCTCGGCCACGTCGGCGAGGCCGATGGGTAACGGGTGGTCGGACGGCACGCGTGCAGACCCAAACCGCCCACCCGTGATCTCGACGGTGGCCGGATGTTCGCGCAGGAAGTCGTCGGCGGCGCAGGCCGCGGCGATCGCCTCGCGCAGATCCGCTTCCGCCTCCGCCGCCGACTGGCCGAGCCGAACGCCATACCGACCATCAGCGGTCACCCGGTCGAGGACGGTGGAGGCCCACTCCCCGCCCCCTACGATCCCGATGATCGTCGGGTACGGCAGGCCCAGGGCCGTCATGAGCGGGTCCGTCTCGGCGGCATTGCGGCGCGTCTCGTCGGCCTCGAGCGCCCGGGCCAGGACGAACAGCTTGTCGAGAGCGGACACGCCCTCGCGCCGCTGCGAGGCGTGTGCGGCCCGGCCCGGAACGGTGAGCCGGAACGTGATGGCGCCCGCGTGGGCGACGACGACGTCGAGGTTGGACGGCTCCGTGATGATCGCGAGGTCCGCGGTGGCACCCGCCCGGATCGCGGCGAGGGTGCCCTGGCCGCCATCCTCCTCCGACGGGACCAGCACGACCATCAGCTCCCCGCCAAGGCGTTCCAGCTCGCCACTCGATCCGAGGGCGCGGACCGCGCCGAGGATCGAGGCGACGCCGCCTTTCATGTCGCAGGCGCCTCGACCGTAGAGCCGCCCCTCGCGGATCTCGCCGCCCCACGGATCGGCCGTCCACGTCGCGGGATCGCCGGGCGGGACGACGTCGAGGTGGCCCGACAGGATCACCCGAGCCCGTGAACCGTTGGCGCCGCTCGCGCCGTTCGCGCCGGTGGCGCCGGCACGACCGATGACGACCGGGAGCGATGTGCGCGGCATCTCCTCGCCGGGCCACGCCGGGTCGTTCCGGATCGCGGCGGGATCTGCCTGGACGACCTCGACCTGCATGCCGAGCTCCCGGAGCGCATCTGCCGCCCACGCTGCGACCCGCTCCTCGGACCCGGTGATGCTCGGGATGCGGACGAGCGCTCGAAGGTCGTCGACGAGCCGCTCGCGATCGACCGCCGGCGCGGCCGGCGCGTCAGTCACGAAGGATCGGTCGCGTCATACACGTCGGCCCACCCGATCCGTTGATCCCGATCTGGGTCGCCGGATAGATGTGGACTTCGCAGCCGGCGGCGACCAGGGCGGCCGCGGTCACGGGGTTGCCGTCGGCCATGATCACCACGCCGGGCCGGACGGCCAGCACATTGCACCCGAGCGTCGGGAACTCGGCCTCGGGCACCTCGATCAAGCGGATGTCGAGATCGACCAGCAGCTCCCACAGGCCGGCGGGCAGCAGCGGCAGGTACACGACCGCGAGGTCGTCGGCTACGGGCGAGATCACGCTCATGAGGTGGATCAGCTCGGCCTGCCCCTTCCAGTACGGCACGTCGAACACGCGGACATCGCCGCCGACCATGTCGGCCAGCTGGAAGACGCCACTGGCGTTGCTCCGCAGCGTCCGCCCGATGCAGAACAGGTCCGGTCGCAGCCAGAACGTGTCGCCGCCCTCGATCGTCCCCGGTGGCTCGATCCGCCCGAGCGTCGGGATGCCGGCTGCCTCGGTCCAGGCCTCCAGGATCGCCGGCTCGCCGGCGCGGTTCGGCTTGCCGGGACGGAGCGGGATGGCGCCACGATCCGTCACCAGCAGAGGATCGAAGGGATAGACGAGGTCCGGATCGTCGGTCTCGGCTTCGAGGACATGCACGGTCGGCCCGAGACCGGCGAGGACCTCGACGAAGGTGTCGTGCTCGCGACGCGCCACCTCGAGGTCGACCGGATACAGGAACCCGTGCGCCGGATCGTCGAATGCTCGACCGAACGCCTGATCCGGCGGCTTGACGAGCACGTCGCGCAGCGTGGAGGTCATGCTTTGCGCGCCGTATCGCCGAGCGGTCAACGTCATGCCCGAAGGATAGTCGCGGGGCGTCCATCGGAGTACGCTGAGGGGACCATGGCCGCCTACGCCACGATGGTCCGCATCGATCGCGTCAAGCCGCACCTCGCGGGACGCGCGTCTGCCAGCGCGACGGAATGGCCCGTGGCCGAGCCCATCCCTGAACCCGAGGCGATCGACCTCGTCGGCCGTCCGCTGCTCCCGGTCGTGGCCGAGCGCTGGACGGGCCTTCGCGAGGCGTGGGCCCAGACGACGTTCTACCTGTTCAACGCCGAAGGCTGGCGCTAGCGAGCGATCGCCCGGCGAGCGTTCGCGTCCTAGGCGAGCGGCGGGGGCAGGAACCGGCCCGGGTCGAGCGCCCGCGGTGGACCGGACACTCGGCCATCCAGCAGATCGGCGAGGAGGCGCCCGCTCGCGGGCCCGGTCGAGATGCCCCACGGCCCGTGGCCGGCCACGACCCACAGCCCGTCGAGCCCGGGTACGCGCCCGACGAGCGGGCGCCCATCGACGCTCTGCGGTCGGGCGCAGACGCGGTGCGGACCGATCGTCGCCGACGCGATGCCCGGGACGTATCCGACTCCACGGGCCAGGATCGAGGGCACCAGGGAGGCGGGATCCGGTTCTGCGTCGAGGAACGTCGACCCGAGGGAGCTCGCGGCGCCGGCGGGGACCAGGCTGAAGGACTCGCCCGTGGCACCGCGCGCGACCGGCGGTTCCCGTTCGGGCTCGATGTCGATCTCGGCTTCCTCGAGGACGTGCGCCGGTGGCCGCGCCATCGTCACGCCGACGACCACGCCCCACGACGACCGGATCGGTCGCCACGCCCCACTCGGATCGATCACGTTCGGCGTCCATGGCCCCGCGGCGACGACCACGTGGTCGGCCGCCAGGCGACGCCCGTCCTCCAGCTCGACGCCCGCGACCCGCCCCGATCCGAGCCAGGGTCGTGCGGTTTCGCCGACCCGGATGTCCACGCCGAGGCGCGTCGCCCAGGCCGCGTACGCGTGGGTCGCGGCGCCGGGAGCGACCGGATACCCGATGGCCAGGCGGCAGGCCGCCACGTCCGCGGCCAGCGCCGGCTCCACGGCCCGCGCCTCCGCGGGCGCGAGGAAGGTCGCGGACAGGTCGGGATGCGTTTCCGCCAGGGCGCCGGCCAGGGCCCGCGCGACGTCCGGATCGTGGGTGACCATCAGGAGCCCGGCAGGCTCGTCGGGCAGCGTGAAGTCCTCGACACCGTTGGCGGCGAGGGCACGGTACAGGGCGAGCGTCTCCAGATGCAGCTCGACGAGGACTGGATCGAACGGATGCTGGACGACCCCCGAGTTGCGCCCGGAGGCGCCGGCCGCGATCCCGGCTCGCTCGAGCAGCACGACCCGGCGTCCGGATGCCGCGAGGTGGGCCGCGCACGACACGCCGACGATCCCGCCGCCGATCACGACGACATCCGGGGCGGGGTCGGTGGGGCGAGGCGGGCTGACCATCGCGGCCGATGATGGCATGGGGCCCCGGCACGGCAAGGTCGCAGACACACGGACGCCCCGACTCAGAGCCGGGGCGTCCTTCGCGCGGAGGAGACGCGCTGGTGATGGCGCGACGGATCGGGTCTCCGACCTGTCGCGGGTGGGTCAGGAGTTGGCGCCGACCAGCTCCGCAGACTCGGCCACGGCGACCTCGTCGGCCGCGATCGTGATGTCGAGCTTGATCTCCTTGCCGACGAGCCAGCCGCCCTGCTCGAGCGCGACGTTCCAGTTGAGATCCCAGTCCGCGCGCACGATGGTCGCGGTCGCGGACAGGCCCGCGTGGCGAGCACCGCTCATGCCGGGGACGATCCCGTCGAGCGTCACGTCGAACGTGATCGGCCTCGTGACCTCGCGAATGGTCAGGTCACCGGTGACCTTGAAATGGTCGCCCTTCACCTGCTCGACCTGGGTCGCGACGAAGCTGATGCTCGGGAACCGCTCGGCATCGAAGAAGTCGGCGGAACGAAGATGGGCGTCTCGGGCGCCGAAGTTCGTGTCGACGCTGCCGGCTCCGACGCGGAATTCGCCGCGGGAACGGGTCGGGTCGGTTTCGTCGAGCTCGATGGTGCCCTCGACGTCGTGGAAGGTGCCACGGACGTTCGTCACCATCATGTGCTTGGCCGAGAAGCTGATCTGAGTGTGGGCCGTGTCGATCTTCCAGGTGGTCATGTGCTGTGCGTTCCTCCGCAGGGTCATCGGCGCCGCATCGGGCGCTTCGTGGTTTGTTGACGATGCAAATATATCCGGATATCGTTGCTATGTCAACCAGTCAGTTCGCCAGTACGAGGGTGGTAGCATCGAGACCATGACCGTCACCGAGGGGACCGCGGCCCGACCGCTGTCGCCGAGCGACCCACGCATCGAGCCGTGGCGCGCCTTCCTGCAGGCTCACGCCCGGATCACGCGCCGCCTGGACGAGGAGCTGCGCGCGGAACACGACCTGTCGCTCGCCGAGTACGACGCCCTGCTGACGATCGCGGATGCGCCCGACCGACGGATCCGGATGCGCCAGCTGGCCGATCGCGTGATCCTGAGCAAGAGCGGCGTGACGCGCCTCATCGACCGCCTGGTCCTCGACGGGCTGGTCCAGCGCGACGCGTGCCTGTCGGATGCGCGGGGCGCCGAAGCCGTGCTGACCCCGGCCGGCATGGACCGCCTGCGGCACGCCTCGCGAACGCACCTGCGCGGCATCGACGAGCACTTCCTCGCGGCACTCGAGCCGGAGGACCTGTCGGCGATCGAGCGCGCCATGCGGGCGGTCGCCGGGCGAGCCGGGGCAGATAGCGACGGCTGACCCTTCCCGGCTCGGTCGTCTGTACGCCGGCACGAGCGGCTTCGCGTACCCGGCCTGGAGCCCACGCTTCTATCCGCCCGGGCTGCGCGGCGACGGCCTGCTCCGCCACTACGGGTCACAGCTCCCCGCGGTCGAACTCAACAACACGTTCTACCAGCAACCGTCCGCCACGAAGGTGGCCGCCTGGCTCGAAGCGACGCCGTCGTCGTTCCGGTTCAGCGTCAAGGCCCAGCGTGGCGGCTCATGGGGGGCGTTCGGTGGCTCCCCCGAAACGGGGCTGCCGTGGCTGACCGGGCCGTATCGCGCCTTCGGGGAGCGGCTCGGGACCGTACTCGTGCGGGCACCGGATACGCTCAAGCGTGACGATTCCCGGCTCGCGGCGTTCCTCGCGGCCTGGCCCAGCGACCTGCCGCTCACCGTCGAACTGCGCGATCCCTCGTGGCAGGTGGACGAGACCGTCGCGGCGCTGACCGAGGCCGGGGCGGCGCTCTGCGCCACTGACGATCCCGACGAGCCGCTGCCACCCACCTTGCGCCGGACCGGGCCGTTCCTCTATCTGCGCCTGCGACGGCATGACTACGCGCCCGACGAGATCGCGACCTGGGCCGACCGGCTGGTCCCATTCATCGCCGCCGGTGACGACGTCTTCGTCTTCTTCCGGCACGACGAGGTCGGGCGCGGTCCGGAGCTGGCGCTCGAGCTCTCGGCCGCCGTGACGGCCCGTAGTGGCGTCGTTCCCCGGTAGGCCGTCCCGCTTACGCCCGCGAGTACTCCGCCGGGCCGAAGGCGACGAGGAGCACGAGCCGCTCCTCGATGTCATGGAACCGGTGGGTGACGCCCGCCGCGACGAAGATGACCGTTCCGGGGCGCACGTCCCGGACGTCCTCTCCGACCGTGACCCGACCCCGCCCGGACATCACCACGTAGCAGCTCGTCCTCGGTGTGCGGCGACTGGCCGTCGACGGCGCCCGCCTCCAGCACGTACAGCCCGCCCGACAGGTCCGGTACGGAGATGAACTCGTGATACGGCGTGCCCTTGGCCCGCCGCGCCGCCTCGAGGTCATCGAGCTCCCAAGCATCCATCGGTCTGACCCTCCCGCCGCGAGGGTAGCAGCCGTCGCGGCCGGTGCGAGGGGCGTCCCGTGGGCCCGATGACGTGCATCCGGCTAGCATTCGCGACGATGCGTCCCCGACCTCGATCCCGGACGTCGCTCCTGAGCGTTCTCACGATCGCGCTCGTGATCGGCTGCGCGGCCCCCGCCGACCCTTCGACGACAGCGAGTGACACGCCAACGGCCGCCCCATCCGCGGCGACCGCGCCGTCGGTTTCCGCGACCCCCGATCCCACCTCCGCGGAACCCGCGGACCCGCGGGCCCGCTCGGCGAACCGCCCCAGCTCGGCCTCGAGCCGGTGGTGGGTGGCCTGGAATCGCCGCTCGACATCGCCTGGCGACCGGACGACCCGACGACGCTGTTCGTCGTGGAGCAGGGTGGACAGATCCGCATCGTTCGCGACGGCGCCCTGGTCGATCGGCCCTTCCTGGACATCGGCGGCCTGGTCACCGCCGGCGGCGAGCAGGGTCTCCTGGGTCTTGCCTTCCACCCGTCCGCCGCGGACCCGCGGTTCTTCGTCTACTACACCGCGCTCGATGGGAGGCAGATCGTGGCCTCCTACGAGACCCGGGCCGACGATCGCGATCGCGCCGACCCCGACAGCGCCGTGGTCCTGCTCCGTATGGACGATCGATTCGGGAACCACAACGGCGGTGCCCTCGCGTTCGGGCCCGACGGCAAGCTCTACATCTCGACCGGAGACGGCGGGGGCGGCGGCGACCCGCTCGACTCCGGACGGCAGCTATCGACGCTGCTCGCGAAGGTCCTGCGCATCGACATCGACGTCGAGGCCGGAGCCGATCGGCCCTACGGCATCCCGGACGACAACCCGTTCGTCGACCTCGGTGGTGCCCGCCACGAGATCTGGCTCACCGGCCTGCGCAACCCGTGGCGGATGCGCTTCGATCGGGCGACCGGCGATCTCTGGATCGGCGACGTCGGGCAAGGGACGCGCGAGGAGATCGATGTGGCACGCGCGGGCGTCGGGGGGCTCGACTTCGGCTGGAACATCATGGAGGGCTCGGCGTGCTACCGCGACGGCGGCACCGACTGCCTGACCGACGAGCTGACCCTGCCGGTCACGGAATACGGGCACGATCTGGGATGCTCGATCACGGGCGGGACCGTCTACCGCGGCGAGGCGCAGCCGGCGCTGCGCGGCTGGTACGTCTTCGCCGACTTCTGTTCGGGGCGATTCTGGGTCATCGATCCGGAGCGGGACGACCTGCACGACCCCGCGCTGGCCGCGGAGAGCGACCGCTCGATCAGCGCGATCGCGGAGGACGCGGCCGGCGAGCTGTTCGCGACCGACCTCTCCAGCGGCGACCTGCTCCGGGTGGTCGTCGACGGCGGCTAGCCGGGATCAGCGCGCCCGGTAGGTGACCGTGACGCTGACGGCGATCTCGAGGGAGCCGGCCTCGACCGGTGTCGACGCGTCCTCGGCGACCATCATCCGGGCCGCCTTGTAGCGGGGCTCCGGCGGCGACGGCATGCCGCCCTCGACGATGTCCGACACGCCGACGATCGCCAGCCCGGCCGCCTCGGCAAGGACGTCGGCTCGTGCGCGGGCCGCCGCCATCGCGCGTAGCCGCGCCTCGCGCTCGGCGAGGCGCCGGGTCGGCCACCCGGAACGACAGCCCGTCCATGCTCGTCGCTCCGGCGCGCAGCGTGCCGTCGACGACATCGCCGAGGCGGGCGAGGTCGCGAACCGTGACCTCGACGACGTTGGCCAGCTCGTATCCGGTCAGCACCGGCGGCTGGTTCTCGCGGTAGTCGTAGCGTGGCTGGACGGACAGCAACGTCGTTCGGACATCGCGCCGGTCGACCCCGGCGGCCGCCACCGCGGCCAGGATTGCGTCCATCGTCTCGGCGGCGACGGCGCGGGCCGTGTCGACCGTCGGCCGGGCCACCGAGACGCCCAGCCTGAGGTCGGCGACGTCGGGTTCCACCGAAACGCGCCCGGTCCCGCCGACCACGATCCGGCCGGTGTCGGGGTCACTGAGCTGGGGCGCATCCGGCATGGCGAATCTCCTCTTGTGGCGCGGTCATGGTAGGTGACAGGACGCAACGGCAATGGGTGCCTGAGATGGTGGTGCAACCGGCCGGCCTCCAGCGCCAGCGCGCCCGACACCATCGCTCCCCCAGCATCGGGGCATGCCCGCTGTCGTCGGCCGTCCCATCATGCCCGGCGCGTCCACGTGACCAGGACCACGCGGATCATCGCGATCCGTCGCGCCGAAGGGGCTCGCCGTCGGCAGCCACCGAAGGGCCGCTCGCGCCGAGTCGGGGCGGTCCTCGCGGCGATCGCGTCGTCCGCACTCGTGGTCGTTGGCCTCGCGGGCATCGTGTCGGTATCGGCGCTGGGCGTGCTGTCGTCGGACCTGCCCGATCCGAGCGACCTCGGCAAGCTGGCGTTCGCGCAACCGACGATCGTCTACGACCGCACCGGCAAGACGGAGCTCGGGCGGTTCCAGGACGAGCGTCGGCGCGTCATCGACTACGCCGAGATCCCGACGCTCGTGCTCGATGCGACGACGACCGCGGAGGACCGCTCGTTCTGGGACAACGCCGGCATCGATCCCGCCGCGCTGGTCTCGGCAGTTGCCGAGAACGCGTCCGGCGTGAGCGAGCGTGGCGCATCGACGATCACCCAGCAGCTCGTCCGGGCGCGGCTCCTGCCGGAGGACGTCGTGTCTGGCTCTGATCGCTACATGCGCAAGGCCAAGGAGATCATCCAGGCGCTCCGACTGACGGACGAGTTCCCGGGCGCCGCCGGCAAGGAACGCGTCATCAGCGCGTACCTCAACGAGATCTACTACGGGCACGAGGCGTACGGCATCGCCGCGGCGGCCGACGTCTACTTCGGCGTCACCGATCTCGCGGACCTGACCGTGGCGCAGGCCGCGCTCCTCGCCGGTCTTCCGAAGGCCCCATCGACGCTGGATCCGTACCGCTACGCGGTGAAGGACGACGACGGCCGTCTCGTCGTCCCATCGAGTGCCGAGCCGGTCGTCCGCCGCGACTGGGTCCTCGAGGGTCTGGCGACGGCCGGACGATGGACCAAGCTCACGCCGGCGCAGCTCAAGGCGGCCCTCGACGAGCCGGTCGTCCTGGCCGGGGAGCGACCGATCCGGATCCCTGGCGGGCACTTCACGTGGCAGGTCCGTCGCCAGCTGCTCGCGATCCTGGGCCCGGACGCCGACCTGCAGCGAGGCGGCTATCGGGTCATCACGACCCTCGATTGGAAAGCGCAGCGACTGGCGGAGCGTTGGCTCGGGGCGGCAGCCATCGCCCCGAACATCTCCCGCAAGAAGTCGGGGGCGATGCTCAAGGACCTCAAGATCAAGAGCAGCGATCGACGCTGGATCACCGCGTTGCGCGGCAAGGACCTGCACAATGCCTCGCTCGTCGCCCTCGATTATCGGACCGGCGACGTGCTCGCCTATGCCGGCAGTGCCGGCTACGCCCGCGACGACCTCGCGAGCAAGGTCTTCGAGCCGAAGTACGACGCGGCCGGGGACGGCGCCCGGCAGCCCGGTTCGGCATTCAAGCCGATCCTGTACGCGGCCGCGTTCGAGGCCAAGCGCCTGAGCCCCGGCAGCCTCCTGCTCGACGTGACCACCGAGTTCGACCGCGGCCAGGACTGGGCCCCGCGCGACGCCGACCAGCGCGAGCGCGGTCCGGTCCTCGTCCGCCGCGCGCTCCAGTACTCCCTCAACATCCCGGCCATCCGTGCCCTTCACCGCGTCGGCAACGAGCGGGTGGCGGACACCGCCGAAGCCATGGGCATCCGCTTCACCGGCGGCCGAAAGGCCTTCCTCCAGGCGGGCCTGGCGGGCGCGCTCGGGACGGTCGAGGTCCGCCCGCTGGACCTGACGTCCGCCTACGGGACGATCGCCAACGGCGGCGTCCGCGTGCCGCCACGGATGGTCCTCGAGATCCGCGGCGCCGACGGCCGCGTGGTCTGGAAGGCGCCGAAGCCCGACGGGGAACGGGCCATCTCCGCGCAGACGGCCTTCCTGGTCAGCGACATCCTGGCGGGCAACACGGACCCCCGTCAGAACGAGATCTGGGCCGCGAAACTGGCGCTGCGCAACGGACCCGGCGGGTCGCGCCGTCCTGCAGCGGCCAAGACCGGCACCACCAATGACGCCCGAGACCTGGGCACGTACGGCTACCTCCCGGCGAGCGGCAAGGACGGCACCGGTCTCGTCGTCGGCGTCTGGATGGGCAACAGCGATCACTCGTACCCGCGGTCCCGGGGCGACGCGGCCACGTCCTTGACCGCGGCGGCGCCGCTGTGGCGTGCCTTCGTCCGCGACTACACGCGCAAGTGGGAGGTCGCGAAGTTCAAACGGCCCAAGAACGTGGTGTCGGCGACGATCGACGCCTGGTCCGGCGGCCGGCCCGGGTCGTGGACGCGGGACACGACCAAGGAATGGTTCACGCGCGGCACGCAGCCCGGCGCACAGAAGGCGATCGACAAGGATGGCCTCCTGTACCGGCTGGGCTGTGGCGGCTGGCGGGTCGATCCGGTCAAGGCGGAACTTGGTCGGTCGGCGTGGCGGGCGGATGTCCAGGACTGGCTGCGGCGGGCGCGCCAAGGCAACGGCGTCACCGGTCGCTACGACTCGTCGACGGCCTACTTCTGGGGCGAGAGCTCATGGGGCGGCCCGCTCTACGGGGCCTGCTACCGAGCGCCGGTCCGCCAACGGCCCGACAAGCCCGATAAGCCGAACAAACCCGACAAGCCCGACAAGCCGGATAAGCCGGGCGGCGGCGACCCGAAGCCGACGCCTCCGCCGCCGGACGGCGATTGACACCGCGTTGAGTCCACCTCCAGAGTCGCGCCACATGCGTTCCGATATCACCACCTGGGCGATCCGAGGCATGGGCCTCGCCGCCGGCGCCCTGATCGTCTTCGGCCTCATTCAGCTCGGGATCGCGGCGGCGAACGTGCTGCTGCTCCTGTTCCTGTCGGTCTTACTCGCATCGGCGCTCGAGCCGATGGTCGGCTGGCTGCGCGAGCGCCTCCCGCTGAGTCGCGTCGGGACGATCCTCGTCGTCTACCTCGCGTTCTTCATCGTCGCGATCGGCATGGCATTCGTGGTCGTGCCGGCGGCGGTAAACCAGTGGCAACGGATCGTCGCGGAGTTGCCCGCCTTCTTCGACGAGGTGCGGCTGTGGGCCGAGACCCTGCGCCCGGTCGCCCTCTCGACGTCGATCACCGCCCTCGTCGATTCGGTGGCGGAGTTCTTCGCCCCGGCTCCGCCGCCGAGCCCGGGCGAGGTGGTCGAGGTCAGCACCGCCGTCGCCGAGGCCGCGCTCTTCCTGTTCACGATGCTGGCGATCGTGTTCTTCTGGCTCGTGGAGCACGCACGGCTGCAGCGCTACTCCCTGGCGTTCCTGCCGGCCGAGCGGCGCGCTGGGGCCCGCAATGCCTGGAACGAGATCGAGACACGCCTGGGGTTGTGGGTTCGCGGACAGCTCATCCTGATGGGCTTCATGGGCGTGACGACCGGCCTCGCCTACGCGCTGCTGGGCCTGCCGGGAGCCCTCCTGCTGGGCCTGATCGCCGCCCTGACCGAGGCCATCCCCATCGTCGGGCCGTTGCTCGGCGCCATCCCGGCCGTACTTGTGGCCGCCACGGTCTCGCCGGAGCTCGCGCTCGTCGTGCTGCTCATCTACGTGGTGCTGCAGCTCATCGAGGGCAACGTCCTCGTCCCGATCGTCATGCGCAACACGGTCGGGATCTCCCCGCTGCTCGTGCTGTTCAGCCTGCTCGTGGGCGCCGAGGTCGGCGGGTTGCTGGGAGCCTTCCTCGCCGTGCCGATCGCCGCCTCGATCGAGATCGTGCTGTCCCGCCTCCAGGCCCGCGAGACACCCGTCGCCCAGGATCCCGCCGCGATCGAGACGCCCGACGAGGAGACGACGGAGGGTTACGAGCGCTCGCTGCCGGACGCCGCCAACGCCTCGTCGAAGTAGGTCACGGGCTCCGGCCGCGGAGGAGCGCCGACCCTAGATCCAGTCACGCCAACGGGCGACCGCCAGGATCACGACAGCCATCCCGATCATCGCGGCCAGGACGATCCAGAAGTTCGTCGTGTCCTCGAAGAACGGCATCGCGAAGTTCATGCCCATGATCCCGGCCAGCACCACCGCCGGGAGCAGCACCCCCGACAGCAGCGTCAGCGTCTTCATGACGTCGTTCGCGTGCTGCGAGACCCGACCCATGTGGATGTCGTAGGTGCCGAGCAGGCTGTCCCGCACGGAGTCGATCGCCGCGATCGCACCTTCCAGGCGGTCGACGAGCCCGGGCCACGGCTGTCCGACGGATTCGTCCGACTCGCATCTCGGGACGGGCGAGCGCCGCCAGCGCCTCACGATGCGGGGCGAGCGTTCGGCGCGCGAGACCGATGCGCCGACGGAGCGAGACGAGCGCACCAAGGACGTCGTCCTTGGGCCGGCCGTGCAGAGCGCGCTGGTCGAGGTCATCGATGTCGCGCTCGATCAGTCTCGACGAGCAGGAAATACCCGATGAGGACCTCGTCCACGAGCGCCGACAGCAGGTCCGCGGCATCGAGCGCGCCCAGGCGGGTTTCGCCATCCAGGCCGTCGACGTACCGCTGGAGGGCATCGACCGGGCCGGCGTGCACGGAGAGCACGAGGTTCCGCCTCGCGACGAGGTCGATCTCGCGACGGATCAGTCGATCGCGTGTCGTCCTTCCGCGGGCTCGAGCGCCTCGAGGGTGAGATGCAGCCGATCCTCGGATCGCCAGGAGTTGGCGCGACCGTGCTCATTCCCGAGTCGTTCCTGGTCGCCTCGGAG
Source organism: uncultured Chloroflexia bacterium (assembly GCA_963748675.1). Classification (GTDB taxonomy): domain Bacteria; phylum Chloroflexota; class Limnocylindria; order Limnocylindrales; family CSP1-4; genus SPCO01. The sequence continues at coordinate 913,008 of CAVVJX010000003.1, read as the reverse complement.
AGCTCCAGGCGAGCCGCCAGCTCGTGCAGCGCTTCATCGTCATCGGCTCGATCGATGTCGATCCACAGGAGCTGTCGGTCTCCGAGCTTCGCGACGTCGAGGTCGGCCAGATCGATCCGCCGGTCGTGCCCGTCGGCGTCGAACAGCCGTGCGGTGACGGGGCTCAGTTGAAGGGGCTCAGTTGAGGAGCGCGAGCAGCGCCGCGGCGACCACCGCGATCGAGGCGACCACGTACTGCAGGACGAGCATCCCGCGGTCCGAGGTCGGCTCGGCGTCGTCCATCACGAACGGCTGGGTCCTGTCGGTAAGCATCGATGTCAGGGTCCTCGAAGGATGTGTCGTGCGGGCATCCCCCGCGTCGATCGAATGCTCGGGCCGACGCCCATGCGGCGATACCGCGACGAGGCTCCGAGGCATCACGCGCGCATGACAACCGTGTCTGCGAGCCGCCTGAAACCTCTGACCGGTGCGCCGAGACACCATCGTGGCCCTCGCTGCCCTAGGGTCGAGGCGTCGGTTGCACTTACCGGCCGGTCCGCCACCCCGCGCGCGGTGGCCGCCGCGAACGATCTCCAGGAGGTACCTCTCTCATGTGGACGCGCTTGCTCCTTGCCCTGGCCCTGGGGGCCGCCCTGATCGCGTGTACGCCCGCGGGCGGGTCCAGCCCGGCTGCGACCGTCGAGCCGAGTGTCGCCGCTCCGAGCGACGCCGCTCCGATGCCCAGCGACTCGGCGGCGCCGTCGGCGTCCTGACGCCGCGATCGCTTGCGACAACCGCCGGGTCCCGTTCGCGGGGCCCGGCGTCTTCATGCCGTTGTTATGTGCGCACGGTCCGTCGTAGTCCGGCGCGCCGCGCGGCGAGCGCGAGAGTGACGCCCAGCCCCAACGTTGGGGGCGAATGAACCCCAGCAGGCGGGTGAGAGGCCCGCGTGGGGATGGAGGTACGAATGAGCATCATTGCGTGGATCGTCCTCGGCGCCATCGCCGGGTACCTGGCCGGATTCCTTGTCAAGGGTGACGAGGGTCTCGGCATCATCGGACACATCGTTCTCGGCATCGTCGGCGCGCTCGTCGGCGGATTCCTTGCCGGTGTCCTCTTCAATACGGATCCGATCGACGGCGCGCTGGACATCAGCTCGATCGTCGTCGCGACGATCGGTGCCGTGATCACGGTCCTCGTGGTCGGCGCCGTGACGGGTCGCTCGCGCGTGGGTCGCGGCCCCGTCTGATCCAACAGCCCGGGCCGACGCCCGGACCCATCCCAGCACGCGAAAAGGCCCACCCAGAGCGGTGGGCCTTTTCGCATCCACCGACACCATCCACCGACACAAGGAGAAGTCAACGTGTCCCAGATCATCGAGTCGATCGACGTCGACGTCCCGGTCCGCGTCGCGTACGACCAGTGGACCCAGTTCGAGGAGTTCCCGCAGTTCATGGAGGCGGTCGAGAAGGTCGAGCAGCTCGACGACACGACCCTCCGGTGGACCGCCCAGGTCGCCGGCGTCACGAAGACCTGGAAGGCCAGGATCACGGAGCAGACGCCCGACCAGCGGATCGCCTGGACCTCCACCGAGGGCGCGGAGAACGCCGGCGTCGTCACGTTCCATCGCCTCGACGACCGCGAGGCGCGGGTGACCCTGCAGCTCGATGTCGAGCCCGAGGGCCCGGTCGAGTCGGTCGGGGACGCGCTCGGCTTCGTGCAGCGCGGGGCGAAGGATGACCTCAAGCGATTCAAGGAGTTCGTGGAGAGCCGCGGCGTCGCGACCGGCGCGTGGCGCGGCGAGGTCCGCCAGGACGACGTGACCGGCTGATTCCGGGTCGTCGGGCGGGCCGATCGGCGGAGCCGTGACGTCAGTGCAACGCGGCAGGTCCGCCGACATGGGCGACCGTGACGTGTCCGGCCCAACACTGGCAACGTGGCTCCCGTGCCACTGGGGGTCCGGGAGCCACCTGAACACCTGTTATGGGGATGCAATGTCCCATCCCGGTCACGTGACTATCGCGTGAGCGTCGGGACCATACCTTGAGGGCCACAGCGGCCGAGGCCATCCCAGACGCTTCGCCGCGAAACATCGATAGTCCCCAACCGGGAGCGCTTGTGACGGGGCGTTCTCGGACCGCACGGACGGCCCGGGTCCCCTCCCCGGGCCGTCCGTCGCCATTTCCCGTCGCAGCGCCCGGTACGTATGCTTCGGGGCCGACCGGGTCACACATCCCAAAGGAGTCCGACCATGGCAACCACTCCACGATCGACGGATACCGAGGACACGGCCGCTCAGCAGGCGAAGGAAGCGGTGCGCGACGCCGCCGACACCGTCCGCGGCGTGGCCAATGAAGCGGTCGCCCGCTTCCCCGAGGCCGCCGACACGACTCGCCAGGCGATCACGGACGCGCGACGCGCGATCGACTCAGGCTCCGACGAGTCGCTATCGGCCGGGACGCTCGTGGCGTTCGGCTTCGCCCTGGGCCTCCTGGTCGGCGGTGCGAATCGCCTGCTCGTGATGCTGGCCCTCGTGCCGGCCGCGGCGATGGGCCTCACCCTGCTCGACCGCCAGAGCGATCGGCCCGCATCGCGACCCACCACGAAGAGCTGACCCGACCGGAACGGACACCCGGCGACGCGGCCCGTGCTGCAACGTCGCCGCAACCGGACCGCCGTCCTCGACGGGCATCGCGATACGCGGCAGGGACTACGTTCTCGGTACGGCGCAAGCAGCGCCACCACCGTGAAGGAGTCCCACCACCATGGATGACCTCAAGAAGGGCGCTCGAGAGGCCGAGACGAACGCCAAGCAGGCGTGGCGCAATGCCGATGGCGAGTCCCTCAGCGACACGGTCGCGAACGCAGGCGACGAGATCCGCAAGGATCTCGGCAATGCGGGCGACGAGATCCGCGACGTCGCGGATGACAGCACCCAGGACATGAAGCGCGAGTATCGCGACAGCGAGAACGACGCGAAGGCTGCCGCTCGCAAGGCCGACGGCGACGAGTCCCTCGCCGACCACGCCGCCAATGTCGGCGACGAGATTCGCGAGCAGGCGGGCAACGTGGGCGACGAGCTCCGCGGCGACCGCTGACCCAGCGTTCTCCCGACTCGCACCAGGGCCCCGGCGATACCGCCGGGGCCTTCTCACGTGCGGGTGCAGGCGCGCGGTGACTGACGCGAGTGAAGCGCGCGGCGTATCCTCGGCCTTCGCGCGGGGCGCGAAGCGGCAGAAGGTGGGAGGGCGCGGCATGACCGAGGCCGATGACGCCGCACCCGATATCGATCAGCGCATCGAGGGGGTCGTCGACGACGCCGACCTGGGCCCGATCGCGGAGGCGCTGGCGCGCCGCCGCGGCGAGATCCTCGCGGCGTGGCTGAAAGCCGCCCTGGAGCAGCCGTTCCACGCCGACAATCCGACCGCGTCGGTCGCCGACCACATCCCCGTGCTGCTCGACAACATCATCGGCGTCCTGCGCAGCTCGACCTATCGCAACGACCTCCAGCCGCCGATGGACGACCCCGCGGTGATCGACGCGGCCAAGGCGCACGCGCAGATGCGCTTCGAGCAAGGCCTCGGGCCGGTGGCGATCGTGACCGAGTTCCGCCTGCTCCGGCACGAGATCGGGCGGGCGCTCATCGCCTCGGTCGATGACGCCCCGGGCCGCGATCTCCTGGCTGGCCAGGCGGTCATCGACGATGCGCTCGACGGTGCCGCGACCGTCGGCCTCGACGCGCTCTCGGATCGCGTCGAGAGCCTGCGCGAGGAGTTCCTGGCGACGACGGTCCATGACATCCGCCAGCCGATCACGCTGGTGACGGGTTCGCTGGACCTTGCCGCCCGGTGGCTCGGCGAGCCCGAATTCGACCGGGAGCGCACCACGGACGTCGTCAAGAGCGCCGTGGTCGCGGTCAACGAGATCAACATCATGCTCGACACCCTCGGCGACGCTTCGCGACTGGCCATGGGTGCCCTGGAGCCGGACCCCGAGCCGGCCAAGCTCGACGCGATCGTCGCCGACGCGCTCGCGCTCCTGGACGCCGACTCGCGCCGCCAGATCGAGTTCGAGCCCTCGACCGATGCGCTGGTCGGCCTCTGGGATCCGCATCTCCTCCGGCGCGTGGTCTCGAACCTCATCAGCAACGCCCTCAAGTACTCGCCGGCCAACGGTCGCGTCGAGATCGAGACCGAACGTGCCGCCGACGGGATCGCCCAGCTCACCATCCGCGACCAGGGCATGGGTCTGACCACGGACGAAGCCGGGACCGTGTTCGATCGCTTCGTGCGCGCCGACCGAGCTCGCGCGCAGGGCATCCCCGGGCTTGGGCTCGGGCTCTATGCCTGCCGTGGCATCGTCGCGGCCCACGATGGCACGCTCGTGCTCCATTCCGACGGTCCGGGGACCGGCACGACGGTCGTCGTGGCCCTCCCCCTGATCGGGGACGACGGCGAAGGTTGACGCGGCTTCCCGCACGGGAACTGATCCGAACGCGCAACAAGCTCGCAAGACAACCCCATCGACCCGCGACATCCGGGGGACCATCCATGGACCACCCTTTGACCATGCCGCAGTCCGACATGGCGAACGCGATGCCCCAGGCGTCCGAGCGTGCGCGCGCGGCGGAGCACGAGGCCCTGCTTGGGGTGCTGGCGCACGAGCTGCGAACGCCCATCACGACCATCTACGCCGGAAGCGCGGTGCTGGCGCGGGACGAGGACCTCCTGCCGGCGATGCGCCGCGAGCTCGCGTCCGACGTGTATCACGAGGCGGCACGCCTGTTCCGGGCCGTGGAGGACCTCCTCGTCCTCACCCGCCTCGAGCACGACGCCGTCCGCGTGACGCGCGAGCCGATCTCCCTGATCCGAGCGGTGGACGCCGGGACGCAGATCGAAGCACCGCGCTGGCCGGGCCTGCGGGTCATGCTCCGGCTCGACGGGACGCCGCCGCCCGCGGCGGCCGATCCGAACGCCTTGGCGCACGCGCTGCGCAATCTCATCGCCAACGTCGCCTGGCGGGCCGCCGGCGCCACGGACCTGGAGGTCGCGGTGAGTGGCGAGGACGAGCGGGTGATCTGTCGACTCCTCGACCGGACGGGCACGCTCACGGTCGATGATCGCGGCAGCCTGTTCCAGCTGCCGGCCGCCGACCCCGGGCCAGGATCCGTGAGCCCCGGCATCGCGATGTACGTCGCCGGCCGGTTGATCGAGGCGATGCGTGGCAGGACGTGGGTGACAGATGGCGAGGCGGGGTCCGTGGAGATCGGGTTCTCGCTCCCCTGTTACGAGTCCGCGGCCTAGCTCGTCTTCGTCGCCGAACCTGTAGTCCTCGCCCGACCCGCGCCTTCGCGCGAGCTTCAGTCGTCGCGCGACCTCCCGCCTTCGCCCCACCCGCGGTCTTGCTGACCCGCCGTCTTGGCCTCACCCGCGGCCTCGGCTTGACCCGAGCGCCGCGCGCCGCGCGGGCGGGCGCGGGATCGCGCCGCGTCGTCCTCGAGCCGCTGGCGGAGCAGCGCGCGAACCGCCGACTCCTCCCGGGGTGTCGCTGCCGTCGGGGGCGTGTCCTGCTCCTCCGCCGCCTGCACCAGCGCCCCGGGGATCGAGCCCTCGAGGTAGGCCTCGAGGACGGCGGGGTGGACGTAGCTGCCGCGGGCCACGGCCGGGGTGTTGCCGAGCTGGTCGGCGGTCTGCCGGATGGCCTCGACGACGTTGCGCTTCGCGCCATGCTCACCGTCGGCCGGCTGGAGGACCCGGAGCGCGCGGTACGCGAGCACCGTGCCTGCCCAGGTCCGAAAGTCCTTCGCGCTGAACTCCGCCCCGGCCGCCTCACGGATGTAGCCGTTGACGTCGTCCGAATCGATATCGCGGACCTCGCCGTCGTCGTCGACGTACTGGAACAGCTCCTGGCCCGGCAGCTCCTGGCAGCGCCGGATGAGCCCCGCGAGTCGGCGGTCGCGAAGCCCGACCTCGTGGGCCTGCCCCGATTTCCCGCGGAACCGGAAACGGACGGAACCGCCCTCCACCTTCGCGTGTCGATCGCGCAGGGTCGTCAGCCCGAACGACTGGTTGAGGCGGGCGTATTCATCGTTGCCGACGCGGATCAGCGTGAGCTCCAGCAGGCGGACGACGGCCGCCAGGACCTTCTCGCGCGACATGCCCCGCGTGGCGAGGTCGGCGTCACAACGGCGCCGGATCCGTGGCAGGACCTCCGAGAACGCCAGCATGCGATCGAACTTGTTGGTGCCGCGGCGCTGGTGCCAGTCCGCGTGGTAGCGGTACTGCTTGCGCCCGCGCGCGTCGCGCCCTCGAGCCTGCAGGTGCCCGTTCGGCCACGGGCAGATCCAGACATCGGTCCAGGCGGGCGGGATGGCGAGCGCCCGGATCCGGGCAAGGACCGCGCGATCGCGGATGGTCTTGCCCTCGGCGTCCCGGTAGCTGAACCCACGCCCCGAGCGGTGGCGGCTGATGCCGGGGCGCGCATCGGTGGCGTAGCGCAGGCCGGCATCGCGGGCGACGGCGCGCGCATCTGGCGCGGCATCGGCTTCGGAGCGGCGGCGAGCGGGCATCTGCGCACGATGGCGGGTGGCGGGGGTGGCGGCCATCACAAGCGTCCGGCTCCGCCCTCTCAGCGACGTGGCAAGCGCGTTCCGCGATATCGATGAAACTCCGCTGCGCTCCCTCGACGGCAGCCCGATACCCGGCGGTCCGGATACTGCGTTCATCCCACCGCGGCCCGTGGGGGGAGCGCGGTGGGACCAATCCCTCCGGACGCGACCGCCCAGCCGCCGACATGCCCGAGGAGACCCCCAGTGTTGGAAGCACCGCCTGAGAGCCCTGGTGCGACGGCCACCGCCGACGCCGTGCCGGATGCTCAGGCTGCCGTCGTCATCGACGGCGTCACGAAGCGATTCGGCGACGACACGGCGGTCGACGGGATCTCGCTGTCCGTTCGGACCGGGACGATCCTGGGCATCATCGGCCCGTCCGGGTCTGGCAAGACGACCACGATCCGTCTGCTCACCGGTGCGCTCGCCCCGGACGACGGTCAGGTGCGCGTGCTCGGCGAGGACCCGCGGACCTTCCGGCGGCAGACCCGCGAGCGCATCGGGTACATGCCGCAGCAGTTCACCCTGTACCCGGACCTGACGGCGCGCGAGAACGTCGATTTCGTGGCGTCCCTGTTCGGCATCCTGTGGCGCACCCGTCACCGTCGCACCCGCGAGGTCCTCCAGCTCGTGGACCTGTGGGACGCCCGGGGTCGCCGCGCCGGGCGCCTGTCGGGTGGCATGCAGCGACGGCTGGAGCTCGCCTCGGCGCTCGTCCACGATCCCGACCTTTTGTTCCTCGACGAGCCGACTGCCGGGATCGACCCGATCCTTCGGACGACCGTCTGGAAGGAGCTCCATCGCCTGCGCGATGGCGGGCGGACGCTGCTCGTGACCACCCAGTACGTCAACGAGGCCGAGGAGTGCGACACCGTGGCCCTGATCGCGGACGGTCGCCTCATCGCCCTGGCCCCACCGGACGAGATCCGCCGCGAGGCGATGGGCGGGGATGCCGTCGAGATCGAGCTCGGCAACGAGTTCAACGGTGCAAGCCTCGCTGCGCTGCCGGTCGTCCGGAGCGTCGAGCGCCGCGGAGCGAATGGCCTGCGGGTCACCGTCGACGACGCCTCCACGGCGATCCCGGAGGTCGTCGAGGCGATCAACCAGGGTGGCGGGGACGTGACCTCGGCGCGTGAGGCGCGACAGTCGTTCGACGAGGTCTTTGCGATCCTCGTCCAGCGCCACCGCATGGCCCGTGATCACCTGTCCGAGGAGGAAGCCTGATGCGGCCCGCCCTGGCGGTGATCGTCCGCCTGATGGCCTTCGTGGGCAAGGAGATCATCGAGACCATGCGCCGACCGGGCGCCATCCTCAGCCTGATCCTGGGTCCGTTCCTGATCATGGCCGTCTTCGGCCTCGGCTACAGCGGCTTCAAGCGTCCGCTCGAGACCGTGATCGTGGCCCCACCGACCAGCGGTTTGCCCGCCGACATCGAGACCTACCAGGAGCTCGCCGGCGGCGGCCTGCACGTCAGCGAGGTGACGGCGGATCTGGCCGCGGCCGAGGCACGTCTCCGGGCGGGCACAGCCGACGTGGTCATCGTCGCCCCCGAAGACCCGGACGCGAGATTCCGGGCCGGCGAGCAGTCGGTCATCGAGGTCATCGTCGACGTGATCGACCCGGTCGCCGAGAACTACGCGGGCTTCCTCGCCGCGGGTCTTGCCTCAGCCGTCAACCGCGAGATCATCGAACGCGTGGCGGCGGAGGGGCAGGGCTATGCCGTCGCCGCTGGCGAGGCGGAAGCCGACGCCATCCCACCCGAGGTCATCGCGGCCCCGACCCGGGCCGAGATCCGGAACGTGTCGCCATCGACGCCGCATGTGATCTCCTACTTCGCCCCGGCCGTGCTGGCCCTGATCCTCCAGCACCTCGCCGTCACGCTCGTGGCGATGTCACTCGTGCGTGAGCGCACGAGCGGCGTCATCGAGCTGTTCCGCATCGCCCCCGTCAGCGCGGCGGAGGTGCTCACCGGCAAGCTCCTTGCCTTCGGATTGATCGGCGGCGCCATCGCGGCCTTGACCGTGGCCCTGCTGGTGCTCGGGCTGGGCGTCCCGATGGTCGGGTCGGTCGGATTCGTGGCCCTCGCGATCGCCCTGCTGCTCCTGGCGTCGATCGGCCTCGGGCTCCTGATCGCGGTCGTCTCGGACTCCGAGCGACAGGCGGTCCAGCTATCCCTGCTCGTGCTGCTCGCTTCGGTCTTCTTCAGCGGGTTCGTCCTGCCGATCTCGGAATTCAGTGAGCCCGTGCGCGCGATCGCCTACACGCTCCCCGTGACCCATGGCATCCGGCTCCTCCAGGACCTCATGCTGCGCGGTACGACCAACCAGGCCTGGGAGTTCCTGGCGCTCATCGTCATCGCGATGGTGACCCTCGTAGGCGCCTGGATCCTGCTGCGGCGCGGGATGACCCGTGCCTGACCACCGAAACCCCTCGAGAGACACACCGGAGGACCACACGTGACCGATGAGCTGCGACCCGTTCCGGGAGAAGACACCTACGAGACCGACCGAGAAACCGACGCCACGCCGGAGCCCGAATCGCCCTCCGAGCCAGCCGAGGAGCCGAATCCCTGGTTCAAGGAAGGTGCGGACGCCCCGGACGCGGCCGACATCGAGGAGCCCGACGAGCAGCGCTGAGCGAAAGGTCGGCTGACGGGGCTCGCCCCGCCGAGGTCAGACCGCGGCGGGCGTCCGCGCCCCGAGACGCGGCAGCAGCTCCTTTCGGGCGAACTCGAGGAACCCGTCCTGATCCGGGCCGACCTGGTGGAGATAGACGTGGTCGAAGCCGGCGTCGACGAATGCCTGGATCTTCGCGAGGTGCGCGTCCGCGTCGGGGCCGCACGTGATGACCTCGGCGACCTGGTCCTCGGTGACGCTCTGCACGAGGTCCGTGAACTGGGCCGGGTTCGGCAGCTCCTGGGTGACCTCGCCGTGCAGCGCGGCGGTCGGCCACCACTCGTGGGCCGTCTTGCGCGCCGCGCGCTCCGAGGCCGCCCAGCACAGCGTCACCTGTCCGAACCGCGGTCCATCGCCGCCGGCTCTTCGGTAGACCCCCAGCAGCTTCTTGTCAGGCGCGGTGGTGATCAGGCCGTCGGCGATCCGGCCCGCGACCCTGGCCATGCGCTCGCCGCCGACGGCGACATGGATGCGGGGCAGCTCCTTGGGCAGCGTGTAGAGCTTGGCGTTCTGGACGGTGTAGTACCGGCCGCGATGGCTGGTCACCTTGCCCCGCCACAGCTCGCGGATGACCTCCACGGCCTCCTCGAGCATCTCGGCGCGGACTTCCCACTCCGGCCAGGCCCCGCCGAGGATGTGTTCGTTGAGGTTCTCGCCCGTCCCGACACCCAGGAAGAACCGTCCGGGCATCAGGTCCGCGGCCGTGGCCGCGGCGTGGGCGATGATCGCGGGGTGGGTCCTGATCGTCGGACACGTCACCCCGGTCCCGACGACCAGCTTGTCCGTGGCCTGGGCGATCGCCCCGAGCACGCCCCACACGAACGGGCTGTGTGGGTGACGCTCGATCCAGGGGTGGAAGTGGTCCGAGATGAGGGCGAAGGAGAAGCCGGCCTCCTCGGCGGCACGGGCGTTGGCCACGAGGTCCCGCGGGCCGTGCTCCTCGCTCGATAGCGCATAGCCGATGGCGGTCACTTTGAACGGCTCTTCCGCTGCGCCTTCGTCTCGCCCGCCTCGGTGCGCTCCTTGTTGACGGTCCGGGCGGCACGTTCCTCCGCTTCGTCGGTACTGACGCCGCGCTCCTCATAGGAGTCCTTGATGTGCTCGTACTGGCGTTCGCGCTTGTCGGTCCACGCTTTCTGCGGCATGTCGGAACCCTCCTCCGGGCAACCCCGCGCTCCGCGGGAGCGCAAGCGTCACAAGGGGGGCGTCAGGGACGCAGCACGCACGCGCGGGAGGGACGTCGCAGACACGTGGCATTCCCGCCGAGGCGGGGCCGTTTGAATTCCGCAGTGGGCTGTCAGCGCCGGGCGAGCGTCCCCATCCGGTGGGCTGCCAGCCGCTCCGGCTCCTCGGAGTCATCGTCGCGATCCTGGGCCGATCCGGGTCCGACCGCGATCTTCTTCCTGGCCGCGTCGAGCTGGCCGAGATACACGGCCTCGTATCGATCCGTCATCCGTTCGACCGAGAAGCGATCGAGGACCGACTCGCGGATCGCCCCCCGATCCAGGTCAACGACGCGGTCCACCTTGAAGGCCATGCCCTTCACGTCGTCGCCGAAGAAGCCATCGATGCCGTCACGCAGGATCTCGGGCAGGCCGCCGACCCGCCGGGCGATGACCGGCGTGCCGCAGGCCAGCGACTCGATGAGCACGAGACCGAACGGCTCCGGCCATGACCCCGGCATCAGCGAGGCGTAGCTCTCGGCGAAGAGGTCGTCGCGATCGGGCTGGTTGAGCTCCCCGAGATACTCGACCAGGGAGCCGGCGGCCTTCATCGCCGGTCGGAATACGTTCTCGAAATAGTCGCGCTCGACGGCCGTGGGGCCGGCCTTGGCCGCGATGCGCAACGGGCGATCGGCGGCGACGGCGATCTCGATCGCCTCCACGATCCCCTTCTCGGGGACGATCCGGCCGACGAAGCACAGCGCGTCCGTCCGCTTCGATCCGAACGGCATCTCGGAGAGGCGCAGGCCGTTGTGGACGACCGCGGCCCAGGGCACGTCGGGGTGCGTGCCGGCTTGGTTCTCGCTGATGGCGACGAGCCCGTCGGGCGGGTCCCGCAGGAGCGCGTCAGCCCATGGAAGATCCAACCGGCCGTGGAACGTCGTCACGACCGGGACCGGGCTGACGCGGGCCAGCAGCAGGCTGGCCCACTCCATATGCGCGTGGATAAGGTCGAATTCCGTGGCGTGGGCCAGGACCTCGTGGAGCGTCAGCTGCATGTACGGCAGCGAATCGCCGGCGTATCCAAGGGGACGAAGCGCCTCGGGCACCGTCTCGATGTGACGACCGGGAACCACCGAATTGCCGCTGGCGAAGGTCGTGACCTCGTGGCCTCGCCGGTCGAGCTCCGTGACCAGCCCGTGCACGATCCGCTCCGTCCCGCCGTACGCCCGCGGTGGCACACGCTCGAACGGCGGGGCAACCTGGGCGATGCGTAGCGAACGAGTCATGGGACGAACACCTTACGGGAAAAGAACGGCCGCGAGGGCCCGCCGGGCGGGGTTCCTCGCGGCCAGTGTCGCACTCCCGGTCGTTTGCCGGGTTGGGATGGGTCAGTAGGAGCGCGTGGCCGGGCTGGCCGGGTCGTTCTCCTCGGTCTCTTCCTCGGTCTGGTCGCCCGCGCCGGCACCGCCGGCCGCACCGACCGCGCCACCGACGACCGCGCCGGGAGGTCCGGCGACGGCGCCACCAACGAGCGCACCGGCAGCGGCACCACCGAGGGCTCCGGTGCCTGCACCGGCCTCGTCGTCGCCTTCGGCCGCTTCACCGGCGATCGCACCACCGACGGCGCCGATCGCGCCACCGACGACTGCGCCGGGGGGGCCACCGACGGCCATACCGACGGCTGCGCCGCCGAGAGCACCGGCTCCGGCGCCGACGGCTTCCGTGCCGCCTTCTTCATTCTCGGGGGCCGTGCCACGGCCCTCGTTCAGCAGGTCGTCATCGTGGGGGTGATCGTGAGGAGTCGTCGTCGTGTCGTTGTCCACTGGGGAAGCTCCTTGTGTTCGAGCTGACCGGCGCGATGGCCGGTGACGGGACGTCGGATGACGCCGTTGCTTCGACGGTAGGGGCCGCCGGCCGGGCGGGACGTCAAGCCGCGGTCGCGCCGTGTATCAGGCGGCTATCAGCGGGACTGCCCAGCCTCACGGACCTGGCCGTCATCCGCTGGCGAGCCTTCTCCGTGGCCATCCGGAACGCGATCTCCGGCGGTCGCACTCGACTGGGTGCTGTGCGCGGCGACGCGCTCGTCCGCGTCCGAGATGCCACCCGGGATCGTGGCCGCCTGACGCTCGGGTTCGCGGCCCGACGTACGCGCCTGGATCGAGGTGCTGGTCTGTCCGGATGATCGGTTCGCTGCCCGTCGTCCGTTGGAGCGGGCGTGCCGTCGCCCGCGGTGCCCTCGCGCTCGTTCGTGTCGTTTCGTGCCATCAGTCGAACTCCTTGATACGCGCCGAACTCGTCGGCGAGCCGTGCCGGGGGCCATCGTGCCCGTGTGGTCATCCCGTCCGGGCGCCACGGGCGGAGGCGCTCGTTACGACTGGACGACAGCGCGAATCGCAACCTGCGGGCCCCGGTCGTCCACGGGCGGGTCCTGGTCCATACTTCCGTCGCTCAGGGCATCGCGAGGGAGACACGTGACGCAGGAGACGGCGGGCGCCGCGGGGCAGGCAGCCGGACGAGCCAAGGGGGAGATCGCCAGGGCGCGCGACATCCGGTTCACGCCCGGGTATGCGCTGATCGCCGGCGTATTTATCGCCGTGGTCGCCCTGGCTTCGAAGGCCGCGCTCAACGAGTTCGCCGGGGGCGACACCGGATACATCCTGCTCATGGCGGCGGCGGTACTGGCAGCCTGGTTCGGCGGGCTCGTCGGCGGGATGACGGCCATCGTCGCGGCCGTGATCCTCAACGGGGTGTTCTTCTTGGGCGGCGACGCGAGCCTTGCGTCGCGCGTCGAGCTCGTCCGGCAGATCGTCTACGTGGTGGCAGCCACCGGAACGGTGCTGCTCGTGGCCTCCCGCCGGGCGGCGCGGGACCGGCTCGTCGACGCGCTCGACGAGGTCGCGGCACTCGCGGAGGCGGTCGAGGCCCGCGACCGTCGTCTCGAGGTCATGCTCGCGGCCTCCGGCACCGGATTCTGGGAGTGGGACATCGCCGACAGCTCTCTGACGTGGTCCGACGAGATCTTCCGCCAGCACGGCCTGGAGCCGACGACGCAGGCCCCGTCGTTCGACGCCTACCTGGACATGATCCATCCCGACGACCGGGAGCCGTTCCGCACGGGCATCGGGGCGGCGGTCGAGGGCGTGGCGCCATTTGCGCTCGACTTCCGCGTGGTGTGGCCGGACGGATCGGTCCACTGGACGCAGGGTGCGGGCCGCGTCCTCCGCGACGGCGAGGGGCGTGCGACCTCGATGATCGGCACGGGCCAGGACATCACGGAGCGTCGTCGCATCGAGGAGCAGCGCGATCAGCTGCTCGTCGAGGAGCGCCGCGCCGGCGAGTTTCGCGAGGCGTTCATCGACGTCATCAGCCACGAGCTGCGCACGCCGATCACCACGATCCTGGGACTCACCCAGATCCTGGCCCGTCCGGGCCGCGCCGACGATCCCGTTTCGCGCGCCGCCCTGCTCGAGGACGTCCGCGCCGAATCCGAGCGTCTCCATCGGCTCGTCGAGGACCTGCTGGTCCTGAGCCGTGCGGAACGGGGACGGCTGGTCATCGACGCCGAGCCACTCCAGCCGCGGCGGCTGATCGAACGGCTCGTCGCCCAGGAGTCGCCCGACTTGCCGTCCCTCCATATCGAGAGCCGGCTGGGGCCCGACCTGCCGGTCGTCGCCGGCGAAGGAACCTATGTCGAGCAGATCGTGCGCAACCTCCTGGGGAACGCCGCGAAGTACACGCCCGCGGGGACGACGGTCGTCATCGAAGCCCGCCGGAACGGCAACGTGGTCGAGATCCGGGTGACCGACGACGGTCCCGGGATCCCGGACGAATCGCTGCGACGCGTCTTCGACCTGTTCTACCGCGACCCCGACAGCGCCAGGTCGGTCGCCGGTTCAGGCATCGGGTTGTTCGTATGTCGCAGCCTCGTGGAGGCGATGGGCGGGAAGATGTGGGCGCTTCGGCCACCGGGCGGCGGATCCGAATTCGGATTCACGCTCCGCGTCCTGGAGGCCGACGAGCTCGACGACGATGAGCCCGATGAGCGGCACCCGGTGTTCCTCGTCGACCCGCTCCGCCGGCCGGTCAACCCGGAGCCAGCAGCCAGCGAATGACCCCGACGGCGGCCCCCGCCGCGATCAGCCAGCCGGTGCCGACGCCGCGAAGCAGCAGCCCGAACGCCCCGAGCATGGTTGCCACGCCCACGATGTCACGGACGCCCCCGATCGCCAGCTGGACGGCGACGACCCCGAGCAGCCCGACCGCGGCCACATTGACCCCGTCCAGGAATGACCGGGCGCGGACCGAGGTTCGAAGTCGATCGAGGATCGGGATGCTCAGCGCGACCGCCAGAAAGGCCGGCAGGAATACGCCGACGGTCGCGGCCAGGGCGCCTATCGGTCCGCCGACCAGGTAGCCGATGAAGGTCGCGGTCGAGAACAGCGGGCCCGGCGTGGCCTGTCCGACCGCGACGGCATCCAGGAGCTGCGTCTCGGTGATCCACCCGAGACCTTCCACGAGCTCGGAGCGAAGCAGGGCCACGAGCACGTAGCCGCTGCCGAACAGGACCGCACCGATCTTGAGGAACGTCACGAAGATGAGGCCCGGCGTGGCGATGGCGACCCCGGCCGCGGCGGCCGCGACCGCGCCGGTGGCGACGCCGGCGGAAGCCCCACCGGCCTGCGGCGCGGCCCAGGCGGCCATCCCGATCGCCACGTTCCGGCCATCCAGGGCCGCTACCAGTCCGACCGAAACGACGCCCACGCCGAGCAGCACCGCGATCTCCGGGACGCCGGCGACGATCGCGGCGACGGCCGCAGCGAGGAGGGCCACATGGACCGGCCCCCGAACGGCGGTTCTCGCGATCGACCAGCCGGCATGGGCCACGATGGCCACGACGACCGGCGTGATGCCCCCGAGCAGCGCAGCGATCTCAGGCCGCCGTCCGTACGCGACGTAGAGCCAGGCAAGGACCGCGACGATCAGCACGGCCGGAAGCAGGAACGCGAGACCGGCGACGACCAGCCCGGCGCGCCCGGCACGGCGATGGCCGATGTGCATGGCGAGCTCGCTGGACGTCGGGCCCGGGATCAGGTTGGCGGCGCCGATCAGGTCGACGAAGGCGGTGTCATCCAGCCAGCCGCGGCGCCGCACGAACTCGTCGCGCATGATGGCGACGTGGCCGGCCGGGCCACCGAACGCCGTCAGCCCGATCCGCAGGAAGACCGCGGCGAGCGGGACCAGGCCGGTCCTGACGGACAGGTCGGCCGGGACGTCCGCGACGTGCGCGACGTCCGGCCTCGGGACGCCGGTCGGCGACGGCGTGCTGCCGGCCGGCACGCGCTACTCAGCCGGCGAGCGGATCGATCTTGTCCGGGTCGATGCCGAGCTCGCGGATCGCCTTGGCCGCCTTGGCCGGGGCCATCGCGCCGCACCGCGCCAGCGAGACGAGGGTCGCCGCCGCGATGTGCGGCGGGTCGATCTCGAACAGCGCCCGCAGGTCCTCCCGCGTGCCGCTTCGGCCGAACCCGTCCGTGCCGAGCGACACATAGGGTGCCGGCAGCCAGCGCGCGACCATGTCGGGCAGCGCCTTCATCCAGTCGGTGGCCGCCACGATAGGCCCGCCGTCGCCGGGAAGCACGGTCGTGACGTAGGGAACGCGCTGGTCCTTGGCGTCGGGATGCAGCCGGTTCCAGCGCTCGACTTCGAGCGCGTCGCGCCGCAGGAGTGGGAACGACGGGGCGCTGTAGACCTCGGCGGCCACGCCGAACCGCTCGGCCAGCAAGTCGCGTGCCGCGATGACGCCGTTGAGGATGGAGCCGGAGCCGATCAGCCGAGCCGGGTGTGCGTCCTTCCCGACCTGCGGCGCCTCGGCGAACCGGTAGATCCCGCGCAGGATCCCCTCGTCGATCCCGTCGGCCTTGGCTGGCTGGGCGTAGTTCTCGTTGTAGAGCGTGATGTAGTAGTAGACGTCCTCGCCCTTGACGTACATGCGCTCGATCCCGTCGCGCACGATGGCGGCGAGCTCGTAGGCGAAGGCCGGGTCGTAGCCGCGGACGACCGGCACCGTCGACGCCAGGATGTGGCTGTGGCCGTCGTCGTGCTGCAGGCCCTCGCCCGCCAGCGTGGTGCGACCGGCCGTGGCGCCCATCAGGAAGCCGCGGCCGCGAGCGTCCCCGAACGCCCACATCTGGTCCCCGGTCCGCTGGAAGCCGAACATCGAGTAGAAGATGTAGAACGGGATCATCGAGTGGCCGTGGGTCGCGTACGAGGTCCCCGCCGCCTGGAAGCTGGCCATCGAGCCCGCCTCGGTGATGCCCTCCTCGAGGACCTGGCCGTCGGTCGCCTCGCGGTACGAGAGCACGAGGTCGGAATCGACCGGCTCGTAGCGCTGCCCGAGCGCGGCATAGATGCCGACCTCCTTGAACAGCGGGTCCATGCCGAACGTGCGCGCCTCGTCGGGGATGATCGGCACGATGCGCGGCCCGAGCTCCTTGTCGCGGATCAGGTTGCGCAGGATCCTCGTGAAGACCATGGTCGTCGAGACCTCGGTCTTGCTGCCGGCCGCGAACTCCTGGTCGACCGCGGGAGCGGGAGCGGCCAGCGGTCCAGCGCGGACCACCCGCTTGGGGATCGAGCCGCCGAGCGCGGCCCGGCGCTCGCGCAGGTACTCGACCTCCTCGGACTTGGGGCCTGGGTGGTAGTACGGGGCTTCCTTGAGCTTCTCGTCCGGGATCGGCAGCTGCAGCCGGTCCCGGAAGATCTGCAGTTCCTTCTCCGACAGCTTCTTGGCCTGATGGGTGATGTTGCGGGCCTCGACGCCTGGCCCCAGGGTCCAGCCCTTCACGGTCTTGGCGAGGATGACCGTCGGCGCGCCCTTGAACTCGGTCGCGGCCTTGTACGCGGCGAAGACCTTGCGGTAGTCGTGACCGCCCCGGCGCAGCTTCGCGAGGTCGTCGTCGGTCAGGTGTTCGACGAGCTTGCGCAACCGCTGGTCCGGACCGAAGAAGTGCTCGCGGATGTAGGCGCCACCGGCCACGCTGAACTTCTGGAACTCTCCGTCGAGCGTCTCATTCATCTGCTGGACGAGCAGCCCGTCGACGTCACGCGCCAGGAGGTCGTCCCACTCGCGCGCCCAGATGACCTTGATGACGTTCCAGCCCGCCCCGCGGAAGACCGCTTCGAGCTCCTGGATGATCTTGCCGTTCCCCCGCACGGGGCCATCAAGCCGCTGCAGGTTGCAGTTGACGACGAACGTCAGGTTGTCGAGGCCCTCGCGGGCCGCCAGGTTGAGCGCGCCCAGCGACTCGGGCTCGTCGGTCTCGCCGTCCCCGAGGAACGCCCACACGCGCGACTTCGACGTGTCGAGCTGTCCGCGGTTATGGAGATAGCGGTTGAAGCGGGCCTGATAGACGGCGCTGATCGGCCCGAGACCCATCGAGACCGTGGGGTATTCCCAGAAGTCGGGCATCAGGCGCGGGTGCGGGTAGGAGCTCAGACCGACGCCCGGGGCGCCCTCGCGGCGGAAATGGTCGAGCTGCGCCTCGGTCAGCCGTCCCTCCAGGAACGCTCGAGCGTAGATCCCAGGCGCGGCATGGCCCTGGTAGAAGATCTGGTCGCCGCTCCCCTCCCCGTCCTTGCCGCGGAAGAAGTGGTTGAAGCCGGTCTCGTACAGGCTCGCCGAGCTCGCATAGGTAGAGAGGTGGCCGCCGATGCCCGCGAATCGCGTGTTCGCGCGCAGGACCATCGCCACGGCGTTCCAGCGCACGATCCGCCGGATGCGCAGCTCCATCGCCTCGTCACCCGGGAAATCGGGTTCCTGCTCGGGGCTGATCGTGTTGATGTAGCGGGTCTGGGTGAGCGGGGGGAGGCCGATCTGCAGCTGGCGAGCTCGCTTGAGGAGCTTGTAGACCAGGAAGCGCGCACGAGTCTCACCAGCCTGCTGGACGACCTGGTCGAGGGACTGCATCCAGTCCTCGGTCTCGTCCGGGTCGATGTCCGGCAGCTGGTGCTTGAATTCGTCGAAGTACATGCGTTACGACTCCCAGAGCGCGCGAACCGCGGCTGATCGTACGGCGGCCGACCGCCGTCAGAAGGTTGCAGGTGGGGGTTGATGCGCTCCGGTCACTGGGGCTCGAGGCGGATCGTGAGGTCGAGGAGCTCGGGCGCGACCATGGCCTTCGCGGCCGGATCGCCGGCATATTTGCGCAGGATGCCCGTCGATGTGCGCTCGATGGAGCCTGCGTCCGGCGCCAGGACCGCCCTGACGGGAAGTCGCTGGCCGTCGACGTGCAGCGCAACGGACGCGTCGGCCAACGCCTCGCGGTACCAACGGGCGTGGGGCCCTCGATACGACCGCACGAAGACCTCTCCGTCGTCGACGACCGCCCAGATGATGGTCCGGTGGACGGCGCCGTCGTCACCGTTCGTCTCGATCTCGACCTCCTCGGTCCGATCGATCAGATCGAGCTCAGCCTCGCTGTATCCCATGCTCGGAAGGGTAGCCCATCCCGCCGTCGTAAGGCCTCGACGGGTGGCTGGCGGCCGCCTGTAATGCCGATGTAACCGGATTGCAATGTCGGGGGCCCATCCGCGTCAGGCGTCCCGGGACATGCTGCTGGGGCTTCGAGTAGCCGCCCGCAGAGGCGGTGCCGCTCGACCGGTCGCCGCGCCACAGCTCGCGACCGGATATCGCACACCCGCGATCGAACGAAGGAGTCCCAGTCATGTCCGATCCGCACACCGACCACGACACCGTCGTCGTCAAAGATGGCGGCTCCAGCACCGGCATGATCCTCGGCATCATCGCCGTGATCATCGTGCTCGCCGGCGCCTGGTATTTCCTCGCCGGCCCCGGCGCGAACACCAGTTCCACGCCGACCGACGTGAACGTGGACGTCACGCTCCCGAGCGTCGCGCCCGCCGGCTCCTAGGTCTCCACCGCGTGCGTCCGGCACGGCCCCAAACGCGCCGGACGTGACGCCCCCGGCCATGTCCGTCACCATGACCCCGACCCAGGAGGTTTGCGCGTGAGCACCCAGCCACTCGTGCTCGTCGCGGACGATGAGCCGCGGATCACGAAACTCGTTTCGATCGCCCTCGGCGAGGAGGGCTTCCGCGTCGTCACCGCCAACGGCGGCGAGGAGGCACTCCAGAAGGCCGAAGAGGTGCGCCCCGATATCGTCCTCCTGGACATCGTCATGCCGGACCTCGACGGCATCGAGGTCATGCGACAGCTGCGCGAACGGCGCCCGGTCGCGGTGATCCTCTTGACCGCCAAGGGCTCGACCGCCGACAAGGCCAAGGGCCTCGATCTCGGCGCCGACGACTACATCGCCAAGCCCTTCCACCCTGACGAACTGGCGGCTCGCGTCCGCGCCGTGCTGCGCCGCTCGTCCGGTGCCAGCCCGGGATCTGGCGTCCTGGCGTTCGACGACATCGAGATCGACCTCGAACGGCGCATGGTCACCCGGGACGGGGAGCTGGTCCAGCTCTCACGGACCGAATGGCTGCTTCTCCAGCACCTGGCTGCGAACGCCGGGAAGGTCGTCCTCCACACGGAGCTGCTGACCAAGGTCTGGGGCCCCGAGTACCGGGACGACCTCCAGTACCTGCGGGTCTGGGTGTCACGCGTCCGGCGCAAGCTGGGGGCGGAGCCCGGGGAGCCCGGGCGGATCAAGACATTCCAGGGCATCGGGTACCTGCTCGACGTGGTCCCGCCGGTCGCACCGGAGACCGTGGCACCCGAGCCGGCTCCCGACGAGCGCTCGGCGATGATCGGGTAGGTCCACCGGCCTCTTGCTCCGAAGCGGCGCCACCGGCGCCGCTTCTTCGCGTCCGCAACTCGCCACTTCGCGGCTTCCTCGCGTCGACTGCCGGTCTTCGGACGCCCCGGCTGATAGGCTCGGGGCATGCCCCGCTATGACTCGGCCACGGCGCTGATCGTCGTCGATGCCCAGAACGATTTCGCGGATCCTGGCGGTAGCCTGTCGGTCGCCGGCGGCGACGACATCGTCCCGGCCATCGATGGCGAGATCGCGAAAGCGACCGTCGCCGAGGCCTTCGTCGTCTTCACCCAGGACTGGCATCCGAAGTCCACGCCGCACTTTGCCAAGGATGGCGGGCTGTGGCCGGTCCATTGCCTCGCCGATTCGTGGGGCGCGGCCCTGCACCCGGACCTCGTGGCCCCACGGGACGCGCCGCGCGTCCGCAAAGGCACCAACGGGGAGGACGGCTATTCCGGCTTCACGATGCGCGACCCGACGACCGGCGAGGAGACCCCGACCGAACTCGACGGGCTGCTAAAGGCCCGAACGATCGCGCGGGTCGTCGTCGTCGGACTTGCGACCGATTACTGCGTGAAGGCCACGGCACTCGACGCGGTCCGGCTCGGATACAAGACCAGCCTCGTGACGGACGCGATCGCCGCCGTCGACCTCTCGCCCGGCGATGGCGCTCGGGCGATCGAGGAGATGATCGCGGCCGGTGTCGAACCCCTGGGGGAGGACGGCCCGCCACCCGGGGATCCTCAGGAGCCGGAACCCTCCGGCAACGTGTCAGCGAGGTAGCCGGCGATGCAGCTCCACCTCGTCGATGCCACCTACGAGCTGTTCCGTGCGCACTTCGCGCCCCGCCCGGACGTGATCGGCCGGGACGGGATCGTGCTGTCCGGTGTGTCCGGCCTGTGCGACCAGCTGCTGTACCTCCTGCGCGAGGAGGGTGCCACGCACGTCGGCTGCGCGACCGACCGGGTGATCGAGTCGTTCCGTAACGACCTGTACCCGGGCTACAAGTCCTCCGCCGGCATGCCGCCGGAGCTGCTGGCCCAGTTCCCCATCGCGGAGGCCGCCATCGAAGCGCTCGGCGTGGTGCTCTGGCCGATGGTCGAGTTCGAGGCCGACGACGCTATCGCGGCGGCAGCCGTCCGCTTCGCGCAGGACGAGCGCGTCGAACGCATCCTCGTGTGCACCCCGGACAAGGACATGGCCCAGCTCGTCCGCGACGAGCGGATCGTGTTGTGGGACCGCCGCCGCAACATCACCTACGACGATGCCGGCGTGCGCGCCAAATGGGGTGTGCCGCCGCCCTCGATCCCCGACTGGCTGGCGCTGGTCGGCGACTCGTCCGACGGGTACCCGGGCCTGCCCGGCTGGGGAGCGAAGGGAGCGGCCGCGATCCTGGCCCGCTACGGCCACTTCGAGGACATCCCCGAGAAGGCCTCGGCCTGGGAAGTACCCGGCGTCGGGGGCACGCGAGCGGTCGGACTCGCGGCGACCCTGCGCGAGCACTGGGACGAGGCGCTCCTGTACCGCGATCTCGCACGGCTGCGCACCGAGGCCGATGGGGTCCAGATCCGCCAGCGGGACCCCGACGAGTTGCGCTGGGACGGCACGCCGCGCGATACGTGGGAAGCCTTCTGCGAGGAATGGGGCCTGGACCGGCTCCGGACCCGGCCGCACCGCTGGCTCGCCGAGGCCTGATCCGCGGCCACGCCCTCGCTTTGCGGCTCAGCCTCCCGGGGCGACGAGAGCCTGCAGGTGCGCCGGCGGCGGTTCGGATCGCTCGAGGGGCGGCCCGGCGGCCCCGGCCGGCCAGGTCGCCGGAAGCGGGATCGTGGCCCACTCGATGGTGCCGTCCATCCAGCGCACGACGACCGCCGCCTCCTCGCCGCCGAGCGCGGACGGCATGCACCGAGCGTTGTCCGGGCACGCTCCGGCGACGGCCACGATGGACGGTTGTTCCGTCTCTCGATGCAATGCGTGTCGGCCGAGATCGGCGAGGACGGTACAGCCTGGACCCTCGAACCGGCCGCAACGGATCTCCGGTTGCGAGACGACGTCGGGCAGCGATTCGCAGCCGGCGAGGAGAGGCGCGAACGCGACCAGCGCGAGCACGAAGGGACCGATCCGCTGGCGACGAAGACGTCGGTGGGGCATGCCTACCTGACGAGCTCGAGCAGGGTCCCGTGATGCGCGATCGGGGCCGCAACGATGCCGCTCGACGCCGGCCCGCGCGCCAGGTCGAACCACGGGCCGCCATCCATCGCGGTGACCCGGGCACCGCCCCGCTCGGCGATCAGGCCGGCGGCCGCGATGTCCCACGCGGACAGCCCACCCTGCTGGATAAAGGCGTCGAACCGCCCGTTCCCGACATACGCGAGCGCCAGGGCCGCTGAGCCCATCGAGCGCGAGATGCGGATCACCTTGCGCACCGCTCGCGACCGGCCGACCGCACCCTTGCCGCCGAGCGCCATCGAGATCACGAAGTCGGACAGCTTGTCCTTGTCCGACGCCGTGATCGCGTGGCTGGGCGACCCGAGCGCGGCCGCCAGCAGGCCCGGGCCGCCGGCCGTCGCCGCGAAGGTTTCGCCACGCGTCGGGTCGTGAACGACCCCCACGGACGGCCGTCCATCCACGATGAGCGCGATCGAGACGCAGAAGAACGGGATTCCGTTCGCGTAGTTCACGGTCCCGTCCAGGGGATCGATGATCCAGAGCCGCCCCCGACCGGAGGTTGGCGCCTCCCCGGCGATCGCCCGGTGCTCCCCGCTCTCCTCGGCGAGGATCGCATCGCCGGGGTGACGCGCACGGATCGCGCTCGATGATCAGCTCTTCGGACAGGTGGTCGGCCTCGGTCACGACGTCGCGGGCGCTCTTGTGATGGATCCGCTCGAGGCGCTCGTAGCGGTCCATCAGCACCTCCCCCGCGCGGGTGGCGAGTGCGAGCCCGAACGCAAGGTCGTCCGCACTGCCGAGCGACGGCGTCCGTCGCGGCCGGTGTCATGGCGTCCGGCACGTGACCGCGAGCTCCCGCGCGTCCGGTCCGAACTCGGTCACGACAGCCGGGAAGCCGAGGGTCTGACCCGCCTCGATCCGCGGGCTGAGCACGAACGCACTCCGGCTAACGCCCCGGTCGGCGACATCGACGATCCGGCAGGTCGTCTGGCCGGCGGATGCGCCCTCATTCGTGACCGTGAGGGTGACCGCCAGGCCGTTGTCGGTCGGCGTGACCCCCGAGATGCTGGCGGGGAACGGCCCGCTGCCGGCGAGCGTGAGACGTGCGAAGACGATCAGCAGCACGATCGCGATCGCCACGGTCACGAACACGGTGCCGTGGACCTGCGACGCCGCCGAGTCGCGCAGGCCAAGCGGGTTGCAGCGTTCGCACAGGCCGACCCCGGGACCGACCGGTGCGCCGCAGCGCGCGCACGGATGGGTCGGCGCTGCCGGGGTCGCCGGCCCGACCGGGTTCGCAGGCCCGACCGGGGTCGCGGGCCCGACCGGGTTCGCCGGCCCGGCTGGGGTCGCGGGGCCGGTCGAGACGCTCGGGTTGCTCGGGGTCACCCGGGGATGGTGCCATGAACCGCGGTCACCAGCGGCTCGTCGCCTCCACGAGCGCATCGACGTCGTCCGTCGTGCGGGCGAGCACGATGGCGCCGTCGGCACCGGCCGCGTGCCATCGCTCCCAGGTCTCGCGCGGTGCCTCGATCCACGGCGTGTCCCGGATGGTCTCGTCGGAGAGCCACTCCCCCTGGAACCCGACGAGGACGGTCTGGTCCTCGCGTCGCTTCCCTGACGCCTCGAGCGACTCGAGGTAGAGCGGCAGGTGCTCCTCGAAGTTGTCGTCGAACGCCGACCAGCCGTCGCCGATCCGGCCGGCGAGGCGTGCCCCGGCCGCCGTCTCGCCACCGATGATGATCGTGGGCGGCGGATCCGGCACCGGGAACGCGACGGCGTCGGCCAGCGGGTAGAACGGCGAGGGTCGGGTGATCGGCCCCCCGGTCCACAGCGCCCGCATGACGGCCACGGCCTCCTCGAGCCGGGTCACCCGCTGCGGGGGTGGCGGGAAGTCCATCCCGTACGCCGCGTGCTCCTTCGGTGCGCCGCCGATGCCGATGCCCAGGATCAACCGACCGCCGCTCGCGATCTGGAGAGTCGAAGCCATGCGTGCGACGAGCGCCGGGTGGCGATTCATCACGTTCATGACGAACGGGCCAACGGTCACCCGGGACGTCTGCGCGGCGGCCATCGACAGGATCGTCCAGGACTCGACGACGGGCACGGTCTGGTCGCCGCGGCCCATGAAGTGGTCCCACGCCCACAAGCCCGCATAGCCCGCCTCATCGAGCCGGCGGGCGCTCTCGAGCCACCATGTCGGCTCTGCCCGGATCGTGCGGAGGCAGACGCCGATCGGGAGCCGGCCGTCGGGCGGCGTGCTCGCAGCCATAGACCCCTAGAGCTCCGTCTCGAACAGGCGGACGTCCTCGGCGGCGGCGGCGTGGCCGTCACCGCGGGTCGGCCCGAGCGCCGCGCCGGCGCCGAGCGCGTCGAGATCCGCCGGGAAGCGGCCGATGAGGTCGAGCACGACCTTCTGGATCCGCTCGGCGTTGGCCTGGAAGACCTCGAGCACGTCGGTCGCGTTGACCGCTTCGGTGCCCTCGTGCACGCCCGCGTCGTAGTCGGTGATGAGGCTGATGTTCACGACGGCCATCCCGAGCTCGCGCGTCAGCCAGGCTTCCGGGTACTGGGTCATGTTGATGACCTCCCAGCCGGCATCGCTGAACCATTTCGATTCGCTCTTGGTGGAGAACCTCGGACCCTGGATGACGACCACGGTTCCCCGGTCGTGGACCTCGATCCCGTGATCGCGGATCGTCTCGATCGCCAGGCGGCGTAGCGTCGGGTCGTAGGTCTCCGCCGACGAGAGGTGGCTCACGATCGGCCCGTCGAAGAAGGTGTCGGCACGCCCGCTCGTCCGGTCGACGAACTGGTCGCACACGACGAAGTCGCCGGGCTTGACGGCGAGTTGCAGCGAACCTGCGGCGCACGGCGAGATGGCGGCCTTCACGCCGAGCGCCTTCATCGCCCAGACGTTCGCCCGGTAGTTGATGCGGTGCGGCGGGATCGTATGGCGCCGGCCGTGACGAGGTAGGAAGGCCACGCGGCGACCGGCGATCTCGGCGAGGAACACCGAATCGGAGGGGGCGCCGTAGGGCGTGTCCACCTTGATCTCGCGCACCTCGTCGAGGAGGGCGTAGAACCCCGAGCCTCCGAAGACGCCGATCTCCGCGGTGTCCGCCACGTCCACTCCTCCGTCCATCCCTGACCTGCGCTGGGCCCCCCAATTCTAGGCGGCTCGGACTACGATGGTGCGAGCCGCCTTCGCGGCACCAAGGAGCCGCCCATGTCCGACGACACCCCGAGCCCGACGACACGCATGCCGGTCCCCGATCCGCCCGCGGACAGCCCGACGCAGGGATGGCCCGGAGCGACGGCGCCCGAGCCTGAGCCCGAGCCGAGGCCGAGGCGACTTCGGACGTCGAGCCATGGGCCGCGACTCCGGGCGACCCACTGGCCGCGTCGGACGCTCCTGTGCCACCGATCCCACCGCTCGTCACGAAGCCGCGGCGCGACGACCGCGATCACGGCCGCACCGCGTCGATCCTGTTCGGGCTCGTCGTCCTCGGCGTCGGGCTGTGGTTCTTCGTCGAGCGCACCCTCGGCTACGACCTGCCGGACATCCGCTGGAGCCAGCTCTGGCCGGTCGCGCTGATCGGTATCGGCCTGTGGGTCGTCCTGGGGTCGATGCGCCGCGGATCGCGGTGACCGACTCAGGTACGGGCGACGGCTCGGCCGCGGACCGGCTGTCCCTCGCGGACTGGAGACGACGCGTCTCGACCCTGTACGCCGAAGTCCGGTCGATGGCCGCGACGGACCCGGCGACCGCGCTGGCGCACTGGCGAGCTGTCCGCGAGCGGCTGTTCCGGGAGCATCCGCAGTCGCCGATCCCGCTCGCGGCCCGCGCCGATTTCCGGGCGGTGCATTTCGATCATGACCCGCTGCTCCGGTTCCACGCGGTCGTGGAGCCCGCGCCGCCGGCGGAACCCGGTGCGCTCCCGATCGACATGCCCAACAGCGGCGGCGAAAGCCTGTCGTTCAGCCGCATCGGCCGTGTCCGACTGCCGTTCCCGGACGGCGAGCGGATGCTGTCCCTGTTCTGGATGGCCGGGTACGCAGGTGGGCTGTTCATCCCGTTCCGTGACGCCACCAACGGCGACACGACCTACGGCGCGGGCCGCTACCTGGTCGATGCGGCCAAGGGCGCCGATCTCGGGGCGGCTCCCGGGCCGGACGCAGCCAACTGGGCACTCATCCTGGACTTCAACTTCGCCTTCCAGCCGTCGTGCGCGTTCGACCCGCGGTGGGCGTGTCCGCTCGCGCCACCGGAGAACCGTCTCGACCTCGAGATCCGAGCGGGCGAAAGGCTGACGTAGGCGTCGTCCGAGCCCTCGCACCGGCACCCGCCGGCGCGTCCAGCAGGCAAAGGTACCGGGGTCGTCGGGACCCCCGACACGGGGCCCGCGAGATGGGGTCGCGGGCATGATGCCCGAGCACGGCGCCGCCATCGGTGGCGCCGTCGCCAATCGTCTTGCCAGCGGAGTCTCGTGCGCCTCTTTGCCAATCCCCGCCGCCCCGTCGACGAGCGCCTGCTGTGGTCGCGCGACACCCGGTTCGTGCACCGGCTCGCGTCGCTCGTGCCGGATTCACGCGTCCTCGAGCTCGACTCCGGGGCGATCGTGATCGCGCCGGCGAGCGAATTGACGGAGCTCGTCGCGAATTCGATCGCCCGCGAGGCGCGCGCGCCCGAGTACGGCCTCGTCACGATCGACGCCACGCTGCCGGAGGCGGACCGCTACCTGATGGCCCTGTCGGCCGCGGTCCAGATGTCCGGCCTGGCGGACCGGATCGGGATGGCCCAGACGACCCAGGTCATCCAGACCAAGACGCTCGACTACTTCTTCAGCCTGCGCACGCTCCACACGGTCGCCTTCCAGCCGATCGTGGAGCTGGCCAGCGGAGAGCTGCACGAATACGAGTGCCTCTTCCGGCCGAACATGCCGATGCTCCCGCAGTCGATCGGGTCGATCGTCCAGGCCGCCATCGACACGGACCGCTCGATCGAGCTCGACGTCTTCCTCGTGTCGAAGATCCTCGAGCGCGCCGGCGAGATCGACAAGCGCCGCCGGGCGGACGGTGGGAGCGCCCTGCGCGTCGCCGTCAACGTGACGCCGGCCAGCCTGCTCGACGCGCGATTCGAGGCGACCGCGTTCGCCGCGATGGTTCGTGAGGCAGGGCTCGACCCGCGCAAGGTGACGCTCGAGTGCACGGAGCAACAGGCCGTCGCCGACGTGCTCCGTCTCCAGCGCGCCGTCAGGGCGCTCCGGCGTGTCGGGTTCGGGTTCGCGGTCGACGACGCCGGCGCGGGTTACGCGAGCTTCGCCCTGGTCGCCGCGCTGAAGCCGACCGTCATCAAGATCGACCGCGACATCGTCGCCGGGTGCGCGCGCGACGACGCCAAACAGGCGCTCGTCGAGGCGTTCGTGTCGTTCGGACACCGGATCGGGGCGAGGCTGCTGGCCGAGGGGATCGAGCGTCGTTCCGACCTCGCGATGGTGACCTCGCTCGGCGTGGATCTCGGGCAGGGCTACCTGCTGGGACGCCCGGCCGCGAACCCGGCGCCGCCGCGGAACATGGAGAAGCTGCGGCTGCAGGCGGCCCGGCGGGTTGCCCGGGTGGCAGCGAGTCACGCCCTGGCCAATCCGGCACGGGCAAGCGCCCGCAGCGTTCGCGCCAGCGACTGACGGCTCGTCCGAGGTCGGGCGGACCGGGACGATACCGACGGGTCCGCGTACCATCGGGGTCATGTCGACCCCCATGAGCCCGACGACCCCGACCGACCCGACTGCCCCCACCGGCGCGACCCTTTCCGAACGCGTGCGCGCCTTCCTCGCGGCGACGCGGTTCGCGACCATCGCGACCGTCGATCCCGACGGCGGACCTCGGCAGGCCGTCATCTGGTACCGGTTCGACGGCGACGCAGATCGTCATCAACAGCAAGGTCGGGCGACGCTGGCCGTCAAACCTCGAGCGCGACCCGCGCATCTCGGTGGCGATCCACGACCAGGCCGACGGCTACCACTGGGTCGGTCTGACCGGGACGGTCACGCTCATCGACGATCAGCCGACGGCCCAGGCGGACATCGCGGAGATGGCCCGTCGATACCACGCCGACGAGCCGGAGAAGGCCGAGCGACTCGTGCACGATCGGTTCGAGCAGCAACGACGGGTGAGCTTCCGGATCAACATCGACGCGATCCACGATCACCTCGACGACTGACCCGGACGACCCTTCGATGACCACCCGATTCGGTCTGCAGCTCTGGTCGCAAGCCACGGATTGGCCAGGGTTCCGCGACGCCGCCCTCGCCGCCGAGACAGCCGGCTGGGACTCGGTCTGGACCTGGGACCACCTGATGGCGATCTTCGGCCCGTGGGAGCAACCCATCCTCGAGGGCTGGACGACGCTGGCGGCCCTCGGGCCGATCACGTCGCGCGTGCGCCTCGGTCTCATGGTCGGCGCGAACACGTTCCGCAACCCGGGGCTCACGGCCAAGCTCGCCACGACCCTCGACCACGTGTCCGGCGGGCGGGCGGTGCTGGGTATCGGCGCCGCCTGGTTCGAGCGCGAGCACGAGGCCTTCGGCATCGACTTCGGGAAGAGCCCAGGCGAGCGACTGGACTGGCTCGACGAGTCCGTGATGCTGCTGCGCCGGCTGCTCGATGGCGAACGGGTCGATCACGACGGGCCGCGCTACCCGATGCGGGACGCACTGTGTGAGCCCCGACCGATCCAGGCGCACCTGCCGATCCTCATCGGCGGTTCGGGCCGGCGCAAGACGCTGCGCACCGTGGCCCAACGGGCGGATGCGTGGAACGCCAGCGGGACGGTCGACGAGATCCGCGACGCGCTCGAAACGCTCGAGCGCCACGGCGCCGACGCCGGTCGCGATACCGCGACGATCGAACTGACCGCGAGCTTCCACATCATCCTGCGCGACGACGCCGATGCGGCGCGGGCGCGGACGGCCGAGTTGCTGGGCCACAACGGTGTCGAGATGGAGGGCTACGGCCAGTTGGTGGCGGGTTCGCCGGCCGAGGTCGCGGACATCCTCCGGCCGTACCGCGATCTCGGCTTTTCGACGTTCATCGTGCGGATGCCCGCCCCGTACGACCGCGAGACCATCGAGCGCATGCCCGAGGTGGGCGCGCTCCTCGACGGATGAGGGTCGTCGAGCTCGCCGGCGGTGTCGGCGGCGCGAAGCTTGCGGAAGGCCTCGCCGCCCATGTCGGATCGGACCTCACGGTCGTCGTCAACACCGGGGACGACCTGGAGCTCCACGGTCTCTCGATCTGGCCGGACCACGACACCGTGGCGTATACCCTCGCCGGGCTCGACGACGAGGTTCGCGGGTGGGGACTGCGCGACGAGACCTGGAACGTCATGGAGGGACTCTGGGCGCTGGGGGATGCCTCCTGGTTCCGCCTCGGGGATCGGGACCTCGCGACGCATCTCTGGCGAACGGATCGCCTGCGCACTGGCGCCCGGCCGACGGACGTGGCCCTCGAGCTGGGCACCGCCCTCCGCATCGGGTCGACGATCCTGCCGATGAGCGACGAACCAGTCCGGACGGAGGTCCTGACCGACGACGGCTGGCTCGAGTTCCAGGAGTACTTCGTCCACCGCCACCAGGAGCCGGAGGTCCGTGAGGTCCGGTTCGGCGGTATCGAGGCCGCCCGACCGACCCCGGAGGTCCTCGCCGCGATCGATGCGGCGGACGTCATCGTGATCGCGCCGTCGAACCCGATCGTCTCGATCGGGCCGATCCTGGCGGTGCCCGGGATGGCCAGCGCCCTGGCCGCGGCCCGCGACCGCGGCGTACCGGTCGTCGCGGTGAGCGGGATCATCGGCGGCAAGGCGCTCAAGGGACCGGCCGATCGGATGCTGACCTCACTGGGCCATGAGTCGAGCGCGCTCGGGGTCGCGCGGCTGTATGCCGGGTTGGCGACCACGTTCGTCCTGGACGGCACGGACGCCGACGCGGTCTCCTCGATCGCGGACCTCGGACTCGTCCCGGTCGTCGCGGACACGATCATGACCGATGACGCGGCGCGAGCCAGGGTGGCCGGCGAGGTCCTGCGGGCGGCGGGCGCGACGGTCGCATGAGCCCCGACGTTCCGACACGGGTCGTCTACGCGGTCATCCCGGTCGGTGCCCTGGACGGCGCCAAGTCCCGACTCGGCGCGGTACTGGATGCCGAGGAGCGGCATGATCTGGTGCTCCGCCTCGCCGACGCCACCATCCGGTCCGCGGTCGCGACGGCCGGCATCGCGGAGACGCTCGTCATCACGCCGGATGACACGGTTCGTGCCATCGCGATGGCCGCCGGTGCGCGGCCCGTACTCCAACGCAGTCGGGGTCTCAATGCCGGCCTGCGCGAGGCCCGGGCGGAGGCGCTGGCCGGTGGCGCCACCGCCATGCTGATCCTGCCCATCGACCTGCCGCGCGTCTCCCCTGCCGCCGTCGGCGCCCTCCTCGACACGTTGGACGATGCCGGCCCGCTCGTCGCGCTGGTCCCGGACCGTCACGGACGCGGCACCAACGCGCTGTTGCTCGCGCCACCGGACGTCATCGATGTCTGCTTCGGTGGCGACAGCCATGCGGCGCACGCTGCCGCCGCCGCGGACGTCGGCGCTCGCTTCATCGATCTCGGTGGCCCATTGACGTACGACCTCGACACGCCCGATGACCTGCTGCTCGATCAGACGCGAGCCCGGAGTCGGTCGGTGGCTGATCGGGTCGAGGCGGTCGCGATCGGGGGCCTGGGCGAGATCGTGCCGGGCGATGACCTACCGAGCCTTATCGCGGACGCCGTCGCGGCGGCGACCGACGTCCTCCCGTTGCGCGACGACGACGCGCTGGTCGTCACCCAGAAGATCGTTTCCAAAGCCGAGGGCGCGGTCGTCGACCTCACGACCATCGAGCCGAGCCCGGTGGCCAAGGAATTCGCGCGGCGCCACGATCGCGACCCGCGCCAGGTCGAGGTCGTGCTGCGCGAGGCCAAGCGGGTCGTCCGGATGGCCAATGGCGTGATCATCACCGAGACCCATCACGGCTTCGTGTGTGCCAACGGCGGGATCGACGCGTCCAATGTCGGGCCGGCGTCCGGGTCGATCGTGACGCTGCTCCCGAAGGACCCGGACGCCTCGGCCGACCGCATCCGAGCCGCAGTCCGCGAGCGACTGGGCCACGACCTACCGGTCGTCGTGTCGGACAGCTTCGGGCGGCCGTGGCGGCTGGGCATCGTCGATGTCGCGATCGGCGTGTCGGGCCTGCTCCCGCTCGACGACCTGCGCGGCAAGCCGGACGCCGACGGGCGGGTCATGAAGTCGACGGTCCGCGCCGTCGCCGACGAGCTGGCCTCGGCCGCGGAGCTCGTCCTTGGCAAGACCGCCGCGCGCCCGCTCGCGCTCGTCCGCGGCGCGTCGTTCACCCGCGGCGAGGGCCGCATCGCGCGACGCCCTGCTCCCCGCGGAGATGGACCTGTTCCGCTAGTGTCCGGCGCTTGCGCTAGGCTCCGGCGGTGAAGCTCGGCCTGCAGATCCCGTCGTTCACGTGGCCGGGTGGACCGGAGGCCATCGGCCCGACCCTGGGTCGCATCGTGCGCGACGCGGACGACGCCGGTTTCGACTCGATCTGGGTCATGGACCACTTCTTCCAGATCCGCAGCGTCGGGTCGACCGAGGAGCCCATGCTCGAGGGCTGGACGACCCTTGGGTTCATGGCCGCGCATTCGAGTCGCGCCCGGCTCGGGCTGATGGTGGGTGGCGTCCACTACCGCCAGCCGGGTCTCTGGATCAAGGCCGCGACGACCCTCGATGTGCTCTCGGGTGGGCGCGCCTGGCTCGGGATCGGTGCAGCCTGGAACGAAGAGGAATCGCGAGCGCTGGGCTTCCCGTTCCCGCCGCTCGGCGAGCGGTTCGACATGCTCGAGAACACGCTCCGGATGGCTCACGGCATGTGGTCGGGCGAACGCGGATCCGAGGCGACGCTGGAGGGTCGCGGGTTCGTCGCCGGCCGTCTCCTGAACTCCCCCCAGTCGATCTCGCGGCCGCGCGTCCCGATCATGATCGGCGGTGGCGGCGAGAAGAAGACCCTGCGACTCGTGGCGCAGTACGGCGATGCGTGCAACGTCTTCGGTTCGCCCGAGGGGATCGCGCGCAAGTACCGCATCCTCGACGAGCATTGCGCGGCGGTCGGGCGCGATCCGGCGGAGATCGAGCGCTCCACGTTGCAGGGCGTGAACCTGTCGCGCGACGGCGGGCGGCGGGCGGAGTCAGCGGCGCAGGTCGTGGACCGCTTCGGGGACCTCGCCGATGCGGGCGCGGAGCACATCATCGTGGACGTGCCCGAGGTGTATGACCCCGAGCGGATCGCCGCGCTGGCGGCGGTCATCCCGGCTCTCAAGGCGCTGTAGCGGCGCGCGCGGACCGCGGCGCCATACTCTGGGGGGGTATAGGAAAGGTGATACGATATCGGTCATGAAGGACAAGGAACCGTTCGGCGGTCTGGCCATCGATTTCGGCGCTGACGCGGGCGGCGCGTCGGCCACGGCGACGCCCATCGCCATCGCGCCGGATGCCCCGCCCACCGCGACCGGCGGCCCGGCGACCATCGCGAGCGCCGGTGACCGGGTCGACACGAAGCTCCTGATCGTGGGGTCCGGCCCGGCCGGGCTGACCGCCGCGGTCTATGCCGCGCGCGCCGCCCTCGAACCGGTCGTCCTGGCCGGCTCCGCGCCGGGTGGCCAGCTGATGCTCACCAGCGACGTCGAGAACTACCCGGGCTTCCCCGACGGCATCCAGGGTCCGGACCTGATGGCCGCGATGCGCGCCCAGGCCGAGCGATTCGGCGCGCGCCTGGTGGATGTCGATATCGACAAGGTGGACTTCTCGGAGCGTCCGTTCCGGATCTGGGCCCGCGGCACGGAGTACCGCGCGCAATCCGTGGTCGTTGCCACCGGGGCGTCGGCGCTGTGGCTCGGGCTCGATAGCGAGACCCGCCTGCGCGGGCGCGGCGTGTCGGCCTGCGCGACGTGCGACGGCTTCTTCTTCCGGGACCGCGAGATCGCGGTGGTCGGCGGCGGGGACACCGCCTTCGAGGAAGCGACGTATCTCACCCGGTTCGCCACGAAGGTCCACCTGCTCCACCGGCGCGACACGTTCCGCGCGAGCAAGATCATGATCGACCGGGCCTACGACCACCCCAAGATCGAGATCCACCCGAACACCGCGGTCGACGAAGTCCTCGGCGACGCCAAGGTCGAGGGCCTCAAGGTCCGCGACACGGCCACCGGCGAGACGCGCGAGATGCAGCTCGACGGCGTGTTCATCGCGATCGGCTACGTCCCGAACACCGCGCCGTTCCGCGAGTGGCTAGAGGTCGACTCGAAGGGCTACCTCGTCGTTCGCGACGAGACCGGCTCGAATATCGAAGGCGTGTTCATCGCCGGCGACGTCCACGATCACCGCTATCGCCAGGCCGTGACCGCGGCCGGCGACGGCTGCAAGGCGGCCATCGACGCCGAACGCTGGCTCGAGGCCCAGGGGATCACCGAAGCCGCGACCGCGACCGCCTGGTAATGGGGTTCCCGCGCGGCGGTACACGGACCGCCACGGGCGGCGCCGCGGGAGGCGGTGGCAGCGGTCGCCGGATGGTCGGCGGTGGCGGGATGTGGGGCGGACCCACCACCGAGTTCACCCCGGTTCCCAAGGAGCGGCGAGCCCGCACGCTCCGCCGGATCGTCGCGTTCTTCGGGCCGTATCGCCTGCAGGTCGTGGTGGTCCTCGTCGCGATCCTCGCCACGAGCCTGATCGGCCTGGTCAATCCGCTCCTGCTGGGCGTCCTGCTCGACGAGGTCATCATCGGTGGCCAGTACGAGAAGCTGAACCTGTACGTCGGGCTGATGATCGTGCTGCCGATCGTGACCGGGCTCATCGGCGTCGGCCAGAGCTACCTCAACAACGTCATCGGCCAGAACGTCATGCAGGACCTGCGGGGCGCGCTCTACGCGCACCTGCAGCGGATGCCGCTGCGGTTCTTCACCGAGACGCGGACCGGCGAGATCCAGAGCCGCCTGGCGAACGACGTGGGTGGCGTCCAGGCCGTCGTCACCGACACGGCGAGCTCCATCACCAGCAACCTGGCGATCGCCATCAGCACGATCGTCGCCATGTTCATCCTGAGCTGGCAGCTGGCCGTGCTGTCGCTCGCCCTCCTGCCGTTCTTCCTGTACCTGACCTACCGCGTCGGCAAGGTCCGGCGGGAGATCTCGACCGAGACGCAGAAGTCCATGGCGGAGATGAGTGCGACGACCGAGGAGACCCTCAGCGTGTCGGGCATGCTCCTCTCCAAGACCTTCGGCCAGCAGGCGAACTCCATCAAGAAGTTCCGGGCGATCAACAAGAACCTGGCTGCCCTCCAGATCCGCCAGGCGATGGTCGGCCGATGGTTCTTCATGATCATCGGCACGATCTTCAGCATCATGCCGGCGTTCGTGTACTGGCTCGCCGGAACACTCGCCGCCAACGGCGATCCGAATGCGCCGACCGCTGGCGCGATCGTCGCATTCACGACCCTCCAGAGCCGGCTGTTCTTCCCGCTCGGTCAGCTGCTCAACGTGCAGGTCGAGATCCAAGGCTCGCTCGCCCTGTTCGACCGGATCTTCGAATACCTCGAGATGGATCCCGAGATCGTCGATGCGCCCGACGCGGTAGCCCTGTCGCACGACGAGGTCCGCGGGCAGGTCCGCTTCCACGACGTCTGGTTCCGCTACCCGACCGAGGCCGTGCCCTCGGCGCGGGCACATGACGCGCTCGCTCAGGGCCACCAGCATCGCGAACCGGAGGAGATCCAGGCGGCGCTCGCCGCCGCCCCGGTCGAGGAGGAGGCCGTCGAGGCGCTCGCCGAGGGGATGCTGCCCGACGATTCCCTGGCCGAAGCACCCGCGATCGAGATGCTCCCGACGTTCGCGCTGGAGGGCATCGACTTCGAGGCGCAACCGGGGGAACTGGTGGCCCTCGTCGGGCCATCGGGTTCGGGCAAGACCACGACGACGTACCTGATCCCCAGGCTCTACGACGTCGATGCCGGAGCGGTGGAAATCGACGGACGGGACATCCGGCGCATCAAGCTCGAATCGCTCGGCCAGATCATCGGGGTCGTGACCCAGGAGACGTACCTGTTCCACGCGTCGGTGCGCCAGAACCTCATCTACGCCAAGCCCGAGGCGACGGACGAGGAGCTGGAGGTGGCCGCTCGCGCGGCCGCGATCCACGAGCGGATCATGGAACTGCCCGAGGGCTACGAGACGGTCGTCGGCGAACGCGGGTACAAGCTATCGGGGGGCGAGAAGCAGCGCATCGCGATCGCCCGGGTGCTGCTCAAGGATCCGCGCATCCTGATCCTCGACGAGGCGACGTCCGCGCTCGACACCGTGTCCGAGCGGCTCATCCAGGCCGCGTTCGAGCGACTGATGGAAGGCCGCACGACGATCGCCATCGCCCACCGGCTCTCGACGATCCTGCGCGCCGACCGGATCCTCGTGTACGACCGCGGGCGGATCGTCGAGCGCGGCACGCATGCCGAGCTGCTGGCCCAGGGCGGCCTGTACGCGCGGCTGTACCGCGAGCAGTTCCTGTCGGAGCGGCCGGTGGAGGAAGCGACGCCCGTCGCGTCCTCCTGAACCGGCGATGCCCACCCACAAGTCGGTCCACCTCGAGCATCGCGGCGGGATGCTGTTCGTGGCCGATCCGAGCTCCGGGCACGTCATCTCCTTCGATGAGCGGAGCTCGAACCAGGGCGGGAGCCCGGTCGAGACGGTGCTCGCGGCGCTCGCGGCCTGCACCGCGATGGACGTGATCTCGATCGCGTCCAAGAAGCGCCAGGCCGTCACCGCCTACGAGATCGAAGCGACCGGCAGCCAGCGCGACGAGTACCCGCAGGTCTACACGGAGATCGAGCTGGTGCACGTGGTCAGCGGCACCGGCCTGTCGGAGGCGGCGATCCGCCGCTCGATCGAGCTCTCCGCGACGAAGTACTGTCCGGTCAACGCGATGCTGTCGGCCGGGGCGACCGTGGTCCATCACCGCTATCGGATCGCGTCCACCGGGGAGCGGCCGTTCGAGGCGGCCGGGCTCGTGATCTCGACGGGTCCGTATCAGCGGCCCGACGTCCTGGCGTAGCTCGGCCGAGGCGGCCAGGCCCGCGTTCCGATCGCGCGGCGTCCCAGGCGATTTCCAGCGTTGCGGCACCCGCTGCACGCACCATGTTCATTTCGGCGACTTGGACGCGGCTTTCTCGCGGCGCACGGGCCTTTTTGGCCCTGGCTGCTCACACGGTGGTCATCGGAGGCGTTACCGGGCCGATCGTGGCCGTGCGTGCTCGCTGACCGAAGCTTATGACCCGCGTTGGCCCTGAAATGAACATGGGACGATCACGGGGCCGCTGGAGGCTCGTCGCACCCGACGCCTCAGCTGTAGCGGATCGCCTCGGTGTCGAAGGTGAGGCGGCGCACGCGGCCGCGGGTCCACAGGCGGGTCACGAGGTCCGGAACCCACCAGCGCAAGAAGTACAGCCGGCAGCCCAGGCAATAGCCGGTCACGGCCAGCAGGGTCTGCAACGCCGCGACGGCAAGGACGAACACCCAACCGATGGTCGTCGCACCGAACGCGAACGCGATGAGGGCCAGCGTCAGAGCGACGCTCCCGAGGACCTGCGCGAACCGCGGCGGGTACTCGTGCTCGGGCTCGACTTTACCGAGGCCGGCGGCGGCGGCGATTCGTCGCCACACGACGCCGTAGATCGAGTACCGCAGCCCGAAGATGGCACTCACCCCGATCGAGAGCAGCGCGACTGCCACGAGCCAAGGTGTCCCGGTGACCGCGGCCACGACCAGGATGATCGCCGAGATCCCGGCTCCGAAACGGTGACCGCGGGGGTCGATCATGCGCGCCGGCGGCAGGTGCGCGGCGGCTGCGTCGGGGATGGCACTGGGCATCGGCTGGTCTCCGTGGGGGATGCGGGGGCCGCCACGATAGCATAGAAGTCCTACTAAGTTACTTCGGGTTGCCAGGCGGGTGCCGGGCGAAGCTGGTGCGCCCAACGCTTGCATCTTTATGCAGCGGTGATGTATCGTCATACGCCCATGACGACGGTCCATCCGATCCCGGCGAGCGCTCCGAGTCAGCTTCCCGCGAGAGGCTCCGTGCGCCCGTGAGCGCAGGACTCGGGTCGCCCGCGGCGATCGCGACGGACCGGCCGTCAGGGGTCTTCCCTCGATCGCAGCGGGGGACGCCCGGCGTCGATGGCGAGAAGCGCATCCGCGTCGGGATCATCGGCGCGACCGGGTATGGCGGCGGCGAGCTGATCCGGCTGCTGAGCCGCCACCCCAACGTCCAGATCGTCGGGCTCGCCGGGCGAGATCGCCAGGACGAGCCGGTCAGCGACCATCACGCGCACCTCGCCACGACCGAGCTGACCGTCGGCACCGACCTGCCCGAGGTCGACGCGGCCTTCCTGGCCCTCCCCCACGGCGCGGCGGCCAGGCTCGTGCCGGACCTCCTGGGCACCGGCGCGGCGGTGATCGACCTTGGGCCGGATTTCCGGCTCCGTGACGCCGCCGACTATCCGCGCTGGTACGGCTTCGAGCACCCGGCGCCCGAGCTCCTCGACGTGGCCGTCTACGGCCTTCCGGAACTGCATCGATCCGAGCTCGCCGCCCTCGTCGACGCACCGATCGCGCTCGTCGGCGCCCCCGGCTGCTACCCGACAGCGACCCTCCTGGCGCTCGCGCCCCTGGCCCGCGCCGGCCTGATCGGGGATCTCGTGGTCGACGCGAAGAGCGGCGTATCCGGCGCCGGGCGCGAGGCCAAGGCCGAGATGATGTACGGCGAGGTCAACGAGAACGTGAAGGCGTACGGCCTCGGCGGTCACCGCCATGTCGCCGAGATCGAGCAGGAGCTCGCCGCCGCGGCCGCGCGCGAGGGCCTGGATCCGGGCGCGAACCCGGGTGCGATCACCGTCGACTTCGTTCCGCATCTGGTCCCGATGACCCGCGGCATCCACTCGACCAGCCACGTCCGACCGACACGTCCGATCACCGGGGCCGAGCTCGACGAGCTCTACGCCACCGCGTATCAGAACGAGCCGTTCGTCCGGGTCGTGGCCGCGCCGCCGTCGACCAAGCACACGACCGGCAGCAACCACGTGCTCGTCCATGTTCGGCTCGATCGAGCGCACGGGCCGGATCATCGCCATCGGCGTCGAGGACAACCTCGTCAAGGGCGCGGCCGGACAGGCCGTCCAGGCCTTCAATCTCGTCCACGGCCTGCCCGAGACGGCCGGCCTCGAGCAGCTCCCGCTGGCCCCGTAGTGTCCGATGGATCGCGTGCCATGACCGCCACCCTGGCCGGTACGTCCCACCCGGTGTCGACGACGGACCTCCCACCGGTCGAGCGACGCGCCAGCTTGCCGGCCGGCTTCCGTGCCGGCGGGCTGGCTGCCGGGATCAAGGCGTCCGGCCGGCCGGACCTGGCGCTCATCGTCACGACGGACGGTCCGGCCGCGGTGGCGGCCGTCTTCACGCCGAACGCGTTCGTCGCCGCGCCGGTCCGTCGGTCCAGGGCCAACCTCGCGGCCACGTCGGGCGACTCGCGCGGCGGCTTCGGTCGGGCTCGGGCCGTCGTCTCGACCAGCGGCTGCGCCAACGCCGCGACCGGTGCCGCCGGAGACGAGGACCAGGAGCGCGTCGGGACGACTGGTGGCGGACGCACTCGGCATCGAGGCGACGCACGTCCTCCATCTGTCGACCGGAATCATCGGCACGCGTCTGCCGCTCGACCGCGTGGCGGCAGGTCTCGAGGCCCTCGTGCCACGGCTCGACTCCGGCGATGCCGGTCTCGAGGCCACGGCCGCTGCCCTGCGCACGACAGACTCGGTCGCGAAGGTCGTCAGCACGACCGTGGAGCTGCCCGGACCCGACGGGACCGGTGATGGCGCGACGGTCACGGTCACGGTCAGCGGCATCGCGAAGGGCGTCGGGATGATCCACCCGAACATGGCCACGATGCTGTCGGTCGATCCTGACCGACGCGGCCGTGGAGCCGGACGTGCTGTGGGGACTCCTTCGGCCGGCCGCCGCCCGCACCTGGAACCAGCTCTCGGTCGACGGCGACACGAGTACCAACGACACCGTCTTCGTCCTGGCGTCCGGCGCGACACCCAGCGCCCCGGTCACCGCCGGCAGTCCGGCGGCGATCGCACTCGGCGGCGCCATCGAGGCGGTGGCGCGTGACCTCGCCCGGCAACAGGCCGCCGACGGCGAGGGCGCGACGATCCTGATCACCGCCGCCGTCCGTGGGGCACGGGACGACGCGGACGCCCGGGCCGTCGCGCGCGCGGTCGTGTCGAGCAGCCTGGTCAAGGCCGCGGCGCACGGCAAGGACCCCAACTGGGGCCGCATCGCCGGTGCCGCCGGCAATGCGACGGTCGCGAGCCAGGCCGTCCTCGAGGCCGCCGGCCTCGGCCCGGAGGTGGCCGCGGCACGTGCCGGGCAGCCCGCGACGCTCGATCCCGATCGGCTGCGCATCTCGATCGCCGGCCATCTCGTGTTCGATGGCGCGCGGGGCGGCCCGCTCGACTTCGATCGCGACGCGGCCCGTGCTGCGATGGACGCCCCCGAGCTCGTGATCGAGCTCGACCTCGGCCTCGGAGACGGGCACGGCGAAGCCTTCGGCTGCGACCTGACCGAGGCGTACGTGATCGAGAACAGCGAGTACACGACGTGAGCGAGATCCTCGTCGTCAAGCTCGGCGGCACCACCATCGCGGACCAGAGCCACGTGCTCGCGGATGTGGCTGCCGTGGCGCGGCGCCGTCCCGTCGTCCTCGTCCACGGTGGCGGCAAGCGGATCACCGAATGGCTCGAGCGCCTCGGCGTGCCGAGCCGGTTCGAGGGCGGCCTCCGCGTGACGGACGCCCAGTCCCTCGAAGTCGCCGCCGCCGTCCTTCGTGGCGTGGTCAACAGCGAGCTCGTCGCCGCGCTGCGCGACCTGGGCGTCGATGCGGTCGGCCTCAGTGGCGTCGACGGCGGCCTGCTCGTCGCCGAGCGCATCCCGGAGCTCGGCCTCGTCGCGCGCGTCACCGACCTGCGCCGCGACCTGCTCGACGCGATCCTCGTCGGCGGCCAGGTCCCCGTGGTGGCTCCGCTCGCACGCGACGCCGACGGGATCGTGTGCAACGTGAACGCCGACGATGCGGCAGCCGGCATCGCCGCGGGGCTCGGCGCCCGCCAGCTCGTGCTGCTGACCGATGTCGACGGGGTTCGCGATGCCGACGGGCGCAAGCTCGACACGCTGACCGTCGCCGAGGCAGAGCACCTGATCGAAGCCGGCGTCATCGCCGGGGGCATGGTGCCGAAGGTCCGCGCCGCGCTGTCCGCGCTCGGCTGGGAGGGCTCGGAGGCGATCATCGCGGACTCGGCGGCCGAGCGGGCCCTGGAACGTGCGCTCGACGACCCGGCCTTCGGGACACGCATCACGGCAGGCCGCGCCGCGCCGGTCGGAGCCGCATGACCCCGAGCCAGGAGCTCAAGCGCCTCCGCCAGCGGGCGATCCGCCAGCTCGTCGCGTCTCGGCCCGTCGGCAGCCAGCGCGAGCTGGTCGATGCGCTCGTGGAGCAGGGATTCGACGTCACGCAGGCCACGGTCAGCCGCGACATCACCGAGCTCGGCCTGCTGAAGGCGCCGCGCGGGAACGGCGGCGCCAACGGCCACGTGTACGTCGCCCGGGAAGATGTCGCCGCCCCAGCCCCCGCCGCATCGGACGAACGCCTGCGCCGCATCCTGGGCGACGTGCCGGTCACCGTCGGGCGGAGCGGCCTCATCCTCGTCCTGACCGGGACCCCGGGCACGGCCAGCGTCGTCGCCCAGGCCATCGACGAATCGACGCTGCATGAACAGGAGGGCACGCTCGCGGGCGACAATACGCTCCTGGTGCTGTTCGCCGACGAGCCGCGCCTCGAGCGCTGGCTCGAACGCTTCCGTGCCCTTCAGGACTCGCTCGCCGTGACCGCCACATCCCCGTATTGAGCTCGGAGGCTCCGTCGTCCGCCATGAACAAGGTCGTCCTCGCCTATTCCGGCGGTCTCGATACGTCGGTCGCTGTCGCGTGGCTCAAGGAGCAGTACGGAGTCGAGGTCGTCACCCTGACGGTCGATCTCGGGGGCGGCTCGCTGCGCCCGGGCGTCGAGGAGCGCGCGATGTCCGCCGGCGCGTCCCGCGCGTACGTGGTCGATGCCCGCGAGCGCTTCGTCACCGACTTCGTCTGGCCGCACCTCCAGGCCAATGCCTTGTACCAGGGCGCGTACCCGCTGGCGACGGCGCTCGCCCGGCCGTTGATCGCGCAGCTCCTCGTCGAGGTCGCCAAGCGGGAGGGCGCCGACGCGGTCGCCCATGGCTGCACCGGCAAGGGCAACGACCAGGTCCGCTTCGACGTCGCCACGCATGCGCTCGACCCGGGGCTCGAGGTCATCGCGCCGATGCGCGTCGGCATGGGCCTGACCCGCGATCAGGAGATCGACTACGCGAACGAGCGCGGCATCGAGATCCCGATCACCAAGGAATCCCCGTATTCGATCGACGTCAACCTCTGGGGCCGCTCCTGCGAGACGGGCGTCCTGGAGGACCCGTGGGTCACGCCGCCGCCGGATGCGTATGAATGGACGGTCGCCCCGTCCGAAGCGCCAGACCCGGTCGAGGTCACGATCGAGTTCGAAGGCGGCGTTCCGGTCGCGCTCGACGGCGAGCGGCTCGTGCCGGTCGCCCTGGTGGAGCAACTGCACGACCTCGGCGGGAAGCACGGCGTCGGCCGGATCGACCACGTCGAGGACCGCCTCGTCGGGATCAAGAGCCGCGAGATCTACGAGACGCCGGCCGCGACGATCCTCCACGCCGCGCACCACGCGCTCGAGGGGCTGACGCTGTCGCGGGACACGCTCCGCTTCAACCGGTTCGTGGCCGACGAGCTGTCACGCCTCATCTACGACGGCCTGTGGTTCAGCGCGCTGTCGCGCGACCTGCGCTCGTACGTGGCCTCGTCTCAGCGCGTGGTCTCGGGCGAGGTCCGCGTCCGGCTGGACCACGGGCAGGCGATCGTCGCGGGACGCCGCTCCCCGTTGTCGCTGTACGACAAGAGCCTCGCGACCTACGACGAGGGCGACGCGTTCGACCATGCCTCGGCCGTCGGGTTCATCGAGATCTTCGGGCTGCCGCTCCGGGTGGAGGCGGCGCGTCACGGTGCGGTCGGGGCGCGTCATGGGGCTGCCTGGAGCTGGACGGACCCACTGCTCGACGGGCTGCCGACCTCGGTCACGGACCCGGAGCCGGCCGCGGTCTAGGCGACCGGAGCGGCCGCGATCAGGCCGTGGCAGATCCCCCCGTCCCGGATATCGAGGACCCGGAACCGCTGCAGGACTTCCGCGCGAGAGCGCGAGGGCGGGACGGTGTCCAGCATATAGCGCCTTGTCCAGCCCAGTGGACGGTTAGGCGACTCGTCCAACCGGGTGGCGCCAGTGGCGACGTTGCGCTGGCGGCTGTGGAGTCCTTTGGCGTGGGATGTGGCGATCTGAGCATCCTGCCACGCCTGCTGGGGCCAAGTGAGGGCGACGCGCTCGGCCAGAGATTGGGGTCTTGACGGTGTGTATCCGAGCGTTCAGCATACGGCGTGTCGTCCAGCCCACTGGACGTGCCCGAACCACGAGTGCCATGACCACCGCTGTCGACACCAGGATCGCGCCATCGACGTCTTTGACGTCCGGATTCGTCCGCCCAGGCGGAATAGCGGCCTCGTTTCCGGCCGCCCACATGATTCGTGGAGCCGTCGCTGCGCATTGGCTCGATTGCAGAACTGACGTAATGCCAGGAGGGATCGATGGACAGAGAGTTCGCAGATCGCGCGGCCGCGCTCGCCGGACTCGGGGGCCTGCAGATGCGGCCGCCCTGACGACCTGGCCACGCCGGCCAGCCTGAACGTCCCGAACATGAACGCGCGAAGAGGAGTGATCACCATGCGTTCTCTCGGTAGGTGGAGAAGGGTGGCGGGGATCGTTGCCGCCGGGCTGCTCGCCGACGGCATGCGCCGCCCCCGCGGGCAACCCAGCAGCGTCAGGCCCGCAAGCATCGGCCCCACAAGCGTCGCCTCCCCAAGCATCCGCGCCGCAAGCGTCAGTGGCTCCGGTCAGCGGGGACCTGACGTTCCAGTTCTGGATCGGTGGCGAAGCGGACCAGAAGGCTTGGGAAGAGGTGGTCGCCGTCGCGATGGCCGACCATCCGGGCCTCAAGATCACGGTCCAGGGCACGCCGTGGCCTGACTACTGGTCGAAGATC
This sequence comes from uncultured Chloroflexia bacterium, assembly GCA_963748675.1. Lineage (GTDB taxonomy): Bacteria > Chloroflexota > Limnocylindria > Limnocylindrales > CSP1-4 > SPCO01. The sequence continues at coordinate 869,245 of CAVVJX010000003.1, read as the reverse complement.
GGCAATCAACTGAGCAATGCCGGGGCGCCGTGCATCGTCGGCATGCAGAGCCTGCGCCTGGCGGCGTACGGCGACCAGCTGGTGCCGCTGGACGATCTGATGGTGAAGTACGGCGTGAACGCCGCGGACTTCGACAAGTCGATCCTCGACGGGACGAAGCACGACGGCAAGCAGGTGGCCCTGCCGTATGACTTCGGACCCCTCATCGTCTTCTACAACCGCGACCTGTTCAAGGCGGCCGGGATCGCCGAGCCGAAGCCGGGTTGGACGCTCGATGACTTCACGAAGGCCGCGACCGCACTGACCGCTGGTGGCAAGTTCGGGTTCACCACGGCCTCCATCGACCAGGAATACCTGTCCTGGGTGCTGGACCTCTCGGGTGCCGAAGTGCTCGATGCGGACGGCAACCTGGCGGTCACCTCGCCCGCGTTCGTCGACGGCTACACGAAGTACGTCGAACTGATGCGATCGGGCATCGCGTCGCCTGTCACGGTGGCAGGCTACGACGGCTACGTCATCATGCAAGGCGAATGGCAAGCTGGCACCGCCGCGATGTATGTCGACGGCCCGTGGACGGTGATCAGTAACAGGGACGCGGTCCAGTTCGACATGGGCGTCGCGCCGATGCCGGTCGGGCCAGGCGGCTCGAAGCACTACACGGCGGGTTCCGGTTTCGGGATCTCCAAGCAGTGCACGAATCCCGATGCGGCCTTCCAGGCCATCGTCTCGATGACCAGCGACGAGGCGCTGACCGGCCTTGCCTCCGTCGGCCGGGCCTACCCGGCACGACCAGCCGTGGCGGAAGCCTGGTACGGAGCCGCCAAGATCGAGGGCGCCCGCGAAACGCTCGATTACGCCACGGCCAACTCGGTGCCGTGGCTCACCCCGCCGAACTGGGTCCAGATGGCTGACCTGTTCGACCGAACCGGGTTGCAGGCGCTGACCGGCGAGCTCACACCTGAGCAGGTCCTGCAGACTGTCCAGGAACAGGGCGCAGCCGGGACCTGAGCTCACGCCAGATATGGCGGCGGCGCCCCGCGGCGTCGCCGCCACACCGAGGCGAAGCTTGTCCATGGCGATCGATACCACTGCCCCGCCGCTCGAAGGCTCGCCACCATCGCAGGTCCGACGCGGGCTGCGGGACGATCGCCGCCATGCGCTGTTCTTCCTCGGGCCGAGCCTGATCGGCCTCGCCCTGTTCACGCTGTTCCCGACCGGGATGGCGCTGGTCATGAGCCTGTTCGACTGGCCCGTCTTCGGGGACCGCACCTTTCGCGGGCTCGACAACTACGCGCGTCTCCTGGGGAACCCGGTCTTTCGCCAGGTGGTGCTCAACACCTGTCTGTTCGTCGTGCTCTACGTCCCACTCAACCTGGTCGTGTCGTTGGGCCTGGCGGTGTGGGTGTCCCGGCGGATCAGGGGTCGCCCGTTCTTCCGGATCCTGTTCTTCATCCCGGTCATGGCGCCGGTCGTCGCCAATGCCGTGGTCTGGCGGTTCATGTACCAGCCCGGTGGACTGCTGGACTCCTTGTCGCATACCGTGCTCGGCTCCCCCGCGCCGAGCTTCTTGTCATCCTCTTCCACGGCGATGCTGGCGATCGTCGTCATGTCCGTCTGGCAGGGCTTCGGCTACAACTTCCTGGTCTTCTCAACGGCCATCGACCAGGTGCCGCAGGAACAGCTGGAAGCCGCTGCCATCGACGGTGCCAGCGGGCGGCAGCGGTTCTGGCATGTGACCCTGCCGATGATCACGCCGTCGATCTTCTTTGCCACCACGTTGACGCTCATCACGTCCTTCCAGGTGTTCGCGCAGCCCTTCCTGCTCACCAAGGGCGGCCCGGGCAATGCCACCCAAACACTGGTGCTCTTCGTTTACAACGAGGGCTGGCGGTTCCTGCATATGGGACTCGCCGCGGCAGCGGGCTGGATCCTGTTCGTGATCATCATGGGAATCACCGCGATCCAGTTCATGGGCCAGAAGCGATGGGTGCACTATGACTGAAGTGCGGACCGTGGCTCGCCGACGCGCGGCCGCCCTGCGCCGAGTGGCAGCGCCGCGCCGCGTTGTCTCCCACCTGCTGCTTATCGCAGTGGCGCTGCTGTTCACCGCCCCGCTCCTCTATGCATTTGCGACCTCGCTCAAGCCGCAGGACGAGGTGTTCACCGCCCCACCGACGCTCATCGGCTCGGAGTTGCGGTTCGAAAACTACATCGAGGCGTTCCAGTTCGCGCCGTTCGCCCGCTACTTCTTCAACAGCTTCCTGGTCGCCATCGTCGGGACTGCCGTGGTCGTTGCCGCGTCGAGCCTGTCGGCCTTCGCCTTCGCCCGCCTGCGGTTCCGGGGGCGCGAGCTGCTATTCCTGCTCTTCCTCGGCACGCTGATGGTGCCGCAGGAGGTGCTGATCGTCCCGATGTACTGGCTCATGCAGACCCTCGGTTGGGTCGACAGCTACCAGGCGCTGATCCTCCCGTTCGCATTCACGGCGTTCGGGACGTTCCTGCTCCGCCAGTTCTTCCTCACGGTGCCGGCCGAACTGGTGGATTCGGCGCGGGTCGACGGCGCCGGGCCGTTCGACATCTTCTTCCGGATCATGCTGCCGCTCGCGCGGCCCGCGGTCGCGGTGCTGGCGATGTTCACGTTCATCGCCTACTGGGGCAGCTTCCTCTGGCCGCTGATCGTGATCGACACCATCAACACTAAAGGCACCGTGCCGCTGGGGCTGACCTCGTTCGTGTCCCAGCAGGGCACGCAATGGCACCTGATGATGGCCGCGGCCATGCTGGCCATGGTGCCCTCGGTGCTCCTGGTCGTACTGCTGCAGAAGAATCTCGTGCGGGGGCTCCTCACCACCGGGTTCGGCGGCCGTTGAGTAACGCGCCCCGATACATCTTCCAAGACGGGATTCTGAAAGGAGACCCATGATCCGTGGCGCAAGCGGTGGCGACCTGGGCTGGTGGCTCGAGGCGCGGTTCGGGATGTTCGTCCACATCGGCTTGTATTCATCGCTTGCGCGCCACGAGTGGGTGATGAGCCGGGAGAACACGGCGCCGGACGTCTATGAACGGTACCTCCGCTCCTTCGACCCCGACCTCTACCATCCCCGCGAATGGGCCCGAGCGGCGGCCGAGGCCGGGATGCGGTACGTGGTGCTCACGACGAAGCACCACGAGGGCTTCTGCCTCTGGGATTCAGAACTGTCCAACTACACCGTGATGGCCACCCCGTACGGCAAGGACATGGTCGGCCCGTTCGTCGAGGCGGTGCGCGCCGAGGGGCTCAAGGTCGGCTTCTACCACTCCCTCCTCGATTGGCACCACCCCGACTTCGCGGTCGATGATTTCCATCCCCTGCGCAACCGGAGCGACGTGGCTGCACTCAACGACGGGAGGGATGGGAACCGGTATCGCGAGTACCTCCACGGCCAGGTCCGGGAGCTGCTGACCCGATACGGCAAGATCGACTACCTATTCATGGACTTCTCCTACGAAGACGGCACGATCCCCGAGTCGTCCGTCCTGCCCGGCAAAGGGCCGGCCTTCTGGGGTTCGGCTGATCTCCTCGCGATGATCCGTGAACTGCAGCCGGGCATCGTCGTCAACGACCGGCTCGGCATCCCAGGTGACTTCGTGACGCCCGAGCAGTACCAGCCGGCGGGTCCCATGACCGCGGCAGACGGCGCGCCGATCCGCTGGGAGGCGTGTCAGACCCTCAACGGCAGTTGGGGCTACGACCGCGATAACCTGGACTACAAGCCGGTCGACCTGCTGGTGCGAATGCTCGTGGACGGGGTATCAAAGGACGGCAACATGTTGCTGAACGTCGGTCCCACGGCGCGCGGCGAGTTCGATCCACGGGCCATCGCCTCCCTCCGAGGCATCGGCGACTGGACGCGGCTGCACGGCCGATCCATCTTCGGCGCTGGTCCATCCAGGTTCAAGGCCCCGACGGACGCCCGCTATACGCAGCGCGGCGACCGCCTCTACCTCCACCTATTCGCCTGGCCGTTCCAGCACGTGCACCTGCCGGGCATGGCCGACCTCGTCGAATACGCTCAGCTGCTCAACGATGCCTCGGAGATCGGCCTCGTCACGCTACCGCCGGGCGCGGAGGCAGGCCTGATCCACCCGGGTGGACAGCCGGAAGGCACGCTGACGCTCAAGCTGCCCGTGCAACGCCCGGACGTCGCGGTGCCCGTGATCGAGCTGTTCCTCGCGCCCGGATCTTGATCACCTCGTCGGAATCGCGACCATGAGCGAGGAGGGAACATTCGAGATCCTCGACCGGCGCTTCGTGAGCCTCGTCAACACGTCGGCACGGCTCGACCTTCTCGACGCGACGTCGCGCTGGGCGGAAGGGCCGGCGTACGTGCCGGCGGGCCGCTACCTCCTGTGGAGCGACGTGCCAAGCGACCGGATCATGCGCTGGGACGAAGACTCGGGCCATGTGTCCGTCTTCCGGGCGCCATCACAGAACGCGAACGGCAACACGCTCGATCGCCAGGGCCGGCTGGTCACCTGCGAACAGCTGACTCGGCGCGTCACCCGCACCGAGCACGACGGTTCGATCACGGTCGTCGCCGATCGAATCGAGGGGAAACGGCTCAACAGCCCCAACGACGTCATCGTCGGCTCGGACGGCGCGGTCTGGTTCACGGATCCCACGTACGGCATCGACAGCGATTACGAGGGACGGCGCGCCGCCTCGGAGATCGGGCGGTCGCGGGTCTACCGTGTCGACCCATCCGACGGCTCGATCAGCGTGGCGGCCGACGACTTCGTCCAACCCAATGGCCTCGCGCTCTCAGCGGACGAGCGCCGCCTCTACGTCTCGGACACCGGTCGGTCGCACATCGAAGGGGGTCCTGCTCACATCCGGGTGTTCGATGTTGGCGCGGGAAGGCTGACGGGTGGCAACGTATTCGCCGAATGCTCGGCGGGGTTGTTCGACGGGTTCCGCCTGGACGTGACCGGCAACGTGTGGACGAGCGCCGGCGACGGCGTCCGCTGCTACGCGCCCGATGGCGACCTGATCGGCATCATCCGTGTCTCGGACCCCGTCGCCAACGTGTGCTTCGGCGGGCCGGCGCGCAACCGCCTGTTCATCTGCGCGACGGGCGCGGTCTACGCCATCTACGTCCTGACGAACGGCCTCAAGCTGGTCTAGGCTTGCCATCGGGGCCAGCGCCCATGGGCGAAACCTGGGTCCCGTCGAGCCGCTCCAGCGCGGTCGTCGCGAGCACCCGACCGATGGCCAGCGAGCTCGTCGCCGCCGGAGACGGGGCGTTCCGGACGTGCAGCACACGCCCTCGGCCACCCAGGCTGAAGTCGTCCACCATCGTCCCGTCCCGTGCGAGCGCCTGCGCCCGCACGCCCGACGGTCCGAATTGCAACTGGTCGGCGCGGATCTCTGGCACGTAGCGCTGGAGCTCGCGCACGAACGCGGGCTTCCACACGTCCCGCCACATCTCGCCGAGGCCCGTGCGCAGGTAGCGAAGCGCCAGCCGCTGGAACCCGCGGTAGGCGAGCGTCGAAGCCAGGTCCCGCACCCGGATGTCCCGCCGGCGATAGCCTTCCCGCGCGAACGCGAGCACCGCGTTCGGGCCCGCCCACACCGCTCCGTCGATGCGCCGCGTGAAATGGACGCCGAGGAACGGGAAGCGCGGGTCCGGCACGGGATAGATCAGGCCGCGTACGAGACCGGCCGCCGACGGATCGAGCGTGTAGTAGTCGCCCCGGAACGGCACGATGCGCGGGTCATCGTCATCGCTGGTCATCCGTGCGAGGCGGTCGGCGTGGAGCCCGGCACAGGCCACCACGAGCGACGCCACTCGCTCCTCGCCCTCCGGCCCCCTAACCACGACCGACGCTCCCCGAGTGTCGATGTCCGAGGCGGGCCAGGAGGTGGCGATCTCGGCGCCTCGAGCCCGGATCTCGTCGGCCATCGCGAGCGCCACGCGCCGGAAGTCGATGATGCCGGTGCCCGGGCTCCAGAGCCCCGCGATGCCCGCGGCGTGCGGCTCGATCTCCCGAATCCGCTCGCGGCCGACGTCCTCGAGACCGGGCACGCCGTTCGCCAGGGCTCGCTCACGCAGGGCGGCGAGGCGAGGCAGCTCCCCGTCGTCGAGCGCGACCACGAGCTTCCCGCAGTGGTCGAGCGGGATGTCGTGCGCCCCGGCGAAGGCCTCCAGATCGGCCTTGCCCTCGCGGCAGAGCCGCGCCTTGAGCGAGCCCGGCGCGTAATACAGGCCGGCATGCAGGACGCCGCTGTTGTGCCCGGTCTGATGGGTCGCGAGCTCCGCCTCCTTCTCGACGACCGTCACCTGCAGGTCCGGACGAGCCTCGAGCAGCCGGTACGCGGTCGCGAGGCCCACGATCCCACCACCGATGACGATGACGCGGGTGCGGTCGGTCATGCGGTGGACGATACCGGGAACGGGATGCCGTAGCGGACGCCGAGCTCGACGAGCCGCTCCGCGTGGACCGGATCGAGCATCACGCCGCGATCGTCCGACCGGCGTTCCGCCTCCGCCTCGGGCTCGCCCGGCACGAGCACGCGTCCGGGGGCGTCGGGGATGGTCGGCGCGGCCACGAGCTGGCCGAGATAGCCCTCCAGGCGGGCCTCGAACGCGCCGGGTGCATCGACCGCCGTGGGGTCGATGACGATGAACGTCTGTCCGAGGTCCGAGGGGCCGTCCGTGCTGAACAGGCCGACGATGTTCGGGCCGAATGCGGCCCCGGACAGCACGCCCGTGAGGAGGTCGACCGCGAGGGACAGCCCGTAGCCCTTGTGGCCACCCGTGGCCTCCTCCCCACCCAGGGGATGGAGGGCGCCGCCCAGCGCGGCGTCGGGCGTCGTGGCCGGCCGACCCTCGGCGTCGATGGCCCAGCCGACCGGCAGGAGTTCTTCGCGGCGGGCCGCCACCTCGATCCGACCGCGCGGGATCGTGGAGGTCGCCATGTCGAGGCAGAACGATCCGAACCGGCCCGCCGGGGCCGCCAGCGCGATCGGGTTGGTGCCGATCAGCGGCTGACGCGCCCGCGTCGGTGCGACGAGCGGCGACGTGTTCGACAGCGAGATCCCGATGAGTCCGGCGGCAGCCGCCCGAAGGGCGTACCAGCCCGCGATCCCGAAGTGGTTCGTGTTGCGGACCGTCGATGCGGCGAGACCCAGGTCCCGGGCCGCCTCGATGGCGGCGTCCAGCGCCACCCGGCCGGCGTGATGCCCCCAGCCGTTTCGCGCATCGAAGCGCGTCAGTGCCGGCCGGCCGCCGTCCGCCACGGGACGAGCGGCCGGGTCCATGACCCCGGCTTCGATCAGCGCGATGTAGTTCGGGAGGCGGGCCGTGCCGTGCGATGCGATGCCCCGGCGGTCCGATGCGACGAGGACCTCCGCGACGTCGGCCGCGATGTCCTCCGGCGTCCCGATGCGTTCGACGAGCCTCGCCGTCCAGGCCCGGAGGAGGCCGGCCGGGACGGCGAGGCCGCCGGTGGGATCAGCGTAGACCGGCACCGTCGTCCCTCACGGACGAGCCGGCACCGGCGTGGTCGCGACCCCGTGTTCGACGCCGTTGAGCCGCCCGTCGGCGGCCAGTCGGCGATAGATGGCTGCGGTCGCGGCGATCGCATCCCGGTACGGCGTCACCGGCACGTCGCCGAGCTCGGCCAGCCGGTCGTGGGCGATGTCCGCCGGGAACGGCAGCTCGGTCGGCGCGACGGTGATCAGCCCGGCCGCTTCGGGGACGGCGGCCTCGATGGCCGTCACCCAGTCGTCGAGAGCCACCTTGCTGCCGCCGAGGTTGTAGACGCGCGGCCCGTCGGGAGCGCTGCGGCTGGCGACGGACCAGGGTCTTCGCCACGTCCTCGGCGTACTGGAACAGCGTCCGGCCACCGAAGCTGATCTCGAACGGGACGCCGAGGACCGCCGCCGCGATGGCCGCCGTGGGACTGCTGGTCATGCCCTGGTCGCGGCCGGCGCCGTAGACCGTCATCGGCCGAAGGCCGACGCTCGGGACGCCCGAGTCGAGCCCAGTAGATGCGGGCCGAGCCCTCGTTCGCGAGCTTGTAGACCCCGTAGTGGTTGCCCGGATGGGCGTCCGCGTCCTCCTCCAGCCGGCCGGTCACGGGATCCACGTCGGACGGCGAGAACATGCCGATGGACCCCGTGTACACGACCGGCGCCATCCCGTCGCCGCGCCGCTTGACCGCCTCGAAGACATTCACGGTCCCGGTGACGTTGACCTGGGCACCGAGCGGGGGGTCGGCGCGGCAGAACGGCACCTGCAGCGCGGCGAGGTGGATGACGTTGGTGATGCCGTAGTCGTCGAGCGCGCGTTCGACGGCGGCGAGATCGGTGATGTCGCCCTGGACGAAGTCGACGCGCGCGAGCTCGTCCGGCTCGACGATGAGCTCGATCCGGCGAGGATCCCGGCCGAGATCGAAGGCGACGACCGGCACGCCCTCGCGCAGCAGCTCGCGCACCGTCCACGCGCCGATGCAGCCCAGGGCGCCGGTGACGAGGAAGCGCTCGCCGTCGTGGCGCGACCCGGAGCTCACGCCGCCGCTCCCGCCGCGGCCGCCTCGACCCGACACACGTTCTCGAGGACGCCGATGCGCTCGATCTCGACCGTGACGCGGTCGCCGTCGGCGAGGTAGCGCGGCGGCTTGCGGAAGGCGCCGACGCCCGGACGGCGTGCCGGTCGCGATCACGTCGCCCGGCTCCAGGGTGAACGCCATCGAGCAGTAGCTGACGATCTCCGCCACCGAGAAGTACATCTGCGACGTACGCGCCTCCTGGAGGACGCTCGCCGCCGACCGTGCAGCGGATCGCGAGGTCCCCGCGCGTCACCGAGCTCGTCGGCCGTGACGAGCACCGGGCCCATCGGACAGAACGTGTCGAGCGACTTGCCGCGGGTCCATTGGCCGTCGCCGAACTGGAGGTCGCGCGCCGACACGTCGTTGAGGCAGGTGTAGCCGAGCACGTGGTCGAGGGCGTCGGCGACGGGGACACGCCGGGCCGTGCGACCGATCACGACGGCGAGCTCCGCCTCGTAGTCGACCTGCGCCGTGAGGCCGGGGTCCCAGCGGATCTCCGCGCCGTGGCCCACGACCGAGCTCGGCCACTTCGCGAAGATCAGCGGCGCCGTCGGCGGGTCGACGCCCTCCTCCTCGGCGTGCTCGCGGTAGTTGCGCCCGATCGCGACGACCTTGCCCGGGGCGTGGCACCGGGGCGAGCAGGTCGGCCTCGGCGAGGGGCCGGCCCGAGGCGCCGATCCGGATCTGCCCTGCCGCGTCGCGCAGCTCTGCTGGCGCGCCGGGCCCGGCGGCGAGCAGGTCCGCTATCGTGCGGGGACCGTTCGCGAGGATCGTCGCGACCGGCAGCCAGCGCTCGCCCTCGACGATCCCGAGGATCTCGCCGGTGGCGGACCGGCATGACATCAGACGCACGATGGGCTCCCGGCATTCGTTCAGCATTCTGTCCGGTGGACCGAGGACTGAACGATACGCTACGCTCCTCGACCGCGTCAACCTCCTCCGACCGCATTATGCAGGAGCCAATGCCCGTCGACTCGACCGAGCGGATGCCGCTCGGACGCACCGGTCTCGTCGTCACCCGCCTTGGCTTCGGGGGCGCGTCGATCGGCGGCCTGTTCTCGGACGTGGCCGACGACGACGGCGATCGCCACGGTCCGACACGCCTGGGAACTCGGCGTCCGCTCCTTCGACACGGCGCCGCTGTACGGCTACGGCGCCTCGGAACGACGGGTGGGCGCGGCGCTGCGCGATGCGACCCCGCGACGCCTTCGTGCTGTCGACCAAGGTGGGCCGGCTGGTCCGGGACGAGGCGGCGATCCCCGGCGACGCCGACATCGACCGCCAACGCCTCGACGGCGTCGACGACGCGTTCTACGTCCGCCGCCAGCCGGTCCGGCTCGGTCTTCGACTACAGCGCCGACGGGGTCCGACGCTCGCTGGAGGAGAGCCTCGAGCGGCTGGGTCTCGATCGGATCGACATCGCGTTCATCCACGATCCGGACGACCACTGGCCGGCGGCGATCGCGGAGGCGTGGCCGGCGCTCGAGCGGCTCCGCGCCGAGGGCGTGATCCGGCGCCGTCGGGGCCGGCATGAACCAGTCGGCCATGCTCGCCCGCTTCGCCCGCGAGACAGACATCGACGTGTTCTGCTCGCCGACCGCTACACCCTGCTCGACCAGGGGGCGCTCGACGAGCTCCTGCCGGCTGTGCGTGGAGCGTGGCATCGCGGTCCTCGTCGGCGGGGTCATGAACAGCGGGGTCCTCGCCGATCCGCGGCCCGGCAGCCGGTTCGACTATGCCCCGGCGCCACCCGAGATCCTCGAGCGGGCGCGCCGCCTCGGCGAGGTCTGCGCCCGCCACGGCGTGCCGCTCCGGGCAGCGGCGATGCAGTTCCCGCTCGCCCATCCCGCGGTCGTCTCGCTCGTGGCCGGCGTTCGGACGCCGGCCCACCTCGACGAGTACCCGGCGATGCTCGCCCACGCGATCCCGCCCGACCTGTGGGCGGAGCTTCGCGCGGATGGCCTCCTGGCGGCAGACGCGCCGGTACCGGACTGAGGCCGCCGTGATCGTCGACGCGCACCACCATTTCTGGGATCCTGGGGCCGCCGACTATCCGTGGCTGACCGACGAGCTTGCCGTCATCCGGCGGCCGGTTCGGGCCGGACGATCTCGCGCCGGAGCTCGCGGTCGACGGGCGTCGAGCCACGGTCCTCGTCCAGACGCGCTCCAGCCAGGACGAGACGGCCGAGTTCCTGGCACTCGCGGCAGCCACGCCATTCATCCGCGGGCGTCGTCGGCTGGGTCGACCTGACGGACCCCGCCGTCGCCGACGCCATCGGCACGCTGCGCAGCTGGGCCCGGTGGCGACCGCCTGGTGGGCATCCGTCACCAGGTCCAGGACGAGCCAGACGCGGACTGGCTCCTGCGAGAGGACGTCGTGCGCGGTATTCGCGCCGTCGGGGCGGCCGGGCTCGCGTACGACCTCCTGGTCCGGCCGCGCGAGCTGCCGGCCGCCCTCGTGCTGACGAGCCGCCTGCCGGACGTCCGCTTCGTCATCGACCACCTCGCCAAGCCGCCGATCGCGACCGGTGATCTCGAGCCCTGGCGGAGCCGGATCGGCGCGTTCGCCTCGCTCGAGCACGTCGCGTGCAAGGTATCGGGGCTGGTCACCGAAGCGGACTGGTCCTCGTGGACACCGGCGCGACCTCCAGCCCTTCGTGGATCACGCGATCGACGTCTTCGGGCCTGATCGACTCCTGTTCGGGTCCGATTGGCCGCGTGTGCCTCCTAGCCGCGACCTACGCGCAGGTCATCGGGACGGCAGGCACGATCCTGGAAGGGCTATCCGACGGCGAGCTGGCCGCCGTGATGGGAGCCAACGCGACCCGGATCTACGGCCTCTGATCGTCCCGCCGGACATCGGCCGCCTGGCCCGTCCATTCGCCATGGAGCGGATCGGACAGCCGGCCGGCGAGCCGGTGGAGGTCCGCGATCAGCGGCGGGACCCGATCGAAGGTCGCGCGCGCCTTGAGGAGCGTGATGCTCGCGGCATACGGGCCCTCCCCGGGCTGTCGCCCCGGGATGGCCACGCCGAAGCAGACCACGCCCTCGATCGTCTCCTCGTCGTCCATCGAATAGCCGCGTCGGCGGACGACCTCGAGGTCCGCGAGCAGAGCCTCGACGGTCGGTAGCGACCGGCGAGTGAGCGTCGGCAGCTCGACCCCCTCGAATCGTCGTGCGACCTCATCCACGTCCAGGGAGGCGAGGGCCGCCTTGCCGGTCGCGGTGACGCTTGCCGGCAGGCGCCGGCCGATCTGCGAGGTCAAGCGGACGGGCTGACGTCCGTCGTGCCGGGCGAGATAGGTCATCTCGATGCCATCGAGCACGGCGAGCTGGATCGTCTCATCCGACCCGACCTCGAGCTCGTGGCAGGCGTCGTAGAACTCCTGGATCTGGTCCACGGCGGCGAGGTACGCCCCGCCGAGCTCGGCGAGCTTGCGGCCGAGCGCGAAGCCGGTGCCCACTCGCCGCGCCAGCCCGGCGTCGGCGAGTGCCGCGCAGATGTTGGCGATCGACGACTTTGGCAGCCCGAGCCGACGTGCGAGCTCGCTCGGGCCTGCGGCCACGCCGCCGTTCTCGGCCAGCAGGTCCAGGATGACCGCCGCGCGGGTCACGGCCGGCGCGAGGGAATCGGCCTCGCCGATGTCCGCGACCCCATCAGGGACGACGGCCAGCCCGGCGTCCGCGACCTCGTTTTCCGCGCTCGTCATTCCCTGCTCCTCGTGCACCTGGTCAGCATGCTGAACCGCGTGCCGTATCTTGACTGCAGCCCTACCGATGTCATACCTTCCAGCCTACCGCCTTCTGTCCAATATGCTGGACGAGACGGACGGATGCAAGAGGAGGGTCCACACGTGGTGTCGCGGTACCGTTTGGTCGCGGCAGCGATCACAGCGATCTTCATCGCCTCAGCCTGTTCGGGGGCGACCCCGTCGTCGGCGCCAGCGTCGGTCGCGCCGGCCCCCTCGGCGACGCCCGCCGAGCCCGCTCCGAGCGCCTCGGCCGCCGGTCAGGACTTCACCGGCGTCACGGTCGAGCTCCTGACGTTCAATGGTCCGCAGATCGCGGAACCGCTCCAGCGTCGCGCCCCCGACTTCGAGGCGCTCACCGGAGCCAAGATCAACGTCGTGGCCGTCGGGTTCCAGGAGATCTACGACAAGGCGATCCTCGACCTGTCCACTGGCACGAACAGCTTTGACGCCTTCGTGTTCAACCCGCAGTGGCTCGGCGACTTCACCGGACCGGGCTACCTCGAGGACCTCACGGCGCGCGTCGAGAGCGACCCGGTCGTCGACTGGCAGGATGTCGGGCCGTTCTTCCGCGACTTCAACGCGACGTACGGGGGAAAGGTCTACACGATCCCGCTCGACGGCGACTTCCACATGGTCTACTACCGCAGCGACCTGATCGACACGCCGCCGAAGACCTGGGATGACTACCTGGCCGTCGCGGCCGAGCACCACGGCAAGGACCTCAACGGCGACGGTGAGCCCGACTACGGCTCGTGCATCGCCAAGAAGAAGGGCCAGCAGAGCTTCTGGTGGATCATCTCCGTCGCCGGCGGCCTGCTCCAGTCCAAGGGCACCGGTGAAGGCGCCTTCTTCGACACCACGACCATGCAGCCGCTGCTCAACAACGAGGCCTTCGCCAAGGCGCTCGACACCTACAAGAAGACCATGGACTTCGGGCCACCGGACGAGATCAACCTCGGCGTCGGCGATACGCGCGGCCTGTTCACGACGGGGCGCTGTGCCCTGTCGATGGACTGGGGCGACATCGGTACGCTCGCGCTCGACCCGGCGACCTCCACGGTCCAGGACAAGGTCGGCGCGGTCATCACGCCGGGCTGGACCCAGACGCTCGACCGGGCGACCGGCAAGCTCGTCGCCTGCGATGCGACGACCTGCCCGAACGCGGTCGATGGCGTCAACTACGCCCCGTTCGCCTCGTTCGGCGGCTGGTCCGGCGCGATCAACGCGGCGGCGGCCCAGGAGAAGAAGGACGCGGCCTACGCGTTCCTCGCGTACATGAGCGCCCCCGCCCAGTCGAGCGAGGACGTGACCCTCGGCAAGACCGGCTTCAATCCGTACCGCACATCCCACTTCGAGACCCGCGACGTCGTGGAAGGCGGTCGGCATGAGCGATCAGGCCGCGGACAACTACCTCGGTGCCATCGAGGCCAGCCTCCAGAACCCGAACATGGTCCTGGACCTGCGCATCCCCAAGACCAAGGAATACGAGCAGGACGTCCTCGACGTCGCCGTCTCGCAGTACATTGCCGGTGAGCTGAATGCAGAGGAGACGATGCAGCAGATCACCGACGGCTGGAACCAGATCACTGACCAGGTAGGCCGCGACGTACAGCTCAAGGCCTATCAGGACAGCCTTGGCGTCCAGCGGTAGACCGCTCGATCTCGATCCCCGCGGGGTCACGACCCCCGACGTGACCCGCGGGCCGCGCCTCCACCGTCGAGCGATCCTTTCGCTCGGCGGTGGTTGGCGCTCGGACGCCGCCGCTCGGTGGGTGTTCATCTGGCCGACCGTCGTCGTCATCCTGTTCCTGTCGATCTTCCCGCTCGTAGCGTCGTTGACGCTGGCGTTCTCCGAGCTGGTCTTCGCACGAGGCCGGATCGAGGTCGACTTCGTCGGCCTCCAGAACTTCCAGATCCTGCTGTTCGGCACGGAGCGAACGCACCTGCTCGGCCTGCTGAAGCCCCCGACGCCATTGGGCTGGGTCATCTTCGGGCTGGGACTGGCGGTCATCCTGCGGTCCCTGGTGGGCAGCCTCACCGGCGGTCACGTGCGGCTCCTCGGCGCCCTCCTTCGGACCGCCGGCGCCATCCTCGCCGCCGGTCTCCTGTGGCTGGTCGTCCAGACGCTCTTCAGCGAGGGCGGCCGACCGGGCTCCCTGGTCGTCACGATGATCTACGTCTTTGCGGGCATCGTGGTCCAGTTCCTGCTCGGACTCGGCCTGGCGCTCCTGGCGGTCCAGCCGCTGGCGGGCCGCCGATTCTTTCGCATCGTCTTCATGTTGCCGTTGACCATCACGCCGATCGGCGTCGGCTACATGTTCCGGATGATGACCGACACCGGGAAGGGTCCACTGGAACCCGTCTTCGGGCTCCTCGGGATGGGCCAGTACACCTGGGTGACCGATCCGTGGGCCGCCAGGATCGCGGTCATCATCGGCGATACCTGGCAGTGGACCCCCTTCGTGTTCATCGTGTTGCTCGCGGCCCTGGAAGGCCTCGATCAGGAGGTCCGCGAGGCGGCGTTCGTCGACGGTGCCTCCCACCGCCAGTCGTTCTGGCACATCACGGTGCCGGCGATCCTGCCGGTCAGCACGACGATCGTCCTCATCCGGCTGATCGAGGGCTTCAAGATCGTGGACATGCCGAACATCCTGACGGGCGGCGGCCCTGGGACTGCGACCCAGTCGCTGACTCTGCAGGCGTATCTCGACTGGCGGACGCTCAATCTCGGACGGTCGGCGGCGATCGCCTACATCCTGCTGTTCCTGGTGACGGTCATCGCGACCGCGTACGTCGCCTGGTGGCGCCGTCGGATCCGGCCGGTCTGATGGCCAACCCACTACGACGTCGCTCGCCACTCGACATCTCGCCGGCGGCGAAGCTCGTGTCCTACGTCCTGCTCATCGGCTGGTCGTTCATCGTCCTGTTTCCCCTGTACTGGCTGGCGGTCACGTCCCTGAAGCTGCCGGTCGATGTCGACCGCGGCCCGTTCTACCTGCCGTTCGTCGACTTCCAGCCGACGCTCGCGGCCTGGCACAACATCCTCTTCGAGCTCGGAGACGACACGCTCAGGCCGTACGTGAACACCATCGTGGTCGGCCTCTCGAGTGCCGGGCTGGCGCTCGTGCTCGGGTCGACCGCGGCATATGCCCTGGTCCGTTTCAGCTACCGGCCACGGGTCGGCTTGATCGCACTCGGCGCCGTCTGCGTAGCGGTCGCCTACGGGGCGATCCTCGGCGGGGTCCCGTGGCAGCTGGCCGCGGTGTCCGGGGCGGCGGTGTTCGCGTTGCTGGCGGGGGCCATCGCGCGTCGCTCGCGTCGGACGCTCGCCAACGACGACATCGCGTTCTGGCTCATCTCCCAGCGGATCCTGCCGCCGATCGCGATCGTGATCCCGCTGTACGTGCTCTTCCAGCAGGTCGGCCTGCTCGACACGCAGCTGGCCCTGGTCCTGACCTACGTCGCGGCCAACGTGCCGATCGTCGTCTGGCTGATGCGCGACTACTTCATGGCGCTGCCCATCGAGCTCGAGGAGGCGGCCGCGGTCGATGGCGCATCGATCTACCGCATCGTCCGCTCGGTCGTCCTGCCGATCGCGGTGCCTGGCCTCGTGGCGACCTTCCTCATCACGCTGATCTTCGCCTGGAACGAATATCTGATCGCGGTCGTGCTCTCGAGCGCGAAGGCGCAGACCATGCCGCTCCTGGTGGCCGCGCAGGACGCGACTCGCGGGCCGCAGTGGTGGGCGATGTCGGTCCTGGTGCTGATCATGATCGTGCCGGTCATCATCATGGCCATCGTGCTCGAGCGGTACATCTCGCGCGGCATCCTGGTCGGCGCGGTCAAGGGCTGACGATGGCGAGGATCATCGCCCTCGACGTCCTCGACGTCCGCTTCCCGACCTCGCGCAGCCTCGATGGCTCCGACGCGATGAACCCGGATCCCGACTACTCCGCGGCGTACGTCGTCGTCCGGACGGACGACGCCGACGGCCTCGAAGGCCACGGGCTGACGTTCACGATCGGACGCGGGCACGGAGGTCGTCGTGGCCGCGGTCGAGGCCTTGCGCCCGCTGGTCGTCGGCCGCTCGACGGACGAGCTCTTCGCGGACATGGGCGCGTTCTGGCGTGAGCTCGTCGGCGACAGCCAGCTGCGCTGGATCGGGCCGGAGAAGGGCGTCATCCACCTCGCCACCGCGGCCGTCGTCAACGCGGTCTGGGACCTGTTCGCGAAGCGCGCCGGCAAGCCGCTCTGGAAGCTCCTCGTCGACATGACGCCCGAGGAGCTGGTCGCGCTCGTCGACTTCCGCTACATCTCCGATGCGCTCACGCCCGAGCAAGCGCTGGACCGGCTTCGGGCACTGGCCCCGACCCGCGCCGAGCGCGAGGCGGAGCTGCGTCGCGACGGCTACCCGGCCTACACGACCTCGGTCGGCTGGCTCGGCTATCCGGACGACAAGATCCGGCGGCTGTGCCGCGAGGCCCTGGCCGACGGCTGGACCCGCTTCAAGCTCAAGGTCGGGCGCCGACGTCGAAGACGACCGGCGGCGCGCCCGGATCGTCCGCGAGGAGATCGGTCCCGACGCGATGCTGGCGGTCGACGCGAACCAGCGCTGGGACGTCGGCGAGGCGATCGACTGGATGAGCGCGGCTGGCCGAGTTCGATCCGTACTGGATCGAGGAGCCGACGAGCCCCGACGACATCCTCGGCCACGCGACGATCGCCCGCGCCGTGGCCCCGATCCGCGTCGCGACCGGCGAGCACGTCCACAACCGGGTCATGTTCAAGCAGCTCCTGCAGGCCGAGGCGATCTCCGTCTGCCAGATCGACGCGTGCCGGCTCGGCGGCGTCAACGAGGTCCTCGCCGTGCTGCTCATGGCGGCCGAGTTCGGCGTCCCGGTCTGCCCGCACGCCGGCGGCGTCGGCCTGTGCGAGCTCGTCCAGCACCTCTCGATCGTCGACTACGTCTGCGTCAGCGGCTCGCTCGAGGGCCGGATGATCGAGTACGTCGACCACCTCCACGAGCACTTCCTGGACCCGGTCGTCATCCGCGACGCGCGCTACGTCGTGCCGACGAAGCCTGGCTACAGCGCCGAGATGCGGCCGGAGTCGCTGGCGCGGTTCCGATTTCCCGATGGGGACGAGTGGCGGGCCATCGCGGACGAGGTCGCGGCCGCGGCCGCGGCCGACGGCGCGCCACGGTGAGGCGGTTCGGGCAGATCATCGGCGTCCGCCCCGACGCGATCGAGGCGTACGAGCGCCTCCATGCGGAGCCGTGGCCCGGCGTGCTCGATCAGATCCGCCGCTCGAACATCCGCAACTACTCGATCTTCCGCGAGGGAGAGCAGCTGTTCGCCTACTTCGAGTACGTCGGCGACGACTTCGAGGCCGACATGGCGGCGATGGCCGCCGATCCCGAGACCCAGCGCTGGTGGGCGCTGACCGACGCGATGCAGGAGCCGCTCCCGGATCGCGAGCCCGGGACCTGGTGGAAGACGCTGCCCGAGATCTTCCACGCGGACTGACGGCGGTCAGACGTTGACGAGCCGGCCCGGGCCATCTCGCCCGATCGACTAGCCCCTCGCCGCCACGACGTCATCCTCCATCGCCCGCAGCTCGGTGATCACGTCGTGGGCTGCGAGGAATACCCCCGAGAGCGGGTGGCGGCCCTCGCCGAGGTCCAGCTCGTCCGCCTCGGCGGTGCGACCGCCGTCGAACGTCAGTACGCAGAACCGGACCCGGCCCGTCGACGGCAGCGGGAAGGAGGAGCCGCGGACCAGGAGATCGAGGGACTCGTCGACCCGGTCCAGGAACGCCTGGCTGGCCGCCGCGACGGTCTCGTGCGTACCGGCGCCGATCGTCCCGCCGCCGGTACTCGTGTACAGGCTCGTGGTCCCATCGGCGACGACCGCGAGCGATGCGACGCCCTCCGGGAAGGCCGTGTCCATCACGACGGCCCAGACCTGCCGGCCGCCGGGCGACGGCGCGAGACCCAGGGAGGCCGGATCCGTTTCGAGCAGCATCCCTCGCAGCTCGAGGTAGATCGGTTTCGGATCCGCGGGCCCGCCCGAGCCGCCTCCGCGCAGCCGGTCGAGCCATTTCATCGCGCGCCGACCACCCGGGTCTCGTCGGAACGCAGGTGGGCGTAGCCGGGCTTGACGACCTCGTTGATCAGGCGCAGGCGCTCGTCGAACGGGGCGAAGGCCGACTTGAGGGCGTTGATCGTCAGCCACTCCATCTCGCCGAGACCGATGCCGAAGGCCTCGTCGAGCGCCGCGAACTCGCTGCTCATCGAGACGCCGCTCATGAGCCGGTTGTCGGTGTTGACGGTGACCCGGAACCGGAGCCGGCGCAGGAGGTCGATCGGATGGTCGGCGACCGACGCGGCCGCGCCGGTATGGACGTTCGAGGTCGGGCACATCTCGAGCGGCACACGCCGGTCCCGGACGAACGTCGCGAGTCGCCCCAGCTCGACCGAGCCGTCGTCACGGACCGTGATGTCGTCGACGATCCGGACCCCGTGCCCGAGCCGCTCCGCACCCGCGAACTGGAGCGCTTCCCAGATCGACGGCAGCCCGAACGACTCGCCGGCATGGATCGTGATGTGGAAGTTCTCGCGGCGGATGTACTCGAAGGCATCGAGATAGCGCGTCGGCGGATAGCCCTTCTCCGGCCCCGCGACATCGAACCCGACGACGCCGGCATCGCGCCAGCGGACCGCGCATTCGGCGACCTCGACCGAGCGAGCGGCCTGGCGCATGGCGGTGACGAGCATCTTCATGACGATCGGGTGGCCGGCCGAGGCCGCCCGCTCGGCTCCGACCTTGAAGCCCTCGAGGTTCGCGGCCACGACCTCGTCGAGCGTCAGGCCGCGTTCCGTCGACAGCTCCGGGGCGTAGCGCACCTCTGCGTAGGCCACGCCGTCCGCGGCGAGATCCTCGGCGCACTCCGCGGCGACGCGGACGATCGCGTCGCGCTCCTGCATGACGCCGACGGTGTGGGCGAACGTCTCGAGGTAGAGCTCGAGGGACTTGCGGTCGGCGCCGCGCCGGATGTGGGCGGCGAGCTCATCGGGGTCGCTCGTCGGCAGGCCGGCGTAGCCGTACTCCGCGGCGAGGTCGACGATCGTCGCCGGTCGCAGGCCCCCGTCGAGGTGGTCGTGGAGGAGCGCCTTGGGTGCCTGCTGGATCGTCTCGTGGCGCAACATCGTGGCCCGATGGTACAAGGCAGCCGATGGCGTCATGGCCACGCCGGCGGACTGCCGGGCGGGCTTACCGCCGCCCGGTCACGCGCCGTCCAGGCGCCTCCGGGCCGACGCCAACGCTTCGGCCACGCGCGTCGGGGCCGTGCCGCCGATGACGTCGCAGGTCGCGAGGGCACTGTCCAGGGACGCGGCCGCGCGCAGGGTGTCGCCGATCCCCTCCTCCGCGGCGAGGGTCTTGGCGCCCTCGTCGCCGCTGGCCCCCAGCGCCAGACCGATCATCGAGTCGGGCACCTCGTGCAGTCGCACGCCGGCCTCCTCCGCCTGGACGACGAGCGATCCCACGACGTGGTGGGCCGACGCGGAACGGGATGCCGCGCCGGACCAGCGCGTCGGCGACGGCCGTGGCGGTGGTATAGCCCTCGTCCGCCGCCGCGCGCATGCGGTCGCGGTCCACGGTCAGGGTGTCCAGCATCCCCGCCAGCACGCCGAGGCTCGCCTCGAACACGGCCACCGCATCGAACAGTGGCGCCTTGTCTTCCTGGAGGTCGCGCTGGTAGCCGAGCGGCAGGCCCTTGAGCAGCGTCAGCACCCCCGTGAGCGCGCCGACGACACGGGCTGCGCGGCCGCGGACGAGCTCGGCCGGATCCGGGTTCTTCTTGTTGGGCATGATCGACGAGCCGGTCGAGAAGGCGTCGCTCGCCTTGCACGAACCCGAAGCGCGGGTTCGACCACCACGTGATCTCCTCGGCCAGGCGGCTCAGGTGGACCATCCCGAGAGCGATGGCCGCGAGTGACTCGACGACGAAATCGCGATCGCCGACCGCGTCGAGCGAGTTCGCCGTCACCCCATCGAACCCGAGCTCCGTGGCGGTGGCCTCGCGATCGAGCGGGTAGCCCGCGCCGGCGAGTGCACCGGACCCGAGCGGCGAGACGTTCGCCCGCCGCCGTGCGTCGGCGAGGCGACCCCGATCGCGTTCCGCCATCTCCACGTAGGCGAGCAGGTGATGGGCGAACAGCACGGGCTGCGCGGGCTGGATGTGGGTCGTCCCGGGCAGGACCGCGGTGCCCTCACGCTCGGCCAGGCCGACGAGCGCCCGCTCGAAGTCGAGCAACGCCCCGTCCAGCCGATCGATCGCGCGCCGGAGCCAGAGCCGCAGGTCGGTCGCGACCTGGTCGTTGCGCGAGCGCCCGGTGTGCAGCTTTCCGGCCACGGCGCCGATGCGGTCGGCCAGGGCCGATTCGAGGTTGAGGTGGACGTCCTCGAGCGCGGGGTCCCAATCGATCGCGCCGGCGGCGACCGCCTCGGCGAGCCCGTTCAGGCCACCGACGAGCTCATCGACCTCGTCGTCGGTCAGCAGGCCGGCGCGTGCCAGCCCGCGGACGTGCGCGATCGAACCCGCGATATCGTCGGCGGCGAGCTCGCGATCGAGCTCGATCGAGCGCGTGAAATCGGCCACCCGCTCGTCGTTCTCTTCGCTGAACCGCCCGCCCCAGAGCCGCATGCGTCCTCCAACTCAGTGTGCTGGCCATGCTAGCGGGTCGCCCGTGTACCCTTGCTCGCTGTGTCGACCCTCGACGAGCGCGACGCCCGCCGGGCTCGGGTCGCCGTCAGTGCCCTGTTCCTGGTCAACGGCGCGCTCATGGCCAACGTCCTGCCGCGCCTGCCGGCGATCAAGGCCCAGCTGGAGCTGACGAACGCCGCCCTCGGCACGGCGGTGGCGGCGATGCCCGTCGGTGGACTGCTCGCGGGGGCGGCGGCCGGGATGTTGATCGTGCGCTTCTCGAGCCGGCGCGTGACGGTCGCCACGGGCGTCGTCTACGGCCTGCTGCTCGGGGCGATCGGCCTGGCCCCGAGCTGGGTCGCGCTGGCCACGGTGTTCCTCGTGTTGGGGATGCTCGATGCCGTGATGGATTCGGCGATGAACGCGCACGGCATCGCCGTGCAGCGGGGCTACGGCCGCTCGATCATGCACGGCTTCCACGGCTGGTGGAGTGCCGGCACGCTGCTCGGGGCGGGCACCGGGGCGGTCGCGGCCGCGCTCGAGGTCCCGCTCGTCATCCACCTCGTGGTCGTCGGGATCGTCCTGGCGGGGGTCTCGGTCGGGGCGATGCCATTCCTGTTGCGCGGTGACGGCGTGGACGCCGCGGTCCCCGGCGAGGCGGGGGCATCCGCGGCCGGCGATCCGGGTTCGGGGTCGGCCCGGCGCGGGCTTCGTCTGCTCGTGCTCCTGGCGCCCTTCGCGCTGATCGGGGTGCTCGGGGTGATGCTCGAGGACGCGGCACAGACCTGGAGCACCATCTACCTCACCGACGTGCTTGGCACGGGTGTCGGTGTCGCGGCCGTGGCCGTGGTCCTGTACACCGCGGGCATGACCGTGGGGCGCCTGACCAACGACCGCTGGATCGATCGTTGGGGCGACGCGATCGTGGGGCGCAGCGGCGCCCTGCTGGCGACCGCCGGGCTCGTCCTGGTGATCGCGGCCGGTTCGTTGGCGTCGGTGCCCGTGGCGGCGGCGGGGTTCGCCCTGGTCGGGCTCGGATCGTCGCCCCTGTTCCCGGTCATGATCACGGCCGCGGGGTCGGTGCCCGGCGTGCCGGCTGGACAGGGAGTCGCGCTCGTCACCTGGCTCGCCCGCTGCGGCTTCGTCATCGCGCCGATGCTCGTGGGCCTTGCGGCCGATCGCGTCGGCCTGAGCGCCGCGCTGGTCATCCCGCTCGTCGCGGGCGTCGCGCTCGCCGTGCTGATGGGCACCCTCCTGGGCGCGAGCGGGCGGCGCACCCTGCCCGCGGCCCGCGAGGTCGTGCTTGACGCCTGACTCGGTCGGCCCCTGGGGGACCCGCGAGCGCTGACGAACCGATCTGGATCAACCCGGGGCGCCTGGCTGGGCTGACAGCGGGTCGGGCATCGTCCCGCGCCGCGCCGGCGGCTCACGTCCCGACGGGACCACGAACCAGCCCAGCGTGGCCGCCGCGAGGGCCATGACCGCGCCCAGCCCGAACACGGCCACGTGTCCGAGCGAGTCGTACAGGATCCCGCCGACGACGTTCGCTGCGATGGCGGCGAGCCCGAAGGCGCTCGTCTGGAAGAGCGACTGCCCGGTCGCCTGGAGGTCGGCCGGCAGGAGGGCCGCGATGGTCAGGACGATGGCGACGATGACCCCGGCAAACCCGATCCCGCTGAGCGCGCGGGTCGCGATGATCGCGATCGGGATCTCGGTGACCGTCCACGACGCGAGGCACGCGGCGTAGATAAGCGCGCTGCCGACGAACATGCCGCGAAGGCCGATGATCCGAGCCACCGCCGCGGCCACGAGCATGGTCGGGATCTCGGCCGCGGCCGCGAGACCCGAAGCCAGCGCGATATCGGACGGGGAGCCGCCGATGGCCTCGAGTCGCAGGGGCAGGAACGTGAACCCGGCGATCACCCCGACGAAGAGCATCGTCGCGGCCGTCAGGACCAGGGCGAGACGGGGTGCCACCCGTAGCGCAACGCCCGCCGATCCGGACCAGGAAGCTCGCGCCGCATCGCTCGCGGAACTGCCGGCACGGCGCGCGTGTGCGGCGAGATCGGCCCGCTGGACGTCGGGGACGCGCGCGGCGATCACGGCCATCGACAGGGCGGCCAGGCCGAACAGCACGAATGCCGCGTCGTAGCCGGTCACGTTGTAGATGAAGCCCGCCACGATGGTGCCGATCGCGAAGGACAGGCTCGTGAGCAGCCGCACGCGGCCGTAGTCCCGACCACGCAGGGCGTTGACCGTGACGGCGTCGGCAAGCGGCTGCCACGACGACTCGAAGACCCAGAAGACCGCGAACAGGACCGCGATGAGGGGTGCCGGCCACGGCAGGAGCAACGCGACGATCGCGAGCCCGGCACCGATCGCGCAGACCTGCAGGGTCCGCGGCCGGCCGAGCCGGACGTCGGCGAGGTGGCCCCAGGCGGGCACGGCGATCGTGAAGCCGACGGCGCCGATCGACGCGATGGCTCCGATCTCGCCCGCGCTGAACCCGAAGCCACTGAGGATCACGGCGATGAATGGATAGAAGACCCCGAGCGCGACCCCGAGCGCGAGGACGAGGAGGCGGACGGCGATCACGGCCCGGATGGTAGTGCCGTTGGCTTGCCGGGGTAGGCCAACGCGTGCGGATCCGTCTGGGCGACAGCCTCCCGCGATTCACGCAGACTGCGGGCATGACGTCCCCGCAAGCGGAGAACCTCATCGCGCTGCGCGCTGTCGGGCTCGGCCGCCAGTTCGGGGAGCGCTGGGCGGTCCGGGGGATCGACCTCGAGGTCCGCCGCGGCGAGGTCCTCGGCCTCCTCGGTCCCAACGGCGCCGGCAAGACGACGACGGTGCGGCTCCTGACGGCACTCATCCGACCGACCGAGGGCACCGCCGCGGTCGACGGCTTCGACGTCGTCACCCAACCCGACGACGTCCGTGCCCGGGTCGGGATCCTGACCGAGACACCGGGGCTGTACGACAAGCTGTCGGCCCGAGCCAATCTCGATTTCTTCGGCCGCCTCCACAGCCTCGACGCCACGCAGCGGGCCGCAGGCATCGAGCGATACCTGCGGCTCTTCGGCCTGTGGGACCGGCGGGACGACGTGACCGGCACGTTCAGCAAGGGCATGAAGCAGAAGCTCGCCATCGCGCGCGCCCTGCTCCACGATCCGTCGGTCGTGTTCCTCGACGAGCCGACGGCGGCCCTCGACCCGGAGGCCGCGTTCATCGTGCGCGAAGCGATCGAGACCTTGCGCCGGGCCGGTCGGACGATCGTGCTCGCCACGCACAATCTCGACGAGGCGGACCGGCTGTGCGACCGGATCGCCTTCGTTCGGGCTGGCCTCGTCCGCGTCGACTCGCCCGCCGGCCTGCGCGGGGCGGTCGGGACCCAGATGCTCAAGATCCGACTGGCCGCCAGCGCCTCCCCGGCCGCCGTCGAGGCCCTGCGTTCGGTCGACGGAGTCGTCGCCGTCGATGCCGTGGATGGCGTGGTCCGACTCAGCGCTCCGGACCCCGAATCGGTGGCGCCGGCGGCCGTTCGGGCGCTCGTCGCCGCGGGCGGCGACATCGTCGAGGTCAGCATCGAGCGGACGTCGCTCGAGCAGATCTACTTCGACGTGATGGGCGTCCGGCCTGGCGCCGACGGCATCGAGCCCGGCTCCTGATGCGCGTCTCGATCGTCTGGACCATCCTCCGGCGGGAGTGGATCGAGATCCTGCGGAATCGGTTGCTGCTCGCGACCATCCTGGTGCCGCCGGTGCTGCTGACGATCGCCCCGATCATCCTGGCGGGCGCCGTGGGCAACCGGGCACTGCCGCCCGAGCTGGAAGCGCAGATCCTTGCCCAGCGACCGGAGTGGGCCTCGTTCACGCCGGCCGAGCTCGCGGGCGCCTTCGCGGTCCAGCAATTCCTCGTGTTCTTCCTGCTGATGCCGGCCTACATCCCGTTGTCGATCGCGACGTTCTCGATCATCGGCGAGAAGCTGTCGCGCTCGCTCGAGCCCGTGCTGGCCGCGCCGATCCGGACCGTGGAGCTGCTCGCGGGCAAGTCGATCGCCGCGCTCGTGCCAGGGGTGCTCGCGGGCTGGGCGACCTACATCGTCTTCGTTGCGCTCGCGTCGCTCGTGTACGGCCCCGCGCTGTTCGGCGTCGTGACGGACGCGTCGTGGCTCGCCGGCGTCTTCCTGCTCGGGCCCGCGGTGGGGCTGTCGTCGGTGGTGGCCGGGGTGATCGTCAGCGCGCGGGTCAACGATCCGCGCGTCGCGCAGCAGATCGGCGGCGTGATCATCGTGCCCATCGTCGGGCTCGTGCTGATCCAGGCGACGGGGACGCTGCTGGTCGGGCCGACGGGCTACGTCCTGATGACGATCATCGTGCTGATCGTGTCGCTGGAAGGCCTGCGGGTCGGGGTCCGTTTGTTCGATCGCGAGGCGATCCTGACCCGCTGGCGCTAGCCCGCGGCGGTCGAGAATCGGCCGGGGAAACTTGACATACCTCGGTAGGCCAAGCGTCCTATGATGCGAGCGTGACCAGCGCCCGCGCCACTCGCACCGAGTGGCTCCTGTTCCTGATCCTTGGCTTCATGTGGGGGTCGTCGTACCTCTTCATCAAGATCGCCGTGGACTCGTTCGGGACGTTCACGCTGGTCGCCCTGCGGCTGCTGATCGGTGCCGCCTTCCTGTGGGTCGCCTTCCGCCTGAACGGCACGTCCCTTCCGCGCGAGCGGCGGATCTACGGCCACCTCGTGGTCATGGCCCTGATCAACATCACGATCCCATTCGCGCCTGATCACCTGGGCGGAGCAGTCCGTCGACAGCGCGCTGGCCGCGATCCTCAACGCGACCGTGCCGTTGATGGTGATCGTCATCGCGCCGATGTTCCTGCCCGACGAGCCGATCCGGCTCAACGGCGTCGTCGGGCTCGCCGTCGGGTTCATCGGGGTCGTGCTGCTCGTGTCGCCGGGCCTCACGAGTGCGACCGGGGACCTGGCAGGCAGCCTCGCGCTGCTCGGGTCGTCGCTGGCGTACGCGTTCGGCAACGTCTACAACCGTCGCAACGTCCGCGGCCTGCCACCGCTGGTCCCGGCCGTGTTCCAGGTCACGTTCGCCTTCATCATCGTCTCGGTGCTCGCGCTCGTGCTGGAACAGCCGTGGAACGCGCGGCCGGACGTCGGCGACTGGTTCTCGGTGATCTGGCTCGGGGTCTTCGGGTCGGGGCTGGCGTACGTGGTGTACTTCCGCCTCCTCGGCCGCTGGGGAGCGACGCGGACGTCGCTGGTCGCCTACCTCCTGCCGGTCTACGGGATCGTGCTGGGCTACCTCGTCCTCCAGGAACCGATCGATGCGACGCTGATCGTGGGGACCGCGCTCGTCATCGCCGGCGTCGCGCTGGTCAACAGCCCGTGGGGGCAGCGCCGGCTGTTCCGGGCAACGACCCCGGTCGAGACGGCGTAGCGCGAGCGACTACCGCCCGGGGATCGCCAGCAGGATCGCCCCGGCCACGATCAAGGCCGATGCCCCGACCCGTCGCCACGTGTCGCGCCGGCTGACCGCCTCGCCAAGGCGCACCGAGCCCCACGCGGCCGCGAACACCGTCGCGGATTCGCGCAACGGCGCGACCGCCGAGAGGGGCGCGACGCTCAGCGCCCACAGGATCAGGACGTACGCCCCGAGCGTCAGCCAGCCGCCGATCGCGGACCGGCGGATCTCGGTCGGGCCGCCGGCGAAGACGTCACCGCCGGCGACGAACCGCACCCACAGGGCGAGCACGACCGAGGTCGTCACCCACAGGATCGCCGCGTACGAGAGCGGATGGATCAGCTGTGTCCCCAGACGATCGATCGCGCTGTAGGTCGCGATCGTCACACCCGTGGCCAGCGCGAACGCGATGGCCGGGTCGAAGCCGCGACGACCGGCCCCCAACGCACGCCACGGCTGCTGGAGCACCATGAAGCCGACGAGCAACAGCACCACGCCCAGCGATCCCGGCACCCCCAGCTGCTCCCCGAACAACCCGACACCGATCGCCACGGCGAGCAGCGGCGCCGTCCCGCGAGCGATCGGGTACACGACGGACAGGTCGCCGCGCCGGTACGCGGCCGACAGCAGGACGAAGTAGCCCGCCTCGATGACCCCGGACAGCAGCCCGAGCGCGATCCCCTCCGGCGGGAGTGCCGGTCGCCCGGACAGCCACCACGCAGCGAGTCCCGCCGGCACGATCCCGACGGTCGCAGCCAGCATGCCGACCGTCGCCGCGCGGAGCGGATCGCCGGCCGTCTTGAGCCGGACGTTCCAGGCGACGTGCAGGAGCGCGCTGACGAAGACCAGGGCGATGACGAAGGGGTCCACGCCCTGACGTTAGCCGAAGCTACCGGTCGAGGTCCCTCCGCTGCAGGCCCCACGCCCCGACGATCAGGCCACCAACCGCGAGGACCGCGGCCACGATGATCCCAACGGGGTCGAAGCCACCGGCCATCGGCTGTCCGAGGTGCCGGTACAGGGACAGGTCGAGCACGGCATCCGGCAGGTCGAGCGCCTCGCCGAGCGTATCGAGCAGGAACGTCGCGATCACGAGGCCCGCCGCGACGGGCGCCGCCAGCGAAGCCCGGACGAGACCGCCCACGGCGAGACCGACCCCGGCGAACGCTGCGGTGGCGAGGCCGAGCACCCCCACCCCCAGGACCGGATCGACGACGTCGCTGGCCTGGGTCGCGATGCCCACGCCCACGAAGATCGCGAGGACGGCGCTCATGACGCCGATCGCCGCGAGCACGCCGAGCCCGCTTTCGATGGCCCACCGCATACGCGACAACGGAGCGGCCAGCACGAGGTCGAGCCGTCGCCGGCCCTCATCGCTCGACCAGCCGGCGAGGAAGCTGGCGCCCGCCAAACCGAGGATGAACGAGCCGAAGGCGAAGAACGTGAGCTGCAGCAGGCCGGATGGCTGCCCAAGGTCGATGTCGGGGTAGATCGCCTTGATGAGCGCGCCGATCTGCGGGATCGACCCGATCATCTCGGAGAACGCCTGCGCGGACGCGATGATCAGGAGCGCGTAGATCCCCACGCCCACGCCCCAGGCGATCGCGATGCCGGCGCGGTCGGCCAGCTGGCGCGTGAACGGACCGCCGATCCCGGCTGGAAGGGATGGGAGGCGCAGCCAGCGCAGCGCCGCCGAGTCGCCCAGGTCCCGCCGCTCGAAGGCGATGACGCCGATGGCCAGGAAGGCGGCCGTGACCGCGGCGAGGATCCCAAGCGAGGGCCAGTCGGACACGCCGGCCAAGGGCCGATGGTTCACGGTCCAGCTGTACCAGGACAACGGCCGGAGGGCGTCGATCGCCGGGGAGAGCGACGCATAGGAGTTGATGAGGTAGCCGGCGAACAGCGCCACCAGCCCGAACGCCGCGGCCCGCGTGCGCCCGACGAACGGTGCCGTCGCGAACGCAAGCGATCCCGCGGCGAGCATGAGCAGCCCGTACAGCAGCGCCTGGCCGAACGCGGCCGACAGCGTGAACTCGTCGCCGGGCAGCACCGCGAAGGCGACGCCGGCCAGCCACGTGATGAGCGCGAACAGCACCATCGCGACGACCAGGGCCGTCATGTGGCCAGCGAGCTTCTGGAGGGCGATCGACCGCCGGCTCGTGGGCGTCGAGGCGAGCAGGTCGAGGCTGCCCTTCGCGGCCTCGCCGGCGAGGGTCCCCGACAGGGCGAGCACCGACCACAGGCCCAGGATCACCGGGAGCGTGTTGCCGACGCGCCAGGAGATGAACCCACCGAGCGTCTCGATGTTGATCGGCTCTCCGAGCAGGCCGCGGAGCGCGAGCGGCAGCGCGGTCATGCTGGCGATGAACTGCTGGCGGAGGGCCATCGTGCCGAATTCGAGGCCGTACGGCGCGGCGGTCGCGAGCATGAACAGGCCGCCCAGCCCGCCCACGACGAGGGCCGCGCGACGGCTGTCGCGGACGGTCTTGGCGTAGATCGATCGGAGGCCCATCACCCGCGACCAGGGCATCGACCGGCCCGCGCGGAGCGGGCGGACGTCAACGGCCATCGTGGGCACCGTACTGGGCGAGGAAGACGTCCTCCAAGTTCGGCTCGCGGCTCACGACGTCGACGATGCCGTGCGGCGCCGCCGCGGCGAGGACGCCGCCGATCGGACCCGCGACCCGCATCCGGACCACGTGACCGTCGACCTCGATGTCGCTCACGCCCTCGATCGACGAGAAGATGGCGCTCGCGACGGGCGCACCGAACTTCAGCTCGACATGGTGGAAGGCAAGCCGCCGGATGGCGTCGATGGAATCGACCTGGACGAGGCGGCCCTCGCGGATGATCGCGACGCGGTCGCAGGTTCGATCGACCTCGTCGATGATGTGCGAGCTCAGGAACACCGTCCGTCCCTCGGTCCGAGCCTCGCGCACGATGTCGAAGAAGGTCCGCTGGACGAGCGGATCCAGGCCGGACGTGGGCTCGTCGAGGATCAGCAGGTCCGGCCGGTGCTGGAGGGCGACGACCAGCCCGACCTTCTGCTTGTTGCCCTTCGAGTACTCCTTGAACCGGCGGCTCGGATCGAGATCCAGGCGCTCGATGAGCTCGGCGACGTAGCCCGCATCGACGCCGCCGCGCAGGTTGGCGAAGTAGGCGATCGTGTCGGCGCCGGTCAGCCGGTCGTACAGGTCGAATTCGCCGGGCAGGTATCCGAGCCGGCGGTGGATGGCGACCGGGTCCGCGGTCGTCTCGATGCCGAAGACCTCGGCGCGTCCTGACGTCGGGCGGATGAGGTCGAGCAGGACCCGCATCGTGGTGGTCTTGCCCGCGCCATTCGGGCCGAGGAAGCCGAAGATCTCGCCCTCCTGGACGTCGAGGTCGAGTTCGGTGATGCCCCGATGGGGGCCGTAGCTCTTGGTGAGCTGCTCCGTGTGGATGACCGCAGTCATGCGGATCGGTCCTTCCTGCCGGTTCCACCGGCACGCTCGCGGAGGAACCGGTCGACGACGGCCGGGACCTCCTGCTCCATGAACGCGAACAGGTCGCGAAACTCCTCGAGCCGCGCTCGAGCCGCGGGTGGTCGGCCTTCGATGGCCGTGAGGCCGTGCTCGGCGATCCCGCGGAAATGTCGGTAGATCTGGCCGGCGTTCCTGAGGAACTGGTCGAAGACCTCGGGCGGGGCGCTGAAGAACTCGCGTCGGTCCCCGCCCCGCCTCGTGCGCCGGATCATGCCCGCGGTGGCGAGCATCCGGGCCGTGCCGCTGATCGCGCCACGGCTGGCCTGCAGGGCCTCGGCGAGGTCGCCGGCCGTCTGTTCGGCGGGCTCGCAGATCAGGAGCCAGCCCCACATCCGGCCGGCCATCGGGGTCATGCCGTACGCGGCCAGGCCCTGGCCCATCTCCTCGACGAATGCTTGCTCCTGCTCGGTCATCATCTCGAGTGGAGTCTACGCCTGTTCTGAATGTTCAGTCAATACTGAACTATCAGTACCGTGGCGGTTCGGTTCGCCCGTCCGAGCGCGGCGTCAGTCCCAGCCGGGCGCATGCCCGGTGCCGGTCCCCTCCCCGAGCAGCGGGATCCGTCGACCGATGAGCCCGACCGCGATCGCCGTCGTGATCGGCACGGCCGCCACGATCCCGATGCTCCCGACGAGCGCGCGCACGACCTCGACGGCGACCACCTCGCCCGAGACCACCAGGGCCGGGTCCTGGCCGCCTGCGGCGAAGAGCACGATGAGCGGGAGCGACGCCCCGACGTACGCGAGCACGAGCGTATTGACGGTCGCCGCGATGTGCGAGCGACCCACATTCATCGCCCGGCCCGCCAGCGAGAAACGGCTGACGCGCGGATCCGACTCGTACAGCTCCTGGACCGTGGCCGCCTGCGTGACGGTCACATCGTCGAGCACGCCGAGGGCCCCGAAGATCACCGCGGCCAGCACGAGCCCGCCCAGGTCGACCTCCGTGCTGCCCAGCGACAGCAGGAACCCCGCCGATTCCGAGCCACGCAACGGCGTGAACCGCGACAGCGAGTCGAACACGGTCGCGAGCACGGCGACGAGGGTCAGCGAGATCGCCGTGCCGAGCGCCGCCGCGACCGTCTGCCGGCGCGCGCCCTCGGTCAGGAGGAACGTGACGACCGTCACGCCCGTCGCCGCGACGATCGCGACCCAGGCCGGGTCCCATCCGGCGAGGATCAGCGGGACGACGACCCGGACGATGACGGCCAGCGTCAACGCGAGCGCGATCAGCGAGCGGACACCGCGCCATCCCCCGACGACGGTGACGGCGACCGCGAAGAGCCCGAGCAGCAGGGCCAGCGTCGGCACCCGGTAGCGGTCGTTGACGGCCACGAACCCGGCCTCGGGGTCCGTGGAGATGTTGACGATGACCTCGTCCCCCACCGCGAAGTCCGGCCGCGCCTCGAGCCCGTTCGGGCCCTGGAGGAAGCCCTCGACGACGTCGCCGGTCGCGGGGCCGCCCTCGATGCCCTCGACGACCTCGATGCGGACATTCGGAGTCGACGGGTCCACTTCCGGGAGCACCTCGACGATCCGGCCACGGACCAGCTGGACGGGCGGTAGCCCGGACGGTCGCGGGGTGATGTCGGGAACGAGGACGAAGAGGACGAGCAGCAGGGCCGCGCCGACGATCAGCGCGCGGGCATGCCGTCGCAGCCCGACGAACGGGGCGTCAGGCGTCAGATCGGGATCCGTCACCAGGCGCCGGTCAAGCCGCCGGCGACGAGGGTCGGTCGGAGCGGTCGGCGCGCTCGGCCCGCTCCTTGAGCGCCCGCAGATGCGCCTCGACCCGGGCCTCGAGGGAGTGCCGGCCCAGGCGCACGAGGATGATCGTCCAGCGGTCGACCGGCTCGAACGTGGCGGCATGGACGACCCGGGTCCCGCCGGCGACCGGCTCCAGGCGCCAGCCCCACTCGCTCTCGAAACCGGATCCGGTCACCCGCAGACGGAAGACCGATTCGGGCCGCGCCTCGAGGCTCTCCACGTGGGCGTGCTCGCGCAGCAGTCCGAGCCGCGCGCGGGCGGTCCGGGTCGTCGCGGCCGCCGGCCACGACGGGTGCCGCGGGCCCGAGCCGAAGCTCCGGGAAGAGGACCGCGGACGCTGCCGGGTCGTGCAGGGCGGCCCAGACCGCCCGTGGCGACGCCTGGATGAAGACACGCCGCTCGACCAGGCGATCCGCGCGAAGGTGGTCGCCGGGACGCCGGAAGCCGACCTCTGGGTCAGGACGGACGGCCATCGCTCAGGTCCCGATCGGGTGCCACACCGTCTTCATCTCGAGGAAGGCGGCGATCCATTCGGGGCGTTCGGTGGCCCGGTCGTCGAGCCAGTCGAAGCGAGCCTCGTCGACGGTGGTGGCGCGGCGCGACAGGCGCTTGACGTCATCGGCGGCCAGCTGTTCGGTCTCGACGCGGAGCGCGTCGGGCACCCCCCACGTGTCGAGGGCGTCCACGTCGACGTGCGCGGCGAGGACCGGGATGAGCTCCTTGCGCAGGCCGGTCAGGACGTTGACGACGCCACCCGGCACGTCCGAGGTCGCGAGCACCTCGGTCAGCGTGACCGCCGGCAATGGGCGGCCTTCCGACGTGAGCAGCACGACCGTGTTGCCGCTGACGAGCGGCGGGGCGAGCCGCGACACGAGCCCGAGCAGGGACGACGTCTCGGGCGCGACCACGCCGACGACGCCGGTCGGCTCCGGGATCGTGAAGTTGAAGTAGGGAGCCGCGACCGGGTTGGACGAGCCCAGGATCTGGGCGATCTTGTCGGCCCAGCCGGCATACCAGACCCAGCGATCGATGGCACGGTCGACGACATCGCGGGCGCGCGGATCGCGCAGCCCCTCGGCGGCGGCCACCTCCGCGACGAACTGGTCGCGCCGGCCCTCCATCAGCTCCGCGACCCGGTACAGGACCTGTCCGCGGTTCATCGCGGTCTTGGCCGCCCAGCCCGGGACCGCCTTGCGTGCCGCTCGGACGGCGTCGCGCACGTCCTTGCGCGAGGCGCGGCAGGCGTTGGCGAGCGGTGTCCCGTCGGCGCCCTTGACGAGGTACGACCGACCACTCTCCGAGCGCGGGAACGCCCCGCCGATGTACAGCTTGTAGGTCTTGCGGACCTCGATCCGGCTCGCGGGCGCCTTCGCGGTCCCGTTCGTCGCGTCGCGTCGCGCGACCGCCCGGCGGCCGTTCGTGGCCATCAGCGGTCCTCCAGGCGCACGTACGCGTGCAGCCCGTGCATGCCGCCCTCACGCCCGAACCCGGACTCCTTGTACCCACCGAACGGCGATGTCGGGTCGAAGCGGTTGAACGTGTTCGCCCATACGACACCGGCCTTGAGGCGCGACGCCATCGCGAGGATCCGCGAGCCCTTGTCGGTCCACACCCCGGCAGACAGGCCGTAGGCAGTGTTGTTTGCCTTCTCGACGGCCTCGTCCGGCGTGCGGAACGTCAGGACGGACAGCACCGGCCCGAAGATCTCCTCGCGCGCGATCCGGTGGCTCTGGGCCACGTTCGTGAACAGCGTCGGCCGGAAGAAGTAGCCGCGGTCGGGCAGGTCGCAGGCCGGCTGGTAGAGGTCGGCGCCTTCCGCGACGCCGGACGCGACGAGCTCGGTGATCTTCTCGAGCTGCGCTTTCGAGTTGATCGCCCCGACGTCGGTGTTCTTGTCGAGCGGGTCGCCCACGCGGATCGTCGAGAGGCGGTCCTTGAGCTTGTCGATGACGGTCTCGGCGATCGATTCCTGGACGAGCAGCCGCGATCCGGCGCAGCACACCTCGCCCTGGTTGAAGTAGATGCCGTTGACGATGCCCTCGATGGCCTGGTCGATCGGCGCGTCGTCGAAGACGATGTTCGCGGCCTTGCCACCGAGCTCCAGCGTGAGCGCCTTGTCGGTCCCGGCCACCCCGCGGCCGATCTTCTTGCCGATCTCGGTCGAGCCGGTGAACGCGACCTTGTCGACCTTGTCGTGCGTCGCGAGCGCCATCCCGATCTCGCCTGGCCCCGTGATGATGTTGACGGTGCCGGGCGGCAGGTCCGCCTGGACGCAGACCTCGGCAAAGAGCATCGCCGACAGCGGCGTCGTGGATGCGGGCTTGAGCACGACCGTGTTGCCGGCGGCCAGCGCCGGGGCGATCTTCCAGGCCAGCATCAGCAGCGGGAAGTTCCACGGGATGATCTGGGCGGCGACGCCCAGGGGCCGGGCGATCCGCCCGGGGAAGGCGTAATCGAGCTTGTCCGCCCAGCCTGCGTAGTACCAGAAGTGGCTCGCGGCGAGCGGCACGTCCACGTCGCGCGATTCCTTGATCGGCTTGCCCGAGTCCATCGATTCGAGGACCGCGAACTCGCGCGAGCGTTCCTGGAGGATGCGCGAGATGCGGAACAGGTACTTGGCCCGCTCGCGACCGGACAGCTGGCCCCACGACCGGCGCTGGGCGCGCCGCGCGGCATCGACCGCCTTGTCGACGTCGGCCGGGGTCGCGCGCGCGACCTTCGCGAGCGGCTGCTCCGTGGCCGGGTCGATCGACACGAACGTGTCGCCACCGCTCGCGGCCACGAACCGTCCGTTGATGAAGAGGCCGTAGCGCTCCTTGAGCGTGACGATGTCGCGCGCTTCGGGTGCCGGCGCGTACTCCCACGGGATCGCCTGGCCGTCGCCGAGGCCCCAGCTGTTGGGGGCGCCCTCGCGCGCGGGGATCACGCTCGTGCTGCTCCGGCCGGCCATGGTCGCCATTATGGCACCGGCCGGCGGCGCGCCCTCAGAAGTCGGCGCTTCTCGTCACCGGTCGGATCAGCCGGGAAACGCCTCGAGCTCCGCGCAGGGTCGGTGGATCGGCGCCGGGGCGAGTGCAGCTCAGGGCCGCCGCCCGCACGGCGACCCGCACGGAATCGCAGACCAGATCCATGGCCGCGAGCTCATCCCGGCCACGCCCCGCACCGATCCACGAGGCCAGGAATCCGCCCGCGAACACGTCTCCAGCACCGACCGTGTCGACGACCTCGACGGTCGGGACGGCCACCTCGGCGCGGGCAGACCGGGTCCGGATCTCGACGTCGCGGCTGCCATGGGTGCGCAGGACCACCCGCACGCCATTCTCGAGCAGGTGCTCGATCGTCGACGCAGGCTCGACATCGGGCGCCAGGAAGCGCAGGTCGTCGTCGCTGACCTTGACCACGTCCGCGCGACGGACGAGGCGCTCGATCCGGGCGCGGAACGCGGTCGGGTCCGCGGTCGCGGAGGGTCGGCAATTGGGATCGAGCATCACGAGTCGCTCGGTGCCGGACTCCCGGACCAGTCGCTCGATCGTCGTGCCGACCGGCTCCAGGACCAACCCCAGTGTCCCGACGTGGAGGGCGGTGATCGGGCCGGCGATGACGGAGGCCGCGTCGGCATCGGTCAGCCCGGCCGCGGACGTCTCGGCGACATAGAACTCGTACGTCGCGACGCCGAGTTCGTCGAGCTCGGCCACGGCGAGCGTCGTCGGATCGTCCGTTTCGATGACGCCGTCCGCGGCCACGCCGTCGTGGGCCAGATTCGCCCGCAGGTCCCGCCCGAAGCGGTCGCTCGAGATCCGGCCCAGGAAGGTGACGGGCTGACCGAGGCGGGCGATCGTCCGGGCGGTGTTGTACGGACCGCCTCCAGGGTTCGCGGCCACGCTCCCGTCCGGCCCGACGATCAGGTCCATCAGGGCCTCGCCGGCGACGACGATCATGAGCCCGATGGTAGTCGGCGTGTAGCCTGCTCGGGTGAAGCGCGTGTCCGATGCCGAGGAACTGCTGGATGGGCCGCTTGACGATCCGGCCGCCCTGCGTGGCAACCTGCGCGACCTCGCGCGAGCCAATCGATGGCTCGGTGGTGCGAGCCTGTCGGCGCGGGCGATCGGTGCGCTGGCCGGTGACCGCGGGGCCATGACCATCCTGGACGTCGGCACCGGTGCGGCCGATATCCCCCTCGCGCTCCTGGCCCGGGCCGCGCGGGACGGTCGCCACCTGCGGGTGACCGGCATCGACAGCCGCCCGGAGGTCCTGTCCGCCGCGGTCGTGCGCCAGCCGCGGCTCGGGATGACGCCGGGGCTCGAGCTGCACGTCGGGGACGGTCGCTCGCTCCCCTTCGCGGATCGCTCGTTCGACATCGCCCACGCGTCGCTCCTGCTGCATCACCTCGACCCGACAGCCGCGGTCGCCCTCCTGCGGGAGATGAGCCGCGTCGCACGGCGCGGGATCGTGGTGAACGACCTCATCCGTGGTCGGCTGGCCTGGATCGGCGCATGGCTGTTGAGCCATCTCGCGACGGGGAACCGCTACACGCGCCGCGACGCCCCGTTGTCGGTCCGTCGCGCGTACACGGTTTCGGAGCTCACGTCGCTGATCGCGGCCGCGGGCCTGCGGGTGGAGTCGTCGATGGTCGGCGGGCCGATCGGGCACCGCGTCGCCCTGGCGGCGACGGTCGCGCCGGTGGATGGACCGCCTGCGGGTGCGTCGGCGTGACCGCCACAGCAGACTCGGATCCGGAGCCGGTCGATGTCGCGATCGTCGGGGGCGGTCTCGCGGGTTGTGCGCTCGCGACCGCCCTCGCGCGCACCGGGGTCGACGTGACCGTGCTGGAGCGACAGCCGTCGTGGCGGTGGCGTGCCGGCGGCGTCTTCAGCTCTCCGGTCACCGTCGAGGCCCTGGGTCGGCTGGGCCTTCCCGAGCCCGTCATCGCCCGCGTGTCGCGCCCGATCCCGGCGATGCGCCTCGAGACGCCGGGCGGGGCGATCGTCCGCCTGACCTACGGATCGGAGAACGGCGGGCCGCCGGCCGTGGGGTTCGATCGGTCGGCGCTCGATCCGGCCGTGGAGGCGCTCGCGATCGATGCCGGGGCCACCGTGCGGCGTGGCGTGGCCGTCGAGGCGGTCGAGCTGGCGGGCGACCGGCCCGTCCTCACGACACGGACTGCGGGAGGTCAGCGAACGCTCGAGTGCCGCCTCGTGGTCGGCGCGGACGGTCCCCACTCGATCGTCGCGCGGGCCGCCGGCGTCGCCCGGCCCGCTCGGCTTCCCGAGCGCGTCGGTCTGAGCTATCACCTGGCCGATGCCCGGCCGGAGGACTCGCGCGACGCGCGACTGCGGGTGTTCCGGGGCGGCTACGTCGGGATCGCCCCGGTACCCGGTGGGCGGGTCAACATCGGAATCGTGCTGGGTCGCGCGTGGCGGGAACGGCTCGCGCGCGAGGGCGCGTCCACCGTGGCCGACTCGGTCGTCGCGGCCGTCCCGCCGGCCCACGACGATCCGGGCGCGTGGGCCGGCGCAGCGCGCTGCGACCAGCTGGCTGGCGCCGCCCCGCTGGGTGGTCGGGTGACACATCGAGCCGGCGCGGGCTGGTTCCTCGTCGGGGACGCCGTCGGGTTCCTCGATCCGTTCACCGGCGAGGGCCTCCATCGCGCGCTCGTGTCCGCGGAGCTGGCCGCGGCGGCGATTCGCGTGGCGCTGGACCGCCCGGAACGCGCACGAAGGGCCGCCGGCGCCTACGACCGGGCGATGCGCCGCCGCTTCGCCGCCAAGGACGCGGTGTCGTGGCTTGTCCAGGCGTTCCTCGCTCGGCCCGCGGCGTTCGAGTACGCGGCGCGCCGGCTTGCCGCCAGGCCTGACGTTCGTGCGACGATGGGTCTCGTCATGGGTGACCTCGTGCCCGCATCTCGCGGCCTGGACCCGCGGTTCCTCGCTTCCCTGCTGGCCCCGTGAACGGGGACGAGGGCGCCGACCCGCGAGGAGGCCCAGACGCGAGCGGCGAGACGAACAGCACGGATCGCACGCGGGTCGCAGCCTACGCCGTCACGCACGACGAGGACGACCGCATCCTGCTATGCCACATCGCGCCATCGGTGGGGGTCGGCGACATCTGGACGCTGCCCGGCGGCGCCCTCGAGTACGGCGAAGCGCCGGAGGCCGCGGTGCTGCGCGAGCTCGCCGAGGAGACCGGCTATACCGGCGAGCTGGAGGGCCTTGTCGGCGTCATCGACCGCCTGTTCCACGACGACAACGCCGGCGGTCGGCTCCACGCGATCCGCATCCTGTACCGCGTCCGCATCGTCGGGGGCGAGCTGCGCGACGAGCCGGACGGCTCGACCGACACGTGCCGCTGGTTCGCGCGGTCGGAGGCCCGCGGCCTCCGCCTCGGCGAGCTCGCGCGCTATGCGCTCGACCACCTCCGCGCGGATGCGAGCTGACGGCGAGGCGGAGCACGGGATGCACAGCGAGATCGCGATCCGGATCGCCGCTCCGCCCGAACTCTGTTCGCGCTCGCGCACGACGTCGAGCGGTGGGCCGACCTGCTCCCTCACTATTCGCGGTCCGTGGCGGTCGATCGGCGCCCCGACGGAAGCGTAGTCGCCGACTTCATCGCGCACCGGCCACTGATCGGGGTCCTTGGGCTCGGGCTGCCGGTGACCTGGCGGTCGCGAACCTGGTCGGAGCCGGCCACGCGGCGCCTGCGCTTCGTCCACGTCGCGGGCGTGACCAAGGGGATGGACGTGACCTGGCGCATCGAGCCGGTGGCAGCCGGCAGCGATTCCACGGTGACGATCGAGCACGTGTTCACTCCCCGGCTGCCCGGCTTCGCGCCGTTCGTCGACCGGTTCTTCACCCGGCCGATCGCCGGGCGCACCCTGGCGACGTTCAAGGCCCTGGCCGAGGCGGTGCACGAGGCCTCGGAGTCCGGCCCGTCCGCCCCGACGAATCCACCGACATGAGCGACCGCCGGCACGTCTGGATCACGGGTATCGGCCTGGTCACCCCGATCGGAACCGGCGTCGAGGCGTTCCGGGCCGGGCTACGAGAAGCCCGCTCGCCGATCAAGCGGATCGATCGATTCGATGCGTCCGCGTTCCGCTCGCAGGTTGCGGCCCAGGTCGACGACTTCGACCCGCTGGCGTGGATGCCCCCGAAAACCGCGCGCCAGCTCGACCGGTTCAGCCAGTTCGGCATGGTGGCCGGCCGTCTCGCACTCGACGACGCGCACCTGACCCCCGGCGCTGACGGCGCGGCCGACCCCGAGCGCATCGGGATCTACCTCGGTTCGGCGCTCGGGGGCATCGCCTACGCCGAGGAACAGCACGAGCGCTACCTCGAGAAGGGCATTCGCCAGGTCGCCCCGAACCTCGCGCTGGCGGTCTTCGGTGGCGCGGCCCCGGCCAACCTCGGCATCGCGCTCGACGTCCGCGGCCCGATCCTGTCCACGGCCAATTCCTGTGCCTCGGGTGCGGTCGCGCTGGGCGAGGCGCTCGGCGACCTGCGCGAGGGCCGCGTCGACGCCGCGATCGCCGGCGGCTGCGAGATCCCGCTCTCACCCCTCGCGTTCGGTGCGTTCGACATCATCCGGGCCCTGTCCGCGGGCCACAACGACGAGCCGGACTG
The DNA here is from genome assembly GCA_963748675.1 of uncultured Chloroflexia bacterium. Lineage (GTDB taxonomy): Bacteria > Chloroflexota > Limnocylindria > Limnocylindrales > CSP1-4 > SPCO01. The sequence goes on along the minus strand of CAVVJX010000003.1, from coordinate 829,807 downwards.
CGCCGCGCGACCGTTCGATATCGGGCGCGACGGCTTCGTCATGGGCGAGGGTGCGGCGCTGCTCGTGCTGGAAGACGCCGAGACGGCCGCCCGCCGCGGCGCGACGCCATACGCCGAGTTGCTCGGCTACGGCGCGACCTCCGATGCCCATCACATGGTCCAGCCGCGGGCCGACGGCCGCGAAGCGGCGCGCGCCGCCTCGATCGCCCTGGAGGATGCCGACACGCCCCCCGACTCCATCGACTACGTCAACGCCCACGCGTCCTCGACGCCCATCGGCGACGTGGCCGAGGCCCGTGCGATCGTGACGGCCCTGGGCGACGCGCGCGGCGACGGTGCCGGTGAGTGGCACGAAGGCGCTCTACGGTCACCCACTCGGTGCGTCGGGGGCGATCGAGGCGGCGATCTGCGCACTCGCGATCCGCGACGGGTGGGCGCCTTCGTCGGTCAACCTCGTCGAGCCCGACCCGGACTCAGCGGCGCTCCTGCCCGGCCTCCTGCGCGAAGGGCGGTCCGGGGCCTACCGGCGGGTGCTGAGCACCTCGTTCGGCTTCGGCGGCTTGAACGCAGCGCTGGTCCTGGGCGCGATCGACTGAGCCGCCGCGCTCTCGGTGACCAGCTCGACCGCCGGCGCCGAGACCCGCGGCCCGATGCTCGCCGGGGACGGTGAGCCGATCCGGCGCCACCAGACGTACGCGCCCGCCCCGAGCGCCAGCGACAGCAGGCCGCCGATCGCCACGGTCATCGGGATGCCGGCTACCGACGCGAGCGCCCCGGCGGCGATGCCGCCGATCGGCATCGAGGCCGAGAAGACCGTCGTGTAGACGCTCATCACGCGGCCCCGCAGGCCGTCGGGCACGGACAGCTGGATGGTCGCATTGGCCGTGGCCGCCATCGTGATGCCACCGGCACCGATCGGGATCATGAGCGCCAGCGACAGCGGAAACGACGTCGAGAACGCCAGTGCCACCGAGGCGATGCCGAGGACGAGCGCCCCGAGGGCGATTCGGATCGGACGTGGCCGCCCGCCGATGACGAGCGCGACCGCGGCGCCGAGCGCGCCCAGACCGGACGCGGTCATGAGGAAGCCGTAGCCCGTGGCGTCGCTGCCGAGCACGTTCGCGGCGAGCGGCGGGATGAGGACCGTGAAGTTCATGCCGACCGTCGCGACGAGGCCGACGACCGTGACGGCCAGCAGCACGACCGGGGTGTCCCGGACGAAGCGCAGCCCCTCGCTCAGGTGTTCGAAGACCTCCCGAACGGACTCCGGTCGCGGCACCAGGCGGGCCATCTGCAGCTCGCTGTCGCGCATCATCCGCAGGCCGATGATGACCGCGACGAAGCTGAGCGCATTGATCGTGAACGCGGTCGCGATGCCGAACAGGCCGATCGTCAGCCCTGCCACGGCGGGGCCGACGACGCGGGCGCCGTTGAACATGGCCGAATTGAGCGCGACGGCATTGCCCACGTCGCGCGGGCCGACCATCTCGTAGGCGAACGACTGGCGGGCCGGCATGTCGACGGCATTGGCGCAGCCGAGCAGCACTGCGAGCAGCACGATGTGCCAGACCTCGACGAGACCCGTGGCCGTCAGGAAGGCGAGGATCGCGGCGAGCAACATCATCACGACCTGGGCCGCGATGAGGGTTCTGCGCTTGGGCAGGACGTCGGCGAGGATGCCGGCGAACAAACCAAGGACCATGACCGGCAGGAACTGCGCGGCGGCCACGACGCCGAGCCACAGCGGATCGCCGTCGGTGATGGTCAGCACGAGCCACGCCTGCGCGACCTGTTGCATCCACGTGCCGACGAGCGAGATCGCCTGGCCGGCGAAGAAGAGCCGGTAGTTTCGGTGGCGGAACGCGGTCATCGCCTTCGTGCGGACGATGTTGCGCGGCGCCAAGGCGGACGGGCCGGTCATCGGCGGGCCCCCCGGGCGGGATGCGGTCCGCTCCCTGGATGCGGGTCTGGGCCGCCGTCGAGGTTGACGAGGTGCTCGTCGAGGTGGCGCCGGCGGCCACGGGCGTCGGCGATCATCGCGTCGAGGCGGGCACGCTTGGCCACGAGCGTCTCGATCTGCCGGTCGACCCGGGCAGTCGCGTCCTTGAGCAACGCGCGTCGTTCGGCCTTGTCGCCGGTCGACTGGAACCGCTGTCGATTGCGCTCGCGCGCGGCCTCGTCCTCGAGCAGCTGGCCGATCTGGGCCAGCGAGAACCCGGCGTCGTCGCGGAGCGAGCGGATGAAGCGCAGGCGCTCGAGGTCGGACGCGTCGAAGAGGCGGTAGGCGCCGTCGGATCGGGCGGCGGGCTCGAGGAGGCCCATCTCTTCGTAGTAGCGGATCGCGCGGGTCGTCAGGCCGGTCTCGGCGGCGACGTCCTGGATCCGGAGGAGGGCTGGCTCGGCGGGGGTCGCGGTGGTTGCGGGGGTCGCGGGGGTCTTGGTGGGCATCACGCTAACGATACCACAACCTTCACGTTCACGTGAAGGTCGATGTGGCACGATGCATCTGGCCCGGGGACGTCGTTCATGGACGGATGACCTTGCTCGACCGGATCTCGCGTCGCCAGTTCCTTGGCGGGACTACCGCCATGGCGACGGCGGCCGTCCTCGAGGCCTGCGCGCCAACGGCGAGCGCGCCGACGGCGTCGATGACGCCGAGCGCGGAAGCGACGCCAAACGACGCGCGCGACGTCGTGTTCCGCGGCGGAACGATCCTGACCATGGATCCGGAGCAGCCGGACGCCGCGGCCGTGGCGGTGCATGGCGACTCGATCGTCGCCGTCGGGTCGGAGGCGGAGGTCATGGCCGCCGCATCGCCCGGCGCGATGGTCGTGGACCTGGGCGGTCGGGTGCTGTTGCCTGGCTTCAACGACGCCCACTGCCACCGGATCGACGCGCCCCCCGGCGGCGGAGGTGGCGATCGAGGAGGCCCTGGCCGGGGGGTGGACCAGCATGTCGGAGATGCTCGTCGTCGAGAAGGGCCTCGACGAGCTGCGCTCGCTGGACGACGAAGGCCAGCTGCGGCTACGGGTCAACGCCTATCTCGCCCCGCTCCCGGTCACCTCGAGGCAGCAGAAGTTCGATATCTGGTTCGGCGCATACGAACCACGCCAGACCTTGAGTCCTCGCCTTCGGATCGGCGGCGTGAAGCTCTTCGCCGATGGATACCATCCGTCCGGAATGCTGCTGACCGAGGCCCATGCTGATCGGCCCGGATACTTCGGCGTAGCGAACTGGGAGCCCGACGAGTTCTCCGACCTCGTTCGGACGCTGCATGACGACGGCTGGCAAGTGGCGACCCATACCTGCGGCGATGGCGCGCACGACTTCGTGCTGGATGCCTACGAGGCCGCCCTCGCCGGGGCGGACAACGACCTGTACCGACACCGGATCGAGCACGCCTTCGTGATCCGTGACGACCAGGTCGAGAGGATGCGCGATCTGGCGATCATTGCCTCGATCCAGCTGCCGTTGATGTCAGCGGACTGGGCCGCCAGCGTGGAGGCCGTCCTCGGGCCCGAGCGTCTGGCGTGGGCTGGCCGCTGGCGGGATCTGCTGGAGGCCGGCGTTCCGATGGTCGGCGGCACGGACCACCCGGCGGGCGGGATCAGCAAGGAGACCATGGGCCGGTCAAGTGCCGCGATGCGCGCCTTGTGGGATGGTGCGACGAGGACCGGGGTCTTGGCCGGGGCCGCGCCCGACTGGATGACGGACCAGGTGCTGACGGTCGAGCAAGGCCTCGATCTCCTGACCCGGGCGGGCGCCTACGCGACGTTCGAAGAGGACCGAAAGGGCACGATCACGGTCGGGAAGCTGGCCGACCTCGTGCTCCTGACCGACGACCCGCGGGCGGTCCCGATCGCGGACCTGCCGGCCGTGAAGGTCGTCATGGCCATGATCGGCGGCCGCGTGGAGTACGGCTCGCTGTAGTCCAGGGTGAAGTGGTCCGACCTCACGATGAATCCCACGCACGCGGTCGACGATTACGGAACGATTCGCGACGGGAACCCGCCAATAGACTCTAGACGCGGACCAGACCGGCCGCGCGGGGACGAGGGCGATCGTGCAGCGAGACCTCGTGGAGCGAGCTCGGAGGGGCGATCATGACGCCTTCGCCGTGCTTGCAGGCGCCACGATCGGTCGACTGGACGCCGCGGCTCGTCTCATCCTCAAGGATCCCTACCGTGCGCAGGACGCCGTCCAGGAGACGCTCGTCCGGTGCTGGCGGGACCTGCCCAGCCTGCGCGATCCCGATCGCTTCGACGCCTGGCTCCACCGGCTCTTCCTGAATGCCTGCCGTGATGAGCTTCGGTCTGCCAAACGCAGGAGCATCGAGGTCGAGCTTCCCGAGATCCATCCACTTTCGGTGTCCGACACCCAGTCGGCTTCGGCCGATCGAGACCTGATCGAGCGTGGCGTGCGCCATCTCCATCCCGAACACCGAACGGTCATCGTCCTGCACTACTACCTCGGCCTGCCCCTGCCCGACGCCGCGGCAGCGATGGGGGTCCCGCTGGGTACCGCGAAGTCGCGGCTCTCGCGGGCCACCCAGGCGCTGCGCGCGGCGCTCGATTCGGATGCGCGAGTCCACCCCGAGCTCACGGAGGGTCGTTCCCGATGACGCAGCAGCGCCACGACCTCGACCGGATGCTCACGGCGTGGCTCGATGACCCGTACACGCCGCCGGCTCCGCATTACCTCGGACAGGTGCTCGAGCGGACCCGGCGGACTCGGCAGCGGCCGGCCTGGACCAACCTGGAAAGGTGGCTTCCCATGGCTGAAAAGATCAGTGGATCCACGACTGCGCCGCCGCTTCGCATGGCCTGGCTCCTGCTCGCCGCGCTCCTCGTGGTGGCCCTGGCCGCCGCCGGTGCGATAGTTGGCTCGCGGCTCCTCACCTCGACTCCGACGATCCCCCAAGGCGGCGCGGCCGTGCTCGCGTTCGCGTCCGACGATGGTGGACAGCAGCAGGGCGACATCTACACCGTCAGGGCCGATGGCACGGACCTGCGCCAGCTGACGAGCGCATCCACTGCTTCCGGCGTAGACCAGGCCCCCGTGTGGTCGCCCGATGGCACGCGGATCGTCTTCCGCAGCTACCACGAGTCGACAGACTCGGTCGCGGTGATCGACGCGGGTGGCGGAAACCGGACCACCTTGTGGACGAGCGGCGCAGGGCGGGACGTGTACTGCTCCGAGAGCAACGACTTCGCATGGTCGCCGGACGGGCAGACCGTTGCCTTCGCCGCCAACGAGGCGTGCCCCGGCCCGCCCGACCTGTTCGTCGTCCCGGCCGACGGGTCAGCGCAGGCTCGCAGGCTCCTGGCTCCCGGTACGAACGGCGTGTTTCCGAGGTTCTCGGCCGACGGCGGGCGGATCGCCTTCCTGGGCGCTGAGGGCGGCGGCGCCAGCGGCCTCTACGTGGCCGAGGTGGGATCGACTGGCGCAGGCGCCGGCGGCCTCCAGGCCCGTCGGATCGGCCCCGATCTCGAAAACAGCCCGGCGGAGATGTGGTTTCCGCCGCAATGGTCCCCAGATGGCACGGAGCTCGCGGTCGCGGTCGGGTTCGAATCGGGCGAGATCGTCGTCGTCAAGGCCGACGGTTCCGGGCAACGCGTCCTGGCGACCGACCAGGCGTTGAACCCGACCTGGTCGCCGGACGGCAAACGCGTCGCGTTCCACCGCGTCGTGGATCCGTCGGAATACTTCAATGAGCGGCCGTGCACCATGCGCGTCTGGGTGATGAACGCGGACGGCTCCGGTGAGCGGCGACTCGACCCGTTGGTCGACGGATGCGTTCTCCCGCCGATCTGGTCGCCTGACGGGACCCGGCTGTTGAGCTTGGTGATCGCGGACGGAGGGTTCCATGTCGGTGTGCTCAGCGCCGATGCCGACGACCCGCCGGTCGTCTTCCGTCAGTCCTACGGCGCGTCCTGGCAGCCGGTCGCGGCGCCGCTGCCGCCGGCGCCCTCGTTCCCGGCGGCGCCGACGCCCTGACGCCGGTCGCTTCTCGGGTCGATGACCCCGGCGTCATGCCGGGGTCATCGCACGGCCCGTCGGGCCCGCGCGCGCCCTAGTCGATCGTGAAGTGATCCGGGTCCTGGTAGCGGCCGCTCCGCTGGAACTCGATCTGCATGAGCACGTCGTTGAGCAGCGACGATGCCCCGAACCGGAACCAGTCCGGTGACATCCAGCGCGGACCGAGGGTCTCGTACAGGATCACGAGGTACTGGATCGCTTCCTTCGCGGTCCGGATGCCACCCGCAGGCTTCATGCCGACCTGGCGACCGGTCGCCCGCTCGAAGTCGCGGATCGCCTCGAGCATCACGAGCGTGACCGGCATCGTCGCCGCCGGCTCCACCTTGCCGGTCGAGGTCTTGATGAAGTCGGCGCCGGCCGCCATCGCCAGGATCGAGGCGCGTCGCACGTTGTCATAGGTCTCGAGCTCGCCGGTCTCGAGGATCACCTTCAGGTGCGCCTCGCCGGCCGCCTCCTTGACCTCGACGATCTCCTCGAACACGGTCGCGTAGTCGCCCATCAGGAACGCCCCGCGATCGATGACCATGTCGATCTCGTCCGCTCCGGCTTCCACGGCGGCGCGCGTCTCGGCAAGCTTGATGTCACGGAACGTCTGGCCGCTGGGGAACCCGGTCGCGACGCTGGCGACCTTGACGCCGCTTCCCTTGAGCGCGTCCTTGGCCTCGGCGACGAGCGCGGGGTAGACGCAGAGCGCCGCAACGGACGGGATCGTCGGGTCGCCCGGCTTGGGATGCATCGCCTTGACGGCCAGCGCCCGGATCTTCCCCGCCGTGTCCTTTCCCTCGAGCGTCGTGAGATCCATCATCCGGATCGCGAGGTCGAGCGCCCACACCTTCGACGCCTTCTTGATCGACCGGCGCTTGAGCGCATCGACCCGCTCCTCGACGCCGACCTGGTCGACCGTGCTGACCCTCCCGAGCAGGCTGCCGAGGGGATCGCCGATCGACCGCGAGCGGCCATCCCACGCGCGAATCAGCTCGTTGGCGCGCTGGCGGGCGAGGGTCTCGGGGCGCTTGGTGGCCGTCATGGGACGGTGAGGATACCGCTATCGTGTGGGCATGCCTACACGACCACGCGCTCGCTTCCGCCTTGGCCTTGCCGGAGCGCTGGTCGCGCTGGCGTTCGGCCTGGCCGTGCCGACCGTCCTCGCAGCGACCCGGGGCGTCGCCATCCAGGACTTCGCGTACTCCCCACGGACCGTCGAGATCCGCGTCGGCGATACGGTCAGATGGACGAACCGTGACAGCGTCGCCCACTCGGCGACGGCCCGGAACGGCTCCTTCGATACCGGGCTGCTCGCCGAAGGCGAGACAGGCTCGGTCCGGTTCACGGCCGCGGGGACGTACCAGTACATCTGCACGCCGCACCCGGACATGACCGGGACGGTGGTGGTCCGGTCGGCGGGCACCGGCATCGTCCCGCCGAACACCGCGACGGTCTCCGCCGCCGCCCCTGTCCGCCCGACCGACGATCTGCCGCTCGGCCTCCTCGCCGCGATCGGCGGGGCGGCGTTCGTCCTCGCCATACGGCTTCCTCGACGTCGGGAGACGGTACGACCGATAGTCGGCTCGATTCCGGCAGGATCGACATCGGGAAGCGATACGGCCGATTGATCGCCTGATTCCGGCAGGATCGACATCGGGGGACGCTTATGGCCGGTAGTCGTCTCGATTCCGGCAGGATCGACATCGGGAGACCGTTACGGCTCGAATTCGGGGCAATTCCTGGCCTGATCGGGGTTCGCATCGGCCATAACCGTCCGGGGATGTCGATCTTGCCGTGAGGGGCGCGGGCGCGGCGGCTCGCGCGCCGCGGCTCGCCGAACCGCGCTGGCCGCGAGGGCTACCATCGAAGCCACGATGGCCGACCAGCTCGCGCTCCCTCTCGATGCCACCGCCGACCGCCTCCCGGACCTGCCCGACCTGCGGCCGATGCTCGCGCGCCCGCTGCCCGAGCCGTTCGACTCCGACCAGCACCTCTTCGAGCCGTGGTGGGGTGGTACCCGAGCACTCGTCTTCGTCGGGCCGGCGGAGATGGCCGGAGCAGGCGTCGTTCGGATCGTGGACGCCGACGGTACGGACCTGACCGAGGCACTCCCCGAACTGGCCGGCACGGCTGTCCGGGTGGCGGCGCGCTCGGCCGTGCTCGATGGGGAGCTGGTCGTGGTCGATGCCGACGGTCGCGCCGACGCCCCGGCGCTCGAGGCGCGCCTCGCGGGAGACCCCGGGCGGGCGGCGGCCTTCCTCGCCTTCGACCTCTTGCATCTCGATGGGGTTTCGCTGCTGAACCAGCCGCTGGTCAAGCGTCGGGCTGCCCTTCGCCGCATCCTGCGACCGGGCGACGAGGTGGTCGCCGTCCCGGCGATCGCCACGGAAGGGCGCGCGCTGTTCGAGGCCATCGTCGCTCAGGGCCTGGCCGGGATGATGGCGCGTCAGCGGCAGGGCCCGTACCTGGCGGGTGTTCGCAGCCGCTTGTGGCGCCTGATCCCGGCCGCGGCCGGCACGATCACCGCGGCCGAGATGGCCGACGCTCCGGAAGAGCCCGCCGCGACCTCGGCGACCGCCCCGGTCCTCGCGATGCTCAGCCGGCTCCCGCTCGACGAGGAGACGTGACGGGTCGGCCTATCCCGCGTGCCGCGCGGCCGCGATGAACCGGCGGATCCCCGGCCGCTGACCGTAGAGCAGCACGCCGGTCGCATAGATGCGGACCGTCCCGAGCGCCACGATCGCGATCGTCGCCAGCAGGATCCCGACCGAGAGCGCGACCTCCCACGGCTGGACGGTGCTCACCATCAGCCGAGCGAGCATCGCGAACGGACTGAACGGCGGCACGAATGACGCCAGCCGCCCGACGAACCCGCCACCACTCAACAGCACGGTCAACGCGGAGACATAGCCGGCCATCGCGAGGAGGCTGAGCGGCAGCGACAGGGTCTGCAGGTCGTCCGGCCGGCTCACGAACGACCCGACCGCCGCATACACGAACGCGAACAGCGTGAAACCCATCAGGAAGAACGCGCCGTAGGCAAGGAGCAATCCGATCGTCAGACCGCCGATCGGCAGGCCGGCGCCGGTCTCGCCCAGCACGGCAAGGGCGATCTGGTCCTGGAGGGCGAGCACGATGACCGCCGGGATCACGATGGCCACGTATTGCGTGAGCCCCGCCCCGCCGATCCCTACGACCTTGCCGTACAGCAGTTGCCGCGGTGAGGCGGCGCTGATCATCAGCTCCATGACCCGGCTGCTCTTCTCGGTCGCGACGCCCGTCGCTACCCACATCCCGTAGATCAGGATCGTGATGAACATCAGGATGATAAACACGGTCCCAAGGAAGCTCCGGCTCGCGGCCTCCACCGCATCGACCGCCTCGCCGCCTTCGATCGGTGCGCTGATCGAGCGCGGATCGAAGACCGGCGCCTCGAACGTGCCGAGCTCCGAACCCGCTGGCAGCGAGCTCGTCCAGTCCAGGATGCCGACCGACAGCGCGGCGAACCCGGCGAGCTGGCTCTGGACGCCATCGACGGGGCCGCTCGTCCGGTAGTTGACCTGGAGACGACCATCGGGCAGTCGGAATACGTGCAGGAACGCGTTGATCCGCTGGCGTTCGAGCTCGGATTCGGCCGTCGTAAGGTCGGCTGCGCGCTCGAACTCGTAGGGCGCCGTCCACGTCTCGGGATCCGCGCCGGCCGGAGGGATGTTCATGATCCCCTGCGCGGTGGCGATCATGGCTGCGGCCAGGCGGTCATCGTCGGCCACGATCACGATCCGATCGACGCGCTGCCGGTCGAGGTAGCGGATCCCGATCGGCGTGAGCGCCACGGCCAGAGCCAGGCCCATCAGGATCACGGTCGAGAGGAGGTACAGCGGGCTGCGCACCCGATCGCGATACTCGCGCCGGGCCACGATCCCCGCGTTCGGCAGGAGCGGGTCTCGCCGCGTCATCAGGCGGCGTCCTCGTCGATCGCCGTCTCGAGCGTGGCGTCGTCGCTCGCCGGGTGGCCAACGTACTCGATGAAGATGGCCTCCAGCGACGGCTCGGCGACCTCGAAGTGGGTCACGGAGGCGCCGCGGGCCAAAGCGGACGCGAGGACATGGCGCGGTTCGGTGCCGGGCCGGAGCTCCAGCTCCATGAAGCCCGCCGCCGGGCGAACGGCCGCCACGCCATCGATCGACGTCAGCCAGGTCGGCAGGATCTCGCCCTCGACGCCGAGGCGCACGGTTCGCGCCCGCGTGGTCCGTTTCAGCTCAGCGAGCGTGCCGGACGCGACGACACGTCCTTGATCGACGATCGCGAGCGACTCGCACAGAGCTTCGGCCGCCTCCATCTGATGGGTCGAGAAGACGATCGTCCGACCCTCGTCGCGCAGCTCGACGAACGCTTCGCGCAGGAGCACCAGATTGACCGGATCGAGACCGGTGAACGGCTCGTCCATGAGCAACACGTCCGGCCCGTGCAGGATCGCGGCGATGAACTGCACCTTCTGCTGGTTGCCCTTGCTGAGCTCCTCGGCTCGGCGCTCCGCGTACTCGGGGATGCGGAAGCGGGCCAGCCAGTGTTCGGCTTGGCGTCGAGCCTCGGCCGGTGGCACGCCGTAGAGCGACGCGAAGTACACCAGCTGATCGAGCACGCCCATCCGTGGATACAGCCCGCGCTCCTCGGGGAGGTAGCCCCATGTCCGGCGCGGCAGCTCGCCGCTGCGGGTGCCTTCCCAGCGGACCTCGCCGCCGTCCGGCTGGAGGATCCCGAGGCAGATCCGCATCGTCGTCGTCTTGCCCGCCCCATTCGCGCCGAGGAATCCGAAGATCCGGCCCTTGGGCACGCTGAAGCTGAGCTCGTCGAGGGCGAGGGTCTGCGCGAACCGCTTGGTGACGCGGTCGATCACGAGGGTCACGAGGGCGAGCATAGCCGTGGGGGGACCACCCCGCCGCTGGTCCGAAGGTCCGGGGTGTGCGACGATCGATCGCGTGACGACCCCGACCCACGCTTCCGGCGCCTTCGCTCCTGCGACGCCCCAGACCACCCCCGTGAAGATCCACGCGGACCGCGCCGCCGCGACGCTCGCCATCGAATGGGCGGACGGGCACGGGACCACGTACGGCTTCGAGCCGCTCCGCTGGCTGTGCCCGTGCGCCCACTGCCGGGGCGAGGCCGGGATGCCCGGCTGGCTCGACAGCAACCCGACGCTGACCGCGGAGCAGACGACCCTGACCGACCTGCATGCGGTCGGCAACTACGCGATCTCGCCGCACTGGGCCGACGGGCACAAGACCGGCTACTACCCGTACGTGCTGCTGCGCGACCGGTGTCCGTGCCCGGAATGCAGCGCGCGCCGCGCCGGCGCGTCCGCCCCTGACGAGGTGGCGCCCACACCCGCGGCCGGGACCCACGAGGAGCATCGATGATCGTCGTCACGACGCCATACGTCCCCGGCCATCGCATCATCGAATTCGAAGGGCATGGTCTTCGGGCTCGTCGTCCGGAGCCGCGGCATCGGGGGCAACCTGATGGCCGGCCTGCGCTCCCTTGGCGGTGGCGAGATCCACGAGTACACGAGCCTGCTAGAGGACACGCGGCGCCAGGCGCTCGATCGCCTCATCCGCAACGCGACGCTGACCGGGGCGAATGCCATCATCTCGATGCGCTTCGACTCGTCCGAGCTGTCGGGCACGATGTCGGAGATCGTGGCGTACGGCACGGCCGTCGTGATCGAGGGTGACGCCAACGCCCCAGCGCCGGACCCGACGACGATCGAATAGCGATGGCCGGCTGGTACGGAGCGCGCCTCCTCGTCCTCGTCATCGGCGCGTTCCTCACGCTGAGCGGGCTGGCCGTGGTGGCGAGCGGCCCGCCGATGGCCTCGTCCGGCATCTGGGCGGTCCTGATCGGACTCGCCCTGATCGTGGGGGCGATCATCGAGCGAGCACGCTATCGCTCGGACGAGGCCGATCGCAGCGCCGCGCGCCACGGGCCGGGTGGCGGCGAACCGACGGACCAGCCGCTGGACCCGCGCTTCCGCCCGACCGAAGAGCGCTTCGAGGACCCCACGACCCGCCGCCGGATGCGCGTCTACGCCGATCCGACCTCCGGCGAACGGCGCTACGTCGCCGAAGACTAGCGGCCGTCCAGCCAGGGTCACCCGCCGGGCGGGTCTACTGGAAGACGTACTTGGCATTTCACCCGCCCGGCGGGTCCACCGGCACGGCAGACGGCTCAATGAGCCGATTCGCTGGGCGATCGACCCGCTGAGCGGGTCAACTGACTCCGGGATCGGGCCGCAACCGACGCCCGTCTGTCAGTAGACCCGCTGGGCGAGTCGGTGGCGGACGGCGCCAGCCACTCGTCACGTCCAGAGCGTTCATCCGGCCGTGCTATCCTCGCCGGCCAGTCCCCTCGCGCTCGGGGACGCGTGAGCACGCACGAAACCCACTTGGAGCCCCTACCCAGAGATGGCCGCCGTCCAACCCGGAACCCGAGCCGCATCCCTGGCTCCGGCTCGCGCCCGGCGAGCACGGAAGGAACAGCCCGAGCTTCCGTATCTCAACCGCGAACTCTCGTGGCTCGAGTTCAACGCGCGGGTCCTGCACGAGGCGCGCGACACCCGCAATCCCCTGCTCGAGCGGGTCAAGTTCCTGGCCATCTTCGCCGGCAACCTCGACGAGTTCTTCCAGGTCCGCGTCGCCGGCCTGCGCCAGCAGATCGAGGCCGGCGCGGTCACCCGTGCCCCCGACGGCCGAACCCCAGGTGAACAGGTCGCCGCCGTTCGCGAGCGGGTCCTGACCCTCGCCGCCGACCATTCGGCGATCTTCGTGGAGGTTCGTCAGTCGCTCGCCGCCGAAGGCGTCGAGATCGTCGACTACGCGAACATCCCCGAGCACCACGCCGCGCTCCGCCAGCGCTTCCTCGACGAGATCTACCCCGTCCTTACCCCGCTCGCGGTCGATCCCGGGCACCCGTTCCCGTACATCTCGACGCTCAGCCTGTCCATCGCGGTCGGCCTGCGCGATCCGGACACCGGCGAGCGCGTGTTCGCGCGGGTCAAGGTCCCGCAGATCCTGCCGCGCCTGCTCGAGGTCGAGGCCGACCACTTCGTGCCGATCGACCAGGTCATCGAAGCCAATCTCCAGGACCTGTTCACGGGCATGGAGGTCGTCGAGTCGCACCTCTTCCGCGTCACCCGCAACGCCGACTTCACGGTCGAAGAGGACGAGGCCGACGATCTGTTGATGGCGATCGAGGAGGAGCTCCGGCGTCGCCGGTTCGGTGAGGCCGTCCGCCTCGAAGTGGAGCGGACGATGCCGGCCGCCACGCGCACGCTGTTGCAGCGCGGACTCGGCCTCGAACCCGAGGACAGCTACGAGATCTCGGGCATGCTCGATCTGACCGCCCTGTATCGGATCGCCGATCTCGACCGGCCGGAGCTACGGGCCGAGCCCTGGACGCCGGTCACGCCGCCGCGTCTCATCCCGCCCGACGAGGACGAACCGGCCGACGTGTTCGCCGCGGTCCGCGCCGGCGACATCCTCGTCCACCACCCATACGATTCCTTCGCCGCGTCGGTGGAGCGTTTCATCACCCAGGCCGCGGACGACCCGGACGTCCTCACGATCAAGCAGACGCTGTACCGCACGTCCGGCGACTCGCCCATCGTCCAGTCGCTGATCCGGGCCGCGGAACGCGGCAAGCAGGTCGTCGTCCTGGTCGAGATCAAGGCGCGTTTCGATGAAGAGGCGAACATCATCTGGGCGCGCAAGCTGGAGCGGGCCGGTGCGCACGTCGTCTACGGCCTGGTCGGGCTCAAGACCCACTCGAAGACGGCGCTCGTCGTGCGCCGCGAGGGCTCGGGGCTGCGACGCTACGTCCACATCGGGACGGGCAACTACAACCCCAAGACCGCCCGCCTGTACGTCGACCTCGGGCTGCTGACCGCTCGCCCGGAGATCGGCGCGGACGTCACGGACCTGTTCAACGTCCTGACCGGCCTGTCCCGCCAGCGCACGTTCCGGCGGCTGCTCGTGGCTCCCCACAGCCTGCGCTCGGGATTCCTGTCGCTCGTCGATCGCGAGGTGGCCCATGCCGCGGCCGGTCGGCCGGCCCGGATCGTCCTCAAGCTCAATTCGATCGTCGACACGCCGGTCATCGAGGCCCTCTATCACGCCTCCAGCGCCGGCGTCGACATCGACCTGATCGTGCGTGCGGCGTGCTCGCTGCAGCCGGGCCTGCCCGGGATCTCGGAACGGATCCGCGTCCGCTCGATCATCGGTGAGTTCCTGGAGCACTCGCGGATCTGGGGCTTCGAGAACGGCGGCGATCGCGAGTGGTACATCGGCTCCGCCGACCTGATGGACCGCAACCTGGATCGGCGGGTGGAGGCGGTCGTACCGGTCGAGGACACGGACGCCAAGGCGCGGATCGCCGAGATCATCGAGATCATGCTGGCCGACGACCGGCGGTCGTGGCAGCTCCAGCCGGACGCCACGTGGGCCCGCACCGAGGTGCTCGAACAGCGCTCGGGCACGATCGACACGTTCGAGGCCCTCAAGGAACGCGCCTTGTCGTCCGCGCACGTGGCGGCGGTCCCGCGGCGGCCGCATTCCGGGGCCGGTTCGCTGGACCCGCGGGCGTGACCGTGGAGGGCACGCGACCGATGGAGGTCGAGCTCAAGTACCGGGTCGGTGAGCTCGCGGCGGCCGAACGATTGCTGGCGGCCGAGCGGGTCGGGCCGTTCGCCGGGGGCGGTGGTCGCGCCCGGTCCACCCAGCTCGAGGACCGCTACGTCGACACGGCCGACGGGGCCCTGGGGCGTGCCGGCTTCGCGGTGCGGCTCCGGCAGTCGGGCGGCGAGACGATCGTCACGGTCAAGTCATTGACACGGACCGACGGGCCCGGAGGCTCGGTCCGTCGCGAGGAGCTCGAGGGCCCGGCCGATCGCGTCGGGGCGGCGGTCGACTGGCCGGCGTCGGACGCGCGCGCGCTCGTGCTCGAGCACGCCGGGGATGCGCCGCTGGTCGAGCTCGTGACCGTGCGCCAGCTCCGTCGCAAGCGGCAGCTCAAGTCCGGGGGGAGCCGCGTCGAGCTCAGCCTCGACGAGGTCGATGTCGTCAGCCGCGGCCGGATCATCGATCGCTTCGTGGAGCTCGAGGCCGAACTGACGAAGGGCGACGAGAACCAGTTGGAGGCGCTTGGAGCGGCGCTCGATGCCGAGCCGACCTTGCGTCGGGCGATGACGAGCAAGCTCGAAGCGGCGCTCGCGGCGGTGGATGGCGCGGCCGGGGACGAGCTGGCGGGCGCGGACGGCACCGCCGGGGACGAGCTCGGTGCCGACGAGGGCGCGGCCGTGAGCGCGCCCGAACCCTTCGAGGCGGTCGCGGGCCACGACGCCGAGCCGGCGCAGCCGCGCCTAGTCGTGGGCAAGACGCCGGGCGTCACCGCCGACGATCACATCGCCGAGGCCGGACGCAAGGTCATGCGGTTCCACCTGGCGCGGATGCTCGATCATGAGCCGGGCGTCCGCGCCGGCATCGAGTCCGAGGCCGTGCACAAGATGCGGGTGGCCACTCGCCGGCAACGCGCGGCGTGGCGGATCTTCGGCGAGGCCTTCGGCCAGAAACGCACGAAGCGGTACCGCGACGGCCTCCGCGACACGGCCCGGCGGCTCGGGGCCGTCCGCGACCTGGACGTCCAGCTCGAGGCGGCCGACGCCTACCGCGCCGACCTGCCGATCACGGAGCAGCGGGCGCTCGAGCCGTTGCTGGCTGCATGGCGGCAGCATCGCGACGATGCCCGTGTCCTGCTCCTGCGCGAGCTCGATTCGACCGGGTTCCGACGGTGGACTGACGACTATGTCGACTTCGTGCGGACGGAGGGTGCGGGGGTCCGCGGGGTCGATGCCGTCCAGCCCCATCGCGTCCGCGACACGGCCCCATCGCGGATCTGGACCGCATACGAAGGCGTTCGAAGCTACGAATCCGTGCTCCGCTGGGCCGATGTCGCGACCCTCCACGAGCTGCGCATCGCCGGCAAGTGGCTGCGCTACTCGATGGAGTTCGTGCGTGAGCCCCTCGGGCAGGACGTGGATCCGCTCATCGCTCGGGTGACGGCCCTCCAGGACCACCTCGGGCTGATGAACGATGCGGACGTCACCGCGTCGATGACCCGGACCTTCCTCGTCGAGCACACCGGCGACCTGAGTGCGACGGAGAGTGCGGCGATCGGCCGCTACCTGGTCGATCGCGAGAAAGAGGTCGCACGGCTTCGGCGCACGGTCGGCGTGACCTGGCGGGCTGTGGCCGGTCTGCGCTTCCGGCGAACCCTTGGCCGGGTGGTCGCCGGGCTCTGACCCGACCGCCTAGCGGCGCCAGCCGTGGGCGAGTTCCGGGAGGCGATCGCGCCAGGCCTGGCCTGCGTGTTGCGCGACCAGGATCGCCCCCTCGCGCATCCCCTCCTCGGATACCCGGACCTCGTCAACGCCGTAGCGACGCATGAGCGCCTGGACGATCACCGCCCCCGCGGGGAGGAGCCGCGCCCTGGTCGGATTGACGACGGATCGCTCGGATGTCTCGGCGGCGGTTCGCGCGGCTGAGGGTCGCGAGGGCTTCGGTCAAGCGCGCGGCGGTGAGGGTTCGGTCGGCGGTGCCTTCGGCGGTCACCTTGAGAAGGTTCGACGCGGTCCCGCCGACCGTGACGAGATCGGTGGGCTCGGCGGCGAGCGCATCGTGGAGGATCTCGTCGGCCGCGGCCGCCATCGATGCCAGCTGTTCGGCTGTCGGCGGGTCGTCGCGGACGAAGCGCGACGTCAGGCGGTTGGACCCGAGGCGCAGGCCGGCAGCGCGTGCGAGACCTCCGGCCGCGACGGCACAGAATTCCGAACTGCCGCCGCCGATGTCGACGACGAGCGTCTCGTGCTCGACGGGGAGTCCGAGGGTCACGCCGACGAGCGTCAGATAGGCCTCTTCCTCGTGTGACAGAACGTGCAACGGGACACTGGTCGCACGTTCGACGTCGGCGACGATACGGGCCGCGTCCGCAGCCCGGCGGATGGGCTCGGTGCCCACGAACGTGATCGTGGACGCGCCGAGTTGCCGGGCGGTCGTGGCGTAGCCCACGAGCGCCTCCACCAGCTCTGCGCGCCGGGCCCCGCCCAAGTGCGCCCGATCGTCGATCGCCGCCCCGAGACCGAGGAAGACCGATTCATCGGCCAGCGGTCGGAGCTCGTGGCCGTCGAGTTCCGCGACGAGCAGGTGGACGGAGTTCGAACCGAGATCGACCGACGCGCCGACGTGCGGTCGTTGGCTCACCCGGTCCGGCTGCGATGCGCGCGGTCGATGATCACGTGGCGGCGCCGGTGTCCGTGCCGGCAGCCGCACTGGTCGAGCGCCGCGCACGTGACGAGGAGCGAGTCGTGGACGACTTGCGGGTCGTGCCGGTGCGGCGGGTCGTGGTCTTCCGCGACGTCGACTTTGCGGCAGGAGCCTTGGCGACGGCAGCCTTGGCGGCGGGCTTGGCAGCAGATGACTTCGCGGCGGGCTTGGCGGTCGACGCGGCCTTCGCGGCCGGCTTGGCGGTTGCTGCCTTCCGCGTCGACGACTTCGCCGCGGTGGACTTGCGCGTCGACGTCGACGGCTTGGCCGCCGTGGGATTGGTCCCGCCAGTCGCGGCCCGAGTCTTGGGCGCCGATGTCTTCGGCGCCGCGCGCTTGGTGGTCGCTCGCTTTGTCGTGGCTCGCTTGGTCGTGGCTCGCTTGGTCGTCGCTCGCTTCGGCCGGGCCGCCGGGGCCGCCGCCGCCGAACTGGCCGCAGCGGGACTGGCCGCGGCGGCCGTCGACGCCGTCGAGCTCGCTCGTGCCCGCTTCGCCGCCGTCGTACGCGTCGAGGCCTTCCGCGTCGTTGCGGCCTTCCGCGTCGTTGCGGGCTTCCGCGTCGCGGTCTTTCGCGTTGCGGCCGGCTTTCGCGTGACCCGGCGCTTGGCCGAAGCGGCTGCACCCGCCGTGCGCGTCGCCACCGCGCGAGGCGCAGCCTTGATCGGGGACACCGCTTTCGCGGCCCTTGACGCGGCCGACCCGACGCCAGCGGCGGCACCACCGACCGCTCCGGCGGCGCTCCCTGCGGCGCTCCCTGCCGCCGCTCGAGCCCGACCGCCGATCCGCACGACCAGGGCTGCGACGTCCGCCGAAGCCTCGGCAGCTTGCCGCCGGCGCTTCGCGATTTGCTTGCTGCCCTTCGTCCCCTCGGCCTTAGCCAGCTGAGCGAGCCGCTTGGTCTCAAGTGCCCGTGCCTTATCCAGCTGCTTGCCGAGCTTCTTCAACTCGCGAGCGGCCTTGCCGGTCACCGGGGCCGACGCCTGCTGGGCGGCGGAAACCACGTTCCCGGCGGCGCCGACGACGTCCGCCGGCAGGCTGGAGCGCTTCGTCGTTGATGCGTCGTTCGTCGACTTCGCCATGAGTGGTTCTCCCTCTCCACGTTTCGCGCCCTTTGCACGGGCGGCAGGGAACGGTACCACTCGGAGATTAACGCGGACCGGCCGCCGAGGCCGAACGCGAACATCCTGTTAACGACCTGTCGACAGGCGGTTAGCGGTGACCACCGACGCTCGCGGGCATGTCGATCGATCAGCGCCCGACCTGGATCGCCCTGGCCGACGGTGGACCGGTGGCCCTGATGGGCCTGCTCGACTCGACGCGGAACCTGCGGACGACCCGTGATCCGGCGATCTTCGCGGGTCTGCTGACGGCTGCGCGGCCGCGGATCGCCATCCTCGCCTGGCCACCGGCAGGGAACGGAGACATCGAGACGACACTGCGCGAACGACGACGACGCCCGTCGCTGCGCGTCGTCCTCCTGAGCGCGCCCGAGGCCATCGATGAGCGGCTGGACGCGTTGCGCGCCGGTGTCGACGAGGCCCTCGCCGACTCGATCGAGCCTAGCGAGCTGGCCGCCCGCCTGGCGATCCTCGAGGACCGCGCCCGAGCCCGGCACGAAACGGTCCTGACCGTGACCGAGGACGCATCGATCGACCTGATCGCTCATGAGGTCCGGCGTGCCGGTCAGCTCGTCCACCTGCGGCCCAAGGAGTTCCAGCTCCTCGCGATGCTCGCGGCGCACCCGGGTCGTGCCTACACGCGCCGCCAGCTGCTCGACCGCGTGTGGGGACCCGACCATGACGGAGATCCGCGAACGGTCGACGTCCACGTGCGCTGGCTGCGCAGCAAGCTCGAGCCACGACCCGACGCCCCGGTCCACATCGTCACCGTCCGCGGCGTCGGGTATCGACTCGATCCCGGGCCGCGCTAACAGAACGGATTCACAGGGTCGGTCTCCCGTTCACATTCGGGGGCTACACCTGTGGCGAAACCCCGAAGTAGTACCCAGGAGGACACTCGTGCCCGAGTCCCAACATCCCCGATCGGCTCGCCGCGGCGCCGTCGCCGCGGTCGTGGCCGCCTCGCTTACGGTCGCGCTCGCTGCACCGGCCAGCGCCGCGTCAACCACATCCACTGGTCCGAGCACCGTCACCAGCCCCTACGTACTGCCCGTCGCCGACGGCGTGCACATCCGGTCCTTGCTGACGGTCAACGATGCGAGCGCCGCATCGAATGGCTACGAGCTGGTCGGACTGCCGGACGGGATGGGCGCCTTTCAACAGGGCTCCAACCTCGTCCTCCTCGTGAGCCACGAGGCCCGCGACACGCAGGGCATCGTCCGGCGCCATGGCGAGACCGGCGCGTTCGTGTCCCGCTGGGTCATCGATCCCAAGACGGGGCGCGTGAAGAACGGCTCCGACCTCATCAACCCGGGTGTCCAGTTCTGGGACTACCCGAGCGGCACCTACGTCACCACTGGCGCGCGCTGGGCCGATGGCACGCTCCAGGACGAGACATTCGGGCGGTTCTGCTCGGGCACCCTGTCCGACCCGGACGTCTTTTACAACGAGTCGACCAAGAACGGCTACAAGGGCCAGATCTACTTCGGCAACGAAGAGGATGGCGACAATCGGCCGCACGTTCGGCATCACCAAGGATGGTGACGCCACGTCCCTGCCGCGACTCGGCCTGTTCCAGTGGGAAAACACGATCCCGGCGCCGAACCAGACGGACACGACCCTGGTCATGGGCCAGGAGGACGGACCCGCGGGCAATGTCAGCCAGCTGTGGGTCTACGCCGGGACCAAGCAGAAGAGTGGCCCTCCCGTCGCCAAGGCGGGCTTGACCAACGGCGACGACCATGTCATCGACGCCGTCGACCAGTCGGTCTCCACGGACACCCAGTGGCGCGCGACCTACGAGAAGGGCGAGGCGGCGCCGGTCAGGATCGTCGACAACGAATGGAACCAGACGGGCGCCGGCCAGAATGCCGATGGACTCGCCGATGGCCTGAGCCTCAACCGCATCGAGGATGGCTACTGGGATCCGAACAACCCCAACGACTTCTACTTCCTCACCACGGAGGGCGGCGCGAACAACGGCGAAAACCCGAGTGGGCCGCTGTATCGCGACGGCGGCGGCCTCTGGCGCCTCAGCTGGGCGGACATCGAGGACCCCGACGCGGGCGGGACGCTGACCCTCCTGCTCGACGGCAGCGAGCTGCCGGGCGGCGAGGTCGGCTTCCACAAGCCGGACAACATGACGATCGATACCCACGGGAACCTCCTCATCCAGGAGGACCCGGGCAACGTCAATCACCTCGCGCGGATCGTCGCGTATCGGATCGCCGATGGCGCTCTCGGCGTCGTCGCGCGGTTCGACGAGGTCCTCTTCGGCACCGGCGCAACGGCCGATCCCAATCGCTTCACGATCGACGAGGAATCGAGCGGGATCATCGACACCGAGGAGTTCCTCGGGGCCGGCACGTTCATCTTCAACGCCCAGGTTCATACCGCGAAGCACCTGCCGGCCGGAACCGGTCCAGGCACGGTCCAGGAGTACGTCGAGAACGGGCAGCTGCTCAGCCTCAAGGTCGACGCCTGGTCGGACATCTACGGGGACTGACGTCAGGCGGCTTGGGGGCCGCCGGCAGAGCGGGCGGCGGGGGTCGCCCGGAGAGCCCCTGCGGAACGAGGACCGGGTTCGCCTGGTCCTCGTTTCCCGTTAACGCAGCCTTAACGGCTCGAAAAGCAGCCGTTGATGCCCGCGCCCGAGCCTGACGCTGTCAGACCGGAGGGACTGTCCGTCGAAGCCGCCCTGCGAGGCGGACCATGTAGGAGGAACATCGCGTGACGATCACGACCCCCAAGCGCATCGGAGCGCTCGTCCTGGTGGCGGCATTCGCCATCGGCGCGTGCGGCCCGAGCGGCGGCACATCGGCCGCCCCGAGCGCCGGCAGCACCGCACCGAGCACGGCCCCCGGCAGCGCCCCGGCGTCAGAGGCGCCCGCCGCCGTGTTGCCCGACTGCCTGTCCTTCGCCGACATCTATTCGCTAGTCGGCCCCGAGTCGACGGGCTTCGACAACTGGACCGACGGGCAGGAGATCGCGACCGCCCTCGGATCGACGACCACGTTCCCCGACGTCCCGCTCTCGATCACCGCTCCGGGCGAGGAGTCCGGCACGTTCGACAGCTTCGTGGAGCTCGTGCTCGAAGGCCCGGCTGAGGCGCGATCCATCCCCGAGGAGGAGTGGACCACCCGCCCCGACTACACGAGCAGCTCGAACGACAACGCGATCGTGGATGGCGTGAGCGGCTCCGCCGGCTCGCTCGGCTGGGTCGGATTCGCGTTCTTCGAAGAGAACCTCGACACGCTCCGTGCGTTTGACGTTTCCGAGGAGGCAGGCGGGACCTGCGTGACGCCGACGGCCGAGACCATCGCGTCGAACGAGTACCCGATCTCCCGCGACCTGTACATCTACGTCAACAAGGCGAAGGCGGCTGCGAACCCGGCCGTCGTCGCGTACGTCGACTTCTACCTCGCTGACGGCACGATCGACTCGGTGCTCGAGACCGTCCCCTACGTCCCGCTCGCGGCTGACGCGCTCGCCGCAAGCCAGACGGCCTGGACGACCGGCAAGGGCAGCGCGGCAGCCGACCCGGCCGGCGCGATCTTCGTCAGTGGCTCGTCCACGGTCGAGCCGATCTCGGCGGGCGTCGCCGAGGCCTTCAAGGCCGCCAATGCCGGCTTCGACTACACGGTCGAGGGACCCGGCACCGGTGACGGCTTCGCCAAGTTCTGCAACGGCGAGACGGACATCTCGGATGCGTCCCGCCCCATCAGCGAAGAGGAGATCGCCACCTGCACCGCAGGCGGGATCGAGTACGTGGAACTGAAGGTCGCGATCGACGGGATCGCGGTCATCACCCAGAAGTAGCTACCCCTCCTCCGCGAACGGGTCGGGCCTGCTCGGAAGGCTCGGCCCGTTCGTCTATCCTGAGCACCCAGAATCACGAGGTCACATCGAACGATGGCCCACGCCGACGCCGCGACCCCGGTCGGACTGGCGCTCCGCGGTAGTGCAGCACGTCGACGGCGCGAGTCGATCGTCCGCGCGATCCTGCTGGCGGCCGCGCTGTCGTCGATCGTCGTCAGCGGATTCATCGTCTACACGGTCGCGTTCGAGGCGCTGAAGTTCCTCACGAGCATCGACCTGAGCGACCTGGTCGGCATCGGCTGGTTCCCCCGGCGTGGTCTGTTCGACATCAGCACCCTGCTGCTCGGAACCTTGATGGTCACGGCGATCGCGATGTTGGTCGCGACCCCGGTCGGTCTGGCCAGCGCGATCTACCTGTCCGAGTACGCGACCCCGCGGACGCGCCACGTCATCAAGCCGATCATCGAGGTCCTGGCGGGCATCCCGAGTGTCGTCCTGGGGTTCTTCGCCCTGACGGTCATCAATCCGAACATCGTCCAGGGCCTCTTTCCGAAGGCCCCCGCGTTCACGATCCTCGCGGCGGGACTGGCAGTGGGGATCCTGTCGATCCCGCTGGTCGCGACCGTGGCGGAGGACGCGATGCGGGCCGTGCCCCGGTCGCTCAGGGAAGCCTCGTATGGCCTCGGCGCGCGGCGCCTGACGACCAGCCTGCGGGTGGTCTTTCCGGCGGCCATCTCGGGCATCGTGGCGGCGCTCATCCTGGCCGCGAGCCGTGCGATCGGCGAGACGATGATCGTCGCCCTTGCTGCTGGTGCCACCGGTGGCGGCGTGCGAAGCATCGATCCCCTCGCTCCAGGCCAGACGATGACGGCGGCGATGGCCGCGATCGCGACCGGGCAGCGACCAGGTGCGGGGTGCCGAAAACACGTTCCAGAGCCTGTTCTTCGTCGGAGCGTTGCTGTTCGCCATCACGCTGGTCCTGAACGTCGTCGGCGAGAACTTCGTCCGCCGGACGCGGCAGCGGTACTAGGAGCGACGCATGTCGACCATCGGCACGACCGCAACCGCCGCGTCCGTCCAGCTCTCCCTCCGGCGCACGCGCCCCGACTTCGCCGGCATGGCCTTCCAGGCCGTCCTGCTCCTGAGCCTGCTCTTCTCGCTGGCGGTCCTGGCCGTGCTCATCTTCGATGTGGGCGCGCGTGCGATGCCCGTCTTCGAGACCCGCGGCGTGGACTTCCTGACGTCGCCCCTGTCCTCCGATCCGTCGAAGGCGGGCATCGTCCAGGGCTTGTTCGGCACGTTCATGATCGCGATCCTCGTCGCGATCTTCGCGTTCCCGATCGGGATCGCGACCGCGGTCTACCTCGAGGAATACGCGCCGGACAACGCCGTGTCGAGGTTCATCACGATCAACATCCGCAACCTGGCGGGTGTCCCGTCGGTGGTCTACGGGCTGCTCGGCCTGACGGTATTCGTCGCGTTCTTCGCGGCCGTCGGCGCCGGCAACGGGCGCAATCTGCTGGCGGCGATGACGACGCTGGGCGTCCTGGTGCTCCCCATCGTGATCATCACCTCGTCGGAAGCGCTGCGAGCCGTTCCGAACGCGATCCGCGAAGCGGGCTACGGCGTGGGTGCCTCCCGCTGGGAGGTCACCAGCCGGCTCGTGCTGCCGGCAGCGGTGCCGGGCATCCTGACCGGGACCGTGCTGGCTCTGGCCCGGGCGCTCGGTGAGACCGCCCCGCTCATCCTCATCGGCGGCGTGATCGGCGGGTTCTCGACGCCGGCGGGTGCCTCCATCGTCCAACAGCTCACCGGCGCCTACACGGCGCTCCCGTTGACGGTCTTCCAGTGGTCGAAGCTGCCACAGGAGGAGTTCAGGGCGCTGGCCGCAGCGGCCATCGTCGTCCTCCTCGTTGTGACCCTGCTGGCCAACACGATCGCCGTCGTGCTTCGCAACCGCTACGAACGGAACTGGTAGATGCCCGCATCCGAGGACGATCTGATGAACCAAGCCACCGCCCCCGCGCCGCCCAGGGAGGCGGTCGCCATCCGGGTCAACCAACCCGGGCTGCGGCCGGACAGCGATGCCGCCTCGCCCGCTCCGACGCCCGCGACGCCGGTGATCGAGCTGAAGGACGTCAGCTTCTACTACGGGTCGTTCCGCGCGGTGAAGGGCATCTCGATCTCCGTCCCACCCCAGCGGATCACCGCGCTGATCGGGCCGTCCGGCTGCGGCAAGTCGACGCTGCTGCGCTCGATCAACCGGATGAACGACCTGATCCCCGGGACCCGGCTCGAGGGCCAGATGCTGTACCACGGGGAGAACCTCTACGCGAAGGAGATCGACCCCGTCGAGGTTCGGCGACGGATCGGGATGGTCTTCCAGAAGGCGAATCCGTTCCCGAAGTCGATCTACGACAACGTCGCCTTCGGGCCGCGGATCAACGGCATCAAGGGCGACATGGACGAGATCGTCGAATCCTCGCTGCGCCGCGCGGTGCTCTGGGATGAGGTCAAGGACAAGCTCAAGCAATCGGGGCTCGCCTTGTCGGGAGGGCAGCAGCAACGCCTTTGCATCGCCCGGGCGATCGCCACGTCACCGGATGTGATCCTCATGGATGAACCATGTTCGGCACTGGACCCCCGCTCCACTCTCCAGATCGAGGAGCTGATGTCCGAGCTGCGCCAGCAGTACACGATCGTCATCGTCACCCACAACATGCAGCAGGCGGCGCGCGCTTCCGACTTCACCGTCTTCATGAACATGGCGGAGGACCGCGCCGGATACGTCGTGGAGCAGGGCGAGACGGTCGGCATCTTCACCAATCCAGCCAACCAGATGACCGAGGACTACGTGTCGGGGCGGTTCGGATGAGTGAGCGACCGGACCTGACGCGAGGAAGCGAGGGGGCCGCCGTGGGCGTCGAACAGCAGGTCGGTGAACTCCTGGAGGCCGCGCAGGATCAGCCGGCGCTCCCGACGCACGCCCGTCGCGATCCCCTCGACCTGCAGGAGCAGGAGATCAAGGACGCTGTCCTGCGCATGGGCTCCCTCGTCGAGGAAGCGATCCGGCGGGCCAGCGTGGCGCTCACGACCCACGACACCGAATTGGCCTTGGACATCATCAAGGCCGACGCCCGGATCAACGACGCTCAACGCGAGGTGTCCCGGCAGATCAGCGTCGCGATCGCCACGCAGCAGCCGGTCGCCCGCGACCTGCGCTACCTGCTGACGCTCGACCACGTGACCTACGAGCTCGAGCGGATCGGCGACCACGCATCGTCCGTCGCCAAGCAGGTCCTCAAGCTTGCTCCCGAGCCGGCGCTCGGCGATTACGTGAACCTGCCCGAGATGGCCGAACGTTCGGCCGTCCTCGTGCACGGCGTCCTGCGCGCGCTCGTCGACGCCGACGCGGTCGCAGCGCGGGAGGTCGCCGTCCTCGACGACGACATCGACCGGCTGTATCACGCGACCTTCGACGAGGTCGTCGAGCTCATGCGCCAGGACCCGGCCAACGTCGAGCGCGGTACGCGGATCATCATCGCGTCGCACTACCTCGAGCGGATCGGCGATCGCTCCACGAACATCGCCGAGGACGTCGTCTACCTCGTCACCGGCGACGTGGAGGATCTCAATCCATGACCGATCGCGACCCGATCCGCGTGCTGTTCGTGTGCACCGGCAACTCGGCCCGCAGCATCATGGCCGAGGCCACGTTGCGGCAGCACGGCGGCGACGCCTTCGAGGTGCACAGCGCGGGCACCGACCCCAGGGGCATCAACCCGCTGACCCTGCGGGTCCTGGCGGACGCGGGCATCGATGCGTCGTGGGCGCGCTCGAAATCCGTGAACGAGTACCTGGGCCAGTCGTTCGACTATGTCGTAACGGTGTGCGACCAGGCGCGGCAGACGTGCCCGGTCTTCCCCGGCGTTCACGAATCGCTCCACTGGGGCTACGAGGATCCGGCGGAAGCCGAGGGCACCGACGAGGAGCGCCTGGCGGTGTTCCGCAAGGTCTTCATCCAGATCGGTGAACGCGTCCGGCAGTTCGCGACGGTCACGCGGCGCCAGCCGGCCTGATGCTCCTTCACCTACTGCGGCACGCGCATGCCGGCAACCCCGAGAGCTGGAACGGGCCGGACGCGGCGCGGCCGCTGAGCGACAAGGGCCGGGAGCAGGCCGATCGACTTGGTGCGCATCTCGCGGGCATCGCCTTCAAGACGGACGCGATCATCACCTCGCCCAAGATCCGGGCCGCGGAGACGGCGGAGATCGTCGCCGGTCACCTGGGGGTCGCCGTCACCGAAGACGATCGCCTGGCCGGGTCGCTGGACCTTCAGGCGCTCGAGGCCGTGTTCAGCCGGGCCGGGGATCCGGATCGGCCGATCCTCGTGGGTCACGACCCGGACTTCAGCGAACTCCTGGCGGAGCTGTGCGACGCAGCGAACGTCCCGATGCGCAAGGGTGCGTTCGCGCGAATCGAATGCGACCGGCCGCTCCAGCCGGGCGGGGGAACGCTGCGCTGGCTGATCGCGCCCGACGCGCTCAGATCGGAGCGCTGACGGCCGGTTCCGCGCTCGCGGTCGCGCTTCGGCGACGTGTCACGAGGTCACTGACCGGGATGAGACCTCCCGGGATCATGCCCCGCGCGATGGTCGCGAGGCGCACGGCGACGTCCGGTGCGAGGCGGTAGTAGATCCACTGACCACGTCGCTCGGACGTGACGACGCCGGCCTCACGAAGGACCCGCAGGTGGTGCGAAACGGTCGGCTGGCCAACGTCGCAGGTCGCCGTGAAATCGCACGCACAGGTCTCGTTGCTCTCTGCGAGCTCGCGGACGATGGCGAGTCGGGTCGGATCCGCCAGGGCGGACAGGAGTCGGATATCCGGGTCGGTGGTCGTGGTTCTAGGGGTGCGGGCCATACTGGCAGCATATCGTCAACAATCGATATTGACAAGGCTTCCGCGGTCGGTCATATTGATTTCAGTCGATACGCACGAACAAGACGGAGGCACTGAAATGATCAACGACAACGGGATCGCGTGGATGATCGCCGGAGGGTTGCACGACGAAGCCATCGCCGACCAGCGACAGATCCTCCACCGCATCGCACTTGCGGAGAGAACCCCGTCGCGCACCGAGGCCCTGCGCCGGCGGATCGCGGGGATGGTCGGCAGCCGCACCGAGGCGCCGGTAGCGACCATCTCCACGGCCTGCTGCGCCGCCTGACCAGATCGCCCACCCGCTATGGAGTCCTAAGCGATGACCGCCACCGATGCCACGCCGACGACCGACTCAAGTCCGGAAGCCATCACGGACGAGGTGCGCGCCCGATACGCGGACGCGGCGCTCGCGGTGCTGGGACGTGGCCACGAGCATTCGGACGCCTCCGCCGGCTGTTGTAGCCCGTCTGTGATGACCGACCCCGCCGACCCGGCATGGGGCCAGCTGCTCTACGACGCGACGGACCGCGCGGCGCTGCCGGACGCGGCCGTCCTCGCCAGCCTGGGCTGTGGCAATCCCACCGCCGTTGCCGAGCTGCGGCCCGGTGAGGTCGTCCTGGACCTGGGTTCCGGGGGCGGGATCGACGTGCTCCTGTCGGCCTCACGGGTCGGGCCGACCGGGTTCGCCTACGGCCTCGACATGACCAACGAGATGCTCGAGCTCGCGCGCAACAACGCCGCGGAGGCGGGTGCGACGAACGTCGAGTTCCGCAAGGGCCGGATCGAATCGATCCCGCTCGGCGACGCCTCGGTCGACGTCGTCATCAGTAACTGCGTCATCAATCTCTCGACCGACAAGGCGGCCGTCCTCGGGGAGATCGCCCGAGTGCTGAAGCCCGGCGGCCGGATCGGCATCAGCGACGTCGTCGCGGACGATGCCCTGTCGCCCGACGAGCGCGCCGAGCGCGGCAGCTTCGTCGGCTGCATCGCCGGCGCCCTGTCCTTCGCGGAGTACCGCGACGGCCTCGAGGCGGTCGGCCTCGACGAGATCTCCGTCACGCCGACGCACTCCGTCGGTGGCGGCCTGCACGGCGCGATCGTCAAGGCCACGAAACCTGCGGCGTGGTCGATGGCGGACATCCGCCCGGTCGATCTCCCGAAGCCGTCCAGCGCCGGCTCTGCCGGTCCTCGCCGAAGGCGGCGGCTGCTGCGGGGATGGTTGCGGCTGCAGCTGACGTTGTTTCACGACGGCGGCGTCGAATGTCGTTGCCATCAGTTGACCGGATGAGCGGTCGCAAGCGAAGCCCGGCGCGACGACGCGTGCCGGGCTATTCGCGCTGCGACGACGACCCCGAAGGGACGGCAGTCATCGCCGTTCCCTTCCATCTGTCGCTCGGAGCCCGCTCATGTCTGCCTCCACTCCTTCGCGAAGTACCGCCCTCGTCCTGACCCTTGCAGCCGCCTCTTGGGGCATCGGAACGGTGGTCAGCAAGCGCGCCACCGCGGAGATCCCGCCACTCACGCTACTGCCGATCCAGCTCGCGGTCAGTCTCGTCGCCCTGGTGCTGTTCATGCGCTGGAGGCGACTCCCCTTCAGGGACCCGGCATCACCACCCGTCCTCGGTCGCCTCGGACTTCTCAATCCGGGGCTCGCGTATGCCCTCAGCCTTCTCGGACTCGTGCACATCACCGCGAGCCTGTCGGTCCTGCTTTGGGCACTGGAGCCTGTCCTGATCCTGTTTCTGGCAGGCTGGTTGCTGCACGAGCGGATCACCCTGCCACTGGTCGGCCTGTCGCTCGTCGCGGTGACGGGCATGCTCCTCGTGATCGGGCGACCGGATGGTTCGGGCAGCCTGCTCGGGGTCCTGTTGACCCTTGCGGGGGTGGCGTGCTGCGCGATCTACACCGTCAGCACCCGACGCTGGCTCGGAATCGCCGATTCGACCTCGCAGGTCCTCGTCGCCCAGCAGGCACACGCTCTCGCTCTCGCGTGCCTCTTGGTGGGGGCTGCCTGGCTCGTGGGTGGGGCCGCTCTGCCCGCCGAGGTCAGCGCCGAGGGCTGGTTGAGTGCCATCCTTTCCGGCGTCCTGTACTACGGCGTCGCGTATGGGCTCTACCTATCCGGCCTCCGGCAGGTACCCGCGTCCGTCGCAGCAGTGTCGTTCTACCTGATCCCGGTCTTTGGTGTCGGGGCCGGATTCATACTCCTCGGCGAACGCCTCAGTCCGACGCAATGGCTTGGCGCCGCCATCGTCCTCTTCGCGATCTACTTGATCCTCCGTCGCACGGGCGCGATCGGATTCGACCTCGCAGATCAGCCGATGTCTGCCGGGGGGTGAGCGCGGTCACTGCCACCTCCGTCAGTCGGCGGCGACCGGGAACGGCAGCGCCACCGCGTCGGGCGCGAGCCGGCTCCGGCCCTGCGCGTCGAACCGGTCCAGACCGAGGTCCGTCACGTCGATGAGCGACGTCGCGCCGTGCACCGCCAGGTCCGCGGCCACGCGCGCCACCCCGGGTCCCCACATCATCCCGTGCCCCGCGGCCGACGCGATCGTGACCCCGTCGATGACCGAGCCGTCCGGGCGAAGCGCGGCGCCCAGGATCGGCAGATGGTCCGGCGTGTAGTCGATGGTCGCCGCCCAGATCTTGCGCAGCCCGAGGCCGCGAGTGACCGGCACGTAGCCCGTGAGTCGCTCACGGTAGCGCTCGTACGCCGCCCAGTCGATCTCGCGCGCCTCCCCGGGCGACTCGTCCGGATCGCTCCAACCGAACAGGAGCCCGCCTTCCTCGAGGCGCCAGTAGAGACCGGCTCCAAGGTCGAAGACCATCGGCATCCGGTCGACGGCGAACGCCTCGTGCGGCTCGAGGACGGCGACCGTGTGGCGTGCCGCACCGGCGGGGATGCGCAACCCGGCCAGCGCGCCGACTGATCGCAGCGAGGGGCCGCCGGTCAGGAGCACGCGATCGGTCTCGATGATGCCGTCGGCGGTCTCGACGCCGGTCACGCGCGCGCCGTCGTCGCTCGTGCGCAGGCCGGTGAACGCGGTCCGCTCGCGGAGCTCGACGCCGGCGGCCTGCATCGCGAGCGAGTAGGCGCGCACGTTGCGCGGTGGGTCGATGTGGCCGTCGCCGTCACGGAAGCTGCCACCCCGGTGACCATCCGGCGAGAGCGTGCCGACCGCCGCGGCCGCCTCGGCGGCGTCCAGCCAGCGGACGTCCGTCAGCCCGGCGCCGTGCTGCATCGCGACGCGCTCCCGCCCGAGCCGCTCGTCCTCGTCGGTGACCGCCAGGATGAGGTAGCCGAGCTCGCGAAAGCCGGAATCGGTGCCGTAGGTCGCCGCCTGCCCGCGATAGAAGTCGATCGACCAGCGCCCGAGCGCGACGGTCGCCGGCGTGCCGCCCTGGGCTCGGACGATGCCGGCCGCGCGGGACGACGCACCATCTCCGGCGAGGCCTCGCTCCAGGACGACCACGCGCCCGACACCGGCCGCCGCGGCGAAGACCGATGCCCAGCCGCCGACCGTGCCCGCGCCCACGACCACGAGGTCCGCCCGGTCCGTCATGCCCTCCCCTGCTCTCTCGTCACGGTCCCGAGGCGACAGGATACGGCCGTGTCGCGCGGCGCCGGACGATGTCGCGCGGCGCGGGCGAGGTCACCTGTCGAGCGGTCACCCGTCGAGCGCGGCCGCCTCCGCGCTGATCGCGATGATCCCCAGCCGCGCGAGCCGGGCCGCCGTATCGCGCCGTCGCACGGTCCAGGCCGCGACCTCGAGACCGGCGGCCCGGGCCCGAGCCAAGGACGCCGCCTCGATCGCGTGCCACTCCACGGAGATCGCCCGACACTCGAGCTCAGTCGCCACCGCGATCGTCGCTGGCTCCAGGTCCCTCGCATTGAGCCAGCGCGGCCACGCGGGGACGAGGCCCGCCACGCGCTCCAGCGTCTCGGGCTTGAAGGAGGAGACCACGGCATTCACGAGGCCGGGCCCGCGGCCTGCGGCCAGCACCTCCACGACCGCCCGGTCATGCCGGCCCTTGAGCTCGACATCGAGGAACGCACGGTGCGGGATCGCGGCCAGGACATCGGCAAGACTCGGGACGCCGAGGTCCGCGAGCGCCCGGGCTCGCAACGCACCGACCGGCTCGGGTCGGCCCTGCACGCGCGCGAGGGTCTTGTCGTGGAGGACCACGGGAACCCCGTCCGCGGCCAGCCGGACGTCGAATTCGAGGCCGTCGCAGGCCGACACTTCGAGCGCAGCAAGCAGCGCCGGCATCGTGTTCTCCGGGGCACGCCGCCAGTCACCGCGATGGGCCAGTCGAAGCACGGGCCTCCCTCAGCGCTGGCCGTTGCCGGTGGCGGGGAGGGCGAACGAGAACGTCGAGCCCGATCCTTCCGACGATTCGACCCAGATGCGCCCGCCATGCTGCTCCACGACGTGCCGCGCGATGGCGAGGCCCAGGCCGGTGCCGCCGCCCGCTTCGGCCCGCATGCGGGCTCGATCGACCTTGTAGAAGCGCTCGAAGACTCGGTCCTGGGCGTCACGTGGGATGCCGACCCCGTGATCCTGGACCGACGTGACGACGTCCGTGCCCTCGTGACCGGCACGGATCACGATCTCGCCGCCGTCCGGACTGAACTTGACGGCGTTGTGGACGAGATTGACGACGACCTGCCCGAGCCGGGCAGCGTCGCCTCGGACCGCAGGCAGCCCTTCGGGTACCTCGACCCTGAGCGTCACGCCCTGGCGATCGGCGAACAGTCGAAGGCGCTCCGCTGACTGCGCCGCGAGCCGGCCCATGTCCAGGCCGTCGACCAGTGCGAGCGTGCCGCCGCTCTCGATGCGCGACAGGTCGAGGAGCTCGTTCACCATCTGGACGAGGTGGCCGGTCTCGACTTCGATCTTGCCGATGCGGTCGCGCATCTTCGGTGGCAGAACGACATCCGGGCCCTCCGCCTCGCGCGACAGCGTCTCGGCCAGGAGGCTCACCGTCGTGAGCGGCGTGCGGAGCTCGTGCGACAGGTTGTCGATGAATTCGGTCCGGATCCGCTGCAACCGGCGGAGCTCGGAGACATCGTCCACGACCAGCCACAGGCCGCCCGCGTGCGCCCGTCGAGCCAGCACGGTCAGCATCGGCCCGTCGGCGTCGGCCCGGCGGAGCTCGGTGCGCGCCGCTCCATTGACGAGCGCCGCATGCGCCATCGACTCCACCGACGCATCGAGGAACGCCTCCATCAGCGATCGACCCACGAGCGTGCCCGGCGTCCGGCCCAGGAGCGTGTGCGCGGCCGCGTTCGCGGTGATGACGCGGAGGGTCCGATCCACGCGCACGATCCCGGAGCCGAGGGCCCCCAGCAGCGCTGCTTGCTCCGCGGCGGCCCCGGCGATCTCGTCGTCGCGCTGCTCGACGTCGGACCGAAGGCGCCGGTTCGCGGCCAGCGATCGGGTCAGGGCGCGCGCATTGCGGACCGCGATCCCCGCGACGACGATCGCCACGACGGTCAGGCCCAGGCTGATGACGATCCACGGGTCCACGGGTCGAGCATCGCACAGCCCGCGGCTCGCCGGTCAGGAGAACAGGGGCCGCGGGTCAATCGCCTCCGCTGCGACGGCCGACCCGAGCTCCCCACGGCGCGAGCCGCGGGATGAGGTCCCCCAGCCACGGCGCTGCGTGACGTTCGAACTCGCGGGCTGGGAACGCGTGGCGCAGGACGAGCAGGTGCGCCATCCGGGCGGCCGCGCGTCGCGCTGGTGCGCCGTGGCGCTCGCCGACCCGCTCGACGGCATCGATCGCCGCGGCCGCGTCAGCCGATGCGAGCTCGCTCGAGACCCGCAGCGCGTCGTCCTCCTCGGGCGATGTCGCACGCGGCCATGGCGGCGGACCGAGGCGCTCCCTCGTGCCGGTGGACGCCAGCGAACGGACCTGCTCCGCGGTGAGGGCCTGCAGACGCTCCAGGAGATCCCCGACCGCGGCCGTGGCCGGCCCGTAGCGCGGTTGCCCGACGGCCGCCTCCCAGCCGCGAGTCAGCCGCTCGCGGGCACGCGGTCCAGCCGGATCGCCGAGCAATGCCTCGAGGATGTCGCCCAGGACGATGTCTGCGAGCTGACCGACGACCGCGTCGCGGGTCGCGAGGTCGCGGCGGGCGGCACCGGGCAGGTTGGCGATGGCCGCGCGCTCGGCGCGTTCGATCACCTCATCGAGCTCGGGCGGGACGAAGCGCCGAAGGGTGGCGAGGAAGGCGATCGGGGCAGGTTCCGCGAGGGCCAGGCGATCGAGCTCGTCGCGTGTCAGTCTTCCGACCCGATCGACGACGGCGGTCACCCGCTCGGCGGTCGTCGGCGGCCGGCGAACCGGGCGCCAGGCGGCCGCCGACTGGTCGGGCCGGCCCGCCGCCCGGGGCGATCGACCGGAGCGGATCCCGTCGGCATGCTCGCGGTCGTAGCGGCGGCGCAGCTCCGGGTCGCTCAGCCAGTCGTGGGCGACGTTGATGCGCTTTGCGAGCTCGAGCGCGTCCGGACCGGCGATGTCCGGATGGTGCTTGCGCAGGAGACCGCGCCACGCAAGGTCGATCGCCTCGGCGCTGGCGTCGCGGGGCACCCCAAGACGCGCGTACAGGTCGTCGGCGGGGAGGGTCTGGCGTGGCGGCATGACGCCGACATCGTAGTGGTCCAGCCTGGCGCGTCTCGCTATGCTCCGGCGATGCGGCCGATGGCCGGAGGGGAGTCGCGAAGGGGATCGCCGTGAGCTTCATCAAGCGGGCCCAGGAAGCTGCTGCGCAGGCGGCCGAAGCTGCGCGGCTGAAGGCGCTGGAAGCGAGCGCGGCGGCGGGCGGCACGGGTGGACGGGCGGCGCGGCTGGCGCGGGCGCAGCTGGTGCGGCCGGGCGGCCCGGCGCGGACGGTGCCGAGGAGGTCGCGGCCGCGTTGAGCGAGTCGCTGACCCAGGACATGCTCGTCAAGCGCCTGTCGACTACCGGCGCCAGCGCGCGCGAGGCGCTCGGGGTCGCCAAGCGCGGCATGAGCACCGTCATCGAGAAGATCGACCCTGGCACCCTCGCGGAGCTGATCATCAAGGCGACCGCCCTGCAGGAGATGACGAACAAGTCGCTCCGTCTGAAAGGCTCGCCCTACCGAATCGCGGAGATCTCGATCTCGGCATCGATCCCGCCGGCGGTCAGTTTCAGCATCCAACGCCTGGAGGACGAGCCCGAGCATCTCGGCGCCGACGTCGTGTCCTCGAGCGAGCTCGTGGAGCAGATCGTCGAGAGCGGCGACCTCGTCCTCGCGCTCGACGGGACGACCGTCGATGATGCCGGGGTC
The DNA here is from genome assembly GCA_963748675.1 of uncultured Chloroflexia bacterium. Classification (GTDB taxonomy): domain Bacteria; phylum Chloroflexota; class Limnocylindria; order Limnocylindrales; family CSP1-4; genus SPCO01. Next base: position 795,217 of record CAVVJX010000003.1, on the reverse strand, counting down.
GTCGAGCCGCCCGCGGTCGATGGAGCGCGCGAAGCGATGAAGCCGAGCGGCATCTCGACCGAAGGGAGCTAGGACCCGGGCGGGAACCCGTTCGCGATCAGCGCCTCGACCTCCTCGAGCGGACGGGTCGAGCGATCGCCGGTCGCCCGCTCGGTTACCTCGACGCCGCCGGCGGCCAGCGAGCGCGGCGAGACGGTCAGGATCCAGGGCATGCCGAGCAGCTCCGCGTCGGTGAACTTGACCCCAGGGGATTCGTCGCGGTCGTCCCACAGGATCTCGCGGCGCGGTCCGGCCTCCTCCGCCAGCGCGTGCAGCCGCTCCGCAATCTCGGTGACGCGCGGCTCCTTGGCCCCGCCGATCGACACGAGGTGGGCCGCGTAGGGTGCGACCTCGGCCGGCCAGACGATGCCCTTGTCGTCATGGTGCGCCTCGACGATGCACGCGACGTTCCGCCCGACCCCGATGCCGTACGAGCCCATGACGATGGGATGCGCCTGGCCGTCCTCACCGAGATAGGTCGCACCGGCGGCGTCGGTGAACTTCGTACCGAGCTTGAAGATGTTCCCGACCTCGATCCCGTTGCGCAGGATGACGGGCTTGCCGCAGACCGGGCAAACGTCGCCCTCCTGAGCGTTGGTGATATCGGCCGTCACGTCCGGGGTGAAGTCCCGACCGACGTTGACGTTGCGGTAGTGGAAACCCTCGCGGTTGGCGCCGGCAACCAGGTTCGGTGAGCGCGCGGCCAGGTCGTCGACCACCACGACGGTGTCGCGAGCGCCGATCGGCGATCCGTAACCCGGCTCCATGCCGGCTGCCTTGATCTCCTCGACGGTCGCGGGTCGCATGCCACCGATGGCCTTGACCGCGTTCCCGAGCTTGGTCTCGTTGACCTCGTGGTCGCCGCGGACGATGGCGGTCACCAGACGGCCGTCCCCGGTCATGAAGAACGCCGCCTTGGCCGTGCGCTCCGGGCCTACGCCCAGGAACTCGGCGAGAGATGCGATGGTGGTCGTGCCAGGGGTCGCGACCTCCTCGAGGGGCAGCGGCTCCTCGGGCGCGGGATCCGGCTTGGGAACGACGGCGACCTGCCGGTTCGCGGCGTAGCCGCACGCTTCGCACAGGACCAGGACGTCCTCGCCGGCCGGGTTGAGGAACATGAACTCGTGGGCCTGCGAGCCGCCCATGATCCCGACATCGGAGGCCACCGCGACGGTGTCCAGGCCGAGGCGCTCGAACGTCCGGACGTAGGCGCCGTGCTGCGCCTCGTAGCTGGCATCCAGGCCTGCTTGGTCGCGGTCGCAGCTGTAGGCGTCCTTCATGACGAACTCGCGCACGCGGATCAGCCCACCGCGGGAACGCGGCTCGTCGCGCCACTTGGTCTGGAAGTGATAGACCTGCATCGGGAGCTGGCGGTACGACTTGACGATGTCGGCGAGGAGGATGCCGACGACCTCCTCATGGGTCATCGCGAGGACCATGTCCCGGCCGTTGCGGTCCTTGAACCGACCCATCTCCGGCCCGATCGCGTCGTAGCGGCCACTCGCTCGCCAGATGTCGGCCGGGTGGACGACCGGCATCTCCATCTCCTGGCCACCGATGCGGTCCTGCTCCTCCCGGATGATCTGCTCGACTCGGTCGCTGACCTTCTTGCCCAGCGGCAGCAGCGAGTAGATGCCGGAGCCGAGCTGGCGCACGTAGCCCGCGCGCAGCAGCAGCCGGTGGGACGGCATCTCTGCCTCTGTCGGGTCGTCGCGGAGCGTGGCGAAGAAGAGGTGGGAAAGTCGCATGGCCGGGTAAGGATAGCGGCCGAGACCCGCGACGCGGCAGCGCCGCCGTCCGCACCCGCGCGGCATTACCATCGTGTTAACGACCCGCCGGCCCTGCTCCTCCCCCTGCCCACCCGATCCCGCCGCGGAGGCCCACGACACTGTTAGAAGGCGTCACGTTCGCGCTGGTCGTGGTCATCCTCCTCGCGGTGGCATTCGACTACATCAACGGATTCCACGACACCGCGAACGCCATCGCCACGTCGGTGGCGACCAGGGCGCTCAGTCCGCGCCATGCGATCCTCATGGCCGCGACCTTCAACTTCATCGGTGCCTTCGCCGGGACGGCCGTCGCCAAGACGATCGGCAGCGGCCTGGTCGATGACGCCACCACGACGCAGGCCGTGGTCGCTGCCGCCCTCATCGGGGCCATCACGTGGAACCTGATCACCTGGTACCAGGGCCTGCCGAGCTCGAGTTCCCACGCGCTGATCGGCGGCCTGCTCGGGGCGACGATCGTCGCCGCCGGGACTGGGGCGCTCAAGGCCGACGGCATCACCAGCAAGGTGCTGGTTCCGATGGTCGTGTCGCCCTTCCTCGGCTTCACGATCGCGTTCGGGCTGATGCTCGCGCTGTACTGGACCTTCCGGAACGCCAAGCGGAAGCCGATGGCGCGGATCTTCCGGCGGCTGCAGCTTCTGTCGGCTGGCTACATGGCCTTCAGCCATGGTTCGAACGATGCGCAAAAGACGATGGGCATCATCACGCTCGCCTTGTTTGCGGCGGGCGTCATCCCGACCAACGACGTTCCGTTCTGGGTGATCGTCGTCTCGGCCACCGCGTTGTCGCTCGGGACGGCGGTTGGGGGCTGGCGGATCATGCGCACGATGGGCCAGCGCGTGGCCGAGCTGGAGCCCGTCCATGGCTTTGCGGCCGAGACGACCGCGGCCACGATCCTCCTTGGTACGGCTCAGCTCGGGATGCCGGTCTCCACGACGCATGTCATCTCGAGCGCCATCATGGGCGTTGGTTCCGCGCGAGGACCCAAGGGCGTCCGCTGGGGCGTCGCCCGGCGGATCCTCCTTGCCTGGGTCATCACCATCCCGGCCGCGGGCACCATCGCCGCGCTGTCGTGGTTCATCCTGGATACCATCGGCTTCGGCTGAATGAGGAGACACCGATGACGTTCCGCCTGCTCCCGAAGGATGTGCGCTTCTTCGATCTCTTCGTGGCGGCCGGCGAGAACCTTCATGCGGCGGCGACGCGCCTCCACGAGATGGTGTCGACCTACGAGAACATCAACGAGCACGTGGCCGAGATCCAGCGACTCGAGAAGGCCGGCGACGGGATCGACCGCGAGATCAACCAGCGGCTCGAGGATGCGTTCATCACGCCCTTCGACCGCGAGGACATCCACGAACTGACCGTCCAGCTCGACGACGTCGTCGACGGCATCCAGGCCGTGGCCGAGACGCTCGTCATCTACGACATCGTGGAACCGACGGCGGAGGCTCGCGAGCTCACCCGGATCCTGGCCGCCCAGTCCGTCGAGCTGCTCGCGGCCCTGCGCAAGCTCGACGGGCTCAAAGATGTGGATACGCACCTCGTGCTGGTCCACGACCTCGAGCACGAGGCCGACCGTGTGTCGCGGGCCGCGATCGGGCGGCTATTTCGTGACGGGTCGGCCCCGATCGACGTCATCAAATGGCGCGATCTGTATCAAGAGCTCGAAAACGCGATCGATGCCGCCGAGGATGCCGCCGAGGCGATCGAGCGGATGTTCCACAAAGCGACCTAGGGGAGGTCAGGCCGGCTCCTGCGCCGCGGTCGTCGGCCAGATCGCTCCGGCATCGCCGTCACCGAGCTCCAGCCAGCGCAGCGCATACGCCAGTCGGACCGCACCCGGGTCGTCACGGCCGGCGTCGTCCATCGAGAGGTGGAACGCCTCGCGACCGTACGACGCGGCCAGGGCCTTTCGGGTGCGCAACGGCGCGAGATGGGCGCGGACGAGCTCGATCTCGCGACGGAACGATGGCTGCGCCCACCGATCGGAGCGACGAGCCGGGTCGCGCAGTCGGCGAAGGAGTCGAAGAGCATCCAGCGCCAGCGCCCGGGCGGGCGCCAGCGCCGGAGCGGGAGCAGGGACGCCACCGTCGGGGAGGAGGACCCGGGATGGCGGAGTGATGCTGCCGACCCGTCCGCTGCCTCGGCGCGGGACGTCGGCATGGTGCGTCGCCGTGGTGTCCGTGGCCTCGGGCTGGCGGGTCAAGATCGGCATGGCCGTACTGTCAGGTGGCCGTATCAACGCCGGGTCAGCAGCGAGTCAACGTTGCGTGCCGGCCCGAGGTTGGGTCCGGCCATCGACGCGAGGCTAGCGGAGCACCAGGAACAAGAGGACGCCCTCGATGGTGGCCGCGGCGACCACGTACAGCAAGATCACGCCGGACACGCCGGGCTTGCGACTCGTAGCGTAATTCGATGCTGGTCGGGCTCGCTCGACGGGGACGATGTGGAGCCCTGGGCGATCGGTGGATGCGGGCTGGTGCGTCAAGATCGGCATACCTCGACTGTCGCGGCGTCATGTCAACGCGTGGTGAGCGCTGCGTCAATGTTCCGTCCAGCCCCGTTTCGTGGCGATCCCCCGATGGTCGGGTGACGACGTGGGACATCCGCCGGGTCGGGCCGACCTACGGCCTTCGGAACACGTACCCGACGCCGCGGACCGTGTGGATGAACACTGGTTTGCCGGGGTCATCCTCGATCTGGCTGCGCAGCCAGTGCACGTGCACATCCACGGTCCTGGTCTCGCCGGCGTAGTCGTAGCCCCAGACCTTCTCGAGCAACTGGTCGCGGGTGAAGACCTGGCCGGGATTGCGGAGCAGGAACGCGAGCAGTTCGAACGCCTTGGGCTTGATCGGCAGCGTCACGCCGTCGCGCAGCAGTCGATGGCCGCCGAGGTCCGCCTGGACGCGGCCCAGGTCGACGATGGTGGGCGGCGCGCCAACCGCGAGCGCGGCCTCCGATCGGCGGAAGAGGGCGCGGATACGGGCCGTCAGCTCGCGCAGCGAGAACGGCTTCGTGACGTAGTCGTCTGCGCCGAGCTCCAGCCCGACCACCTTGTCGAGCTCCGAATCCTTCGCGGTGAGCATCACGATCGGGGTGCCGGACTCGGCCCGGATGATCCGCATCACCTCGATCCCGGAGAGCTCGGGCAGCATGAGATCGAGCAGGACGAGGTCTGGACGCTCCCCCCGGAACTGCGTCAGGGCCTCGCGCCCGTCGGCTGCGGCAACGACCCGGAATCCGTCGGACTCGAGCGCTTCGACCAGCGTCTCGCGCAGCGTCGGTTCGTCTTCGACGACGAGGATCGTTCGTGCCATCCACCGCTGAGCATAGTCGCGCGTGTTAACGACTTGTTTGCGCGGTGTTCACTTGATCCAAATCGCCGGTCAGCGCGATGCTTTCAGCCGATCCGGGAGCTCCATGAAGTACTCCACGAAGTCGACGCAGCGGCCGTCGTCGTCGAAGCGCAGCGTCCACAGGTTGAAGTAGAGGTCGCGCAGCGAGCCATCCGGATTCGTGTACCGGCTCTCGCCGATCGCCACGGCGCGGTCGCCCTCGACGGCGTACGGCTCGTAGTGGGCGCTCCAGCTGTCGGGTTCGTCGCGGCTGCTGGCGTCGCCCGATGGTTCCGTCCAGTCCTTGACGATGGCCTCGCGTCCGGTCACCGCCTCGGGGTCATAGGGGTGGTACTTGTACGTGGCGTCCTCGGCGAACAACTCGCCGATCGCCGTCGGATCGTACGTCCGCCAAGCCTCGATGTATCGATCGAGCCACTGCTGGACTTGCTCATGCGTGACGCTCACCCGGGCCTCCTCATCGGTTGATTCGTGGGCAGCCTCGCTCGCGTTCCTGACAGGGGATGTCAGGAACCTGCCAGGACCGAGATCGCGCGGTCGAGCCGCGCGAGCGTCCGCTCCCGACCGAGCGCGACGAGCGTATCGAACAACGGCGGCGTGGCAGTCCGGCCGGTGACCGCGACCCGGATGGCCATGAACAGGTCGCCGGCCTTCCAGCCGCGCGCCTCGGCCAGGGCGCGGAGCGGCGGCTCGAGCTCGTCCGCCTCGAAGACGACCTCGGCCACGGTCGCGATCGTGTCGCGGGCAGCGCCCAGACCCTCGATCGTGGTCGGCGCGTCCCAGCGCTTGGGCACGAGCACGGCTGGATCGGGATCGACATCGTCGACCCACAAGAAGCCCGCCAGGTCGCCGATGGCGCCCAGCGTCGGCAGCCGCTCCTGGATGACGGGCAGGAGCGCGCGCAGCTCGTCGTCGGACGGCATCTGGTCGATCCGACCCGCGTCCAGCTCCTTCGCGATGAAGGGGCGGAGTCGATCGATCAGGTCGTCGGCGCTCAAGCGCCGGATCCATTGGCCGTTCAGCCACTCGAGCCGCTCGCGATCGAAGACCGCGCCGCCCTTGTGCACCTCGCCGATGTCGAACCGCTCGACGATCTCGTCGAGGGAGAGGACCTCCTCCTCGGTGCCCGTCGCCCAACCGAGCAGCGCCAGGTAGTTCACGAAGGCCTCGGGGATGAAGCCCTCGTTGATGTAGGCGTCGACCGCGGTCTGGCTCTTGCGCTTGCTCATCTTGGTGCGGTCCGCGTTGAGGATGAGCGGCAGGTGCGCGAAGCGGGGCACGTCGTAGCCCAGGGCGCGGAACAGGAGGATGTGCTTGGGCGTGTTCGAGAGGTGGTCCTCGCCGCGGATGACGTCGGTCACCTCCATCGCCGCATCGTCGACGACGACCGTGAAGTGGTACAGCGGGTTGCCGTCCGCGCGGACGATGACGAAGTCGCCGCCGAGGTTGCTGACGTCGAACTCGACGTGGCCGCGCACGATGTCGTCGAACCCGACCACGCCCTCGCCGACCCGGAAGCGCAGCGCGCCGCGCCGACCGTCCGCCTCGCGGGCGAGCCGCTCCTCGGGCGTCAGGTTCGCGCACCGCCCGACGTAGCGCGGCGGTTGCTTCGCCGCCTCCTGCGCCTTGCGGTCCGCGTCGAGCTCCTCGGGCGTGCAGTAGCAGGGATAGGCGAGATCGTCGGCGAGCAGACGCTGCGCGGCCGCGGCGTAGCTCGGCAGGCGCTCCATCTGACGGTACGGCGCATGCGGGCCGCGGGCCGGCTCGCCGGCGACCTCGGGCCCCTCGTCCCAGTCCAGGCCCAGCCAGTGCAACCCGTCGAGGATGTCCTTCTCGAACTCGAGCGTGCTGCGCGCGACGTCGGTGTCCTCGAGTCGGAGGATGAAGGTGCCTCCGACGTGCCGGGCGTGGAGGTAGTTGAACAGCGCCGTCCGCGCCGTGCCGATGTGGAGCGGGCCTGTCGGGCTCGGGGCGATGCGGACTCTGGTGATCGGGTCGGGCATCGACCGATCGTAGCAGTGGCGCGGCGCCTCAGCCGGTGGGGGTCACTCCGGCCGGCACTTGGTGGAACAGGACCGGGTCGGCGTCGCCCGGGAGGACGCGGACGAGGGCGGCCGGTCGAAGGCCGAGCGTGGCGCGCCCGAGGGGGCCGTCGAGCGTCAGCGAATCCAGCGATTCGGATCGGGCGAGGATCGTGATCGGCGCTCCGGGCTTGAGCGCCCGGGCCTCGAGGTACGACAGCAGACCGGCGTCCTCCTCGGCTTCCTCGGTGATGCGATAGACGGTCGCGCGCGCACCGGCCTCGATCTCGGACAGGCGGATGCCCTCGGGCCGGCGCTTCGCGATCGCGGCATCGATGGGATTCCCGTGAGGGCAGGTCTCCGGGTGGCCCAGGAGCTCGTCGAGACGCGCCTCGACCCGCGGCGAGATCGCGCCCTGCAGTCGCATCGCCTCTTCGTCCGACTCCGCCCAGCCCAGCCCGATGACGCTCGTCAGCAGCCATTCCAGGAGCGCGTGGCGGCGAAAGATCGCGTCGGCCACCGCCCGGCCCGCGGACGTCAGCCGGAGCTCGCGGTCGTCGGCGTGATCGACCAGCCCGTCGGCGACGAGGCGGCGGAACATCTCGCTGGCCGCCTGCGTGGTCACGCCGAGATGGCGCGCGATCTGCGCCGCGGTGGCGCGGGTCCCGTCGCCGGCGCCCGCGGTCACGCGAAGGGCGAGCAGGTACTCCTGGGTCGCCGCAGACAGGTCACGCGGGTCGTGTCGACGTGGCATGGGCCCTCAGGATACGGGACGGCCGGGGCCCGCGACTCCCGGTGGCCCCCGATGCCGGAGCCCGTTCCCACGGACCTCGCGGACCACCCCGAACACGAGCCCGACGACCCACGCGATCACGAGCAGGCCACTCAGGGCGAGCCGGCCGGCGGCCGCGTCGTCGGGGCTCCCCGTGGCCGACAGCAGCAGCGCAGCGGGGATCGCTGCGGCGAGTGTCGCCAATGTGGCGAGCGAGGCGATCCGAGCGAGGCGGCCCACGACGATCAGCGCCACCAGCGCCGCGATCTGGACCAGCCACGCGGACATGACGACCGCGTCGTCGCAGCCCGCCGCGAAGCGCCCGCATCCGGAGATCTCGCCGCCGACCCAGCCGATCCCGAGGGCGATGGGCGCCCAGCCCACGATGGCCCGGCCGATCCGACCGATGGCGCCCGGGCGGTCGTCGTCCAGCCACGAGCGAACGGCCTCGAGGATGCCCTCGGGCGTTAGGCCGGAGCCAAGGCCGCCTGGTGCCGGGGCATCCGACGACGTGCCGGCTGCCGTGGCCCCGCCGCCCCTCGCCGCGGGCCGAGAGTCTCCGGTCGCGTCGTCTCTGGGACGAGCGGCGGCGCCGGCGGACCACGCGCCCGGCCGCGAACGCGCTTGCGGCGCACCCTCCGCTCGCGGCGCATGACCGGCCGTCGCCTCCCACCATGACGAGGTCGTATGCGTGGCCAACGGCGGCTCGTCGCCGGTCGCCGCCGCCGGCTCCGGCGGGACGCCTCCCGACGCCGACGCCGGGCCTGAGGATGGCGGTCCAGCCGACTCCGACCCGTCCGCGTCCCCTCGCCCGCTCAGCTTCCGGCGGGCCCGTGCCTGGTACTCCGGTCCGTGCTTGCGCGGATCGGCGTACTCCTTGGGATTGAGCGTCCAGTACGTCCCCGACGTCGTCCCGTACCACGACGCTCCGCCCCAATCGGGCTCGAACGGCTCGGCGTCGGCCCCGTCGTACGACGTCGAGCCCAGTGTCGCCTTGTTCGGCGGTCGCTCGGGCCGGGTCGGGCGCGCGCCGGGCGGGCCCGCCGGCGGCCGCTCCCACGCTGGTCCGGACGGCCCGCGCGCCGCTCCCGACCCACTGGTCGGACGGGTTCGACGCCCCCGGCCACCGTAGGCCCGGTACGTCGCCTCGGTGCGGTCGCGATCGGGATCCCAGGCTCGCCTCGGGCTCGCCGGTCGAGTCGCGCCCGGCCGACGTCGCCCGGAATCGGGGCCGGCGATCGTGTCGTAGGCGGCCTGGATCGCCAGGAACCGTGGCAGGGCAGCCTCGCCGGCCGCGTCCGGGTGGTTGGCCTTGGCCAGGCGCCGGTAGGCACGCCGCACCTCGTCGAGCGTGGCGTCGCGCGTCAGGCCGAGCGTTCGGTACGGATCGGTGTCGGGGGCCATCGTCGGATTCTCGCTGGCTCGATCGGCTCGGACGGCTGGCGCGCACCGGCGCGCGGCCGGCTCAGCCGATGAGCTCCCCCACCGGCGCGAGCTCGAATTCGGCGATCGATTCCGCACCGACTCGCCCGTGCGGATCGAGGATCGTCGGCTTGTGATATCGAGCGAGGACGCGCAGCGCCTGGGCGTCGAGCACGCCGGCCTGTCGAAGCGCTTCGACGGACGCCGCCCAGGTCCCGCGGTCGTAGCCGTCGCCATCCTCGATCTTGACGGCCATCCCGGATGCGGCCGTCCCGTTCGAGTCGACGCGCTGACCAGGCAGGATCGCCATCCCGCGCAGGGCCTCCATCCCGGCCTTGCTGATGACGCGGCCCTCGGCGGCCTTCATGAGCGACGTATCGAGGCGGTCGTGGCGGCCGCCGATCATCTCCGGGTTTTCGAGCATCGCGTCCCGAACCAGCGTGAGCGCGGACGCGAGCGACCGGCGCGAGTCCTTGGCCGGCAGCGCGCCGGGGTCCGCCAGCAGGGCGTAGGCCTGGGCGACCTGTCGCAACGGGAAGGCGTAGGTCTCCACGCCGCAGCCGTCGATCGCCGTCCGGAGCCGCTCCGGGGTCGTGCCGTAGGCCCGCGCCACGGCGCTTCGGTAGGCCGCCTGCGCCGGATGCTGGGGCTCCCAGTACGTCTCGAGGTCCCAGCCCTTGAGCCGGGACAGGAGCAGCGTGACCGCGTGCTGACCCGAGCACATGTGGCGGATCGGGCTGGCCTTCTCGCCATCCCTCGCCAGGCGGGCCGCGGTCAACGCGTCGAGCGGCATGCCCTCGTTGCCACAGGCCAGAAGCGCCTGGCTGACGCCGGCCCGGCGGAACACGCTCTGGATCGTCCGGACGTGGAAGTCCTCGCCGCTGTGCGAGCTGGCCATGATCGCGAGCTCGGCGGGCTCCAGGTCGAACTCCTCGAGACCGCCCGCCTCGATCAGCGCCACGACGCCGAACGGCTTGACCGTGGAGCGGAGGGTGACGAGCCGATCCGGGTCGCCGAGCTGGCGGATGAGACGGCCACTGACGTCCGCTTCGACGATGTCGCCGCGGTGGACGCTCTCCTCGATGCCGTTGCGCAGCTGGCGGACGAGGACCGGCGTCTCGGCACGGGCGCGAGCCTTCGCGCGCGGCCGGCCGTTCCGGGGCTTCGCGCGCTCGGCGGTGGCGGTCACAGCGGCGAGGATACCGCGGAGGGGTCACGAGGGCGCGCCCGGGGGGTACGGGTGACCGATGGCCCCTCCGGGCCAGCCCGGTACCGCGCACGAGACTGTACTGTGCGCCCTGCCGGGGAGCACTCGCCCGGATCGTTCACTGGAGCCTCCCTTTTGCATCGACCATCCCGCCGCCTGGTTGCGACGCTGGCCGCCGCCCTGATCGTCGCCGCCTGCGGCCGCGATCTCTCGAGCTTCACGTCCTCGGCGCGGCCGACGACAGCGCCGGTGGCGTCCGCGACTACCGGCGTGGTCACGCCGACCGCCAAGCCGAGCCGTGCTCCCAAGGCGTACGACCTCGCGATCGCCGCCTTCGTGAAGGCGGTGACGAGCAAGAAGCTGAGCTACCGGATCACGTACGACGGCAAGACCGCGCTGTCCGCCGACACCCTGCCGATCGCGGGCCGGATGGACGTCTCCGGGGCCGATTTCGCGTCCTCCTGGACGTACGACCTGACCAAGGATTACGGGATCGGGAAGATCCGCGTCGAGGTGCGGGCCGTGAAGGGCAAGGGCTACATCCGGACCGACGGGGGCTCGTGGAAGGCGATCAAGGGCTACGACGCGTCCGACAGCTACGTGCCGTTCAAGGCGGTCACCGCCGTCGAGGACGTGGAATACCTCGGCCCGGCGAAGATCGATGGCACCGAATACCACAAGGTCTCGATCCCGAAGGCCGTCCTGATCCACCCGACGACGCTCATCGGGGCCGTCAGGGAGGAGAAGGTCGACGACTCGAAGCTGGAGCTCGTGATCGACGACAAGGGTCAGCCCCGGCGCGGCGCCTGGGAGCTCAAGGCTCGGGCGCGAGTCGGACAGAGCGGGCAGCTGCAGCGGGTGGAATACGAGCTGGACCTGCAGTTCTCCAAGGTCGGCGCGAAGCTCACCATCAAGCGCCCCTGAGTCGCGGGCTGCGGCCCGATCAGCGCTCGCGGGACGTGCCGGTCACCGCGTCCGCGTCCCGCCAGCTGTGGGCGGGCTCGTAACCCAGGATGCGCCGGGCCTTGTCGATCGAGACCAGCGCCTCGTGCTCCCCAAGGTCCTTGCGGATCGGAACTCCCGGGAAGACCGCCTCGGCGAGCTCGGTGCTCGAACGCGTCATCACGGTGTCGGCGTTGGCGATCTGGAAGACATCCATCCCGGTCGTGTCCAGCTCGAGCGCCTTGCGGACCGCCTGGGCGCCATCGCGCGCGTCGATGTAGGTCCACAGGTTCCATTTGCGCAGCATCGGGTCGGCGTCGTAGCTCGGGAAGGCCGCGTAGTCGGCCGGTTCCATGACGTTCGAGAAGCGCAACCCGATCATCTTCAGTTCCGGGTCCCAGCGGCAGAACTGGCGGGCCATCTCCTCCTCGACATCCTTGCCGAGCGAGTAGGCGGTCTCGGGTCGAGGGGGATACTCCTCGTCGGCCGGCAGGTAGGGCGGCGGCGTGTCGAACGGGAGCCCCAGGACCGTCTCGCTCGACGCCCACACGATGTTCCTGATGCCGGCGTCTCGCGCAGCCGAGAAGACGTTGTACGTGCTGATGACGTTGTTGGCGAAGATGCGGTGGTTCGGCACCATGCCGGGGCCCGGGATCGCGGCGAGGTGAACGATCGCGTCGATGCCGTCGTGGCGGCCGTCGATGCGGAGGAACGCCTCGAGGGTCTGACCGAAGTCGGTGAATTCGACGCGGGTGAACGCGGCGGCCGGATCCCTGGGTGCCTGGATGTCGAGGTTCAGGACGTCGTAGTCGTGGGCGAGCAGGTCGGCGACCACGGCTCGTCCGAGCTTCCCGCTCCCACCGGTGACAGCGACGCGCATGCCGAAATCATACGTTCATCGGATACACGAAAGCCGGGCACCCACCCGCGGTGGATGCCCGGCCTCGGTTGGGTTGGCGTCAGCGCCCGGTCACCAGGGCGTCGAGGCGGTCCCAGGTCTCGATCGCGCCACCGACCATGCCGGTCGCGAGGGCGCCCTCGAGCTCCTCGACGGACGTCATGTGGCCGATGGACGTGATCTTCGTCTTGCCATCGACCTCCTCGAGGATGTGGGTCTCCGGTCCGCCCATGGGACCGACACCCTCGACATCGAACATGAAGGTCCACTTGTAGCCCGCGGGCGGCGTCACCTCGAGGTACTCGCCGTAGAACGTCACGTCGTCGCGATCGGGGGCGCTGCTGATGTAGCGCCACTTCCCGCCCGGCCGGACATCCATCTCGACGACCGTGGTCGTCGTGCCGTGCTTGCCCCACCAGCGCGGGACGAGCTCGGGATCGGTGATGGCCTTCCAGACCTGCTCGCGAGGGGCGTCGAAGGTGCGCTCGAACACGAGGTCGCCGCCCTCCGAATAGATCGTCGTCGTGTCGGTGCTACCGCGGTCGATTCGGGTCGCGTTCATCGTCGTCTCCTTGCTGTTGCTGCTGCTCGTCCTGTAGGTCGCGGAGGTAGGTGTCCAACCGTTCGAAGCTTTCCTCCCAATGGCGCTTGTACTGGTCCACCCAGTCGGCGATGTCTCGCAGCGGTCCTGCCCGCAGCCGACGCGGTCGCCATTGCGCCTGCCGGCCCTGTTCGATGAGTCCGGCCCGTTCCAGCACCCGCAGGTGCTTGGAGATCGCGGGCTGGCTCATGTCGAACGGTGCGGTCAGGTCCTTGACCGACGCCTCGCCCTTGGCGAGACGGGCCAGGATCGCCCGCCGAGTCGGGTCGGCGAGGGCGGCGAACGTCGAGGCTGAGTGGGTCGGTCTGCTGCATCGCCTATCACTACTTGGTTATATAACCTAGTCGGTACTGTACACGCGCAGAGGGCAGCTGTCAACCCCCGAATTTCCGGTGTGGTTCGGCCGAGTCCCGCCGGGAATGGCCACGGACGCTGGAACGCGCCTCAGTCGCGTGTTGCCGGTCCCGAACTGGCGATCGCCGGCGTCCCCGAGCCCGGGCATGATGTAGCCCTTCTCGTTGAGCCCGCGATCGAGCGCCGCGCAGTGGATCTCGACGTCCGGGTGCGCGGCCTGGACCGCGGCGACACCTTCCGGCGCGGCGATCAGGTTGATGAGCTTGATCCGAACCGGCTGGACGGCACCCCAGCGCTTGAGGACGTCGATCGCGGCGGTCGCCGAGCCGCCGGTCGCGAGCATCGGGTCCAGGATCAGGCACAGGTCGACCGAGGCCGAGTCGGGCAGCTTGTTGTAGTACTCGACCGGGCGGAGCGTGCGCTCGTCGCGGAACAGGCCGAGGTGCCAGACCTGGGCGGTCGGCATGAGTTCGAGCATCGCGTCGACCATGCCGAGGCCGGCGCGCAGGATCGGGATGAGCCCGATGCGCTCGCCGAGCTCGCTCGCCTCCATCGCCTCCATCGGGGTCCGGATCTGGAGCGGTCTTGTCTTGGCGTCGCGGAGCGCCTCGTAGCCGAGCAGCCAGCTCAGCTCGCGGACGACCTCGCGGAACTTCTTGGGTTCGGTGTCCTCGTCGCGCAACACGGCGAGCTTGTGGAGGACGGCCGGGTGCTGCGAGACGTGCAGGGTGGTCGCGTTCGGCGCGGCGGTATCCGTCACCCCGGCATCGTAGCGCGCCGGTGTTCGGTGAGGCGGCGCGTGGCGGGATCGAACCAGATGAGGCCGGGCTCTCGCGGTGCGTCCGAGCCGTGGCTCAGTGCGGCGACCCATCGGCGCGACGAGCCGGGGAATGCCGCATCGACGATGTGCGGGTAGCTCGCGATGAGCGCGCGATTGGCGGCGCTGGCTCTGACGACCCAGACGGTCGCAACACGATATGGCTCGGCATCGCCGGCCGAGGTCGCGATGGCGTGGGCCGCGGCCTCGGCAGTCTTGCGGTTCGTCGCGCGAATGGCCGCGCCGAGGTCGCCGAACGTGTTCCAGCACTCGGTCTGGATCAGGACCCGATGCCGGTCGTCGCGGATGCCGACGTCCGTAGAACGCGCCGGATCCGCCGGACGGGTCGGGAGCTCGAACGTGCCATGCCGGCCGGTGGCGCGCGCGAGTCCGAGAACGTGCTCCTGGATCTCGAGGTGGCCAGCGTCGGCCGGTCCACGCGACTCCCCGAGCGGACGCGAGAAGCCCACCGCAAGCGGCCGCTCGAGGGCGATGCCCAGCGCGATCCACGTCTTGAGTGGCGCGCCCACGCCTTCGCCGCGTTCGATCCGGCTCCACGCTGTCTGGCTGATTCCGACCTTGTCGGCCGCGACTCGCTGGGTCATCGAGCGGCGGATCCGGGCCTCGCGCACGTCTCGACCGAGCGACAGGCAGATCGCGGTCGAACGCCGTGTGACCTCACGCTGGAACTCGGTCGGACGCCGCCGATTCGTCATGTGTCGATCATGGTCGAAGGCGCTTCGCCGAGGCTTATCCGGCGTTTGATGCGTGCCATTGCTAGGAACCAGCCAACGGATCCCATAACGGTAGATATCCCGTCCCTCGATGGGTCGCCGACGGCCGAAGTCGTGCGTGGGCCGAGGCTAGGCCGTGATCGAGACTGGCCCGAGCGCACCGAAGTGCCCGTTGATACGCCAGTCCTAGCCATGGGGCGCATATTGGTGCACAGAACGGGCCGGTTAGCCTGCACGGACCGGGAACGGGTCAGGACACGGACGTGCCCGCGATCCAGGACCGGCCGGTCGCGACCGGGAACGTGTCAGGACACGGGACGTGCCCGCGATCCAGGATGCCGGCCCGGCCGCGGCCGGAACGGGTCAGGCACGGGACGTGCCCGCGATCCAGGCCCGCCACACCACACACGGAACGGCCGGCTCCGCTAGGGGCCGGCCGTCACGCATCTGCGACCAAATTCGCGGTCAGTTCCCCCCGGCAGTGACCTCGACTGTGCCCTTCACGAAGGACGCACCCTTCGTGTCCAGGTCGGCGAGCCCTGCGAGAGCCGCCTCGGCGAGGTCGGTCCGGTAGGCCTCGGCCGGTGGCGCCTCCGTGATGATGCCCGCACCGATCGAGACATCGACGGTCTGCTGCCACTGGGCGGCATCCATGATCCCGATCCCGGCCGGCGCCGGCCAGACCAGCGGGTTGATCTCGTTCATCATCCAGGCCTGGTGACCCGCGCCCAGGGTCGAACCCTGGTCGACCGTGTACTGGATGCAGTCCGCGGGATTGTCCCGGCAGTAGACCCAGCCCTGGAACGAGGCCTTGAGGAAGTTCGTCGCGACGTCTTCGTTGCCGTCCTCGGCCAGCCACGAGGCCCGCGCGAAGATGGCGTCCTGGAGCATCGCGGTGCCCTCGTCGTTGTAGTTGATGACGTTGAGATCGGTCGGCTGGTAGAGCGCGCCGGTCTCCGCGTTCGTCGCCTCGAGGACCTGGGCGTACTCGTTGTAGATCATCGCCTCGGCGACATCGATCTGCTTCGAGAGCAGCAGCGTCATGTCGAACGGCTGGATGACCTTCTCGAAGTCGGTGCCCGCCTCAAGGCCGGCCTTCTTGGCCGCGGCCGTGACCTCGAACTCGTTGCCGAAGTCCCAGACGCCGACCTTCTTGCCGGCGAAGTCCGCGGGCCCGGTGATGTTCGATTCCTTCCAGGACACCGACAGCGTGCCCGAGCGCTGGAAGATCTGGGCGATGTTCACGAGATCCGACGCGGGATTGCCGATGCGTGCCTCGAGCACCTTCGGCACCCAGCTGATCGTGAACTCGGGGCCGTCGGCGGCCGAGCCCGCCGCCTGCGGGATGACGTCGGGGCCGCCCGGGACGATCGTGAGATCGATGCCCGCGGCGTCGTAGTAGCCCTGCTCCACGGCCGCGAAGTAGCCCGCGAACTGCGCCTGGGGCGCCCACTGCAGCTGCAGCCGGACGGCCGTGGCCGCCGCGGGCTGCGATGCCGGTGGCGCGCTGCCGGCCGGCGTGCTGGGCGCCGTCGACGCGGTCGTCGGGGCCGCAGCTCGTCCCGCCACCGGTCGTACAGGCGGTGATCAGGATGCCGGCGGTCGCCGCCAACGCGAGGAACCTGGTCCTGTGCATGTCGCTACTCCTCCTCCGTTTCGATGCCGCGCTCTCCGCGGACGCTTGTCGGCTCGTCCTGGGCCTCCCCCGAAGACGGCTGCCTCCTCATGGTTCCCCGGCCCGCTGCGATGCGTGCCAGGGGATGACGATGCGCTCCACGGCTGCGATCGCAAGATAGGACACGATCCCCGCGACCGCACCCACGACGATGGCGGCCCACGTAACGTCGAACCGTAACGCGCTGGCGCTCTGGACGATCACGCGTCCCAGGACATCGCTGGAACCGCCGAAGTACTCCCCGACGATGGCACCGATCAGGGCCAGTGTCGAGCCCACCTTGAGCGCGGTGAAGAAATACGGGAGCGCGTTCGGGACCCGGACCTGCAACAGGATGGACCAATCGGAGGCTGCGTAGGAGCGCATGAGCTCCAGCGCGGCCGGCTCGACCGACGTCAGCCCGCGAGTCACGTTCACGACGACCGGGAAGAACACCAGGACCGCGACGATCATCATCTTGGACAGCGGGTTGAGGACGCCGAACCAGTTGTTCATCAGCGGCGCGAACGCGATGATCGGAACGGCACTCGCGCCGATCGCCAGCGGCAGCAGCAGCTCACGGGCCGTGACGAAGCGTGCCGTCAGCCCCGCCACGACGACGCCGGCGACCGTGCCGATCGCCAGGCCGCCGAGCGCCTCGAAGAGCGTGGCGGCCGCTGCCTTGCCGATCGGCCACCGACCCGCGCCCCACGAATCGGAGAGTGCGCCGGCGATCTCCGATGGGGCGGGCAACGGCAGCCCGCGCAGGTCGATGTTCTGGACGACGAGCTCCCACAGCGCGATGGTCCCGACGAAGACCAGCACGGCCGGCAGGTACCAGCGGATCCGGCGCAGCCAGCGCGTCGACGCGAGCGGCCCTCGAGCGGCGGGCGCGGCCGCGGCACTCACCCGATCCCGCCCTCGGCCGCCGTCCGGTCGATGGATGCGCCCGGCCCGTCCTCCATCGCCTCGGCGATCTCGTCACCCATCCCCCCGCGCCGAAGGGCCTCACGGACGGCGGTCACGAGCTGGAAGTAGCGGGGCTCCTCACGCGTCGCCACGCCACGCGGGCGGTCAAGGTCGATATCGATGACGTCCGTGATCCGCCCGGGGCGTGCGCTCATGACCACGACGCGGGACGAGAGGAACACGGCCTCGGGGATCGAATGGGTCACGAACACGATGGTCGTTCCGGTCGCTTCCCAGATCCGGAGCACTTCCTGGTTCATCCGTTCGCGGGTCATCTCATCGAGCGCCCCGAACGGCTCGTCCATCAGCAGGATCGCCGGCTCGAAGGCCAGGGCGCGGGCGATCGCCACGCGCTGCTGCATCCCTCCCGACAACTGATACGGGTGGTGCTTGAGAAAGTCGCCGAGCTCGACGAGATCGAGCATCTCCTTCGCCCGAGCCGTCCGCCGCGCGCCGTCGTAGCCCATCAGCTCCAGGGGCAGCTTCACGTTGTCCTCGACCGACCGCCAGTCGAACAGGACGGGCGCCTGGAAGACCATCCCGTAGTCGCGGTCGCGGCGCGCCTGCGCCGCCGGCTTGCCGTTGACCTCGACCGAGCCGGCGGTCGGCGCGACGAGGTCGCCGATGACGCGCAACAACGTGGATTTGCCACAGCCCGACGGACCGATGAGCGACACGAACTCGCCGCGCCGGATGGACAGGTCGATCCCGGACAAGGCGGTCGTGACGACGACGCCGTCGCGGGCGAACGTCTTGTCGACGCCGGCGATGCGGACGACGGTGTCGGGCGCCGCGGCCGACGCACCCCCCGGGCTCTCGGTCATCGAGGCACCTCGGTCACGGCCTTCACAGTTCGGGCACCGACGCGCGACCGCGCAGGACGAACGTCTCGAGCACCCGGATGATCGCGAAGAACGAGATACCGAGCAGCGACGAGACCAGGATGGCCCCCCACAGCTTCTCCGGACTGGTGATGTACGACTGGTTGAAGTTGATGATGGCCCGCCCGAGGCCATCGGGGATACCGCCCGGACCCTCGCCGATGATCGCGCCGACGATCGATGCCGTCGCCGCGATCTTCAAGGCCGTGAAGAGGTACGGCAGCGATGCCGGCAGGCGCACCTTCCGGTACACGTCCCAGGCCGACGAGGCGTACGAGCGCATGAGCTCCAGGGCGCGCGGGTCGGGCGAGCGCAGCCCCCGGATCATCGCGATCGTCACCGGGAAGAACGTCAGATAGGTGGCGATGATCACGACCGAGGCGACGCTCGGCCCGAAGGCGTACACGATCATCGGTGCGAGCGCCACGATCGGGATCGTCTGGCTGGCGACGACGTACGGCACGAACGCGCGCTCCGCGAGCCGCGAATGCACGAACAACGTCGCGAGGACCAGCCCGAGGATCGCCCCGACGACGAAGCCGATCGCCGCCTCGCGCCAGGTATAGAACGCGGCTCCGGCGAGGAAGCCGCCAAGGCTCTCGTCCGATCCGCGCTGTACGGGCAGGCCGAGCACGCCCAGGATGTTGAACCAGTGCGGCAGGTTGAGATCGTTGGCAAATGACCAGCGGAACGGCGGGTCGTGGAAGATGTCGATCCCGAGCCCGAGCGCGTTCGGGAACCGCCACGGCACCCCGCCGAGGAACTTGACCCCCTCCCAGAGGACGAGCACGACAAGCGCGAACGACCCGAACAGGAGGACCTGCCGGCGCACCGAGTGCCCACGAGGAGGTGCCGCCGCGACGGTCACGCCCGCACGCCCGTGCGAGATCGGGGCCGCCGCAGGCCGACCCGCCCGGCCGTCATCCGACGATCGACCCCGCGGTCGCCCCCACGAGCCTAGTCCGTGACCGCGGCGTCGGCGATATCGAGCGCGGCATCGATGATCTCGAAGCCCGTCGCGAGCTCCTCTTCGTTGATGCACAGCGGCGGGTTCGTGTGGATGGAGTTGTTGGCGAGCATCGTGTAGAGCCCGTGGTCGCGGAAGTACTTGCCGATCGCCTTCATCTCGTCGGACGTGCCGTTGAACGGCGTCAGCGGCGTCCACGGGTCGCGGGTCCGGACGAGGTCCAGGATGCCGAACAACCCAAGGCTCCGGTGGGCTCCGACCGACGGGTGCTTCGCGGCCAGGCGTTCGTGATGCTCGCGCATCCGCGCCCCGAGCCGCGCGGCGTTGTCGAGGAGCCCGTCCTCCTCGTACACCCGGATCGTGGCGAGCGCCGCCGCCAGCGAGACCGGGTGCGACGAGTACGTCAGCCCGCCGTAGAACATCTTGTCGTTGAACGCCTCGGCGATGTGGTGGCGCATCGCGACGCCGCCGAGCGGCAGGTACGACGAGGTGAGGCCCTTGGCCATCGTCATCAGGTCCGGGACGACGTCCCAGTGGTCCACCGCGAACCAGCGACCCGTCCGCCCGAAGCCCGCCATGACCTCGTCGCAGACCATCAGGATGTCGTTGCGGTCGCAGATCTCGCGCACGCCCTGGAGGTAGCCGTCGGGCGGGATCAGGATGC
Source organism: uncultured Chloroflexia bacterium (assembly GCA_963748675.1). Lineage (GTDB taxonomy): Bacteria > Chloroflexota > Limnocylindria > Limnocylindrales > CSP1-4 > SPCO01. The sequence continues at coordinate 775,129 of CAVVJX010000003.1, read as the reverse complement.
CGTTCGTCCCCACGATCGTCTCGAGGAACACCGCCGCGATCGTGTGGGCACCCTCATAGCGGATGACGTCCTCGAGGCCCTGGAGCGACTCCGCCACGGGACGGGGTTCCGCCTCTCCCCAGCGATGCGTGTCCGGGTAACGGACGACGCCGACCAGTCCCGGCTCGTTGGCGAGGCGACGCGGGTCGCCGGTCAGCGTCATCGCCCCCATCGTGGCGCCGTGGTACGAGCGGTAGCGGGCCAGGAGCTTGTGCCGGCCCGTGTAGTGCCGCGCGAGCTTGATCGCGTTCTCGATCGCTTCGGCGCCGCCGAGCGTGAAGAAGACCTTGTCGAGGTCGCCCGGCAGGATCTCGGCGAGCTTCGCCCCGAGTCGCGCCCGGATCTCGGTCGCGAACGCGGGCTGGACGTACTGCAGCTTCGTAGCCTGCTCGGTGATGGCATCGATCACCCGCCGGTCGCCGTGGCCGATGTTCACGGACATCAGCTGGCTGTTGAAGTCGAGGATCTTCCGGCCCTCGGGGGTGTACAGCCACACGCCCTCGGCGCGATCGATGGCGATGGGGTCGATGGCGCCCTGCACCGACCACGAGAAGAACGTGTGCTCGCGATTGAGGGCGACGATCTCGTCGGTCGTCAGTGCCCCTTCGGCCGTCCCGATACCCATGCGACCTCCTCCTCGCGCGACGCCCACCCGCTGATGCACAGCTCGCGCGAAACGCCGTCCGAGCGCTGGCGCGGATTACAGCACATCTGACTGCGCGAGTGAGCGCGTGACCCCCAGGTCAGCCCGGCGCGAGCACCGTCAGTGCGCCTGGCAGGACGGACGCCTCCAGCCAGCCCGGCGGATGCGGATCGCCGTCGGTCTCGATCGGCTGAGCGGGCTCCGCCACGATCCGCACATCGCGTACGCCGCGGCGGATGACCGTGCCGTCCTGGTCGCCGACATGCCAGAGCAGCGCCGCGGCCCCCCTGAGGCCGTCGAGCAGGGATCGCCCTCCCACGACGATGAGGTCGAGCCGGCCATCCGTCGGATCGAGCGGTTCACGGGCGCCGAGCCGGCCCGGAATCAGGTCGCCACAGTTGGCCACGAGGACCACGAGACCGGTGATGTCGATCTCGATGCCGTCGGCCTGGATCTTGAACCGGGCCGGCCGGAGTCGCGCCGCCTCGCGTACCGCCGCACCGACGTAGGCGCCGAACCGGATCCGGCGCTTCCATTCGTGTTCAGCCGCGGCCATGATCCGGGCATCGAGGCCCATCCCGCAGGCGACGATGAAGTGCCGCTCGTGCACCGCTCCATCGGGGTCGATACCCCAGCGCGCCAATCCGAGATCGAGCGAGCGGAGTGTCCCCGAGCGGATCGCAGCGAGTGCCCGGTCCACGCCGCGGACATGGAGCGCGGCAGCCAGCACGTTGCCGGTCCCGGCCGGCACCACCGCGAGCGGCACGCCGGTCCCGGCCAGCGCCGCGGCGGCATCTCGAACGGTGCCGTCGCCACCGACCGCCACGACGAGGGGGCGGCCGACGGAGTCGTGGAGCGCGGCGAGAGCCGCGTCGTGGTCATCGTCGAGGATCTCCGGTTTGACCCCGTGGCGCTCGATGACGGCAGCCTCGACCACTTGGTGGATGCGCGCTCGCCGCGCCGCATTGCCCAGGCGTGCGGCTCGCGGGTTGATGACGACGAGCGGTGGGCGCGCGAGGGTCGTGGGCGGTGGCATCACGGTCGATGCTACTCGGCCCGCCGGTGCCGCCGATCAGGACCGTCAGCCGGCGAGGATCCGCTCGCGCAGCTGCTCGAGGCTTGCCGTCGCCTCGATGGCCATCGCGTCGCGAACCCGGAGATCGATCGGGGCGGGCGGGCGTGCCAGGCGATCCGGAAGGCTCGGGTCGTCGAACGCGCACACCAGGTCCGGCCGGCCGAGCCGGCGGAGGAGATTCCGGTTCTTGTCGGTCGTGCTCATCGACACGGACGGGATCCCGTAGCTGACCGCCACGACCGTGCCGTGGAACTTGTGGCTCACGAGCATCGTGCATTCCCCGATGGCGCGCGTGAGCACATCGAGGTCGTCGGACGCGACCCGCTCGACATCGACGAGGCCGAGCTCATCGAGCGCCCGCTCGTCACGGGCGCGCACGTCCCCGGTCGAGAGCACGATCGTCCGCAGTCGATAGCCGAGCTCCCGGCCGCGCGCGGCGGCCGCCCGGACCGCCGTGTAGTCGTCACCGCCCTCGCGCCAGCGGACCACGATCCCGAGGATGGGCGGATCGGTCGGACGCTCGACGGGCGGCAATGGCAGCGCGAAGACGAGGTCCGCCGACGAGGCCACCTCGACCCGCGGCCGGAGGTGCTCGCGGATCCAGGCCGCGCTCTCGTCGTCCCGGGCCGAGATCGAGCGGACGTTCCGATGCCCCAGGAAATCGCCCAGCCCCTCGACGACCTTCGGCTTCGCCGGGCGCCAGGTGGGGACCCCGACGCCGATCACGTGGACCGGCCGCCGCAGGTAATCGGTGAGCCAGTAGCGGTCGCTCGGGGCCCACGGGATGACGAGGTCCCCACCACCGATGACGATCGCGTCGTACTCGCGGACGACGTCTCGGACCGGCCGCTCGAAATACGGCCGGGTCGCCGATTCGAACACGACCCCGACATCGGCGACTTCGCCGAGGTGCCGGCGGAAGACGTCCAGGAACAGCTCGTCGCCATAGTTGCCCGGGCCGTAGAACCCGACCAGGCCGACCCGCGGCCGCGCCCCTGGTCGCGCCGGTTTCCGCGCGGGCTCGGGCGGCCAACCCACGAGCGCGAGGTCCGGCGCGATGCGTCGCGCGGCGCGCCCGGCGACGCGGCGGACTCGGGTGGGGATGCGCACCTCGGCATCATGCCAGTTCGGTCTGCGGTGCTACCGTTTCCGGCACCACGACCGATTCGGGAGGCATCCATGGACCGCGCCGGCTTCCGCGACTGGCTGCAGCGGTATGTCGACGCCTGGCGGCTCAACGATCCGGTCGCGATCGGCGACCTGTTCAGCGCGGATGTCCGCTACGCCTTTGACCCGTTCGGTGAGGCGGTCGTCGGGCGCGCGGCCGTGATCACATCCTGGTTGGACGACCCCGACGAACCCGGATCGTGGCAGGCCGACTACGAGGTCCTCGCGATCGACGGCGACGTCTTCGTCGCCCACGGTCGGACCCGCTACCTGACGGACGATCGGCGCGAGGTCGACCGGGAGTTCGCGAACGTCTTCGTGTGCCGGTTCGACGCCGAAGGGCGCTGTCGCGAGTTCACCGAGTACTACAACCGCCGCCGGCCCGACGCCGTCGCTGACGAGTCGCCAACGGCCGGTTGAATCGGGCGCACGGGCGGCCGCGTGGCACCGCGATCAGGACTTCCGCGGCGAGACCACGCGAAGGGCCCCGACCAGCGTTCGGAACGTGACCGGCGTCGTGCCGAGGTCGGTCCCGTCGGCGCGCACCGGAAGCGGATGGGCGCTCGTGATCCGCACCGTCGCGGATCGATAGGTCGAGACATGCGGCGCGTAGCGCCACCGCCCGAACGCGATCCCGGAGAGATGCCGGATGAGCTCCCACTTGGAAAAACCCCGAAACACGCGCACGTCGAAGCGGCCGTCGTCGAGACGCGCATCGGGCGCGACCGTCATGCCGGCGCCGGTGTACGGCCCGATCGACACGGTCACCATGAGCGCGCGAGTCCGAACGGTCTCGTCGTCGAGGTCCAGCAGCATCCGCGCCGGGCGGTACCGAAGGGCGACCCAGATGGTGCGGACGATGGACCCCCAGTCCCCGTCGTCGAAACGTTGCGCCTCGCGAAAGATGGCGGCATTCATGCCGATCGAACCCGCTTCGAGGAAGGGCACGCGGCGGCCGTCGGCAGTCTCGGCTTCGCCCGCATCGATGGACGTGATCGTGGCGCCCTCGATCAGGGCCGCGGCGGACTCCAGATCGCGGGGGATGTCGAGGGCGCGAGCGACGTTCATGACGCTGCCCAACGGCAGGATCGCGAGCGCCGTGGCCGAGTTCATGACGCCGTCGGCGACGAGACCGACCGTGCCATCACCCCCGGCCGCCACAACGACGTCGACGCCGTCCGCGACCGCGGCGCGGACCGCGGCGCGCGCGGCCGCTTCGTCGGGCGGCTCGACGATGTCCTGCCCGAGACCGTGGCGCTCCGCAAGCGAGCACAGCTCGTCCGACGTGCAGGAGTTCGTCGAGATGCCGCCCTTCGACCCCGCGGCCGGGTTGCGGATGATCCGGTAACGTCGCGCACCACCCCCCGTTGGGCTGGCCGTCGGCGCTGCCGCGAGATCCATCACGGACGCACGCCGGCGCGCGCGGCCTTGATCCGCCGGTACAGGCCGGTCAGGCCGATGAGATAGGCGAGCCCCAGGAGATAGGACGCGGTCACGTCGGTGAACCAGTGGTGACCCTGGTGGACGCGGCTCGGTCCGACGAACGCGATCAGGGCGACCAGCGGGGCGATCGCGATCGCCCGCCACGTGGTCGGTCGCAGGAGTGTGGCCACGAGGTACGCGAGGAAGCCGTAGACCCCGACGTAGGTGATGGTGTGGCCGCTCGGGAAGCTCGATCCGCCCAGGGGCGCGGCAACGACCCGAAGGTCGACGTCCGCCACGGGCCGTGGCCGCCGCATGACGATCTTCACGGCGCTGGCCACGAGGGCCGTGCCCCACGCCCCGAGCATGAACACGGCTTCGAGCGGCAGGCGCGCGACAAGGAAGCCTCCGGCGATGACCGCCGGGATGATCCGGCTCTGCGGCGGGAACCCAGGCCAGGACACCGCGCGCATCACGTCCTGGAGGATCGGATGATCGCGCTGCTGGAGCTTGAGCGTGACGGCCAGGTCGACGGCGTCGCTTCGGCGCGCGCGGACCAGGCCGAAGATCGCCCCGAACCCGGCGAGGGCGATCCACGACGCGAACCGCGCGGTCCGGCCGCGACGGACCGCGAGCCGCGGGCTGACGACGGCATCTGGAGGGGACGGCAGGGTCGGCAAGCCGGTCGACCCGCCGCGCCTCAGGATGCCGCTCGGCACGCCCCGCGACAGGGCACCGGTCGGACGCTTGGTCAACTGCACGCCGGCCAGCATGCGTTGTGGCACCTGCGACGCTCGTCGCGGCCGGCGTGATGGGTCGTGGCAGCCACGTTGCAAACGCACCAGACGTCGTGCCGAACGCGGTGTACGCTCTCTCCCTTCTCACCGACCCGCACTCGCTCGAGGGGAGGACTGATGTCCCGGAACGTCCGCGGCGCGCTCGTCCAGGCCAGCTGGACCGGCGACAAGGAATCGATGATCCAGAAACACGAAGAGCGGGCGCACGAGGCCGCCAAGCAGGGTGCGCAGTTCGTCCTCTTCCAGGAGCTGTTCTACGGACCGTATTTCTGCCAGGTCCAGGACGCCCAGTACTACAGCTACACCGAGCTCATCCCGGACGGTCCCACGACGAAGCGCATGCAGGATCTGGCCAAGCAGACGGGCATGGTCGTCGTCGCGCCGATGTACGAGGAGGACGAGAAGGCCTCGGGCATCTACTACAACACGGCCGCGGTCATCGACGCGGACGGGACGTACCTCGGCAAGTACCGCAAGACCCACATCCCGCACGTGAAGGGCTTCTGGGAGAAGTTCTACTTCCGGCCGGGCAACCTCGGCTACCCGGTGTTCGAGACGGCCGTCGGCAAGATCGGCGTGTACATCTGCTACGACCGGCACTTCCCGGAGGGCGCCCGGGCACTCGGGCTCAACGGGGCGGAGATCGTGCTGATCCCGTCGGCCACGTCACGCGGTCTGAGCGAGTACCTGTGGCGGATCGAGCAGGTCTCCCACGCGGTCGCGAACGGCTATTACGTCGGAACGATCAACCGCGTCGGGATCGAGAAGGACCTCGGTGACGACGACTTCTACGGGCAGAGCTACTTCGTCGATCCGCGCGGCCAGTTCGTGGGTGACGTCGCCTCGGCGCATGACGAGGAGCTGGTCGTGCGCGACCTCGACCTCGAGCGGATCCAGGAGGTCCGCAACACCTGGCAGTTCTATCGAGACCGCCGGCCGGACGCCTATAGCGACCTCGTCGCCCCCTGAGCCCCCGGATGCAGTTCGGGTTCACGCTCAAGCCTGAGCATTCGATCGAGCGCACGCTCGCCCTCACGCGGGCGGCCGAGGCCGCCGGTTTCGAATACGGCTGGCTGTTCGACAGCCACGTCCTGTGGCGCGATCCGTACCCGCTCCTGACCCTGATGGCCGGTGCCACCGACCGGTTGCGGCTCGGCACGTGCGTCACGAACCCGGGCACGCGCGAACCCACCGTCACCGCGTCGTCGCTCGCGACGCTCGACGAGCTGTCCGATGGCCGCATGGACCTGGGCATCGGACGCGGCGACTCGGCGCGGCGGGTTCTCGGGAAGCCGCCGATCACGCTGGCACACACGGAAGAGGCGATCCGAGTCATCCGCGCGCTCGTGGCCGGCGAGACCATCAGCTACGAGGGCACGGACCTGAACTTCCCCTGGACCCGTGGCTGGACCCTGCCCGTATGGGTCGCCGGTTATGGCCCGCTGGCCCTCGCGATGACCGGTCGCGTCGCGGACGGGCTCATCCTGCAGCTCGGCGATCCGGACCTCATCCGCTGGTTCGTCGGCCAGGTGCGGGACGCGGCCACTGCCGCCGGGCGCGACCCGGGGAGCATCCGCATCCAGGCCGCGGCGCCAGCCCACGTCGCCCCGCGCGACGTCGGGCGCGAGCGGACGCGCTGGTTCCCGGCCCTCGTCTCCAACCACGTCGTCGATCTCGTCAACAAGTACCCGCGCGAGCAGCTCCCGGAGACGCTGACGGGCTACATCACGGACCGCGAGGGCTACGACTACCGGCATCACGCCGAGGTCGGCTCGTCCAATGCGGCATTCGTGGGCGACGAGGTCACGGACCGGTTCGCGATCCTTGGCCCCGCAGACGAGCACGTCGCGAAGCTGCGCGAGCTCGCTGACGCCGGTGTCGATCAGTTCAATCTGTACCTGATGAACGGCGACGAAGAGGCCCAGATCGAGGCCTATGGCCGGGATGTGATCCCGGCGATGCGCGGATAGCCCTCCGGTCCCCGTACGGGCGGGCCGCTGGCTGGCCCCATCGTCCGGCTGGACGCGCGGCCCGTTCGGGCGCACGATGACGCGGATCGCGCGACCCTTGCCTGAGCGCCCGGTGGCGCCGGCTACGTCGAGGAGCCTGCACCCATGAACATGTTCCGGCGAGCCCATGACCCGTGGTGGGATCTCGAGGGGCGCGGTGCGAGGCGCGATCGCATCCGCCACAAGATCGTCGCCGACATCGCCTTTGCGCTGGCCATCGTGGCCTGCGGGTTCACCGCAGCGGCCTGGCTGCGCACCCTGGCGCCCATCGTTGGAGACCTCGGCCTCGGCTGACCCGCGCTAACTGCGTCGCGCCCATCGCCTACCATCTCCCTCCTGACGGCCGCTGTCTTCTCGACAGGAGGGATCGATGCGCACGCTCATCACCAACGGCACCATCGTCACGGCCGAGGGCTCCCAGGCCGCCGATGTGCTCATCGACGGCGAGACCATCGTGGCCATCGGTGCAGGGCTGGCGGGCGCGGGGATGACGGCGGACGAGACGATCGACGCGAGCGGGAAGTACGTCATCCCGGGCGCGATCGACGTCCACACCCACATGGAGCTGCCGTTCGGCGGGACCTTCGCAAAGGACACCTTCGAGACGGGCACCCGGGCGGCGGCGTTCGGCGGCACGACGACCGTCGTCGACTTCGCCGTGCAGTCTCGCGGCGAATCGCTGCGCGCGGGTCTCGATGCCTGGCACGCCAAGGCGGAGGGGAATGCCGTCGCGGACTACGGCTTCCACATGATCATGAGCGACGTCAACGACGGCACGCTGGCGGAGATGGACCAGCTCGTGGCCGAGGGCGTCCCGGACTTCAAGCTCTTCACGGCATACCCGGGCGTGTTCTACAGCGACGACGGCGCGATCTTCCGGGCGATGCAGCAGACGGCCAAGAACGGCGGGCTGATCATGATGCACGCCGAGAACGGGATGGCCATCGACGTCGTCGCGGAACAGACCGTTGCCGCCGGAACGACCGACCCGATCGGCCACGGCCTCGCGCGAAAAGCGGTCTTCGAGGGCGAGGCGACGAACCGGGTCATCCGCCTCGCCGAGGCGGCTGAAGTCCCGGTCTACATCGTCCACCTGTCGGCGAAGGAGGCGCTCGAGGCCGTGCGTGACGCGCGCGACCGGGGCACGGCTGCGTTCGCCGAGACCTGCCCGCAGTACCTCTTCCTGTCGCTCGACGACCTGGGCAACGGGTTCGACGGTGCCAAGTACGTGTGCTCCCCGCCCCTGCGCTCGAAGGACCACTGGGACGATCTCTGGAAGGGGCTCATCAAGGACGACTTGCAGGTCGTGTCCACGGACCATTGCCCGTTCGACTTCGAAGGGCAGAAGGAGATGGGACGCGGCGACTTCCGCAAGATCCCAAACGGGCTGCCGGGCGTCGAGGACCGGGTCGACCTGCTGCACGACGGCGGCGTCGTGGGCGGCCGCATCTCGAGGGAGCGCTGGGTCGAGGTGATCTCGACCGCGCCAGCGAAGCTGTTCGGGATGTACCCACGGAAGGGATCGGTCAGCGTCGGTGCCGATGCCGATCTCGTGATCTATGACCCGGAGCGCAAGCGGACGATCTCGGCCAAGACGCACCACATGGACGTGGACTACTCGTGCTACGAGGGCCGGACGGTCCAGGGCTCGAGCGACGTCGTGCTGTCGCGTGGCTCCGTCATCGTCCGCGACGGGACGTTCACCGGGCGCAAGGGCTACGGTCAGTTCGTCAAGCGAGCGCCGGCCGAGTACGCGCGGATGGCGTGACCACGGGAACGCGCCGCCACCTGTCGGTCCCGGCAGATCTCGATCGCCTGGCCGACATCCGCGCGCTCGTGCGGGAGGTGGCGACCAGTTGCGGCGCTCCCGAGATCTGCATGGACGAGCTCGTGCAGGCGGTCGACGAAGCCGCGACCAATATCGCGGTCCACGGCTACGGGGGCGGCCCGGGCGAACTCGACGTGACCGCCGAGCTGGTCGGCGACCGGATCGTGATCACGCTCGAGGACACGGCCCCGCCCTTCGACCCGACACTCGCGCCCGAGCCGGATGTCTCGACGCCGCCCAAATCGCGGCGGCCCGGCGGGATGGGCATCCACCTGATGCGTCTCGCCACCGACTCCGTCACGCACTCGCCGCGACCGGGTGGCGGCAATATCCTGACCCTGGAACGTCGATTGGATCCGCGCCCGAAGGAGGATCGCTGATGGCTATGGAGACGACGATCGAGCAGGTCGAGGGGCGCATCCCCGTCACCGTCGTGAGCCTCGATGGCGAGCTGGATGCGTCGAACTTCGAGGGCCTCATCGATACGGTCCGTGGGCTCTACGACGGCGGGGCGCGCCAACTCCTGCTCGACCTGTCGCAGCTGCGGTTCATGGCGAGCTCCGGGCTCGTCGCGCTCCACTCGATCGTTCGGATCATGCACGGCGAACCGCCGCTCGACCCCGAGGCGGGCTGGTCGGCGCTCCATACGCCGGTCGGGGAGACCCAGACCGAGGTCCAGCTGTGCGGGCCGCTCCCGGCGGTCGAGCGGGTCCTTGCCCGCACCGGGCTCGATCGGATGTTCGTCGTCCACCCGGATCGGGCGTCGGCGCTCGCCGCGATCTGACCGCCGCGGGACGGGGCCAGGGTTCCGTGCCGGACGAGGAGCCCACGATGCCGTTCGATCTCGAGGAGATGGTCGCGCCGTTTCGCGCGCTCCCCGGTGTCGACATCGCGATCGAAGGGCCGGACGGCGTCATCCTCGCCGGAACGTCGGGCGAGCCGCCGCCCGGTGACGCCGTCACCCAGGCGATCGAGGTCGGGCCGCTGACAGGGGGCCGGATCAGCGTCTGGGGAGAGGGCGCCGAGCCTGGGCTGACGCACGCGTTTCTTGCTGCGCTCGCCGGGGTCCTGGCGACGGGCGGGCGGGCCGGGCCGCTTCCGCCGTCGCGGGACGCCGCCAGCGCGCGCCGGATCGACGAGGAGCTGGCCCACGGGCGGCGTCTCCAGCGCAGCTTCGTGTCCCTCGTCGCCCCGGACGTGCCGGGCTACGAAGTGGCGAGCCACTACGAGGCCGCGCGCGAGGTCGGCGGCGACTTCTTCGATCTCTTCCGGCTGCGCCGGCGTGGTCGGCCACTGAGCGTCGTGATCGCCGACGTCACCGGCAAGGGGATCGCGGCGGCGCTCCTGATGGCCTTCTCGCGGCCCCTCCTCCATGCCGCCATCGATCACACGACGGGGCCAGCTGCCGCGCTCGAGCGCACGAACCGGATCCTCGTGGAGGAGCGTCGATCGTCCTTGTTCATCACGGCGCTGTGCGCGCGCCTGGATCTGCCCAGCGGCCGTCTCGCGGTCGCGAACGCGGGACACGAGCCGCCGTTGGTGGCCCGGGCCGACGGCTCGCCGATCGAGTGCCTGGTCGGGGCGGGGCCGCTGATCGGGGCCTTCCCGACGCTCGAGATCCCCGAGGTCGCGACCGAGCTCTCGCCCGGGGACCTCGTGCTGTTCTATACCGACGGCGTCACCGATGCGCGCGACGCCTCAGGGGAGCAATTCGAGGAGCAGCGCCTGTTCGCGGCGGTCGACTCGGCACGTGGCGGGACGGCACAGGATGTGGTCGATGCAGTGGCCGGCGCGGTCGATCGGTTCCAGGGCCCGACCGAGCCGGCAGACGACGTCACGATCGTCGCGATCCGTCGCGTGCCCGCCGCGAGCGCTGCCAGCGGAACATGAACGGACCCGCCGGGAGGGGTCCGACGGGTCCGTTCGCTGGGACGGGAGATGCGATTAGACGGTCTCGGCCGGTCGACGGCTGAAGATCCGAAGCCCGGCGAGGATCAGGGCCTCGACCAGGGTCCAGCCGATCAGCGCGACGATCGCCGCGACATCGAGCTTGGATTCGCCCGCGGTCACGCTGTCGAGCGAGAACATCCCACGGAACGGTTCGACGAACGGGTTGGTGATGTTGAGGATCAACGCCACGACGTCGTTGTCGGGGTTGGCGACGAGCAGGAGCAGGATGATCCGAAGGATCAGCGCTGCCTGGAGGATGCCGAAGAGGAACGTGACGACCCGCGACGCAGTCGTGACCCCACTCGGTCCTGGCGCCACGTAGGCTCGCTCGGTGGTCCGGACGGACGCGGACTGGGCCGCGGGCTCGGCGTAGGCCGGTGCGGCTGGGGCGGCCGGGTCGACCGTGGTGGTCTCCCGGGTGGTGGTTCGCTCGTAATCGGTCATGGTTGGGCCTCCCTGGGACGGGCTGACCCCCGCAGCATGGGCGGTCCGGGTCCCGCGAGACGTCGCAACGCCCGAGGGGGCGAGTTGCAGCGACGTGTCAGCGTCCGGCGCGTCCCGGACCGATCCGCGCAAGGTCGGGAGCCGCCCGAGGGGGGCTGGAACCTACAATCCCGAACGTGGTCTTCTCCTCCGTCACGTTCCTCTTCTTCTTCCTGCCGATCGTCCTGATCGCCTACCACCTGACTCCCCGGCCATTCCGCAATACCGTGCTGCTGCTGGCGAGTCTGGTCTTCTACGCGTGGGGCGCCGGCCTCATCGTGGTGGCGCTGGTGGCGTCGATCGCGTTCAACGGCGTCCTCGGCCTCCTCATCGAACGAGCGACGGAGGCCGGCTTGCGCCGTCGTGCGCGGCTGCTCCTCGCGGTCGGGGTCATCGCCAACGTGGCATCGCTGGCGTGGTTCAAGTACGCGAACTTCGCGGTCGAGACGCTCGACGGCGCGCTGGGTGCGATCGGGGGGGCCGGCCTGCCATGGACCTCGGTCCTGCTGCCGATCGGGATCTCGTTCTACACCTTCCACTCCTTGAGCTATCTCATGGACGTCTACCGCGGGACGGCGCGGCACCTGTCGAACCCCATCGACTTCGCGTTGTACATCGCGTTCTTTCCGCAGCTCATCGCAGGCCCGATCGTGCGCTTCCACGAGATCCGCGACCAGCTGGTCGCCCGAACCGAAACGGCCAGCCAGTTCGCGGCCGGCGTCTATCGGTTCTGTCACGGCCTGGGCAAGAAGGTCCTGATCGCCGACACGGTCGCGCCGGTCGCCGATGCGGCGTTCGCGACCCCGACCGGTGAGCTGAATACGATCACGGCCGTCGTGGGGGTCGTGGCTTACGCCGTGCAGCTCTACTTCGATTTCAGCGGCTACAGCGACATGGCGCTCGGCATCGCCCAGATGTTCGGCATCCACCTGCCGGAGAACTTCGCCCGCCCGTACGGATCGCGTTCGATCACCGAGTTCTGGCGTCGCTGGCACATGTCGCTGTCGCGCTGGTTCCGCGACTATCTCTATATCCCGCTGGGCGGCAACCGCGGCTCGTCATTCCAGACCTACCGGAACCTCATCATCGTGTTCCTGGTGACCGGGCTGTGGCACGGGGCGGCCTGGACGTTCGTGCTGTGGGGCGCCTTCCACGGCGTCATGCTGCTCATCGAGCGCGCGGTGGGCGTCGGCCGAGGAGACGGGTCGGAAACCGGGCGCGACATCGTCGGCCAGGTGCGCACGATCGGCCTGGTGCTCTTTGCCTGGATCCTGTTCCGCTCGCCAGACCTGCCGTACGCCATCGGCTACATGGGATCGCTCCTGCGGCCCGCCGGCGGCTTGACCCTCGATGTCGCCTTCGCACTCGATCCGCTGGCGGCGATCGCGCTCGTGATCGGAGCGGCGAGCGTTCTGCTGCCGCGCGGTTGGGTCACCGGGGTCCGGCTGGAGCGGAACACGACGCCCGGTACGCGGCTCCTCCGGCTCGCCGCGGTCGGGGCGGTGTTCCCCGCGTCGATCGTGTTCCTGATCGCGGCTGGATTCAGCCCGTTCCTGTACTTTCGGTTCTGATGCCCGACCCCATCCGCCCCCGGACGTCCCGCTGGGACCGCCTCGTCGCTCTGGGCTTCGTGGCGGTGCTGGCCATCCCAGGGATCGCCCTGATCGCCGGCGTCCGTCCGGCCGAGCTCGAGAATCGGGGGGAGAGCACCCTGCCGACGATCGACGCGCACGCGTTAACGGAGCCCGCGACGTACCAGGCCATCGACGACTATGTGGCGCGGAACCTCCCCGCCCGCGATGTGGCGGTAAGCGCGTACGCCACGTTGGACTACGGCCTGCTCCGCGGATCGACAGATCCGGACGTCGTGCTCGGCCGCGATGACTGGCTCTTCTTCATCGGCGAGCTGATGCCCACCTGCGAGGTCACGCCGACGGAGCAGATCCGGGCCCTGGACGCCGTTGCCGCCCAGGCGGAGGCCGCGAACGTCGAGTTCCAATTCGCGATCGCGCCGGACAAGCATGTGGTCTACCCCGATCGCCTGCGCCCCGATCTGCCCATCCCGGAGGCGTGCACCGACGCCGCCCGGGACGAGGTCCGCGCGGCCATGGCCGCTCGGCCGGGGACCACCGTGGACATGTGGAGCGTCGTCCTCGCCGAGCGCGACCGCTCCGATCTGCCGCTCTACTTCTCACAGGATTCGCACTGGACGCCGGCGGGCGCCCTGCCCGCGATCGGGGCGCTGGTGGAGTCACTCGCCCCAGGGGTCTGGGATCCGGGTGAGATCACGATCGATGGCACGACGCGCTATCCCATGGAACTCGCGCGCCTGATGGGGAAGCCACGTGACGCCATCCTGCCCAAGTACATCGTCCGACCGTCGGTCTCGGTGGAGGAGACGGTCCTGCCGACGGCCGTCGACCTCGGGAACGCCCGCGACATCGAGGTCTACACCACGTCCGGAAGCGACCGGGTCGTGCCCGGCACCACGCTCGTGATCTACGACAGCTTCCTGAACATCAACAAGCGCCGCGTGACCCCATGGTTCGAACAGACGGTGTGGGTCCACGCCGGCGACCTGCGCGACTCCCCGCAGATCGCCGCTGACCTGCCGCCGATCGATACGATCGTGCTGGTGCGCGTCGAACGGGGCGCCTACGACACGAACGTCGAGACGTTGCTGCGCCCGATCCTCGACCCCGACCGGTGACCGGCGCCGCGCGCGTCGCGGTGGCCTAACGCGTGCGCGGGAAACCCAAGTCGACCTTCGAGGTCCCCGGATCGGGCCAGCGCGACGTCACGATCTTCGCCCGCGTGTAGAACTGGATGCCCTCGGGGCCGTACATGTGCAGGTCGCCGAACAGCGAGGCCTTCCAGCCACCGAAGCTGTAGTACGCCACGGGCACTGGGATCGGCACGTTGATGCCGACCATGCCGGTGTTCACCTCGAACTGGAACTGGCGGGCCGCACCACCGTCGCGGGTGAAGATCGCCGTCCCGTTGCCGTAGGGGTTGTCGTTGATGAGGCCGACCGCCTCCGTGTAGGTCGGCACGCGCACGACCTCGAGGACCGGCCCGAAGATCTCGTTCCGGTAGCACTCCATCTCCGGGCTCACCCGGTCGAGCAGCGACACGCCAAGGAAGAAGCCCTTCCCTTCCTGGTACAGGACGTGCTGGCGTCCATCGACCACGAGGTCGGCGCCCTGGGCCGGCCCGGAATCCAGGTAGCTTGCGACCTTGTCTCGGTGCTCGCGCGTGACGAGCGGGCCCATCTCGGCATCGGGGTCCGTGCCGGGCCCGACCTTGATGTTCGGGAGCCGAACCTTGAGCGCCTCGACCAGCGGGTCGGCGATGTCCCCGACGGCCACCACGACGCTGATCGCCATGCACCGCTCGCCTGCCGAGCCATAGGCCGCGGACACGGCCGCATCGGCCGCCATCTCGATGTCCGCGTCGGGCAGCACGATCATGTGGTTCTTGGCACCGCCGAGGGCCTGGACACGCTTGCCGTTGCGGGTCCCGGTCTCGTAGATGTGTCGCGCGATCGGCGTGGACCCGACGAACGAGACTGCGGCGATGTCCGGATGCTCGAGGATCGCATCGACCGCGACCTTGTCCCCGTGGACGACGTTGAAGACGCCGTCGGGGACACCCGCGTCGTGGAGCAGCTGCGCCAGGAAGTTGGCCGCTGACGGATCCTTCTCCGACGGCTTCAGGATGAACGTGTTGCCGGTCGCGATGGCCGTGCCGAACATCCACATGGGGACCATGGCCGGGAAGTTGAACGGAGTGATACCGGCCACGACGCCCAGCGGCTGGCGGATCTGGTACACGTCGACGCCGGTGCTGACCTGCTCGCTGAAGCCGCCCTTGAGCAGGTGCGGGATGCCGGTCGCGAACTCGAGGTTCTCGAGGCCCCGGGCGATCTCACCCAAAGCGTCGGACGGAACCTTGCCGTGCTCGGCGGTCAGATGCGCCGCGAGCTCGTTGCGGCGCTGATCGACGAGGTTCCGGATCTTGAACATGATGTCGGTGCGCTTCGACAGCGACGTCGCTCGCCAGGCGGGAAATGCCGCCTTGGCCGCGGCGACCGCCGCCGACACCTCGTCGACCGAGGCGAAGTCGACGTGACGCGTCAGCGCCCCGGTCGCGGGGTCGTACACCGGACCCTCGCGGCCCGACGTGCCCGGAACGAACTGCCCGTCGATCCAGTGGCTGACTCGTCCGGGCGGGGACGTCTTGGAGATCTCGGGTTCGGCGACCTGCGTCATGGGTGGATCCTCGTGCGGCGTGGGCGTGGTGTGCGGTGTCTGCGGTGTGTTCGACCCGGCGACGCGGGCGCGGGGTGCAGTCCCCTCACGATACTCCGTTGACGCCATCCGCCCGATGTCGGGCTCGAACCTCAGAACTGCGGGCGAGTCTCCGGATCCGGCCACGACGGCCCATCCTCGCCGGCTTGCGCGGCGCGGGCCCGCTCGCGCCACCGCGACCAACGCGGGAGCGCCGCGATCGTGATCGCCGCGCCGATGACGATCCCGACCGCGATCACCCCGCCGACCGGGAGCGGGCCAAGGACGGCAGGATCGCGCCAGGTGATCGAGACCGCGGCTCGAACCATGGCCCACGCACCGATGGCGAGGAGCAACAGGCGCCCTTGCTTCGCACGGGAATGGTCGCCCAAGCCGCCAAGGACCAGCAGCAGGACGAGCACGAGCGTCGCGATCCCCTCGTAGAGCTGCGCCGGGTGCGACGGAAGCTCGGGGACCAACGAGCCCCAGGGACCCGGGCCGAGGTATGCCGTCGACCAGATGGCGTCGAGCGGCGTGCCCTGACCGCTCCCACCGAGCGCCATGGCCAGTTTGCCGCCGCCCAGCGCCACGAGCAGCGGCAATGCCAGCACGTGCGCCCAGCGGCCCACAGGCGCTCCGAGCAGCTTGCCGACGTAGGCGCCGCTCAACGTCCCACCGACCACGGCGAGCCCAAGCTCGAGCCCACCGATCGCCGGATCCAGCACGCTGAGCGGACCGGCCGCAAAGGCCTCCGGAACCGTCGCAAGCTGGCCGAGTCGCCCGCCGATCACGGCCCCTGGCACGGCTCCCACGGCGATGTAGAGCAGGTCATCGGGGCGCAGTGACCCGCGTCGGGCGAGGATGCCCGCGACGACCAGGCACGCGGCGACGAGGGCGGCGAGCGCGACCGTCTGCCAGCGCACGACGAGGCCGTCGCCGAGGCGCAAGAGGGGGTCGAAGTCGAACGCGATGACGGCGATCGGCACGGTCCCGGCAGTGTACCCGTGCGTGACATGTCGGCTGGCCGACACATCGGGTGTCGCGCGTTCCGTCGCCGTCCGGTGTCACAAGCGACACGATGCCGGTAATACGGCGTCGCGCTGGGGGCGCACTGCCGTGATGGGGGGAATGGGATCGGCCAGCCTTGGGGGGCGATGCCGATCGGAGTCCGACGTCCGGTCCTCCGGGGGGATGGGCCGGACGTCGTGACCCACTCTTGAGGGGACGTCGTGCCACACCGTTCCGCCCCGCCGTTGGGCCTGGAGATCACGCTCCTCGGCCGCTTCTCGGTCCATACCACGAAGGGTCAGGAGATCCGGATCGTGGGTCGCCACGCGCAGGCCCTGTTCACGCTGCTCGTGTTGACCCGCCGTCCGCGGACCCGCGAGGCGATCGCGACCGACCTCTGGCCGGAATCGATGGTCACCGCCACCGGCCCGTTGCGCCAGGCGCTGTACCAGATGCGCGGCGCCCTGGCGGGGGCCGGCCTGGACCTCGATGCGATGCTCGAGGCGGACGCCGAGACGCTTGGGCTCCGACCTGACGCCGTTCATCTCCTGGACACCGAACGCTTCGAGGTGTGCGTCGCCGACACCGCCTGTGGCGCCGAGGCCGCAGTGGCGCTCTACGGCGGCGACCTCGCCGAAGGGCTCGGGCACGACTGCTTCGCCGCGGAGCGCGAGCGCCTAGCCGACCGCTACGAGGATGCCCTGGCGACCGTCGCCGCTCAGCGCCTGGACGCCGGGAATCCGGATGGCGCCCGGGAAGCGGCCGAGCGACTCATCGCGCGCGACCCGCTCCGCGAGGAGGCGCACGAGGTCCTCATCGCCGTGCACGGCCTGATCGGGACACGATCGCAGGTCGTCCGCCAGTACCGCCGCCTGCGCGTGGTCCTCGCCCGCGAGCTCGCTGAGCGACCCTTGCCGGAGACCGACGCGACCTACCGACTGGCCCTGGCCCGGACCGTCGAGCGCTCGCGCTTGCGTGCGAGTTCGATGGAGCGGCCGGCCGCGATCGCGAGCCTCGCCGCCGTCGTCTAGCCGCCCGGGGCGCCAGCACGCGTCCGCCACCACCGACGCCCATTGGGCGTAGCATCAAGCCGTGCTACGTCCCGCCCTGACCTTGCTCGCCGCGCTCGTCGTGCTCGCCGCATGCACCGCGGGAGGCGGCGCCACCAGCGACCCTGGCGCCAACGGCCCGTCCGGAGAGCCGTCGGCCTCGCCCGCGGATGAGTCCGGCGAGCCGGGTGCGAGCGGGGGCGGCTCGCTGCCAACGTCGATCACCGACCCCATCGTCGCCGACGCCGCCACGCGCCTCGGCGTGGATCCATCCGCGGTCACGATCGTGGAGGCCAAGGCCGAGACGTTCCCGGATGGATCCCTCGGGTGCCCCGAGCCCGGGATGATGTACACGCAGGCGCTCGTCGATGGCTACCAGGTCATCGTCGAGGCGAACGGCACGCAGCTCGACTACCGGGGCAGCGCCCCGGGCAAGTTCAGGATCTGCGAGAACCCCTGACCGAGACGCCGCCCTAGTCGGACTCGGGCGGCGGGATCGTCCGCTCGGCGTCCGGATGCTCGGCTTCCGCCGCCGGCGCCACGGGCGCGGCCGAGGACGGCCACGGGATGGTCCGCTCGGCGTCCGGGTTGTCGGTCTGGATGGCCGGCGCCACGGGCGCGGGCGAGGACGGGAGCGGGATCGTCTGCTCGGCGTCCGGATTGTCGCTCTGGATGGCCGGTGCCACGGGAGCGGAGGAACCCTCCGGCACGAGCGACGGCACGGCCGATCCGTTGTCGACGCGCTGTCGACAGGCGGCGGCCACGCCGATCAGGAGCAGGGCGAGGAGTGTGAGGAGCGCGATCCGGGTCGACACCCACACAGTGTGACGCAGGGACGATGAATCGGCTTTCGAGGTAGTCATGAGGTCCTTGACGTGCCGAGACCCCCGGCGGTGCCGGGGGTCTCGGGGTTTCTGGCTCGGGACGGTCAGGTCCCGGGGTAGGTCTTGACTACGGCGCCGGTGCCGGCACGACCCGGATCGTCGCGTAGGTGTTGCCCTTGCCCACCTTCCGGACCTCGAACGAGACGCCGATCGCGACGCCGTCGTCAGCCGGATTACCGGTGCCGAGAACGATGTTCGAGCCGAGGTCCAGGCCGTAGAAGTCCGGCAGCGGGTTCCCGTTCGCGTCGACCACGCGGGTCGAGTACGGGGCGTTGCCCACCGACGGCACGACCACGGAGGCGTCGATATCACGGAAGAACAGGCTGCTCCCCCGGATCTCGATGCCTGGATACCAGCCCTTCGTGTCCGTGAACTTGCGGACCGGAGCCTGCGTCCCGAAGTTCGTGCAGTACTCACTGAACGGCTCAGCGGGCAGCAGCTCGAAGCATTCGCGGAATGGGTACGTGCTCTGCAGGCCGAACGCGACGTTCGACGACTGCGGACGCGACGGGAGGTTGTTGAGGGTCGATGGATCCTTGTCGGCCGCCAGTCCCGTCCGCCGGAGCGGGTCGAAGTGGCTGTCGACGAGGAGGAGGCCGCCCTTCGAGCCGGTGCTCGGCAGGGCCGTGGTCGTTGACGTCACGTGGTTGTTGTTCCCCCACGTGGTGTCGCGGTACCAGACGAGCATGCCAGGGGCGTTGTACTTGATCTTCTCGACCTTCCACGCGTCGTGGAGGTAGGTCGAGTCGTACGCGTACTGCAGACCCTTGTCGAAGCCGTCGAAGTTCCGCCACTCGGCCAGGTAGTAGTGCGCCCGGACCTGCGTGCCCGAGTCGCGGTGCCAGCCGACGCCGGTCGTATCGACGAAGCTGTCGACGACGGCCACCCAGTCGCCGTCGGTCTCCGCGTCGTCACTCCAGACGGTCGCGCCGCCCGAGGTGATCGAGAAGTCGTCGGCGAACCAGCCGCGCTCGACGAACGCTTCGTCGGTCGCGAGTCGCAGTCGGAGCTTGATGTTCAGGCCGGCGAACGGCGCCAGCTTGACGTAGTCCTGACGCCAGCCATGGCTATCGCCGGTCAGGCCGTACTTCTTGTCGCCGTAGTCGTGCATCCGACCGTTCGGGTCGGCGTAGCCGTCGGGCGTGGTGACCTCCACGTCGGCACCCGTGTAGACCTTCTGCTCGGTCCACGTCGTGCCGCCGTCGGTCGAGACCTCGAGGAACCCGAAGTCCCAGTCCTCTTCGATGACGTAGTTGTTCCAGAGGTTGAACCTGGTGTCGGCGCCTGCCGGCACCGTGATGTCGCGGGTCAGTCGAACGTCCGCCCAATCCTGGTCGGAGCCGCTGTACCACATGCTCGCGCCGCTGTGCGGCTCGGCGAGGGTGATGACCTTGTTCGGGAGGTCGACCTTGATGCCGTCCTTGGTCCCCTTCGGGGTCCGCGACGTCTGGCCGAGCTGGACGTTACGCGCCGCGGCGCCCGGGGTCAGGATCAGCGGGTCGGCCCAGCCGAGCACCCACTTGTCCCACAGCCCCATGTGCGTCGGCAGCGACTGGAAGATCGGGCCGCTGTGCGAGCCCGAGCTCATCAGATCCCAGAAGTCGATATCGGACTCACCGGCACCTGACGTGTCGTACAGGTCGGGGAGGCCCAGGTCATGGCCGTACTCGTGGGCGAACACGCCAACACCCGAGTCCTCGGGCTGCACGATGTAGTTCCAGACCTCGATGTCGGTGCCCGGGACCTGGTGGCCACCGGCGATCGTCGAGGAGTGGGCCCAGATGGCGTAGACGCCCTGCGCACCACCACCACCGGACTTGTCCTCGCCCGAGTGGACGAGCACGAGGTGGTCGACGATGCCATCGGGCTCGAAGACGTTGCCGTCACCGTCGGCATCGCCCTGGTCCTCGATGTCGTAGTCCTCCCAGCGGGAAGTTCGGCTGGGCGGCCGCGAGCGCGTCGACGGCATGCTCGCCGAGCGTGCCGGCGCCGCCGGGATTGTCCGGGTGGCCGTTCATGGACTGGATGGCGCCGGCTTCCCACTCACCCTCGTCGTTGAGGAAGCAGCGGTTCGCGCCATACCACGCCTCGGAGTGCGGCACGGTCACCCATGGGGTCGCCGAGCCGTTCACCGTGTAGGCGCCCTTGGACATCTCCTCGTACATGTTCTTCATCGTGTAGCCGGCGATGTTGATGCCGGCCCGGCCGTCGGGACCGATGAGGTCGGGCCGGACGCGCGTGGTGATGCCCTCCTTGGTGTAGAGCATCTTGTTGAAGTGCGCCGGCGAGAAGTCCGGCACCCAGAACGTGTTGTTGTCTTCGTGGCTGTAGGTCGCCGGGTTCGGGATCTTGTTGTGCAGCGGGCCGTTCTGGACGTTGCCGGGCACGCATTCGCGGCTTTCGAACACCGTCTCCGGGACCATGCTGCCGGTGAAGTCGTCGTTCGCCGAGTTGTTGAACTCGACGAGGATGGTCAGCAGCCGCGCTTCCTGCATGCTCTTGGCCTGCTTGATCTGGCGCGGGCTCTTCTTGTGCCTTCATCGCCTTGGCCTCGGTCTTGGCCAGCATCTTGGCTTCGCGCGGATTGCCGCCAGCGTGCTTGCGATCAAGCGCGTTGGCCTTGTCGACCGCTGCCTTGCGGAGGCCGTTCTTGCCCTTGACCTCCTTGCCGCTGGTCTGCCGTTCTGCCTGCGGCGCGACGTAGTTGATGTAGTAGCCCAGGTCCTCGGCCGGGGAAGCTTCGTCCGCGCCTGCGACTCGCTGGGCGACGAAGAGCGCCGAGGCGAGGAGCGCAAGGACGATGACTGGCGTAATCAGCCGCATGGCGGCCGTACGCGTCGTGGGTGACACGATCTGTCTCCTCCAGGTTTCGTGGGGTGACGCAAGCACACGCGGCGGGCCGCAGGCGCTCACGGCGGGGCTGGGGCGGATCCAGCCGGTGCCTGGCCTCCAACATCAGACACGGGCGATCTCACTTCGACGCCTGGGGATGGGGCTCCCCAAGGCTCGAATGCGTTCGTACGAGGACCCTAACGCCGTGGGCTGCTGCGGGTCAACTCAGGGGCGCGTCACGGGGCCGCCAGGCGTTGCTCGTTGGCAACGCAACTTTCTCGGCTACCGCTTGAGGACCTCGACGAGCTCCTTCACCGCCCCGGCCGAGCGATCGAAGGCGGCCTGCTCGTCGGCGGTCAACTCGATCTCGAAGACCCGCTCCATCCCGCCGGCTCCAAGGACGACGGGGACCCCGACGAACAGGTCATCGGTCTTGAATTCGCCCTTGAGCAGGACGGCGCAGGGCAGCACGCGCTTGCGATCGAGCAGGATGGCCTCGACCATCTCGAACACGCCGGCGGCTGGCGCGTAGAACGCCGAGCCGGTCTTGAGCAGGGCGACGACCTCGGCCCCGCCGTTGGCCGTTCGCTCCTCGAGGGCCCGGACGCGGTCCGCGGGGAGCAGCTCGGTGATCGGGACGCCGGCCACCGTCGAATAGCGCGAGAGCGGGACCATCGTGTCGCCGTGCCCGCCCAGCACGAACGCGTGGGTGTCCGCGACGCTGACCCCGAGCTCCTCGGCGATGAACGACCGGAATCGGGCCGAATCGAGCACGCCGGCCATGCCGAGCACCCGCTCACGCGGGAAACCCGATGCCTCGAAGGCCACGTGACACATCGCGTCGAGCGGGTTGGTGACGACGATCAGCACAGCGTTCGGCGAGTGCTTCGCCGCCTGCTCCACGACGGAGCGCACGATCCCGGCGTTCTTCGTCAGGAGGTCGTCCCGGCTCATGCCCGGCTGGCGGGCCAGCCCGGACGTGACGACGATGATGTCGCTCCCCGCGGTATCGGCGTAGTCGTTGGTGCCCGTGATCCGGGCGTCGTGATCGACGACGGGCGCGGCCTCGGCGAGGTCCAGGCCCTTGCCCTGCGGTAGCCCCTCCACGATATCGACGAGGACGACGTCGGCCAGCCCGGCCTCCGCGATGCGCTGGGCGGTCGTGGCGCCGACATTGCCGGCTCCGATGACGGTGACTCTGCTGCGGGGCATGGGCTGGGGACTCCTTCTCGTGGGTATGCGGGGCGGTCGATTCTATGCCCGTGCGGCGGGCGGGTCGTCGTTCGTGGGTCGCGACGATGGACGCGTGACGATGGTCGCGCTGCTCCCCTGGGCCGACGATCGGGGCCGACCTCTTCGCAACGGAGCACCATCCATGTCCAAGTCCACTCCCGTCGCGATCCTCGCCGTCCTCGGCGCGGTCATCGCGGTCCTGGGTCTGTTCGTCGCGGGCAACATCGTCATGGTCGCCGTGGGGCTTGTCGCCGTGTTCGGTGCCGGACTGCTCGACGTGCTGGCCATCCGGGGTGCCCGAGCATGAGCGGCGCGTACGCCGCCCTCGGCATCCTGCTCATCCTGGTGGCGATCCCGTTCGGGCTGATGCTCGCACCACTCGCGATCGGCGTGATCATCCTCGTCCTGGCGCTGCGTCGCATGGACCGGGCCGTCGGGCTCGGGGATCCGTCGGGATCGGTCTCGGCATGAGCGACCTCCTGGTGCTCGTCGTCCTGATCGCGTCCCCGGCCGCGATCGCTCTTGGCTTCCTCGGCCTCATGACGCTCGGGGTCGCGGCCGTGGCCGACTTCGACGGGAATGGCCTCACGCGCGCCTCCTCGGGGCCGCGCGATCGCGTGCCTCAACCGGCGCCGGGGTCGCCCTCGAGCGAATCCGCCACCGCCGTCGGGTCGCCCACGAGCGGCCCGGCGCTCCGGATGTCGTCGGTCACGCCCTCGGCGTAGTCGGCGAAGTTCGCGGCGAACATCCCGGCGAGGATCCGGGCCTGCCGGTCGTAGGCATCCTTGTCCGCCCACGTGGCGCGCGGGTCCAGGAACGACGCCGGCACGTCCGGGCAGGTCAGCGGGACCTCGACACCGAAGTTCGGATCGACCCGCATCTCGACGGACGCCAGGGTGCCATTGAGGGCTGCTCGCACCATCGCCCGCGTGTGCGCGATGTCCATCCGCTCGCCCGTTCCGTACGGCCCGCCGGTCCATCCGGTGTTGACGAGCCAGACGGCGGCGTCCTGGGCCGCCAGGCGCTCCGTCAGCATCCCGGCGTAGAGACCCGGGTGGCGCGGCATGAACGGGGCGCCGAAGCACGCACTGAACGTGGCCATGGGTTCCTTGACGCCCACCTCGGTGCCGGCGAGCTTCGCCGTGTACCCGCTGATGAAGTGGTAGGCCGCCTGGGCGTGGGTCAGGCGCGAGATCGGCGGCAGCACGCCGAACGCATCGGCCGTCAGCAGCACGACCGTCCGCGGCTGGCCAGTCATCCCGGTCGGGTCGGCGTTGCCGATGAAGTGCAGCGGATACGCGCCCCGGGTGTTCTCGGTGAACCGCTCCGAGTCGAGGTCCAGCTCGCGCGTGTCGGGATCCAGGTCGACGTTCTCGAGCACCGTCCCGAAGCGCCGGGTCGTCTGGAAGATGTCGGGCTCGTACATCGGCGAGAGCCGGATCGTCTTGGCGTAGCAGCCACCCTCGAAGTTGAACAGGCCGTCCGGTCCCCAGCCATGCTCGTCGTCGCCGATGAGGCTGCGCTCGGGGTCCGCGGAGAGCGTGGTCTTGCCGGTCCCGCTGAGTCCGAAGAAGACGACCGAGTCACCGCCCTTGCCGACGTTGACCGACGAGTGCATCGGCAGGACGCCCTCGTCGGGCATGAGGTGGTTCATGACGGTGAAGGCCGACTTCTTGATCTCGCCCGCGTACTCCGTGCCGACGATCAGGATCTCCATGCGCTCGAGATGGACGAGGATCGCGGTCTCGGTGCGGGTCCCCTCGGTGGCGGGATCGGCCTTGAACGACGGGACGCAGATGATCGTGAAGTTGGGCTCGAAGCCCACGAGGTCTGCGGCCTCCGGGCCGGCGGAAGAGGTTGCGCGCGAACAGGCTGGCCCACGCGGTCTCGGTGTAGACGCGCAGCCGTCGCTGGTGGGCCGGATCCGCGCCGATGAACATGTCCTGGGCGTAGAGGTCCTTCTCCGCGCAATAGGCCACGAGGCGCGCTCGGAGGCGGTCGTAGTTCGCCTCGGTGATCGGCCGGTTGACCTCGCCCCACCAGATCTTGTCGCGGGTCGTGGGCTCGTCGACGATGAACTTGTCCTGCGGCGAGCGACCCGTGTGCTTGCCGGTGCGGACGACGAGCGGACCCTCCGCGGCGATGAGGCCCTCGCCGGCTCGGATCGCGTCCTCCACGAGCTCGGCCGACGAGCGGTTGACCCGCAGGCGGCGACCCAGCGGCGGGCGAACTCGGCCGGCGTTCGGGCGTCGGGGGGTGATCGGGGCGGGCGGGATGCGTGGTGGCCATCGGTGGTCGGACTCCTTGGCGCGAGTCATCACGTCACGAGTCGACCGGCCGCGCGTGATGCAGGGCCCTTGCCGGGCGCCCGCAGGAGTCGGCTTCCGCAGTCGCGTAGGGCGGGATTGTACACGGTCGGAAGGTGGAGGTTGCGCTTGGGTGGCGCGAAGGTTGCGTCCGGGCACCGCTGGCGGTCCGCGTGCGCGGGCTGCCGCGCTCGTCGCCTTGACGAGCACCCCCGAGCGCCCGTAGCATCGCCGCACAACTGAAGAGCGCTTATCAAGAGTGGCAGAGGGACCGGCCCGTTGAAGCCACGACAACCTACCGGCGCGATGCCGGCAAGGTGCCAATTCCGGGCAGGTCCTCCTGCGAGATAAGGGAACTCTTCGGAGCCCCCTCGAAGCGATCAGGGTCGTCCCGTCCTCCGGTCCCCGCGCCGCGCCGTGCCGCGTAACGCCCGGAGACCACGCCATGACGATCGACACGCTGACACCCGCCGACCACGACCGGCGACCCGCGCCGGCCGACGCCGCGCCCGCGCGCCTGATCGGCATGACCTGTCGCAACTGCGGCCTCACCCAGCCGATCGCCCTGGCCTACGTCTGTCCGGCCTGTTTCGGGCCGCTCGAGGTGACCTACGACCTGACGGTGGTCGCGGCCACGCTGACGCACGAGACGATCGCGCGGCGAGCGCCGGGCATCTGGCGCTACCTGGAGCTGCTCCCCGTCGACGCGGCCCCGGCGCGGTCGCTGCCGGTCGGCTCGACGCCGCTGCTCGATGCGGGTCGGCTGGCGTCCACCCTCGGCGTCGACCGACTCTGGCTCAAGGACGATACCCGCAATCCCTCGTTGAGCTTCAAGGACCGGGCTGTGGCCATCGCGGCGGCCCGCGCCGTTGAATTCGGCGTGCCGGCGCTCGCCTGCGCTTCGACCGGCAACCTCGCGGGAGCGACGGCGGCCGCGGCGGCCGCGGTCGGTATCCCGGCCTACGTGTTCATCCCGGCCGATCTCGAACCCGCCAAGGTCGACCACGCCCTCGCGTACGGCGCCACCGTCGTACCCATCGATGGCACCTACGACGACGTGAACCGCCTCTGCCTCGAGGTGGCCGACGAGACCGGCTGGGGCTTCGTGAACATCAACCTGCGGCCGTTCTACGCCGAAGGCTCCAAGACCCTCGCCTACGAGATCGCCGAATCGCTCGGCTGGCGGACGCCGGATGTCATCGTCGGACCGATCGCGTCCGGCGCGATGTTCACGCGCGTCGCGCGTGGCTTCGAGGAGCTGGCCGACCTCGGTCTCGTCGAGCGCCGGCCGATCCGGTTCGTCGGTGGGCAGGCCGCCGGCTGCGCGCCCGTCGCGACGGCCTGGGATGCGGGCACGGACGTCATCACGCCGGTCCGCGAGCCCGACACGATCGTCCGCTCGCTGGCCATCGGCAACCCGGCCGACGGTCGCTACGCCGTGGAGGTCGCACGCGACAGCGGCGGCTCGATCGAGGCGATCTCGGACGAGGTGACTGCGGCAGCGATCCGCGACGTCGCGCGGCTGGAGGGCCTCTACCCCGAGACGGCCGGCGGCGTCACGCTGGGCGCCGTCGCGGCGGCCCGGCGACGCGGCGTGATCCGCGATGGCGACGAGGTCGTGGCGCTCCTCACCGGCAACGGGCTCAAGACCCCGGACGCCCGCGGGTTCGGCCTGACGGACGGCGGCAGCGCACCGGCCCGGCCCGGCCAGCCCGGGCTCGCCCCGGTCATCCGGCCGAGCCTGTCGGCCTTCGAAGCCTGGCTGGAGGACGCCTCATGAGCACGGTCCGCATCCCCCCGACCCTCCGCACCTCGACCGGCGGCGCCAAGCTCGTCGACGTCCCGGGCGGCACCGTCCGCGAGGTGATCGCGGGCCTCGTCGCCGCCCATCCCGGCCTCGAATCGCAGCTGATCGCCCCGGACGGTGACCTCAATCGCTTCGTGAACGCGTTCCTCAACGACACCGACGTTCGCCACCTCCAGGCGCTCGACACCCCCGTCGGCGAGGCGGACACCCTTGTGCTGTTACCGGCGATGGCCGGCGGCTGAGGTCGCTCTGAGCTCAGCGTCGAAGCCGTCGAATGACGACGATCGCGGCCACGACGACAAGCACAACCGTGGCGATCAGCCCGATCGGCGGCAGGACCACGAAGGTGAAGTCGGACGACTGTTCGACCATGACCTCAGGCGCCGTCGAGGGCCTGCGCGAGATCGGCGATCAGGTCGTCGACGCCTTCGATACCGACCGACAGGCGCACGAGCGCCGGATCGACCTCGAGCGGCGAGCCCGCGACTGACATGTGGGTCATCGCGGCAGGGACCTCGATCAGAGACTCCACGCCACCCAGTGACTCGGCCAGCGTGAACAGGCGGGTCCCCTCGGCGATCGCGATGGCCCGGTCCGCCGCCGACCGACCCGAGCCGGGGGCCGGCATGAACGAGACCATCCCGCCGAACCCCGGGTAGAACGCCTCCGCCACGTCCTCTCGCTCGCGCAGGAACGCGGCCACAGCCGTCGCGTTCGACTGATGGCGTTCCACGCGCAGGTGCAACGTCCGGAGCCCGCGCAGCACGAGGAAGCAGTCCTGTGGGCCGGGCACCGCGCCCATCGCGTTCTGGAGGAAGCGCAGCCGCTCCCCGACCTCGTCATTCGAGGTGACGGCCAGCCCCAGGATCGTGTCGGAGTGGCCGGCGAGGTACTTCGTGGCAGAGTGGAACACGATGTCGGCGCCAAGCGTGAGCGGCCGCTGGATGACCGGCGAGGCGAACGTGTTGTCGACGACGATCAGCGGTCGCCGGCCACCCTCCGCCGCCCGTCGCTCGACGGTCGCGGCGATCGCGGCGATATCGACCGTCTTGAGCAGTGGATTGGTCGGCGTCTCGAACCACACGAGCCGCGTCCGTTCCGATAGCGCCTCCCAGAGCACGTCGGGACCGGCAGCCAGGTCGACGTACGACGTCGTGACGCCGGCGCCCTTGCGGACCTTCTCGAGGTAGCGGTAGGTGCCGCCGTAGACGTCGTCCCCGACGACCACCTCGTCGCCCGGTGCGGCGAGCTCGGCGATGGCGGCGGTCGCGGCCGAACCCGATGCGAACGCGAACCCGTGGCGGCCGCCCTCGAGCGTCGCGATCGCGCGCTCGAGCCGCTCCCGAGTGGGGTTCTGCGAGCGTGCGTACTCGTAGCCACCGCGTGGCTTGCCGACGCCGTCCTGCTCGTAGGTCGAGGTCTGGTAGATCGGCGGCGCGACCGCGCCGGTCAGCTCGTCGGGCTCGGCACCGGCGTGGACGGCGAGGGTGTCGAAGGAGAGATCGGTGTCGTCGGTCGGTCCGGGCATCGCGGCCATCATGGCATCCGCGCGATCAGGCTGTGGCGGCCCAATCGTCGAGCTCGAAGACCAGCTCCTCCCCATCGATGTCGTCGATCTGGACGCCGACCTGGCGGAAGCCGAACTTGGCCACGACGGCCAGCGATGGCAGGTTGTCCGGCGCGACCGACGCCCGGAAGCGGTTCACGCCATGCTCCACGACCGCCCAGTCGAGGAGCGCTCGAACCACCTCCGTGGCGACGCCCTTGCGCCGCTCCGCCGCCTCGACCCGGTAGCCGATCTCGACCCGTCCCGTGTCGTCGGGCGGGCTGTGGAACCCGCACGTCCCGATGACCCGGCGTGATCCGTCCGGATCGGTGCGCACGATCGCTCGACCCAGCCAGGGCTGCGCCGACGGGTCGACCGTGAGGTCGGCGATGCGGAACTGCAGGAAGTGATCGAGTTGCTCGGCGAGGTCCGGCGGGATGGTCGCACCGATCTCCCGCTCTGCGGTGGCGACGTCGCCGGCGAGCAAGGTCTGCATGAACGGCAACGACATCGAGACGAGCTCGAATCGCTGGGTGCGGATGGCTGGGACGTCACTCACGGCACCCATGATGACGCAGGGGCCGATATCGAGAACGTGATACGTTCTCATCGCACGTTTCCAGACCGACCTGAGGACCTGATGAGCACCGCCGCCACTCCGACCCCCGTCCACGACGCCGCCTACGAGCCCGATCTCCCCTTCGCGAGCGACTGCTCGGCTGGAAGGAGATCCTCGAGACCGCGAATCCGCCGAAGACGCGACCGCTCGACACGGTCGGCAAGTGGCTGGTCATCACGCGGGCCGCCGTCTTCCCGATGACGATCTGGTCCGGGCTGATCGGTGGGCTGCTCGCCGTCGAGGCGAATCGCGTCGCCGGCGGACCGCCGGTCGACTGGGGGCTCTTCGCCATCGCGGTCATCGGGCTGGTGCTGGCCCACGCCGCGAACAACATGATCAACGACTACTTCGACACGACCGAGCGGCGTCGACACGGACGACTACGTCCGAGCGCTCTACGCGCCGCACCCGATCCTGTCGGGCTGGGTGACCAAGCGCCAGCTCGGGATCGCGATCCTGCTCGTCAACGCCGTCGGCGCCGCGATCATGCTGTACCTCGCGGCCGTGCGCGGGCCGTTGATCATCGCGTTCGCGCTGGCCGGTCTGTTCATTTCGGTGTTCTACGTGGCGCCGCCGATCCGGCTCAAGCACCACGGGCTCGGCGAGCCTGGCGTGTTCCTCACGTGGGGGCCGCTGATGGTCGGCGGCACGTTCCTCGCGGCCACCGGGACCATCGCGCCGTGGGTGCTGCTCGTGTCGGTGCCATACGCGCTGCTCGTGACGAGCGTGCTGTTCGGCAAGCACATCGACAAGATCGAGGCCGACGGGGCGCTCGGCGTGCGGACGCTGCCCGTGATCCTCGGCGAGGAGCGGGCCCGAGCCGTGGGTCGGTGGCTGATGATCGCCTTCTACCCGCTGACGATCCTCTCGGCGGCCGTCGGCCTGATCGGGCCGTGGGTGCTGCTGGTGGTGCTCGGCGTGCCGCGGCTGCTGGCGGTGCTCCAGACGTTCCGTACCCCGAAGCCCGAAGCGCCACCACCCGACTACCCGACGTGGCCGCTGTGGTTCGTCGGCTGGGCGTTCGTCCACACGCGCCGGGCCGGCGGCCTGCTGACGCTAGGCCTGCTGCTCAACGCGCTGGTTCCGATCACGCTGCCCTGGGTCTGAGGCGTCCGGCGAGCGCTCTCGCTACCCGTTCGTGGACGAGTGGTGTGCCAGGTACTCCAGCAGGTCGAGCTTCGTGACGACGCCGGCCGGGCGCTCGCCGCGGACGGCTACGAGGGCTGACGCGTTGCCGCTCAGCAGCGCGAACGCCTCGTCGAGCGTGGCTGATGCCTCGACCAGTGGCAGGGGCGGGTCCATGACCTCACCGACCGTGCGCTCGACGACGCTCGGGTCGCGGTAGGCGCGGTCGAGCAGGCCCTTCTCGCTGATCGAGCCCACGAGGCCGACGACGTCGTCGCCCTCGGGCTCCTCAGAGACCGGCAGCTGGCTGATGCCATACGTCTGCAGGGTCGAGATGGCGTCGCCGACGCGCTCGGTCGTCCGCGCCACGACGACGGGCGGACGGTCGGTCGGGTGGTGGCGGTCGGCGAGCAGGGCCGCGATCCGCGTCGCGGCCCCGGTCGTGGCCATCAGGCCGTTGACCCGCATCCATTCGTCGTTGTAGAGCTTCGAGAGGTAGTTCCGGCCGCCGTCCGGCAGCAGCACGACGACGACCGCGTCCGCACCGGCGTCGGTCGTCATCAGGTCCCGCATCACCTCGCGCGCGGCGACCATCGCCGTGCCGCACGACCCGCCGGCGAGGATCCCCTCCTCCCGCGTCAGCCGGCGCGCCATCGCGAAGGCGTCGCGGTCGCTGACCCGGACCCAGCGATCGACCACCGACGGGTCGTACGTGCCCGGCAGGAAGTCCTCGCCGACACCCTCGGTCAGGTACGGCCGCGCGGTGTCGCCCGACAGGATCGAGCCCTCCGGATCCGCCCCGATGATCTGGATCTCCGGGTTCCGCGCCTTGAGGACGTGAGCTGCCCCCGAGATCGTGCCACCCGTCCCGACGCTGGCCACGAAGTGCGTGATCCGACCCTCCGTCTGGTCCCACAGCTCCGGGCCGGTCGTCTGCTCGTGGGCCGCCGGGTTCTCCTGGTTCCAGTACTGGTCGGGCTTGAAGGCGCCCGGGATGTCGCGCGCCAGCCGCGCGGCCACGCTGTAGTAGCTCTCGGGCGACTCGGGGGTGACGTTCGTCGGACATAGCACGACCTGGGCGCCGTAGGCACGAAGCAGCGCCTGCTTCTCGGTCGATTGCTTGTCGGCCATGACGAAGATGCAGCGATAGCCCTTGAGCGCCGCCGCGATCGCCAACCCGTGGCCGGTGTTGCCGCTCGTCGGCTCGATGATCGTGCCGCCTGGTTTGAGGAGCCCGTCGCGCTCTGCCGCCTCGATCATCGGCAGGCCGATCCGGTCCTTGACCGAGCCGCCGGGGTTGAGCATCTCCATCTTCGCCAGGAGGAGGGGCTGGCGTTCCTCGGGGCCCAGGTCCATGGTCACCCGGCTGATCCGGACGAGCGGGGTGTTGCCGACGAGATCGAGGATGGTCTCCGCGTACTGCATCGCGGGCGAGTATAGGCGGACGGGACCGGCCTTCAGCCGTCGCGATCGAGCCGGCCCTGCCGCAGCAACAGCCAGGTGAGCCGCCGCCGCAGCCGGCGCGGGTGCGCGGGAGGATCCACCGTCGTTGGATGCAGCGCCTGGACGACCGGGTCGAGGAGTTCCGCGAGCCGATCCGTCATGACGCGGGCCGTGGCCAGCTCCTCACGCGTCCCCGGCGC
Source organism: uncultured Chloroflexia bacterium (assembly GCA_963748675.1). Taxonomy (GTDB): domain Bacteria; phylum Chloroflexota; class Limnocylindria; order Limnocylindrales; family CSP1-4; genus SPCO01. The sequence continues at coordinate 743,375 of CAVVJX010000003.1, read as the reverse complement.
GGGCAGGGGTGCGCCCGCTTCGAGGCCCGCCAGCTCCCGGGCCGTCCGCGGTGGGAGCACACGCGAGGCCATCCGGCGACCGATGTACAGCTCCTCCGTGCCGGCCATCGCCAGCGGTACCACCGTGGCATCCGTGCGGAGCGCGATGATCGCCCACCCGGTCCGCATCGGACCGAGCCGCCCCGGCGGGCCGCTCACCGTGCCCTCCGGCATCTGGACGAAGACGGCGCCCGCATCGACGACCGCCCGCGCCGAGGCCACGTGCGGGTCGACCCCCACGCCGCCGCGCCAGACCGGCAGCAGCCCACCGATCCGGCGGACGAGCCACTCGCGCCAGCGGGTGGTGAAGGTCGAGGGGCCGCTCCCCAGGATCCAGCAGCGCGGCTCGACGGGCAGGGCGTGCATGACGACGAATGGGTCCATCCAGCCGCGATGGGCGCCGGCGACCAGCAGGTAGCCCCCGCTGGGGACGTGCTCCTGCCCGGAGGTCTCGATGCGGAAGCGGAACAGGCCGAAGCAGAGGAACCGGACGAGCAGCCGGACGGCGCGGTAGAGCAGCGACGCCTTGGCCTCGGGCTCCCGGCCGAGCCAGGCGAGGCCCTCGGACACGCCGCCACGGGCGGCGGCCATCGCCTCGGGCGAGATGCGGCCGGGCGGCGGTCGGCGTCGGGGGCGATCCGGGGGCGATGGATCGGACGCGGTCGCCTCGGGCGGACGCGCGTCGCCGGTCATGGGATCGGACGCGGACCGGTCTCGTCAGGGGCCGCGGCATCGCCATCGACGCTTGGCTCGGGCTCGTCGGCGACGGCGGCCTCGTCGACGGGGGCGGCCTCGTCAACGGCGGCGGCCTCGTCGACGGCGGGCTCGGGCTCGTCGACCGCGGCGGCCTCGTCGGCGACGTCGGCGACGTCGGTCTTGTCGTCCAGGGCCTCGTCAGCCGATTTCTGGTCGCTCGCGTCGTCGTCGATCCGGTCGCCGACGTTCGCCCACGGCTCGTCGATCGGCCGGGTCATCCAGGCCGCGCCGAGCGCACCCCACGTCGCGCTTTCGGGATGCGGTGGCGGCTTGTCGCCCATCCGGCTCCCGCGATGTCGGAGGATCATCCCCACGACCCCGATGGCGATGAACGCCACCGAAACGATCTGCGCGGTCGGCACGCCGAAGAACGTCCAGTTGTCCGCGCGCAGGGACTCGAGCGCGAAGCGCGTGACGCCGTACCAGATGAAGAACGTGAGCAGCAGGTCACCGGGTCGCAGCCACGATCGCAGCCGGTACCCGAGGAACACGAGGAACGCGGCGCCGAGCAACCCCGAGATCGATTCGTACAGGAACAGCGGGTGGAATCGCGTGGTCTCGGGGAACGTTTGGCACGAATAGATCGCCAATCGGTGGGCGCAGTCGATCGGGATGCCCCACGGCAGCGTCGTGGGCGGGCCATACAGCTCCTGGTTGAAGTAGTTGCCCCACCGACCGATCGCCTGCATGACGAACAGGGCCGGCGCGATGATGTCCGCCCAGCGCGCGAAGGACACGCCGCGGCGGCGCGCGTACCACCACGCCGCGAGCGTGCCGGTCACGATGCCGCCATACACACCAAGGCCGGAGTACGGCGGCAGGATGATCTTGAGCGGATCGTTCGCGTACAGGGCCCATTGATCGATGACGTGGTAGAGGCGCCCGCCGATCAGCGCCGCGATCGACACGATGATGATGCCGTTGCCGACGATGTCGGGGTCCTCGCCGGCGGCGCGCGCCAGGCGGATGAGGATGACGTAGGCGACCGCCAGCCCGATCGCGTAACAGAGCCCGTACCAGCCGATCGTGATGGGACCGAGCTGGAGGGCGACGGGATCAGGCGGGATGTCGAACATGCGCGGAGTGTAGCCGCGGCGGCTCGCCGGGCGATGCGTCCCTATACTTCGCGACGGTGAACGCCGAGTTCAACTGGTGGATGCTGATGGTCGGGCTCGTCGTGGGAGCCGGGCTGGTCTGGTTCGTGGTCGCCGATCAGCGCCGCCGCGACATCGATGTCGACGCCAAGGAGCGAGCGCAGGAAGCGCTCTGGCTATCGGCCAGCCTCGAGGACGAGGGCCAACACGTCACGCCCGAGACGATCGAACGGCTGCTCGCCCTCCATCGCGCCTATCTCGAGGCGCCGCCACCGGACGAGATCCCACCACCGGACGTCAGCGACGTCGGCTCGTCAGAGCTCCCCGACGATGACCGGCGGCGCGTCGATCGCGGTGCCGTCGAGATCGGCGAGTGAGACCCCGAAGGTCGTCCCCGGCCCGACCTCGCTGACTGCCGGCGTATCGCCGACCCAGAAGGCGAGGTCGTCGCCGAAGAACATCCGCCCGATGTTCTCGCGCCTCCCGTCGATTTCCACCCAGCAGCGGTACTCCTGCCCGGCCGGCGGAAGCTCAAGGCCCATGGCGACGACCACGAGCTGTGTGGTGCCCGGCGAGAAGAGGAGCGACCCCGACGTATCGGCGTCGCTCGCCGAGAGCGCGACCCGTTGCGCGTCCGGCTCGCCGGTGATCTCGATCGTACCGATGGTGACCGCCTCGAGTCCGGCGATGGCCCGCTCCTGGTCGGCGAGCTGCTGCGACATGTTCTGGACGGCGAGGAAGGACGTCGCGGCGACCGCGAGGGCGATGACCGCGGCCACGGTCGCGACCCATGGCAGCAGGCGAGCCGTTCGCCCACGGGTGTCGTGGACTGCCGCGGGTGCCGGAGCCGGGTCGGCGAGCCCCGCCGCAGCCGCGGTTGCGGGCGCACCCCGCGCCACGCCGTGCTCCCGCACGTACGCCAGCGTCCGCTCGCGAAGATCGGCCGACGGCGTGGTCCGCACGACGTCGCGCAGCAGCGGCGCCGCTCGCCCGAGCCGCTCGAACTCGCCGCCACAGGCATCGCAGCCCGCCAGGTGACCGGCCACCGCCGCGGCGATCGCCGTGTCCCCGGCCATCAGCCGCGCCAGCCCATCGGGCTCCACGGCCGCCAGCTCGAGCTGTTCGAGTACCTCGTCGTGATCCATGCTTCTCCGCGTTCTCGTTGTCAGCGATCCGGCCGGGCCACGGGGGCCCGGGCCAGGTATCGGGTGAACTCGGGGCCCGCCCCGCTACCCAGGACATCGCGCAGGCGCAGGAGCGCCCGCCGTGTCCGCGTCTTGACCGTCCCGAGTGGCCACCCGAGACGATCGGCGATCTCGGTCTGGGTCAGGTCCTCGCCGTAGGCCAGGACGATCACCACCCGTTCGACCTCCGGCATCTCGGCCAGGGCCGCCTGCAGGGCCTGCCCGCAGCTCGAGCAGCGCGACTTCCATGTCCGGCGAGCGGACCGGCGCCGAGCCGGCGACGATCGTGCCGCTTGCGAGCACGCGTTCGAGCGCGTCGGCATCGGGCTCCGGGCCACCGCCGTAGGCGGACCCCGAAGAGGCCGCCGAGGACAACGGCACGAGCGTCGGGCGCCGGCCGGCGGCACGAAGCCGGTCGACCGTGCGATTACGCGCGATCGTATGCAGCCAGGCCGCGAGCGACCCGACTGTCGGATCGAACGTTTCCGCGCGGTTCCAGAGCGCCAGGAACGTCTCCTGCACGACCTCTTCGGCGAGTCCCCGATCCGAGGTTAGGCGATAGGCCGATGCGAAGACCGCATCGGCGTGACGGTCGTAGAGCTCGGCCAGGGCGTCGTGCGATCCCGCCGCGACCTCGCGAACGAGGCCCACGTCGACGCCCGGACCCGGACCGACTCTTGTCATCGGATACGTCCGGACTGGCTCGGGCGGTTTCGGGCGCCCCGGTTCACCACGTGCCGGCCTCCCGGTGGGCGATGCCGGTCAGCGTGCCGGCCGGCAGGTGCGACTCCAGGCACACGACGCCCTCCGAGCCGACGATCGCGTCGTGGGCGGAACCCGCCGGCAGCTCCAGGCGGTCGCCGGCGGCGAGCTCCACGGGCCCCTCGCCCAGGCCGAACGTGATCGAGCCCGATGCGACGACGATCACCTTGTCGTAGGCATGATCGTGCGAGACGTAGGTGTCACCGGGGCCGTTCGACCACGCCCCGGGGTCCAGCCCCTCCCCCATGAGCCGCTCGCGCAGGATCGTCGCGTCGCCCATCGGATCAGATACCCGTGCCGACGCCGATGATCGAGCCGATCAGGAACGTCACGACGGCCGCGCCGAGACCGATCGCGAGCTGGCGGAATCCGCTGAAGAGCATCCCTCGGCCGGTGAGCAGGCTCACCCCGGCACCGACCGCGAACAGGGCCACGAGGCTCGCGACCAGGCTGATGACCGTGATGGTCGGGCCGCCACCGAACAGGAACGGGATGACCGGCACGGCAGCCCCGATCGCGAACGAGACCATCGAGCCGAGTGCCGCGCCCCACGGCGAGCCCAGCTCGTCCGGGTCCAGGCCCAGCTCCTCGCGCACGAGGATGTCGAGCGCGGCCTCGGGATCCTGGAACAGGCGGTGCGCGATGCGGGCTGCCTCGTCGCGGGCGAACCCCTTGGCTCGATACGCAGCCGCGAGCTCCGCCTCCTCCTCCTCGGGCATCGCCGCCATCTCGGCCCGTTCGAGCTCGATCTGGCGCTCGAACAGCTCGCGCTGGCTCTGCATGCTGATGTACTCGCCGGCGGCCATGCTGAACGCGCCTGCCAGGAGGCCGGCGACCCCCGCGAGGAGCACGATCGACGGGTGCGCGCCCGACGCGCCGGCGACGCCCATGACCAGCGACAGGTTGCTCACGAGGCCGTCGCTCACCCCGAAGATCACCGCCCGGAGCGTGCCCGACCGGGCGCTCGTGCGATGCCATGGCTCGCGCCGGCCGATCTCGGCGGCGTAGGGAGCGCGTCTTGCTCGGCCGACGCCGTTGCCGTCATCCGCGATGGGCTTGCCGGAAGACAGGCGCTCCCAGATCTGGGCGTGCTCGCGCTCGTCGGCGGCGATCGCCGCGACCTCGGGCGATGCGCCCTGGCTCTCGTAGGCCTCTTCCTCGTCACCCTCGAGGGCCTTCACGAGGTCCGCCACGGAGCGGGTCCCGAACAGCCGGGCGATCAGCATGATGACGCGCACCCGCGGTCGCGGGCCGTCGGCGGGCGGGATGGTCGCCCCGAGCTCGCTCAGCTTGCGCGCCCAGATGTCGGCGTGCCGCCGCTCGTTGGCCGCGATCCGGCGGAACGCGTCCGCTCGGGTCTGGTCCTTCTCGATCTCGGCGAGCGAGTCGTAGAGGACGATCGCATCACGTTCGAGCTTGAGATTCTCGAGGCTGGTCGCGAGGTCGATGGGCGCCACGCGGCGCATCGTACCCGCGTGTGCGTTCTGGCGACGAGCGCGGCGTTGGTCGCGCACGACGCGGGTCCGCCACCTAGACTCGCGGTGCATGAAGCCTGTCATCACCAGGTATCTCTCGGCGGCCGACGTGACCGCGGCGATGCCCCCGGTCAAGCAACGCCTCGCCCTGGCCGAGCGGACCATGACCGCGCTCGTCGCCGATGCAGAGCTGCCCCCGAAGATCGGCGTCCACCCTCGCCCGACCGGGTCCTTCGCTCACGCGATGCCCGCCGCCCTGCGCGATCCGGATGGCGTCGACCTGCTCGGGATGAAATGGGTGGCAGGCTTCCCGGCGAACCGCGCGGGCGGTCTGCCCGCGATCCACGCGGTCGTGGTCCTCAACGATCCGGCGACCGGCGTGCCGCGAGCCATCCTCGACGGCGGTCCGATCACCGCGCAGCGGACGGCGGCGGTGTCGGGCGTGGCGTTATCGCGCTTCGCGCCCCGGCTCGTCGGCAGGGCGCGGGCGCGAGCGGCCATCATCGGCGCGGGCGTGCAGGGCCACAGCCACCTGGAGGTGCTCGGCCACGTCCTGCGGGGGGTCGAGCTTGTCATCCACGACCGCCACGCTGAGCGGGCCGAGGCCCTCGCCGAGGCCGCCCGCGCGACGCGCGGGATCGCGGTCGCGAACACGGTCGACTCGGCGCGAGAGGCCGTCGCCGGCGCCGACGTCGTGATCACCGCGGCGTCGTTCACGGACCCGGCTCACCGCCAGGCGATGACGGCCGACTGGCTGACGCCGGATGCGCTCGTCATCCCGGTCGACTACGCCACGATGTGCGCGGCCGAGGTGGCCGAGGGGGCGGCCCTGTTCCTGGTCGACGATCGTGGCCAGTTCGTGGTCAACCGTGACGCCGGCCAGTTCGATGGCTACCCCGACCCGGTCTCCACGCTCGGCGTGGCGATCCTCGCCGGGACCGCGCGGCCCGCGAGCGGCCGGGTCGTCGTCACGCACCTCGGCGTCGGGCTCGCGGATGTGGTCTTCGCCGACGCGATCGTCCGTCGAGCGGAGGCGGCCGGTCTGGGCACGGTGCTCGGCGGTTGAAGGATCGGGGGGCATCGGTGCGGCTCGTGAAGCGGGTGGTCATCGTCCTGCTCGTCGTGGTCGTCGTGGGCGTGGCGGCCGGGGCGGGCGCGCTGGTCTGGATCACGAATCGCGCGATGCCGCAGACGACCGGCACGCTCACGGTCGCTGGACTCGACGCGGCGGTCTCCGTGAATCGCGACGCGGCGGGGTTCGCCCACATCACCGCGACCACGCCGCACGACCTGTTCGTCGCCCAGGGATATGTCCACGCCCAGGAACGGATGTGGCAGATGGAGGTCTGGCGTCGCATCTCGGCGGGCCGCCTGTCCGAGCTGTTCGGGGCGGGCTCGCTCGAGGAGGACCGATACATCCGGACGCTCGGCTGGCGGAGGGCAGCCGAGCGCGATCTCGCGGGGCTATCCACCGAGACACGCGCGGTCCTCGATGCGTACGTCGCCGGGGTCAACGCCTGGCTTGACGCGAATCGCGGCAACCTCGGGCTCGCCTTCGTGATCACCGGCGCCAACCCCGAGCCCTGGACCGTGCTCGACACGCTCACTTGGGGCAAGGTCCAGGCCTGGAACCTTGCCGGGAACATGAGCAGCGAGGTCTTCCGGTTCCTTGCCGATGCTCGGCTCGGCGACCCGTCACGAACCGACGAGCTCTTCGCCACCCGGGAGTTCGGGCCGGTCATCGTCCCGGCGCCGGATGTCGAGCCCGTCGCCGCCGAAGACCCCGGGGCGGCCCAGGCGACGGCCGGCGTCGCGGGGCGCGCGGCCACGCTGCCTACTGCGGCACTCACCGAGAACCAGGCCGAAGCATGGCGAGACCTCGCGTCGATCGGTGACGACCTACTGCGACTCGCGGGCCTCGATGGCTCGGCCGGCGGTCTCGCCTCGGACCACGGGATCGGCTCCAACAATTGGGCCGTGGCTCCCGCGTTGTCGTTGACCGGCGGCGCGTTGCTCGCCAACGACCCGCACCTGGGGATCTCGATGCCATCGATCTGGTTCGTCAACGGCCTCCATTGCGCAACCGTCGACGAGGCCTGCCCGTTCGACGTGGCCGGAGTCAGCTTTCCCGGCGTCCCGGGAGTGGTCCTGGGGCACAACGCCCGGATCGCGTGGGGCGCGACGAATGCCGCCGTGGACGTCCAGGACCTGGTCATCGAGACGATCGACCCGGCGGATCCGAGCCGCTACCTGGGCCCGGATGGTGCGTCGCTCCCCTTCACGGTCCGGACCGAGCAGATCGCGGTCTCCGGCGGCGATCCGGTCACCATCGAGGTCCGGGAAACGGTCCACGGCCCGATCCTCAACGACGTCGACGAGCAGCTGGCCGACAGTCCGCTGATGGCGCTGCGCTGGTCCGCGATCCACCCGGCGACCGCGCCGGACCGGACGTACGAGGCGATCCTGGGCCTGAACACCGCGGCCGATTTCGACGACTTCCGCGAAGCCCTGTCGGTGTATGGGGGGCCGTCCCAGAACTTCGTCTACGCCGACGTGGACGGGCACATCGGCTATCAGCTGCCTGGACTTCGTCCCGATCCGCTCCGATCCCGGCGATCGCGGCGATCGGCCGGTCCAGGGCTCGACCGGAGACGGTGAGTGGCTCGACCGAATCCCCTACGACGACTTGCCGTGGGCGCTCGACCCCGTCGATGGCTGGATCGTGACCGCCAACAACGCAGTGGTCGATGCCTTCGATCCGCGGTTCCTTGGCCAGGAATGGGACCCGGGCTACCGGGCCGAGCGGATCATCGACCTCGTCAACAACTACGCGGATGACGGGCTGACCGTGCCCGAGATGGGCCTCATCCAGGCCGACACGTCGCCGCTCCGTGCCCGTGACGTCGTCCTGTGGCTGGACGAGGCCTTGCCCGCCACCCCGGACGGCTTCACGATCGCCGACCGCATCGCGACCTGGGATGGCCGCTGCATCCTCGACAGCTTCGGCTGCGCGGCGTACATGGCCTGGGAGTATCGGGTCCTGCGCGACCTCTTCGACGACGAGCTCGGACCGCTGGCACGCGACTACGTCGGCAGCCCGTGGAGCTGGGTTGCCCTCGCGCAGCTGATCCAGGACCCCGAATCGCTCGTGGTGGGACGACACGACCACACCGGCCGTCGAGACGGCGGATGTCATCGCCCTGCGCGCCATGGACGAGGCCGGCGCCGAACTGCGGGCCGCGTTCGGCGACCCGGACACGTGGGACTGGGCCCACCTGCACACGGCGACGTTCGAGGAGGCGACGATCGGGACGGGCAGCGGCATCGGACCCCTCGAGTGGTACTTCAACGAGGGGCCGGTGGACGCGCAGGGCGCAGCCGGCGCGGTCAACAACACCTACTACCGCCTGAGCCGCGCCTACCCGGACCCGACCGATCCCGACTTCGTGCCGGTCGGCATCGACCAGCTGTTCACGGTGACGAACCTGCCTTCGTACCGATTGCTCATGGACCTCTCGGATCTCGACGGCGGACGTGTCGTCATCACGACGGGACAATCCGGAAACCCATTCGCGGCGCACTACGGCGACCAGATCGAGCCCTGGCGGACCGACGGCACGCTGCCGCTGCCGTTCACCCGCGATGCGATCGCCGCGGCGACGGTCGCAACCCTGACGCTCAGCCCGTGAGTGCCCCTGCGGCCGACGTCGTGGTCGTCGGGGCGGGCACGATGGGCGCCTGGACCGCGCTCCGCTCTCGCCGGGCCGGCTGGACGACGACCCTCATCGACGCGTTCGGGGCGGGGCATCCGCGGTCGACGTCGGGCGACGAGACCCGCATCCTGCGCGCGGCGCACGGGGCCGACACCTTCTACACGCGCTGGTCGCGCGAGGCGCGCACGGCCTGGCAGGCGTTCGAGGCGGAAGTGGGAGAGCGCTTCTATGTCGAGGCGGGGATGCTCTGGTTCGCCCATCGGGAGGACGGCTTCGAGGCGCACTCGATCGCGGCCCTGACGTCACTGGGCATCCCGGTCCGGCGGTTGTCGCCGACCGACCTCGCCGACGGCTGGCCGCAGATCGCGGCCGATGACCTCGCGTTCGCCGCGTACGAGCCCGAGGCGGGGCTGTTGCTGGCACGGAACGGGGTGGCCGCCGTGGCCCGGACCTTCGCCCGGGACGGCGGACGGTTCGAGCTCGCCTGGGTGACCCCCGGTGCCACGGACGGACGCCGCCTCCTCGACGTCGTCGCGGGCGACGGCACCCGCTATCCGGGGGGCACGTTCGTGTTCGCGGCCGGGCCCTGGCTGCCGCGACTCTTTCCGGATGTCGCAGGCGAGCTGATCCGGGTGACCAAGCAGGACGTGATGTTCTTCGGCCCCCCGGCGGGCGATGGCCGGTTCAACGCCGAGTGGCTCCCCTGCTGGGTCGACTACGACGCCGCGACCTACGGCATGCCGGCCGTCTCCGGTCGGGGCATGAAACTGGCGCCCGATCGCTACGGCCCGGTCTTCGACCCGACGGACGGCGAGCGGCAAGTCGACCCCGAGTCGGTCCGGTTGGCGCGCCGGTACATGGCCCGCCGCTTCCCGGCGATGGCCGGGGCGCCGATCGTCGAGACCCGGGTGTGCCAGTACGAGACCACCCCCGACACCGACTTCGTCATCGATCGCCATCCCGCGTTCGACAACGTCTGGCTCGTGGGCGGTGGCTCCGGCCACGGCTTCAAGCACGGTCCGGTGATCGGGAGCTACCTGGTGTCGCGCATCGCCGGCGCCCCCGCCGGAGACGACGAGGAGCGCTTCTCGATCACGCGGGTCCGTGAATTCCGCCAGAACCTGCGAACCGGCGCGGACGCAGCGCGCGAGGACTAGAGCGTCGAGGGCCCGGTGAAGTCCTTGCGCAGGTTCATCGAGAAGGGCGAGCGGATCGTCGCCTCGGGGAACAGGACCGCGTCCTCGCCGGGCTCGGTGATCCACTCGACGAGGTGGCGATTGACGATGAGGGTGCCGAGGTCGCGAGCGACGACCGAGCCCGCCATGCTGTAGGCCATCGTCACGCCGGTGAACGGGATCATCGGCTCGCGCTGCAGGACGTTGCGCATGGGATCGTGGCCGGGCGGGACGTGGAGCCGCCCCAGGATGACGTACGGCCCGATGGACAGCTGCATCCGGGCCTCCTCGAGCGCGACGCGCTGCTTCTCGTTCCCGCGCGGCCCGGTGCCCACGACCGCCAGCAGGTCGTTGCGCACGATGCTGACCGAGTCCTGGGCGACGGCGTGGCCGTCGTCGAGGCTGTGGAACTCGACCTTGTGCAGCCGGAAGCGCTCCTGGCCGTTGAGGAAGTCGGTCAGCCGCTCACCGAACATCGTGATCCTGCCGGTGATCGTGCAGTCACCGGCGAAGCCCTCGAATTCGACGCCTTGCATGTCGCGAAGGTACGTCTCGCGAGCCGCGGCCCGCCACAGCACGTTGGTACCGGTACCGCTCACGCACGCGGATGATGCACATTCGGCGCGAATGGGCGGCCCTTCCGGAGGCGATGCACTTCGGCGGCATCACTCGCGCTCGATGTTCAGAGCGGCAGAGCGCGCTCGGATCTCGGCGAACGATGAGACCCATGATGCAGCCGAGATGCATCGCTCGGGACTTGTCGTCGCCGACGCCCGAAAAAGGTGCATCACCCTGCGGCGCCGTGCCACCGGCGCCCTGCCACCGGCGCCGTGCCACACGCTCGCTACCCCTCGCTGATCTCCAGGGGGCCGTCCGGGACTTCGATCAGGATGCGGCCGTCCTCGACGACGACCGGATAGACAGCCAGCGGCTCCTCGGCCGGTGGGTCGAGCGGCTCCCCGTTGACGAGGTCGAACCGGGACAGGTGGAGCGCGCAGGTCAGCGTGCCGTTGGTCAGGAAGCCCTTGTCGAGCTCGAAGTACTCGTGCGAGCAGACGCCCTGCACGGCCGTGACCTCGCCGCCGATGTTGATCACCAGGACCTGATCGGTGCCATCCACCCAGGCCATCTTCATCTCGCCGTCGGCGACCTCGTCGACGCCCAGCAGGTCGATCCGTCTCATCGCGAGCCGCGGTTGTGCGCGCGAACGAGCCGGCGCGAGCGACGTTGTGGAGGCATCAGGCGGCGGCCGCGCCGGTGGCGCCATCGGTGCCTGAGGCCCACTTGGCCTCCAGCAGCTCGCGCAGCCGATCGCGGGCTGACGCGAGCGGGACCCTGGCGACGACCGGCTCGAGGAACCCGAGCACGATGAATTTGCGCGCCTCATCCGGTGGGATGCCACGCGACTCGAGGTAGAACAGCTGGAGCTCGTCGACCGGGCCGACCGAGCTCGAGTGCATCGCGCGGCGGCAGTCCGGCTGGTCGATCTCGAGCGAGGGGATCGCGACGGAGCGAGCGGACTTCGAGAGGTTCATCCCGAACTCGCCGAGGAAGCTGTCGGTGCCGACCGCGCTCTTCTCGATCGTGATGAGGCCCTTCAGGTAGGCCCGGGCACTCTCGAGCAACGCCGCCTTCGACAAGAGGTCGCCGGTCGTGTCGCGTCCGATGTGGGTCGTGAAGGACGTCAGGTCGAAAAGCTGCTCGTCGGCGCCGAACACGATCTCGACCTGCTCGACCGAGCTTCGGTCACCGACCAGCCGGTTCTCGACGCGGCTGCGCACGAGGCGGGCACCGAGCTGGGCGAGGGCCCACTGCAGCGTCGCTTCTTCTCCGATCGACGCGAGTCGATGCTGGAACGCGACCGTGTCGTCCCCCAGCTCCTGCAGGCTCGCGAACTGGAGGGATGCGCCGACTCCCAGCGAGACCTCGGTCGTGCCGGCGAAGAATGCCTGGCCGCCGGATGGTGTCACCCCGGCGGATGCGACGAGCTCCTCCACGATCGAGGCCTCGGCCTTGTCGCCAAGACGGATGAGGCTCCGGGTCACGAGGGCGCGGTCGGGCGCCCCGACCGCCCAGCGGACGACGATGGGCTGCTCGAGGCGGACGCCGTCGGGGACGTCGACGAGCACGCCCTGCGACCAGAGGGCCCGGGTGAGCTGGGCGAACTTATCGGTCGAGGGGACGGAGGGGCCGCCATCGAGGAGGCCGCGGACACCGTCCACGTCGTCGAGCAGGGAACGGACCACGACGCCGGCGGCTTCGGCAGGGGCCGACAGGGCCACGGCGACGACCCGGCCCTCGTCGAACTCGATCAGGCCGTCGGCGTCGGCCGGGAGCGTGCCCACACGACGTTCCGTGCCGTGGTCGGTCGCAAACTCGACCGCTTCGAGGCGCGCCGCGCGCAGGTCGATGTAGGGCGTGTACAGCAGGTTCGACTCGCCGGGGAGCGCGGACCACGCTTCGTAGGCGGCGCGCCGATCCGCGGCCAGCCAATCGGGCGACGTGGCGAGCACCGCTTCCAGGGCGCCCTCATCGACCGGCAGCGAGAGCTCATCGAGGGCCCGACGCGCCGGCCTCGGTCGTGAGGCCGGGGCCGTCATCCGAGCGACCCCTCCATCTCGAGCTTCACGAGACGGTTGAACTCGATGGCGTATTCCATCGGCAGTTCCTTGGTGAACACCTCGAGGAAGCCCTGGACGATAAGGTTGGTCGCCTCGTTCTCCGTCAGCCCGCGGGCCATCAGGTAGAAGACCTGGTCGGCTGAGACCTTCCCGACGGTCGCCTCGTGGCTCATCGTCGTGTCGTCTTCCTGGATGTCGATGTACGGGTACGTGTCGCTGCGACTCTGGTCGTCGAGCATCAGGGCGTCGCACCGGACGCTGGCCACGACATTGGTGGCCCCCGGCGCGACCTTGAGGTGGCCGCGATAGGTCGCCCGGCCACCGTCCTTGGAGACCGACTTGCTCACGATCCGCGATCGCGTGTTCGGGGCGAGGTGGATGGCCTTGGCGCCGGTGTCCTGGTGCTGGCCCTTGCCGGCGACCGCGACCGAGATGATGTCGGCGGTCGCGCCCTCACCACGGAGGTAGATGGCCGGGAATTTCACGGTCTTGCGCGAGCCCGTGTTCGCGTCGATCCACTCGACGGTCGAGTTCTCGTGCGCGTGGGCGCGCTTGGTCACGAGGTTGTAGACGTCGTTCGACCAGTTCTGGATGGTCGTGTAGCGAACCTTGGAGCCCGGCAGGGCGACCACTTCGACGACGGCCGCGTGGAGCGAATCCGTGGCGTAGATGGGCGCCGTGCAGCCTTCGATGTAGTGGACCTTGGCGCCTTCGTCGACGACGATAAGGGTGCGCTCGAACTGGCCGGTGTTCTCGCCGTTGATCCGGAAGTAGGCCTGCAGCGGGAGCGGGACCTCGACGCCCTTGGGGACGTACACGAACGAGCCACCGGACCACACGGCGCTGTTGAGCGCCGCGAACTTGTTGTCCTCCGGCGGGACGATCGTGCCGAAGTACTTCTTGAAGATCTCGGGGTATTCCTTGAGCGCCTGGTCGGTGCCCATGAATACGACGCCGATCTTGGTCAGCTCCTCGCGGACGCTGTGGTACACGACCTCGGAGTCGTACTGCGCGCCGACGCCGGCAAGGAACTTGCGCTCCGCCTCCGGGATGCCGAGCTTCTCGAACGTCGCCTTGATCTGCTCGGGGACGTCGTCCCACGACTTCTCTTCGCGCTCGGACGGCTTTCGGTAGTAGACGATCTTGTCGAAGTCGATCTTGTCGAGACCGTCGGTCCACGTCGGCATCGGACGCTTCAGGAAGTGCTCGTAGGCGCGCAGGCGGAACTGGAGCATCCAGTCGGGCTCTTCCTTGAACCCGCTGATCTCCTCGACTGTGGCGCGCGTCAACCCACGCTTCGTCTCGCGCAGGTACGCGATATCGTCGTGGAAGGCGAACTGGTCACGCTGATCGGTGACGATCTCGCGGGTTGCGGTCATTCGTTCCTCGGTCCTCGTCGGAGGCGGCGCCGCTGGCGTCGCAGACGGCATGTTCGGCCGTTCAGTAATTCCGACCTAGATTATCGGGATTACCGCTCGGACCGTCAACGTGACCTTCCGCGGAGCGTGATCGTCGGCACGTGGTCACAGCGCGCGGGCGCCGACCTGCCGTTCGGCTGCGGCGAACGCGTCCGGGTGACCAGTCACTGCGGCGAGGAAGGCCGCGCGGTCGATCGTGAGGAGGACGGTCTCCTGGGTCGTCGTGACCGTGGCGGTCCGGGGGACGCCACGAAGCAGCGCGATCTCACCGAAACCGTCGCCGACCGTGGCGATGTCGCGCAGGTGGCGGCCGTCCCGCTCGACGCGAACCGCACCTGCGGCAAGGACATAGAAGCGATCGCCGCTGTCGCCTTCGCGGATGACGACGGTGCCGGTCGGGACCGACAGCCAGGACGTCCGGCGCGCAACAGCCTCGAGCTGCACCGCCGGCAATGGCCGGAAGAGCGTGCTGCGCCGGAGCAGTGCGATCTCGCGGGTCGGCACGATCGTCCGACGATCCAGGCTCCGGAGGCGACCCCAGGCCAGGAGGACGGCGACCGGCAAGACGGCGGCGACGACCAGCGCGGCACCGATGAGACCGGTCAGCGCGACGAGGATCGGCACGAGCACGGACCCGGCGGCCAGGCCGAACATCGCCAGGCCTTCCTGGACGCCGAACACCCGCGCCAGGACCTCGTCCCGGACCGAGCGCTGCAGCAGGGTCCGGCCGGCGATATCGACGATCGCCAGGCCAGCACCTCCGACCACGAGCAGGAGCGGCGCCAGCCAGGCGGTGGCGGCAAGGGCAACAACCGACAGCGCGATGCCCCACGCCACCGCCCCACTTGCCGCCACGGCTGCCAGGTGCGTGCGACCCGCCAGGGCGAACGTGAGGGCCCCCGCCGCGATCGATCCGACACCAAACCCCGCGCCAAGGATCCCGACGCCCGACTCTCCCATCTCGAGCAGGTCGAGCGCGAACAGGACGAAGAGCACGTCGGCGGCACCGACCATGAACATGCCGGCCGTCAACAACCCGACGATGAGCCTGGCGTTCGGGTCCGCGGCCACGGTCCGAAGACCCTGGAGGAATCCGAAGTCCGCGGCGGTCGACTCGCCCCCATCGCCGATCTGGCCGAGGCCGCCGTCGCTCGGTCGAAGCCCGAGCGTGGCCGCGGCCGATACGGCGAGGGCGACCCCGGCCACGACGAACACCGTCGCGGGCGTCGAGACCGCGAGGATCGCCGCGGCGGCCAGCGGCCCGAAGAGGGCGCCGGTCCCCTCGGCGACCCCGGCCGTGCCGTTGGCGGCGGTCAGCTCAGCCGGCGTCCCGGCGAGTGACGGCAGTAGCGCCGACTGGGTCGGCCGCGTCACTACGAGCGAGGTGGCTGCGACGGCTGCGGCGAGATACACGACCGGGACGGGTAGCCCTGCCTGCATCGCGGCGGCGGTCGCCAGCATCGCGATGGCCTGCCCCAGATAACCGAACGTGAGGACCCGGTGCCGCGGAAACCGATCGCCCAGGGCCGCGGCGGGGGGCGCCACCAGCCCGGCCGGCACCAACTGGATGAGCGCGACCAGACCGACCGACGCCGGCCCGGTCTGCTCGTAGGCGTACAGGAGGATCGCGATCCAGGTCGCGTACTCCGCCGCGCTGAATACCAGGAAGGCGGGCAGCACGCGCCGGAGATCGCGGTTCGCAAGGACCCGGCGCAGGACCGCGGTGGGGCCCGCGATCTCTTCCATGGGGTCCCATGGTAGGGGCCGCGGTCGCGCGGACACGGTCCGATCCGTTCAGGACGGAAACGCGTCCGGACATGGAGACACCGCCCCGGAGGCCGGGGCGGTGTCGATGCGCGGGTTGTGAGGGCGAGACGTGGATCAGGTGCGGGCCGGCTCGTCCGTCGTGGTCGTGCTCGTCCGCTTGCCGTTCGTCTTGCCGAAGCCTTCGGGCGTGTCACTCGGCGGCTCCGCGAACGGGCTGTCCGTGTCACTCGTCGCGTCGGCGTAGGTGGAGGGCTGGACGGGCACGGGAACCGCGGCGTCGAACGCGTGCGGCTCTTCTTCCCATTCGGCGCGCCGGGCGGCCATCTTCTCCTGCATCTGCTGGGCCGCGGCCTGGAGGCGGGCCTTGATGCTCGGCGAGTTCGCGAGCGCCCAGCCGACGAGACCGACGGTGATGGCACCGGCGATCACGAACGGAAGGCGTGACGGCCGCTTCACGAGACCGGCGTCCTGTGCCGCGGACTTCGCGTTCTTGGCCATGTACTTGCCCGCGTCACGAAGGTCCTTCCGCGCGTCCCGGAGCTCCTTGCCGATGTCGATGTTCGGCATCTCGATCTTGGAAAGGTCCATGCGCGGCACCTCGACCTCGCGGCGGAACTCGTTGAGATCCTTGCGGACCTCGCCCAGCTCCTTGCGCGTCTCGCCTAGGGCCTTGGCGATGTCGTCGCGGGACATCTCGGGGAGCCTCAGCTCAGGGAGCCGTTCTCTCAGGTGAAGATCAGGCATCGCTCGCCCTCCTGCTTCTGGGTGTGGACGAACAGCCTACGCCACGCTGGGTTTCGCCCTCGCCCGCCGCTTCCGTTCTCGGGTTGCGTCCACGTGACGGCTACCCGGACAGCGACGAGCCCCTCGCGACGGTCTCGGAGGGGCTCGTGATGCGATCGAAGCAGATCGTCAGGTCTTGATCGTGGTCGCCTTCCAGGCGCCCCAGTTGCCGGCACGGTCGCGTGAGCGGACCCGCACTTCATAGGTCCCGTTGCGACGCCACTTCCTGGTCATGCTGGTGCTGGTCGTGATCGGGTAGCTGACCCACGCACCGCCGTTGATCTTCCGCTGGACCTGGTAGTAGCGGAACCCGGAGGTCAGGACCTGGAGCCGGATATCGCTGCCCGCCCACTTGACCCAGACGCGGACGTCCGTGCTGTTGAGGTTTCGCTTCGCGGTGCCCACGATCCTGCTCCAGGCGCCCGTGCGATCGGGGCCTTTCAGGTAAACGCCGGCCCAGTAGCGCTTGCCCGAGTCCGAGATCGCCAGGCCGAAGCCCACGTAGTTGTAGCCCTTCGACATCACGATCGACCGGTGGCTCGGCGAGCCCATCCAGCCTTGCACCGCGAACGCCGCGGAGTAGTCGAGGGCGGCCGAGGTGTTCCAGGCGATGATCTCGCCGGCGCCATACCACTTGATGCCCGCGCTGGCGATCATGTCGAAGACGTCGGTGCCGCCGGACTGGGTGTGGCTGAATCGACCGGTCCTGGCCATGTAGGCCGCGCGATCCCCTGCGAGCTCGGCCAGCCGCTTGTCCCAGCGCAGTGCCACGAGGCCGGCGCTGGCGCGGCGGCGGTTCGTCAGTTTCAGGACGGACTGCTCGGCGGCGGAGATCTGGGCGCCGGTGGGCGTGTCCGCGGCGGACGTGGCGGGCGCGAGGCCGACGACGAGGAGGAAGGCGAGGGCCAGTGGACTGAGGCGGCGGGCAGGTGATCGCATGCCCTGACTGTCGCTGCCAGGTGCGCCGGCCGATACGGGCCGGACGTTCCAGAGGTGCGGGGAGGATGGTCATGGTCCGGACTGCACCCCTGCCCTACCGACCGCCCCCGACCGCCACGCTCCCCTCCCCTCAGCTCCGGGCCGGGTTCCGGCTCGTGGGTCGTCCGGTCGTCGATGTGGGAGGATGTCGGCATCCGAACCACCCGCCAACGAGGAGTCGCCATGTCCGCCATCCGTCGCGCTGAGGTCGTGTGGTCCGGCGATCTACCTTCCGGCAGCGGCACGGTCAGTGCCATGTCGAGCGGCGCCTTCGAATCGCTCCCGGTCAGCTGGGCGGCGCGAACCGAGTCGGCCGACGGCAAGACGAGCCCCGAGGAGCTGGTCGCCGCGGCGCATGCCTCCTGCTTTGCGATGGCCTTCTCGGGCGCCCTCGGACGGGCCGGGACACCGCCGGATCGACTGGACGTGTCCGCCGACGTGACCTTCGACAAGGTCGACGCCGGCTGGCGCGTCGTGTCAAGTGCCCTGACCGTGCGCGGGGTGGTCCCCGGCATGTCGGCCGACGATTTCATCGCCGCCGCTGAGGCGGCCAAGGACGGCTGTCCGATCAGCCAGGCGCTCAAGGGCAACGTCGAACTGAGCGTGGACGCCACCCTGGAGGGCTGACCGCCGGCCACCTCGCCCGGCCGCCCGGCCCGCCCCGGCCCGCCCGCGTCGGCTTATGCGATGCGCAGCAGTCGCCGCGGGTTGCCGACCGTCATCGTCTCGATCTCCGCTTCGCTGACGCCTGCCTCCCGGAGCCTCGGTAGGAACGAGCGCGCAAGGTACGTATAGCCGTTTCCCTCGTACCGGGACAGCTGCGAGTCGTGGCAGACGTCCTGGGAGAGGAGGATGCGGTCGACGTGACCGCGTGAGAGCAGCTCCCGCAGCAGGTCCACGGCCCGGCCTTCACCGTGGCGCTCGGCGGGCGTGAAGGACATCCCGAGGAAGTCGAATTCGACGCTCGCGCCGCGCCCGACGATCGCGAGGTGGTGGTCGAGGTGCGGGTACGAGTCGGCGTGACCGATCACGACCCGTGTGAGGTCCGCACCCTCCTCCTCGAAGATCCGGAGCTGGTCGAGCCCGACGGGCGACAGGACGGCGTGGGTCGTGATTGCCAGGCCGGTCCGGCGGGCGGCCCTGGCGGCCGCGCGATGGACGCGTTCCTCCTGCGCCGACACCCACGGCTTGTCGGTGCCGATCTCGCCGATGATCCCGGGCCGGACGCCCGAATCGCCGACGCCGGTCGTCGCCTCCGCGACGAGCTCGTCAGCGAGGTCGTCGACCGACCGTCGATCGATCAGGGCCTCCGCCGGGTAGTACGCGCCCCGATACCAGCCGCAGCCCATGACGATGTGGAGCCCGCTCGCGCGGGCTATGGCCGTCAGCCAGGCCGGGTCGCGCCCGACGCCCGGCAGGGTCAGGTCAACGAGCCCGCTGCCACCGGCTGTCCGGTAGGCCGCCAGCTCCTCGAGGATGAGCGGCTCATCGCGCGTGAGCTGCCAGTAGTCCCAGCGGTCGGGGATCTGCCACAGCGCGATCTGGGTGTGCTCGTGCGGGAGCGTGAACCCGAGCTCGGCGGGATCGATCGGACCGAGGACCGTCTGGACATGGGCCATGGCCCGCGATGCTACGCCGTCGCGGCGGCCGGCTGCTCGACCCGTGCGGCGGCGAGGAGGACGTCGAGGATGGCGCGGGCGCGGCGCACGGATTCCTCGGGTCGGTAGCCCTCCCCAGCCTCGATGCGCTGGAGCAGCAACCCGTCCAGCAGGCCGAGGAAGCCGCGGGCGAAGCCATCGACATCCAGCCAGGCCGGGAGCTCGCCTCGCGCGACGCCCTCGTGCAGCAGCATCAGCGCGGCCCCGACCAGCTGCTCGCGCCGACGGGCGAGCATCTCGCGGACGTCGGGCTCTTCCGGGGCCTCGGCCCAGGCTCGTACCAGGCCCACCTGTCCCGGGGCATCCTCGAACTGGTCGATCGTCTCGACGTAATAGGCCGCGGCCGTCATGAGCTTGTCGGCCGTCGTCGTCAGGGGCGCCAGGCGGATCGCGAGCTCATCGAGGCCCTGGCCGGAGATCAGGTCGCAGCTCTGGAGGAAGAGCGCGTCCTTGCCCTTGAAATGCGTGTAGATCGCCCCGACCGAGAGGCCCGACCGCTGGACGACGTCGGCGATGGTGGCGCGGTGATAGCCCTTCTCCGCGAACACCTCGACGGCCGCACGGATGATCCGCTCGCGGACCTGCTGTTCATGGGCGGCGGAAATACGAGGCATTGGTCGGACGGCTCCTGAGGAATGGCTGCTCCCTCGACTGTAGCGCACCGTTGCGCACGAATCAACCGCGCATGGTTGACAAGGGGAATGGTCATTCTCTATCTTTGCCGGGTCCCGCCCCGCCGCCCGACCTCTGGAGACGCGCCGTCATGTTTTCTCGTTGGGGAGCCTTCGTCTACCGCTTCCGCCGACCAATCGCCATCCTCGCGGTCATCCTGGCCGTCGCCTCCGCGTCGCTGGCGTCGCAGGTGACCGGGTCGCTGAGCGCCGGCGGCTGGACCGATCCGGATTCGGAATCGGCGGCGGTCGCGCAACGACTGGAGGACGAGTTCGGTGCCGGCGGTGGCGCCATCATTGCCCTGTTCGAGGGCACGGCTGGTGACGACGCCCGCTCCGACGATTTCCAGGCGGAGATCGCCGCATCGCTCGACCGACTCCTTGCCGACGACCGAGTCGATGGCGTCGTCGGCTGGGCGGAGACTCGCGACGACCGCTTCATCAGCACGGACGGAACGGCCGCGTACGTGGTCGTCCGCCTCGCGATCACCGACGAGGCCGCGGTCGACGAGATGCACGACCTGCGGGCCCTCATCGACCAGCCCACGGATCTAACCCTCCTGCTGACGGGCGTGGCGCCGGCGACCCAGGACCAGGCCGAGCAGTCGGAGAAGGAGCTGGTCCAGGCGGAGACGGTCTCGTTGCCGTTCGCCGCCCTCATCCTCATCCTCGTCTTCGCGTCGCTCGTCGCCGCCGGCATGCCCCTGGTGGTCGCCGCGCTGGCGATCCCAACGACGCTCGGCGGCGTTTACCTCGCCGCGCAGGTGACCGAGCTCTCGATCTACGTCCAGAACGTGGCGACGATGCTCGGTCTGGCCCTCGCCATCGACTACTCACTGTTCATGGTCAGCCGGTTCCGCGAGGAGCTCCGAAAAGGCCGTGACGTCCCCGCCGCGGTCGAGATCACCGTCGCGACCAGCGGCAAGGCCGTCGCCTTCTCCGGGCTGGCCGTTGCGGTCGGCCTGTCGGGGCTGCTCCTGTTCGAGCCGAGCGCCCTGCGCTCGTTCGGCATCGGTGGAGCGCTCACCGTCGCCGCCTCGGTCTTCTATGCGCTCACGTTCCTGCCGGCCGTCCTCGGCATGCTCGGGCATCGCGTCAACTCGGGCGGCGTGGCCGGATTGCGCGATCGGATCCGGCGGGCGGTCGGCCGGCCGGTCGGCGAGGCGGCCGACATCGCCCGTGAGTCCCGCTGGGAACGCGTGGCGCACGCGGTCATGGCCCGTCCGGTCGCGGTCCTGATCCCGACCCTGGCCTTCCTGCTCATTCTCGGCACGCCGTTCCTCCGGCTCAGCCAGGGCATCCCCGATGCGTCGGTCCTGCCGCCCGGCATCGAGAGCCGGGAAGCGGCGGTCGCCCTGTCGAACGACTTCCGGGCGGGCGAGACGTCGCCGATCGTGGTCCTCGCCACGGTCGACGGCTCCCCGACCGATCCGGCCAACGTCCAGCGCATCCTCGACCTGGGCGCCGCCATCGATGCGGTCCCGGACATCGACCGCGTCGAGGGGCCGTTCGTCGGGCTCAAGGATCCGGCGACCGGCGCCGACCTTGACGCCGCGGGCATCGCCGCACTGTTCGACGCGCCGCGCGACGCGCTCCCACCGGAGCTCGCCGCCGGGCTGACCCGACTCGAGGAGGCCTACCTCCGCGACTCCACGGTCCGGCTCGATGCGATCAGCCCGCTCGCGCCGCTGAGCCCGGCGGGCACCGAGGTCGTGCCGCTCGTTCGCGACGTCTCGGTCGATGGCGTCACGACGCAAGTCGGCGGGCTCGCCGCTGATGGTCAGGACTTCATGGCCAGCCAGTCGGCCACGATCCCGTACGCGATCGCCCTGACCCTGGGTGCCAGTGCCCTGATCCTGTTCCTCCTGTTCGGATCGGTCGTCATCCCGATCAAGGCCGTGATCATGACGCTGCTGTCGATCACCGCGTCGTTCGGCGCCTTGGTGTTCATCTTCCAGGACGGCAACTTCGCCGACATCCTCAACTTCGAGTCGCCCGGGTTCACCATCGCCGGCAACCCGATCATCATGTTCAGTGTCCTGTTCGGCCTCTCGATGGACTACGAGGTCCTGCTCCTGTCGCGGATCCAGGAGGCCTACCGGCGGACCGGCGACAACACCGCGTCGGTGGCCGAGGGCCTGGCCAAGACCGCCGGCGTCATCACGGGCGCGGCGCTGATCATGGTCGTGGTGTTCTCGGCGTTCGCGCTGGCGGACTCGATCACCATCAAGAGCATCGGTGTGGGCATGGCCATCGCGGTGGCCCTCGACGCCACGATCGTGCGGGTCCTGCTCGTGCCCGCGACGATGCGGCTCATGGGCCGCTGGAACTGGTGGGCGCCCGGACCGCTGGGCCGCTTCGCCGACCGGCTCGGGTTCAACCACGTCGAGGACGAGGTCCCGGCCACTGCGTCCAGCCCTGCCCCCTCGGCCACGCCGGCCGGGTAGGCTGGCACCGGATGGACGACCGACCCGAGACGAACGTCACGCGCCTGCCGCCGGACAGCGGCGGCAGGGATCCGGGCGCGGGCAACAGCCGGGTCTACACCTGGGAGTGGGGACCGGACCAGGCGCGCCGGCCCGGCCTGCCCTGGGTCGGTGTCTTCCTGCTCGTGTTCGGTGGGCTGTTGCTCGCCCGTGAGCTGTTCCCGGAGGCGCGTTCCCTCGGGTCGCTGATCGTGCTCGCGGTCGGCATCGCCTTCCTCATCAAGTGGGGGGTGGACCGCGGAACGGGCTCTCTGTACGCCGGAGCCATCATCACTGCGCTCGCCGTACCGGGCGTGCTCACCGACGCTGGCCTCGCCCTCGAGGGACTCGGGACGTTCTGCTTCGGGGTCGCCTTCCTGTTCATCGCCGCGGTCCGGGCCGCGTCCGGAGGCGGGCTCGGGTGGCAGGCCTGGTTCGGAGGGCTGCTGGCGCTGCTGGGCGGCGTGAACATGCTGTCGCCGCAGGTCGGGGGTCTGGTCGTGCCCATCGCGCTCGTCGCCCTGGGAGGCGTACTCGTATTCGGTGGCGCGTTCCGAGGGGCCGACCGGCGTCGCTGAGCCGCGCTTAGCCCGCGGGGCCGGCCGCGGCCGGCAAACCGTCGACTGCCTCGGCCACGGCCTCGGCCAGGACATCCGCGATCCGCACCAGCTCGTCGTCAGTGACGATGAACGGCGGTCCGAGCAGGATCGTGTCGCCATCGGTGCCGTCGGCATTCCCGGTACCCGAGTAGACCAGCAACCCACGTCGGCGCGCCGCGAGGACGATCCCCTCCGTGACCTTGGCGGCACGCGGGAACGGTCGCCGGGTGGCAGGGTCCGCGACGAGTTCCAGACCGACCATCAGTCCGCGGCCGCGGATCTCGCCGACTCGCTCGTGGCCGTCGAGTCGCTCGTGCAACAGCGCCAGCAGCCGTCGGCCCTTGCTGGCGCTGGCGGCCACCAGGTCCTCGTCGTGGAGGATGCGCAGGACCTCCCGGGCGACCGCCGCCCCGACCGGCGCGTGCGAGTACGTGAACCCGTGGACGAAGCCGCCGCCCGGAGCGGTCACGGCCTCGAACACCGGGCCCGCCGCCGCCACGAAGCCGAACGGCCAGTAGCCTGACGTCGCTCCCTTGGCCGCGACGAGCAGATCGGGCTGGACACCCCAGTGATCGAGGCCGAACCAGCGTCCCGTCCGGCCGAACCCGGTCATGACCTCGTCGGCGACCAGGAGCACGCCGTGGCGTGAGCAGACCTCCGCGACGGCCGGCCAGTAGTCGTCCGGCGGCACCGCAGCGGCGAGCGTCGCCCCGACGATGGGCTCCGCGACGAAGGCGGCCACACGACCGGGACCCGCCTCGGCGATGGCCGCGTCGAGCTCGGCGGCCAGGGCCGCCCCATCGCCCAGCGCGTGCGCCGCGGCCTCGCCGGCGCGGTACGGGTACGCCGCCGACACGTGCCGGAAGCGGCCCAGCCACGGCTCATATGGCCGGCGCAACGGGGGACGGCCCGACAGGTCCAGGGCCCCCAGCGTGTTGCCGTGGTAGCTGCCGTGCCGGGCGATCACGACGTCGCGGTCGGGCTCGCCGCGGGCCAGGTGGTAGGCGCGGACCAGCTTGAGGGCCGTCTCGATCGCCTCGGAACCGCCGGAGACCGGGTAGATCGCCGGATCGTCCACCGGAAGCACGGCGGCGACCTCGGTGGCGTAGGCCTCCAGGGGCTCGGTCGTGAACGTGCTGCCGTGCGCGTAGGCGAGGCGCCCGGCCTGGTCGGCCATGATCGCCGCGATCTCCGCGCGCCCGTGACCGACGTTGACGACGATCGCCCCGCCCGCCGCGTCGAGGTACTCCCGACCCGTCGAGTCGCGGATGGTCGACCCGGACGCCGTCACCGCCACCGGCGGCGGGTCGACCACAGAACGCCGGAAGACCCGACCGCCCGTGGGCGCGATGACGGACCGAGGCTCACCCATGGCCCGATCGTAGGCCATGCGTCGCCCGGGCGCCGCGGACGGTCCCCTCCCCTACGATGGACGGGCATGCAGCATCTCGACGTCGAGCTCGGCCGCGACGAGCCCGAGGCCTACATCGCCCGGGACCGCCGCCGAGCGCTCGCGTCCAGGACCGAGATGCCCGACCGCGTCCGCGGCGCCGCGCTGTTCGCCGACATCTCGGGCTTCACGCCACTGACCGATGCGCTGGCCAATGAGCTCGGCTCGCAACGGGGCGCCGAGGAGCTCACCGCCAACCTGGGCCGCGTGTTCCACGCCGTCATCGAGGAGCTCGATCAATACGGTGGCGACGTCATCTACTTCTCGGGCGATGCCATCACCTGCTGGATCGATGGCGACGACGGCCTGCGTGCGACCGCGGCGGCGCTCGCGATGCAGGCCGCGATGGCCCGTGTCGGCACGATCCGGACGCCGGCCGGGACGACGGTCCAGCTCGCCCTGAAGGTCGCGGTGGCCGCAGGGAGCGCCCGCCGGTTCGTGGTGGGCGACCCCGAGATCCAGCTCATCGACGTCCTGGCCGGCGCCCTCATCGACGACCTCGCGGAGACGGAGCATCACGCCGAGAAGGGCGAGGTCGTGCTCGACCCTTCGGCGGTCGCGGTGCTGGGTGACCGGGTCCGGATCGCGGCCTGGCGTGACGCCGGGGGCGATCGCCGGTTCGGCGTCGTCGAGTCGCTCGAGGTCGATGTCCCGACGCACGCCGTCGAGGAGCCGCCGCCGCTGGACGACGATCTGGTACGGCCGTGGCTGCTCCCCGTGGTATGGGACCGGCTGCGCGCCGGGCGGGGCGAGTTCCTGGCCGATCTGCGGCCGGCATTTCCGGTGTTCCTGCGCTTCGGCGGCATCGACTACGACGACGACGAGGACGCCATCGAGAAGCTCGACGACTTCGTCCGGCGCGCGCAACGGATCATGGCCGGCTTCGGCGGGAACGTGCTGCAGCTGACGCTGGGCGACAAGGGTGCCTACCTGTACGGCGTGTTCGGCTCGCCGGTCGCGCACGAGGACGACGCCGCGCGAGCCGCCGCGGCCGGCCTGGAGCTGCGCGACCTGGAACGCACGACCCACGCCCGAGACATCCAGATCGGCATCACCCACGGACGCCTCCGCAGCGGCACGTATGGGCACGCGATGCGCCGCACATTCGTCTGCCTTGGCGACGCCGTGAACCTGTCGGCGAGGCTGATGTCCGCGGCGACCCCGGGGAGCATCGTCGTGGGAGACGAGCTGCGCGACATGGCCGGTGACGCGTTCCTGTGGGAGCGCTTGCCGGACTTGACGGTCAAGGGCAGGACCTGGGACATCGTGGCGTTCGAGCTGACCGGCTCACTGGAGCGAGCCTCCCGGCGCCGGATCCGCTACGAGCTGGAGCTCGTCGGCCGGCGCGCCGAGCTCGCCACGCTCGACAAGGGGCTCGAGGCGGCCCTCGCGGGGGAGGGCCGGATCGTCGGGATCGCCGCCGAAGCCGGCATGGGCAAGTCGCGCCTCGTCGCGGAGTTCGTCCGTGGCGCCCGGCGGCGGGGCGTCGTCGTCGCCTTCGGGGAGTGCCAGTCGTTCGGGACGAACTCGAGCTACTTCGTCTGGCGCGAGGTCTGGCGACGCCTGCTCCGGGTCGAGGACGCCGACTCGGACGTCGAGCAGCGCCGCGCGGTCGAGGCCGCGCTCGAGGCGATCGACGCCGCCCTGGTGCCGCGCGCTCCCCTGCTCGAAACCGTCCTCGGGCTGGAGATCCCGGACAACGAACTGACCGCCGCCCTCGACGCGAAGCTGCGCAAGGCGTCGCTCGAAGACCTGCTCGCGACCTGCCTTCGTGACCGGGCCGCCGGCGAGCCGCTCGTCTTGGTGCTCGAGGACTGTCACTGGATCGATGCCCTGTCGCGCGACCTGCTCGAGGGGCTTGGCCGGGCGGCGCTCGGGTTGCCGGTCCTCATCGTGCTGGCCTATCGCCCGGCCGGCGAGCCCGGTGGCGGTCTCGGCATCGAGCGCCTGCCGTCGTTCTCGGAGATCAGCTCTCGCCGAGCTCGACACGGACGACGCGGCGGCGCTCATCCGCTCCAAGCTCGACCAGGTCCGATCGACCGGCGGCGAGGTCGCGGGATCCGAGGCCGGCGAGGCCCTGGTGGCGCTGGTGACCGATCGATCGGGCGGCAACCCGTTCTACATCGAGGAGCTCATCAGCTACATCTCGTCGCACGGCGTGGACCCTGGTGACGCGGCCGCCGTTCGCGCGCTGGAGCTGCCGGAGAGCCTGCACAGCCTGGTGCTGTCACGGATCGATACGGTCGGTGAGGGGCCGCGCCGGACGCTCAAGGTCGCCAGCGTCGTCGGGCGCGTGTTCGAAGCGCCGGTGCTGCCGGGCGCTTACCCGGAGCTCGGCGACCTCGAAACCGTCATCGAGCAGCTCGATACCCTGCGCGCTGCCGATCTCGTCAATCTCGATCGCGAGGCCGATCAGGCCTACCTGTTCAAGCACGTCGCCACCCAGGAGGTCGCCTACGAGAGTTTGCCGTTCGGCGTGCGGGCGATGCTGCACGGCCGCGTCGGCAGCTACATCGAGCGCTCCGATCCGGATGCGATCGAGCGACGACCTGGACCTCCTGGCCCACCACTTCTGGAACAGCGACGACGAAGAGCGGAAGCGGTCGTACCTGGCGCGCGCCGCCGATGCCGCCCGTGCCTCGTACGCCAACACCGCGGCGATCGACTATCTGACCCGCCTCGTGCCGCTGCTCGGCGAGGCCGAGCGCACGGACGCGATGCTCAAACTGGCCAAGGTCCACGAGCTCGTCGGGGACTGGGCGCGTGGCCGAATCGGTCGCGGGGGAAGCCTTGTCCTTGGCGACGAGCCTGGACGACAGGGGCGCGCAGGGCTGGAGCCAAGCCGCCCTTGCCGAGATCTCCCGCAAGCAGGGCCGGTTCGATGACGCGACCGCTCACCTGGACGAGGCGCAAGCCGCGTTCGAGGCCGTCGGGGCTGACGACGGGACCGGCCAGGTCCTTCACCTTGCCGGCACAGTCGCGGCCCAGCGCGGCGACTACGACACGGCCCAGGCGCGGTACGAGGAGAGTCTCGCCATCCGCGAGCGGCTCGACGACAAGGCCAGCATGGGCGGGCTCTACTCCAACCTCGGTGTCATCGCGGAGTACCGAGGCGACTACGCCGCGGCGCGCGCCCTCAACGAGCAGGCGCTGGCCATCCGGACCGACGTCGGCGATCGCTGGGCGATCGGGGTGTCCCAGAACAACCTCGGGATGATCGCGCTCCACGAGCGGGCGTTCGACGAGGCCAGCGACCGGTTCGAGGAGACGATCCGGCTGAACCGCGAGGTGGGCGACGCCTGGATGGTCGCGATCGGCCACAACAACCTGGGCACGGCGACGCGCGGCCTGGGCGATCACGACGCGGCCCGCGAGCACTACGCGGTGAGCCTGCGGGCGTACCGCGACTACGACGACCGCTGGGCCCTCGCGTTCCTGCTCGAGGACATCGCGGTCCTTGTCGGGCACGCGGGGGATCCGGAGGTGGCCTTCGAGCTGCTCGGCGCGGCGGAGGCCCTGCGGACGACGATCGGGTCACCGCGCGGTGACGCCCTGGAGCAGGAGCTGGCCGATCACCTGGCCGCGGCCCGAGCGACCATCGGTGACGGTCCCGCCGAGGTGGCCATCGTTCGCGGGCGGGCGCGGGGCCTCCCGGCCGCGGTGGAGCTCGGGCTGGCCGCCTGTGGTGAAGGGGTGCCGTAAGCGATAGGACTTCTGTCGGCGTCATGTCAACACGAAAGTCCGTTTACCGATTGCACCACCATGCCAGTCGGGGTACCTTGCCGGTCTGAGGGGCCGGTCCGCTGTTTGTAGCGAATTGGTGCGCGCGCGTCAGAGGTGGGACACGTGGAATTCCGGCCGTCGTCTAGCCATGGGCTGCTTCGATCCCGTCCTCGAGGCCGCCCCGGGCGCGCCCTGTCCATCTGGGCGACGGTCCTGATCGTCGCCGCCAGCCTGCTCTCATC
Organism: uncultured Chloroflexia bacterium; assembly: GCA_963748675.1. Taxonomy (GTDB): domain Bacteria; phylum Chloroflexota; class Limnocylindria; order Limnocylindrales; family CSP1-4; genus SPCO01. The sequence goes on along the minus strand of CAVVJX010000003.1, from coordinate 714,802 downwards.
GCAGCCCGCCCCGGTCCGGGCAGCCGCCGTGGCCCCGGATGACGCGCCCGCGAGCGCGCCGGTGTCGGCGCCGGCGGGCAATCTCGTCGACAACGGCAGCTTCGAGAGCCCCGGACATCGCCCGGCTGGGTGGACTACGTCGCGGGCGCGACGGACATCACCAAGTGGACGATCGATTTGGGCAAGGTCGATATCGTCACGGACCCGCTCTGGGAAGCGCCGGACGGCAGCCAGGTGCTCGACCTCGACGGCTCGAACTGTGGCGGCTCCAACGGGTCCATCTCGCAGACGTCCCGACCAGCCCGAACACGGCGTACGAGCTGGGTTTCCTCGTACTCGGGCAACCCCGACTGCGGCGACCAGGGCGACGTCGTCGCATGGACGTGATCTGGGATGGGATGAACGTCGGGAGCTTGACCCACGACACGGACGTTGACGGCGATGTGCCCGGCTCGATCGCCGCCTTCGACTACGTCCAGTTCACGACGGCCGTCACGGGATCCTTCACCGAGCCTGCCGGCGATGGGCGGACAAAGCTCGAATTCCACTCGAACAGCGGCCCGGAGAGCACCTGCGGGATCGTCATCGACGACGTCTACGTGGTGCATGCCAGCCCGCCCGTGTGGCAGGCGCTCGGCGACGGCACGACGACCGTCATCGACGACGGCTCGGACGGGCCGCCCCAGTTCACGTATTCCTACGATCCGGGTGGCTCGAGCGGCGTCAGCGGCGAGTGGGCGTTCTACACGACCGCGACGACGACCGGTTCCATCGATCCTCGATTGGTCGTGGACCGGGCTTGCACGCCTTCGCGGGCGTGACGGTGGGCCTCGAGGCCTTCGTGGTCGGCTCGACGGCGGCGACGTCAGCACCCCCTTGCTGGCCGAGGGTCCGAATTCCTGCATCACCTTCGGTTGTGTCGGCCAGTCCCCGTCGGGCGGCCACTCCTACGTCGGCTCCACGACCGTCAATGTCGAGCCTGGTGACCTGTACGGTTTCGTGCTGACCGGCAGCAACGGCGACATCAACACGTTGCTCACGGGCCGGTTCGTGGTCGACGGCACGCCAGCGCTGCCGCTCGACTGCGCCGGTGTCCTGTGGCGCGACTCGGACGCCGGTGACGGCGACTACACGATCCAGCCGCGCGGCCAACAGCCCTTCGAGGTCTTCTGCGACAACATGGAGGGCGCGCCCAGCGAGTACCTCACGCTCGCCGCCACCGGGCCGGGCGAGAACGTCGCGTCCTACGGGGCCGGTAACCCGGCGGCCGGCACGGACGTCGTCACCAAGTTCACCAGGGTGCGGCTCAACCCGCCGACCCTGCTGGTCGACATCGGCGACCTGAGCTACAGCACTTCCAGCGGCTCGGTCACGCACCCCGACGTCGACGGTACAACGACGGTGCTCACGATGCCGTACGGCACGGCCATGGCCTGCAACAGCATCGCCGCCGACAACGGCATCGCCAACATCGACCTGACCGGCACGCCCTTCGCCGTGGACGACACGTTCACGCCCATGGGCGTCAATTCGGGCTCGTTCGGTGGCGCCACGTTCTCGGCGGGCAACCAGGTCGTCGACATCGCTGGCAACGGCAACTGCGGCTGGCGAACCCCGTTCCCGCACACCGAAAATCCGCCGGGACCGTTCTACGTCTTCAACCCGGTCGTCGGCGTGGAGCAGTACGGCCTCCAGCTCACGATGGACGCGGCGCCGGTCGCCGTCGCCACACCCAGCCTGATCCGGGCCATCTCCGGTTCCGGGAACACGGCTCTGCTGATCGGCCTTGTCGATGGCGCTCCGGAGACCGATGTCACCGTCGAGGTTACGACGGCCGCGACGTGCATCGATGGGGTCCTCCAGGCGCCGATCGCAACGGCTGGCGTCGCGGATCAGCCGACGACCGACCCGGATGGCTACTTCGGCGTCGCCGTGACCGGAGTCGTCCCGGGTGACTACGTCGCCGCGCGCATCACGTCTCCTTCTACGACGGACGTGTCGTCGTGTGTCGTCAGCTCCGGCGACAACGACTACTGGCCCAAGGCACTGGAGCTCAGCCCCACCAACCTGATTGCGCGCGACGTCATCGATTCTCAGGGCAAGGCGCGCTGGTACAAGTTCGATGTCACCCCCGGCGAGCGCATCGAGATCAAGTTGTCCGGGCTGCCGGCGGACTACGACATGGCCGTCTTCAAGGACATCGGGACGACCTTCCGGGACCTGCTGACGCCCGCGAACCCCGGTGACCTGACGGAGCTCAGCGCGGAATACGCGCCGTCGGTCTTCTCGCCGTCGGTCTTCAGTCCGAGCGTCTTCAGCCCGAGCGTATTCAGCCCCGATGCGTACAGCCCGTCGGTCTTCTCGCCGTCGGTCTTCAGCCCGAGTGTGTTCTCGCCGTCGGTCTTCTCGCCGTCGGTCTTCAGCCCGAGCGTCTTCTCGCCGTCGGTCTTCAGCCCGAGCGTGTTCTCGCCGTCGGTCTTCTCGCCGTCGGTCTTCAGCCCGAGCGTCTTCTCGACGTTGGACTTTTCGCCGTCGGTGTTCAGCGACGCGGACGTCGCCCAGGCGTTCTCGAGCGCCCAGACTCGCAGCATCATCGGCGTGTCGGCCACGCCCGGCACCGGCGACGAGACGGTCGTCGTGAACTCATGGAACAACAGCGGCGAGTTCTACGTGCGGGTGGCGGGTCACCGCGGCGCGTTCGACACCGGCTTGCCGTTCCAGATCGATGTCGCCAAGGGCGCCACGTCCTGCGGCGACGTCGACGACACGACGCTTACCCCGCGCGACGAGGAGGACGACACCGGCCTCCAGACCATCATCCTCACCGACTCGTCCGAGCTGGATCTCGGCGCCGCGTCGCTCGGCACGAAGCTGGAGTCGTTCGCCGGCGGCGACGCGATCGATGGCAAGGTCATCGACCTCGCGACAGACGACCGCGTCCAGGATCTCAAGGACCAGGCGGCCGAGAACGCCGCCTGCCCGTACGCGATGAACCTCGTCGCAGAGGAGATCAAGGGCATCGTCGACTCGTACCGCGCGAATCCGCTGCGCTACGTCGTGATCGTGGGCGACGACGGGGTCATCCCGTTCTTCCGCTATCCGGATCAGAGCCTGCTCGGGTCAGGAATCGGGGTACGTGCCCCCGGTCCGCAGCGATTCGACCTCGGAAGCGAGTCTCCGTGGCGACTTCGTGCTCAGCCAGGACGCCTATGGCGCCGGGACGCTGGTCTCGCTGCGCGCGAGCGAGTTCCCGGTCCCGGGCCTCGCGGTCGGTCGGCTGATCGAGACCCCGGCCGAGATCGCCGGCCAGCTGGATGAGTACGGCCGCGTCAACGGGCAACTGGCCCCGACGTCGTCGCTCGTCACCGGCTACGACTTCCTCGAAGACGCCGCGCTCGCCGTGAAGGAGGAGCTGCGGCTCGGCACGAACACGGCGCCCGACACGCTCATCACGCCCAATGGCAAGTCCCCCGAGGACCCGGTCTCCTGGACTGCGGCCCAGCTCAGCACGAAGCTGCTCGGCAGCCGCCACGACATCAACTTCCTGGCCGGTCACTTCAGCGCGAACAGCGCCCTGGCCGCCGACTTCAAGACCAGCCTGCTCACGACCGATCTCGCCGCATCCCCGGTCGACCTCCGGAGCGCCATCGTCTTCAGCGCCGGCTGCCACTCCGGCTACAACCTCGTCGATGGAGATGCCATCGCGGGGGTCAGCCTGCCGCTCGACTGGGCGCAGGCCTTCGCCCAGAAGAAGTCGATCCTCATCGCCGGCACCGGCTACCAGTACGGCGACACCGACTTCCTCGAGTACAGCGAGCGGCTGTATCGCGACTTCGCGCGCGAGCTGCGGGCGGGTGCGAGCGGCACCGCGATCTCGGTCGGTGAGGCGCTCGTTCGCGCCAAGCTGGCGTACCTCGCGACGCACGCCGGACATCCGCGGCATCCACGAGAAGGCGATCCTCGAGGCGACCCTCTTCGGGCTCCCGATGTTCGGCGTCGTGATGCCCGCCGGACGCGAGGACGTCCCCGGCACCGGTGGCCCGATCACCGCCACGCGGGTCACCGCGGAACCCGCCTTCTCGCTTGGCCTGGCCGCGGCGAACCTCCACCTGGGTTCCCCGGCGGACTTCGTGCTGACAGCGAAGGAGCTGCCGCTCAAGAACCCGCCGTACGACGCCGTCCCCGGCACCTTCACGACCGCGAAGTGGCTGTCCGGCCCCAACGGCGTCGTCACCAACCCGGCCGAGCCGGCCGTGCCGCTCGTCGCTCGAAACGCGACGTCCACCGATGCGGATCACGTGCTCCGCGGCGTCGGCTTCCGCGGCGGGACCTATACGGATACCGCGAACATCGTCCCGCTCACCGGTGCCCCGACCACGGAGCTCCGCGGCGTGCACGCGCCATTCAGCTCGCCCGTGTTCTACCCGATGCGCCTGTGGAGCCCGAACTACTTCGGCGCCCTCGGTGGGCAGCGGCGGGACGAACCTGCTCGTGACGCCTGTCCAGCACAAGAACGACCCGGCCAACCCGGGCAAGAGCATCCAGCGCAAGTTCACCGGCCTGGATCTGCAGCTCTTCTACAGCGACAACCTGACCTCGGCCGCGTTGTCCGACGCCCCGACCATCGTCGAAGTCCAGACCGAGACCGGCCCCGGCGCGCGTGACATTCACCGCCCAGGTCGTCGGCGATCCGCTGGCGGCCATCCACGGCGTGTGGGTCACCTGGACCGGCGGCACCGGCACCTGGGCGTCACTCGACCTCGTGCAGGACGCCACGGACTCGCGTCTCTGGACGGCCACGCTGGCGGTCGCCGCCGACGAACCTCCAGTTCGTGGCCCAGGCAGTCAACGGGCTCGGTCTCGTCTCGTTCGACGACAACCGTGGTGCCTACTACCAGGTCGCCGGTAGCGGCCCCGCCGCGGCCGAGACCACGCTCGAGGTGATCGCTCCGGCGACGCCCGCGAGCGGGACGTTCGGCCAGAGCCCGGCCGTCACGGTCGAGCTGAAGGCCGGGCCCGACCCGCTACCCGGCAAGGCCGTCTTCGTCGGCATCGGCGGTTCCGGCGCCTTCGGCGACGACCGGCGGCCAACGGCCGCGCCACGGTCAACGTGCCGCTCTCGTCGACGCCCGGCACGACCCAGATCAACGCCTCGTTCGGCGGCGAGGACGGCTACGCTCCCATCGAGCGACTCGGCCGCACCGTTCACGATCGTCAAGGCGACCGCGAGCCTGTCGCCGTTCACCGCGTTCGTCACCCAGACACCGACCACGAAGACCGGCGTCGTGACGACGCTGAGCGCGCCGTTGGGCGGCCCGTCGCCCATACCGGTCAGCCAGGAGCCCGCTCATCCAGCGGACCGTGACCTTCACCCTGACCGGGCCGGTCAACAAGACCATCTCGACGATCACGATTTCCTCGGACAGGCGAAGCTGCCGCAGGGCCTGCCCGCCGGGACCTACAACGTCACCGCGACGTTCGACGGCGACAGCACGTTCACGAGCTGCGACCCGTACGGGCTCCCTCGTCATCGCGCCGTTCACCGGGTTCTTCTCCCCGGTCGACAACCTGCCGACCCTCAACACCGTGAACGCGCGGCGCCACGCATCCCGGTCAAGTTCAGCCTGGGCGGCAACCGTGACCTTGGCGATCTTCGCGCCCGGCTACCCGCTGGCCTCGAAGATCACGTGCCAGACCGGCCTGCCCTCGGACGCGATCGAGGAGACGACGACGCTGCCCAGCGGCCTCGCCTACGACGCGGCAGCCAACCAGTACAAGTACAGCTGGAAGACGCCGAAGAACTACGCGGGCTCGTGCTATCGACTCGACCTCAAGATGATCGACGGCAGCACCTTCAGCGCGAACTTCAAGTTCAAGTAGCCCGATCGGCCGGCCGGGCGCCTCGTGCGTCCGGCGGGCGGGATCGGGAACCGGCATCGGCCGGGCGGTGTAGTCAGTGCGGATCCGATACGTGGAGGGCCGTCCACATCGAAGACGCCGACCTGATCACGCGCGCCCGGACCGGTGACGTCGCAGCGTACGAAGAGATCGTGCGCCGCTACCAGGACGTCGCCATCCGGACCGCGCACCTCGTGTGCCCGGAGACCGATGCCGACGATGCCGTCCAGGACGCCTTTCTCAAGGCCTACGACGCGCTGCCCCGCTTTCGTGACGGCGCGCCGCTGCGCCCCTGGCTGCTGCGGATCGTCACCAACGAAGCGCGCAACCGGCGGCGGTCGGCCGGGCGGCGCCAGGGGCTGGCGCTGCGCGCGGCTGCGAGGGAGCCGCGCGATGCCGCGGTCCCGGGCCCGGAGGCCACGGTGATCGCCGCCGAGGCCAGCGCCGAGCTCATGGCTGCCCTCAACACCCTGCGCGATGACGACCGAGAAGTCCTGGGCGCCCGATTCCTGCTGGATCTTTCCGAAGCCGAGACGGCCGAGGCGCTCGGGATCCCGCGCGGGACCGTGAAATCGCGAACCTCGCGCGCGCTCGCGCGCTTGCGCGAAGCGCTCACCAGCGCGGAGGTCCCGCGATGAGCGATCAGCCGATGCGGCTCGCCGCCCGTGACGACGCCGGTCTCGAGGCGATGCTGCGGGGCAGCGCCGCGTCCATCGCGTGGCCGACCGCCAGCCCCGCCGGCGCGCCGGACATCGCCACACGCGTTCGCGTCCGACTCGGGGCCGCTCCCCGGCCCGCGGCTCGCCGTCCGTGGACGTCGTGGCGGCCCCTCCGGCGCGGCCTCGTGCTCGCGCTTATCGCCCTGCTCGCGTTGGCCGCGATCGCGGGGGCGGTCGGGCTTGGGTTGCCCGGGCTGCAGCTGATCCTCGGCGAGCCGCCGGCCAGCCCGCCGCCGTCCGTGGCACCCAGCCGGACGCCTCCCCCGGGCCCGCTCGGGTCCTCGCTCCGGCTCGGGGACAACGTGACGCTCGAACAGGCCGAGGCCATCACCGGGATCGAGGCGCAGCTGCCGAGCGACCCGGCGATCGGCCCGCCCGACGAGGTGTATGTCGATCGATCGCGCGGGAACCAGGTCGCCTTCGTCTGGGCGGCGAGCGAGACGCTGCCCGAGACCCGCGAACCAGGCATCGGGCTGATCGTGATGCGGTTCGAGGGCAAGCTCGACGACGGGTATCGCCAGAAGCTCATCGGCGAGGGCGTGACCGTCGAGCGCGTCACCGTCAACGATCAGCCGGGGTTCTGGGTCTCGGGCGAAGCGCACTTCTTCTTCTACATCCACGAGGGCCGCGGGCACATCGACGACGGTCGCCGCTGGGTCGGTGACGCGCTCGCCTGGACAGACGGTGACACGACATACCGGATCGAGAGCGCCCTTGGAGAGGCCGCGACGATCGACCTGGCCGAGTCGCTGGAGTAGTCGGGAACCGTCGAGCCGTGGTCGGTGTAATCGGGATGCGTGGGCATTCGGTCCGCGCATCGAGAGGTAGGCAACCGATGCGATCCGGCACCCGCCGCAACCGACAGCTGCTGACCATCGCGATCGCCGTCATCGTGGCCGCGTGCTCTGGGTCGACGGTCGGGAGCGGGGCGCCCACGGCCGGGGTGACCGCACCGGTCCCGCCGATCGCCGCGCCATCGTCTGCCGCTCAGCCGGCGGCGCCCGCGTCGGCCGCGCCCCAGCCGGCCGTCGCATCCGGCGCTCGAGATGCCTGGCTCGTCGTCGGTCGACCGGGCGAAACCGGCACGCGCGTGATGCTGGCGAGCTCCGGGGAGGAACTCATCAAGCTGCCGCTGGGCGTTCCGGACGCGACGTGGGGTCGGCTCGTCACGGTCACCACGAGCCGTCCGAACAGCCTCATCGAGGATCTCGTCGTCCAGCCGGGCTTCGGTGGCGCGATGCGCTCGGTCGAGGGAGCCTGGCAACTTCCGACCGTCGGCCTTGACCCGATGCCCGCCGGCGTTTCGGCTGACGGCTCGACCGTCGTGCTCGTCGAGGACATCCCCGACGGCGCCACGACCCGGGGACGCAGCCGGTTCGCCATCGTCGAACGCTCGCTGCGAGCCGAGCCACGGATCGTGGAGCTGTCGGGCATCCTCGATTTCGACGCCCTCTCGCCGGACGGCTCCATCCTCTACGTGGCCGAGCACGTCCCGGGGCCGCTCGCGGGCCGGTACCAGGTCCGCGCGATCGACACGGCGACCGGGCGGATGCGCGACGCGATCATCGTCGACAAGCGCAACGTGGACGAGGAGATGGCCGGCTGGCCGATCGACCAGGAGGCGCGTCCCGACGGCGTGGTCCTCACCCTGTACCGCGGCGCCGAGTACCCCTTCATCCACGCGCTGCAATCGACCGAGGCGTGGGCCGTCTGCATCGACCTGCCGACGCGGGGGATGGAGAACGGCGGAGCGACCGGCGACTGGGGTGTCGTCGCGACGCCCGACGGACGTTCGAGCATCGCCGTGAACGCGACCCTGGGGATCGTCGTCGACATCGGTCCGGATCTGACCATCCGCCGGACGGTGGACTTCGAGCCCTCGGCCCGGCGCGGCATCACGCTCGCCAAGTTCGGGCACATCGACGCGGGCGCGGTCGGTCGGCGGGTCGTGGCCGCGCCCGACGGCTCGGCCGTGTTCGCCGCAGGCACCCGCGGGATCGTCCGCATCGCCACCGCCGATCTCGCCGTCACGAGCCGGTCGCTCGAGGGCCTCGGCGGTCGACGCGATCGCGATCACGCCGGACGGGGCCACCCTCTACGCCCTGCTGCGGGACGACGGCCGGATCGCCCAGATCGATGCGTCGACGGGCGAAGTCCTCGGCTGGGCCGCCGGCGAGGGCTACGACCGCATGGTCGGGGTCGTACCCTGGTGACGTAGCCGGCTGTCAGTCGACTCTCAGCCCGTTCTCATCGACGCTTGCGACGGTACCCTCCGATACGCAACCCCTCGGAGGCTTCCCCGGCATGACTCCCAATCGACTCATCCTCGCCCTCGTCGCCATCCTGGCGGTCGGTATCGGCGGGTACCTCGCGTACGACAACGTCCTGCGGGGTGACGACACCGCGCCGCTGGCCCTTGCGACCCCCGAACCGAGCCTGGCTGCCACGACGACCCCGACCTCCGATCCGAGCGCCGCCGCCACGACCGAGCCATCGACCACGACGTCCGACGGATCCGTCGCCGGCACGTGGACGGTCACCGCCGACAGCCAGGCCGGCTACCGGGTCCGCGAGCGGCTCGCCAACCTCGACGCCGAGTCGGACGCCGTGGGGCGCACGAGCGACGTGACCGGCACGATCACGGTCGTCGAGACGGCCGGCGGCGCGCAGCTGACCGCCGGCGAGATCGCCATCGATACCACGACGATCACCTCCGATGAGGACCGCCGCGACAACCGGCTCCGGACCGAGGGACTCCAGACCGATCAGTTCCCGACCGCCACGTTCGTGCTGACCCAACCGGTCGACGTCCCGGCGGCCGCCATCGAAGGTACGGCGACGGACGTGACCCTCGTCGGCGACCTGACCCTGCACGGGGTGACCAAGTCGGTCGAGATCCCGGCGCAGGCGCAGCTCACGGACGGCCAGATCCAGGTCGCGGGCAGCCTGACGTTCCCGCTCGCCGATTTCGAGCATCACCGCCCCGAATGTCGGCGGATTCATCATCTCCATCGCCGACGAGGGCGCCCTGGAGTTCCTGGTGGTGTTCGCGAAGGCGTGACGAGCCGGAGCAGCTACTTCGTGTAAACGCCCTCGGGATCGAGCTCCTCGCGGACCAGCCGCAGCTCCTCGGCGGTCGGCGGTGGCGTCGTCGCGAGGTCCGGTGCGACGTTGATCTCCCAGCCGATCGTCTCGCGGACCGCCTCGACCGACGCGCCTTCGTGCAGCGAGTCGAGCCGCATCTCGCCGGCCTCGTCGAAGTGGTAGATGCCGAGGTCCGTGACGACGACCGTCGGGCCGCGGCCCTTCCAGCCGCCCTCGCGGCGGATACGTTCGGCCTGTTCGGCGCCGCCGAGGTTGCCCGGGCTCGTCCGGAAGTCGATGGTCTCGACGAAGCTGCGCCGGCTCTGGCGCATGATCACGAACACCTCCCGGGCGTTGATCGCGATCTCGCACGCACCGCCCGAGCCCGGCAGGCGCGTCGTCGGGTCGTCGTACGGACCGATGACCGTCGTATTGATGTTGCCGAAGCGATCGATCTGGGCCGCGCCCAGGAACCCGACGTCGATCAGCCCGCCCTGCAGGTAGTAGCCGAACAGCTCGAGCATGCTCACGACGGCCGTGGAGCCGGTGACGATGGTCGGATCGCCGATGGACAGCGGCAGTCGCGACGGCCGCGCCCCGAACACCCCCGCCTCGTAGACCATCTCGAGCTCCGGCGCGACGGTGCGCTGGGCGAGGTTGACCGCGATGTTGGGCAACCCGACGCCGACGAAGCAGACGCCCTGGCCCTCGAGCGCGCGCGCGGCGGCCACGATCATCATCTCGGACTTCGAGAACGTCGCCTCCGTCATGGGACCGCCTCGAGGGACGTGTACACGGTCTTGCCCAGTCGGTGGGCCGTGGCGACCATCCGGTCTGCCCCCTCCGACGAGCCACCGATGCGCAGGACGGCATCACAGCGGGCCAGCACCTGCTCGGCGATGGGATGGAAGATCTCGGCGTCGGGGTCGCCCGGATCACCCTGCGCGTGTGCCTGCTCGATGAGCGGCAGCGCAAACCATTCGCCCATGACGGGGAGGTGGCCACGGCGGTAGAGGGCCAGGGACGTCCGGGTCATCGCCTCGATGTTGGCGGCGATGCGTGCTGGCTCGCCATTCGTCCCCGAGCGATACGGCCCGGCCACGAGGATCATCAGCGAGCTCGCGGCCGCAGGAGACTCGGTCATCGATACGCCCCATAGTCGACGGCGCCGGACGGCGCGGGTCCGGGCTTCAGGCTGGCGAGCCGCTCCGCCCCGAGCTTCTCGAGGTACGCGGCCCGACCATCCAGGTCGTAGACCCACTCGCGCAGCCAGGCCTGGACCGCCGCCTCGTCGCGCGTGATCGGATCCCAGTCGAGGTAGAAGCGGTTGTCGCGGTCGTAGGCGCCCTGGACGTACGAGGGATGCGCACCCCACGGCTCGACCACGACGGCATCCACGATCAGGCCCGGGATGATCGTCCGGTTCGGGTCGGCGCGGATCACCGCTTCGTCGACAAGCTCCTCGACCACGATGATCACCCGGTCGGCGGCGAACGCCGCCTCCTTCTGGCAGCCGAGCAGGCCCCAGACCTGCGTGTCGCCGCCGGCCGAGGCGCGCTGGGCGTGGACGATCGCCACGTCCGGCTTCAGCGGCGGGACGGCGTAGATGCGCTCATCGCCGTAAGGCGACTCGATCGGCCGGATGAGCGGGTTGGCGACCGGCAGGTCGGTCTCGAAGTAGCTGCGGAGTGGGAAGAACGGCAGGTTCATGGCGCCCGCCGTGTAGCGACCCACCATCCCGAAGTGGCTGTACTCCTCGATCTCGAGGGGCTCGTCCGGGAGCTCCCCTTCGATCCGGCGGCGGATGGCACCCAGCCCCCCGACGCCCGGGTTGCCGAGCCAGGAGAACACGAGTTTCGAAGCCACCCCGCCCGCGATCATCTGGTCGTAGACGAGGTCCGGCGTGAGTCGCGCCAGCGTGAGGTCGCGTTTGCGCTGGCGGATGATCTCGTGGCCGGCCGCGAACGAGATGAGGTGCGTGAAGCCCTCGATGGCCACGGTGTCGCCGTCGCGCACGAGATCCGCGATCGCATCGCGCATGCTCGCGACCTTGGATCGCTCTGTCACGCGCTGATGATGACAGGCGAGATCGGCCGGGATATGAAGAAACCTAACATGTATCTATACTGGACACCTGGTATAGGAATACCGTACGACTATGACTCACCTGACCAGTCACGAATTCGGGGTTCTGCGGGCGTCGATCGGCGCATCCATCCCGTCGGCGTCGTCGGGAGCGGCTGCCCCGTTACCCCCCGCGGTGGCAGCCGCTCTCCGCGCCGCCGACGGTGGACGGAACCCCATTCCGCGGCACGACGCGGTGGATGCCGGACCGATCAACCGGCCGCTTCGACCTCGTGCAGGGCCCCGGCCTCGGTGACCTCGGCCAGGACCTCCGCCTCGTGCCCGGCGACCTGGGTGACGGCGTCCGCGAAGATGCGGAGCGCCGTCGTCATCTCGGCCTCGCTGACGGTCAGCGCCGGTGACATCCGGACGCTCGACTTGCCGCACTCCAGCACGAGCAGGCCGCGCTCGAAGCAGGCCCACTGGACCGCCTCGGCATGCTCGGCCGTGTCGAATTCCACGCCGAGCATCAGACCCTTGCCGCGGACGTCGGTGACGAGACCGTCGAATCGATCGATGAGCGGTCGGAGGCCGGCCAGCGCCTGGTCGCCGCGGGCGGCGGCGTTGTCGATGAGGCCGCCTTCGAGCAGGTCGATCGTCGCGAGGGCCGCGGCGCACGCGACCGGGTTCCCGCCATAGGTCGATCCGTGCGCGCCGGGTCCCCAGGTCTCGAGCAGCTCGGCCCGGGCGATCATCGCGCCCAGCGGCATGCCGGACGCGACGCCCTTGGCGGTGAGCAGGATGTCGGGCTCGACGCCCCAGTGCTCGATGGCCCACATCGCGCCGGTCCGTCCGGCGCCGGACTGGATCTCGTCCGCGATGAGCAGGATGCCGTGCTCGTCGCAGATCCGGCGCAGGCCCTGCAGGAAGCCGTCCTCCGGGACGATGTAGCCGCCCTCGCCCTGGATCGGCTCGACGATGATCGCGGCCACCTCGTTGGCGGGCGCGAGCTTGTCGAACAGGACGTCGTCGAACCACTTGAGGTCCTCGACCCGGCCGTACGGCGCGTGGAAGACGCCCGGCAGCAATGGCCCGAAGCCGGCGTGGTACTTGGCCTTCGACGCGGTCAGGCTCACCGCACCGTAGGTCCGGCCGTGGAAGGCGCCGAGGAACGCGACGATGTACGGGCGCTTGGTGGCGTAGCGAGCGAGCTTGATCGATGCCTCGACCGCTTCGGCGCCGGAGTTGCCGAGATAGGCGCGCGCCTTGCCGGCCATGGGCGCGGTCTCGGCCAGGCGGCGGCAGGTGTGGGCGTAGATGGGCAGGTAGAAGTCGGACGCCGAGAAGTGGATGAGCTCCGCGGCCTGTTCCTTGATCGCGGCCACGACCTGCGGGTGCGCATGGCCGGTCGAGGTCACCGCGATCCCGGCCGCGAAATCGAGGAAGAGGTTGCCGTCGATGTCCTCGACCGTCAGGCCTTCGCCGCGGACGGGTACGATCGGGTAGGCGCGGGGCAGGCTCGGGGAGGTCCATTCCTCATCGAACGCCACGTGCGCGCGGGCCTTCGGGCCAGGCAGCTCCGTGACGATGTGCGGAACGGGACGATCGCCGGCGAGACGCGACGCGGCCGAAGACAAGGGGCACCTCTGAGGGTCATGTGACGGCCCGGACTGCATAGGGAGTATGCAGACTGGATGGTGCCGCGGAGTATATCCGAGCCGCGGGGCGGGCCCGCCGCGGACGGCGCGTGCCCATAGCGGGGCGGCGCGTGCCCCTAGGCCGTCTGCCCGCGTGCGACGGCCCGCACGAGCGCGACTTGCCCGTCACTTTGGCAGGATCGTCACCTAGGGACGCTTATGGCCGGTCCCTGCACCGAATCGCCGCCAAATCGGCCGAAACGCGGCCGTAGTCGTCTCCCCATGACAATCCTGCCGCAAGTGGCACGAACATCGGCCATTAGCGTCCCCCGATGTCGATCCTGCCGGGTGCCGATTTCGTGCCGCTCAGCTCTCCCGCTGGAGTGGCCCTAGAGCGCCGGTCGCCGGGTCGCGAGGACGTGCAAAGGTCGATCCTGCTGGCGCCTCGAGGAATGGCACGATGTCGGGGTCGTAGTTCGCGATCGTGTTGACGTCGTAGATCCCGGATAGGTCCGGATCATCGAGGTACGCCTGCGTCTCATCGCCGCTCATGAAGACCCAGCCGGAATCCTCCTCGAACGTGGGCTCGCTTCGTACCATGTAGCCGACCGGCTTGCCGGCAATGGTGACCTCATCCGTCGCGAAACACGCGCCATGACCTCTCGCGACGGGGCGGATCGCGTCGCCCGGGATCGCGTACACCTTTGCGGGCTTCTTGCCCCAGAGCTTCTTCAAGCTAGTCGACGATTGTGTGGCTCTGCTCCCGCAGGAACTGCGCGACGTAGTACATCGACAAGCCGGCCTTGCCGGTCGAGCCGCTCCCCTTCCAACCACCGAACGCCTGGACGCCGGGCCAGGCGCCGGTCGTCGCGCCGGCGCGGCGGTTGACGTAGACCGTCCCGGCCTGGATGCGGTCGAGGAACGTCTGCACCTCGGCCTCGTCGTCGGAGAAGATGCCCGCGGTGAGGCCGTAGATCGTGTCGTTGGCGAGCGTCAGTGCCTCGTCCAGCGAATCAACGGCATGCACCGCGGTCAGCGGTGCGAAGAACTCGTCGCGGAAGACGCTATGGTCGGACGGCAGACCGCCGACGACCGTCGGCTCGACGTAGGTGCCGCGCGACAGATCACCGTCGGTGAGGTGTTCGCCTCCGGTGAACACCTGCCCGTCGCGTCGCGCTTCGGACACGGCCTTCTGGTGTCGGTCGACCGCCTTCTGGTCGATGATGGGGCCGAGCCAATTGGCGCGCTCGAGCGGATCGCCGATGACGATCTGCTCCGTCTTCTCGACGAGCAGCTGGACGAGCTGGTCGTGGACCGGCCGCTCGACATAGACGCGAGAATTCGCCGAGCACTTCTGGCCGCCGAACCCGAAGGCCGAGCGCATGATCCCTTCGGCCGCCTCATCGAGGTCGGCGTGGCGCGAGACGATGGCCGGGTTCTTGCCGCCCATCTCGACGATGCACGGCCGCGGCCACTCCTTCGAGAACGAGTGGAAGAGCTTCATCCCGACGTCGTACGACCCGGTGAAGACGATGCCGTCGATGCCGGTGTGGTCCTGGAGGGCCTGCCCGACCGAGTCGCCCGGGCCCATCACGAGATTGACGACGCCCTTCGGGACGCCGGCCTCGATGTACGCCTCCAGCATCTTCTGCGCCGACAGCGGAGATGCGCTGGCCGGCTTGATGACGACGGTGTTGCCGGCCATCATCGCAGCGCTCGACGGACCCGTGGCCAGGGCCATCGGGAAGTTGAACGGCGACACGACGGCGAACACGCCGTGCGGTCGCAGGATCGAGCGGGTGTGGACGGCCTTGTCACCGAGGTTGTCCATCGGGTGGTCGTAGCCCGCGTTGTCCTCCATCGTCTGGGCGTAGTAGCGGATCAGGTCGGCCGATTCCTCGACCTCGCCGAGCGCCTCGATCCGGTTCTTCCCGACCTCGATGGCCATCGCCGCCGAGTAGTCCATCAGCCGGTCGCTGATGAGCTCCGCGGCGCGGCGGAGGATCTCGAGCCGTTCCTTCCACGGCGTCGCGGCCCACGCGGGTTGGGCCTGGCGGGCGGCGGCGACGGCGTCGTCGATGTCGGCGGTCGTGCCCTTCGCGAACGTGCCAAGCACGAGATCGCGGTCGATCGGCGAGCGGACGTCGAAGTTGTCGTCGGCGTCGCGCCACTCGCCAGCCACGTAGTTCCGGTGGTGACCACCGAGTCCGGCCTTGACGCGGGTCACGGCCTCCTCGAACCCGCTATGCATCTCCTCGTTGTCGGCGCGCAGGGTCGCGTACGTGATCTTGATGCGCGGCTTGGCCTCGGACGTCATGTCGGTGATCCCTCTTTTGGGGTGGCTCGCGCGCACGCGCGCGACGGTTCAGTGGCGGTCAGTCTACGTCGAGCGGCAGGGCAGCGACGACCGCGGCGAGGTCCGCGGCGACGGCGTCGGGCTTCCGGCCGCCACGTTCCTTCGCGGCGATCTCGATGTCGCCCATCGCGTGTTTGCCGGACAGGACGAAGATGCCGCGCAGGCCGGCGCGTTGGCCGGCTCGGATATCGGACCGGACGTCGTCGCCGACCATCGCGATGTCGGCACGAGCAAGGTCACGTCCGACCTCTCGCCGCAGGTCCGTGATCGCCACGGAGAAGAACTCCGGGTGGGGCTTGCCGATGATGCGGGCGCGCTTCTCGGTCGCGAACTCGAGGCCCGCCACGAACGCACCGGAGTCGAGCGTGGGTCCTTCGGGCGTGAGCCACCAGGGGTTCTGGTGCATCCCGACGAGCTTCGCGCCACCGAGCACGAGCCGGAAGGCGCGGTTCATGTTGTCGAAGGTCACTTCCTCGGGCGAATCGCCGATGACCACGGCGGCCGCGGTGGCCCCGCGCGCGCCAGCCTCTTCGTGCGTGAGCAGCCGCTGGCCGGCGAACTCGCTCTGGGCGTCCTCGGAGGCCAGCACATAGAGCGGCGCCCCCGGGAAATGCCGCGCCGTCCACGCCGCCGACGCCGAGAGCGCCGATTGGAACCGCGACGCCGGGATCGGGGCGCCGATCCGGCCCGAGTAGCGCGAAAGGGTGGCCCGGCTGACCGCCGAGGTGTTCGTGACGATCCGGTAGGGAAAGCGGCGGGCCTCGAGCGTCGCGATCGCCTCGGCCGAACCGGGAACAGCCCGTTCCGCGACGACGATGACGCCGTCGAGGTCGAGCAGGAGGGCGCGCACGCCCTCGAGCGCCTTGCGCAGGCCGACCGCGGAGAGCGTCGCCTTGAGGGTCGTCACGGGCGAAGCGTACCGACTATGCTCGGCTCGCGAAGCGGAGGACGAGATGGGCCTGCTCGAGGGCAAGAACGCGCTGATCTTCGGGGTCGCGAACGACCACTCGATCGCCTGGGGCATCGCCCGGGCGCTCCACGACGAGGGCGCCGAGGTGGGCTTCTCATCGATCGAGAGCCTGATCGAGAAGCGTGTCCGGCCGCTGGCGACCTCGATCGGCTCGACGTTCGTGGAGCCCGCCGACGTGCAGTCGGACGATGACATCGCGCGCGTCTTCGAGCGCTGGGGCGAGAGCCACGATCGCCTGGACGTCCTCGTGCACGCGCTCGCCTTCGCCAAGCGCGAGGACCTGGCGGGGAGCTTCGTGGACACGTCCCGAGACGGGTTCGCGCTCGCGCTCGATGTGTCCGCCTACTCGCTCGTCGCGCTCACGCGGGCCGCGCGACCGTACCTCCGCGAGGGCTCGTCCGTCATGACGCTGACCTATCACGGGTCGGAGAAGGTGACCGCGAACTACAACGTGATGGGCGTCGCGAAGGCGGCGTTGGAGGCCTCGGTCAGGTATCTCGCCGCGGACCTCGGGCCCGACGGTATTCGGGTCAACGCGATCAGCGCAGGCCCGGTCCGGACGCTGGCGGCCAGCGGGATCGCGGGGTTCCGGAAGATGTACGGCTCGTTCGCCGAAGTTGCGCCGTTGCGCAAGAACATCACGCCCGAGGACGTCGGCAGGAGCGCGGTCTACCTCGCCTCCGACCTGTCGAGCGCGGTGACCGGCGAGATCCACTACGTCGATGGCGGCTTCAACATCGTCGGCGTGCCCACGGGCGACTGAGGGGGCCGGGCGGTCAGCCGCCGCTCGTCTCGGTCTGGCAGGCGGCACACCGCCCGATCATCGTCAGGTGCGAGACGTTGACATCGAAGCCGCGCTGCGCGGCAAACGCCTCGACCGCCGCCAGGACGGCCGGGTCGTCGGCGGCCAGCTCCCATTGGCCGCCACAGCGCTGGCAATAGAGGTGACCGTGCTCGGTTTCCGGTAGCACGTGGAATTCCTCGCGCCCGTCCGCCCCGTGGCTGTGGCTGAGGACGCCCAGCTCCTCGAGTACGTCCAGCGTCCGGTAGACGGTCGAGGGGATCGTCCCCGGGTCGAGCTCGCGGCAGCGCTCGACGAGCTCCGCGCCGGTCACATGCCCGTCGGTCCGTGACAGGACCTCGACGAGGACGCGTCGCTGGGGCGTCCAGCGCAGGCCGCGCGCGCGAAGCCGATCCGGGATTCCCGACCAGGTCGCGGACGACCCCGAACCGGCTCCCGGATGCGTGATCGATCCACCGGCGTTCATCGCGCGAAGTATAGGGACGAGGAGCGCAATCAGCTGCAGATGCAACCGGTTGCGATAACGGCCCGGGCTCGGCTAGCATTCCGGCTACACCAGACGAAAGGGACCGATGCTCGAGTACATCGCGCAGATCGACGCCAGCCCCGCGGGGGTCGGCGTGCTCGTGACGGGTCTCCTGCTGGGCATCCGCCACGGCATCGACTGGGACCACATCGCGGCGATCACCGACATCACGAGCACCACGGCCGCGGCCGGCGCCGGCGTGGCGGCGCACGCTCGCGAGCATCAAACTGCGACGGGTCACCAGCACGGCCACGGCGGCACGACCGAGATGGCGGCGCACGGGGTCCCTCTGACGCCGCTCCCCAGCGCGGCCGCGGGCGGTGCCGGCGTCGCGAGCGTCACGATCGCCGACCGTCGGATCGGACCGGAACAGGTCGAGGCGATCCGCCTCGGGACGCTGTATGCCGTCGGTCACGCCCTCGTGGTCATCGCCCTCGGCCTCGCGGCGCTCGCATTCGGGGCGCTGCTTCCGGATTGGTTGGACCCGATCATGGGTCGCATCGTGGGGCTCACGCTGGTGGTCCTCGGCGTGTGGGTCCTCTATTCCGTCTACCGCTACGCACGGACGGGCGAGGCCTTTCGCCTGCGCAGTCGCTGGATGCTCGTCTTCGATGGGGCCAAGTACGCGTGGCGCCGACTCCAGGCCCGACTGCACGGCCACGAGCACGTGGAGCCACTCGAGATGAGCTCGTACGGCACGCGCACGGCGCTCGGGGTTGGGATGATCCACGGCATCGGCGCCGAGACCGGAACGCAGGTCCTGCTGATCGCCGCCGTCGGCGGCGCGGCCAGTGCCGGGCTGGGCGTGCAGATGCTGCTGGCGTTCGTGCTCGGCCTGTTGATCTCCAACTTCGCGATCGTCGTCGTGAGCTCGGTCGGGTTCGTCGCAAGCCAGAAGCGCGAGATGATCTACGTGGCCGTCGGCGCACTCGCCGGCGTGTTCAGCCTGGTCATCGGGACGATCTTCCTGTTCGGCCTTGATGGCGTGCTGCCGGACCTGGAGTCCATGCTGCCCTTCTGACGGCAAGCGCTGGCCTCGGGCCGTGCTGGCGTAGCATCGGCGGGTGTTCCGGGACTCGGTTCGATCCTCTCTGTCCAGGCTGTCCGGTGCGCGGGATCTCGGACCCCGGCGCCTCGCAGTCCGGCTGCTGGCGATCGCCCTCCTACCGCTGGCGACGCTGCTCATCGCGCTGGTGGAGGGCCCGCCGCTCCTGATCGCGGACGCGTCGCCGCTCTACCTCATCGCCGTGGTCGGGATCGCCGTCGTGTTCGGGACGCGCGCGGCCATCGTGGCCGCGTTCGCATCCTTCCTGTTGTACGACGCCCTCTTCGTGGAACCACGGTTCACGCTGGCCGTGGACGATCCCGAGGAATGGCTGAACCTGCTCCTGCTGCTGTTCGTCGGCATCGTCATCGGTCGCCTGGCGGCCCTCCAGGCGGAACGTGCGAACGACGCGACCCGGCGTGCGGCCGAATCACGCGCGCTATTCCGCATCAGCCGTACCCTCGCCACCGCGACGAGCGTGACCGAAGCGCTGCCGGTCATCGTCGATGACCTCTTGGCCGAGACGCGCATGGAACGCATCTGGCTCGCCCGGAGCGAGGCCGGTCGCGAGACGGTGGTGGCCGACTCCGGCCACGGTCCCCTGCCATCGCACCGGATCCACGTCTCCCTCGTCCGGACGCCCGGCGACCTGCCGGCACGGTGGGTCCAGGAGCATCGCCCGCAGGAACGTCCGGGCACCGGCCCACCCGAGCCCGACGTCGGCCTGTATCGGATCGTGGTCGCCGCCGGCGAAGAACCGGTCGGTTCGATCTGGGCCACACGGCCCCGCGCGGAGGGCGACCCCGATGGCGAGGAGACCCGGCTGCTGAGCCTGGCCGCGGACCAAGTCGGGTTGGCGTTCCGCCGCGAGCGCCTGCTCGAGGCCGCGAACGCGGCCGAGATCGCCCGCCAGGGTGAAGCGCTCAAGGGCGCGTTGCTCGACTCCGTGTCGCACGGGTTCCGCACGCCCCTCGCGAGCATCCGGGCCGCGGCCGGGAGCCTGCTCGACCCGGAGGTCGCGTGGACCGACGAGGAGCGGCGCGAAGCGGCCCGCATGATCGATGCGGAAGCCGAACGCCTCAACGGGCTGGTGCGAAACCTGCTCGACATGAGCCGGATCGAGGCGGGCGAGCTCCGACCCAGCCTCGAAGCGCTCGACGCGGAGGGCCTCATCACGGCGGTCGTCGAGCGGGTGTCGCGGGCGCTCGAACAGCCGCCCGTGCAGATCGTGTTCGGGCCTGACCTCCCGCCGATCCGTGCCGATGCAAGCCTGTTCGATGAGATGTTGGCGAACCTGCTGGAGAACGCCGCCCGCTACGCCCCCGACGCCGTGACGCGCGTGAGCGTTCATACGTGCCCGGACGGGCGGGTGCGGATCCGCGTGGAAGACGCCGGACCCGGGGTTCCCGAGGCGTCGCTCCCGCAACTGTTCGACAAGTTCTATCGCGTGCCACGGTCTGGCGAGGGGGCACGGCGCGGACTCGGGATCGGGCTCGGGGTCGTCAAGGGCCTCGCCGTGGCCATGGGCGGTGAGGTGGCCGCGACTGCCAGCCCGCTCGGTGGCCTCGCGGTGGACGTCTTCCTCAACGCGGCGCCCGAGCCACCGCTCGAGACCAGTGAGGCGGCCGAGGCCGACGGCGCGGGCCACACCGCTGAGGCGGCCGAGCCTGAGGCAGCGGCGCCCCCGTGACCGCGGACCTCCCGCGAGGGCCACACATCCTGCTCATCGAAGATGACGGCTCGACGCGCTCGCTGGTCGCCGCGAACCTCGAGGCGCATGGCTACCAGGTCCGCGTCGCGAGCACCGCTGCCGACGCGATCCGCTCCTGGGACGCGCAGCGGCCGGACCTCGTAGTCCTCGACCTCGGCCTTCCGGACGCGGACGGCATGACCGTCATCCGCCGGGTCCGACGCGACGGCACGACGCCGGTCCTCGTCCTTTCCGCACGGGACGAGGAACCCGACAAGGTCGCGGCACTGGAGCTGGGCGCCGACGACTACGTCACGAAGCCGTTCGGCCTGGAGGAGCTCCGAGCGCGCGTGGCCGCGCTGCTGCGTCGCGCGGCCGGACCGGCGGCCGACACGGCTGGTTCGATCACGCTTGGCTCGCTCGTCCTCGATGCGACGAGGCGCGACGTGCGGGTGGGTGACGTGCCGCTTGACCTGACCCCGCGCGAGTACGAGCTGCTCAAGGTCCTGATGGCCCAACCGGGCCGGTTGGTGACCCGCGGGGCGCTCCTGCGGGCCGTGTGGGGGCGTCAGTACGTGGAGGAGGACCACTACCTCCACGTCTACGTCAGCCGGCTGCGGCGCAAGCTCGCGGCGGCCGATCCGACCGGCACGATGCACGATCTCATCACCGCGGAACCCGGCGTCGGCTACCGGATCCGGGAGCCCTGAGTCGCGTCCGACGCGGTTGTTGAGCGGTTGTTGAGCGGCAAAACGGCCCCCAACCCCGGTTCTCTCTTGGGGTCGCCGCGTACGTTCGAGATATGCATGAAGTCGGGGCGCGGACCTCGCCCGAATCTCAGCCCGACCCGCTCGATGTGGCGCTCCGGGAGATCGATGTCGCCATCGAGCTCGTCGTCGCCGGCCTCGCCAGGGTCGTCCAGCTGACGGGCCTCGACGCCGCGGAGCGCGCCGCCTCGCTGGGGCTCGCCAAGGCCCAAGCGGCCGGCGTCCGCTTCGAGTTGCAGCGATCCAGCGCCGCCCCGGGCGCGGTCAGCCTGCGCATCGGACCGCGTATCGATGGCTGAGGCGTCATCGCCCGGCTGTCAGGGAGCCCGCCGGTGATCGGCGGGCGCCGCCAGCTCAAGGGCCGCAAGTCCGGCGATCGACGCGTTCGCGTCGAGCGCCCGCACTCGCCGTACTTCCGATATGCCGGTCCCGGCGCCCTGGTGGCGCGCGAGGCCGCCTCGCTACCCCGAACGCGATCGGGTCGCACCGTCGCGCGCGTGCGCCAGGTCGTCTTCGGACGACCCCTGGCGAACGAGGAGGAGATCGGCGAGCGTCTGTCCAAGAAGAAGGCTCTCGCGATCTTCAGCTCCGACGCGATCAGCTCGTCCGCCTACGCCACGGAGGAGATCCTGCGCGTCCTGGTCGTCGCGGGGGCCGGCGCGCTGCTCGTCTCGGTCGAAGTCGCCATCGCGATCGCCGTCCTCCTCGCGGTCGTCTCGGTGTCGTACCGGCAGGTCTGTCGCGCCTACCCCAACGGGGGCGGCGCGTACGTCGTCGCGCGGACGAACCTCGGGCCGATCTTCGGGCTGGTCGCCGCCGCCGCTCTGCTCATCGACTATGTCATGACCGTGGCCGTATCAACGGCCGCCGCGATCGCGCAGATCCAGTCCATCATCCCGGCGGCTTACGATGTCCGGATCCAGATCGCGTTCGTGTCGATCTCCTTGATCACGGTCGCGAACCTACGCGGCCTCCGCGAGTCCGGGAACATCTTCGCCGTCCCGACGTACCTCTTCGTGGGGCTAGCCCTCGCGATCGTGGCGATCGGAGCGGTCCAGATCGTGACCGGGACGGCGAGTCCGGTCCCGCCCCGTCCGGACGCCGTGCCCTTTGGCACCGAGACGCTCGGCGTCCTACTGCTGCTCAAAGCCTTTGCCGGCGGCTCCGTGGCGCTGACAGGCGTCGAGGCCATCGCCAACGGCGTGCCCGCGTTCAAGCCACCTGAGTCGAAGAACGCCGCGAACACGATGACGACCATGGCCGTGCTGCTCGGGATCCTGTTCATCGGGCTGACGGTCTTCGCCGTCGCCTTCGGCCTGCGACCGACCGAGGAGGGTGGACCGTCGGTGGTCGCGATGGCCGCTCAGACTGCGTTCGGGGACGGTTCGCCGCTCTTCTACACCTTCGCGACGAGCACCGCACTCATCCTCTTCCTCGCCGCGAACACGAGCTTCAACGCCTTCCCGCGTCTCGCCGCGATCCTGTCCGAGGACGGGTATATGCCCCGCCAATTCTCGTTCCGCGGCGACCGGCTGGCCTATTCGTGGGGGATCGTCCTGCTGGCGGGCGTCGCGTTCGTGTTGCTCTGGGCGTTCGGCGGCGACACCCACGCATTGATCCCGCTGTACTCCGTGGGCGTGTTCCTGTGCTTCACCCTCAGCCAGACCGGGATGGTCAGGCACTGGCTGCGTGTCCGGGAATCGGGGTGGCGTTGGCGTCTCGGTGTCAACGCATCGGGCGGTGTCCTGACGGCGGTGGTCCTGGGCATCGTCGTGTTCGAGAAGTTCGCGGACGGCGCCTACCTCGTGGTGATCCTCGTGCCGCTGCTGGTGGGGATGATGCTGTTCATCAGTCGCCAGTACACCCGCTCCGCTCGTCAGCTGGCCGTCGACCCGGCCCTGGTCGTGGCGCCGCCCCAGCGCGAGGAACGGGTCGTGGTTCCCATCGCGGGCCTCGACCGGGCCTCGATCCAGGCGATCAACGTCGGACGCTCGATCGACGACGACATCCGGGCCGTCTACATCTCGACGGATCCCGAGGGCGCGGAGGCGGTCCGCGCCGACTTCGAGCGACAGGTGCCCGGCGTCCCGCTCGTCGTGGTGGAGTCCCCATATCGCGCGCTGGCCGGCCCCCTCCTCGCGTACCTCGACGTGCTGGACTCCGCATGGCCGCCGGACAAGCCCGACCCCATCACGTTCGTCGTCGTCCCCGAGTACGTGGCGCGCAGCTGGTGGGAACGGATCCTCTACAACCAGTCGGCCAAGCGGCTGCGCAAGAGCCTGCTCGGCCGCCGCCACACCGTCATCGTCAACGTCCCGTATCGCCGGGAGGATCCCGAGGCGGAGACCCCACGGATCAATCCGCCGAGCGAACCTGGAAGCGGGTCAGCGCCCGGGCCGTGAGCAGGAACCCGCCGACCACGACGATGACGAGGATCGCCACCGAGACGACCGGCGGAAGAGGATCGACGCCCACGTCGTCCCCGGTCAGGGCAGCGGCCAGGCCGAGCGTTCCCTGGCGGATGGACATGAAGCGGGTGCCCTCCAGCAGGCCCGCGAGGACCCCCTCCCACAGCAGGGTGTAGGCCAGCCCGACGACGAGGGCCCGGCTCGTCACGACGCCGAGCGCCCCGAACGCGACCGCGTAGGCCGTGCCACCCGCCACCGCCGCGAGCGCGAAACCGAGACCGGTCGACAAGGACTCGCCACCGAAGCCCCCGACGAGCAGCGTTGTCACGATGATCGGTGGCACTGTGAGCGCCGCGGTCAGGCCAGCGGCGACGGCGAGCTTGGCGAGCGCGATCCGCCAGCGGGCGATGGGCTTCGCGAGGAGGAAGACGATCGTGCCGTCCTCGATCTCGGAGCCGATGGTCGCGGTGCCGAAGACGAGTGCGATCAGCGGCAGCACCGTCCGGATCACGAGCGTGTCGAGGATCTCGGGCGCATCGCTGCGTCCACCGCCGAGGCGGATGAGCAATGCGACCAGGACCGGCAGGGCGGCCAGGAGCACCATCAGCAGGGTCCGTCGCCGACCGAGCAGTCCGCGCAGCGTCACGTCGACCAGTGCCCCGAATGCGGTCACCGGCCTCCTCGCACCAGGTAGCCGAACACGCTCTCGAGGGAATCGTCGGTCGGGGTGACTTCGTGGAGCCGAATGCCGGCCGTGCGGGCGGTCGGTGCGACGATCCGCGTGAAGGCGCCGTAGTCGGAGGTCCGGACCGCCAGGAGGCCGTCGACCAGCTCGGCACCGAACACCGCGGGCTGGCGCAGCAGCGCGGCGGCCAACGTCCGGTCGTCGGACGAGCGGATCGTGAACCGGTGCGGCCGGTCGGTCATCAGCCGGCGGATCGAGCGGAAGTCGCCCGACGCCGCGAGCCGGCCCGCGTACACGACGAGGACGGCATCGGCCAGTCGCTCGACCTCCTCGAGGATGTGCGACGAGAACAGGATCACCCGCCCCGCGGCGGCCATCTCGCGGAGCAACGCCATCATGTGCAGCCGCTGGCGCGGGTCCATGCCGTTGAACGGCTCGTCGAGCAGGAGGATGCGCGGCTCGTGGACGAGCGCGGCCGCAAGCTTGGCCCGCTGGCGCATGCCCTTCGAATAGGTGCGCAGTTGGCGGTCTGCCGCGTCCGTGAGATCGACCGTGGCGATCGCCCGTTCCGTGGCGGCCTCGGCATCCGGCATGCCCTGCAGGTCGGCGTTGAGCCGGACGAAACCGCGGCCGGTCAGGTAGCCGGGCACCGCCTCGCGCTCGGGCACGAGGCCCATCTCGCGATACACGGACGGGTCCCCGAACGCGGGCCGGCCGTCGATCCGCGCAGCCCCGGCCGATGGCGCCAGCAGCCCCGACAGCAGGTGCAGCAGGGTGGACTTGCCGGCGCCGTTCGGTCCGAGCAGCCCGGTCACGCCCGGACCGAGGGCGAAGGAGATGTCGTTGACGGCCACGACGTTGCCGTACCAGCGCGAGACGTGGTCGAGCTCGATGGCGGGCGTCGGCGCGGGCACCCCGCTCATACGGTCATCCCGAGGTAGCGGCGCAAGACGAGGATCACGCAAGCGAGCGTCTCGACGACCGCCGCCACGATGTAGGTCCAGCCGGGCAGGTTCGCCGCGACGATCGTCGGGTTCGGGGAGACCACGCCGAACACGGCCGCGTTGACGCCGTCGATGATGTCGCTCGGGCTGGCCAGCACGAGGAGGCGGGCGAGATCGCCCACGGCCAGCTCAGCCATCAGCGCGACCACGATCGGCGGGATGATGAACACCGCGATGATCGCGGCCGTGGCATAGGCCCGTCGCGGCGTCCATGCCGCGATCACCGTCGAAACCCCGCCGAACAGCGCCGACGCGAGCAGCGAGACGGCGAGGTAGCGCGGCACGTCGGGCAGGTCCTCGCGCAGTCCGGTCAGCGGGTCCGGAGCGGCCAGGATCGCACCCACCGTCAGGATCAGCTGCGGCACGATGCAGATCACGAAGATGGCCAGGAACAAGCCGCCGGCCCGGGCCAGCGTGTAGTCGACGCGGGTCAGGACCCGCGAGAAATAGAGCGGCAGCACCCCATGCCGCTGGTCGCGCCCGAACAGCTCCGGGGCCTGGGCGGCGCAAAACAGCATGACCAGCGTCGAGGTCAGGTTCTGATACGTGTCGTGGCGGATCGGCGAGGCCTCTTCCAGCTCAGCCCCGGCGCCTGCCTGGGCGGCGAGCGCGGCGATCCCGACCGCGAGGATCGCGGGCAGCACGGACAGCCCGAGCATCAGGAACGGCATGATCTTCGCCCGACCGCCGCGACCGATGCCGTAGGCCGCCCGAAGCGTCTGGGCCAGCAGCCCGAGCGCCACGGCCGGCCGGCCGAGACGCGGGCCGTCGTAGCCCTGGTAGCCGAGGTCGTAGATGCTGCTCGACGAGCCCCCCGCCCCGGTCACCGGAACAGCTCCTCGAGGCCACGCCGACGCTGTTCGATCCGGACGAGCGGCAGGTCGAGGTCGGCGACGGTGTCGCGGACGAGATCCCAGGGTCGCTCGTCCTCGAGCTCGATGAGCACGGTGCGGCCGTCGACGGTCGCGCTGACCCCGGCGGCGGCGAGGGCGTCGGCGAGGCTCGCCGCCCCCTCCTCGACCTCGACCGCCAGCGTGCCGGTGCGCTCGGTGAACTCATGGAGCGGCGCGGCGTGGATGAGCTTCCCGCTGTCGATCGCCACGAGGAAGTCGCAGACCCGCTCGATCTCGCCAAGCAGGTGGCTCGCGACGATGACCGCGATCCCGAATTCGGTGCCGGTCCGTCGCACGAGCGCGAGCATCTCGTCCCGGCCGGCCGGGTCCAGCCCGTTCGTGGGCTCGTCCAGCAGCAGGAGCCGCGGGTCGTGGACGAGGGCCTGCGCCAGCTTGACGCGCTGCTTCATCCCGGTCGAATAGCCGCCGATCGGACGGTAGCGCTCCTCGTACAGCCCGACGTGGCGGAGGACCTCCGCGGCACGCTCGCGGGCTCCGGCTGCAGGCAGGCCGGAGAGCCGCGCCATCTGGCCGACGAAGTCGGTCGCGGTGGTATCGGGAGGCAGGCAATCGGACTCCGGCATGTAACCGACGAACCGGCGCAAGGTCGTGCCGGCCGTACGCACGTCGTGGCCGAGGACCGTCGCCTCACCGGACGTCGGGGGGAGCAGCCCCAGGAGGATGCGCAGCAACGTGCTCTTGCCCGCGCCGTTCGCGCCGACAAGGCCGATGATCCCGGGCTCCAGGGACAGGTCCAGGCTGTCCAGCGCGACGACGCCGCCCGGGTAGCGCTTGGTGAGGGCCGTGGTGACGACGAGCGGCATGGCTGCGAAGCCTACCGGACCCGGTGTGACCGGGCGGGGAACCGTCAGGCGGCGACGACCTGGTTGCGACCGCCGCGCTTCGCCATCTGGAGTCCGACGTCGGCGACCTCCACGAGCGTCTCGAGCGACGACACGTTCGGGCCGAGCGAGGCGCATCCGGCGGACACGGTGGCGTGCAGCTGCTCGCCCTCCATGCCCTGGAACGCCACGCCCTCGAGCTCTCGGCGGATCTCGTCGGCGACGTGCTGTGCTTCGTCCAGGCTCGCCCCGTCCAGCACCGCCAGGAATTCCTCGCCACCGAAACGGGCGACCAGGTCGCTCGAGCGGAGCCGGCGCGTCAGGATCGAGCCGAACGCTCGGAGGACCGCGTCGCCCTTGATGTGCCCGTGCAGCTTGTTGAACAGGCCGAAATGATCGAGGTCGAACATGATCACCGCGACCGGGTGGCGGAGGTCGGGGTCCAGCCGAGCTCGCGCAGCGAACATCCGGGCCAGCGACACGTCGAGATGGCGCCGGTTCCACAGCCCGGTGAGGGGGTCACGGATCGCCGCATCGGCCATCTGCGCGTGGAGCTCGACGTTGTTGAGTGCCAGCGCGATGTGCGATGCCAGCAGCGCCATCGATTTCGACCTCGATCGAGGTGAACCTGCGCGTCAGATCGAGTCGGTTGACCGTGACCGCCCCGATCACCATGTCGCCCCGAAGCAAGGGGAACGACGCGGTCACCAGCTGGTCCGGAACCCGGGCGCCGCGCAGCGTCTCCGGGAACTCTTCGCGGTTGATCAGGTCCTGGGACACGACGGTGGCCTCGGCGAGCGCGCGGCCTGCGCTGCCCTCACCCGGTTGGATGCTGACCCCGACGTAGCGCTCGTCACCGCCGCGGATCGCGACGATGCGGTCCTCCCCGGTGACCGGGTCGCGCAGGATCAGGGAGGTGATGTCGACTTCGAGCACGTCGGCCACGGAGCCGATGATCGATTCGTACGCGGTCACCGGTTCGAGGCTGGCATTGATGGCGCTGCCAAAGCGGGCCAGGCGCCCGAACAGGGCGGCCCGTTCCTGAAGTGCTTGCCGCTCGCGCCCCAGCGCCAGGGCGACGGCCACCCGGTCGCCGACGACCGTCATCGTGTCGAGGTCACCATCGTCGAGCTGGGCGTTGGCATCGCTCTCGATGTTGAGCACGCCGAGCATGGTTCCATCGACCGCGAGCGGGATGCTCACCTCGCTGCGGACGTCGGCGTTCGCGGCCGCGTAGTCGGGGTCCAGGGAAACGTCGAGGACCAGCTCCGGCTTGCCCGTGCGCATGACCCGGCCGACCACGCCGATCGAGCCGTCGAAGCTCTCGATCACCTGGTCGTATCCGCGCTGCGCACCGAGACGCATGAGCGGACCGTCCACGGTATAGATCGAGGCGAAGCGATAGCCGAAGTGCGCGACCAGCAGGTCCATGACGTCTTCGAGCGCGGCCTGCGTCGGGCCTTTCGCCGTCAGCGCCCGACCGACGGCCTCGACCGCGGCCATCTGGGTCGCGCGCCGACGCTGTCCGGCCGACGCGGCACGAGCCTGGGCGACGGCTCGTTCCAGCGAGGCGATGGTCTTTCGCGCCCCGATGGCCAGGACGATCATCGTGACGGCCAGGGCGACACCGCGATGGAGGACGCCGGGGAGCATCGCCGACGCCGTGATGCCCGCATACAGGAACGCGGACATGGCCGCCCCGCCAAGGACGATGGCCTGGCGGGTGCCGAACACCGCCGCCAGCGCGACGATCAGCAGGTACAGACACGACAGCGGCATGGCGGCGAGGTCGTCGCTCCGAAGGCTCATCCAGAAGACGACCAGGAGCGCGATGAGCAACCGGGCGGTATCGAGCGCCACCGATCGTCCGGCCGGTCCGCGCAGGGCGAGCAGCATCTGGATCGTGAGGTAGATCGCGGAGGGCACGACGAGTCCGATGGCATCGGCTCCGGCCACGAGCTCGATGACGAGCGCGGCAAAGACGATCGCCACGGCCAGGACGACATGCGGATCCGCGGCGATGCGGGTGATCGCGCGGCGCCAGGCAACCTGGCTCATCAGGTCCATGGATTCGACTCTGGCGCCTCGGATCGGCCGCGTCGACTACACGATTGGGGCATTCGACCCACCCATCTGGCGGGTCGTCGCGCTCAGCGATGCCCCGTCAGCGCCAGCGGATCGTGCCTGCCGCGTCGTCCGCGGTCGCGAGGATGTCGTCGAGCTCGAGGCCTTCGCGCGGTTCGATCGCCATCAGGATCGTGGCTCCCGGCAGGTCCATGACCACGACCCTGGTGGTCCGATCGGGCTCCAGGAAGTACGTCGTCCCGGCCGTGGCGAACAGCTGGATCCTCGCCGAATCGATCGGGGTCAGGTCGCTCGAGAGGCCGCGCCGACCGTCGATGCGGACCTTCGCCGGACGCGTGGCGCTGACGCCGTCGGTGGCGATGAACGCCTCGATGAGGGCGCGGGCGCGCTCCCGCGGCTCGCGCAGCTCGCCGTTGGGGTAGACCTCCACGACCCGGCCGGCAAAGGTGAAGACGCCCTCCTCGCGAGTGAGCGCGACGGTGTCGGCGGTATGGGCGGCGTTCGCCCAGCCTTCACCGAGCTCGATGTCGAAGGCCGGAGCGAAGCGCGAGGGGGCGTATCGACCGGGTCCGAGCCCGCACGGGATGTCGAAGAAGATGTCGCACAAGTCGGCAACGTCGCCGGGGGGAAGGGTTCGCCCCTTTGTGCTCGCGGCGGGAGACGGGGGCGGCGTCGGGTCGGGTGTCGGCTCGGGTGTGGCCTCCGGCTCCGCCGTCGGGCCGGCGATAGCGGCGTCGGTCGCGGCCGGCCGGTCCGTCGGGAGCGGGGTGGCACCGTCGCCTGGCCAGGCCGCCACGAGCAGCCCCGCGGCGACGACGCCGAGGATGCCGATCGCGGCGAGGGCGGTATTCGCGCCTCCACCGCCGAACGGCCGTGGCATTCTGAGGAACGGCCGACCCGCCGACGGTCGGGCCGGAGCGGGCCGGGATCGCGGGCGGGCATGGCGGGCGGACGGAAGCGCGCCCGGGGTTGCCGCGGCTAGGGCCGCGGCGGGTGCGGCGGGGGTGGCGCCGCGAGGCTCGGGGATCGAGACGACGCTCGTCGGGCTTGCCACGCCCGCGGCACCAAGGATGGCCTCGAGGGCGGCGGCCATCGCCGTCCCGTTCGGGTAGCGGTCACCGGGCTCCGGCGCCAGCGCGCGGCGCACGACCGCATCGAGCGAGGCGGGGACTTCCGGGCGAACGGCCCTGGGCGACGGAGCCGGCGCGCCGACGCGGGCGAGCGCGATCGCGTCGGTCGTGTCGCCGGTCCATGCTCGGGTCCCGGTGAGCGCTTCGAACAGCACCAGGCCCAGGCCGTAGACATCGGAGGCAGGGGTCGTGGTCCGGCCGCGCGCCTGCTCCGGGCTGAAGTAATGAACGGAACCCAGCGTCGTGCCGGGCAGCGCCGCCTCCGCGTCCGCCGCGAGTCGAGCGATCCCGAAGTCGGTGACCATCGCCCGTCCGTCGGCCGCCAGGAGGATGTTGCCGGGCTTGATGTCTCGATGGACGATCCCGCGCACGTGGGCCACGCCGAGGGCACGCGCGACATCGAGACCGATGCGCGCCGCCTGCCGCGGCTCCAGACGGCCGCCGCGTCGGAGCCGAACGGCCAGGTCCTCCCCGTCGACGAGGGCCATCACGAGGTAGGCCTGGTCCCCGTCCGTGCCGGTGTCGAGGCAGGCGACGATGTTCGGGTGACGGAGGACGGTCGCGGCCAGCGCCTCGCGCCGGAACCGGTGGGCGAGGTCGGGGTCGGTCGCGACCTCCGGACGCAGGATCTTGACGGCGACCTGGCGCTCCAGGCGAAGGTCGGTGGCCCGGT
Source organism: uncultured Chloroflexia bacterium (assembly GCA_963748675.1). Classification (GTDB taxonomy): domain Bacteria; phylum Chloroflexota; class Limnocylindria; order Limnocylindrales; family CSP1-4; genus SPCO01. Next base: position 683,524 of record CAVVJX010000003.1, on the reverse strand, counting down.
AGATCGTGGCCATCCCGCCACGACCGATGACCGGCCCGAGCCGATAGCGACCACCAAGCAGATCGGTGGAGGGAGGCGGCCCCAATGGCTGGGACGACTCGGTCACGCGGCGACGATAGCCGAGACTGCGCGAACGGGCCTTCAGGCCCTCGGTTCGAAGAGGTGCCGGGCTGCGGCGCGCGTGAGGGTTTCCGGGTCGTCCATTGGACCGTGGTCACTGCGGAAGCTGCCCTGCAGCCACAGCGTCGCGATCCCGTGGACGAGCGCCCACGCCGCAGTCGCGGCGATCCGCCGGCTCTCGGCGTCCCCCTCGACCTTCGCGACCGAGTCGACCGGGCCGTAGAGCATCGCCGCCGACGCCGTGCTCGCCCGGATGAGCTCCGGGTCCGTTCGATCCACGAGATCGGGGCGGAACATGACCGAGAAGTGGCCGGGATGCGTCACGGCGTACCGAACGTACGCGACACCGACCTCCAGGAACGAGGCGGTTTCGGCCCACGTGGCCGCCGTAGCCGCGGCGAGCCCGTCGTAGCCCTCCGTGGCGATCGCGGTCAGCAAGCCCTGTCGATCACCGAAGTGGTGGGTCGGCGCGGCATGCGACACGCCGCAGCGACGTGCCAGAGCGCGCAGATTGAGCGCGGCGACGCCCTCGGTCGCGATGGTGTCGAGCGCGGCGTCCAGGAGGGCGCGGCGGAGGTTGCCGTGGTGGTAGGGCATCGTCGGCCCATGATACTCATCATCTAGGCATTGACAAGTTCCTCGTCCGCGCCCATCTTGTCGACGACTAGTTAGCCGCCTGTACGCCATCGAAGGAATAGCCATATGGAACCGACGCTCATCCTCTCCGACGCCGCCCGCACGACCGCTGGCATCTTGCTCATCACGATCGTGCTGATCGAAACCGGCGGGTTGTATCTGCTGTCGGTGGTCGGCGGGCGTGTGGAGCGGACACCGTTCCAGATCGCGTTCGCTCGGGCGGGTCATGCCCATGCGGGCGTGCTCGTGACGCTGGCCCTCGTGATCCAGCTGGTCGCAGACGCAGTCGTGCTCGAGGGACCGGTCGCGTGGCTGGCTCGCAGCGGGGTCGCGGTCGCGGCCATCCTCATGCCGACCGGGTTCTTCTTGTCCTCGATGGCACCCGGCGCGACGCGGCCGAACCGTTTGGTCGCGCTAGTCCTGATCGGAGCGGTATTCCTGGGACTTGGCGCGGCCAGCCTCGGGATCGCCCTGCTGGCGAGCTAACCGCGACCGGCTGAGGAGCTAGCCCCGACGCTCGGAGCGGGCGAACCGCTCACCTGGGAGGGCGTCGGGACGTCCGGACTGGCCGCCGGGTCGCGGGCCGGGACGAGCGCCCGGTCCACCGGATCCGCCGTTGCCGATCCCCTGCCCGGGACGGTGCTGCGCCGGTCGGCCGTGTGCCGGTCGGCCGTGTGTCGGGCGCCCCTGCGCGGGTCGGCCCTGGGCCGTGTGCGGTTGAGCCGGTCGAGCCTGCGCCGGGCCACCGTGACCCTGGTGGAACGCTGGCGACGGGCGCCGCGGTCCGGCGTACCCGCCGCGATCGGACGGTGCCGCGTGGCGCGGACCGCGCGAGTCGGGTCGGCCGCGACCCAGTCCACCGCGCAGGATGGGCTCCGGACGGACGGATCGATCGGGCTCGAACCCGGCGATGACCTCCTGCTGGACCGGCGCGCCAAGCACGCGCTGGATCTCGCCCAGGAGCTTGAGCTCGTCGACGCAGACCAGCGAGACGGCATGGCCCGGCGAACCGGCGCGTCCCGTCCGCCCGATGCGGTGGACGTAGTCCTCGGGGACCATCGGCAGCTCGAAGTTGACGACGTGGGGCAGGCCGTCGATATCGAGGCCGCGCGCGGCGATCTCGGTGGCGACGAGGATCGGCGTCCGGCCGGTCTTGAAGTCGGCGAGGGCGCGGACCCGCTGGCCCTGGCTCTTGTTGCCGTGGATCGCGACGGCGGCGATGCCGTCACGACCGAGCTGCTCGGCGAGTCGGTTCGCGCCGTGCTTGGTGCGGGTGAACACGAGCGCCTGGTCGATGGCGCCGGTGCGGATCAGGTGGCTGAGCAGCTCGCGCTTGCGCTCGCGGTCGACCGGGTGGACGACCTGCGTCACGAGGGGCGTGGCGGAGTTGCGAGGCGTGACCTGGACCGACGCGGGCTCGTGCAGGAAGCCGCGCGCCAGCGATCGGATCTCCTCGGAGAAGGTCGCCGAGAAGAGCAGGTTCTGACGGCGTGCCGGCAGGACGTCGAGCACCTTGCGGATGTCGCGGATGAAGCCCATGTCGAGCATGCGATCGGCCTCGTCGAGGACGAGGATCTCGACGGTCGAGAGGTCGATCGTGCGCTGGCCGAGATGGTCGAGCAGGCGGCCGGGCGTGGCGACGACGACATCGACACCGCGGCGCAGGGCGTTGGCCTGCCCCGGGAACCCGACGCCGCCGTAGATCGCGGCGGAGCGGACGCCCCAGTGACGGCCGTAGACCCGGACGCTCTCCTCGACCTGGAGCGCGAGCTCACGGGTCGGAGCGAGGACGAGGGCACGGATGGGCCGGCGGCCCGAGCGCGGATCGACGTTCGGGGGCCCCATGTTCTGGAGCATTGGCAGCACGAACGCGGCGGTCTTGCCGGTGCCGGTCTGGGCGTTGGCCATGAGGTCGCGGCCCTCGAGGACGAGCGGGATCGCTTCGGCCTGGACGGGGGTGGGCTCGGTGTAGCCCTGGTCCGCGACGGCGCGGAGGAACTCGGGCGCGAGCCCAAGGGTAGAGAAGGACATGGTGAGAAAGGACTCCTGAGGGCCCACCCGCGGTGTCGCGGGGCCCGGTCAGGGCGCTGTACGTGGTTCGGGATCGAAACGGGATGAACCGGGGCGCCGACCGGAGCGCCTCATCGAGCACGAGAAGGTGGAAGCATAGCCGACCCGGCCCGAACGCGCCCACGGGGCCTGAGGCCAGGGAGGAACTGGAGCGGGAGACGAGGCTCGAACTCGCGACATGCAGCTTGGAAGGCTGCCGCTCTACCAACTGAGCTACTCCCGCCCGAGGCATCGAAGGAATCTGATGGGGTTGACGGTCAATCGACCCCGCCGAGGTTCCCTCAGCCAACGGCGAATGAGGACCTAGACTAGGTCCGCAGATCCCGCGACGCCGTTCAGCGAAGTCTACCAGTCGTTCTTCGACGACCTGGCGCTCGAGGGCACCGAGCCGACACCCATCGCGCCGAAGGACCTGCGGAGACGGGTGTGAGCCGCACGTCGACCTTGTGCTGGGCAGCCTTCGACGGCGGCGCGAGGTGGTTCGAGACCAAGTCGGGGGAGCCGCGAGGCGTCACCTGCGAGCTCGCGAGGACCACGCCCGCAGATCCCGCACCCGTTCGGCGAATCACCCAGTCTCTTCGACGATCTGCGCTAGCCCGGCACGACCTCGCGCACTAGCTACGAACGCTGCTCGACGCTGCCAGCGAACCGCCCGGTGGCTCTGGCGTCGCTGGAACGGACGTCCTGATCAGGCGCGGCGCCAGGGTCGGTCAATGTTCCGATCGTGTGCCCGCGGGCGGCGGAGTCTCTGGGCGCAGCCGGACGCGGCGGAGGAGTTGGGCATTGGCCGCCACGATGATCGTCGAGAGGCTCATGGCGATGGCACCAGCAGCCATCGAAATGTCGATGCCCCACGGGACGAAGATGCCCATCGCGACCGGGATCGCCACGAGGTTGTAGCCGGTCGCCCAGACGAGGTTCTGGACCATCTTGTTGTAGGACGCCCGCGACAGTTCGATCGCGGCCACCACGTCCCGTGGGTCGCTGCGGACCAGCACGATGCCGGCCGACTCGACGGCGACGTCGGTCCCGGCGCCGATGGCGATGCCGACATCGGCCGTCGCCAGCGCCGGCGCGTCGTTCACGCCGTCCCCGACCATGGCGACCTTGCGGCCGCCCTCCTGGAAGCGCTTGACCGCAGCGGCCTTGTCGGCCGGCAGGACCTGCGCGGCGACCTCGTCGATGCCGAGCCGGCGCGCGACCGAGTCGGCCACGGCCTGGCTGTCGCCGGTGATCATGGCCACCCGGACGCCGAGCCCGTGCAGTGAGTCGATGGCTTCCTTGGACTCGGGTCGGATCTCGTCCTCGACCGCCACGATGCCGGCCACGGTGCCATCGACGACGACGTGGAGGACTGTCTGGCCCTGCTGATCCCAGTCCGCGGCCTGGGGATGCGGCGTGAGATCCATCTCCTCCAGCAACCGAGGTCCGCCAACGAGAACGTCATGACCGTGGACCATGGCGCGAGCACCGCGACCGGCCATCGCCTCGAAGTCGGAGGCTGGCCGTGTCTCGACACCTCGCTGCTTGGCACCTTCCACGATCGCGCGGGCCAGCGGGTGCTCCGAGTCGGCCTCGACCGACGCCGCGAGACCGAGGACACGTTCGGCATCCATCGAGCCCGCCGCGACGTCAACGAGAACTGGCTCGCCCTTGGTCAAGGTCCCGGTCTTGTCGAAGATCACCGTGTCCAGGGTCCGCGCCCGCTCCAGAGCGAGGCGGTCCTTGATGAGCAGCCCATTCCGGGCGCCGAGCGAGGTGGAGATCGCGATGACCAACGGGATCGCCAGGCCGAGGGCGTGCGGGCAGGCGATCACCAGGACCGTCACCGTCCGTACCAGCGCGCCCTCTGGGTCGCCGAGCAACCACCAGCCGACCAAGGTGATCGCGCCGGCCGCGAGCGCGACGTAGAACAGGAGTGCTGCGGCCCGGTCGGCGAGCGCCTGGGCCCGTGACGCCGATGCCTGCGCCTGTGCGACCAGGCGCATGATCCCGGACAAGGCCGTCTGATCGCCCGTGGCGGTGACCTTCACCCGGAGCGAGCCGCCCGCGGCGACGGTGCCGGCGATGACTTCGTCGCCGACCTGCTTGGAGATGGCGCGGGACTCGCCCGTGATCATCGACTCGTCCACGTCGGCCGTCCCGTCGACGATCAGGCCATCGGCGGGGACCCGCGCACCGGGTCGGACGAGCACGACATCGTCCAACTGCAACGCGCTGATCGGCACTTCCTCGGTGCCATCGGCAGCCACCCGCTCGGCGGTGTCCGGCAGCAGAGCCGCGAGGGCCGAGAGCGCGCCTTGTGCCTGCGCGATCGACCGCATCTCGAGCCAGTGCCCGAGCAACATGATCGTGATCAGGGTGGCCAGTTCCCACCAGATCTCGACCTCGAAGAAGCCGAGCGTGCCGGCCCACGAGGTCACGAAGGCGACGATGATCGCCAGCGAGATGAGGGTCATCATCCCGGGCTTGCGGTCGGCCAACTCGCCCTGGGCTCCACGGATGAAGACCAACCCGCCGTAGAAGAAGATGATCGTCCCGAGGATCGCCGGCACGTACTCGATGCCCGGGATCGTCGGGATCGTGTAGCCGAGCCACTCCGCGACGTCGTGCTCAGCAGGACGATCGGGATGGTCAGGGCAAGGCTCAGCCAGAACTTGTCGCGGAACATGGCCACCGAATGGCCGGCGTGCCGGTCATGGCCGGCCGCGTCATCCCCGTGATGGCGGCGGCCGCGGGCGGTGGTTCGTGATGCCCTTGGTGGGCTGCGTGGTCCATGTTGGTCTGTGCTCCGATACTCCCCCCCAGTATCACCGACAAGTCAAGATGGGGACGCTTGCTGGGCAGCCCGCCCGTCACTGAGTCGCGAGTGGCGCTCCCGTCCGTATCGCCTCGACGACGTCGACGATCGCTTCGTTGACGACGGCGGCATGGGTCGGGTTGTCGACGAGGGACTGATGGGTTGCTCCTGGCACGACGTTGTGACGGGTGTTGGTCGAGAGCCCGGCCATCGCGTCCTGGTGCGGCATCCATCCAGGGGCGTTCCCTTGCTCGGCCGTTAGCACGATCAAGGGCTTCCCGTCGAGGCTCGTGAGTTCGCCCGCCTCGCTCGCGGATCGGCCCGCGACCGCGTACTCATCGATGAAGGCCGCCATCTCGTTGGCGGTGGCGCCGAGCAGCCGGCCCAGACCGAGCCGAGCCGTTGCAGACATCAACGCCGAGAAGTGCTTGAGCAAGCTGTCCGAGCCTTCGGTCGTCGGCGACACCGGTGTGGCGTTCGGAGCCGTGAAATCGATGAGGACCATGCCGGCGACCTCGTCGGGATACTGCGCGGCGTAGCGCATCACGTACAGGCCGCCGAAGGAGTGCCCCGCCAGCACGTAAGGGCCGGCGACATCCGCCCGCTCGAGCAGCGTGTGGAGGTCGGTCGCGATCTGCGCGCCGTCGGGTGCCGTCTGCGCGGCGTCACTCCATCCCTTTCCGGCTCGGTCGTAGACGCACACCGTGGTGTGGCGGGCCACGTCGGGCGCGATCCAGCCGAAGGTCGCCGATGACGCCCCGCCGCCGGCCTCGAGGATGACGGTCGGGGCGCCCGTGCCGGTGCACTCCAGATGGAGCCGGTACGCCGCCGACGTCGACGAGTTCGCCGCGCATGGCGACGCTGGGTTCCGTCGCCCGACCGATGGTCTCGTACGCGCCACCCAGCGCGAACAGCACGAGCACCGCAAGCACCGGGTTGAGCAACCAAGTGCGGGTCCGGCTCCGCAGATCACGCTTGGCGTGGCGGAAGACCCAGGCCACCAGGACGAGCAATGCCGGCGGCCAGACCCAGTCGAGCGCGCCCAACACGGCATCCGGCAGGACGAGCAGGAGCACGGCGCCAACACCCATGAACAGTGCTGGTGCGTACGCCCACCGTTGCGGCTGATCAGTCAACTGCACCGAGAGAGCCGCCAGGAGCGCCCATCCAACGGCGAAGCCGAGCAGCACCATCGCCGTGGCGAAGTTCGCGTCGACCGTGGGCCACGGGATGAAGGGGAGGAGGACAGCGGCCGCCAGACCCACGCCCAACGAGAGCACGACGATCTTCCCGATGCCGATGCGGTTCCTTCGCGGTTCGGCGGACCGTGCTTGGTCCTCGGTGGCCCCCGTGCTGCTCAACCCAGTCCGGCTGCTCATCCCAGCCCTCCCATCGCTGCGCAGTTTCGGCAGCCGCAGCATGCGCCTTCCGAAGGCGCCGGCCTCGCCGTCATTACGATCTAGTCCCTACTCGCCGAGGGCACCACGTCGCTCAATGGAGTGTGCCCGATTGCTTCAAGTGCGCTCAGGACGGCGTCCACGCCAGGGTTTACGGTGTCCGGAAACGTTTCGCTCCAAACCACCATCCCCGAGGGATCCAGGACGAACAGAGCCCGCTCGCTTCGGCCTGACTCCGACGAGTACACGCCGAAGGCACGCGCGACGTGGCCCGCTGGCGCATCGTCGGACAGTAGCGGAAATGTGATCGACTTCTCGGCCGCGAAGGCCGCATGGGACCAGGGGCTATCGACGGCGATCCCGACCACAGACGATCTCAGGCGCTCGAACTCCGGCTGCAACTCCGTCAACTGGCCGAGCTGGTCGCTGGCTACCGGGTGCCAATCGGCGACGTAGAAGACGAGAACGGCGGCACGTCCAAGAAGGTCGGTGAGGCCCATGGTCGAGTGCGCCCCGTCATGCAGAGTGAAGTGGGGTGCGCGTGACCCGGCTGCCAGCGGCACTTGCGGGTCAAGCATCCCCGGGGCGGTGTCATGCCCCTCGCGCTGTGCGCTCACGGCGCTTGGACCCTCCTTGTCGATTGGGCATCTGCGATCAGCGCCATGGCCTGGTCCCTTCGCTTCCCCGGCCGACCACCATCCGTGGTGAATCCGACGCCGAACGCGGTAAATCGTGCGTCGAGGCGTGGCGCCGTGAGCCTCCCCGAATGGCTAGTTTGTTGCGAGCGGACGTGGCTAGTTGATTCAGCTCGACGTTTCGCCCGTCAGGTCCGGTCCGGCAGAAGCCCAAGCGCTGACGCGCGCGCAACCGCCTCGGCCCGGCTCGTGACGTTCAGCCTGCTGAAGAGCGAGGTCAACGTGGTACTTCACGGTGTGCTCGGTCACGAACAACGCCTCCGCGATCTCGCGATTCGACCGCCCCTGGGCGATGAGTTCGAGGACCTCGCGCTCGCGCGCGGTCAGCTGGTAGTCAGACTTGTTCTGGGCTCCGGCGACGGGATCGTCGATCGCGGTCGCCTGCTCAAGCGCATACGCGACCGTCTCCTCGAGGTTCAGCGCTCGGCCCGCCGCCCAAGCAGCCTCGCGAGCCTGCGGATCAACAGCTTCCCTCGCCGCCTCAAGCCACCGTTCGTGTCGGGCCCGGATCGGCGGAAACGCCCAGATGCCTGCGTCTTCTTCGAGTGCGTTCGCCGCGCCAGCAAGCCGAAGGGCACGCACTGGGTCTCCCTCGAGGGTCGCGAGTCCGGCGAGTCCCGGGAGTGCCATCCGGATACACAGTCGGTCGTGGTGTTCCCAGGCGAGTTCGATCGCTTCACGGTATCGGGCGCCGGCCCCTGAGACGTCACCGCGTTCGTGCGCGAGGCTCGCTAGGACGAACAAGGCGTAGGGTGGCCACGTCGTGCTGCCCGCCTCGCGGCCCACCCGGAGCGCTTCCTCGCCGAACCGTTCGCCCGCATCCAACTCGCCGACCAACCACGAAAGTTGCGCGAGGTGGAAGGCGAACAGCGACACGTCCTCGGACGTGCCTTGCGACCGAGCGATCGATAGTCCCTCGTCGTAGGCGGCGCGAGCTGCGCGCACCTCTCCTTGCCACAGGGCCGTGTCGCCGACCCCGTGCAGCGACGCGACGAGCCCCGGCGTATTGCCCAGGCGGCGCCAGATCCCCAACGCGCGCTCGTGAAAGGCGTTGGCGGCGCCGTACTCCGCATGGTCGGTGGCGCGAAACCCGGCGGCGTTTAGCGCCTTGGCGCGAAGTGCTATGCCGTGCTCGTCGACGCCATCTCCTCCCGACCCAACGTCCTCTGTTGAGCTGAGGAGCGCGTCGAACCACTCGCGAGCATCCGGTGGATAGCCATGGAGGAACCAGTACCAGCCCAAGGCACCAGCGATCCGCATGGCGCTATCCACTGCGTCAGGGTGCCGCGTCGAGATCGTCCATCGGAGTGCTTGTCCGATGTTGTCCTCGTCTCCTTCCAGCCGACGAACAGCGTCCGCTTGCGTGGCTCCCTGCAGGGCGGCCGCCGTCGACTCGGCAAAGGAGGCGAAGTAGCGCGCATGGCGAACGCGAACGTCGTCTGTATCGCCGCTCGCGTCGAGGAGGTCGAGCGCTACCTCGCGTGCGGTCTCAAGCATCCGGAAGCGAACGTCGTCGCCTGCGCTTTGGCTGCGCTCGACAACGACCAGTGACGCATCCGCGAGCGATGCCAACGAGCTAACGGGATCTGACACGGAATCTCCGGCGACCGCCTCTGCCGCACCGACCGTCCAGCCTCCGACAAATACTCCGAGCCGTCGAAAGAGTTCACGCTCGCCGTCATCGAGAAGGTCCAGGCTCCACTCCAAGGTCGCGCGAACTGACTGCTGCCGAGCGGGAGCGTCGCGCATGTGCGAAGCGGGTAGGGGCAGTCGGCGCGCGAGCCGATCAAGGGTCACAGCGACGCCGAGCTGCGCGGCGCGCGCGGCGACCAGCTCGATGGCGAGTGGCAGCCCGTCCAGCCGGACACACAACTCCGCGGTGGCGGCTGCCGTGTCGGCCGTCAGACGGAACTCGGGATCCAGGACGCGTGCACGATCGAGGAACAACGCGACGGCAGGCACCGTCGCCAGCGCGTCGGGCGGCGGCAGATGTCGGGTATCCGGCAGCGCGAGCGGTTGGACCGGGAAGGTTCGCTCCCAGCGAAGGCGGAGGGCCTCCCGACTCGTGACAAGAAGGGTGAGCGTCGGTGCGGCTACGAGCAGCTCGCCAACGGGGCTCGCAGCCTCAAGAACCTGCTCGAAGTTGTCGAGAACGAGCAGAACTCGTCGGCCATCGATGAAGTCGGCGACGGCTCTCAGCGGATCGCTCGTGCCCGCCCTCGGGGCCCTCAACACGCGCGCGATCGTCGGGAGAACAAGTGCTGGGTCGCGGGCAGCGGAGAGGTCAATGAATCCCACCGCGTCGAAGCCTTCGCCCGCTTGGCTGAGGTCTCGAGCGGTGGCGGTTGCGAGTCGGGTCTTTCCCACGCCTCCGGGCCCGAGTAGCGTCAGAAGCCGCACCTCGGGAGTCAGAAGCTGTTCCCGAATGATCCTCAACTCGTCGATCCGACCGAGCAATGGCGTCGGCTCCGACGGTGGCAGATCGAGCGGTTGGGCGGCCGCCATCGCCGGGTCGGCACGCTCGGTTCGGGCACGCGTGGGGACCGCCGCAATCAGCGCAGAGCGATCGGCATCCGAAAGGCTCAGGGCGTCCGCGAGCGCGCGCACCGTTTGGGGATAGGGATGCTGGCGCTCGCCCGTTTCAAGCGCGCTGATCGCCTTAGCGGTCAATGCGGAGCGCTCCGCCAACTCCTCCTGGCTCAGTCCCGCAGCTTCGCGGTGCCTGCGGAGTTGTCCCCGGAAGTCGTCGGTGCCCTCGCGCGCGCCCATCGTCGGGACATCGTACCCGCGCATCTCGTTGGTGCTTCGAAGTGTGGGGGAAGTGTGGGAGTCGCGTCGGTTGGCGGCAGCGCCGCCGCTCGACAAGGCTGTCTCCATCCCCACTCGGAGGGGCATCCAAGTGTCGGCTCAGACGTTGGACTCGCCAGCGTCGCGGGAAATCCCGGGCGACCTCTCGACAACTTCTGAAAGGACACCGGCCATGGCCTCATCGACTCCCGATCCTCGACGCTGGTGGGCGCTGGCGATCATCGCCATCGCCCAGTTCGTCGTGATCATGGACACCTCGATCATCGGGGTTGCCCTGCCCGAGATCCAGCAGGCCCTCCAGTTCTCGCAGCCCGACCTGTCATGGGTCTTCAACGCCTACGTCATCGCGTTCGGCGGCCTCCTCCTGCTCGGTGGCCGACTTGCCGACCTGTATGGCGCCCGTCGCGTCTTCATGGCCGGCTTCGCCATCCTTGGCGGCGCCTCGCTGATCACCGGCCTCGCGCCCTCCGACTCGGTACTCCTCGCAGGTCGCGCCCTCCAGGGCGTCGGTTCTGCGCTCATCGCTCCGGCCGCGCTCGCCATGCTCATGACCCTCTTCTCGCACGACCCCCGGGAACTGACCAAGGCCTTCGCGCTCTATGGCGCCGCAGCGCCTGCCGGCGGGACCGCCGGGGTCTTCCTTGGCGGCGTCCTGACCTCCAGCCTCGACTGGCGCTGGGTGTTCCTCGTCAACGTGCCCGTCGCGATCGTCGTGCTCGTGGCCAGCCGCGGCATCCTCCCGGCCGGATTCCGGCGCCCAGGCAGGCTCGACATCCGCGGGGCCATGGCCATCACGGCCGCCCTGTCGCTCGCTGTCTTCGGCATCGTACGAGGCCCCATCGTCGGCTGGGCCGCGACCGAGACCATCGGCGCCCTCGTCGCCGCCGCCGCCTTCTTCGCGATCTTCGTTCGACTCCAGTCGCGTGGCCGCGAGCCCCTGATGCGGCTCGGCATCTGGCGAGCGCCGAACCTTGCCGCGGCCAACCTCAGCATGGCCCTGCTCGGCGCGGCCTGGATCCCGACCTGGTTCTTCCTCAACCTCTACCTCCAGCAGGTCCTCGGCTTCGGGGCATTCGAAGCCGGCCTCGCACTCGTCCCGATGACGCTCACGATCGTGGTCCTGATGGTGGCCGTCACCGGCCGCGTCGTCGCCCGCTTCGGCTTCAAACGGCCGGTCATCGCGGGCCTGGTGATCCTGGCCGCCGGCATCACCTGGTTGTCGCTGGCCCCCGCCGACGGCTCGTATCTCTCGACCATCCTTCCGGCGACGCTCGTCGCGGCGACCGGGATGTCGCTCGCGTACATCCCCGCGATGCTGGCCGCCCTCGCCGGCGCTCGGCCCGAGGAAGGCGGCCTCGCCGCCGGCATCGTCAACACGACGTACCAGGCCGGATCGGCTCTCGGGCTCGCGGTGGTCACGGCCGTCGCCACCGCCAGTGGCTTCGGCGCGGCTCCGGCTGCAGGGCTTTGGCGCAGCGTTCATCGGCGCCGCAGTGGTCGCCCTCGTCGGTGCTGCCGTGGCTGCCCTTGCGCTTCGTGGACCGGCCCGTGAGCCTGCCGCCGAAGCGGCGCCGTCCGGCCAGCCCCAGTTCGCGGACTGAAGTCCACCAACGCGGGTCGGATCCCCGACCAAGCGATCCATCGGGACACGGAGAGGAGCGCCAATGACGGAGCCACGCGGGTCAAGGAGAAACCGGCTTGACGCCGGTCGCCACGAGATCCGCGGGCCATGCGCAGGGAAAGGTCGCAATCACCGTGTAGATCCCGGTGCTCATGCCGACCTCGCACGAACCCAGCGTCACCAATAGCACGCACATCAGAAAGGGACCACCACCATGTTCAAGGCCACAGTCACCCGGCTCTTCATCGGCAGCCTCATCGCACTCGGGGCTGGCGCCACCGTCTTGATCCTCGCCATCGCGCTCGCGAACGCGAACAACGTCTTCGTCATGGACGGCAACGACATCGCGGCGATCCAGGGCGGCGCACTGGCGACGGCGCTCTTGGGTGTCGCGTTCCTCGGCGCCCTCACCGCAGCCGGCGGTGTCATCGCCGGCTTCATCGCCTGGATCGGCGCCGTGCTGAACACCTGGCAGCTCGAGAGCAAGGCGTGGTTCGTCGCGCTCGTGCTGACCGGGATCTTCAACTTCGGCTTCATCGCGATGGTGATCTACGTCATCGCCGGGCCGGACGGCAAGGCGGCTCGAACCGCGCAGCCGGCAGGGCTTCCCGTCGGAGCCTGACATGACGCTCGCACCCGCCAGTCGGGTGCGAGCGACCCCACTCGCCTCGCGGCTACGTCCAGGGCACCTCGAAACCCGACAGGCGCCGTCGGCCCATCGCCTAACGATCGGGCGCGGTCGGTAGACGCCGTCACCACTACAGCCGTCATGCCGCTCGGGCGGGCGAGCCACCAGGTGGTTCGCGCCGTCGGGGCGGACTCAACAAGAAGGACCGACACCATGACCTCCCTTCGCAAGACCGCATTCGTTGCGGGCCTGCTCTATCTCATCACCTACCTGGCGATCCCGACGGTCGTGCTCTACGGGCCGGCGCTCGATGACCCGAACTTCATTGCGAGCGCAGGCAACAGCACAGGCGTGCTTTCGGCCGCCGTCCTTGAGCTGATCGTCGCGTTCGCTATCGTCGGGACCGGGGTTGCCCTCTTCCCCGTCGTGAAGCGGCAGAACGAAAGTGTCGCTCTCGGCTTCGTCACCGCCCGCCTCTTCGAGACCGGCATCATCGTCGTCGGGATCATCAGCGTCCTGTCGATCGTGACACTGCGCCAGGATGCGGCGATTGCCGGCGCAGACCCCGTGTCGCTCGTCAACACAGGCCGGTCACTCGTCGCGATTCACGATTGGACGTTCCTGATCGGGCAGACCCTCCTTCCCGGCATCAACGCCCTGCTCCTCGGATCGCTGATGTATCGGTCCGGGCTCGTGCCGCGCGCCATCCCGCTGTTGGGCCTCATCGGCGCCCCGCTCATGATCTCGTCCGCGCTGGGACAGGTCGTCGGCATCAACAGCGAGTACTCCGCCTGGTCGGCGATCGCGCTCGTGCCGATCTTCCTGTGGGAGCTGACACTCGGCCTGTGGCTGGTGTTCAAGGGCTTCAAGCCGTCTGCACCGATCATGGTCGAGGTAGCCGCCGCGGACGTGAGGCGGCTGGACCGCTCTGCGACGGGCCTGGGCGCCGAAGCCCCCATCCCCAGCCCAGCCGGAGCGGCGTGACGCAATGACCCGCCGGCGTGGAGTGGGTGTAATCGGCCTCATTGCTCTTGGCGTCGTGGGCGCCGGTCTCGGCTATCTCATGTACCTCAATCCGGTCTCGGGCGAGGAGATCCGTTCCAGCGGGATTCGCGCGCAACACCTCGAGCTACCTCCCGATGCGCGACGGGATCCACCTGGCGGCGGACGTCTGGGTGCCGAAGGACCTGGAGGCCGACCAGAAGCTGCCAGCGATCATGATCACCACGCGCTACTGGCGCGCCCACGCCATGGGACCGATCTACCGCCTCCTGGTCGGCGTGGGCGAGACGCATGTCCCGAACCTCCACATGGCGGACCAGTGGAACGAAGCCGGCTATGCGCTGGTCCTGGTTGACGCTCGTGGCAGTGGCGCGTCGACCGGCGAGCGCCCGGTGGAATGGTCCGACGCCGAGGTGGCCGACATGGGCGAGGTCACCGAATGGATCACCTCGCAGCCATGGTCGAACGGCGCTGTCGGCGCGGTCGGCATCTCGTACAGCGGCAACACGGCCGAGCTGAGCACCATGCCGGCGCACCCGGCCCTCCGAGCGGTTGCGCCGCTGTACAGCGACTTCGACCCGCAGTTCTTCCTGACCATGCCCGGAGGCGTCTACAACCGCGGGTTCGTGGAGGCGTGGAATGACGCCAACCAGGCGCTCGACGCGAACGACATCTGCGCGCTCGAGGAAGTCGACGGCCTTGGAGTGCTGGTGGCTCAAGCTCTCGGTGCCCGGGGTGAAGCCCGTGGATGCCGACTCCGACGGGGCGCTCCTGCGCGAGGCGGTCGCCGGTCACGAGACGCTCGATCTCGCGGGTGCCCTGGAGGCCATGTCGTATCGCGACGACACGTTGCCCGATGGCACGAGCATCGGTGACATCAGCCCCTACGAGCGGCTCGAGGCCATCGAGGCCGCGAGCGTGCCGATGCTGGTGCGCGTCGGTTGGCTCGATGCCGCGACCGCCGACGGAGCTCTGAGCCGGTACATGACCAGCGACATGGCGCAGGAGCTCGTGATCGGCGCCTGGAACCACGGTGGCGAAGACGACGTGGACCCCTTCCAGCCGCAATGGACCTTCCCGGACCCGTCCTTCGACCAGCAGTTCGCCGACCTGGTGGCCTTCTTCGACCGGCACCTGGGCGAGCCGAGACCGTCGGTCCCGGCCAAGTCGATCCGGTACTACACGATGAACGAAGGGCGCTGGCGCACGACCGACACCTGGCCGCCGGCCGACATGAAGGCTCAGACGCTGGTATCTCGGCCCTGACCAGTCGCTGACTGACGACACCGGCTCGTACGGAGGGGGCGGACGACTATGCGGTCGACACGTCCGCCTCGAGCGGGGACGCGACCCGCTGGCAGACCAACCTCACCGGGGGCGACGTGTACTACCCCGATCGCGCCGAAGAGGACACGAAGCTGCTGACCTACACCAGCGAGCCGCTCGAGGACTCCCTGCGGATCACGGGGACGCCGGTGGTGTCGCTTCACCTCTCGTCGACGCATCCTGACGGCGCGCTGCACGTCTACCTCGAGGACGTGGCACCCGACGGGCGGGTGACCTATCTGACCGAGGGCGTCCTGCGACTGGTTCACGGCATCGTCGAATGAGGCCGCCCTGCCCTACGAGCATCCCGGGCCGCCTCGGTCGTTTCTTCGCGCCGATGCCGAGCCGCTCACGCCCCGGCGCGGTGTCTCGCGTCGAGATGCCGCTGTACGCGACGTCGGTGCGGCTCGAGGCGGGTCATCGTGCTGCGCATCGCGATCGCCGGGCACGACGCGTCGACCTTTGCTCGATACCCCGACGGACGGAGCGTCGGTCCTGACCGTCGCCTACTCGCCTACCAGCCCCTCGTTTCTGGAGTTGCCGGTCGCCACCGAGTGACGGGCGGAGCGGACGATCAAGCTCCAGAAGGTGTCGTGTTTCTAGGGCGCTGCCAGAGCTAACTCCCGCCCGGACTGCGCTTGGCGGGGGTAACAAACGGTCCTCGTCATCCCGGAGTGAAGGCCGCCTCCTGGCCCGCCGATGTGGGGCGAGACGGCGTACTCGACGGTGATCGACGTAGGCGAGTTGCGGTTCGACTTGACGGCACGACTACCCGGAACCCGCATCGCGCAGCGTGGGATACCCGCCGTCCTCGCTGTTCGGGCCGCGAACCAGGCGTCGCGGAAGGGTCGTGACGATTGTCATCACCAGTCCGTGATCCAGCTCACTACCGACGATCGCCGGCCGGGAATGACCATGGTCCAAGTTCACGAAGGGACCGTGAGCGGACATCTTGAGCCGCAACCGAAGGGACCATTGACGTGCTCGACTATCGATATCGCTACGCGGTCATGGTGACCGAGGATCGCATCCGCGACCTTCGCCGTGAGGCGGATGCTCCACAGGCGACCGGAGGGAGTCGGGCGGCAGCCGGAGTCTCGCCCGAAAGGTCGCCGCCGCCGAACCGTCGCTGACTTTGTCGGCCTCCTCATGCCAAGTCGCGGCGCAAGGTGACCGCGGAAGACCACCGGCCCGAGCCGCTACGACCAACCGTTTTCAACACAGGAGGACCCGATCGATGGCGACCCTCGACGACGCAGTCCAGACCCAGGCGCGCAACATCGAGCAGGCCACCGGCCGGTCGATCGACGAGTGGGTGGCACTCGTCAAGGCCAGCGGCCCGGAGCGGCACAGCGAGATCGTGGCGTGGCTGAAGGCCGAGCACGGGTTCAGCCACGGGAACGCCAACTTCGTGGCCTTGACCGCGAAGCGGGGCTCGGTCGCCGCCGGCGGCGACGAGCTGGTCGACGCGATGTACGCCGGTCCGAAGGCGACGCTGCGCCCGTTCCATGATCGGGTCATCGAGGCTGCGCGAGGCTTCGGCTCCGACGTCGAGCTGGCGCCAAAGCAGGCGTACGTGAGCCTGCGTCGCTCGAAGCAGTTCGGCACCGTCGGTCCCGGCCCTGGGGGACGACTCGAGATCGGGTTGAACCTCAAGGGGATGGAGCCTGCCGGACGGCTCGAGGCGGCCAGCGGGATGTGCACCCACCGAGTCCGACTGTCGTCGATGGACGAACTCGACAGCGAGGTCATCGGCTGGCTCCGAGAGGCCTACGAGCGAGCATGATCCCCGGGCTGGCAGGTGTACGTGTGGATCCTCGCCATCAGCCTGCCGGCCGCCGTCCACCTGCGAGCCGGCCGGTACCGCGATCGCTCCCGCCGGTCTGAGGTCGTCCTCATGTACGTCCTCGGTGTGTCGGGAGCGATCGGCATGTTCAACGTCGTGGCGCACACGGTCTTCGCCAGCGACGTCGCCACGTCGATCGGTTGGCCGGCAGGCAACCCGTTCCAAACGGAGGTTGGTTTCGCCAACTTCGCGATCGGGATCGTCGGTTTCGCCTGCTTCTGGCGCTACGACTTCTGGCTCCCGGCCGCGCTCGCGAAGTCGGCCTTTGCCTGGGGTGCGGGCCTGACGCATGTGCTCGACATCGTCAGAACGGGAAACATGGCGTCGAACAACGCCGGCCCGATCCTGGTCTGGGACTTCCTCCTGCCGGTCGTCATCGTGGCCCTGTACGTCCTCGCCCGACCCGCGCGCGATCGCGTAGCCATCACTCCCAAGCGGTACTGGTCGACGCGGTGGCGACTGGACGCGTGACGATTGTCATCGCCGGTCGGTGATGCAACTCACTACCGGGGACCGGTCATCAGCGGCGAGCATCGGTCCATGATTACGAATGAACGATCAATCACTTCCAACTCCACCGCTGCCGAGCGGGGTGCCGTCCTGGCTGAACTCCACAGCGCGAGCAAGCGCTTCGGCACTGGCGTCGCGACCGTGGAGGCCGTGAAGGACATCGACCTCACCGTCCGCGCCGGCGAGCTGCTCGCTGTGCTCGGCCCCAACGGCGCCGGCAAGACGACTGCGATCAGCATGCTCACCGGGCTGCGGCGCCCGACTAGCGGCACGGCGCGACTCTTCGGTCGCGATCCGCGTGACCTCGCGGCCAGACAGCGGGTCGGGGTCATGCTGCAAGCGTCGGGCGTGCCCGAGACCCTCCGCGTCCGCGAGCTGCTCGACGAGTTCCGCGGCTACTACCCCGATCCCCTGCCGTTGACCACCGTTATCGACGCCACCGGCCTGGACGGGCTCGAGCGACGCCTGTTCGGCGAGCTGTCCGGCGGCCAGCAGCGACGCGTCCTGTTCGCGATCGCCATGTGTGGCAACCCCGAGCTTCTCTTCTTCGACGAGCCCACGACCGGCCTGGACGTCGAGGTGCGGCGTGGTCTGTGGGCGACGCTCCGCGACGCTGACGACGGCCGGAGCCGGGGTCGTCCTCACCACCCACTACCTCGAAGAGGCCGATGCACTGGCCGATCGGATCGTGGTCCTCGACCGCGGTCGCGTCATCGCCGAGGGATCGCCATCCGAGATCAAGGCGCTCGTTCCCGGCCGTCGGATCCGCGCCCAGAGTTCGGTGAGCGCGGCCGAAGCGCAAGCGTTCCCCGGCGTGCAGCGAGCCTCGCGCGACGGTGCGTGGCTCGAGCTGCTCGCCACCAGCGCCGAGCCCGCGCTCCGCGAGCTCATGGCGCGCGACCTGGCTATCGCCAACCTCACCGTCGTCGAGCCCAGCCTCGAGGACGCATTCCTGGCCCTCACCACGTCCACGAAGGAGGCAGCCGCATGACCGGCCTGACCGATACCCGCTCCATGACCGCGGCCGGCAGCCACCGCCCGAGCCAGCTCAGGATCTACCGCACCGAGGCGACGCACGAGTTCCTCAAGCTCGTCCGAGTGCCGATCTTCGCGATCAGCACGATCGCCTTCCCGCTCATGTTCTACGTGATCTTCGGCCTGACCTTCGCCGATCAGACCGCCGGCGGAGTGGGCGTCACGACGTACATGCTCGCCACGTATGGCGCCTTCGGCGTCATCGGCTGTGCCCTGTTCGGCTTCGGCGTGAGCGTGGCGATGGAGCGCGGCCAGGGCTGGATGCGCCTGAAGCGCGTCTCGCCGATGCCGCCGCTCGCCTACTTCGTGGCGAAGATCGCGATGAGCACGGCGTTCGCGACCGTCATCGTGGCTGGCGCTGTTCGTCCTTGGTGCGACCTTCGGCGGCGTCCGGATGCCCGCCGGCCAGTGGATCGGGCCTCGCCGCGGTCCTCGTCATCGGCGCCCTGCCGTTCTGCGCCATGGGCCTCGCGTTCGGCTACCTGGTCGGGCCGAACTCGGCCCCTGCCGTGCTGAACCTCGTCTACCTGCCGATGGCGTTCGCCTCCGGTCTCTGGATCCCGCTCTCGCAACTGCCGGAGGTCGTGCAGGCGATCGCACCCTTCATGCCGCCGTATCATCTTGCCCAGCTCGCGCTCGGCATCATCGGCGCGGCCGATGGCGGCAGCCCGCTGCTCCATCTGGGCGCGCTCGCCGCCTTCACCGTCGGCTTCCTGGCCGTCGCGGGCTGGGGCTACCGACGCGACGAGGGACGAACCTACGGATGAGGACCGCGCCGTGACCGATCGGCCGCCCGACGGCACGAGGTGGATGCGCTACATCTGGCTCGTCTACCTCGGGGCGCTCTTCTTCCAGCCCGCCTTCGACCCGACGGCTGGCCCGCTCGACTGGGTCGCGGCCATCGCCTTGATCGCAGTCTTCCTGCCGCTCTACGTCGCGGGCTACCGGGCGGCCGATGATCGGCAGCTGCTGTCGATCGTCGGAGCGATGGCCGCGCTCGGCGTGGCCGGCTCGCTGATCAACGGCGGCGCCAGCGTCTTCGTCATCTACGCTGCCGCGATCGGCGGCGTATCTCGAGCCGGTGCGGCGCGCCGTCCTGGTCATCGCTGCGCTGGTCGGCGTCCTCGGTGCTCATGATGGTCATCTCGCCAGTCCCACTCCCGTGGCGCTTCCTGGGCCTGGTACCGGCGCTCATCTTCACGATCGTGACCGGCGCCGCGAACATCTTCGATGCCGAGCGCGAGCGTGCGCAGCGTCGCCTGCGCCGCGCCGACGAGGAGATCGAGCGGCTCGCCACGCTCGCTGAGCGAGAGCGCATCGCGCGCGACCTTCACGATCTCCTTGGCCACACGCTGTCGTTGATCGTCGTGAAATCCGAGCTCGCGGCGCGCCTGGCGGAGAGCGAGCCGGCGCGCGCCGGCGACGAGATGCGGGACGTCGAGCGCATCGGCCGCGAGGCGCTCGCCGAGGTCCGAGCCGCCGTGGTCGGCTACCGTGCCCAGGGGCTGCGCGGCGAGCTGGAAGGCGCGCGGCGCGCGCTCGCCGCGGCCGGGGTCGAGGCCACGGTCGAGGCCGACCTGCCGGCGCTGCCGATCGCGTACGAGTCGGCGCTCGCGTTCGCGCTTCGGGAATCGGTGACGAACGTCGTGCGCCACGCAGGAGCCCGGCATGCCACCATCCGGATCGGGATCGAGGGGTCGAACATCGTCCTCGAGGTGACCGACGACGGCCAGGGCGGCTCCGGGCCCGAGGGCGCGGGCCTGACCGGCATGCGCGAGCGGATCGCCGCCCTCGGCGGTGCGGTCCAGCGCGACGGCGGGTCGGGCATGCGCGTGCGCGTGTCCCTGCCGGTCGAGGCGACGACGGGGATCGCCGCCGCGCGGCCCTCCGAGTCGAGCGGGCATCCGTGACGATCCGCCTCGTCCTGGCCGAGGATCAGCGCATGATGCTCGGCGCGCTCGGCGTCCTGCTCGGGCTCGAGGACGACCTGGCCGTGGTCGGAACCGCACTCGACGGCGATGAGGCGCTGCGCCTCGTCGAGTCGCTCACACCGGACGTGCTCTTGACCGACATCGAGATGCCCGGCCTGACCGGCCTCGAGGTGGCCGCCGAGATCCGCCGCCGCGGCCTGCCCACCCGCGTCGTGATCCTGACGACCTTCGCCCGCAGCGGCTATCTCCGCCGCGCGCTCGACGCCGGCGCTGCCGGCTACCTGCTCAAGGACGCGCCGTCGGCCACGCTGGCAGAAGCGATCCGCGCCGTTCACGCCGGGCGTCGCGCGGTCGATCCCGAGCTGGCCGCCGATGCCTGGGGCGAGGCCGATCCGCTGACCGACCGCGAGCGCGAGGTCCTGCGCCTGGCCGGCGAGGGGCTCGCCAACGCCGAGATCGCCGCACGCCTCCACCTGTCCGACGGGACGGTGCGGAACTACATGTCCGAGGCGATCGGCAAGCTCGGCGTCACGAACCGCGTCGCCGCCGCGCGGCTCGCCCGCGACCGCGGGTGGCTGTGACCTGCGCGGTGGGGTAGACCGCTCCCGGGTCGGCGTGGTTTCGGCTGATCAGGCAGTCGCAAGTCGCCGGCGGGTGGCGGCGGAGCCTCCGGGCGCAGCCGGACTCGTCGCAAGATCTGGCCGTGGGCGGCAACGATGATCGTCGAGAGACTCATGGCCATAGCACCAACGGCGCCCGCGGGGGTTGACAGTCGAGAAGCGTAAGCGGTAACTTACGGTAAGTGAAAACTTACGCATCGGTCATGGACGCCGTCGGTGACGGCACGCGACGGGCGATTCTCGAGCGACTGCTCGAGCGCCCGGCGGCGGTCGGCGAGCTGGCGGCCGGGCTGCCGGTGACCCGCCCGGCGGTGAGCCAGCACCTGCGAGTCCTGAAGATGGCCCGCTTGGTGACGGATACGCAGGTCGGCACGCGTCGCATCTATTCGGTCGATCCGGAGGGCGTCCGCGAGGTGCGTGAGTACTGGGAGCGCTTCTGGTCGCAGGCACTGGCCGGCTTCAAGGCGGTCGCCGACACCGAAGCCGAGCAGCGGGCCGGCATCGGCCGCAAGGAGAGTTCTGATGGCGATCGAGGTTGACGTGGAGGCTGACGTGGCGCGGGTGGTTCGCAGCTCGGTGACGGTGAAGCTGCCGCGCGACGCGGCATTCCGGCTATTCACGGAGCGGATGGGCAGCTGGTGGCCGCTGGCCACCCACTCGGTGTTCCATGCCGAGGCGGTGGCGGTAACAATCGAGCCCGTCGTCGGCGGCCGCGTGTACGAGGCGACCGCCGATGGCCGCACTTCCGATTGGGGCACGATCACCGAGTGGCAGCCCGGGGAGCGGCTGGCGATGACGTGGCATCCCGGCGACGAGTCCGATCTGGCGACCCTGGTGGAGGTTACCTTCAGCGAAGCGCCCGATGGTGGCACGCATGTCGATCTGCTCCATACCGGCTGGGCGGTGCATGGCGCCGAGGCCGCGGCGAGGGCCGCCGACTATCAGCAGGGATGGACGGCTCTGCTCGAGGGGTTCGCGAAGGCCGCCTGAGCGCGGCCGGGCAGCAGCCTCTCAGCTGGATCGGCCTGCCTCGCACGCTCAGGTCCTGGCTGGTGGCTGAGCCCAGAGCTGTCATGAAATCTCCGTGCGTGTGCTGTTCATGGCTAACCCTCTGGCGAGGCTAGCCCCTCATGGGGTTTCCAGCGGTCGACCACGACGACATCCGCACCGGTACAACCACCACCGGCAGGCACAAGAGCGACCGGGGCAGCCGTGATGGTGCCGCTTCTCAGTTCACAGGGTCCAGCTATACGATGCCTCGACCCGGCATGATCTGGCATTGAGCTTAGAGAGCTGCCGCTCTACCAGGATCGGCCCCGAATCCGGTGAGCACCGAAGCAAGTTCACTTCGCGCACTGACCTGCAGCTTCGGATAGATGCGGTAGAGGTGCGTGCTGACTGTCCGCGGTGAGACGTAAAGCTTCACCCCGATTTCTCGATTCGAGAGTCCGTCCGCGGCAAGCTGGGCGATCTGCAGCTCTTGGGGGGTCAACTGATCGCTCAGGGACGCATCGCGGCGGCGGCTTGACTCGCCGGACGCGCGCAACTCACGCCGCGCCTGATCTGCCCAACCCGCACATCCAAGTGTGTCGAAGGTCTCGCGCGCGGCGCGCAGTGGTGGCCGCGAATCCGCGACTCGTCGTTCACGACGCAGCCATCGGCCGTAGGCGAGTGACAAGCGGGCGCGTTGAAACGGCCATCGGGACAGGTCTGCGGACAGCGCATCCTCGAAGTGGTGTGCGGCGATCACCGGGTCGGTCGCGAGGATCGCTCGGGCATACCGGACTTCCAGCGCGATCCACGTCTCCGGGTGCGCTCCGACCGCGCGTTCGACCTCGGCGAGCCGGCTCAGGCCGTCATCCCGCCGGTCGATTCCGACGGCGGCCTCCACCAGATCGCCGATGAGCCAACAGCGCATCACTGGGTGGTAGGCGGGATCTGCAGGATCGAAGAGGCGCTCGGCGATCTCGAACGCCTTGGTGTGGTGAGCCGCACCGAGGGCCGCCAGGACCCGCCCGGGCAACGTGAGCGCACCGACGACGTTGGCGTGTGCCTGAAGGCCTATCTGCTCCGCCCGTGAGGCCGCCCGCTCGGCAGCGTCCTCGTCGCCGCGCATTCCCTCGATTAGGCAGTTGACGGCATCGCCCCCGCCTTCCCACTGAGGCTCGCCGATCTCTCGCGCGAGTCGCCGCGCCTCCTCTGCGGCCGGGATCGCAGTGTTCCAATCCGCCTCGCGTGCGGCGACGATCCCGAGCACCGTCAGCATTCGTGGCAGCGAGCCGAGTCGTCCGCCCTCCCGCAAGGTGTCGACCGCCTGGCGAACCAGGACGTCGGCGATGTCGAATGCGGCCGCGTTGAACGCCGCCGAGCCGAGATACACGAGGTCCCGATGGTCGTAGTCGTGCTCAGTGACCATCGCGCGGAACCGCTCCATGGATGCCGCCGGCACTGAGAACGGATCCGCGTAGATGTAGCTCGAGAAGAGCCGTGAGTCAGCGGGATCCGGCGGGCCGACGCGCCTGAGGGCCGCGAGTAGCAAATCCTTGGTGTCGTCGTCCATCCCGAACCAGGACGCACGAAGTGCGGCCAGGCCCAGCAGATCGATGTGCAGGACTCGGTCGCCGGCGCGGCCCGCCGCCTCCGCCTGTTCGATCATCGACAGCGCGGGTCGCGCTCCACCGAGAGGTCGGATGCGGACGACCGTGTTGAGCGCGACGTCGACCCACGTGATGCGGGCGCGCTCGATCGGCCCCGGATCGAGCCGCTCTGCCTCTTCGAGCAACTTGGTGACGACCTCCACCTGTCCCATCTCGAACGCCAGGGCCGCAGCCGCCAACAGGCGCGACAGGCGCCGATCCGGATCGCTCAGGTCGGCCGCCCGCCGGAGCGCCAGCACGGCGACGCCTGCCGCGCCACGCCGTCGGGCCCGCGTCGCGGCCTCCTCTAGTTCGGACGCGATCAATTCATGTTGGCCGCTGATCAGGGCGGCGCGGTGCCAGACGCGGCGGTCGGGCTCATCCGCCAGGGCTTCCGCCAGCGCTTCGTGGACACGGCGACGGCGATCGACGGGTGACGCCTGGATCACCGCGGAGCGCATCAATGGATGTCGGAATCGGATGGTCCGCTCGTCCAATTCGATGATCGCCACATCGGCCGCCGGCTGTAGCAATGAGTCGTCGAGCGGTCGATCGGCAAGTGCTTGGCCCGCACGAAGCACCTCGGCGACGCTGTCACTGTCGTTGAGCCCCGCGATGAGGAGCAGCAACTGGGTGTCTGCCGGTAGGTCGGCGGCGCGGGCAGCGAACGCGCGCTCCATTCGCTCGGTCAGCGGGACCAGACCGGGTACTTGGCGCTCGTCGGCGAGACGGTGGGCGATCGATGGCAACTCGACGAGGGCGAGCGGGTTGCCGGCGGCGCGCTGGAGGACGATCCCCCGCTGACCGGCAGACAGCCGCTCGGCGCTCGTTTCCAGCAGTCGCCCGGCGGATGCGGGGTCCAGCGGCTGGACCCGAAGTTCCGGAATCTCACCCGGCCTGAAGGCGGTTGGATAGCCGTCGCGCGCCGCGGCCAACAGCACGATCGGATCCGACTCGATCCTCCGCGCCACGAAACTGAGGACATCAACCGAGGGCTGGTCGAGCCAGTGCGCGTCCTCGGCGACGAGAAGCAGCGGCCGCTCGGTCGCCGCCTCCGACAACAGGTCGAGGACAGCCAAGGCGATGCGGAAGGGTTCTGGCGGCTGATCCTGGCCGATCTCGAGCGCCGCCTCCAGCACCGTCCGATGAGCAGCCGAGAGTTCGGCCGAGTAGGAGCGAACGGGACGCAGCAGCTGTTGCAGGCCGGCGAACGCGAGTCGGGCTTCTGATTGGACCCCGCTCGTTGCGAGCACGTGCATCTGGCGCTGCTCTGCAAGCGCGATCGTCTCTGCGAGCAGCCGCGACTTGCCGATACCAGGATCGCCGCGCAGGACAAGCGCGGCCCCACGCCGTGCGGCGCCGTCGAGAAGCTCGGTCAGGACCTGGATCTCGGAAGAGCGGCCGAAGAGACCGGTCCGATCCGTTGATGGAACCAGCATCGGGGCATCGTCCCACGACTGACCAAGGCTGCGCCAGCCCTTCTGCGGTGACTGACGTACGTCATCGACCCAACAACTTCAGTCACGCGACGGACGCGACTCCCCGGGTCGCGTCCGTAGGTTGGCGCTGTCCGCAATCGCAACATGAAAGGAGACGGACATGAATCAGTCGACGAATACGCCGACAGTCGTTCTAGTGCATGGAGGCTTCGCCGACGCATCGTTCTGGGCGCCGGTCATCAAGGAACTTCAGGATCGGGACATCCCGGTGCTCGCACCGCCGAACCCGCTGCGGGGATTGGCCCAGGACGCCGACTATCTCGCGAGCTTCGTCAACCAGATCGACGGCCCGGTGCTCCTGGTCGGCCACTCCTACGGTGGAGCGGTGATCTCGGTCGCTGGGGCGAGCACCCCCAACGCGGTCGGATTGGTCTACGTCGCGGCGTTCGCGCTCGATGAAGGCGAGTCCTTCGCCGAGATCTTCGGCCGGTTCGGTGCCACGCCTCTCGTTGCGGCAGTGCGTCCGAGCAACTATCCGCTCGAGAGCGGTGGGTCGGCCGTCGAGCTGACGATCGCCCCCGAACTCTATCGGGAGGCCTTCGCAGCCGACGTGCCCGAGGACACCACCCGGATCCTGGCGGTCAGCCAGCGCCCGTTCGCGGCGATCTTCGAGGATCGTGCCTCGGCCGCCGCCTGGAAGACCCTCCCGGCCTGGGCGGTCGTGGCGACCTCGGACAAGGCGATCCCGCCCGAAGCCGAGCGCTTCATGGCCCAGCGCGCCGGTGCGCAGCCGATCGAGGTCGATGCGTCGCATTCGATCGCGCTGTCGCAGCCAACCGCCGTTGCCGAGCTGATCCGCACGGCCGTCGAGGCGACATCGGCCATGCCGGTGGCTGTCTAGCCGAGCGCGGGCTCGCCCAGACAAACCACCGACGCCCGACGCAGGCGACGCCAACAAGGCCTCCCCGCGTCGGTCGCCCTCCCCATTCAAGCTCCAAGGAGTCCTGAACCATGAGCACGATAACCACGAACGACGGCGTTGACATCTTCTACAAGGACTGGGGCGACGGTCAGCCGATCGTGTTCAGTCACGGCTGGCCACTGTCGGCCGATGATTGGGATACCCAGATGCTGTTCTTCCTCGAGCACGGGTATCGCGTCATCGCCCACGACCGGCGCGGCCATGGCCGCTCCACCCAGACGGATGGGGGCCATGACATGGACCACTACGCCGACGATCTCGCCGCGCTGACCGCCCATCTCGACCTCAAGGAAGCAGTCCATGTCGGCCACTCCACGGGCGGCGGCGAAGTGGTGCGCTACCTAGCTCGGCACGGCGAAAGCCGGGTGGCAAAGGCGGTGCTCATCGCGGCCGTCCCGCCCTTGATGGTGAAGACGGCGGCCAATCCAGGCGGATTGCCCAAGGAGGTGTTCGACGGCTTTCAGGCCCAGGTCGCTGGGAATCGAGCCCAGTTCTACTACGACGTGCCGGCTGGACCTTTCTACGGATACAACCGACCTGGTGCGACACCCTCCCAGGGGGTGATCCTCAATTGGTGGCGCCAGGGCATGATGGGAGGCGCGAAGGCGCACTCGGATGGAATTGTCGCCTTCTCGCAGACGGATTTCACCGAGGACCTGAAGAAAATCACCGTGCCGGCCCTGGTGATGCATGGGGATGATGACCAGATCGTGCCCTATGCCGATTCCGGACCGCTGTCGTCGAAGTTGCTGCGGAACAGCACATTGAAAACGTACAAGGGCTTCCCGCACGGGATGCCTACGACTGAGGCCGACACGATCAACGCCGACCTACTGGCGTTCCTCAAAGCGTGACAAGTAGTCGATCGGGAGACACCAGTCAGGCGACAGAGCCCGCGAGGTACAACGCCTCGCGGGCTTCGTCGCGCACGTCGTACCGAAGGAGCCCCTCATGCTCAATTCCACGGAGCCCATGAGCTTCGAGACTGACGTGAAGCCGATGTTCCGCGAGCGCGACCGCCAATCGTTGGAGTCGCCTTCGATCTCTGGTTCGCCAGCCACCTACCCCACGGGTGGCGGCCCAGGCGACTCCCGACTCGACATTTCGGAGCTTCCATCCCGGCCGTTCAGCTCTACGCTTCACCCACCCGGCGTGACCTGGCATTGAGCTTGGAAGGCTGCCGCTCGACCAACTGAGCTACTCCCGCGTGACCAAGACGCTATCACGGTCGCCCGATATCAGACGTCCTTGGCTGTCGCGGCGACCGGCAGGATGAGCGCGAGCGCGATGTAGACGAGTCCAAGGATGCCGGCCGTGACGAGCGTCCCGAGGATGAACACGGTCCGCACCCAGTCGACATCGATCTCCGAGTAGGCGGAGATGCCGGTGCAGACGCCGGCGATCTCCTGTCCCTCGCGGACCCGCTGGAGGCGACGTCCCTTGGGGCGCCCACGGCGCTCCTCGGCGACCGGCTCGCGACCCGTGTCGACCGTACCGATCGCCTCGAGCACGCCGTCGATGTCCGTGACGGTGATGAGGCGGTCGTCCGAACCGAGCAAGGCCGCAAGCTTGTCGCCGACGGATCGCTCGAGGTCGCCCAGGACCTCGGCCCGGTCCGGATCGTCCTCCAGGCGGGCGGCGGCCCGATCGAGGTATCGCGAAAGCCGCTCATAGGCGTTCTCTTCGAGCCGAAACTGCTCGACGTGTCCGCGCAATTGGATCGTGATCGTCTTGTCCATGGTTACCTTCCCAGTTCGTCGATGAGTGAGGTCAGCGAGGCCCAGTACGCTCGAAACTCGGCGAGATTGGCCCTTCCCAAGTCAGTCAGGCGGTAGTACTTGCGCGGCGGTCCTGCGCTGGACTCCCGCCAGTCGTAGTCGAGCAGGCCCTCGCGCCGCATCCTGCTCAGCAGCGGGTAGAGGGTGCCCTCGCGGGTCGCGAAGTCGGTCGGTTCGAGACGCTCCAGGATGTCCGCGACGTAGACGTCGCCAGTGGAGACGATGTCGAGGATCAGGAACTCGAGGAGCCCCTTGCGCAGCGGGCTGAGCTTTGCGTCGTCCATATCCTGCCATGCTACCTTGTTGCGAAAAGGTAGCAGGCGCAATACGAGAAGTCAACGGGTCGTTTTCTGACCTTTGGGTACTAGGACGGACGTACTAGTGGTCGGTACGGTGCGGTTCCCAGACCGGAGTCAGCCTTGTTCGGAACCCCATTCTCATCGCTTCGGCGGCCGATCCTGTTGATCGTCGTCTTCGGCTTCTTCCTGATGATCGTAGGTCTGACCGCGTTGAGCCAGGCGATCATCGTGTCGACCCAGTCGTCGCAGACGATGCTGAATGCGATCGTCGGCTCGGACGCAGCGACGGTCCGTGGGTTCGCCAACGCGAACCTGGTCCCGGCCGACCTCCGACCTGGCGGTCCGTCCACGACCCGCGCCGCTACCCTGCGATCTCAGGTCAGGACGATCCTCGCTGACGGACAGATCCTGCGCATCGAGATCCGGTCGCCTGATGGCACGCTCCTCCTGTCCGACACCGCCGACCCGGCCGGGGCTCGCGGGGTGCCGACGCCCGACTTCGCCGCCGCGGCTGGCGGAACGGTCACGGCCGGGCTCCATCCGGTCGCCGAGGCCGAGTCGGTCGGTGCCGCCCTGCCGGCAAGTGACGTCCTGCGCGCGTACTTCCCGGTCGAGCTCGACGGCGAGGTCGTCGCGGTCGTGGGTATCTGGAGAGATGCGACCCCGATCCTCGTGGACCTGGATCAGCTCCGTCGACAGGTCATGCTCGTCACGCTGTTCGCCGGCGCTCTTGCGGCCGTTGCCCTGTACCTCGTGTTTCGCGCCGCCCAGCGACGCATCCTGCGGCAGACCGACGAGCTGCTCGAGGCGACGCAGCTGGACCAGTTGACCGGCACGCTGAATCACGGCGCCCTGGTCGGGGCGCTGGCAGTCGCGATCGAGTCGGCACGCCACGCCGACACGACCCTCGGGATCGCGCTTCTCGACATCGACAACTTCCGGAACCTGAACGAGACCTACGGCCATCCGGCCGGCGACCAGGCACTCGCCGCGGTCGCCACGCTCCTTCGCGACGTGCTACCTGAGGAGACGCAGTGGGGTCGCTACGGACCCGACGAGTTCCTCGTCATCGTTGCCGCCGAGGCGACGATCGACTTGGAGCCCACGATCGACCTCGTCCGAACGCGGCTCGTCGACCTGAGCCTGCAATTCGAGACCTCCGAACGCCTGCCGATCTCAGTCAGTGCCGGGATCTGCGCGTTCCCCATCAACGGCTTGTCGGTGACGACGCTCCTCTCGAGCGCGGCGCGGACGCTCGACGAGGCCAGGGCCAGCGGCGGCGACAGCGTCCGGGTCGCTGAAGCCGAGGCGGTGCCCCTCGAGGAGGCGGTCCGATTCGATGTCCTGGAGGGGCTGATCATCGCGGTCGATACGAAGGACCACTACACGCGCCGTCATTCCGAGGATGTCGCCCGCTACGCGGCGTTCCTCGCGGACGAGCTCGGTCTCGACGAGGGGGCTCGCTCAGTGATCTACCGCGCCGGTCGCCTCCACGACATCGGCAAGATCGGCGTCCCCGACCACATCCTGCGCAAGCCCGGCCCGCTCACAGAGGCCGAGTACGAGATCGTGAAGCAGCACGTGGCGCTCGGCGATCTCATCGTGCGCGAGCTGCCCGACCTCGAGGAGATCCGTGCCGGCATCCGTCACCACCACGAGCGCTGGGATGGCAAGGGCTACCTGCACGGCCTGGCCGGCGACGACATCCCGAAGATCGCCCGGATCCTGGCGGTGTGCGACGCGTTTTCCGCCATGACGACGACCCGGTCGTACCGCAAGGCACTGTCCGTCGACGAGGCGCTGACCCGCCTCGAGGATGCGTGTGGCTCGCAACTCGACGAGCGGCTCGTCATCGCCTTCGTGAACGGCATCCGGACCGTCGCGAACCCGCCGTTGCCCGGGGATGAGCGCGGGGGCCTCTGGACGCCGGGACTTCCGGTCGTGGTCGCCGGTCGCGCGGTCGCCTGAGGTGCCCGCCACCCTCCCGTTGCGGCCCCCTGGGATTCGCCGCCTGGTCCCCCTGGTCGCCCTTCTGGTCGCCTCGATGATCCTGCCCTCGAGCGGCCTGGCGGCAGCCCCGCCGGCGATGGGCACGGCTGACAACTACGCCATCGTGGCCAACACGACGATCACCAACACGGGAGTCAGCGTGATCGCCGGCAACCTCGCGCTCGTCGGGCCGTCGGCGACCGGGATGGGCGGTGTCGTGACCGGTCGGAGCGACATCGGAAACGCGGCGGCGGCCCGCGCCGAAGCCGACGTGTTGCGCGCCCATCACGACGCGACCGGCGCCGGACCGCCGGTCACGGAGATGTCGGGCGTCGATCTCGGCGGCCGGACCCTCGGACCTGGCACCTACCACTTCGGATCCTCGGCGGCGCTGCACGGAACGCTGACGCTCGACGGCGAGGGATCGTCCAATCCGACCTTCATCTTCCAGATCGGCTCGACGCTGACGACCGGCACCGGGGCGCGGGTCCGGTTGACCAACGGCGCGGACGGCTGCGCGGTGTTCTGGGCGGTGGGCAGCTCGGCGACGATCGGCACGGGCACCTCGTTGCAGGGCAACCTGATGGCACTGGTCAGCATCACGATGACGACCGGTGCGACCATCGGCGTCGGCGGGGGCCGGAATGGCGGTCGAGCATTCGCTCAGAACGGCGCGATCACCCTCGACACCAACACGATCATCGCGCCCACTGGCAGCTGCAACGCACCCGCCCCGACTCCGAAGCCGACGCCCAAGCCGACGCCCAAGCCGACGCCGGTCCCGACGGTTGTCCCGACCGCCCCTCCGACGCCCGCGCCGACCGCGGGTCCCACGCCGACCCCGACCCGGGCGCCGACCCCGAACCCCACCCCGAAGGCGACGCCGATCCCAACGCCATCCCCGCCTCGCGCTGCGACCCCGAGGCCGACGGCATCGGGGCAGGAGGCATCAGCATCACCAGGTGCGGAGGCCTCGCCGACGGTGATCGTCGGGCCAGGCACGATCGGCAGTCCCCCACCGACCGTGCCACGACCGCCCGGCTTTGACATCCCGGCCGGACTCGACGACCCGGTGACATTCGATGGCGGCGCCGTCGGGATCATCGGACCGTTCGTCGTCCCCGGATTCCTCGCCGCTGCCTCGGGCTTTCTCCTGATCCTGCTGATGCTCGCGCAGGCGCTCGGTGCGTTGGCATGGCTACCGGTCGTGCGCCGCCGGGTCGGCTCGTTCGGCATGGGGCCAGGCCGCTGATCGCTCAGGCAGCGCCCAGGTAAGCCCGATCTGTATAGCACCATCTCCACGCTTCACCCGGCTCGATCGAACGCATGACGGGATGACCCGTCGCCTCGAAGTGGGCGCGGGCATGGTGCCCAGCCGAACTGTCGCAGCACCCGACGTTCCCGCAGGTCGTACACATCCGGAGCTTCAGCCACTGGAGCCCATCCGCTTCACACAACGGGCATGTTGCCGGTCGCGTGCCGTCGTTCCCGACGTCGGCGGCGTCAGTGGCGTGGCTGCAGGCCCGCACCCTGATGGACCGCTGGAATACGACGCGTCGGACCGCATCTGGCAGGTAGTCGCGCATCGGGATCGCCTCCGTCCTTGACGTCGGCGGCCCATCGCCCCGACGTCAGGGTGACGCGCGCGCGAAAGCAGCGTTACAGGGACCCTGGCGGACGGCTCAGCAGGCGACGGGGCGAGGCCTCGGGTGGGAGGCGGCGTAGGTCGTGACCGCCGTCGAGAGCCGCTTGGCGCTCACGATGAGCTTCGGATACCGCCAGTTCGGGCCCTCGGACGTGTACATCCAGAGGCGCTCCGACGTGACCGTGAAGGCCGACTGGAGCGAAGTCACGTGGCGGCGGACCGAGACGATCTGGTAGGTCGAGACCCGGCTATCGCTGGTGTACACCTTGACCTTCATGCCGATCAGGCTTGCGCCGTTGTTGACCTTCGACCTCGTGAGCAGTGGCAGGAACATCCCCGTCCGTGCATGGGCGTAGATCAGCGACACGCCCGGCTCACGCGGCTGCATCAGTTCGCGCTGGTACATCGCGACCTTGCACGGCGGATAGCCCGACGGGCCCTTCATGACTGCCAGGTTGATTCCGAGGCTCGAGACGACGATGCGGGTCGCGACCGGGAACGTCAGGTTCGCGCAGCGGACGTGCGAGCCGCTGACGGTGCGGAAGGCGATCGAACCGGACCGGGCGACCTTCCAGATCGCGGACATCTTCGTCCCCGACACGTTGCGGATCGTGTTGATCTCACCGGTCCCGGTCGACGTGACCCGCACGAACGAGGCGCGCAGCGTGCCAAGGTTGGCGCAGGTGCCGGCGCGGATCTCCACGGAATAGGAAGCGTTTGCCTTCATCGCCTTGAGGCGGAGGGTCACCAAGCCAGTGCTGTTGGTGTACGCGCGCAGCGACATGCGACCGTTGACGGCGTTCGTCCCGACGCTGGCCTGCCACAGCCGCTTTGTCGTCAGCGCCATCGCTGGACCGACATTCATGCTCAGGACCAGCACGACTGCCAGGATGACCGGCCACATCCGGCGCATCTCGGACCCCCTTCGATACCGCGACGCAAGTCGGTCGCCTCCCTGAGGCTATCGGACAGGACCAGCGACGGATAGCGGCAGGACGAAAATCCGGTGCCCGCGCGCAAGGTCGAGCGCGCGCTCCGGGCCGGCGAGAGCACGCGATCCGTGCCTTCGACGGGGCGGAGCGATGGCTCCGCCCCGTTCCTTCAGCCCGCTACGGGAGCAGGTACTCCATGGCCCGGCCCATCACCACCTCACGCGTGGCCGCGTCGGTGATGCCTTCGAAGCCGAAGCCCATGTAGATCGTGTCGTCCGTGGCGATGACGGCGCCCTCGGGGAAGCCGCCGGCCGTCGTCACGATGAAGTCGTTGGGGTTGGGGGCGCTGTCCGCGGGTTGACCAGGAGGTCCACCCGCCATCCCCGTCCTCGAACGAGGTCGATTCGCCGGTGGGCAGCGTGATGTCGTCGATGAAGACGCCGAGGCCCTGCGCGGACCAGTCGCTGGCATACGAGATCGAGATCTCGACCTGGTCGCCGGCGTAGCCGTCGAGGTCGATCTCCCATTCCTGCCAGCTCCCGGAAGCGCCGGTCGCGGCATGCCACTCGCCGCCGTTCGTACCCGTCGGCGAGCAGGTGCCGTCCTCGTTCAGCGTCTGGTAGTGGTCGAGCTGTGGATGTAGCTCCCGCCAACCTGCGGGGCAGCTCTCGCCGGTGTCTTGTGTGGTGTGCCCGTTCGCATCTGGCAGCGTCGTCCAGTCGTCCTGACCGACGGTACGGATCTCGACGAAGAGGTGATCCCAATGGAGCTCCGTGTCATAAGACGCCCAGAACGTCATCGAACCGCCGCCAGCGGGGACGGTGATGGTGCGTGATAGCCGCTTGTACGAGACGTCGGCGATCTGCGAGTACACGTAGTGGGTCCCGGAATGTGGCTCGAACGGCCCGCCCACCCGGTCGTACTTCGCGACCGCGTGGCTCTCGAACTGCGGATAGTCCTCCACAGGGTTCAGCCCGCTCGTGGTGATGAAGGACGCGTTGTGGTCCTGGTTCTGGGCACTGTCGGCGCCGTTGAACGCCCAACTCGTGCCGAGGAACGGGTCGCCGACGCCGACGACGTCGAGCGGATCGCCGGTGTCGGGGTCCTGGCCGGCTCCCTCATTGACGAGGGACGCCCCGAACCAGTACTCGAGGACGTCGTTCACCCCGTCACCGGAGCCCGGTAGGGGCCGGCAACGCGGCGCGATCGCTGGCGACGAGCACATCTGATTCGCGAACGGGTCGTAGTTCTGGACGCCGTGGCCGCCCGCGTACTGGTGCCCGGCGTACTTGCCGGTGTAGAGCAGCTTGCCGCCCTCGTTGAGGTAATCGCGGACCTCGAGGAGCTCGCGCATCGCGAGGCGAGAGGCGTTCCCGGGACCCCAACCGGGCTCGCGCGTGATCACGTCATTGCCCGTGTACCAGACGACGGCGTCGTAGTGGCTCAGGACGCCCAGTGAATTGGGCGCCGTCCGGCCGTTGGCGTCCACGTCGTAGACGTCCGAGGCGATGCCGTTGTCCGAGAGCGCGTCCTGGTAGTAGGTCAGGAAGTGCGGCCCGGCCGTCGGGAGCGGCGATGAGCCCGTGTAATCCTCGGCGGCCATGATCAGGACCGGGTCGCCGGTCTCGGAGACGGCCGTGTAGGTGAACGAATTGCTCGTCTGACCGCCGCCTTCGAACCAGACCTCGACACTGTTCGTCGGGCTGGTCCCGGAGATCGTTCCTCCGACCACGTGGTAGTAGGTCCCATTGCCCGGTCCGTACCGCTCACCACCCGTCCACTCCGTGGTGGGGCGGCTCTGGACGGCGCCGCCGTTGATCCGGTACTTCAAGGTCACCGCCCCCAGACTCCGCTTCGCGAGGATGCGGACCTCCTGGGGATCGCCGTATGACTTGTCGAAGGTGAAATCGAACATGGCGAGGGTGCCGTTCTCGGGGTCGACCTCGGTCTGCGAGAGGTAGAACGGCTGCACGGTCGTCCCGAGGTGCGACGACGGGTTTGCCGGGTGCGCGGCCGACTTGGCGATGTCGAGATCGAACGCAAGGGTCTTCTGGAATTCCGCCTCGATCAGCGCCTCGTCATCGGGGAAGACGAAGCCGCAGCCTGCGCAGCCCTCATTCAGTTCCGGCGTGAACGAGATGGCGCCAACGCTGGTCTCGGCGTAGTCGGTCGTCTCGCCGTTGGTGACGTACAGCTCGTCGGAGCTGAGGCCCGGATCGAAGCCGGGGATGCCGGGGTTCGCATCGGTACCCGCGAGCGCGGTGTAGATCGGGTTGTCCGCGTCGGGCGTCCCGATCTGCCAGCCCTGGGGATACAGGATGAGCGGACCGTACGAGTGGAAGTTGACGAGGAACTTGGGCTTGATCCGATCGATCAGACCCGCGGCCGCCTCGGTCTCGGGCTCCGAGCGCGCCGCCGTGCCTCGGTAGGTATCACTCGAGCTGCTGCCCGAGGAACCCTCGTTGTCGTAGTTCCAGTGCTCGTCGTAGTTCCGGTTCGGGTCGACGCCGTCGGCACCGGTGATCACGCCGTTGCCGTCGTTGTCGCGCAGGTTCCGGCGCCACAGTCGCTCATGGTCGAAGGTGTACTGGTACCCGTCCGGATTGGCGCTGATGACGAACCACAGCTCCGTGCTCTTGAGCAGGGCGACGATCTCGGGGTTCCCCGCCTTCCGCTGGTCCATGATCCAGTGCATGAAGCGGCGGTTGACCTCGACCGAGATCCACTCGCGCGCGTGCTGGTTGGACACGTACAGGGCCGCCGGGCGCTTGCCGTCCTGCTGCCCCTTGGCGCCCTGGGTCACCTTGAGCGCGATGATCTCGCGACCCTGGATGGTGTGGCCGATGACCACGAGCTTGACGAAACCGGCGTTCTTCTTCGCGAACTCGTAGAGCTCGTCGCGGATCCCGCCCGGCTCGTCGTAGGAGCGGTAGACGTTGTAGCCGCTCGCCGCCTGTTCGATGGCGCGCTCACGCGAGCTCTTGCCCTTGGCGTCGCGAACGGCCGCGGTCCGGACGCCCTCCCTGCGCAGCTGGGCGCGTTCCTGGGGCGACAGGACGAGCGTCAGGGTGACCGTCCCGTCGGCGTTGCCGGCCGAGTCGGCGATGTCGTACCCGGCCTGGCTCAGGCGTGCGGCCGTGGCCGCATCGACCCTCGCGGAGAACATGTCCAGTTGGCCCGTGGGATGGTCCTTGGCGGTCGCCGGTGCGACGACCGAAACGGCCAGGACGAGGGCGCACAGCAACGCCTGGAAGGTTCGCATCGATCTCCTCCGATCCCTGCGGTCTCCTCGCTGTCAGTGCGTCAAGGCTGCCACTCGGGCGGGCAGATTACAAGTCTCAACGAGGCTCAGTTTCGAGCCGCCGCCGACCGACGATGCGGGGTCCCCGCGGCACCCCGTTTCAGCGGGTGCAGGTGGTGCGACTGCGCCGTGGGGTCAGGCCTTGCGCTCGAGGATCGGGCGGGCGATATCGGGCTTGTCGACGACGAACGCGAACATCGCCCGATCGCCCCAGCGGCCCAGGAACAGGTGGCCCTGGATGTTGACGCCGGCATCGGCGAGGGCGCGCGACAGACGCGCCATCCCGCCCGGCTTGTCGTCCACCTCGGTGACGAGCGATTCGCCCTCGATGTACGTGTAGCCCTGCTCGTCGAGCACGGACTTGGTCGCGTCGTCGTCGGCCGTGGTCATGATCACGTGCCCGGAGTCGCCGATGCTCCCGCCACCGATCGCCCGCAGGTCCACGCCGCGCGCCGCCAGCGCCTCGGCGA
This sequence comes from uncultured Chloroflexia bacterium, assembly GCA_963748675.1. Lineage (GTDB taxonomy): Bacteria > Chloroflexota > Limnocylindria > Limnocylindrales > CSP1-4 > SPCO01. The sequence continues at coordinate 647,008 of CAVVJX010000003.1, read as the reverse complement.
GGGTCGCCATCGCGCCCGGCTCGTTCTTCAACTGGACCACGAACTGGTTGGCCATGGTGGTGACGGTCCTCCGGTGGTCGAGTGGGCGAGCCCCGAGATTCTATCCTCCGCGAGGTGCTACGGTCGGACGATGATCGAGTCGGACCTGCCGGCCGCCGTGGCCGCCGCGCTCCGGGCGCCGACGGAGGGCGAACGCCTCGCCGTCGAGGCGGCCGGGATCCCGTGGTCGGCGCTGGCCTGGGGCGATCCGGGGGCGCGGCCGCTGCTGTTGATCCACGGCGTGACCTCGTCCGCGGCCACGTGGTGGCGGGTCGGGCCGGCGCTCGCCGCGACCGGTCGCCGGGTGGTCGCCGTCGACCAGGCGGGCCACGGCATGACCGGACACTGGCAGGGTCATCACCGGTTCCGCGACAACGCCGCGGACATCGCCGCCTTCGTCCGCGCCGCCGGTCTGGAGCGCGATGACCTCCAGGTCGTCGGGCACAGCTGGGGCGCGGTGACGGCGGCGGCCCTGCCGGCCGCGGGACTGCGACCCGCCACGCTCGTCCTGGTCGATCCGCCGGTGCTCCCCCACGAGTACATCTCGCAGGAAGCCGGGGAGCCGACCGGGCAGGCGAACCCCGAGATGCCCGAAGCGATCGCCGCAGTCCGTGCGGCGTATCCGGAATGGGGTGAGGGGGATGTTGGCGCGGAGGCGTTCGCACGCACGCTGCTGGACGAGGCGGCTGCCCGCTCGGTCGTGCTCGACAACGGCGACTGGGACGGCGGGCTGGCAGACCTTGCCGATCCGGCCGCGGCGGGCATCCCGACCTGGCTCGTGCGTGGCGACCCGGCGTCCGGCGGTTACGTCGCCGACCAGTACGTTCCGGCGTTCGCGGCCCTGATCGGGGCGGACCACGTGATCACGATCGAGGGCGGGCCACACTCGCCCCAGCGGACCCACCCGATCGAGACGACCGCGGCCCTGCTTCGAGCCCTGGGCGAGTAGCCGGCCGCGAACACGGCCCCGCGCACCTGGCGCCGGCACACGCTCCAGCGGCTCGTCGCGCGCTCAGCTCCTCGCCGCGGATCGCGACGCCCGCGGTACGCCTCACGTACTTCGGCGCCGAGCCCGTCGGTCCAGTCGAAATCGACCGCCATCGCGCGATCCACCAGGCCGTCCCACGCGGCTCCCCCAGCAGCCCGCAGCGCGAAGGCCCGCTCGCACGCCGACGAGCAGTGCGCTCGGCGAGGGCCGATCGAACACGAACCCGGTCCCCTCCCCCGGGTGGGCCGTCTCGTCGACGACCGTGTCGGCCAGGCCGCCCGTGCGATGGACGATCGGTAGCGTCCCGTAGCGCAGCGCGATCATCTGGCCCTGGCCGCAGGGCTCGAACCGCGACGGCATCGCGAAGAAGTCGGCGCCGGCGTAGATCTTGCGAGCCATCACGCGATCGAAGCGTTCCATGAATGCGACTCGGTCCGGGGATGCCTTCGCCTGCTCCCGGAACGAGTCGGCGAGCGACGGGTGCCCGCTCCCCTGGACGATCACCCGCCCTCCCCGGGCCAGCAGCTCGGGCGTGGCGTCGGCAAGCAGGTCGAAGCCCTTCTGCGGATCCAGGCGCCCGATCATCCCGATGACTGGGCCGTCGTCGGCCGGATCGAAGCCGACCTGTTCCAGCAGGTCCGCCCGGCACGCGGCCTTGCCGGCCAGATCGCCCGCGCGAGAACGGTGCGGCGAGATCGCGGTCCGTGGCCGGATCCCAGATCGCGTTGTCCAGCCCGTTGAGGATCCCGATGAACCGATCCCCGCGGCGCCGCAACAGGCCGTCCAGGCCCATCCCGAACTCCGGTGTCAGCGCCTCCCGTGCGTAGCCCGGCGAGACGGTGTTGACGATCTCGGCCGCCTCGATCCCGGCGGCGAGCAGGTCCACGCCGTCCGCGTTCTGCCCCGGCACCCCGGCGTCCGGCCGCAGCCCGAGCTGGGGCAGCGCCGCGTTGTCGGTCCAGCCGTGATAGGCGAGGTTGTGCAGCGTCGTGATCATGGCCGCGCCCGCCACGACGGGATCATCCGCGTACCGCAGGTCCCGGAAGATCGCGGCGGGGCCGGCCTGCCAGTCGTGGAGGTGCAGGACGTCGAGCGGACGGTCGTCCACCCGCAAGGCCTCCATCGCGGCTCGGCAGTACAGCCCGAACCGCCAGGCGTTGTCCGCATAGTCCCCCGCAGCGTCGCCGTAGAAGCCCTCGCGATCGAATGCCGGCGGGTGGTCGACGAGCCGCAGGCGATACCCGTTCGCGGCCACGTCCACGATCGTCACGGCCGACGAGCCCGTCCGCGCCCGCGGATCCGGCACGGCCAGCGTCGTCTCGCCCAGGACGTCGCCCGGATCAGGGTCCGGAACGCCGCGATAGCGCGGCAGGAACACGTCGACCGGACCGTCGACGCCGTCGACCTCCGGGTGACCCAGCGCCCGCGCCAGCGCATCCACCACGTCCGCCAGGCCACCGGTCTTCGCCCACGGCTCACACTCGGCGGCCAGGAACGCCACGCGCAGTCCCATCGAGGTCCATGGTAGCCCGCGACCCGCAACGCGGAAGGTCGGCGGCTGCCGTTCGACTAAACCGGTTCACGTGGCCCCGGCGAACCGCTATCATGCGCGCGCATGAACCCCGTCTCCGTCCCGTCGATCCCGGCGGCAAGCTTTCCCCTGCCGCCCCGTCTCGAAGGTCTCCGGCGGCTCGCCTACAACCTCCGCTGGGCATGGGATCCGCGAACCCGGAACCTGTGGAGCCTTGTCGACCGGACGGCGTGGACGCGCTACCGCAACCCCATCCCGGTCATCAGCGGTCCCACGGAGTGGTCCCGGCTCCTCGACGACGAGAAGTTCCTGGCCGAGTACCACGACGTCCTGGCCGAGTTCGATCGCTACATGGCGGACGGCTCGGGCCACTGGTTCCACCGCCGGCACGGCGACAAGCTCGCCGGCCCGATCGCCTACTTCTGCGCCGAGTACGGCATCCACGAGTCGCTGGGGATCTACTCGGGCGGCCTCGGGGTCCTGGCCGGCGATCACATGAAGTCGGCCAGCGACATGGCCCTGCCGTTCCTCGGTGTCGGGCTGCTCTACCGCAAGGGCTACTTCCGCCAGTCGATCGACGCGGACGGCCACCAGGAGCACAACTACCCCGACTACGACCTGACCCGCCTGCCGCTCGCGCGGGTCCAGGATGAGAAGGGCCTGCCGCTGACAGTCCACCTGGAGCTGCCCGGGCGCGTGCTGGCGATCGCCGTCTGGCTGGCGGAGGTCGGTCGCGTGCCGGTCCTCCTCCTCGACACCGACGTCGCCGAGAACGCCGTCGAGGACCGACCGATCACCCACATCCTGTACGTCCGCGGCCGCGAGATGCGCCTGCACCAGGAGCTCGTCCTGGGCATCGGCGGCGTCCGGGCGATCCGGGCGCTCGGCCTCGCCCCGGCCGTCTGGCACCTCAACGAGGGCCACTCGGCGTTCCTGCTCGCCGAACGCGCCCGCGAGTACGTCGCCGCCGGCGCCGAGCTCGAGGATGCCTGGGCGTCGGGTCCGGCGCGACAGCGTCTTCACGATCCATACGCCCGTCTCGGCGGGCAACGAACGCTTCGATATCGAGCTCGTCCGGCGCATCGCCGGCCCGCTGCTGGACGCCGGTGGCGTGCCCGTGACGGACGTCCTGGAGCACGGACTCGGCACGGACGGCGACCCGACCCAGTTCGACATGACGGCGTTCAGCCTGCGCCTGACCAACGGCGCGAACGCCGTCAGCAAGCTCCACGCCGTGACCGCCAACGAGACCTGGAAGGACATCGTCGACCACGAGATCCTGGCGATCACCAACGGCGTGCACCCGCCGACCTGGGTCGGCTCGCCGGTCGAGGAGCTCTTCTCGCGCCACCTCGATGCCGACCTGAGCGCGCTCGACGCCGGGAGCGGACAGGATCAGTTCTGGGAGCGGCTCGACCGCATCCCGCGCGCGGACCTCTGGGAAGCCCACCTGCGCCAGAAACGGGAGCTCGCCCTCTTCGTCCAGGGCCGGCTGCGCAGCCAGTTCGCACGGCACGGCGAGGCGCCATCGATCCTGGCCGAGGCGGACCAGGCGCTGGACCCGGCGATCATGACCATCGGGTTCGCCCGTCGGTTCGCGACCTACAAGCGCGCGGCGCTCCTGTTCACGGACATGGACCGGCTCGCGCGCCTCCTGTGGGACCCGGACCGGCCGCTCCAGATCATCTTCGCCGGCAAGGCCCATCCGGCCGACCGGCCCGGACAGGGCGTCATCCAGGAGATCTTCCAGCGCTCGCGCTCGTCGCAGTTGCGCGGCCGGGTCTTCATCCTCGAGGACTACGACATGCGCGTCGCGCGGTTCCTCGTCCAGGGAGTCGATGGCTGGCTGAACAACCCGCGGCGACCGCTGGAGGCATCGGGGACGTCGGGCATGAAGGCCGCCCAGAACGGCGTCCCGAACATCAGCGTGCTCGATGGCTGGTGGGACGAGGGCTACGAGGGCGACAACGGCTGGGCGATCGGTGGCCGGGAACAGTCGCCCGATGAGGCCGCCCAGGACTGGGCCGACGCCCAGGACCTCTATCGCCTGCTCGAGGAGGAGCTGATCCCGAGCTACTACGACCGCGAAGCCACGGGCGTCCCGACCCGCTGGACCAACGTCATGCGCCGGTCGATGGCGAGCGCGCTGTGGCGGTTCTCCACCACGCGCATGCTCCAGGACTACACCGAGCGCCTGTACCTGCCGGCGGCCGGCGTCGACGCGCCCGTCACCGTCGCTCGGCCCGTTGTCACGGAGGCCGGTTGACGACCTTGCCACCGAGGATCTCGCTGGCGCTCGCCTTGCACAATCACCAGCCGGTCGGCAACTTCGGCTGGGTCCTCGCCGAGGTCTACGAGAGCGCGTACGCCCCCATGATCGACGCGCTCGAGCGCCATCCCGGCGTGCGGCTCTCGCTCCACTACACCGGGCCGCTCCTGACCTGGCTGATCGCGGAACGACCGGAGGCCATCGAGCGCCTGCGCTCGCTCGTGACGCGCGGCCAGGTCGAGATCCTGGGTGGCGGGTTCTACGAGCCGGTGCTCGCCTCGCTGCCGGAGCGCGACCGCATCGGGCAGCTGACCCGCATGGCCGACGAGCTCGAGTCGATGTTCGGCGATCGCCCGCGTGGGGCGTGGCTGGCCGAGCGCGTCTGGGAGCCGGACCTGCCGACGTCGCTGGTCGCGTCGGGCTACGAGTGGACCATCCTCGATGACGCCCACTTCCGCGCCGCCGCGATCCCGGAGGCGGACCTCTGGGGCCCGTACACGACCGAGGACCAGGGGCACCTGCTGCGGGTGTTCGGCACCGAGCAGGGCCTCCGCTACCGGATCCCGTTCCGCGAGGTCGACGAGGTCATCGGCTACCTGCGCGAGCACGCGACCGACGCCGGCGACCGCGTCGGCATGATGGGCGACGACGGCGAGAAGTTCGGGGCATGGCCGACCACCTGGCAGCATTGCTGGGGCGAGGGCCGCTGGGTCGAGCGGTTCTTCGAGGCCATCGAGGCGAACGCCGACTGGCTGACCACGACGACCCCGTCCGCTTGGCTCGCCGACCACCCGCCGATCGGCCGCGTCTACATCCCGACCGGAAGTTACGCCGAGATGGGCGAGTGGGCACTGCCGGCCGACGAGAGCCTCGTGTTCTCGAAACTGCTCCACGAGGCACAGGAGCAGGGACGCCCGGAGGCGCGCTGGCTGCGCGGGGCGTTCTGGCGCAACTTCCAGGTCAAGTACCGCGAGATCAACGACCTCCACAAGCAGATGCTGCGGACCTCCGAAGCGGTGGCGGCGATGCCGGACGGCCCGGACCGCGAGCTGGCCATCGATCACCTGTACCAGGGCCAGTCCAACGATTGCTACTGGCACGGCTTGTTCGGCGGGATCTACATCAGCCACATGCGCCTGGCCACGTACGAGCACCTCATCGCGGCCGAGGACCTCGCGGGTTCGGCTACGGACACCCTGGTCGCCGCCGAGTGTCGCGACCTCGACATGGACGGGGTCGACGAGGTGCGGCTGGCCGACATCGGGCAGGTCGTCACCGTCGATCTCGACGGCGGCGCGGGCATCGCCGGCTGGGACATCCGGGCCGTTCGCCATGCACTCACCGCGGTCATGCGCCGGCGCCGCGAGGCGTACCACGAGGTCCTTCGCGAGTTCGAGGCGGCCGGCGCACGCGTCGGCTGGGACGGGGGTGGGAGCGGGGCGGCGGCCTCGATCCATGGCGTCGTGCGGGTCAAGGAACCGGGGCTCGCCGCACGTCTCGTCTACGACCGCTACGAGCGTCGCTCCGGGCTCGTTCGCGCTCTCGGGCACGAGGTCACGGCAGACGACTGGGCGCAGGCTCGCGCAGTCGATCTCGGCGACACCGTGGACGGCGCGTTCGACCTCGTCGAGCTGGCGCCTGGGCGGTTGGTCACCCGCCGCGCGGCCAGGATCGGCGAGACGGACGTGGCCGTGACGCGCACCCTGACGCTCGGTGGCGACCGGCGCGCTCCCACGCTCGCGCTCGAACTCGAGCTGGAACACCGCGGAGGCGAGCCGCTCGACGCGCGGATCGGTATCGAGTGGTCGACCACGATGCTCGGTGGTGGCGGGAACCCCGCCGCGTGGTGGGACGTGGCGGGTGATCGGTCGCGCCACGATGCCGCCGGATCCGCCACGGACCTGACGACCATCGCCCAGGGCAACGACCACATCGGGCTGTCCGTGACGACCACCACCGACGCGCCGGCCGAGGCCTGGTGGGCGCCCATCGAGACGATCTCGAATTCCGAGAATGGCTTCGAGCGGGTCTACCAGGGCAGCGGGCTGCTCCTCTCCTGGCCCGTCCTCCTCGGCGCTGGCGAGCGCTGGTCGCGGACCGTCTATCACGTCGTCGCCACGACTCGAGACCGGGGCGTGGACGGGTCTTGAGCCGCCCCGCGTGAGCCGGCCCGCGCTCGTCGTCCACGGGCACTTCTATCAGCCGCCGCGCCTCGACCCGTTCACGGGGACCATGCCGGTCGACCCGACCGCGGCCCCGGCCCGCGACTGGAACGAGCGGATCAGCGCGGACTGCTATCGACCCAATGCCGAGCTCGGCAATCTCGGTGCGATGTCGTGGAACCTCGGGCCCACGCTTGCCGGCTGGATGCAGGCCTCGGATCCCGATCGCGTATCGCGGGTTCGTGGAGGGCGACCGCGGGGCGAACGGCATGGCCCAGCCCTTCCATCATTCGATCCTGCCGCTCGCGTCGGCGGCCGACCAGCTGACCGAGGTCCGCTGGGGCATCCGCGATTTCGAGGTTCGTTTCGGTCGCCGCCCGACCGGCATGTGGCTGCCGGAGACGGCCGTGGATCAGGCGACGCTGCGGGTGCTCGTCGACCACGGCATCACCCATGTCGTCCTCGCGCCGTGGCAGGTCGTCGGCGCCGACGGGCAGGAGCTGGACACGCGCCGTCCGGTCCGGGTCGACCTGGGCGATGGCCGCTCCATCGTGGCCGTGCTCTACGACGGGCTGCTGTCGGCGGCCGTGTCGTTCGACCCGACGGCGACCGTGGACGCGGACTGGTTCGTGCGCGATCGGTTGTGGCCACGGCTCCACCAGGAGCCGCTCCCCGGGGAGGCGCCGCCGCTCGTCGTGATCGCCACCGACGGCGAGCTCTACGGTCATCACCAGCCGCTGCGCGACCACTTCCTGGCACGGCTCGTCGGCCGGGCCGCGCCGCCGGACCTGCCGTACGCCACGCCGACGCTGTCCGGCGCCGTCGAGCGGGCCGCCGCATCGGACCTGCCCATCGGGCGGTTGCGCGATCGAACGTCATGGAGCTGCCACCACGGCGTCGCCCGCTGGGGCGCGAGCTGCGACTGCGTCCCGGATGGCGCTTGGAAAGGGCCGTTGCGCGCAGCGCTCGACCGCCTCGCCGGCGGCGTCGATGCCGCCACGGAGCAGCTGCTCCGAGCCCTGCCCGGGCAGCCAGACGCCTGGGCCGCGCGGGATGCGTCGGTCGAGGTGTTGCTGGGGCTGGAGACCACCACCACGTTCGCGGACCGGTGGCTCGCGCCGGCGGCCAGGACCGGCGACCGGGCGACGTTCGCCGCCGTCGATGGAGGCGCAGCGCTGGCGACTCGCGATGTTCGCCAGCTGCGGCTGGTTCTGGGACGAGCCGGCCCGCATCGAGACCGCTGGAGTGCTTCGGTCGGCGGTGCGCGCCGCGCGCCTCGTCGATGGCCTTGCGGGCACGGACCTCGAGCGGACGGCTGGTGGCGGACCTGGCGCTCGTGTCCGCGGACGGGATCGGGCTCCTCGACGCGGCGCTCGCGGCTGTGGGCGCGGTCGGCCGGAGCCGGCCCGCCTGAAACCGCCACGTCGGCGGAGTCTCGTACCATCGATCAGTGATGACCGCGCCGCTGACCTTCTCGCGACGCCTCTTCCTCGCCGAGCTCGGCCGGGGCACGGTCGCACTCGCGGTGGTCGGGATCGCGGGCTGCGCGCCGGCTGGATCCAGCGCGACCGGCGGAGCCAGCCCGCGCTCAGCCGCAGCGTCCAGCGCCGCGTCGCCGAGCCCGTCATCCGGCTCGGCCGAACCGCCCGGTTCGGAGGCCCCGCCCGCCGGTTCGCCCGCGGCGCCCGGCGAAGGGGTGACCTGGGAACGGGTGGATCTCGGGTTCGTGTCCGCATACGTCCTCGCGCGCGCCGGCGAGGCGGCCGTCGTCGACACCGGGACGGCCGGGAGTGAGGACGACATCGCCGCGGCGCTCGAGCGGATCGGCCTCGGTTGGGACGCCGTGGGTCACGTCATCGCCACCCACCTGCACAGCGATCACGTCGGCAGTCTCCCAGCGGTGCTCGAGGCCGCACCCGACGCCACCGGATACGCCGGTCCCGAGGATCTCCCGGCCATCTCGTCTCCGCGGCCGCTCGTCGCCGTCGCCGACGGCGACGACGTCTTCGGGCTCAGGATCATCGGCACGCCCGGGCATACCCCGGGGTCGATCTCCGTGCTCGACGAGGCTGGCGGCATCCTGGTCGTGGGCGACGCCATGGGCACGTCCAGCGGAGCCGTCCAGGGCTCGAACCCGCAGTTCACCGCGGACATGGACGCGGCCGTGGCGTCGGTCGCGAAGCTCGGGACCTTCGAGTTCGAGACCCTGCTCGTCGGCCACGGCGACCCGATCGTGGGCGGCGCCTCCGACCTGGTCGCGGCGTACCGACCCAGCTGACCGGCGGGCGGCCGACGGTCCGGCAGCACCTCCGAGAATCCGTCAGCCCGCGGCCTGCGCGCCACGGGCTGACGAGGGAGGAGGGAGGCGTCTGGACGGGTGCGCCGGATCGGACCCGGCGCGTGTGCGTTGTTATAGTGGATTGGGCCAAGTGCGACTCTAGGTTGGACTACTGAGCTATGTCAAGCGAAGAGCCCGCGAGCCTGAACCTCCCCGCCGGCAACCGCGGCAGGACCGCCGGCGAGAGCCTCGACGTCGAGCGCGACTCGGACGTCCCGATCTCCACGCAGATCTACTGGCAGCTGGCCTACCAGATCGATTCGGGCCGGCTGCTGGCGGGGTCCCGCCTGCCACCGGTCCGCGAGCTCGGGGCTGCGCTGCGGGTCAATCCGAACACGATCCGGGCCGTCTACCGGCGCCTCGCCGACGCCGGCTACGTCACGAGCCGCCACGGCGCGGGGACCCACGTCGCCGACCGCCCGCCGGAGCGCCGCGGCGCGGAGGCGCTCGCCGGCGTCGTCGCCGAGATGCTGCGCCGTGCCGCCCACGCCGGGTTCACCGCCGATGAGGTCGCCGCCGCGACCTTCGCCGCCGCCACCGAGCGCAAGCGCCCGGGTCCACTCGTCCGCGTCCTCTTCGCCGAGTGCACCAGCGCCGACGCGGGCTACGACGCCGAACGCCTGGTCGATGCCTTCCCGGGCCTCATCGAGGTCGAGGGCGCCCTGATCGACGACATGCCCGAACGTCTCGATCGATTCCACTACGACCTCGTCGCGACGACGACCTTCCACGCCGACGAGGCCCAGGTGCTGGCCGCCGGGCGGGTGCCGGTCGTGGCGATGCTCGTCGGCCCGGGCTACCTCGAGCTCGTCCACGAGATCGCCGGTCTGAAGCCGGGCTCGCGCGTGGGCCTGGTCTGCCCCTCGGAGCGCGGTGCGGACAACATGCTCGACGTCCTGCGCCTGTCCGGCGCGACCGGGATCGAGATCGTGACCGCCCTGACGACCGAGCCCGACGCGCTCGAGAACGTCGATGCGACCGCCGACCTGATCCTCATGTCGCGCGAAGCGCTGGCTGCCGGTCTCGATCGTGGGCTGAGCCGGCCGGAACGCGTCCGCTCGTGGACCTACGAGTTCGACCCGTCCGGGCTGGAGCTGCTCCGCCGGGCCATCGAGCACGTCGCCGCGGAACGACCGACCGAGGCGCTCGGCGCCTGACGAGCTCGGGGGCACGCGCGGGACCTGACGCACGCCGAAGACGCGTGCCATCCTTCGGGCCAATGCGCGAGTTCCATATTCGCCGGACGGCGCGCGAGCGCCACGCGATCGACGATGCGCTCCTGAGCGCCCGTGGCGACCTCGTCGTCGCCGACCTCGCCGCGATCCGTCACCTCGCGGCACGGATGAACTCGGTCCGGCCGGCGGGCGCGCCCTCGGTCGGGGCCGGCGAGATCGTGGCCCTGGGACTGCTCCACGAGATCGCGCACCTGCTGACCGCCCGGTTCGAGTCGATCAGCGCGGGCTCGATGGCCGGCGCGCTCCGCGAGGTCCGCCGCCGACTCGGGGGTGCGGACGCCGACCTCGTCCTCGATCGCTTCGCCTCGGCCTTCCCGGGCGTCGGGCCGGAACCCGAACCGGCCATCGACCGCCTCGAGGAGCTGCTGCTGATCCGCGTCGCCAACGAGAACCCGGCCCTCGGACCGTTGCGTGAGCTCGTGGACGACCGGGTCCTCCGCGACGGGACACGCTACGACGACCTGGCCGCCGCCTTGGAGGCCTGGTTCGCCGCCGGCGAGGGATTGGAGTTCGCGGACGGGACGCGGGCGTCGCTCGTCGAGCTGCTGCGGGCGCCGGCCCGGCACGTGCCCACCTCGCTGGCCGGCCAGCTGCGCTATGTCCGGGAGCACTGGGCCGCGATCCTCGGGGCGGACCTCGATGCGATCGTCGGGCGGCTGGACATCGCGATCGGCGTCCTCGCCGAGGAGGAGCGCAGCCTGCACCTGCGCTTCGGTGGTGGCGGCGGTGGCAAGGACGTGCCGCCGGACGTGCCATCGTTCGCCCCGGCCGTGGTCGCCGACGAGGCCGAGGCGTTCTCCAGCGACTCGGACTGGATGCCGCGCGTCGTGCTGATGGCCAAGAGCACGTACGTCTGGCTCGACCAGATGTCTCGCCGCCACGGCCGAGAGCTGCGCACGCTCGACGCGATCCCGGACGAGGAGCTCGACACGCTGGCGAGCTGGGGGGTGACCAGCCTGTGGCTGATCGGACTGTGGCAGCGCTCGATCGCGTCGGAGCGGATCAAGCGCATGCGCGGCAACCCCGACGCCGTCGCCTCGGCCTACTCGCTCGACGACTACCGGATCGCTGACGACCTCGGGGGCGAGGCCGCCTACGCGAACCTGCGCGATCGGGCATGGGCGCGTGGCATCCGCCTGGCCAGCGACATGGTGCCCAACCACATGGGCATCGATTCGCGCTGGGTCATCGAGCACCCGGAATGGTTCCTCTCGTTGCCCGAGCCGCCGTTCCCCGCCTACACCTACACCGGGCCGGACCTGTCGTCCGATCCGCGGGTGGGCATCGTGCTCGAGGACCACTACTGGGACGACACGGACGCGGCCGTCGTGTTCAAGCGCTTCGACCGGGAGACCGGCGACGAGCGCTACGTCTATCACGGCAACGACGGCACGAGCTTTCCCTGGAACGACACCGCCCAGCTCGACTTCCTCTCGGCCGACGTCCGCGAGCACGTGATCCAGGTGATCCTGGACGTCGCGCGCCGATTCCCGGTGATCCGGTTCGACGCGGCCATGGTCCTCGCCCGCAAGCACATCCAGCGGCTGTGGTGGCCGCTCCCGGGAGCCGGCGACGGGATCCCGTCGCGAGCGCAGTACGCGATCTCGCAGGAGGAGTTCGACCGGCGCATGCCGAACGAGTTCTGGCGCGAGGTCGTCGACCGGGTCGCGGCCGAAGTGCCCGACACGCTCCTGCTGGCCGAGGCCTTCTGGATGCTCGAGGGCTACTTCGTCCGGACGCTCGGCATGCACCGCGTCTACAACAGCGCGTTCATGCACATGCTCCGCGACGAGAACGGCGCCGGCTACCGAAAGCTCATCCGCGAGACCCTCGAGTTCGATCCCGAGATCCTCAAGCGCTACGTCAACTTCATGAGCAACCCGGACGAGGAGACGGCGCTCGAGCAGTTCGGCAAGGGCGACAAGTACTTCGGGGTCGCCACGGTCATGGCGACGCTGCCCGGGCTGCCGATGCTCGGCCACGGCCAGGTCGAGGGCTACGCCGAGAAGTACGGCATGGAGTTCCGGCGGGCACGGCTCGACGAGCAGCCCGACCCGTCGCTCGTGGAGCGCCACCAGCGCGAGATCTTCCCGCTGCTCCACCGGCGGGCGTGGTTCGCCGAGGCGCACGACTTCCTGCTGTACGACCTCGTCACGGACGGCGGCGGCGTGGACGAGAGCGTGCTGGCGTACTCGAACGGGACCGGACCGACGCGGTCGCTGGTCGTCTACCACACGAAGTTCGGGTCGATCGCGGGCACGATCCGCGATTCGGCGGCCTACGCGCGCAAGTCGGCGAGCGGGGCGAAGCGCCTCGTCCGCCGATCGCTGGCCGAGGGCCTCGGGCTCACGAACGATCCCTCGATGTTCGTGACGTTCCGCGACGCGAGGACCGGGCTGCAGTACATCCGCTCGTCCCTGGAACTGTGGGAGCGCGGCCTGTGGCTGTCGCTCGACGCGTACCAGGGCCACGTCTTCTGGGAGTTCGACGAGGTCCACGACGGGACCGCGGGCCAGTGGCGGCGGCTCGCCGAGCGGCTGGCCGGCGCCGGGGTTCCGTCGCTCGACGACGCCCTGGTCGAGCAGCAGCTGGAGCCGGTGCACGCGCCGCTTCGGGCGCTGTTCGAAGGCGGGGCACGTGGCGGCGATCGTCGAGGGATCCGCAGGCGACGCCGCCTATGGACGCGCTGGAGAAGCGGGTGGCCGCGGTCCTCGCGGCCGTGGCGGAGGCGACCGGGGTGGCCGGTGACGCTGTCGACGTAGCCGGGGAGGTCCGCGACCTGGTCGCCGAGACCCTGCTGTCCCCTGCCGCGCCCGGCACGACCGATCCGAACCGCTGACGCGTGACGACCGCGCCGCGCTCCTGCTCTACCTCGTGCTGTCGCGCCTGGGTGCCCTGGTCCCGGGCGCCGACGTCGCGGCCACGAGCCTCGCCTGGTACGACGAGCTGCGGCTGGCGCCGGTCGTGGCGGCAGGCCTGCGGTCGACCGGGCTGGACGACGGCGCGGCGTCGACGGTCGCGGGGACCGTGCGCTCGCTGCTGGCGCTGCCACGTCCGTCCGGGCTGCGCGGCCGCGGACCCCAGCGCGAGCTCCGCTTGCTGGAACGGTGGCTGGCGAGCGAGCCCCTCCGCGAAGCCATGGGCGTCAACACCTGGGACGGCGAGGAGTGGCTGGACCGCGACCGGTTCGCGGCACTGCTCGCCTGGGCACAGCGGCTCGACGCGATCGAGACCGGCGCGCCGGCCGACACGGCGCTGTCGACCCGGCTCCTGGCCGCGGCAGAAGCGGCAGGCTACCGGCTCGATGCGCTCCGGGAAGCGCTCGCCGCACCTCGGCCCACTCGCCCGAAGCCCCCCACTCGCCCGAAGCCCCCTATTCGCACGAAGCCCCCGACGGGCCCGCCGATTCGTGACTGTCAGTCGGCACCGAGGGCTCGAAGACTCCTGGCCATGGCCGCCCGGCACTGACCGTGACTCCCAGGCACCGTTTCTGCCCAAAGCCACGGGTTTGGCGAGCCTCGACCCGCCGCTGCAGACTGCCAGGCACACGTGGCGCGGCTCGATGCCAGTCTCGGAGCATGTCGAGCTGGCCGGGCTCGCTCAGACGGCGAGGGCTCGGCTCCTGACCCGCGGTCAGTCGAACAGGATCCGCCGCAGCAGCGACGTCGGCGGCGCCCCGTGGCCGATGACCGCCTCGAGGTGCGGCCGGTAGCGGAACCCCGGCGTCTCCCCGAACCCGCCGGGCAGCCCGCGCGGCTCGATCGTCGAAGGGTCCGCGCCGGCGGCCGACGCGGCACGGCGGCGCGCCTCCAGCTCGATGTCCCACATCTCCATGGAGCCCGCGAAGTAGGTCGACAGCTGCGTCGACGACAGTCGGGCGCGGTCGTACTTCGCGCGAGCCTCCGCCTCCTCCTGGAAGCCGCCATCGACCATCAGCGCCACGGCCTCGTCCTCGGTCATCCCGGCGGTGTGGATGCGCGCATCGATGATCGCGTTCGTGATCGAGCGCAGGTAGAACTTCCAGTGGGTCAGCAGCAGCGCCCCGTCGTCCGCCCCGTAGCCGGCGTCCATCATCACCTGGGTCACGTACACGGCCCAGCCCTCGGCGAACAGGCCGCTCGAGAAGATCGCCCGGGGCAGCGACTCCGATCGGTTGGCGTAGACGCCCTGCAGGTAGTGCCCCGGAACCGCCTCGTGGATCGTGAGCAGGCGCAGCATCCGCGCGTTGTCCTCGCGCAGGTACGACTCCTTGCGCTCGGGCGGCCAGTCGTCCGGCATCGGGGTGATCGCGAAGAAGGCCTTCTGGCCCTTGTCCAGCGGCCCCGGCGAGATGAGCATCGCGCCACCGAACGCGCGCAGGAACGTCGGCGTCCAGCGGATGTCGAGCGGCTCGTCGACCAGGCCGATGAGGTCGCGTTCGCTCGCAGAACGTCTCGATCCGGGCGTTCTCGGCGCGGCAGAAGTCGAGCAGCTCGTCCGCCCGGGGATGCTCGGCCGCGATCGCGTCGAGCACCTCGCGCACGACCGCGCCGTCGTCGTCGGGGAGCGGGCTGCCGCGGCGCCATCTCGGCCACAGCTGCCTCGCCAGGCGGATCATCTCGGCGCGGACGGCGTCGAACTCGCGCTCCGCGGCCGACAGGATCCGTTCGGCGGTCAGCGTCTCGGACCGCATCGTGTGGCGCATCTTGCGGGCGAAGAGGTCGGCGCCCAGGCGGCCCTCCCCCTCGCTGCGCGGCAGGACGTCGTCGGTGAGGTGACGCTCGAACGCGTCCAGCGCGGCCTTGGCGTCGTCGGCGGCGGCCGTGAGGCGGTCACGAAGCCCGCGACGGCAGGATCGGCGGGCGCCGCCCGCTCGGCCTCGCCCAGGGCGTCGTCGATGAGCTCGGCGATCCCGGGCAGCTGTTCGAGCGCCTTCTCGGTCTGGAACCGGCCGACCGGCCGCCCGTCGCCACGGCCCGCGAGGGCGATCACGGCGCCGTCGAGGACCGTCCGGACGCCCTCGAGTCGCCCCGCGACGGACGTCAGCCGCTCGGCGAGCGGCGCGAAATCGCGGGCGATGAGCGGGAAGATCCCGTCGCCCAGCAGGTAGACCCACTGCAACGGGTCCCAGGTCTCGTCCCGGAGCTCCGTGTCGGCGAACCGCTCGGCCTCGAGCTCCATGACCAGCAGGTCGCGGTCGATGGCGTCGCCGGCCGTGAGGTCGCCGGCCTCGAGCCCCTCGAGCGTCGCGAGCCATCGATCGACGAAGTCGAGCCGGGCCGCCCGGCCGGCCTCGGTCACGTCCGGCCAGCGATCGTCGTAGCGGTGATCGCCGATGGCCGTCGCGGCGGTCGGGTGGAGCGCGACGAACTCGTCGAGGAACGATGCGAAGTGGTCACCGAACGTGGGCATCCGCAGAGTCTACGGACCGATGCCGACATCCACAGGACGGCTACCATCGCGGGCATGCCAGCGGCCGTCCAGACCTGGGTCACGCCCGTCACGCTCCAGGGTTCCCGCGTTCGGCTCGAGCCACTCGACGAACACCACCTCGACGAGCTCAAGGACGTCGCCTTCGACGACGCCATCTGGCGCTGGACGATCGCCCGACCCATCGACGAACCGGGCCTGCGCGCCTGGTTCGAGACGGCGCGGGCCAACGCCGACGCCGGCACGGAGGTGCCGTTCGCCACCGTCGACACCGCGAGCGGCCGGGCCATCGGCAGCACCAGGTTCATGACCATCACGCCCGAGCATCGGCGGCTCGAGATCGGCTGGACCTGGGTCGGGACGGCGTTCCAGCGCTCCGGCGCGAACCGGGAGGCGAAGCTCCTCCAGCTGACCCACGCGTTCGAGACGCTCGACGCCGAGCGCGTCGAGTTCAAGACCCACGCCCGCAACGAGCGGTCGCGCGGCGCGCTCCTGGGTATCGGCGCGACGTTCGAAGGCGTCCTGCGCCACCACACGATCATGCCCGACGGCTCGAACCGCGACTCCGCGTTCTACAGCGTGCTCGCCGGGGAGTGGCCCGGCGTCAAGGCACGCCTCGAGGGGCTGCTCGCCCGTTGACCGTGATCACGACGACCGACTACCACACCGGTGGCGAGCCATTCCGGATCGTGACCGGCGGTGTCCCGGCGCTCGAGGGCCGGACCGTGCCGGAGCGCCGCCGTTGGGCCGCCGCGAACCTCGACGACGTCCGCCAGCTGCTCGTCAACGAGCCGCGCGGCCACGCCGACATGTACGGCTGCTTCGTCACGCCACCCGACGACGCCGACGGTGACCTGGGCGTCGTGTTCTTCCACAACGAGGGCTACTCGACGGCGTGCGGGCACGGGACCATCGCGCTCGTGACCTGGGCGATCGACACCGGTCGCGTCGCGACCGAACCGGCGCCCGCGAGGTCGCGGTCACCGTGGACGTGCCGTCGGGCCGGCTCGCCTGCACGGCCCGCCTGGACGCCGGCGGTCGGGTCGAGGCGGTGCGCTTCCGGAACGTCCCGTCGTTCGTGCTCGCGCGCGACGTGGAGGTCGACACGAGCCGGGGTCAGCTGACCCTCGACGTCGCGTTCGGTGGCGCGTTCTACGGCTCCCTGGACGTGCGGACGCTCGGGCTCCGTGTCGAGCCGCGGGCCCTCCCCGAGCTGATCGCCCTGCAACGCGAGCTCCGTCCCGCCCTGGATGCGCGCGCTCGAGGTCGTCCACCCCGACCAACCGGACCTCGCGGGCATCTACGGCGTCATCTTCTGGGAGCCCGTCGAGGGCGAGGGCCGGACCCAGCGCAACGTCACGGTCTTCGCCGACGGCGAAGTCGATCGGTCGCCATGCGGTTCCGGCACGTCGGCCCGGCTGGCGATCCTGCACGACCGCGGCGAGATCGGCGCCGGCGAGACGCTTCGGCATCGATCGATCGTCGATTCCGTCTTCGATGCGCGCGTGATCGAGGCGGGTCCGCCGGTCGGCGGCCACCCGACGGTCATCACCGAGGTCGAAGGCGCGGCCTTCCGAACCGGCGAGCACACCTTCGTCCTGGACGATCGCGACCCGCTCGGCCGCGGATTCCTGCTGCGCTGACCGGCTATCCTCGGCGCAGACCGATCCATCGCCCAGTCAGGAGGACGTGTTGAGAGGCTTCGTCATCGGTACGGCCGTGACGGCCGTCGCCTTCTACATCCTGGTCACGCTGCTGCCGGACATGTTCGCCTACGACGGCGGCATCCCGGCGCTGATCGTCATCTCGATCATCTTCGGGATCGTCAACGGGCTGATCGGCCCGATCGTCAAGCTGCTCGCCCTGCCGATCAGGCTGGCGACCCTCGGCCTCGTCGGCTTCCTCATCAACGGCGGACTGCTGCTGCTGACCGCGTGGCTGTCCGACCTGTTCGGTTTCCCGCTGCACGTCGGCGATTTCCCGCCGGACCTGCTGACCGTCGACACGCTCATCGCGGCCATCGTCGGGGCCGTGGTCCTGTCCATCACCTCGTCCGTCATCCGGCTTGTCGTCCCCGACTGAGACGCCCATCGAAGAGTCGCTCCGAGTCGCCGCCCGGCGATTCGGGACGCCTCTCTTCGTCACTGACCTAGCCACGGTCGACGCCGCCTGCGCGGCCGTCGCGCGGCGTTCCCGGATCCGATCATCCGGCAGTACTCGGTCAAGGCGAACGACGTGCCGGCGGTCATCGCGCAGGTCGCCGCGCGCGGGTTCGGCGCGAACGTCGTCTCGCGCGGCGAGTGGGCGCTGGCCCGCCGGGCCGGCGTGCCGAACGACCGGATCACGCTGGAGGGTGTCGGCAAGACGCCCGCCGACCTTCGTGACGCCGCGCGTGCGGCCGCGACGGGCTCCCCGTTGCGCTGGATCGCGCTGGAATCGCCGGAGGAGGCCGCAGGCGCTCGCGCTGGCGGTCCGGCGGACCAGGAAGGCCGGGCTTCGCCTCGACGTCCTGTACCGGCTGAACCCGGACGTCGCGCCGGAGACGCACGCCGGGCTCGCCGTCGGGTCCGGTGCCAGCAAGTTCGGCATGACCGAGACCGAGATCGGGGAGGCCATCGAGGCCGGTGGCGGGCCCGACGGTCCGCTCCGACCGCGCGGCATCCACCTGCACGTCGGGTCGCAGCTCGGTGCGGTCGACGCCTGGCGCGATGCCGTCCGCAAGGCGCTCGCGATGGCCGCGTTGTGGCGTGGCTCGATCGAGACCTTCGACACGGTCGACCTGGGCGGCGGGTTCCCGGTGCTTCCGACCGACCAGCCGGCCCCGACCGTCGAGCGCTTCGCCCGCGAGCTCCCGGCCGCGCTCGAGACGGTGCCGGACGATCGTCGCCCGACCCGTCTCGCGATCGAACCCGGTCGGGCGCTCGTGGCCCGTGCCGGCTGGCTGGTCGCGCGGGTCCTCCACGTGCGCGACCGGGGCGGTCGCCAGGTCGTCATCGACGCCGGCATGACCGAGCTGATCCGGCCGGCGCTCTACGGGGCGCGGCACCCGATCGTGGCCCTGACGTCGCTCGGCCGCGAGCCGTGGAGCCCGGAGCCGCCGGTCCGGGCGCCGAGCCCGCGCGGTCGAGGGCCCGATCTGCGAGTCGACGGACTCGCTGGGCACGCACGACCTGCCGCCGCTCCGCCGGGGCGATCTCGTGGCCATCGCCGATGCCGGCGCGTACGCCGCGTCCCTCGGCTCCGCCTACAACGGGCGGCCACGGCCGCCGCAGATCATGCGGGCCCCGGATGGCAGCCTGACGGTCGGTCGCCGACGCGGCAGTCTGGCCTCCCTGGGTTGAGGAGTCGGCGGCGGGGTCGCCACACATGTCCCGGGAGGTGGCACTCAGCGACCGGGGCTTCACTACCCGGTTGCAGCGACAATGGACGGCATGGGAATTAGTGTCGTGGTCACGAAGGACGTGTTGGGGCCACTTCCCGGTAGCGGGACGTCGTTCGGCTTGCGTGACCCGGCTGCCCGCGCGTTGTCGAGGCAACCGGAGAGCACGCTTTCCGGAGGAATCCGATCCTGTGTGGATGACCGTCTTCAACCCAGGCCAGGTGTCGAGACTACTCCAAGAGTTCCGGGTCCTCGCCACGCAGTCGGACGAGCGAACTCGCCAAGACCTGGATGCGCAGGACACAACCGCCTTCGGCGCTCAGCGCCCTGCTCCGGCGGCCCCGCCGCCGATATCTCAGGAGGTGACATGGATCGAAGGCGTCCTCACCGAGGACCCGCGCGTCATGCCATCATCCTCGCGTGATGCGCCGTCACGCCAGCGCTGCCCTGCTGTCCATCGGCACGGCGATCGCCTTGCTCCTGCCGATCGCGGCCGCGGCGGCTGGGCCTCCCTTTCCCGAGCCGGTCGACGGGCAGGCGGTCTACGACAACGCCGGCATCCTGTCCGATGCGGCCATCGCGAACGCTGAGGCGACGATCGACGCCATCGAGGCCCGGACCGCGGCGGAGGTCGTCGTCTACACGCAGCTCGTCGACTACGGCGTGACCACCGAGGAGACCGAGTCGCGCGCCCGCGCCCTGATCGACCAGTGGGGCGTCGGCCGGCGCGGCTTCGACGACGGTCTGGCCATCTTCTTCGACATCGACCCATCGCTGGAGCACGGGCAGGTGCAGCTGTACGCCGGACCGGGCTTCGAGGCGACGTTCCTGACCAACAGCGAGCGCCAGGCGATCTTCGACGACGACATGGTGCCGTACCTGGCGAACGCCGATTTCGACGGGGCCCTCGGCGTCGCGCTCGAGAAGATCGACGCCGCCGCGACACCCGAGAACGCCGCTCGCCTCGAAACGGGGCGGCAGATCAACGCGGTCCTCGGACTCATCGGCGCCCCGGTCGCGTTCATGGGTCTCGCCGGATGGGCCTACATGCAATGGCGCCGGTACGGGAAGGACCCGGTCTATCTCGACGACCCGTCGATCCTCATGCCGGCTCCGCCGCCGGACCTGACCGCGGCCTCGGGAGCCTTCGTCATGGACGGCGGCACCTCGCGGCGGGCGCTGACGACCGCGATGCTCGATCTCGCGTCGCGCGGGCTGATGTCATTCCGGGAGGATCGTGGGCTGCTGGGGCTGTCCAACAAGGTCGGCATCGATGTGGGGCCGCCCACGCTCGACCCCATCGAGGAGGCGCGCCGAGCGCGCAACGCGCGACGACCGATCGGACCGGCGGAGGAGTACGCCCTCAAGGAGCTGCGGGAGCTCGCGTCGGGCCAGGAGCAAGGCTTCATCGATGCCGAGGACCTGCCGAAGTTCGGCACGTCGGTGTCGACCTTCGACTCCAAGCTCGAGACGCACGTCGTGAAGAAGGGCTGGATGGTCGAGAAACCGAGCAAGGTCGTCAGCCGCTGGACCGGCAGGGGCGTGCTCGTGATCGTCGCCGGTGGCATCGCCCTCTTCGCCGGGATCAATGTCCCGATCGCCGGACTCGTGATGATCGGGGCCGCGACGATCGCAGGTGGCATCGTGATCCTCGGGTTCGCCCGTGGCATGCCGTCGGTGACGATGCCGGGAGCGATGGTCCGGGCGATGCTCGCCGCGTACCGGCGCACCCTCCAGAAGACGATGGAGCAGGCCCGATCGATGCAGCAGGTCGTCGACGAGGCCGGCCTGGAGTGGCTCGAGACGCCGGACCAGGCCGTGGTCTGGGGGACCGCGCTCGGCCTGCAGGGCGAGATCGAACAGGTCCTCGCGCGCAGCCTCGAAGACGTGCGCGAGCAGCCATCGATGGCGTCGGCGACCTATTTCCCGGCGTGGTACCGGACGTCGGATGGATCGTCGTTCGCGAGCGGCATCGCGGCGGGGAGTGGCGGGAGCATCTTCTCCGGCTCGGCCGTTCCGGACCTTGGCGGCATGATGTCGGCGCTGGGTACGATCGGGAACTCGCCGGCATCCTCGGGGAGCAGCGGCGGTGGGGGCGGCTTCAGCGGCGGTTCGTCGGGCGGCGGCGGAGGCGGCTCGGGCGGCGGGTTCTAGCCACCCGGGCACAGCTTGGCCACCTGCGTCATCCCTCCCCGCGATGGATAACGCAGCGAGCGTGCCACCGGGACGAATCCCCACCTCAGGTCGCCCGCTCCGAAAGGTTTCCATCGCGGCCGGCGATGAAGCGACGGCCATCGGCGACGCCGTTGACGCCATCAGGTTCGTTCAACACGGAATCCATCACTGCGGGTGATGGATTCGTCGCGCGATGGCGCACAGCCATCAATTCCGTGCCCGAGCCCGGGTGATCGGCCATCGTCTGCCCCGGAGTCGTCCTCAGCTCTAGCCTCGTTGGCTGGCGGCCATCGCCAGGGCACCCCGACGGCGCGACCGCCCAGGAAACGGCCATCTCCCAAGCGCCTCGGGCCGGAATCGATGGCACTGAGCCACCGTAAGGGCGGAGGCTGTGGGTCGGAACCGCCGCTACGCCTCGTCCAGGATCCTCGCCCGCTGGCGTGCCCGCTCGTCGTCCGTGATGAGGCCCGCACGGTGCGCCTCGTCCAGCTCGCGGAGGCGGCCCGTGAGGGTTCGCGCCCCAGCGACCCGGGCCGGACGGACCACGAACAGCACGACGAACACGAGTGCCAGGAGTAGCAACCCGAACGGCAGGACTGCGGTGAGTACGAGCCCGATCCAGCTCGTGTCCGGTGCCGGCGGCGCCGAGAACAGCGGGACGGCGGTGCCGCCCGCGGCTGCCGCCGCCTCGACGTCCCCGTAAACGTCGGTAAGGATCGTCGGAACGGTGACCTGGTAGGTCCCGTGCGTTCCGCTGGCCTCGAGGGTCGTCCCGGTCTGCACGACCTGCGTTATCTGCCCGGCCTCGACGTCGCCGAGGAATTGGCCGTACGAAACGGTCGAGGCGCTCGGTGCGCTGATCCACGCGAACATGAGTGCGGCAACACCCAGGATCAGCACGACCGCGCCGATCACGATGAGCACGGGCGGCAGGACTGGTTGTCGCATCCGCTGCGCGATCGCCATCATCGCCTCCTCTCCAGCCGGACCTGTCGGCTCATCCTACGCCCCGAACATCTCGCGGCACGCGTCCAGACCCTCGATCTCGATCGGCGGTCGCGGTCTGGAACGCCAGCCCTCCTCGGTCATTCGGAAGCGCTGGGTCTCGCGTGAGACCCCTTGCGGTGCGAGGGCCCCGCGGCCGTTGTCCTCGTAGCCGACCGAGCGGGAGACCCCGTTGGATGCCGCGTTGTCGAGGAACGCCTCCGACTGTCGCGACCCGGGCGCCCAGGCCATCGAACGCGAACGCGAGCACGGCCTCTCGCATCTCCTTGCCCAGACCCCTGCCCTGCCAGTCGCGCGCCAGCCACGACCCGGTGTCGACCGTGCGGTGACGGCGAAGCTCTTCGCATGTACGGATTGCGACCCGATCGGCTTGCCCGTCCAGCTCGACCATCAGGTTGAGATTCCAGTCCTCGGGCGTCCACGTCGCCCGCATCAGCCAGTGATGCTGGACGACCCGCGCTCGAACTCGGGGCTCGGCAGCACCGACCAGGCGATCCCGAACGGCATCTCATCGGGCGGGTGGATGCCATCTCGCGAGATCTCGATGAGGCCCAGGATCTCGTCGTCGGTGGGCAGCCGCAGGACGAGCCGTTCGCTCCGGATGCGCAGCGCGAAGAGCGGCCAGGCCGAGGCGAGCGTGCACGCGGGTCGGGCATCGGCGTCCATGGGCGGCCGACGGTACACTCAGTCCATGGGTGCTGTCGAGACGATGGAAGACTTCTTCGAAAAGCTGAACAGCGGCGACCGCGAGGGCGCGGTCGCGCTCATGGACGAGAAGACCGAGATGCGCGTGCACGTCGGTGACAGCGTCCAGATGCTGCGCGGCGTCGAGCGGGTCGGGGGCTGGTTCCTGCGCGGCGACGCCGGCCTGCGGATGATCCCGGGCGGCATCCGCGACACCGGGAACACCTACGAGGCGGACCTGCTGGTCGTTCGGCCAGGGGCACCGACCCAGCACATCGACGCGACGTTCCGCGTGGAGGCAGGCCGGATCACGGCCATCAACATCGCGCCTCGCTAGCGGCTCCTCCGCGCGCCCACGTCCGGCGCGCCTCAGCGACCCCCCGTCAGGTCGCCGGCGACTCCGAGGCGGCCCCGCCGTCCACCTCGTCCGTGGTCGGTACCGGGATGACGATCTCGTCACCTACGGCGATCCGGTCCGGATCCGTGATGGTCTCGGTGTTCGCGGCGAGCAACTCATCGAGCGTCAGCCCGAACGAGCGGGCCACCTTCGAGAGCGTGTCGCCCTCCTTGATCACGTACACCTGCGGAGTCGGCGCCGGGGGCGGTGTCGGTTCCGGGGTCGGGGTGGCGACGGCGGATGTCGGGCTCGGGGTCGGATCCGCGTCGCCATCCCCGCCGACCCCGAAGAGCGCCGGGAGGAAGAACAACGCGAGCGCCGCGACGGCCAGGGCTCCGGCGAGCACGGCGACCCGCGGCAACCCCGACATGCTCGGCATGGATCGGCCCGGACGGATCTGCGGATACGCCTCGAAGCGTCGCTGGCCCTCCCACGCCGGGCCGTCGGCCCGCCCGCGTTCGCGCTCCCGTTCGCGCTGCTCGCGTTCTCGTTCCCGATCCCGGTCGCGAGTCGAGCTGACGCTCGGGGGGCGACTGGACCGGGCGACCGGCGGGAGGCCGTCCCGGTCCGCGCTGGAGCCGGCTCGGCTGGATCCGCCGACGAGTCCAGCGAGCTCCGGATCGGCCGGGGCAGAGGGGTGATCGCTGGGCCCGAGCGGCTCGTCGTCGTCGAGGTCAGGGTCGCCGGCGCCGGCGACGTCGCGCGCGAGTCGATCGGCGGCGCTGCCGGCGAGCCCGCGTCCTTCCTCGGCCGCGCGTGGCCCGAGGAAGCTGGGCGTGCCGCTCGCCCCGGCCGCACCTGCGCCACCGGCCGCGCCTGCGCCACCGGCCGCGGCTCCACCCGACGCGGCGCCCAGGCCAGCCGCACCGGCTGCCCCGGCCGCCCAGGGCGGCGGCGCGGCCCAGTCACGTGGCGGGTTGCGCCGCGGACGCTCCTCGATCGGACGCTCGTCCTGCCGACGCTCCCAGGGGTCGTCCTCGCTATCGGGCGCGCCATCGCCGGGCGTTTCGGGGGAATCGGAGTCGGCAGAGGTCACGGTGGCACCGGCCGGCGTCGGGGTCGGCGTCCCCCCGGCGCGAGCGTGTGCCGCCTCGCGACGGGCCCACTCCTGGAACGTGGGGCAGACCGGGAACGCACTCGAGAGGCAATAGGCCTCCTGGTGCGCGAGGGCCCGCGGGGCGGGCTCGGGTTCCGCGTAGCAGCGGTGGCGGTGATCCGGTCGGTCCGCCCGCTCGTCCCGCTCGTCCTCGAACGCCACGAACGGGCACGCCGGCGAAGCATCGGCGCTGGGCAGCCCACGCTCGGTCATCGCGGCGATGATACCCGGGGCGCCCGTCCCCCGGTGGTCGGCGCACGCGGATCCGCTGCGCGTTTGACATGCCCGACGGAGGCTCGGACACTTCGAGCCATCCCCCGAGACGATACGGTGAGGCCGCATCCCCAGTGCGAAGGAGTCCCATGTCTCGCTTGACCCGTTGGCTCGCGCCGACCACCACTGCCCGTGCCCATTGCGACCTGCCCTGCGGGGTCTACGACCCGGAGCAGGCGCGCATCGAGGCTGAGTCCTGTCACAGGATCAACGAGAAGTACGCGGCCAACGAGGACGCCACGTTCCGAACGCGTGCCGTCGCGATCAAGGAGGAGCGGGCGGAGCTCGTCAAGCACCACCTCGACGTCCTGTGGCACGACTACTTCAAGCCCGAGCACCTCGAGAAGGTCCCGAACCTGCACGAGCTGTTCTGGAACGCGACCAAGCAGGTCTCGAAGGTCAAGGCCTCCACGGACGCCGCCGACTCGAAGAAGCTGCTCGAGATGATCGACGAGATCGACGCGCGCCTGGAAGGCGACCGGCGGCGCTCGAGAAGACCCGCGTCGCGGGCCGCCCCGCCTGACGCTCAGCCGCCTCAGCAACCGCATCCCGAGGCCCCGCCGGTCGGCGGGGCCTCGTCGCACCGAGCGCCTGTGGCATCGACTCCGAGGCCCGTGGCGGATCGCGATCGCGCAAGCGAGCATGGAGCCCACGCTCGCGACCGGGGACTGGCTGCTCGTCGACCCGACGACCATCGCGTTGGCCGAAGCGTGGCTCGATCGTCGCCTTCCACGAGCCTGACGGGGGGACCCTGTCGGTGAAACGGGTCGCGGCACGCCCGGGCGATCGGGTCCCGTTCGAAGGCGGCTATCTCGAGCTGGCGGACGACGAGGCGTGGCTGACGGCCGACGCTTCCGAGGAACGGGCTGCCGAGGCAGGTTTCGGGCCGCCGATCGACTCCCGCCGATACGGCCCGGTACCCGTCGCGCTGCTCGTCGGGCGGGTGTGGTTCCGCTACGGACCGTGGCGGCGCATCGGGCGGCTGCCGCCCGGTTGACTTTCGGTGGGTTGGACGGTCCCACCGGCAAGCCCTAGGCTCTGGTGCGACCAACGCCTTTGAAGGGGACTACCCACACATGACCTTCCAGACACGGCGCCTCGCTGGCGCCCTATCGATCACGCTGCTCGCGATCGCCCTTGCGGCGTGCGGTGGCTCGACGCCGTCCGCTTCCACCGCCCCGGCGACCGAGGAGACACCCGCCCCCGCGTCGCTGGCACCGGCCGGATCGCCGGACGCCTCGCCGTCAGCCGCCGCCGCGGCGACTCCCGGCAGCAGCCTCGCGACGACCGGCCGCATCGAGGTCGCCGACAAGGGCTTCGCCCTGACCCTGCCCAACGGCTGGACCAGGGTCGACGTCACACCCGAGGCGCTCGAGGCCGCGATGGCCGCAAGCGAGCTCGACCCGGCACTGGCGGCCCAGTACTCGGCGCAGATCAAGGCGCTACTCGGGACCGGGCTCTCCATCTTCGCATTCGGCCCGGACCCGACCGCCGGTACGCAGGTCACGGTCCTCGCGCTCCCGAGCATGGGGCTGAGCCTGGACCTCCTCGATCAGATCAACACGGCCCAGCTGGAGCAGCTGGCCGCGGGCGACATCGAGACCGAGCGGATCACCCTCCCGGCCGGCGATGCCATCCATTACCGCTACGAGCTTGGCACGGAGGCCGCCGCGGGCGCCACGCTCGACCAGTACTTCATCCTGGCCGGCCCGAACCAGCTGGTCGTCACCGCGACGAATGCCAGCCCGGAGGACGCCCAGGCGATCGCGAACTCGGTCGAGGTCCTCGACTAGGCGGGAACGCGGCCCTCGAGCGTGATCCCGGCGGTCTCGCAGTCCTCGGCGAAGGCCGCCTGCGCCTCGAGCGTGGGTGACCAGCGCGTCGGGAACGCGACCAGGCGGTCGAGCCCGATCTCCGCAAGGCGGCCGATGCGGTCGACCCGGGCCTGACCGGCGTCGCGCATCTGCTCGTCGCGCGCATACAGCGAGAAGCGCAGCGTCGCCGGGTCGCGACCTTCCGTCTCGCAGCGTTCGCGCACGTGGCGCATCCGGTCGACGATCTCGTCGGGCTCGAGGAACACGTAGTTGAGCTCGTCCGCGTAGCGGATGGCATACCCGGCCGTGACCCGCGGCCCGTTGCCGCCGACGATGATCGGGATGCGCGGCTCCTGGAGGCCGCGTGGCTCGTTGATCGCCGCGCGGACGTGGGCGTAGCGGCCCTCGTGCGTCGCGCGTCCCGGCGCGAACATCTCGGTGATCACCGCCAGGTGGTCGCCGAAGACGGCGAGCCGTTCGGCGAGCGGCGGGAAGCCGTAGCCGTACGCGCGCCACTCGTCCTCCTTCCAGCCGGCGCCGATGCCGAGCTCGAAGCGACCGCCGCTGATGACGTCGATCGTCGAGGACTGCTTGGCCGTGAGCGCCGGATTGCGGAATCCCGTGCACACGACCATGTGGCCGAGCCGGACGCGCTCCGTGCTGACCGCCAGCGCGGCCAGGACGGCGAACGATTCGAACGTCATCTCGTCTTTCGGCTCGGGCACCGTGTGGAAGTGATCGAACACCCAGAGGGACTCGAAGCCGAGCGATTCGGCCTGCTCGGCGAGCTGGATCGTGCGGGCCCACGCGTCCGCCGGCCGCCAGCCGTCGAATTCGCCCTTCCAGCCCTGCGGAGCCATGAGACCGACCTGCATCCGTGCCTCCAGTACGCGCCCTCGTTGACGACACAATGGTGACGGGTCCGGGCGATCGACGCGCCGGGCGCCTTTCGCGCCGGCCGCCCGTCGCGTGGCGCGAGCCGTCAGCGCCCCGCTCCCGGGCGACGCCTATGCTCCCCCGATGAGCACGCCCACCTTCGACCCCGCGGCGCCGCTGCCAGGCCCGCCCGAGCCCTGGCGTTCCACGTCGCAGCCGAGCCCGCGGGGGACGCCGCCCTTCCACATGACAGAGATGATCGACGCCGAGCCCGCGCTCGCCGAGCGGATCCTCGAGCGGAACGCCGCGCCCGGGAGCGGGGCCGCGGAGCTGGCACGGGCCATCCGCGCCGCGATCCGTGTCGGGGACCCCGTCGTGCTGACGGGCTGCGGAACATCCGAGCATGCCGCCCAAGGCGTCGCCGAGATCCTGCGCGAGGCCGTCCGCGCGTCCGACATCCGAGCCCCGGGTCACACGGCGCGACTCGAACCGCTCGTTGCCCAGGCGTTCGAGCTCGCCCTCGATCCGCCGGCGAGCGGCCTCGTCATCGGGGTGTCGCATGAGGGCGGCACGACGGCGACCAACGCGGCATTGACGGCCGCCAAGGAGGCCGGGGCGCGCACGGCCATCATCACCGTGAGCGATCGATCGCCTGGTGCGGGTCTGGCCGACATCGTCGTCGAGACCGAAGAGCTCGATCAGGGCTGGTGCCACACGGTCGGTTACGTCAGCCCGCTCGTCGCCGCCGTCGCGATCGGGGCACACCTGGCGAAACGGCCGGTCGACCCGGCGCTCGGCACGGCAGTCCGGGAACTGCTCCAGGCGGGCGTGGACCGCTCGTCGATCGCCGAATCGGTGGCGGGCAGGCTGGAGTCCCTCCGCCCGATCCTCGTCGTCGCCTCAGGCGCCGACCGGCCCGCCGGCCGCGAGCTCGTCCTCAAGATCGAGGAGGGCGCCTGGATCCCGGCCGCCTACCGGGACCTCGAGACGATGCTCCACGGCCACCTCGCCGCGACCGACGAGGCGACGGCGCTCGTGCTGATGCTGACCGACCGGGACCGCCGTGACGAGCGCCTGGAGCGAGCGCGCGGCGCCTTGCGCGCCGCCCAGGTGATCGGCATGGAGGCGGCCGCGATCGTCACGGCCGACATCGCCGCCGAGCTACCGACCGAGCTCACCCCCGCCGGGCGGATCGTCGTCCCCGAGGCGCCGGCCCTCCCCTCCCCGGTCGCCTCCCTACTCGGCACCGCCACCCCGCTCCAGCTCCTCACCGAACGCCTGGCCCGAGCCCGCGGTGTCGACCCAGACGCGATCCACCGCGACGTCGAGAAGTACAGGCTTGCCGCTGACGCGGCGGACGCCGCCGAGGTGGAGGCCGCCGGGTAAGAGGTCCGATCACGCCCAGCCACTGCCCTGACCGTCGCCCGGCTTGGTGCCACTACCGTTCCGAACGGCGGCTGAACGCCCGGATTCGGGCCTTCCTGCGTGAGGTGGAACGCGCCGCATCCCCGAGTGGCGCTGGAAGGCCGGTTCCCGCGTCGGTCGGAACGCTCCTGGTTCCAGCGCGCGCCGGGTCGCGTTGCGACGCGCTCAGCTGTCAGGCGCGGCCGACCAGCTCCTCCCCCATGACGTCGATGTGGTCGAGGTCCCACGGCAGGAAGTCCTGGAGCATGATCCGCTCCAGGCCCGCCCCCGCGAACCGCTCGAGCTGCGCCCGTGCCTGGTCCGGTGTGCCGTAGACCCAGCGGTTGCGTCGCTCCTCGAGCCAGGCCTCGCCGGCTTCCATGTCCTGCCCGAACGCCTTGACCAGGGCCCCCTCGCGCGCGTCGACCTCGGCCTGGTCTCGACCGACGAGCACGCCCGCCATGGTCGAGCGCGCCAGGGTCGATGGCTCGCGATCGATCGCCCGACACGCCTCGTCGAGGGCCTCGTTCACCTCGATCGCCTTGTCCGGCGACGACGAACTCAGGTTGAACTCGTCCGCGTAACGCGCGGCGAGGCGATACGAGCGGGGCGAGCCCTGGCCGCCCACGATGATCCGGGGCCGCGCCCCACCGACCGGCGTGCGCGGCCGGCCCGCGACGTCCACGGGACGTGGCCGGAAGATCGCGCCCTTGACCCGGATCCCGGTGAGGCCGTCGTACGACCAGCCATCGGGCTCGCCCCACAATCCGTGCAGGATCGCGAGCTGGTCCTCCATGAGATCCGCCCGTTCCTTGATCGGCGGGAACGCGAGACCAAGCTGCTCGTGCTCGAGCGCGTTCCATCCCGCCCCGACACCGACTTCGATCCGGCCGCCGCTCATCTCGTCGACGGTCGTCACGACCTTCGCGAAGGTGCCCGGATGGCGGAACGTCACCGGTGACACGAGGACGCCAAGACCGATGCGCTGGGTCTCGCGCGCGAGTCCGGCGGTGACGGTCCACGCATCCGTGCTCGGCTGGCCCGCCGGCCCGGGGAAGCTCGCGAAATGGTCCGCCCGGAAATAGGCATCGAAGCCGTTGGCCTCGGCACGCTTGGCGACGGCCAGCTGGTCGGCGTAGGTCATGCCCTGCTGGGGCTCGGTCATCAGGGCGTATCGCATTCGGGACTCCTGCATGCGGTGTCAACGATTGAGGTTGACACGATGATTCACTCCAGTTAGATTGTTCACGTGGTACGAACTAATCAATCGCCGTCCGACGCCGCCCCCCAAGGCGCGATCGCGGAGGACCCGTACGGTCCAATCATCGCCGACTTCCGGGCCGCGATGAACCAGGTCAAGTGCGCGTACAGCGAGCGGCTGGTACGCAATGGCATCAGCATGGCGCAGCTCCACATCCTGTACACGCTCCAGCGCAACGGCGAGATGCCGATGAGCCGGCTTGCGGATGTCCTGCAGGTGTCCCTCTCGAATGCGACCGGCCTGATCGATCGCATCGAGGAACGCGGCTTCATCGAGCGCACGCGCGTGCCGGAGGACCGCAGGGTCGTGCTGATTCGCGTCACCGATGCCGGCCGGGCGATGCTCGAAGAGGTCGATGCCATCGGCTCGGACCTGCTCCGCACGGTCTTCGCGCGGATCGGACGTTCGCAGCTGGCCGCCGTCGGCCGAGCCATGGCCGAGCTCCGTCGCGGGCTCGAAGAGGAGACCGGCGTACCCGCGGATCCCCACGCCATCTCCATCCCGGCTCCACGAACTCCGGCCAACGTCCGCGGTGCCGATCGCGCCGCCGCCCAGGCCCAATCCGACCGCCCGATCGTGGCGGCCTCAGCGAAGGACTGATCCATGGAAAGCTTTCCCACCCGCCCTGACGGGCCGTCCCTGGCGGAGGATCCCGCCCTCGGCCTGAGCCACCGCGCAAAGATGGAGATCCTCTTCGCCGTCATGCTCGGGCTGTTCCTCGGCGCGCTCGACCAGACCATCGTCGGTCCAGCCCTGCCGACCATCGCGACGGACCTCGCCGGCAACGACCTCTACGTGTGGTCCATCACGATCTACCTCCTGACCAGCACGATCAGCGTCCCGTTCTGGGGCAAGCTGTCCGACCTGTACGGCCGCAAGCCGATCTTCATGATCGGCATCGTCATCTTCCTGATCGGCTCCGCCCTGTCCGGGCTCAGCCAGAACATGGAGATGCTGATCCTCTTCCGCGGCATCCAGGGCATCGGCGCCGGTTCGTTGTTCCCCGTGGCGCTCGCCATCATCGGCGACATGTTCACGCCGGCCGAACGCGGCAAGTACCAGGGCTTGTTCGGGGCGGTCTTCGGCATCGCCTTCGTGGTCGGCCCGCTGGTCGGCGGCTTCCTGACCGAGCAGGTCAGCTGGCACTGGATCTTCTACGTCAACATCCCGATCGGCCTCGCCGCGCTGTTCGTGATCTCAGCGTCTGCTGCCGAACGTGAAGCAGGCGCAGGCGAGTCGCAACTTCGACATCCTCGGCGGCGCCATCTTCACGGTCGCCGTCAGCCTCCTGCTCGTGGGCCTCACCAACGCGCAGTTCGGCGAGTGGACCGATCCGACCGTCGGCGGCTTCATCATCGCGGGCCTGATCGGGACCGTCCTGTTCATCCTGGCCGAGGCGCGCGCAAAGGAGCCCATCGTCCCGCTCGACCTGTTCCGAAATCGGACCTACTCGAGCTCCATGGTCTCGACCTTCTTCGCGAGCTTCGCGTTCTTCGGCGCGATCATCTTCCTGCCGCGCTGGTTCCAGTTCGTCCATGGCTTCTCGCCGACGGACTCGGGCCTTGCGGCCCTGCCGCTGATGGTCGGGCTCATCTTCTCCTCGATCGTGTCCGGGCTCATCGTGTCGCGCACCGGCCGCTACAAGTGGCTGCTCGTCGGTGCGATCGCCGATCATGGGCATCGCGACGGCGCTGATGACCCAGCTCACGGCCGACACCCCGCTCGTCATCGTCTGGTTCTGGATGTTCCTGGCCGGCCTCGGCGTCGGACCGACGTTCTCGGTCTTCACGATCGTGGTCCAGAACGCGGTGCCGTTCAGCCAGCTAGGTGTCGCCACCTCCAACCTCACGTTCTTCCGCCAGATCGGCGGCACGGTCGCGCTGGCGATCGTCGGGACCATCTTCGGCTCGAGCTTCCTCGAGCAGATCGGACCGCAGCTCACCGCGGCCGACGTCCCGGCGCCGGTCGTGGCCGGGTTCGGCCAGGCGACGGCGACCGGCGCGATCGACTTCAACCAGCTGACCGGCGTCGGCGATCTCGGCGCGGCCATCCTCGCCGGCATCCCCGAAGCGTTCCGCGGAGCCGTCGAGCCGTTCATCGGGAACATCGTCGCCGGCATCCACCAGGCGTTCAGCCTGGCCGTCGCCCAGACGTTCTGGATCGGCGTCGCGGCCGCGATCATCTCGGGGGTCGCCGCGGCCTTCATGATCGAGCATCCGCTGCGTGCGGACGATCGCGTTCCAGCGGCCGCCGAGAAGTCCGGCACCGAGGCCGCACGCTCGCTCAACCCGACGGGCACGCCCGCCGACTGACCCCGCTCCTCCTTCTCGCTCGACGACCCCGGTGGTTCCACCCCGGGGTCGTCGGTCGTTTCGCGGGTAGCATTGCCGGCATGCCCATGACGCCGGCCCCGTTCCGACCCCGCTTGCAGGCCGCCGGGACCGCCGACGCGCCGTTTCACCCGGTGCTGGGCGTGGACGACCTGCCCCCGGGCTCCATGCGGCGGGTGAGCCGGGGCGACCTGGACCTGCTGCTCGCCCACACCGACAAGGGGGTCTTCGCGACCGAGGATCGCTGCCCGCACATGTCGGCGCCCCTGTCGCTCGGCATCCTCGATGGCTGCATCGTCCAGTGCCCGCTGCACGAGGGACGGTTCGACCTGGAGAGTGGCGATCCTGCGCAGATGCCGACCACCGGCGGGCTCGATCCGGACGGGGTCTACCACCCGACCTGGTCGCCGGCCGGCCGCGACCCCAAGGTGGACCCGCCCGGAACGAAGGCCGAGGCGCGGCGCCTGACGCGCGTGCGGCGGTTCCGCTACTACCCGGTCCGCATCGTCGAGGACCGGATCGAGGTCGCGTTCCCGGTCGTCTAGCTCTCGGCCTCCGGTCCCGGCGCCCGGCCGGCTCGCCTCTGACCTTCGCGACCGGCTTCGGACTCGGCTTCGTGTCGCGACTCGGCCGTGGCCTCGGCCTCGCGGCTTCGTCGCCTGCCTGCTTCGTCCGTGTAGGCGTTGATGATGTCGCACGCCTCGGCCGGGTCGTCGGTGAGCCGCAGCAGGTCGACGTCGGCGGCGTTGATCGCCGCTTCCCCGAGCAGCGACTCGCGGATCCACTCGACCATGCCCGTCCAGTACTCGGTGCCCATCAGGATCACCGGGAAGTCCTGCACCTTCTTGGTCTGGATCAGGGTGAGCGCCTCGAACAGCTCATCGAGCGTCCCGTAGCCTCCCGGGAAGATCACGAAGGCATCCGCGTACTTCACGAACATCACCTTGCGCGCGAAGAAGTAGCGGAACTCGACACCGAGATCGACATACGGGTTGAGCCCCTGCTCCATCGGCAGCTCGATGTTGCAGCCGACCGACAGGCCGCCGCCTTCCTGGGCGCCACGGTTGGCGGCCGCCATGATCCCGGGTCCCCCGCCGGTGATGACCGCGTAGCCCCCCTGCGCCAGCATCGAACCGAGCTCGCGGGCCATCTTGTAGTAGCGGTGGTTCTCCTTGGTCCGAGCCGAGCCGAAGACGCTCACGGCCGGCCCGACGGCCGCGAGGGCATCGAACCCCTCGACGAACTCCGACAGGATCCGGAGGGAGCGCCACGGGTCCGAGTCCAGGAACTCCGGCCGACTCGCCGGCCGCCGGAGGAGCGCCTCGTCCTCGGTTCGGCCGGCTCGCCGCACCGCCGGCCCCGGGGCGTCGGGGCGGACCGTGACGCGGCCGCTGCGACGCCGGCCCGCGCGCTTGTCGTCGTCGGCTCGAGCGGTCATGCCGGTAGGATGCCACCGTGGACATGACGCCGAGGTGTCGATGCGCGGGCGGCTGATCACGGCCGCGTCGCTCGTGGTGCTCGGGCTGATCTGGATCGGCCAGGGTCTCGGTCTGCTGCGCGGCTCGAGCTTCATGACCGACGAGCCGTTCTGGGCCGCCGTCGGCGCGATCTTCGTCGTCGCTGGCGTGCTTCTCGCGTTCAGCGCGTGGCGACGTTCCCGGCCGGACGCCTGAGCCAGTCCGCCCACGTCGCTTCGGCCTTGCCGGCCGTGACCTGGTTCTCGTGGCGGACGAGCGGGACGCGCAGCAGTCCGGGGTCCGCCAGGAGCCGCTCCACGATCTCCGGATCGGTCATGGTCATGTAGCCCGAGACCGGCGTCGCGGTAGGCCTTGGACGTCTCGTCGAGCAGGGCGCGTGCGCCGAGTCGCTCGACGAACCGGCGCAGCTCGCCGGGCGCGATGGGCCGTTTCCGGAGGTCGGAGTAGCGAACCACGATCCGCCGCTCCCGGAAGAACCGCTGCGCCGCACGCGTCGCGGGCGAGTCGTCCATCCCGAACACCTGGATGTCCGGCATCTTCCTGGTCGGCGTCCGGCCGAGGGGTGCTGGCATCGGGCCAGCGTAGCGCGGCGACCGGGTACCATCGACCGACATGACAGGAGGTACCCGCGTGGAGGTCTGGTTCACGGTCCAGCTCACGGATGCGCCCGGTTCGCTCGCGCGCGTCGCGACCGCGCTCGGCGAGCGTGGCGTGAACATCACTGGCATCGTCGGGGTCGCGGAGGATACCGACGGCGCCCTCATGCTCACGACGTCCGACGCGGCGGCGACGCGCGACGCGTTCGGAGCGCTCGGCCTGGCGTTCGAGGAGCATGACCCGGCCGGCAGCATGGAACCCGAGACGATGACGGTCGGCGATCTACGACCCGGAGCGGCCGGTCGCGGCTCGCTCTTCTGAGCGAGGCCCCACCAGGCATGCCGCGAACATCGGCGGTGGCGACCGCCGCGATCCGGTTCGACATCATCGACCGGGCCGAGGCGATCTCCGCGATCGCTGCGACGACCGCCGCCATCGGCGGCCGCATCCGGACGCTGGCCACCGTCCGGCCGATCGACGGCGATCCCCCGCTCGTCGAGATCGAGCTCGAAGTCGAGGGCGTCACCGAGGACGCCCTGGTCGCGGCGCTCGAGGCGATCGACGAAGTCCGGACGATCCATCGGACGCAGGCCCTGGGCTCGGTGTTCGGAAAGCGGATCATCGTCGTGGGCGGCGGCGCCCAGGTCGCCCAGGTGGCGCTCGGCGCGGTCAGCGAGGCGGACCGGCACAACCTCCGGGGTGAGCGCATCTCGGTCGACACGATCCCGCTCGTCGGCGAACCGGCCATCGCCGCCGCCGTTCGCGCCGTCGCCGACCTGCCGCGCGCGCGGCTGCTCGTCCTGGCCGGGTCGATCATGGGTGGCGACATCAGCACGGCCGCCGACGAACTCCGTGCGGTCGGCATCCCGATCATCGCCCTGAACATGGTCGGCTCCATCACCGAGCACGTGGACCTCGTCGTCTCCGACCCGGTCCAAGCCGGCACGATGGCCGTCATGTCGGTCGCCGACACGGCCACGTTCGACCTGGAACGCCAGCGCGGCCGCCGGTACTGAGCGAACGGGCGACCGATGCGCATCGCGACCTGGAACGTCAACTCGCTCAAGGCCCGCCAGGAGGCCGTCGAGAACTGGCTGCGAGCGGGCGGCGCCGGACATCCTGCTGATGCAGGAGACGAAGCTCGGCGACGCGGACGCGCCAGTCATGGCGTTCGCGATGGCCGGGTACCAGCTCGTCCATCACGGTGAGGGACGCTGGAATGGTGTCGCGATCGCGGCCCGTGACGGGCTGAAGATCGACGATATCGTCACGAACTTCGGCGACGGCCCGGTTCGCGATTCCGGGCCGGGCGGCACCGCCGGCAGCGAGGACGACTTCGACCCGTTCGACGAGGCCAGGGTGCTGGCGGCGACGGTCGAGGGGCTCCGGATCGTGACGGTCTACGCCCCGAACGGCCGGGTCGTGGGTTCGCCCTTCTACGAGGGCAAGCTCAAGTGGTTCGAGCGGCTCGGTCGCTACCTGGACGCGGAGCGCAAGGCCGGCCGCGGCGACCAGCTCCTGGTCGGCGGCGACTTCAACGTCGCGCCCGCAGACATCGACGTCTGGGATGCGGCGGCAGCCCATGGTGGGACCCATGTCAGCGAGCCCGAACGGGCCGCCGTACGCGCGCTCATCGACCAGGGCCTGGTCGACACCTACCGCGCCCGCCACGACGAGCCCGGGCGGTTCACGTGGTGGGACTACCGCGCCGGCATGTTCCACAAGAACTTCGGGATGCGCATCGACCTGCTCCTGGCCGGCGCGGACCCCGCGAAGCGGCTGGTCGACGCCGAGATCGATCGACAGGCGCGAAAAGGCCCGCCGGTGCCGTCCGATCACGCCCCGCTGACGATCGATCTCGACGAGCCGGGCAAGCCGTTCGACCCCGATTGGGAGGGCGCTCTATCGCGCATCGCGAAGCGCACACGGTGACGTTGCGGAGGGCGGGACGGCGTGCACTGCGTCCCGCCTGCCGAACGTAGGCTCCGGCCGTCCGATGATGGCCCCCAGCGACGTCGCCGCGGCGGAGATCCGCCTCATCGACCTGGAGAAGCGCTTCGGCGACGTCCGGGCGGTCGATGGGGTCTCTCTGGACGTCCGGCCCGGCGAGTTCTTCTCACTTCTGGGCCCGTCAGGGTGCGGCAAGACCACGACCCTGCGCATGATCGGCGGGTTCGAGCTGCCGACGTCCGGGCGGATCGTCCTCCGCGATCGCGACATCACCCGCGACCCGCCCGACAAGCGGCCGGTCAACATGGTCTTCCAGCACTACGCCCTGTTTCCGCATCTCGATGTGGCATCGAACATCGCGTTCGGGCTGCAACGGCGGAACGTCGACAAGGCCGAGATCGGCCGGCGGGTCGGGGAGATCCTGGGGCTCGTCCGCCTCGAGGGCTACGACCGGCGAAAGCCGGACCAGCTGTCGGGTGGCCAGCAGCAACGCGTAGCACTCGCGCGGGCACTCGTGAATCGACCGAACGTGCTGCTCCTCGACGAGCCGCTCGGGGCGCTCGACCTCAAGCTGCGCCGCCAGCTCCAGCTCGAGCTCAAGCGCATCCAGGCCGAGGTCGGGATCACGTTCGTGTACGTGACCCACGACCAGGAGGAGGCCCTGACGATGAGCGACCGCATCGCGGTCATGCACGCCGGGCGCGTCGAGCAGGTGGGCACGCCCGAAGAGCTGTACGAGCGGCCGGCGACGCGCTTCGTGGCCGACTTCATCGGCTCCACCAACCTCGTGCACGGCGTGGTCGAAGCGGACGGCTCGATCCGTCTGTCATCCGGTGAGCTGACCCGGGCCGTCCATGACGCGCTCGGGCCGGGCTCGGAGGTCGAGATCAGCATCCGCCCCGAATCGATCGACCTCGTCGCGCCCGGCTCGCCGGGTGCCATCCGTGGTCAGGTGGAACAGGCCGCCTACCTCGGCACGAACCTCAGCTATCAGGTCCGCACGGCGGGCGGCCTGACCCTGTCCGTCCTGGTACCGAAGACCGGGCCCCGCCTCCCGGTCGGCAGCGACGTGGCCGTGTCCTGGTCCCCGTCCGAGGCACTCGTCCTCGGCGACCCGGTGGCGGTCGCATCCAGTGAGGAGGAACGGTCATGACCGAGCGATACGACGGATCGACGATCGATCTGGAGCAGGCCCTGGTCCGCTACATGGTCGAGCACCGCCTGTCACGGCGCGACCTGCTGGAACGGATCGCCCGGGTCGGGGCGGCCGCGGCCCTGGCGCCGGTCATCGCCGCGTGTACGGGGGCCTCCACGAGTCCCGCGCCGTCGGTCGGTGCCGCGCCATCCAGCGGGGCACCGCCTTCGACCGGCCCGTCCGCGACCCCGGCCCCCACGCCGATCCCCGAGCCCGAGGCCGAGCTCTTCATCTACAACTGGACCGACTACATCGGCGAGACGACGATCCCGTCGTTCGAGGAGAAGTACAACGTCAAGGTCACGTACGACTTCTTCGCGAACACCGAGGAGGCGTACGCCAAGCTCGGCGAGGACGGTGGCGGCTACGACCTGTCGTTCCCGATCTCGGTCGACATCCCGGCGTTCGTCGCCAAGAACGCGCTCCTGCCGCTGGACAAGTCACTCATCCCGAACATCGTGAATCTGGGCCAGGAGTGGGCTGACCCGGGCTACGACCGGGGCAACACGCACTCGGTCCCGTACATGTGGTGGACCACCGGCGTCGGCTACGACTCCACGAAGGTCACGGACAGCCCGACCAGCAGCAAGGCGCTCTGGGATCCGCGCTACTCGAAGCACATCTCGATGCTCGATGACTACCAGGAAGCGTTCGCGATGGCCCTGATCCAGCTCGGCTATTCGGCCAACACGACCGACACCGCCCAGATGGACGAGGCCCTGGCCCTCCTGCAGCAGCAGAAGCCGCACGTCCGCGTGTACAGCACCGACACGATCGGCACGCTCAGCTCCGGCGACGTGTGGATCGGCCAGATCTGGGGCGCCGACACGTACGCGATCCAGGCCGAGAACGAGAACGTGCTCTTCTACCTGCCCGAGGAGGGCGCGGTCCGGGGCTCCGACACGCTCGCGGTCTTCTCGGGCGCGAAGCACCCGATCGCGGCACAC
This sequence comes from uncultured Chloroflexia bacterium, assembly GCA_963748675.1. GTDB lineage: Bacteria > Chloroflexota > Limnocylindria > Limnocylindrales > CSP1-4 > SPCO01. The sequence goes on along the minus strand of CAVVJX010000003.1, from coordinate 608,176 downwards.
CTGTTCATCAACCACATGCTCGATGCCGAGGTGAGTGCCGCCAACACGAACTACGTCTTCTACATGGGTCCCAATGCCGCCGCCAAGGAGTTCATCGACCCGGCCATCCTCGCGGATCCTGCCGTGAACCCGGAGCAGGCGCTCGTCGACAAGCTCGAGGAGTTGCTCGACCTCGGACAGGACGTCCGCGACGAGTACCTGTCGCGCTGGCAGACCCTGCGTGGCGGCTGAATCGGACACGGCTGAACGCCCGGGCGTCCCGGGGGGCCCGGGAGTCCCGGGGCGACGAGGGGCGACCGCCCCGGCGCGCGGCGAACCGGGCGCGTCGATCCGAAGCCGGCTCGTCGGCACCGTCCTGGTCGTGCCGGGGGTCGCCTGGCTGATCCTGTTCTTCGTGGTTCCGCTGCTGATGATCTTCGTCGTCAGCCTGGGCAGCCGCGACGCGCTCGATCGCGTGGTCCTGGACCAGCTGAGCCTGGACAACTACCGGCGGGCGTTCGACCCGTCGTTCCTGCCGACGTTCCTCAACTCGCTGCGCTACGCGGCCGCGGTGACGATCCTCTCGCTCGCCATCGGCTATCCCATCGCGTACTGGATCAGCCGCTACGGCGGCCGTCACAAGGGGCTGCTGCTGGTCCTCGTGATGCTGCCGTTCTGGACGAGCTACCTCATCCGGACCTACGCCTGGATGATCATCCTGCGCGACAACGGGGTCGCCAACTCGGTGCTGCAGGCGGTCGGGCTGACGAGCGAGCCGCTCATCCTGCTCAACACCGATTTCTCCGTGATCCTGGGCATGACCTACGGATTCCTGCCCTTCGCGATCCTGCCGTTGTACGTGTCGATCGACCGGCTGGATCCCGCGCTCGTCGCCGCGGCCCGGGACCTGTACGCCACCGGCCGTGGCGCCTTCCTCAAGGTCACGCTGCCGCTGACGATGCCCGGCATCGTCGCCGCGACGATCCTGACGTTCATCCCGGCGATCGGCGACTTCGTGACCCCGGACCTGCTCGGTGGCGCCGAGACGACGACGATCGCCAAGGTCGTCCAGGAGCTGTTCCTCGAGGGACGTGACTGGCCGTACGGCGCCGCGCTCGGATTCCTGCTCATGGTGGTGACCCTCGGGGGCACCCTGTTCGCCCTGCGCCCGTTGCGGTCCGAGGTCGTCGGCACGTGAGCGCGACGCGATGAGCGGACGCAACCGCTGGTTGTCGGCCTATGCGCTGGCCGGCTACGTCTTCCTGTTCCTCCCGATCGTCGTCCTGATCGTGTTCTCGTTCAACGACTCGCGACGGAACTTCCAGTGGCGCGGGTTCACCCTCGAGTGGTATCCGAGGCTGTTCGCCAACGACGAGGTCCTCGATGCGCTGTCGGTGACGCTGCGGGTCGCGGCGGTCGCGGTCATCGTCTCGACGGTGCTCGGGACGCTGCTCGGGCTCGCCCTGGCGCGACGCCGGTTCCGCGGCCGGTCCGCGACCGAGACGCTCCTGCTCGTCCCGATGGTCACGCCGGAGATCGTGATGGGCCTGAGCCTGCTCGTGTTCTTCTACCAGCTGTTCGGTGTCCGGGGCTCGTTCGCCCAGCTGTCCCTGGCCCACATCACGTTCTGCATCAGCTACGTGGCGATCGTGGTCCGGGCGCGGGCGGCCGGGATGGACCCGCGGCTCGAGGAGGCCGCGCGCGATCTGGGGGCGTCGGCCGTCGGGGCGTTCCGCTACGTGACGCTGCCGCTCATCCTGCCCGCGGTCGCGGCGGGAGGACTCCTGGCGTTCGCGCTGTCGTTCGACGACTACGTGGTCAGCACGTTCAACGCGGGCGTCGGGTCGTCCACGCTGCCGCTGTACATCTACGGCAAGGTCAAGTTCGGCGTGACGCCCGAGATCAACGCCATCTCGACGATCATCGTGGCGGTGACGGCCGTGGCCGTGCTGGCCGCGTGGCGGCTCGGTCAGCGGCGGGCGAGCCAAGCGACGACGCCGGGCTGACGGCCCGAGGGGCCTTCGAGCGCCTCGATCAGCGCGGCGTGGTGGCCTTCGCCCGACTCGATGCCCGCGATCCGTTGGTCGACGCGGCCGTCGGCAACCGGACGGCCGGCACGTCACCGGCGGTCAGGTCACCGTCCTTCGGCGGCGGGACGTCGTAGCGCAGGCGGACGGTCCGCTTGGAGTCGATGCCGTCGTCCGCGTAGCGATCGACCAGCATGAGATCGAAGGCGTGGACGCTCGGCTCCTGGTTCGAGAAGCGACCGGCCGTCCAGCTCCGAGACTTCGTGCCGCGCTGCTGGAGCTCGCAGACGTGCCAGTCCTGCCGATTGGTCAGGTCCCAGAACGCCACGGCGTCCGATGGATCGAAGTCGGGGCGGGCGATCGTCGACGCCTCGAACAGCCACTGGCAGGTGATCCGCGTATGGTCCGCGCCGGACGGCTCGAGCCGATGGACGAGCAGGTAGTCCGGGTGGATCGACAGGAATGTCGTCGGCCACAGCAGGTAGTAGTAGATCCGCCGCTCATCGAGCTCCGTGATGCCGGGGATGGACGGGCGGCCGCCGCGATGCCCGCCGTCGGCCGCCATGGTTTCGGCACCATCGACCAGTTCCATCCAGCCGCCCTGCCACGGCCCGTCCGGCGCGTAGTCGCCGCCGACGTCGTACGGCGTCAGGCGATTGAGCTGCGGGTGGATCCCCGGGCAGTGATAGCACTCGCTGTAGTTCTCGCCGATGAACTTCCAGTTCGCGTCGACCTCGTAAACCTCTTCGTGGGCGACGCGGAGCAACGAGAAGTCGAACCGGGCCAGGTGCGGGACGAGATCGCCGAGCCAGCCGACCAGCTCGGGCGGGTCCGGCACGAGGCTCACGAAGACGAAGCCCTGCCAGGTCGCCAGGGAGACCGGCACGAGCCCATTGCCCTCGAACGAGAAATCCTCGAGATCTTCGGTGTGCTTGGCTCGGACGAGCCGCCCATCGAGGTCGTAGATCCAGGCGTGGTACGGACACTGGAAGCGGACGGCCCGGCCGCAACGCTCCTCGACCACCGCGGTGCCGCGGTGCTGGCAGACGTTGTAGAACGCGCGCAGGACGTCATCGCGGCCGCGGACGACGAGGAGCGGCTCGTCGTCGACGTTGGCGAGGAAGTACGTCCCGGGCTCTGGCGCGTCCTCCTCCCGGCCGACGATCATCCAGTCGCGCCGGAACCACTCACTCCGCTCGAACTCGTGGATATCCGGGTCGTGGTACGCCCGGCCGGGCAGGAGCGAGGCCGCCCGGTACGGCTTGCGGACGGCGGCGATCTCGTCGGGGGTCAGGAGCGAGGTCATGACTTCGGCACGTCCTTCTTGGGGTCGATGAACGGGATGGCCGCGGTCCGCGCCGGCCAGCGCCCGCCGTCGGGTGCCTCGATCTCGAGCGGCGTTCCGGGATCGGCGAGCGCCGATGGGGACCCACACGTAGCCGATGTTCGTCTCGAGGCGCGGCGACCAGATCAGGTCCGTGACGGTCCCGACCGCCTCGCCGTCGTGGCGGGCGACACACTTGCGCGACAGCTCGAACGGGAGCGCGTCGCCGTCGACCTCGATGCCGACGAGCTTGCGATCCACCCCGCGCGCCCGAATCTCCTCGAGCGCCGCCTTGCCGATGTAGTCGGCCGCCTGCGGCTCCACCAGCCGCTCGAGCCCCATGACCTCGAACGGGTTGTTCTCGATCGTGATGTCCGAGCCGTAGTTGAAGATGCCGGCCTCGATGCGACGCGCCTCGCACGGCGCGATCGGACGGATGTCGTGCGGGCGACCCGCGTCCATGATCCGATCCCACAGCTCGGCGCCGCGCGAGGGGTCGCGCAGGTAGACCTCGTAGCCGACCTCCCCGGTCCAGCCCGTCCGGCTGATCACGACCGGGATGCCATCGAGCTCGGTCTGGAGCGTCCAGTAGTACTTGATGTCGTGGATCTGGGGGCCGAACAACGTCGCCATGACGTCCTTCGACTTGGGGCCCTGGACCTGGACCGGGTAGACCTCGGGCTCGCGGACCTTCACGTCCATGCCGCTGTGGATCGCGACGCCACGTGCCCACAGCCCGGCATCGCTGTCCGCGAGGGCCAGCCACCAGCGATCCGCCTCGACCCGCAGCAGGACCGGGTCGTTGACGATGCCGCCGTCCTCGGCCGTGATGAGCACGTACTTGCCCTGACCGACGGCGCATTTCGTGAGGTCGCGACAGGTCAGCGTGTTGACGAACGCCGAGGCATCCGGACCCGTGATCTCAACGATGCGCTCGACCGAGACATCCCACAGCGTCACGCCGTTGAGCAGCGCCCAGTACTCCTCGATCGGGTCCGCATAGAAGCCCGGGAGGTACATGTGGTTGTAGATGTCGTACGCACTGCAACCGGCCTCGAGGGTCTTCTCGAAGAACGGCGAACGGCGATACCACGGTCCGAAGTACAGCGTCGACGAATCGGTCGTCGCGGGCGTGGTCATCGGGGTGGCCATCGGATCCTCCATCGGTCGGTCGATGGTCGGGATGGTCCGGCATCCAGATTCTATTGCCTCTCGCGTTCCGCCAGATGGGGCGACGGTTTCGGGTGGCGCGACATCCGTCCGACGCGCGAACGCCTAGTCGAGCGCGACCCGCTCGTGCCAGTGCGGAACGTGCGTCGCCAGGCCGAGGGCCCGCGACCTTCGGCTCGAGGGCGACCTGCGCCTCGGGTCGCCGTGGACCAGGAACACGCGGCGGGGATACCCAGGGTCGCCCGGGCGCTTGCCCTTCGTGAACGCGCGCAACCACGCGAGCAGCTCGGTCTCGTCGGCGTGGGCGGAGAAGCCGCTGATCGACCGGACCTGGCAGCGGACGTGACGCTGCTGCCCGTCGAGACGGACCTCCTTCGCGCCAGCCTGGAGGTGCGCGCCCAGCGTGCCCTCGCCCTGGTACCCGACGAACAGGATCGTCGCGTCCGGGTCGTCGATGAGCCGGCGCAGGTGGCCGACGACGCGCCCGCCGGTCAACATCCCGTTCGAGGCCACGATCATGTACGGGCGCGGCGCCCGCTCGATCGCCTGCGATGCCTTGATGTCGTTGGTCACGTGCTGGTCGGGATAGTCCAGCGGCGTATCGCCCGATCGGAGCAGTTCGGCGGTCTCCTCGTCGTAGTAGTCCGGGTGACGCCGGTAGATGTCCGAGGCCTTCGAGGCCATCGGTGAGTCGAGATAGAGCGGCAGGAGCGGGATCTCGCCACGCTCGATGAGGCGGTCGAGCTCCCACACGACCTCCTGGGTGCGGCCGATCGCGAACGACGGCACGAGCAGCACGCCGTTGGCCTCGGCCACGAGATGGATGGTCTCAACGAGGATCCGGATCGCCTCGTCCTGCGGTTCGTGTTCGCGGCCACCGTACGTCGACTCGACGAGGACGTAGTCCGCGGCCGTCATGACGGTCGGGTCGCGCAGGATCGGTGTCCCGGGCCGGCCGAGGTCGCCCGAGCAGACGATGACGCGTTCCTCGCCACCCTCGCGGTCCTGGACTCGCAGCCGGATGATCGCCGACCCGAGGATATGGCCGGCATCGACGAACGTTGCCCACACCCCGGGCGCGACCTCTCGCTCCTCGTCATAGCCGATCGGCCGGAAGTGCTCGCAGCGTCCGCTCGGCGTCCTTCACGGTGTAGAGGGGGGCGTCGAGGTCGATGTCGAGCGCGGGCGGCTGTCGGCGAAGGTCCGCCTCCGGGTCGACCGGCCACGACGCCGTTGCCCCGGGCTCCACGCTCGTCTCGACCTGCTCGCCGATCGACGACGCCACGGCCGTGGCGACCGCTGCAGGCCGCTCGACCGACCCTTCCGGTGCGCCGGCCGTCTCGACCGCGACCTCCTCCTCGGAACCGCCGGCCGACGCCAGGTCGACCGCGGCCTGATACGCGTCTGCCTCCTTGCGGTCATCCGCCTCGACCTCGTCCGGATGACGCTTCTCCCAGCGAGCCTCGCGCTTGGCGAACTCCTCGTGCAGGTGGCCGGAGTCGAGAAGCACGAGCGTGGCGAGCTCGACCGATCCCGCCGTCGCATGGATCGGCCCAGCGAACCCGCCCTTGACGAGGAGCGGCAGCAGGCCGCAATGGTCCAGGTGGGCGTGGGTCAGGACCACCGCATCGAGACCCTTCGGGTCGAAGCCGAACGGGATCCGGTTGCGGACGGACTCGTTCGGGCTGCCCTGGAACATGCCGCAGTCGATCAGGACGCGGGCCCGTTCGGTCTCGAGGAGGAACTGCGAACCGGTGACGGTGGTCGCGCCACCCAGGAAGTGGATCTGCATGGCCGTCATGGTGACAGCCCGCACGTCCATCGGGGTATCGTCGCGGGCATGCCGCCTGCCAACGTCGTCGCGAGGTCCGGACGGCTGGACATCCGTGCGGCGGCGCCGCGCCTCCCGGCGCTCATGGTCGGGCTGGTCCTGTTCGGCTTCGGGATCGCGTTGATGGTCGAGGCCGGGCTCGGTCTCGGGCCGTGGGAAGCGCTGAACCAGGGCATCGCGCGGCAGACCGGCCAGGAGATCGGCACGATCAGCATCCTGCTGGGCATCCCGATCCTTGCCCTGTGGTGGCCGCTCGGGGAGCGCCCGGGCATCGGCACGTTGCTCAACGTGCTGACGATCGGCACGTCCACGAATCTGGGCATCGCCCTGCTGCCGACACCGCCCGATGACGCCATCGTCCTGCGGCTCGCGGCGATGCTGGCCGGGGTCGGGGTGATCGCCGTCGGGAGCGCGATCTACCTGTCGACCGACCTCGGGCCGGGGCCGCGCGACGGCCTCATGACGGGTGCCTCGAAGCGCTTCGGGTGGTCGATCCGACGCGCGCGCACCGCGATCGAGTTGACGGTCCTCGCCATCGGCTGGGCGCTCGGGGGGACCGTCGGGCTGGGAACGGTCGTGTTCGCCCTCGGGATCGGGCCGCTGCTGCAGCTCGCGCTGCGGGTCTTCGATCGAGAGGGGCGGGTCGGGTCAAAGCGTCGCGTCGAGCTCGAAGTGGAGGGCGTCGTCGGCGAGTGATTCCGAGCCGGTGAGCAAGCGACGTCAGGCGGTGAACACGAGCGCGTCGACCGCGACGGCCAGGAACAGCAGCGACAGATAGCTGATCGAGTATTTGTAGAGCTTGATCGCGCCCTGGGTCGAGGCCTCCTCGGACGACCCGCGCCGCCATAGCGCGTACGCCTGCCAGATGAACACCGCACCCAGACCGACCGCCGCGCCCAGGTACAGCGGACCCATGCGCGCGACCGGCCAGAGGACCAGCGAGATCGCGACCATGAGGAGCGTGTACAGCGCGATCTGGCGGGTGGTCTCCGGGATGCCCCGGACCACGGGGAGCATCGGCACGCCGGCCGCCGCGTAGTCCTTGCGGATCCGCAGCGAGAGCGCCCAGAAATGGGGCGGCGTCCAGTAGAAGACCAGCGCGAACAGGATCAGCGCCGGGGCTCCCACGTCGCCCGTGACCGCCGCCCAGCCGATGACCGGCGGCAGGGCGCCGGCGGCACCGCCGATCACGATGTTCTGCGGGGTCGAGCGCTTCAGCAGCATCGTGTAGATGACCACGTAGAACCCGATGGCGAGGAGCGTCAGGAAGGCCGCGAGCAGGTTGACGAACCAGGCCATCACGACGAACGAGATGACGCCGAGGACGATGCCGAAGACGACCGCGCGCTCGGGCTCGACCTGGTGGGCCGGCAGCGGCCGGCGCCGGGTCCGCGTCATGAGCCCGTCGATGTCCCGGTCGAGGTAGCAGTTGATGGCGTTGGCGCTGCCGGCGGCGAGCGTGCCGCCGATGAGCGTCCAGAAGACCAGCCAGCCCCAGTCGACCCAGTCGAGGCCCGGGACCCAGCGCGTGGCCAGGACCATCGCGGGGACGGTGGTCACGAGCAGCAGCTCGATGATGCGCGGCTTGGTGAGCGCGATGTACGCGCGGATCGTGTCGCCAGTCGTGTGTGGGGCCGCTGCCTCGGCGCGAGTGTCGTCCGTGGCCCGCGCCGACGCCCCGGCCGGTCCCGATCGCCGCCGTTTGCGCCTCGTAGAAGCTGGTGACGGTCAGGCCGACGAGCAACGCGAAGATCACCGCGCCGAGCCCCAGGTGGAGCGTCTGCGACCAGCCGGACAGCCCGGTCAGGACCTGCAGTCCACCGACGACGACCTGGATCGCGTACAGCACGGCCGCGGCGACCGCGGCGCGGGCGATCGCGGGTCGATCGCGCCTGGCCCGCCAGGCGACGATCGCGAGCACGGCCACGATCAGCCCGACGACGGCGGCGACCCACCGATGGAGGACGTGCGCCGACGTGGCCTCGGTGAGGTCCGGGAAGAGCGTGCCGCCCATCAACGGCCAGTCGGGGAACACCAGCGCGGAGTCCGTCGCGGTGACGCGGGAGCCGAAGAGCAGCAGCGCGAACGTGGCGAGGGTCGTGAAGGCCGCCAGCAGCGTGAAGCGCTGGCTCCCGCCGCGACCGGTGAGGCGGGCCGGGAAACCGGCACGCACCGTCACGAACACGAGCAGTGCCACCAGCAGGAGGGCCGCGGTCAGGTGGGCCGTGACCGACTCCCCGCTGTTACCGAGGCGGACGGTCTCGCGGCCGAGCCACGCCTGGAATCCGACAAGACCGACCGACGCGATGGACGGCCACAGCAGCGACGGCCGGTCGCGATGATCGCGGACCGCCAGGATCGCCAGGCCCAGGATCTCGAAGCCGATGATCGCCGCGATGGTCCGGTGGACCCATTCGATCCACGCCTTCGGATCGTCGAGTGGCGGGAGCAGCTGACCGTGGCAGAACGGCCAGTCCGGGCAGCCAAGACCGGAATCGGTGGCGCGCACGATGACGCCGACGATGACCAGCAGGATCGCGGTCCCGAGCGTCAGCGCGGCGAGCTTCTGGAAGCGGGTCAATGGGTCTCCTGGCACCGGACCTCGGTGCGCGCCGGAACGGGGACGGTAGCGGTGAACGGGCCACGCGCATTCTAACGCGGCGTCGGTCGGACTCCCGCGGGGTCCACGAGGACTCGTCGGCGGCCTCCGGCGGCCTCGGCTACGCTTGCGGCCATGACCCCTACGATCCCTCCTCGCGCTCGTGGCCGCGCTCGTCGTGGTCGTCGCCGCGTGCGGGCCCGCCCCGGAGACTTCGTCCCCTGCGTCACCGTCGCCAGCCGGCTCGCCCGTGGCCGGCGCGTGCCCGACGACGCCCGCGCCACAGAGCACCCCGGAAGGGTGGGACGTCGGGGCGCAGCGACCCTCGGTGTTCCCGCAGATCATCAACCCCGTCGGCTCCATCGCCTGTGGCCAGACCCGGTTGATGTTCTCCTTCCTCGACGATCAGAACGTTCCGGTGGCGAATCCCGACCAGACCGTCGAGGTCGCCCTCTTCGACCTGGGAGCGGATCCCGCCGCGCCGGCCGTGGCGGGGCCTGCGACCTTCATCTGGGCGATCGAACCCACGGTCGGCGTCTACGTCTTCGATGCCGACCTCCCGACGGCGGGCACGTGGGGCGCGCAGTTCACCCTGACCGTCGGCGACAGCCCGCCCGAGGTCATCCGCGTGGGGTTCGACGTGCAGCCCGAATCGGCGGGCGTGGCGGTCGGCGATCCGGCGCCGCCCTCCGACACCCCGACGCTGGCCGACGTCGGTGGCGACGTGACGAAGATCTCGACCGACGACCAGCCGGTCGAGGCCTTCTACGAGTCGTCCATCGCCGATGCGATCGCCGCCAAGGAGCCGTTCGTCGTGGCCTTCGCGACGCCGAAATTCTGCCAATCGCAGCAGTGCGGGCCGACGCTGGACCGGCTCAAGCCGATCGCCGCCGCCCACCCCGGGGTGACCTTCATCAACGTGGAGCCCTACCAGCTCGAAGTCGTCGACGGGCAGCTCCAGCCGGTCGTGACCGGGGACCCGCCGCAGTTGACTCCGGCCGCTTCCACCAGCGACTGGAAGCTCCTCAGCGAGCCATGGGTGTACGTGGTCGACCGCAACGGGGTCGTCACCGCGTCGTTCATGCTGATCTTCAGCGAGGCCGAGCTCGAGGCGGCCGTCAGCGCCGTCGAATAGGGTTCAGGCCCCGGCGTCCTCGAGCCGGATGGCGAAACGCTCGTTGCCCTCCACGCGGTAGTACACGACCACGGGCTCGGCCGTCGCCTGGTGCTCCGCGAGATGCCCCGGCGGGAACTCGTTCCCGTTCTCGAGCTCGCCGATGCGGAACTCGAGTGTCTCACCACCCGGGCGGCGGAGCGTGAAGCCGCGGACGTCGGAGAGGCCAGATCCATCGATCGCGACGATCACACCCTCGACGGAGGTGGTCGCCGGCGAACCGTCCGGATCGAGGACCGAGGTGTTGCTCAACAGGAGCGCGGCGCCACCCGTGACCGCGATGACGACGACCAGGACCACGGCGAACAGGTTCCGCGTCCGTCGATCCACCCCGGGTCAGGCGTCGGCGGGTGCCGCGGCCCCGGTGCTGCCCGGCGCATGGACGGGCTCGCCGGCGGCACAGCGAGGGCACGTGGCCTCGCCCGGTTCGTAGGTCGGCAGGTCGAGCTGCCACAGTGAGCGCAACGGGTACGTCCGGCCCGTAGCCGGTGATGTCAGCGTGGCGCGGCCACCGCTGCGATCCACGAGCACGACGCACTCGACGATCTCGCCACCCATCGCCTCCACCGCCGGGATCATGGCGAGCAGCGAGCCACCGGTCGTGAGGATGTCATCGACCAGGAGGACCCGCTCGCCCGGCAGGATCGCGAATCCCCGCCGGAACTCCCGACGGGTCGCGCCGTCCGCGTCGCGGACCTCCTCGGCGAAGATGCTGCGCAGCCCGAGCTGGCGCGCGGTCTCGAAGGCGAGGATCACGCCACCGGTCGTCGGTCCCGCCACGAGGTCGACGAGCGGGCCCGGGGCGTCGTCCGCGCCACGCATCCGGGCCGCCCAGAACGAGCACAGCTCGCTGGTGGCAGCCGGATCGGAGAGGACCGCGAACTTCTCGACGTACGCTTCGGCGTGCCGGCCACTCTTGAGCTGGAAGTGCCCCTCGCGGAAGGCGCCGGACGCCCGGAACAGGGCCTCGGTCCGCGCCGCGATGCCGGCCCGGGCGGCGAGGTCGAGCGCGGGCTTGATCGTCGTCACCTGCCCAGTCTACGTGGCGGGCTCGTCACGGCCGGTATTCGACGCCCTTCGCCGACGGCGCGCCGGCCCGATTCGGCAGGGCGGTCCCGACGAGGTCGAGATGGGTCGTCACGCCCACCCGGCGGCACTCCGCCGAGAGCTCATCCACGAGTCGGACCGGCAGCGTGGGATCCGCGAAGATCGCCGTGCCGACCTGGACCGCGACGGCGCCCACGGCCAGGAAGTCGAGGACGTCGGCGAGCTCGGTCACGCCACCGATCGCGACGATCGGGATCTTCACCGCCTGGGCCGCCTCGTAGACGATGCGCAGGGCCACGGGCTTGACGGCCGGACCGCTCAGGCCGCCGTAGATGTTGCCGAGCAACGGTCGCCCACGACCCGGGGCGACGGCGATGCCGGACAACGTGTTGATGGCCGTCAGCGCGTCGGCACCGGCGTCCGCGATGGCGCGGGCGATCGGCCGGATGTCGGCGACGTTCGGTGACAGCTTCACGAGCAGCGGCAGGTCGGTGGCGCGACGGACGGCAGCCGTCACCTCGCCTGCCGCCGCCGGCATCGATCGCGAACTGGAGCCCGCCCTTCCCGACGTTCGGGCAGGAGATGTTCAGCTCGATCCCGGCGATCCCGGGCACGCCCTCGAGCCGGCGCGTCACCTCGACGTAGTCGCTCACGGACTCGCCGGCAACGTTGACGATCACCGGAACCTTCCAGCCGGCCCAGGTCCGGGCGTATTTCTCGATGACGGCATCGACGCCCGGGTTCTGCAGGCCGATCGAGTTGAGCATCCCGCCCGGGGTCTCGGTGACCCGCGGCGTCGGGTTGCCGATGCGCGGCTTGAGCGTCGTTCCCTTGCAGCAGATGGCGCCCAGCCGGTCGACATCGACGACGTCGCCGTACTCGACCCCGTAGCCGAATGTCCCCGACGCGACGAGGATCGGGTTCGGGAGCACGAGTCCGCGCCCGAGGTCGACCGAGAGATCGACCTCGATGTCACGGGCGGCATCGTCGGCGGCGTCCGCTTTCGACGTGCCCGAGGGCGGTCGCTGCTGGGTCTTCGGCGCTGGCGCGACCGAGGCGAAGGCCGGGCGACTCCGCTGGGGTCTCGGGGTCCGGCTGGCGCCGACCGGCCGGCCGGAGGACGTGACCACCCGCCGCTTGGCCTTCACGACCAGGCGCCCTCCCATACCAGTTCCTCCGCCGCGAAGACCGGTCCCTCGCGGCAGACCCGTTGTGGCACGCCGCTCGTGCTCATCACCACGCACCCAAGGCACGCGCCAACGGCACAGCCCATGTTCTGCTCCATCGACACCTGGAGGAAGGCCTTGCGTCGGGCCGCCGGCGAGCCTGCCGGGTCGCCACGGCCCCCACCGCGTTTCCGCCCGAGGCTGGCGACGCCGAGGCGACCGCGTCGACCCTCCGCCTGCCTCGCGAGCGCGGCCAGCATCGCCGAGGGACCACAGGCGAACGCCTGGTCGGCCCATGCCTCGTACTCGGGCACGAGGTCCGTCACGAAGCCGTGATGACCAAGGGAGCCGTCGTCGGTCGCGACGACGTACTCGATCTCATCGGGCAGGAGGCTGGACGGGTACACCTCGCGGGAGCTCGCCGCACCGAACAGCAGCGTCACCTGGCGGCCGTCGCGGATCGCCTCGTCGGCGAGCATCCGGACGCCGGCCATGCCCAGGCCACCGGCCACGAGCAGCAGGTGGCGACTCCGCGGGTCCACCTCGAACGGGCGGCCGAGGGGACCCAGCAGGTCGATCTCGTCACCGGCTCGAAGCCGCGTGAACCACTCGGTGCCGCGCCCGATGACGCGGAAGTGGATCGTGATCACGCCCGTCGCGACGTCCGCGGTGTTCACCGAGAACGGGCGGCGCAGCACCATGCCGGAGAAGTCCCCGGTCCGGACGTGCACGAACTGGCCCGCGCGCGAACCGCTCGCGATGGTCGGCGCGTGGTACGCCTGGAGCCACTGACCGGGCAGGATCTCGCGGCTCTCCACGAGCTCTGCCGCGGCGAGCCGCATCGTCACGCGGTCGGGCGGTCCTCCGCGTCCTTGGTGTCGTCGCCGACGACCTCGGCATCCTCCGCGTCCTCGACGTCTTCGACGTCCTCCGCGGCCACGACGTCGTCGACATCGGCCACGGCCGCGGCCTCGCCCGACCCCGCGCCTTCGTCTACAACGCCGACATCCTCCGGCGCCACGGCCGGATACGCCTCGGCGAGGGCGTCGGCGAGATCACCGAAGACGTCGGTCGGGTCGTAGAACTCGACGAGCTCGTCCGCTCCCGACAGCGTGCGCCATGACCCGTCCGCTTCCTCGGGGATGACCTCGGCGCGGAACTCGCCGGCCGCGGTGAGGACGAGGCGCTCGTCGTCGTCGTCGACGATGACCAGGTCGCCCAGCAGACCCGAAGCTCCCGCCGCCGCGACCTCGAACTCGTCGAGCAGCCGCGATTCGCTGCGCTGGCTGCGCTCCTGGTACTCGAGTGCGAGGTCGTACAGCCGTCGCGCGGCCGCCTCGTCGTCCTCGAGCGCAGGGGCCTCGCCCTGACCGGCCGCCCAGGAGTCGGCTGCGGCGACATAGGGATCCTCGCCGAGCGTGACCGTCTCTTCGGGTGAGATGCCCGCGGTCTCGAGCAGGTCCTCGGCCGCGGTCGGGGCCTCCGCATAGCCCGCCGCCTCACGGGCGGCGTCGCCGAAGGCGGCGTAGATGTCGGCCGGGTTGTACAGCTCGACGAGCTCGGAGGCGGACTCGATGACCTCGGTCTCGCTCACCCATTCGCCGGTGGTCTCGTCCTGGAACCGGCTGCGACTGCGAAACGAGAGGTCGGGCGCGATCGAGAGGTAATCGGGCTCCTCGTCGATGAGCGTCAGACCGCCGTAGGCAGCGAGCCGCTCCTTGTGGCGATCGAGGAACCGGCGCAGCTGGTCCGTGCTCTGCACGAGGAAGTCGGAACGCTCGAGGGCGGCGTCCGCCGCGATCTCCCCGAGCAGGTCGTTGCGGCCCGTATCCATGGGTTGCCTCCCGTTCGGTTCATCGCCAGGCGGTCGCGCGTCGCGTCGGATGCTCATGTCTCACTCATCGGTGTCGGGTCACGGATGGTATTCGAGGTCGGGGCCCATCCGCTCGCGAAGGAACATCGAATGATGCCGTTCGAAGATCCACTCGCCGGCTCGATGGCCGAGCGCGCGGGTGCCTTCGTCCCGTTCGAGCTTGTCGAGCGTGGCGTAGTCGGGGAGGTCGAGGAGGATGACGTTGTCGAAGTCCCAGCCGTGGGCGACGTTGTACCAGCCGATGAACTTGATCCCGAACTGCAGTTCGTACTCCTTCACCGTGCGCGGAAAGATCGTCTTCATGAAGAACTTGAAGAACGGGTCGCGGCCGCGCCGAACGGAGAAGTAGGTCGCGAGCACAGGCACAGGCGCTGCGGTCCTCCTGGTTGATGCTGGGACGGTCGCCATTGTCGCACGGGCCTCGGCCCGGACGTTCCGAGGCGGCGCTGTGGGCCGCGCCGCGCTCAGGCCGGGTCGCCACGCTCCGTCTGGCCCGCCTCGCCCGCGTCGCCCGTCTCGCCCGTCTCGCCCGCCGCGTCGCCGGCCGCCGCCTCCCCAGCCGCGGCCTCGTCCTCCAACTCCCCGACCGTCTTCGTGGCACTCCCCAACGGCCGCCGCCGGCCGCGACGGTCGGCCGCCACGAGCCGGAGCAGGAAGATGATCGTCTGGCCCGTGACGAGCAGCAGCACGATCACGATGATCAGCAGGGCACCACTCACGACGTCGGGCCACTTCCAGACCACGGTGAGCGGCGTCAGGACGAGCAGCACACCCAGCACGAGCAGCTGGAAACGAAAACACCCGAGGCCGGGGCCACGCTCGGGATCGAGCTCCTCGCCCTTGTACTTGACCGGCCCTGTCTCACGGGGAGGGCGAGGCGGCGTCGGGTCGGCGGCGGGGTCGTCGGTCACGAGCGGGAACGATACGGGAGGCGGCGCAACCTCGCCGCGCGGGGACGGGCCCCCGTCCTACGAAGCGGCCGCGGGCTCGGTCGCCAAGCCTTCGACGACCTCCACTCCCGGCAATGCCAGCAGGATCGAGGGCGGCGCGATGACCTTCCACGACCGTGAGCCACCGCCCAGCACGACGCGCTCTCGCTGCATCACGCGCGCGTCGACCCAGACCGGCAGCTCGGGCGGCAGGCCGAACACGGTCACGCCCCCGATCTCCATGCCCGTGATCTCACGCGTGGACTCCGACGGTGCGAACGACGCCTTGCGCGTCCCGAGTCGGTCGCGCACCGTCCGGTTGACGTCGAGGCGGTTCGGCGCGAGGACCACGCACGCCGCGTAGCGCGGTGGATCGCTCTTGCCGATCACGAGGATCGTGTTGGCGGAGTCCTCGGGCGCGAACCCGTAGGCCTCGCAGAAGGCGGCCGTGTCGGCGAGGGCCGGATCGCACGCGAACAGCTCGTACTCGACCCCGAGTGGCTCGAGCGCAGCGATCAGACGCTCGCGCCCGGCCGGATCGTGGAGTGGATCGAGATCGTTCGTCATGACCGCAAGCGTACGATGCCGACCCTGCGCACCGCCGCCATGCGAGGGGCGGCCGCCCGTCGACTGAGCGCCCGCTACCATCGAGCGCGATGACCGAACGCTCCACGACCCAGCACCCGACCGCGCCGCCCGACATCGACGCGTACCTCGCGCGATTCGACTGGCACCCGGAGCCGGAGCTGATCGGCTATCGCGACGAGGGTGCGTCCAGGGCCGCGCTGACCGTCCTCGGCGAGCAGACCTGGGCGGCCGCACTCGAATTCCTGTACGGCACGGCGATGGTCCGGGCCATGGGTGCCCCATCGCAGTACCCCGAGTCGCGCCGACGCTACTACGGCCCGGATGCCTCCGGGCCGGGTCCCGCGCCGCTCGCCCCCACGCCAGCGGCGGAGGTGATCGCGGAATTCTCGGATCGACTGGCGGGCGGGCTGATGAACGCCCAGCACCCGCGCCAGTTCGGCTACTTCACCCCGCCGCCCCTGCCGATGTCGATCATGGGCGAGCTCCTCGCCCAGGTCGCGAACCAGGGCGTCGACGTGTGGCACGCGGGTCCCTTCGCGGCGTTCGTCGAGGAGGAGGTCGTGCGTTGGCTATGCGACCTCGTCGGCTACGGCGAGGGCTCGTTCGGCCTGCTCACGAGCGGCGGCGTCATGGCCAATTTCATGGGCATGACCCTGGCCCGCGACCTGCACCTTGGCCGACTCCGCGGCCTGGACGGGCCGCCCCGTGGGGCCGCCCTCGAGGACGCCCGCGTCTACACCAGCGACCAGACACATTTCTCGATCGCGCGGGCGCTCGATGAGCTCGGGTTCCCGCCCGAGACCCTCGTGGTCCTGCCCGCCGACGACGACTTCCACCTGCGCGGAGCGACCGTTGCCGCGGCGGTCCAAGCCGATCGAGCCACGGGCCTCACGCCATTCGCGATCGCGGCCGTCGCAGGCTCGACGAACACCGGATCCGTCGATGCGATCGGCGAGCTCGCCGACGTGGCCGACGCTGAGGACCTCTGGCTCCACGTCGACGCCGCCTACGGCGGAGGCGCCCGGCTTTCGGAGCGTGACCGCGACCGCGTCCGGGACCTCGACCGGGCCGATTCGGTCACCGTCGATCCGCACAAGTGGTTCTTCCAGGCCTACGACATCGGTGGCCTTCTGGTCCGCGACGGCCGGGCGCTCGGCGCGGTGTTCGGCGGTCGCTCGCCCGAGTACTACCGCGGCGGCGAGACGCCGGCGGCTGCTCAGGGGCCTGCCGGAAGCGACAAGCGCTCCGACCACGACGACCAGCTCAACTTCTACAAGCTGAGCTTCGAGGGCACCCGCCGCTGGCGCGCGCTCAAGCTGTGGATGACCTGGAAGCACCTCGGCACGAATGGGTTCGGCCGCCTGATCGAGGCCAACGACGACCTCGCCGCCCACCTCGCCGCCCGATGCGCTGCGTCCGACGACTTCGAGGCACTGCCCGCCGTCCCGGAACTGTCGGTGGTCTGCTTCCGCCACCGACCCTCGGGGATGGCCGATGCTGACCTCGATGCCCACCAGGACCGGCTCCAGGCGGCGCTCGAGGCCTCCGGCGACGGCTGGCTGACGACGACCCGTCTCCGCGGCTCGACCTGGCTCCGGGCGGGCATCGTCAACTACCTCGCCACCGAGGCCGACATCGACCACCTGCTCGAAACGCTGCGCCACCTCGCGGATTCGGCGTGAGACGACGGCTCTGGACCGCGATCGTCGGGGTCGCGATGCTCGTGCTCGTGGGCTGCGAATCCATCACCTTGCCGCTGCCGTGCGACCTGATGATCGTGGCCCTGCCGGCCGACTCGACCCTCCAGCCCGGCGACCCGTTGCCCGCGGATCCCCAGGTCATCGCCGGACCCGGTGATTTCGACGTCCTGCGCAGCTCGATCAAGCAGACCCTGCCCGGAGGCGAGGTGTCGCTCGACCTGCAGCTGCGCGGCGCCGCGATCGGCCGGGTCGCCAGCCACACCGAGGGTCACGTCGGCGAGTCGATGGCGCTCGTCATCAACGGGGAGGTGGTCTCCGTCCCGATCATCCAGGCGCCGATTCCGGACGGCGTGCTCTCCGTGATCCCGGCGACGGACGACGGTCAGGACTTCACGGAGCGATTCGCCGGCTGTGTCCGGTAGCGCCGCGCGAATTGGGCAGGCTCAGCCCTTGGCGTGCAGCATCCCGCCGACGTGCTCGAGCAGCTTCCAGGCGACCTCGGCGTCGCCCTTCACGAACGCGCGGAAGTCCCACATCGTCATGACCATGCAGCGCAGGTCGGTCGTAGCGGTCACGGTGGCGGTTCGGACCCGGTCGCTGATGAGCGCGACCTCACCGAAGTAGCTTCCCGGCCCGACCTTGCCGACTTCGTTGCCGTCGACGGTCACCACGCCTTCACCCTCGGCCACGACAAAGAAGCCGATCCCGCGCTCATCGCCCTGGCGAACGACGACAGAACCCGCCGGGAACGTCCGCTCCGTGAAATCGCGAGACAGGCTCTCGAGGTGCTTCCGGTCCAGGCCCGACAGCAGCGGGACTGCTGCCAACAGGTCCGCGGTGTCGGTCATGGCGACTCTCCTCTGGTAGCGAAGGTGCGCTCCACCCCCAACTATGCCTTGGGACGTGACCGTGCCGCCAGCCGGTCCTGCAGCCTGAACCACTCCCCGGCGAACGGCAGGAACCACGGCCGGCCTTCGTAGGGGGCCGGCACCAGCGGGAACTTGAGGCGCGTGAGGGCCGGCGCTTCACCACCCGCCAGCCATTCCCCGACCCGCGTACCGAGGTAGGTCATCAACGCCACACCGGTGCCGCAACAGCCCATCGCATACGCGACGCCATCCTTCGTGCGGCCCACGTGGGGCATGCGGTCGAACGTGAACCCGACATTCCCGCCCCAGGCGTACTCGATCCGGTAGTCGGCCAGCTGCGGGTGGACCTCCAGAAGACCGCGGTGGAGGATCCGCGCGGTCTTGTCGATCGAGGTCGGCAGGAACGATGCGCGCCCGCCGAAGATCATCCGGCGGTCGGCCGAGACGTGCCAGTAATACAGGAAGTTCTTCGTATCGAAGAACGCGCGGTTCTTGGGCGAGAGTTCATGCGCGAGGTCCTCGGGCAGGACCTCTGACGCGATGATGAACGAGCCGATCGGGATGATCCGGCGCCGAAGCGTCGGGACGACCCCGTCCGTGTAGCCGTTCGTGGCGACGAACACGTCCCTGGCCGTGATCGCGCCCCGGGACGTCTCGACGACGAAACGGCCGTCAGCCCCTCGCCGGATCTTCTCGGCCCGAACGCCCTCGTGCAGGTCTGCCCCGGCCCGCGCCGCGGCCGCGGCCAGACCCGCGAAATACCGGCCCGGGTGGAGCAATCCGCTGCCCTCCACCGCGAGCGCCCCGTAGTAGGCGTCGCTGCCGATCTCCTCGCGGATCCGCTCGCGGGGCACGACCGTCGACGTCACCCCGACCGCCGCAAGGCTGGCGCGCGCATGCTCGAGCTCCGGCACGTGCGATGGCGCATACGCGAGCTCGAGGTGACCACCTTCACGGAAGTCGCAGTCGATCGCTTCGTCGGCGATGAGCCGCTTCACCAGGTCGTAGGAGTCGAGGGTCTCGCGGTAGAGCGCCTTGCCTGTCTCCTCGCCGTAACGCTTGATGAGTTGCGCGGCGCTCCACTTGTACCCGGCGTGGACGATGCCGCCGTTGCGTGTCGAAGCGCCCCAACCCAGTGTATGGGCCTCGAGCAGCGTCACCACGACGCCGCGCCGGGCCAGTTCGCGCGCCGCGTTGATCCCGGCGTATCCCCCACCGATCACGATGACATCCGCCGAGTCCGGGAGCTCGCGCCCGGACCGGTCCGGCTGCGGCGTCATCGACGCGTGCCAGAACGGCCGGCGCTCGTAATCGGCGTTCAGGGAGCCAGCGGTTGCCATCGATGCGGAGCGTACCGGAGGGCCGCCGCCCGCGACCCCGAGTTCCCACGACGAGTCGGATCGGGCGCCGGCCGATCGTGCGACAAATCCCCGCATCGAACGTCGGTCAGGTACGATCGGCGAAGGAGGGGCCGTGGATGGGCGGCTCTTGCCCAGACTGACGGTCCGGTCGCTTTGGGGGACGTGTGCGCACGATCGCGGTCATCAATCGCAAGGGGGGCAGCGGCAAGACAACGACGGCCGTCAACACGGCCGCGGCGTTGGCCGGCCTCGGCCATCCCGCCCTGTTGATCGATGTCGACCCCCAGGGCAGCGCGTCGGACTGGCTCGACCGCGAGGGGAACGATCGGGGCCTGCGCGAAGCGTTCACGGTGACCGGTGACCTGGCGCGGCTGGCCGTCCCGACCGACACTCCCGGACTCGACATCGTGCCCTCCTCGCAATGGCTCGTCACGGCCGAGAAGACCATGCTCGGGGACCTCAGCGTGGGTATCTCGCGGGCCCTCCAGCGCATCCCACCGCGCTGGGATTTCGTGTTCGTCGACTGTCCGCCGTCGCTGTCCTACCTCGCGATCGGAGTGATGATGGGCGTCCGGGAGCTCGTCATCCCGGTGGAGGCCCACTCGATGGCATTCACCGGCGCGGTCGAGGTGATGGATGAGTTGCCCGCAGTGCGGAAGTTGAACCCGAGCCTCTCGTCCATCTTCCTCCTGCCCTGCCGAGTGACCAGGACTCGCCACGCTCGGGGGGTCGTCGCGGCGCTCGAGAACGACTTCCCGGCAGAAGTCACGACGGCGCGGATCCGCGAGAGCATCACCCTCGCGGAGGCCGCCGACGAGCGGCGACCCATCACGGCCTACGCGCCCAACGGGATCGGCGCTGCGGATTACCGGGAATTCGCGCGGGAGCTGCTGGACCGTGCCCCAGCGCCGGTCCAGGCCAAGAGTTCGTGGTGGCAGTCCCCGGTCTCGACGCTATCGAGCCGATGAGTGAGCCGCCGCCCGAACCTCCCGTGACGGCGTCCGCCGTCGAGGCGCTCGTTCGATCGATCGAGGCGAAGGACGCCGGCACCGCTCCCCTGGACGCGGCGGAGGATCCGGCTCAGCACCCGGATGAGCGTCGCGAGCGCGCCAGGTCAGATGTCGCCGCCGAATTGGCGACGCGGGAGCCGCAGGAACCGGTCCTGAATGCCGCCGAGGAACCGCCCGAATCGAACGGCCTCCGACCCCCGGCGACGGGCTGGGCATGGTCCCCGACGAGCCGCGGTCCCCTCCCCGGTCTGGTCGACCGCCACCTGTGGGAAGCGCTCGTCCTGGAAGAGGCCGAGCGTCAAAGCCGGTATCGGCACCCGACTGCCATCGTCCTGGCCGAACTCGTCGGACTCGACGCCCTGGTCGCTCGGATGGGACCGGGAGCCATGAACCGGTTCGTGCCGCTATGCGCCGACATGCTCGTGTCGCTCGCGCGCACGTCCGACCGCATCACGCTCCTGACCAACTCGCGCTTCGGCCTGCTCCTGCTCGAGACCGACGTAGGCGGTGCCGCCAGGCTCGCGGCGAGGATCACGGCCGCCGCCGAGCTGCGGCTGTCGGGGAGCACGTGGCCAGTTCGGATGGTGGTGGGCTGGGCAGGTGCCGCGACCGGCGAAGAGCTACGCGGGGCGGTTCGAGACGCCGAGCAGCACCTCAGCGCGCGGCGCGACGGCCCGTAGCCGGCTACCAGGCCGAGAGGTCGGCGTCGGACGACGCCGGGATGGACCAGTCCGGATCCGCCGGGATGACCCGGTCGGCGGTCTCGCCGTTCACGACGGCGAGATGGCTGAAGAATCGGGCACGTCGGTGCGAGACGATCCGAGCGTCCTGGCACGGACAGCCGGGCGCCAGACAGCCCGATGGTCGCGAATTTCCTGCTCCCGACCGTGGCCTGGTATCGCTGACGTCCATGTCCTGTCTCCTGCGCCGAGTCTGGGCTCGACCCCGGATGCTCCGGATGAAAATCTGAACTGGCCTGGATACGTTCGATGACGCTGCCCGGACGCATTTCGTTGCATCCGCGACCCAATCTGTCGGCTGGCCGACGCTCAGCAGCCGTGGGGGACGGGCGGGCAGACTGAACCTCGCACTCCCGACCGGCATCAAGTGGTCGAACGCGTGCTCCCTGGAGGCAGCCCGATCCCACCCGCGACTGACCGGTCGCTCGTCGACCGGGCCCGCCACGGCGACCTTGACGCGTTCGAGGAGATCGTCCGCGCCCGAATGGATGCCGTCTACCGCCTCTCGTTCGCGATCCTCGGCGACGAAGCCGATGCCCGCGATGCCGCCCAGGACACGTTCGTCACCGCGTGGCGGCAGATCGGGCGCCTGCGCGACGCGGACCGCTTCGACGCGTGGCTCCAGCGCGTCGCCGTCAACGCCGCCCGCATGACCCATCGCGCCCGACGGCGCCGTGGCGTGCGCGAGATCCCGTCGAGCCGCGTCGCCGGCGTCGACGGCCTCCGCGCGACCGGCAAGCCCGGCCGAGGCCGATGCGGCGACCCTCGATGTGGCGATGCGGCGCCTCTCGGTCGAGCAGCGATCGATCCTCGTCCTGCATCACCTCGAGGGCCAGCCCGTCGCCGCGCTCGCCGAGATCCTCGAGATCCCGGTCGGGACCGTGAAGTCCCGTCTCCACACCGCGCGCGGGCCCTTCAGGCGGCAATCGACGTCGAGGCGCGCGACCGATGACGCGCGATCGACCCCGCGCGAACCCTGGGACGACGATCGCCTCGGCGGCGGCCTTCGCGGCTCGCGCGACGCGAGTCCGACACTCCCGACGACCTGGCCGAGCGCCACGAGCGCGACCCTGCGGACCCGACCGAGCTCCGCCGTCGGCCTGGCGCAGCCTCCTGGCCCCGGCAGCCGTCGTGATCCTGGCCGTCGGCGCGGTCTCCGGCGGCCTCGCGTTGCGCGGTTCGATCGCGAGCTCGAATCAGGCCGACCGACGCGACGCGCGACCCGACCGCCTTGCCGTCGCCGGCCGACTGGGACGGCCGCACGGCCCTGGACCTACCGATCATCTCGGTGATCGACGCCATCGCGATCCGGGACGCCGGCATCGACGACCGCGAGATCGCGGTCCACGGCTGGTTCTGGCCCGTCGCGCCGATCCCGTGCACGTTGCCGCCCCCGACGACGCTCCAACCCGTCTGCCTGGACCAGTACATCGTCCTGATGGCTGACCCCGAGTGGTTGGGCACGGGCGGCTCGAACGGATACAGCGGCGACCGACCGACGGGGCCGTCCTTCCAGATCGATCTCGATGACCTGGACAGCGCGTGGCAGCCCGCCCCACCCGCCTCCGCAGCCAGTCGAGATCGTCGTGGTCGGCCACTTTGACGATCGTGGTTCGACGTCGTGCTCCGCAGAGCAGCAGGACGCCTGTCGCGACCGCTTCGTCGTCGATCGCGTCGACTGGGTCAACGGCGAGACGCTGCCGACGAGCGTCGTCGACTACCTCGGAGGCACAGGCATGCCATACGACGCAGGCGCAAGCCGTCATCGACGTCGTCCGACCCGGTGTCACGGTCCTGTCGGCCGCGCACGCCATCGGTGGGTTCGACCCGCGCCGGATCGACCATCCTCCATCGACGGCCCGCAGGTGGATCGTGCGCGTCCTCGATCGCGGAGCGCTCGCGACGTACATGGTCGTGGACTCGACAGGAAGCATCTACGAGCTCACGCCCGGCGGACCGGTGCTCGTGGCGCCGACCACGGCCGGGGAGACAGCCTCGCCTTCACCATCACCGAGTCCCCCACCCCTGCCTGGGGTCCCTGGCCGCCGCGGGACGCATTCAGCGTGATGGAGTTCAAGGACGACGCGGGCCGGAAGGCGTTCGTTGCCATCGTCGATGCATCCGGGCTCCTGGAGTCGGTCGCGGAAGGTGTACCGGACCCAGGGATCGGGGACGGAGCCTTCGAAGGCTTCTTCCGAGATCCGTCCGGCGCGCATCGCTATCGCCTTCGCTGGACCACGACCATCTGCGATCGCATGATGACCGTCTCCATCGCGCGCGAGGTTGCCCGGATCGTCATCGAGTCAGCGTCCCGCGAGGGCTGCGACACGATGGCCATCGGCCGCGACCTCGTGCTCCAATTCACGGAGGACGTGGACCCGGCCGATGTCGAGCTCCAGATCGTCGAGCCCAGGCTCCTTCCCGAGTCGCCGCCCGAGCCGACCACGATGGTCGTCGGGTTGGAACGCGGGGACTCGACGGAGTCGGTCCTGGTCGTCGACCATTCCGCATCGCTCATGGAGGCGCGTGCCGCCAACCCCATCCCGACCAGCCCCGACTTCATCGGCGTGCGGATGGTCCGCGCCGATGACGGCGGCACGATCGTCATGTGGAATGGCGCGCTGTGCGACCGCGACCTCTGGATCTCGATCGAGGCTTACGACCTGGGGCGCCCCAACCGGATCATGGTGCACGGGACCCGCGTCGAGCCGTGCCGGCTGGCGCGGGTCCGGCGGGCGATCTGGCTGGACCTCGGCCCGGTCGATCTCGCATCCATCGGGGCGCAGATCGCGGTTGCGCAGCGGACTGACGCCAGGGGCGACCCGAGGGGGCCGGTCATCGACGTCGCGCATGCCATCGTGGTCCGGTCGCACCGCGGCGACGATCACCAGCTGCGGGTGCGCGGATGGTATTGGCGCGATCCTGCGGTCTACGACTGCTTCGTCCCGCCGAGTCCGCCGCCCGCGCTCAAGTCAGGCTGCAACGGGCCGCGCGACCGCCTCGTGGCCGACCCCGAGGACCTTACCGGTCCAGGGCTCCTGGTCTGGCTTCGGCCCGGGATCGAAGCCACGCCGATCCGGTCCGGCGACCCAAGCGAGGTCGTCGTCGTTGGCCATTTCGATGACACCCTCGCGGAGGCATGCGCTGCCTCGACCCGAGATTCGTGCCGGAACGTCTTCGTCATCGAGGAGGTCCTGTCGGCGTGGGCGCCGTGAGGTCAGGCGTCCGGGGCCTCGTAGGCCACGCGACCGTCGGCCATCGTGAGCAAGACCCGGCCGGGAAGGTCCATCCCGAGCAGCGGTGAGTTCTTGCCTCGTGACGCGAGGCCGTCTGCTGTCACCGTCCAGGATTCCGCTCGATCGAACACCACGAGATCCGCTGGCGCGCCCTCGACCAGCCCGACCGAGCCGTTGCGCCGCGACCGATCCCCCAGCACCGCGGCGGGACCCACGGTCAGGGCCGCGATCGCCCGTGCCAGGGTGACGTGCCCGGCGTCGACGGCCGCGAGCACCAGGCCAAGGGCCGTCTCGATGCCGCTGATCCCGTTCGCCGCCTGGCCGAACTCGACCGCCTTGTCGACCTCGGTGTGCGGTGCGTGATCCGTGGCGATCGCGTCGGCCGTGCCGTCGGCCAGCGCGGCCAGGCAGGCCAGCGCATCGGCGGGCGTGCGAAGCGGCGGGTTGACCCGCAACGACGACGCGTACGGCGCGGCCACGAACGCCGAGTCCCGCCACGGATCGGCGTCTTCGCCGGCTTCCCAGGCGAACCGGCGGGCGCCGGCGACCCACTCGTCGGTCAGGGCCAGGTGATGTGGCGTCACGTCGCAGGTCACCGGCAGGCCGGCGGCCTTCGCGCGTCGCACGAGATCCAGCGCTGCCGCCGTGGAGACGTGGGTCAGGTGCAGCCGAGCACCCGCCACGTCGCGGCACACGTCGGCGAGGATCGCGAGGTCCCGCCCGACCGCCGCCTCCTCCGCGGCCGAGGGCCAACCGCGCAGACCCAGGACGGTCGACACGAAGCCCTCGTTCGCCTCGGCCCCGTCGGTCAGCGTCGCGTCCTCCGGGTGATCGACGATCGGAAGCCCGAGCGCACCCGCGTACGTCAGCGCGTTGCGCAGGATCGCTGCCGACCGAACCGGCGAACCGTCGTCCGAGAAGCCCACCACGCCGGCATCGGCCAGCTCCCCGAGCGCGGCCAGCGTTTCGCCGGCCCGCCCGGTGGTGACGGCTCCGTGCGCCAGCACTTCGACCGGCGAGCCGGAGGACAAGGCCGCGGCGCGGATCTGCGACAGCACCCCGGGCTCGTCGAGGGCAGGGGTCGTGTTGGGCATCGCGCAGACGGTCGTGAACCCGCCATGCGCCGCCGCTGCCAGCCCCGAGGCGACCGTCTCGGCATCCTCGTTCCCGGGCTCGCGCAGGTGGACGTGGAGGTCGATGAACCCGGGCGCCACGACGACGCCCCGCGGCATCGATGCCGTCGGCCTCCTCCCGTTCGAGCCAGGTCACGGCCTCGAGGATCCCGTCCCGGACGACGATCTCGCCCGGCCCCTCCCGCCCGGCGGCCGGATCGACCAGCCAGGCGCGCCCGATGTCGAGGTCGGTCATGCGGCGGGCGAGCCGGGCGCGCCGGCCGACGACGCGCCCGGGTCCGCCGAGGCCACGCCGGCCAGCAGGTACAGCAGCGCCATCCGGATCGCCACGCCGTTCGTCACCTGGTCGGTGATGACCGACTGCGCGACCCGCCGCCACGTCCGGCGGCGATCTCGACGCCCTCGTTCATGGGCCCCGGGTGCATCACGAGCGCGCCGGGCTTCGCGAGCGCCAGGCGCGCGGCGGTCAGCCCGTACCGTGCCGCGTACTCGCGCAGCGACGGCAGCAACCCCGACGCCATCCGCTCGCGCTGGATCCGCAGGGCCATCACGACGTCCGCGTCGCGCAGCGCCTCGTCCACCGACGAGGTCACGTGGAACCGCCGCCCGGCGGCCGCGCCCCGCCCGGCCCACGCCTCGAAACCGCGCAGCAAGGTCGGCGGCCCGCACAGCCACAGGTCCGCGCCGGCCGCGGTCAGCGACCAGATGTTGGAACGGGCGACCCGCGAATGCAGCACGTCGCCCAAGGATCACGACCTTGCGCCCGGCGACGGACCCACCGGGCAGCCGCGACCGCATCGTGTAGAGGTCGAGCAGCGCCTGCGTCGGGTGGGCGTGCCAGCCGTCGCCACCGTTGAGCACCGAGCCGCCGAAGACCTCGGCCGCGAGGTACGGCGCGCCGGACACCGAGTGGCGGATGACCAGCATCTGCGCCCCGAGCGCCTCGACCGTCCGGATCGTGTCGACGAGCGATTCGCCCTTCGTCACCGAAGAGGTCGCCGCTGCGATGTTGACGACATCGGCAGACAGGTTCTTCGCGGCGACCTCGAACGACACCCGGGTCCGCGTCGAGGCCTCGTAGAACAGGATCGTCACGTTCCGCCCGCGCAGGGCCGGAACCTTCGCGATGGGCCGCGCCAGCACCTCTCGCATGGCGTCCGCGGTGCGCATGACGAGGTCGAGATCGACCGCGGTCAGACCGTCGACATCGAGGAGGTGGCGATGGTGCCAGCCGACGGGCTGGCTCTCGGGTGCCACATCGACGGACGGGACGACCACATCGGTCGTCGCAGTCTCGTCGATCACGGCGCTCACCCGACCGGCTCGCCCGCCCCGACGGGCTCCGGAACATCGACGATGCGCTCGATCTCGACGCCGTCCTCGCCGTCGGTCTCCTCGAGGTGGACGCGGACGAGCTCCTCGCGCGACGTCGGGACGTTCTTGCCGACGTGGTCGGCCCGGATCGGCAGCTCGCGATGCCCGCGGTCGACGAGCACCGCCAGGCGGATGGCTTGCGGCCGCCCGAAATCCACGAGGGCGTCCATGGCCGCCCGGATCGTGCGCCCTGTGTACAGCACGTCGTCGACGAGCACGACGGTCCGTCCGTCGATCCCGGATGGAAGTTCGGTGCCCTTGACCACGGGCTGCTGCGCGACCAGCGAGAGGTCATCGCGATAGAAGGTGATGTCGAGCGCTCCGACCGGCACCGCCGCGCCCTCGTTCTCGAGGATGGCCGCGGCGATCCGTCGCGCGAGGGGCACGCCGCGACGCTGGATGCCGATCAGCAGCAGGCCGTCGGTGCCCGCCTGCTTCTCGACGATCTCGTGGGAGAGGCGGATCGTCGCACGACGAATCTCGTCGGCGGTCATGATCCGGCGTCCGCTCATCGCTCCTTCCCGGCCTCTCGGGGCCTCACGGGCGGTCTCACGGGGCCGCAGCCGAAGGGTCAGTGCGAAGGATACCGCGGGGCGCGGAGGTTCAGTACACGTGCACGGTGACGTCGACGACCCCGCTCCACGACGGGCATCCGCAGATCTCGAAGAAATCCGGCCGATGGAGGTCCACGATCCGGGACGGCATCTGCGGGCCGTAGTCGTTGACGACCCGCTCGATGCAGCCGCCGCCGCCGCAGATGACCACGATCGTGCCGCGCGGCAGGCGCATGGCGGTGGTGCCGTTGTCGTAGAACGTGGCCTCGCCGCGCAGGGTGTACTTGGGCGGCTTGCGGCTCGTGCGCGAGCCCGGGTCGGGTTGCTCGACGGCGACGCGTCGAGTCGGGCCGGACTCCGGCGCCGCGCCCGGCTCGATGAATGGCGCGAGCTCCGGAACGAAGCCAGCCGAGAGGTACCCGCCGTCGAGCCCCGCGATCGACAGGGTCGACGACGTATCTGGCGCGGAGATCGAGAGCGACTGGAACGCTACGGCCGGTACGGGCTCCACTTCGCTGGGGGCGCGAGAGCCTGCGAGACCCGGCAGTGCGGCCAGGGCGAGGGCGGCAGTGAGCACCGACCCCACGACCAACCATTTGGGTCGCACGATAGGCGGGGAACGATACGACGATAGGCGCCCGATTGCACGCCCCGCCTCGTCAGGCGGTGCGATCCGTCAGCGGACGACGACGAGATCCTCGCCCGGGGCGCTTTCGATCGTGCCGACGCCGTCGTCGCTCCAGGCGACGATCTGGATCCGGCTGCCCTCGCCGTCCTGTCCGGGCGGGGTCGCCCAGGCAAGCCGTCCTTCGCCGATGGAAAAGCCAGGAAGTGCCGACACGCCGGTCGGGGCGTCGTCGGGGCGCTCCAGCTCGCCACCCGCGCCCACGCGATAGAGCGTGAGCCGACCCACCTCGGGATCGGCCGCATCGGCCACCCACACGGCGACCCACTCTCCGCTCTCGTCCCAGCGGACATCGAAACCGGCGGGGGCCGAATTGGTGACGACCTGCGCGTCGCTGGCCATCCCGGACCCATCGTCCGCGAGTCTCGCGCCCGTGGCGGTCCAGCCATGCAGCTCGAGCTTGCCCGTGTCAGGCGTCCAGGTCATGCCATCGGCCGACGGCGTGACGGACCCGGTCCAGCCGATCGCTCGCTTCCGGGTCGGGTCGACGACCGGTCGCCACACGTCGCCGGCCGGCGACTCCGCGGCGGTCACCGGGTCGATCCGGACCGTGACCGGCGTGGTGGATCCCTCGGTCGCGGTCGTCGGATCCGGGCGGCTCGCGACGATCTGATCGCCATCCCATGATCCGAAGACCGTCGACCCATCGGCCGTGAGACTGCGGGCGGCTGCATCGCCGACACGCCAGACGTAGACATCCGGCCCACGCGACCCGTCGCCGGGCCGGGCGGTGAACGCGAACCAGGAGCCATCCTCGGAGAACGCGGCCGATTCGCCGACAAGCTCGATGTCACTGGCGATCGCGAGGCGGATCGCCACGGACGGCGACGGCGAGAGGCTGGGTGAGGGCAGGACCGGCGTCGCGCTGGGTGTCGGCGAACCGCCGCTCGTATCCGTGCCCGGGGACTCGGATGGCGACTCGGAGGGAGTGGCGGACGGTGGCGGCGTGCCGGAGGCGGGGGCCGTGCTGGCCCGTGTGGTGGCGGTCTCCGTCGGCGCGCTGGGCGCCGTGGACGGGACCGTGGCGATCGTCGGGGTCGGGTCAGGCGTCGCGGACTGGCTGGCCGGCGCCGTGGTGCGCTCGGGCAGATCGACCAGGATGACCTCGTCGCTGCCCGTCCCATCGTCCGCGATCATCACGGCCTGTCCGTCGTTCGGGGACGAGATGATGGTTCGCGGCTCCGACCCGAAGGACACTCGCTGCTGATCGGCCTGCCTGAGTGCGGGGCAGCCGGAGGTGCCTTCCGCGGGACAGACCTCATCGACGTCGGCGTTGTTATAGGCGAGACCGTCGGCCGTCTTGTCGACCCACTCGACCACACCGGCACCGACCGCGAACGGCGTCGCCTTCGCGCCTCCCCCGGAGCCGACGTCACCACCGGTCGTCGATCGCTGGGCCGTCTCCTCGGGCGCGGCGGACTGGGACTGCGTCAGGAGGTTCGCCGAGAGCGTGCTGACGCCGATCACCACCGCGATCACGGCGATCCCGGACATCGCGCCCAGCGGGATCCGGAATCCACGGCGCGAGCTGGGCGAGGTGGCCGGGCGATGGCCACCCGACTCCTGCTCGATCGCGACCGCGGTCCTCGCCCAGAGGTCGCGCGGCGGCTCCGGAGCCGCGTCGCGGAGTGCGCGAAGCGCGAGTCGATCCGCCGCGTACTGCACGGCGACGCTCGAGCAGGCAGGGCAGTCGGCAAGGTGCTCGTCGAGCCAGGCCGACTCTTTGAGACCGAGTGCACCGGACATGCGCTCGGCGAGCCGCAGGCGAGCACGATCGTGCGGCGATTTCCAATAGTCGGGCCGGCGCCGGACGCGGCCGAAGCGGCTCACCGGTCCACCCGGGCCGTCGACCCGCTGTCACGGGCCGCCTCAGCGGAGGCCTCGTCCTCCTGCTCGGCGGCGAGTGCCTGGCGGAGGCTCTCGCGAGCGCGAGTCAGGAGCGCCCGAGCGGCCACGTGGCTGACGTCGAGCGCGGCGGCGAGCTCGAGCCCGGTGAGGTCGTGGAGCTCGGCGAGGAGCAGGGCTGCGCGCTGGCGTTCTGGGATGCGGGCAAGCGCCCGCTGCATCTCGCCCGACAGGCGAGCCTCCATGACGAGGTGCTCGGCCGACGGCGCCGATCCCTTCGATTCGCCGGTCCACGGCAGGAATCGGATGATCTTGCGGCGGCGGATCTCGTCGAGCGCGACGCGGTGGGCGATCTGGTACAGCCACGCCCGGGCGTTCTCCGGCTTCTCGAGGCTGGCGTAGTTCTTGTAGGCCTTGACGAACGCGTCCTGGGTCATGTCCGCGGCCATCTCCGGGTCGCGCATCATCCGCATCAGGTAGGCGTAGATCTCACCGTGGTGCTTGGCGAACAGGGCCTCGACGAAGGCCCCCGCCTCGTCTCGATCCCAGGCGCCACTCATCGCCCGACTCCGGTCGGAGGGGGCGATGATCGTGCGGCCGAGCGGGTCGCGAAGTCGGGCGGGAGAGTCGAATACCACAAGGACTCCGTGCGGGTGAGGTCGGGGCGCACGGCCGAGGGGGGACGCGCACTCGATGGGCCAAAGACGAGGCGCCCACCCCAGATGTGACGCCCGGTGCGCTCAGCCACGGCGCGCATCAACCCGATCCACCTCCCTCCGGACCGCTGCGGCCCAGCAACTCCTCCACGGCGTCCTCCGGCGAGACGGGGTTGACCGGCAATCCGGTTCCCAGCTCCAGGCCGGCGATCTCGCGCAGACGGGGATGGATCTCCCAGTGCCAGTGGTAGGTGCCGTCGACCTGTTCCCGCAGCGGCGCCGTGTGGAGCACGAGGTTGTACGGCGGGCCATCGAGCGCGGTCGCGAGCCGACCGAGGACATTGCGCAACGCCTCGGCCGTGGCCCGGATGTCAGCGCCGGTGGCCCGCCCAAAGTCTGCGTCGTGGCGGCGCGGCACGATCCAGATCTCGAACGACGAGCGGGACGCGTACGGGGCGAAGGCGACGCTGTCGGCGTCCTCCCAGACGAGCCGGTCCGGCCTCCGCGACTCGTCTCGGACGAGACGGCAGAAGGGGCACTCCCCCTCGCGGATCACGAAACGAGCCGCGCCGCCCAGCTCCTCGGCGATGCGGTGCGGGATCTGAGGTAGGTCGTACAGGTCGAGGCACAGGTGATTCGTGCGGGCACCCGCCTGGGCCCCCCAGTTCTGGACGATCGTGAGGTATTCGGTCTGACCGGTGGTCCGCGATTCCGCCAGGGCGTCGCGTCCGCCCGTCACGAGCGCCTCGATGAGCTCGGTTCCCACAGCATGCAGCGGCCGGTGCTCTCCGGGTGGCGCGATCACCGTGCGCCAGCTCCCCGTCGCGCGGGCCTGGGCCAGCGAGACCTGGGCCAGGCCGTGGTCGCGATCGAGCTCGCGAGCCTCGACGTCCGTCCCGATGACGTGAAAGGCGAAATCCTTGAGCATGCGCGTGCGCACCCCATCGCCGGCCGGGCTGGAGCAGTTGGCGCAGCCGAACATCTGGTCATCGACTTGCTCGGCTGCACGGGCGAAGCGATCGCGATGGAACGCACGATCCACGATCGTCGCGACCCACCAGCCCGTGATCGGGTCCTTGCGCAGCTCGAAGAGGCCGCTCGCCACCGCGGCTCAGCCAGCCATCTGGAGTGGCGCACCGATCGCGGCTGCGAAGGCCCGGGCGAAGATCGGGGCGGCGCGCTCGACCGATGTCGTCGTCGGTGGTCCGGCCGGGTCGCCGCGCTCGCGCGCGATCGATGTCGAGACGACGCCGGGCATGCCGCACGGGTCGATGAGCTCGAAGTCCGCGAGGTCGACCGTGACATTGAGGGCGATCCCGTGGTAGCTGACGCCGCGCTCGACGCGCAGGCCGAGCGCGCCGATCTTGCGTGGAGCGGCCCCGTCCGGGTCGCACCAGCACCCGGGATGGCCGTCGCGACGCCCCGCGGCCACGCCGTTGGCGGCGCACGTCGCGATGAGCGCCGACTCGAGGGCACGGACGAGCGGGCGCACCAGCAAGCCGCGTTCGTGCAGCCGGATGATCGGATAGGCCACGAGCTGGCCGGGGCCGTGGTAGGTGACCTCGCCGCCGCGCTCGGTCCGCTCGACCGTGATGCCGCGGGCGGCCAGGTCGTCATCACTCGCGAGGATGTGGGCAGGATCGGACTGGCGGCCCAGGGTCAGGACGGGCGGATGCTCCAGGAGCAGGAGCTGGTCCCCGATCGCACCCGCGACGCGCTGGTCGACGAGCCGTTTCTGCAGGGCGTGCCCGTCCGCGTACGCAACCCGACCGAGCCACCGGCCATGCAGTGGCGCCACCTCACCGGGCCACTCCCCGGCGGGCGCGTCCGACCGGGGATCGATCAGTGCGGCCTCCACCCGGCCACGATAGCAGGGGGCCGCCCGAAGGCCGTCGGCGAGGGTCTGGCCGCGACGGCCACGCGCATAGCCCGATAGTACTAGGCCGCAGTGACCCACCGGCCGTAGGCACGAACGCCCCGGGCGCGGTACCTTTCAGGCGCATTACAACCAGTCTTTTCTCTCAGGTAGGCACTCGACTGATGACCCCCATCCGCATCCGACCACGCTCGTCCATCGCCGACCCGGAACTGGCCCGCGCGGCCGTGGTCGACCTTCCAGCCGTACCCGCCCGCCGTCGCCTGCATACGCCCCTCGCGGTCGCCCAGGCGATCGCCTCGTTCCGGCGCGCCGGCGACGTCGAACCCGAGCGGGTGATCGTCCTCACCCTCGCGCCGGTGGCCGCGCGCCAACGCTGAACGACGCATCTCGTTGGGGGGACCGTGCCCGGGGGGACATGGTGAAGCCCCTCGCCGTTTGGTTTCTGTCCCCGCGGCGAGGGGCTTACATACCAGATGAGGACTGTCTTCCCGGTGGGGAAGGGCACTCGGTCGACCCACCTGATCTGCCGCCACAAGATGCCGGAGACGTCCACGCGTCCGTGAGGATGAAATCACGTACCCATCGACGGCAGTTTTCCATGCGTTCTGGACGGCCCAAGACGTAGCCGACCGGTGCATGGAAGGGCCCCGAGGGTGCCGGGGGGTTGGCGTCCTCGGGGCGAAGACGAAACGGCCCAGCCCAAAGGCCGGGCCGCTCGTTGGCGATCGAAGGCGAGGATCATTCCAGCCGGCCGAGGCGGTCCCAGATGTCACCACAGCCGAGAGGGGAGGAGGAGATCACATTCGCCTTCGCTCGTCGCCTGTCACGATACGTTCGCGTTAACGGGGCTACGAGGATGGAAACTCGCCTTCGTTGCCGCGCTCGCTCGGCCCGCACGTGACCCGTTCGGACCGAACAGACCCCTAGAATGCGGGGATCGTGGGGACGCAACCGGCGCCCGGATCGCAGCTTGTCGTCATCGGCGCCTCCGCAGGCGGCATCGAGGCGCTCTCTCGTGTCGTCGCCAGCCTTCCGACGGACTTTCCGGCTCCGGTCGTCATCGCCCAGCATCTCGATCCGCGCCGGCCGAGTCACCTGGGCGAGATCCTGTCCCGCCACGCGACGTTGCCGATCAAGGTCGTCGATGACACCGCCGCCCTCGAGGACGGGGTCATCTACGTCATCCCGTCCAACCGCCTGGTCGAGATCGTCAAAGGCGCGCTGCACCTGCGACCGGCCAAGAAGGGCAGTGTCGCGCCGTCGGTGGATCTGTTGCTCGAGACGGCCGCGGCCACGTTCGGCCCCGGCCTTGTCGCCGTCATCCTCACCGGGTCCGGCAGCGACGGCTCGGCTGGCGCCTGGCATGTCAAGCAGGCCGGTGGCGCCGTGGTCGTCGAGAACCCTGCGACCGCGCTCTTCCCATCCATGCCGCGCTCGATCTCGCCGTCGCTCGTGGACGAGACCGCCGATCTCGACTCGATCGCCGAGGTCCTCAGCGGCCTCCTGGCGGCCGGGGGAGCGGCGCCGAAGGGTCGTGACGGCCGGGACTTCGCGTCCTTGCTCGACCGCATCCGTGAGCGGAGTGGCATCGACTTCAGCACCTACAAGACGGCGACGATCGTCAGACGGCTCCGCGGCCGGATGGGCGCGACGAAGGTGGCGTCCCTTGCCGAGTACGCCGACCTGGTCGAGCACGACCCCGAGGAGTACGCGAGGCTCGTCAGCAGCCTCCTCATCAAGGTGACCGAATTCTTCCGCGATCCGAAGGTGTTCGAGTACCTCCGCGACGACGCGCTGCCTGCGCTCATCGACGAGGCCCGGGCCGACGGCCGTCAGCTTCGCGTCTGGTCGGCCGGCTGCTCGACCGGCGAGGAGGCGTACTCCCTAGCGATCACGCTGGCCGAGGTGTTGGGCACCGATCGTGCCGCCTTCGACCTGCGCGTCTTCGCGACCGACATCGACAGCTCGGCGATCGCCTTCGCTCGCCGCGGCATCTACCCGGCTTCGGCGCTGCAGAAGGTGCCAGCCGCCATCCGCGAACGCTATTTCGTGAAGAACGACGGCGGGTACGAGGTCGTCAAGTCCCTCCGCAGCCTGATGACGTTCGGCGAGCATGACCTCGGGGCGCGGGCGCCGTTCCCCCGGATCGACCTGATCCTGTGCCGCAACGTCCTGATCTACTTCACCGTGCCGATGCAACGCGCCGCGCTCGAGACGTTCGGGTTCTCGCTGCGCGACGGCGGCCGGCTGGTGCTTGGGCCGTCCGAGACCGTGGCGGCGATGCCCGGTGTCTACGTGGAGGATCACGGTCGGCTACGGGTCTACCGGCGCGTCCAGGGCGGACCGCCGTTGCCACTCGCTCGGGCCCTGCCGGCCCGGCCGCCCCAGGAGCGTGCGCGACAGCTCGATGCCGCGATCCGGTCGACGCGCCGGGACGTCCAGGTCGCGGCCGACTCGAGCGAGGCTGCCGAGAAGCTGCTGCTCGACCTGAGCCTCGGGGTCGTCGTCGTGGACGCCCGCTACTACATCACCCGGATCAACACGGCGGCCCGCCGGATGCTGGGAATCCATGGACAGGCCTTCGACCAGGACTTCATCCATCTCGCGGAGTCGCTGCCGTCGACCGCTGTCCGGACCGCCATCGATGCGGCGATCGGTGGGAAGACCACGACGGCCGTGTACGAGGTCGACGCGACGGATGTCTCCGCGAAGGCGTCCCATTTCATCGAGATGGTGATCCGCCCCAATGGCGGCAAGGCCGGGCCCATCGACGGCGCGATCATCGAACTCACCGACGTCAGCCGCGCCGAACGCGATCGCCAAACGGGCGCCGGGGCCGAGCGCCGCCTGGACCGCGCGGCGCTCGTCAACCG
Organism: uncultured Chloroflexia bacterium; assembly: GCA_963748675.1. GTDB lineage: Bacteria > Chloroflexota > Limnocylindria > Limnocylindrales > CSP1-4 > SPCO01. The sequence goes on along the minus strand of CAVVJX010000003.1, from coordinate 572,554 downwards.
GCGGCTGCAGGGGGCCAACGAGGAGCTGACCGCGCTCGTGGCGGAGCTCAGGAACACGAACCAGTCGATGCTCCAGGCGAGCGAAGAGGCCCAGTCGGGGCGGGAAGAAGTCGAGACCCTCAACGAGGAGTTCCAGGCGACGAACGAGGAGCTCGAGACGCTCAACGAGGAGCTGACAGCGAGCGTCGAGGAGCTGCGGATCGCGAACGAGGACCTCGGCGCGCGGACCGAGCAACTGCGCCTGCAATCCGTCGCGCTCGAGGAACAGAAACAGACCCGCGAGGAAGAGCACAGCCGGCTGGAATCTGTCCTGGCGAGCCTGGGCGACGCCGTGGTCGCGGTGGATCATGCCGGCCGCACCATCGCCACCAACCGGACCTACGACCGGCTGTTCGGAGGACCCGACGCCAGGATCAAGCCCGAGGATCTCGCCGGGCTCCCGATGCCGAAGACCGACTGGCCGCAGCAGCGCGCCGCCCGAGGCGAGCGGTTCCGGATGGAGTTCGCTCTGAGCGATCCCGACGGCTCGCGGCGCTGGTTCGAGGCGGTGACCGAACCGCTCACCAGCGAGGACCGGACGTGGGGCGGCGTGATCGCCATCCGGGATGTGTCCGAGCGCACGATGCGACTCAGCCTGGAGCGGCTCATGGCGGCGGCGGGCCATGAGCTCAAGACGCCCACGGCTGCGCTCCACAACTATCTGCAGCTGGTCGACCGACACCTGGCCGACGGCCAGGTGGACAAGGCAGCGACGTACGCCACACGGGCGCTCACCCAGACCCGACGCCTGGCCACACTCATCGAACGCCTCCTCGACGTCAGCCGGATCCAGAGCGGACAGCTCGAGCTGCACCTTGACGTCGTCGATCTCACCGCCGTCGTCCGATCGGCGGTCGAGGTGGCCCAGGTCCTGCCCAAGGCTCCACCCATCCGCGTCAAGGCCGCGACCGATGCGGTGACCGTGCGCGGGGACGCGGGCCGCCTGGAGCAGGTGTTCCTCAATCTGCTGGCCAACGCCATGGAGCACGCACCGGGCTCGAAGACCATCAACGTCACGATCGCCAGCTCAGACGGGCGCGCCGAGGTCGCTATCCGCGATCGCGGACCCGGGGTAACGCCCGACGGCATTCGGACGATGTTCGATGCCTACACGCGGCTCGGAGATCCGCATCGGACCCCGGGCCTGGGCCTCGGCCTGTACGTGGCGCGCGAGATCGTCACCGCCCACGAGGGCGAGATCGAGGCCAAATCTCGCGTCGGCAAGGGCACGGTGATGACCGTGCGGTTGCCGGTGGCGGAGCGCCGGAGCCCGAGCGGACGGGTTCGCGGTCGTAGGGCCGGCTGAACGAGCGTCGTCCGCATCGGGCGCGGTGGAACAAGTTCCTGCCGTTTCGTGCACAGAGGATGGATAGTCCTGACGACAGCGCGATATCCTCAGATGGACGGCGAGCAGCCGCCGAGCGCGCGGGTCTTGGGTTCACCGGCGGGGGTGTCGATGACGAGGATCGACGAGTTGAGGGGTCCTTGGTGCGAGCGCGTGTTGTGGGCGGCGGGGAGGCGGCCGTGATCCGTGTGGCGATCGTCGAGGACCACCCGGCCATCGCCGACGGTCTGGCGGCGCTGATCCACGGGTCGCCGGACGTCGCGGTCGTCGGGACCGCCCGGGACGTACCGTCGGCGAGCGCCCTGATCGAGGAGGCGGCGCCGGACATCGTCCTGTGCGACCTGCGCCTGGCCGAGGACGGGGACGGCTTTGACCTGATCGGACGACACCGACCCGGACCCGCCTTCATCATCCTGAGCGCCTACTGGTACCCGAGCTACCACGTCCGCGCGATCGAGCTGGGTGCCAAGGGCTACCTGTCCAAGATGGCGACGGTCGACCAGATCCTCAGCGCGGTGAAGACCGTCGCCGAAGGCGGGACGGCGTTCCCGGCAGCGGCCCGCCAGGCCGCAAGCGATGCGCTCCGGGTGCCGACGCCACGCGAGCTCGAGATCATCGCGCTCGTGGCCGAGGGGTTGTCGAACGCCGAGATCGCCGAGCGCCTGTCGCTGCGGGTCAAGACCGTGGAGAGCCAGCTACGCCGGCTGTTCGACCGGTACGACGTCGCGAGCCGGACGGCGCTCGTCCGACTGGCGAACCGGCAGGGCTGGAACGAGGAGGACCGCTAGGGTCCGGCTACAGGTCCGCTCGGGCCCGGAGCTCGTCGCGGAAGTCCGGGTGCGCGATCGCGATCAGCGCCTGCGCCCGCTCGCGCAGGCTCCGCCCAAGGAGATCGGTCACCCCGAATTCGGTGACCACGGTCCGGACGTGCGCGCGGGTCGTGACGACGCCGGCGCCCTCCTTGAGCGTCGGCACGATCCGCGAGACGGTGCCGCCGGCCGCCGTCGACGGCAAGGCGATGATCGCGCGGCCATCCTCGGCGAGCGCAGCGCCACGGATGAAGTCCATCTGACCGCCGACGCCCGAGTACGGCCGCGAGCCGATCGAATCGGCGACGACCTGACCGGTCAGGTCGATCTCGATGGCCGAGTTGATGGCCACCATCTTGCGAAACGTCCGGATGATCGACGTGTCGTTGGTGAAGTCGACGGGTCGCATCTCGACCATCGGGTTGTCGTCGACGAAGTCATACAGCCGGCGCGAGCCCATCACGAAGGCGGTGACGATCTTGCCGCGATTGCGTTCCTTGGCCGCTCCGGTGATCGCGCCCGATTCGACCAGATCGACCACGGAGTCCGTGAACATCTCGGTGTGGATGCCGAGGTCACGCTTGTCGCGCAGGAACAGTGCCGTGGCGGCCGGGATCGCACCGATGCCCAGCTGGAGCGTGGCCCCGTCCGGGACGAGCTCCGCGACGTGCGCCCCGATCTGCCGCTCGGTGTCCCCGATTGCGCCGATCGGCCGCTCATACGGTGGCACGTCCACCTCGACCGCGAGGTCGATGTCGTCCACGTGGATGAAGCTGTCGCCGAGGGTCCGCGGCATCGCCGCGTTGAACTGCACGATCACGGTGCGTGCCGCCCGCATGGCGGCGTGCATCGCCTCGACGGACGTCCCGAGCGAGCAAAAGCCGTGGGCATCTGGGAGCGTCGCGTTGACGAGCACGGCGTCAAGGGGCAGCGCGCCGGATTCGAACAGGCGCGGCACGTCGGACAGGAAGACCGGCACGTAATCCGCGCGACCTTCGTTGACGGCCCCCCGGGCATTGGGTCCGATGAACAGGGCCCGGTGACGGAAGTGCCCGGCCATGGCGGGCGCCAGGTGCGGCCCGGGTCCCTCGATGTGCAGATGGATCATCCCGACGTCGCGCAACTCCGGGGCACGGGCCACCAGAGCGTCGAGCAGGACGGAGGGAGCAGCAGCGGCACACTGGACGTACACCTGCTCGCCCGAGCCGATACCCGCGACAGCCTCGCCGGCGGTGACGAGGCGCATCAGCCGGTGGCCGGGACCCGGCAGATCAGCGCGGTCGAGCCGGCGGCCCGAGCGGCGGTCAGGACCGGGCTCTCTGCAGGTGCCGCCCTGACCGCGCTGGGCTCCTGGACCACCAGGGCGGTGACCATCCCGAACATGCCGTCCTGGGCCTCCGCGTGCTGGAGGATGTGGCAGTGGAACGCCCACGCCCCGGGCTCGGTGCAATCGATGACGACGTCCCACCGTTCGCCCGGGTTGACCCCCAGCGTGTCGCAGGTGAACGCGGCCGCCCCGAGTGGATAGCCATCGCGCGCGACGACCCGCATCGGCATCCCGTGGAGGTGCCACGGATGCATCATGTTCCCCTCGTTCATGAAGCGGATGACGATCGTCTCGCCGAGCGTCGCCACGATGGGCGACGTCGCCGGGAAGCCGCGGCCATTGATCGTGAAGCCACCAAGCGAGTCATTGCTGACCCAGATGATGTCCTGGGTCGCGCGGTACAGCTGGTCGTAGCGCGCGGCCGGGTCCTTCGGCTCGACGATGAACGCGCCGAGCAGCCCGCGCCCCACCTGATCGGTCGCGTTGTGGTGGGAGTGATACATGTGCGAACCCGGCGTCCGGGCGACGAACTCGTACGTGAAGGAGTCGCCCGGCTGGATCGGTTCCTGCGTGATGTGCGGCACGCCATCCATGTTGTTGGGCAACTTCTGGCCGTGGAAATGGATGCCCGTGCTCTCGTGCATGTTGTTCGTGAACATGGCGCGGACACTATCGCCCTCGACGACGGTGAGGCGCGGGCCCGGCCACGTGCCGTTGAAGCCGAGCGCCTTGACCGGATCCTTCTCGGCGTCGATGGCGTGGTCCATCTCCTCGATCGTCAGCTCGAAGATCTTGACGCCGTCCTCGAGGCGAGGCTCGAGGGGGAGGTTGCCTTGTCGATCGAGGGACGCGCCCTCGCCGCCGAGGAACCGCTCGACGGCAGCCTTGGCGTTCGCGTCATGATCCATCGTCGGCGCGGCCGACGGCGCGGCCGATCCGTGGGCCATCGAGGGCGGGGCCGACGCTGGGACCGCCGACGGACTCGTCGCGGCCGCAGGCGCGAGAGAGGGGCCCGGGCTCCACGTCGAACGAGAGCTACTCGGCGCGCAGGCGGCGATGCCCACGGCGACCAGGCCGGTGCCGGTGACCGCCGCGGTTCGCAGGAACCGGCGTCGGGTGAGGGCGGCCGCCTCCGACGCATCGTGCAGGGGTGATGGTGGCGGGACCTGGACAGGGGCGGGCGGGCTGTTGGTCGACATGCCCGTCATCATGCGCCGAGAGCCGATGCGGGGCACGTGGCAAGAGGTCCGGATCCGACGTGCCGGAAGGCCCTCTTTCAGCCTCCCCCGTCGTCGTCCGGATGCGGTGGCGGTGTGTGCTGGCCCTACTCGAGGCCGAATTCGGCGGCGAGCTGTTCGTTCGCGAGCTGCTCGATCATGGGTCGCGGCAGCGACTCGACGAGTTCGTCGAGCCGGGCGATCAGCGTTTCCATGGCGGCTCGCGTCGCGCTTTCGATCGGCTCCTCGAGCATCCCGCCCGGGGCTGAGCGACCAAGACCGAGGTGGCGCGCCGGGTGGATCGCGGCGACGGCGACTTCCGTCAGCACCGAGGCGACACGCCGGTGGGACTCGTCGTCACGCAGTCGATCGCGCACCTTGCGTTCGAGGGTCACGCTGGGATCAGCGACCATCAGCATCGTCGTACCTCCTACGGCCTGCGTCGCGACCAGAGTCTCCTCGGATCGGCGCCCCCTGGCCTCCGGTCAAGTTTCCCAGCGCGGGCGCCGATCTGCGACGGCCAAATGGCCCCTCGTGGGCATCCAATGGTCACTAGGAGTCGCCGGTCATGCCTCCGCGATGTTTCGCGATGAACGCCGCTGCCTGGGCCCGCCGCTCGAGATCCAGCTTGGAGAGGATCGAACTGACGTAGTTCTTGACGGTCTTGTCCGACAGGAAGACCTCGGCCGCGATCTCCTTGTTGGTCTTACCCTCGGCGACGAGCATCAGGATCTTCCGCTCCTGCGCCGTGAGGGCCGAGAGCTCGTCGTTGAGGTCGCCCGACGCCATCCGGCGGACGCGCTCGAGGACCTTCTCGGTGACCCCCGGATCGAGCAATGACTCGCCACGACCCACGGTCTCGAGTGCGGCCACGAGGTCCCTCGCCCTGATCTGTTTGAGCAGGTACCCGGACGCGCCCGCGATGATCGCGGACATCACCGCCTCCTCGTCGGGATACGAGGTCAGCATGATGACCTTCGTACTCGGCAGGTCCGCTCGGATCTCGCGGCATGCTTCGATCCCGGACCCGTCGGGGAGACGGACGTCCATGACCACGATGTCAGGCTGGTGCCGGCGAGCCTGATCGACCGCCTCCGCGACCGTCCCGGCCTCGGCGACGACCTCGAATCCCGCCCGTCGGTCCAGCAGCGCGACGAGGCCGCCCCGGACGATCTCGTGATCATCGACCACGAGGAGGCGCAAAGGGGTCGTTGACGCCGCAGGGGTCGTTTCGTCAGCCATCGACTGTGGGCGCCTCGTTGGATCCACCGACCGGGATACGCACGATGATATGGGTGCCGCCGCCCGCGGCGCTCTCCACGAGCATGGTTCCCCCCAACCCGACCGCCCGGTCGCGCATGTTGGCCAGGCCGAAATGGCCCTCGCGTGGGGTCGTGGCGGGATCGAACCCCCGCCCGTTGTCGCGGATCTCGAGCACCAAGTCCGTGTCGGTCGACGAAAGCCGAACGGCTGCCTCGGTCGCGCGGGCGTGGCGAGCCACATTGGACAGTGCCTCGCGGGCGATCTGAAGGAGCTCGGCCCGGACGTGCGCGGGAGGCTCGTCGAGACGCTCCGGCAGGTCCAAGCTCACCTCCACGAGACTGTTCTGGTGGAGCTGTTCGGTCAACGCGACCAGGAGCCCGACGAGATCGGTCCGGTCCACGAGCTCCGGCCGCAGGCCGAAGATGAATCCCCGCAGATCCCGGATCGTGTCATGCAGGGCGTCGATCGCACGATCGGCGCGGGCTCGGGCCTCGTCGGGGTCGTCGGCCATCAACTCGGGCATGTCCTCCAGCGACAGGGAGACCGCATACATGCTCTGGATGATGCCGTCGTGGAGGTCCTTGCCGATCCGGTCGCGCTCTTCGATCACGGCTAGCCGTCCGACCGCTTCGTGCAGCCGCGCGTTCTCGATGGCGATGCCGGCATGCAGCGCGAAGAGCTCGGTCAGCCGCTGGTCGTCGTCGCTGAATTCGGCGGCCGACTCCTTATCCGTCAGGTAGAAGTTGCCGATGACTCGGCGCTTGACCCGCACGGGCACGCCGAGGAACGACCGCATCGGGGGGTGCTCTGGCGGAAAGCCCGAGCTCACGGCGTGGGCGCCGATGTCGGGGACACGTAGCGAGTGGCCCTCGGTGATGATCAGGCCAAGGAGTCCATGACCCTCGGGCAAGGGCCCGAGTCGCCGGCGCTGCTCGGCTGAGATCCCGCTCGTGATGAAGCGCTCGATCCGCCGCCGGTCATCGACGATGCCGAGCGCCGCGTACTGCGCGCCGACCAGGGTGCGGACGCGATCGACGATGAGCTGGAGCACAGTCTCGACGTCGAGCTCGCCTGCCACGGCGCCGACGGCGTCACTGAGTGCCTCGAGTGTGACGTCGGATGCGGTCTCGCGGGGGTCGGCCATGTGGAGACGGTACCGCGCCAGTCGAGCGATGTGGTCAGGCGGCCTCAGGCCGGTGCGATCGGCCCGAAGCGGGCCGGATGACGAGCACGGGGCACGGGGCGTTGCGCACGACATGCTCGGAGACAGAGCCCAGAAGCAGGCGCCCGATGGTTCCCCGTCCGTGCGTCCCGACGACGACCAGGTCTACGTTCTCGGCTTCTGCGGCCGACACGATCGACTCGCCCGGATCGCCGGTCCAGACCAGGAAGGTCACGTTCACGCCGATCTCGCGACCTCGGGCGACGAGCCCCTGCGCGGCGCCGTGTCGCCGATCGCGGACCTGGTCCCAGCGGTCGTCCTCGGTCCCGGTCTGCTGAAGCATGTCCTTCGGTTCGATGACGCTGACCACCAGGAGCTCGGCGCCGTGCCGCTGGGCCAGGTCGAACGCCCGGTCGGTGGCCAGCTCCGTCGTCTCGCCGAGGTCGGTACCCAGCAGCACGCGACGGATGTCACTCGGGGGCGCCACTTCGGGCTCGTCGTCGATGGTGGGGATCACGGTGGCCTCCGAATCCGATGCGCCGGGACCTGGGGGCCCGGCGCGTCGGTGGGAAATTGGTTGACTAGGCGAGCGAGGGCGCCGGTCGCAGGGCCGGAACCTTGACCCGCTCGGTCTGGGCTCGCGTCGCCCACACCAGGCCGAGGCCCAGGAGGAAGATCGTGGCGCCAAAGCCGGCGAGGAGGGCGGCGACGCCCAGGCCGATCTGGAGGGCCGAAGCGGTGACGCTGCCGACACCGAGCGCGCCGATCAGCGCGTGTGCCGTACCGGTCCATAGCTGCTCGCGGGCGCCAGCCTCGATCGGGTTCGAGCGGTCGAAGCCGGTCCAGTAGCGGCCGTCATTCTGGAACTCGTACGTGCCAGCGGCATAGACGGTGCCGTCCTCGGCGGTAACGGTCTCGTCGAGCACGACCGTCGCGCTTCCGTGCAGGGTGTGGTACGAGATCGTGGCCATCTGGTACATGTACTCAGAGGCGGTGTTGACCAGCGGATCGTTCGGGTTGAGCTCCGACGGGTCGACCGTGTAGCCCCAGTCGTTCGTGAGGAGCGACATGATCGCGACGGCGCCTACGGTCTCGCCGCGATCGACGAGCTGCCCGGATTCGTTATAGGAGAGCGTGACGTTCTGCGCGGCGCTGAACGCCTGGAGCGACTTGGTTCCCTGGTCTGTCTTGTAGTAGGCGAATCCACCGCCCGCGATGAACGCGAGTCCGATGACCGCCAGCATGACGCCGATTACCTTCAAACGACTGTTCACGGTTTCATCCTCGCTGACTTCTACTGCCTGGTTCTGTCACAAGCAGAGTCCGTCCTGAGGTGGATCCGGGACAGGGGCCATGCCGACCCTTCTTCCGTGCCGTTCGACCCGCGCGGGAGGCCGAATGGCCCCCCCGGTTTTCGCCTAGCGTGGCTCGAGGATGACGATCGGGATCGGTCGAGTGACCTTCGCGCGGTACTCCGCGAAGTCCGGGTTCGCCGTGACCAGGCGCGGCCACAGCCGCTCCGCCTCCTCGAGCGTGGCGGCTCGAGCACGAACGGGGCGCCGTTGGCCGGCGAGCTCGACCTCGGCGTCGGGCTGGTCGCGAAGGTTCAGCCACCAGGCCGGGTCTCGATCGGCACCGGCGTTGGACGCGACGGCGACGACGTTGGGCCCGTCGTCGAGATAGAACAGGCCGTTCACGCGAGGCTGGCCGCTCTTGCGCCCCACGGTGTGGATGAACAGCATGCCGACCCGGTCCTCGCCGGGGGTCCGCGTGCCGAGCCGGCCACCGCTGACCCGGCGGATCGCCCGATGGACGAACCAGACCGCCTGGAACCAGACTCGGGGTGGGGTCATCCGGGTACGTCTCGGTCGCTAGGGCGTCAACAGGAGGCCGACCCCGAGGGCGATGAGCCAGAGCGACCACGCGATGTAGGCGATCGGCACGATCGTCCCAGCCATTGACCAGCCGTGCTCCTCGTTGGGGCCGACGAACTCGAGTGTGCCGATCAGCAACGCGATACCGACCGGGATGCCGATGAGACCGAGCCAGCCCGGGAGGACCGTCGTCGAAAGGACGGACGCCGCGACCAGGAGTGTCCAGATGCCGGTCAACAGGTATCCGAGGTGCTCCCCGATCCCGACGCCGAGCAGTCGATGGAGGGTCGCGAACGTGACCTCGATGGCGTGGCGAGTCGCGGCGGCGTCCGGGCCGTCAGCCGCGACATACCGTCGGGCGAGCTCCGGTACCGCGAACGGCCAGCGCACGAGCCCGAGCGCCTGCACCAGCGCGGCGGCCGAGCCCACGACGATGGCGGCGGCGGTCAGCGCCGCCGAAGCACTCAGCGCCACGGCCAGCAGCGGCGACGAGAGGGAGCATCGCGAGGGCGCTCAGCAGCAGCGCCTCCCAGCGCAAGATCAGCCCGGAGCCTCCGGCCGCGAACCGTCGCAGGATCTCGTCGGGCTCCTTGCGCAGGATGTTCGGGTAGTCGAAGGCCCGTCCAAGCTCGACGAAGGCGAGGTTGAACGCGACCGGGACAGCGATCAGCAGTGCGGCGGTCACGATGTCCATGGCGAGGGAGTGTGCGCCCCTATCCAGCGGGCGGCAACACGCGCAGACTGGCGACGTCCCGACCCAGGAGTCCTGCGATGACCGCCACGCGATCCATGACCGGAAAGACCGTCCTGATCACCGGGGGTACGGGCGGCATCGGCCGCGCGGCGGCCGTCGGCCTCGCCTCGATGGGCGCCCGAGTGGGCATCACGGGACGCGACCGGACCCGGGCCGACGCGGCGGCCGACGCCATCGCTCGTGAGTCGGGAACCGGTGAGGTCGACGTCTTCGTCGCCGACATGTCGTCACAGGCCGAAGTCCGGAGGCTGGCGGACGAGGTGCTCGCCGCGTACCCGCGACTGGACGTGCTGCTCAATAACGTCGGCGGCTTCTGGGCGCACCGCCACGTGACCGCCGACGGTCTCGAGCACACGTTCGCCCTGAACCACCTCGCGCCGTTCCTGCTGACCAACCTGCTGCTCGAGCGCCTGAAGGCAAGCGCACCTGCCCGTGTGGTGACCGTGTCCTCCGGTGCGCAATCGATGGGCAAGATCGACTTCGATGACCTGATGGGCGAGGAGAAGTACTCCGGGTCAGGGGCCTACAACCAGTCGAAGCTGGCCAACGTGATGTTCACCTACGAGCTCGCCAGGCGGCTGGAGGGGACTGGCGTCACGGCGACCGCGCTACATCCCGGCCTGACCAGCACTGCCTTCAGTGCGGAGGACCCCTCGATGGGCCTGTTGGTCAAGGTCCTTCGACCCTTCATGAAGAGTCCGGCCCGCGGCGCCGAGACACCGATCTACCTGGCCAGCTCCGGCGAGGTGGAGGGCGTCAGCGGCGAGTACTTCGCCAACCGCAAGGCGAAGAAGTCCCACGATTCCTCATACGAAGCTGCGACGACAGCGCGGCTATGGCAGGTCAGCGCCGATCTCGTTGGTCTCGCGGTCGACGTGCGCCATTGATCCCCGGCGACAATGGTCACCGTGGATGTCCATGACCCCAGGGTGGTGACGCAGGTCGACGCGGGCCCGCTGCTCGAGACCAAGCTTTATGTCCCCAAGCTGCGACGCGGTCTGGTTGCGCGTCCGCGACTGAGCGAGCGCCTGCGCCGGGGGGCGCAGTCGAAGCTGACCCTCATCTCCGCTCCGGCCGGCTTCGGCAAGACGACGCTGCTGGCCGAGTGGCTCACAGCCGATGACAGCGATCAGCGGGCGGTGGCATGGCTGTCGCTGGACCGGGCCGACAACCAACCCGCGTCGTTCTGGACCTACCTGATCACCGCGCTCCAGACCGTGGCGCCGGGCGTGGGCGCGAGTGCGCTCGCCGTCGTGCAGGCTCCTCAGCCACCGCCGATCGAGACGGCCCTGGCCATGCTGCTCAATGACCTCGGGGCGGCAACGACCGACGTGGCCCTGGTGCTGGACGACTACCACGTGATCGAAACGCACGAGGTCCATGACGGGATGGCGTTCCTGATTGAGCACCTGCCCCCACAGATGCACCTCCTGATCGCCACGCGCGCCGATCCGGCGCTGCCGCTGGGCCGCTTGCGAGGGAGTGGCGAGCTCATCGAGATCCGCGCAGCCGATCTGCGCTTCACACCAGAAGAGGCCGCGGCCTACCTCAACGAGGTGATGGGGCTCGAGCTCAGCGCGGGCGATGTCGCCGCGTTGGAAGCGCGCACCGAAGGATGGATCGCCGCACTGCAGCTCGCTGCGCTCTCGATGCAGGGGCGCGGCGACATCGCCGGGTTCATCGCGAGCTTCGCTGGGGACGATCGCTACATCGTCGACTACCTCGCGGAAGAGGTCCTCCAGCGTCAGTCCGAGCAGATCCGGAGCTTCATGCTGCAGACCTCGATCCTTGAACGGCTGAGTGGCCCGTTGTGCGATGCCGTGACCGGCCAAGCCGATGGAAAGGCCATGCTCGAGACGCTCGATCGAGGGAACCTCTTTCTCGTCCCGCTCGACGACCGTCGCAAGTGGTATCGGTATCACCATCTGTTCGGCGACGTGCTTCGGGCGCGGTTGCTGGACGAGCAACCCGACGCCGCGCCTGACCTGCATCGGCGGGCTACCGAGTGGTATGAGCAGAACGGCGAGCGATCCGAGGCCATCCGCCACGCCCTGGCCGCCCAGGACTTCGAGCGGGCGGCGGACCTGATCGAGCTGGCAGGTCCGGCGATGCGGCAGGCTCGACAGGAGGCGACCCTGCGTCGCTGGTTCGAGGAGCTTCCCGACGAGCTGTTCCGGGTCAGGCCGGTGCTGACCGTTGGCTATGTGGGTGCGCTCATGGCCACCGGGGAACTCGACGGAGTCGAAGCGCTCCTGCAGGCCGCTGAGCGGTGGCTTGATGCGCCAGAGCAACCGGAGCAGCCGAACGCCCCGTCGGCAAGGATGATCGTCGTCGACGAGGTGGAGTTCGAGCGCCTGCCGGGTGCGATCGCCATGTACCGCGCGGCCCTGGCCCACCTGGTCGGCGATGTGCCCGAAACCCTGGCGCAGGCTCATCGGGTTCTCGACGTGGTCCCTGAGGACGATCACCTGGGACAAGGAGCGGCGGCCTCGTTGATCGGACTCTCGTACTGGTCGACCGGAGACCTCGACGCAGCGTACCGCTGGTACTCGGACGGCCAGACGAGCTTGGAGAAGGCTGAACACCTGTCGGACGTGGTCGGCGGCGCCATCACGTTGGCCGATATCCGGATCGCCCAGGGCCGGCTCCGCGACGCGATGCGCCTGTACGAGCGTGGATGGCAGGTTGCGACTAGCCAGGGTGGCCCCGCGCTACGGGGAGCCGCGGACATGCAAGTCGGCATGAGCGAGCTGTTTCGCGAGCGAAACGACCTCGTGACTGCGTCGCAGCACCTCCTGACGAGCCGCGAGCTGGGCGATGAGACTGGCCTGCCGCAGAACCGCTACCGCTCGCGCGTCGCGGCGGCTCGGATCCGACAGGCCGAGGGCGACCTCGATGCCGCGCTCGAGCTGCTCGACGAGGCTGCGCGCTTGTACGCGGGCGACTTCTCTCCTGACGTCCGCCCCGTCGCCGCCCTGAGGGCACGGGTGTGGATCGCCAACCGAAGCCTGTCGGAGGCGTGGGGCTGGGCACGGGATGCGGGTGTCAGCACGGACGACGAGCTCAGTTACGTCCGCGCCTTCGATCACGCCACGCTGGCGAGGTTGCTCCTGGCCGAGGGAACGCAGGACCGCGCTTCCCAAACGATCGAGGAGTCGATCGACTTCACGGAGCGCCTGCTGGCCGCGGCGGAAGACGGTGGCATCACCGGCAACGCGATCGATGTCCTCGCCGTGCAGGCGATCGCGCGTCACGCGGGCGACGATCTGGAAGGCGCTCTCACGTCACTGGACCGGGCCGTCGCGCTGGCAGAGCCGGAAGGCTACGTCCGCGTCTTCGCCGACGAAGGACCACCGATGGCAGCCCTGCTGAAGCTGGCGGCCAAGCGGCCGAACGTTTCGAGCTACGTGCGGCGACTCCTTGCAGCCGTCGTCACGGCGGAGGGACAACCGCCCGGCCAACAGCCATTGATCGAGCCGCTCAGCGAGCGTGAACTCGAGGTCCTGCGCCTCCTGGAGAGCGATCTCGACGGCCCGGACATGGCGCGCGAGCTGTCCGTGTCATTGGCCACCGTCCGAACGCACACGAGGAACGTCTACTCGAAGCTCGGCGTGAACAGCCGGAGGGCCGCCGTCCGCCGAGCGGCCGAGCTCGGCCTGCTCTCGCGCTCCCGCGAGGGACGCCCCACGGCCTAGGTATCCGCCGCGCCTCGAAGCGCGAGCGGTCGGCGACCCTGGCTTCTCACGGGTCGCGGGAAATCATCACGCCGCTCATCAGGTGTGGTGATGCGCGCTCATCACATCCGCCTCCACGGTGTCCCCAGTGACTCAGGTCGGTGTTGCCGGCCAGAGATCCAGTCGGCCCACCCAAGAGGAGCGCGATGACCCATCCAACGACCCCGACACCCCACGGCTCCGATGCCGGACCCTACGAGATCCGGCTCACGGGGCATCTCGACGCGCACTGGACTGCCTGGTTCGACGGGCTGACCGTCAGCCATCAGAGCGACGGAACCACCGTCATCAGCGGTCCCATCCCCGACCAGGCAGCACTCCACGGCGTGCTCCAGCGAGTACGCGACCTGGGCCTGCCGTTGGTCTCGGTCCATCGCCTCGATCTCGATCAAACCAATAGGCCGACATCGAGGCCGAGTAGCCCCCGAACATGAAGGAGATCCACACGATGATCATGACTCGCATCCAAACCACGACCCGGCTGTTCGTCGCCACGCTGGCGCTTGCCGCGGTCGGGCTAGGTCTTGCTGTCGCTCCAACTGCGGGCGCAGCGGGCCTCAGGAACTGCGTCGACATCACCGGCCCACAGTCGGGCCGCGTCGGCTGCTACGAGGATGTCTGGGCGGACGGCGTCCAATACCGGATGACGTTCTCGAACACCCGGTTCACGGGCGCGGCTCCGAAGGAACTTGACCCCTTCTACGTCCTCGCTCCCCAGACGGATCAGCCGCAGGGCTGGCCGCCCAACACCTTCCTGCACGATCACGTCGTGCGCGGTGTGCCGAGCCAGAACCACGGCACCTACAGCGTCAAGCTCCAGGGCTACTTCGTCCTGTGCAGCGGCCAGGGCATCGTCAGCGGGGCCTGCGTCCCGTCCTGGACGGCCGTTGGTGAGAACCAGCTTCCCTTCGCGAAGACCGTCAATGGTCGGCCGCTCACCTCGACCGACGCGATCGAGTCAGCCGCGGATGCGGGTGATCTCGCCCTGAACAACCTCGGTCCCGGTGCCGTGATCATCGGGAGCATCACGCGCGGCAACTGACCGTCCTGCCTCCACCGCGGGCGATCCGATCGCCCGCTCTTCCATCCACCTCATCCAACGACGAAAGGAACCCCGACATGGCGATCGATCCACGAACCACAGCAACGGATCCGGGCCGAATTCGGCTCGATGAGGAAGGCCGCGTTCGTCGCGGGCCTGCTCTATCTGATCACCTACCTCGCGCTCCCGACGTTCGCACTCTACGGACCGGTGTTGAGCGATCCGGGCTTCATCCTGAGTTCGGGCAACCACGCTGGCGTGCTCTGGGGCGCCGTCCTCGAGCTGGTCGTCGCTTTCGCGATCGTCGGGACCGGCGTCGTGTTGTTCCCGGTGCTCAGGCGCCAGAACGAGGGCGTTGCGCTCGGGTTCGTCACGTCACGACTCTTCGAAGCGGGCGTGATCACCCTCGGGATCATCAGCCTCCTCTCTGTCGTGACCCTGCAGCAGGAGGTGGGTGCGACCGCCGGTGCCGATGCGGGCTCGCTGGCCATCGTCGGACGGTCGCTGGTCGCGACCCACGACTGGTCCTTCCTCATCGGACAGACCCTCCTGCCCGGCATCAACGCGCTCTTGCTCGGCTCGCTCTTCTACAAGTCCCGCCTCGTGCCGCGCGTCATCCCGCTGATGGGCCTGATCGGTGGCCCGCTCCTCATCTCGTCCGCCATCGGCCAAGTGGTCGGCATCAACGAGCAGTACTCCACGTGGTCGGCCATCGCCGTCCTGCCGATCTTCGTTTGGGAGGCCACGCTCGGCCTGTGGCTGGTCTTCAAGGGCTTCCGCAAGGAGGCGCCCCTGATGGTCGAGGCCGCTGCCGAATCCGCGGATCTGCACGGCTCGGCGAGCGTCCCGCCCTCGTCGATCGGCGCGCCAGCGAAGGCAGGCGCAGCATGACCGCCATTCGTGAGCAGGCGCCGCGAACGCCACCCCGAATTCTCGTTCGCATCGCCTGGGTCCTGCATCGTTCGGCGTATCGGCTGACCGGGGGCAGGTTCGGCCTCTCCCGACCGGAGGCGGGCAGCAAGTTCGGGATGCTGCGGCTCGCCACCGTCGGCCGACGGTCGGGCCAGCCGAGGGTCGCGATCGTGGGCTACTACGAGGACGGCGCCAACCTCGTCACCCTGGCCATGAACGGCTGGGGGGAGAAGGAGCCCGCCTGGTGGCTGAACCTCCAGGCGCAGCCCGACACGACCGTCGAGCTGCCCGGCGAAACGCGAACCGTGCACGCCCGCGCCGCGATGGGCGGCGAGCGCGAGCGGCTGTGGGCCAAGTTCGCCGACTACCCGGGCTGGGGCAACGACATCGACAGCCTTGCGACCCGGCGGTCGACCGAGACGGCGGTGGTCGTCCTCGAACTTCGCTCGGCTGGGGTTACACCAACCGCCATCTGACACCACGCCCGGATCCCGCGCCGCAGGAACAGGGTCCGAAAGGGCCCCGTTCCTGTACCCGCCGAACAAGACTAGGCCCTTAGCCGCCGCCAGCGCGCCCGACGAGGCGATGGAGCGAGCGCACTCCGGTCAGCCCCTTGAGCTCGTGGCTGCCGGCGTCGGCGAACGCGTAGTCCGACCCTTCGAGCAGATCCCGGGTGGTCGCGCTCACGACCACCTCCCCGGCACCGGCGACGGACAGCACGCGGGCTGCGGTATGGACGGCGACACCTCGGACGTCCGGTCCCACGAGCGCGACCTCGCCGGTGTGGATGCCGACCCGGATCGCAACCCCGATGTTCTCGGCCGCGCGGACCATGGCGGCTCCGCATCCGACCGCTCGGCTGGCGCTGTCGAAGATCGCGAGGAAGCCGTCCCCAGTCGTCGCCTTCTCGCGGCCGCGGAACCGATTCATCTGTTCGCGGAGGGCGGCGTTGTGGGCGGCCAGCAGCGTTCGCCAGGCTGCATCGCCGATCCGCTCGAGGGTCGCGGTGGAATCGACGATGTCGGTGAACAGGACCGTCGCAAGGAGGCGCTCGGCCGGGCCCTCGGGAT
This sequence comes from uncultured Chloroflexia bacterium, assembly GCA_963748675.1. GTDB lineage: Bacteria > Chloroflexota > Limnocylindria > Limnocylindrales > CSP1-4 > SPCO01. Next base: position 556,006 of record CAVVJX010000003.1, on the reverse strand, counting down.
CGACGCCGACCGCTCCGACGCTCGTCCACTCGACAGTGACGAAGGGTTCGGACCCGACGACCCATGCGTCGTGGCCGGCCGGGATCTCGAACACGCTGTCGCCGTGGATCTCCAGGGCCTGGCCGTCCTCCAGTTCGACATGGAGCGTGCCGGAGATCGCGTACCCGAGGTGATGGACCTGACACGAGGCCGTGCCGGTCTGCGGCCCGAGGTCGGTCGACCAGCGCCAGCCAGGCTCCCATCGAGCCAACCCGACCGACACCTCATCGAGCGTCACGATCTCGACGTGCGCCCGTGGCAGCGTCCTGGTCTCATCTGGCGCGGAGAACCGCTTGGCCTGGAGTCTCGGCACCGTTCGGCATTCCCTTCATCGGGCATGGCGTTTGGTTTGGAAGCATGGCATGCGACCTTGGCTCCGGCGCGCCCCTTGAGGTAATCTCGTGCACGCACGAACCGAGTGTGGTTCGGCCTCCCGAGCGGGAGTAACTCAGCTGGCAGAGTGTCTGCTTCCCAAGCAGAATGTCGCGGGTTCGAATCCCGTCTCCCGCTCCACGTCCCTCCCTGGCGCGCCCCCGTATCTGCGGGTGCCTGTGGCCGAGCCTCCGACTGAGACAGCTCCATGACGGGCGGCTGATAGGGTCGTTCCCGCCCATCGGCCGAAACCGGCGATGGCGAGGCGACACTGCGCGGACGAACCCGCGCAAAGGGGGGCGGCATGGCGATCGACCAGTCCAAAGTTCCGACTGCGATCCGTCGACGAGCGGCGCAGCACCTTGAATTGATTCGCGGCACGCCGATGGCGCCGGGGGCAGACGGGGCCAGCCTCGGGAGCGATGTCTGGCCGATCTACCGCCCGGATCTCGACGAGGTCGCGTACTACGAATTCAGCGTCGACCTGGGCGGGCGGGGCCGCCGACTCGCGACCTCCGCTGCGGGGCTGAGCGAGCTCATGGCGAGCCGCGAACCCAGCCGCACCAGATCACGCCGCGCGAGCAACGCCGCGGTGATCGGTCGACTGGACATGACGCGCGACCGAGGATTCATCATCGTCTCGGCCGCCGCACATGACTTCCCGGTCCCCCACTGGAGCCTGGACCGTTCGCCGGTCAGCGCCCAGCTCGCCGCTGCAGCGGAAGGAGGCGGTGCCGCCATCGACCGGATCACCAAGGTCGACAGCCTGTCCTACGTCGGCGAGTCGAAGGATGGCTCGCTCGTGGCCAGGGTCGGCCAGCTGCCGGCGCTCCTCGAGGGGTTGCCGCATGACCTGGCTCGGATCGACGCTGGCAACGGCACGCTCACCGCCCAACCGACGACCGAGATCAGGAGCGACGACAAGGCGGACGGCGTGGAGCACGAGGAGAAGCGCGAGGCCGAGAAGCCACCGGAGCTCAAGCCGCTCGAGGTGGACGACTGGGGGGTCTTCCGCGAGCGCTTCGCCGATGCCTTCGGCCCGTACCTCGACGACCTTCGTCGGCAGGCGGCCGGGGCGTGGCGGATCGAGGCGCTGATCGACGAGTTCGGCGAAGGGATCCACGTCGGCACGACACACCGGGTCGCGTTGCTCGAGCCGGAGGCTGTCGTCGAACTCGGCGGAGAAGGCGCTTCGCTCGTGAAGGCGTATATCGACGAAACGACCGGTTCGACGGCCCTGGTGATCGACGTCCCCGAGGGTACCGACATCGCCCAGGAGACCGACATCGACGTGACCGTCAGCTACCGGGATGGTGCGAACGAGCGGCTCCGGTTCTTCCTGGTCTCTGCCAGGACGCCTTCCAACCGTCGCACGGCATCAAACGAAGGGGGGCAGTAGCCGTGGCGTATTCCTACTGGTGGGCGCCGGGCGCTCAGCCTCGATACAACCAGTACAGCTACGGCGGTTGCCAGATCGGCTGCGGGCCGGTGGCCTGGACGATGCTCTTCGGTTGGGCCGACCGCGAGGCCGCAATGGGCAATGCCTACTGGGCGCCACGCAACGGGCTGTACCGACAGAATGGCGGCTACGGCTCGGACGTCGTGGCCCCGATCAACCAGGACCAGGGCATCCGCAACGTCATCCAGGAAGTCCGCGGCTACGTCGACACGTTCTGCATCTTCGACTCGGGCGCCACATGGCCATGGGAGATGGTCGACGCGTGGCACTACCTCACCGGACGCAGCGGAACGTATCTCCGCGCCGGCTGGAACGACTTCGGTATCAGCCGGGACTGGATCCGGGACCGGGCGCGCGACAGCATCCGGTTCCGTGCGACTCCCGCCGTCATCGGGACCGGCTGGCTCAGCCACTATCCGATGGCCTACGGGTACGCCTACCAGGAACGGACGGTCCGGTACTGCTTCATCTGGTGCTGGACGGACACCGTCTACGACCGCTGGTTCTACGTGAATCAGGGCTGGGGCGGCGGCGGCAATGAGTGGGTGTCGGCGAGCACCTGGTTCGCGGGAGAGATCTTCCCCTGACCGGCAGGTACGCGCGAGCTCCCCACCAGGGCGGTGGGGAGCTGACAGGTGCGGACTGGGCCGATTGACCTGGGCTGTCCGACCGCCGGAAACTCGCCGGGCTTTGTATGGCGAGGGTCGGATGAACCACAGACGCTTCGTGATCGTGTCACGGACGATGCTGCTGATGCTGGTCGTGGCTGCGTTCGCGGTCCTCGGTCTCGGGCTGGCGGCGCTCGTGCTGAGCGATCCGCCGGAGACGACCGGATGGCTGCGAAACGTGTTTGGAAGCGTGTTCGGCGTGGTCGCGGTCGGCCTAGCCGTCGTCCTCGGCGTCCCGTCGGGCGTGGGCCTCTGGGCCATGGCGGGAGCTACCAGCCAGGACGTGCAACCTGCGCTGCCACAACCGACCCGCTTCGCGTTCGGCGCCATCGCGATCGGGACCGTCGCGATCACGACGCTCGTCCTGCTGGTCACCGGGAGCGCGGTCACGATCCTCAATATCGGGCTGGTGCTGCTGGTCGCGCTCGGTTCGCTCGGGCTCGCCGGCGCCGTCTCGTACTCGCCACACCGGACTCGAGCGATCGTCTCGGCCGTCGCACTCGTGCTGGTCGTCCTGGCGACCGCGTGGGTCCTGCGAGTCTTCGTGACCACGCCAGGGGGCTGAGATCCGGCTAGCGACCGGGCGGCGCGTCGGCCCGACGGCTAGCGCGCCGCTGCGTGGATCTCGTGGATCTCGTGGATCTCGCGCGCGAACTTGGCTGCTCGGGCGGCCCAGGCGACCGGCCGCTTGTGGCCCTTCGCGACCGGCTGCATCGAGACGTACGTGCCGTCCCAGACCATGGCCAGCGGGGCGTATCGCCACGGCGTGAAGAAGCGGCGCAGCTGCCCGGTGGTCAGCCGCGTGTCGGGCGGCATGTCGTAGCCGTTCTTGCTCTGGCGACCGAACAGCGGCCCCACCACGCGGACGCTCGTCACCTTGAATTCGTCGGTCAGCAACGGATCGGCGGTCGCCTCGAACCCGGTGAGGATCCAGCCGTGGCCGCCGTTCGACACGGTCAGCGCCGCCGGCAGACCGGTCCGTCGCAGGTTCGCCGCCGCCGACTGCAGACCCGCCGTGAACGAGCGGCTGGCGACCAGTCGGTAGCGGTCGTCGATGAAGTGGCGAAGCCCGGCCGTCCAGCCCTGCGGATCGACGCCGGCCGATTCGGGCAGGTCGTAGCGGTTCCGTTTGCGCATCCAGTCGAAGTAGCGACGCTGTCCGCTCGTGGAGTGATCGTTGTCGCGCTCGACGATGTTTCGCACGATCTGGATGCCGGCGGCGGTGCACCACAGCCAGCTCTTCTGGGTGGTGAAGACGCCGTCGCGGTAGAGATCGATGCTGCCGTCCCATGCCGGCAGGAGGGCGGCCGGCGCGGCCGTGGCGGCCGTGGCGGCCGTGGCGGCCGGGAAGTCGGCGCGGCCAGACGACGGGGCCGCGGCCACTGGGGTCGCGGGGAGGAGGAGTGTGATCGTGAGCGCGATGAGGACCCGGAGCCCCGAACCGGGCCGTCGCACTTGGCCGGTCATGACGTCATCCTGCACCGGGCCGCGGGATCTTGCTGGTGCCAGCACCGTTCCAACCGGCGACGGAAGGCCGGTTCGGCGGCGTTCGGAACGGCCTGCGTCCCCATTCGGCGTCCGATCGCTAAGGTTTCGGCCCTTCGCCGGTCGGTTGGAACGCTGGTGGCGCCAAGGGACGCCACGGGGACGCTTGGGCGATGGCGCCACAGACCCTCAAGCGCGCTGGGACAACTCCCCGAGGCGCTCCGTCAGCCGCAGGTTCTCGGCGTAGTCGATCGGGACCTCGACGAGCGAGGGCCCGTCGACCCCGAGTGCCCGTTCGAGCATCGGATACAGCTCGGCCGCAGACGACGGACGGAACCCGGCGATCCCGAACGACTCGGCATAAGCCACGAAATCCGGGTTGCCGAATTCCACCCCGAACGGCCGTCCGAACTCGTTGCGCTGCTTCCAGTCGATGAGGCCGTATCCGTCGTCGCGCCACACGATCACGCAGATGTTCGCGCCGATCCGCTTCGCGGTCTCGAGCTCCTGGCTGTTCATGAGGAACCCTCCGTCCCCACACAGCGCCACCACCTTGCGGTCGGGATGGACGAGCTTGGCCGCGATCGCACCCGGGATCGCGATGCCCATGGCGGCGAAGCCGTTCGAGATGATCACGGTGTTCGGCTCGTACGCCTGGTACAGCCGCGCCACCCAGACCTTGTGCGCCCCAACGTCCGAGACCACGATGTCCGACGGGCCCATCGCCCGGCGCAGGTCCCCGATCGCCCGTTGTGGCGTGATCGGCCAGGCGTCGGTCGTCTCGTGGGCCGCGAGCTCGTCGAGCAGCTGGGTACGCAGATCGGCGTGGACCAGGATCTCGCGCGACGCGTGCCGCTCGGAGGCATCGCGCCCGCCGACGCCAAGCGGCAGGACCGCCTCGAGCAGGCGCCGAAGCGACCCGTCGATATCGCCGATCAGCTCGACCTCGGGGCGGTACGCGGCATCGATCTCGGCCGGCTGCGTGTCGATATGGATGACCTGCTTGGATCCGTCCGGATCCCACGACGACGGCGCGTACTCCACCAGGTCGTACCCGACGCAGATGACGAGGTCCGCTCGATCGAAGCCCGACAGGACATGGTCGCGAGCCTGGAGCCCGACAGCCATCAACGAGAGGTGCGACCGGTCGTCGATGGCGCCCTTGCCCATGAACGTCGCCGCGACCGGCACGTGGAGGCCGCGAGCCAGCGCCCGCAGCTCCGGGGCGGCCCCACGACGGAGGATCCCGTTTCCGGCCAGGATGATCGGCCGCTCCGACGCCGCGATCAGTCGGGCGGCGTGGGCGATGGCCTCGTCCGTGGGCTCGGGGAAGTAGGCACGCCCCGGGGTCAACGGCACCGGCGGCCGTCCGTCCGGCGAGAAGGTCGCGGCGGCGATGTCCTCCGGCAGCTCGATATGGGTCGGCCCGGGCTTCTCCAGCGTCGCGACCCGGAACGCCTTGCGCACGATCTCGGGGATGAGCTCGGCCTGCCCGACCCGGGTGTTCCACTTCGTGACGGGCTCCAGCATCCGCACGATGTCGACGACCTGGTGCGCCTCCTTGTGGAGCTTGGACGACGCGGCCTGCCCCGTGATCGCGACCATCGGGGCGCGGTCGAGGAAGGCGTCCGCCACGCCGGTGATGAGGTTCGTCGCACCAGGACCGAGCGTCCCCATCGCGACCGCAGCCCGGCCGGTCAGTCGCCCGTGGACGTCGGCCATGAAGGCCGCGCCCTGCTCGTGGCGGGTCGTGACGTGCCGGACGCCCTCGTGGTGCGACAGCGCGTCGAGGACGTCCATCGTCTCCTCGCCGGGCACGGAGAAGACGTACTCGCAGCCCTCGGCGGCAAGGCAGTCGACGAGGAGGTCGGCAGCGCGACGGGTCGCGCGCGGTGTGGTCGTCATCGCCGCCAAGGGTAGGCCATCACCGCGATCATCAGGCGGTCCCGAACACCGGGGCCGGACACGTTGCGCTACGCTCGCGGCCGTTCGCAGGAGGACCATGTGCGCCCGAGCCTGAACATGCTCGCCCCCGAGCTCATCGAGCGGATCGTCGACGAGGCGAAGCGGGTGCTGGCCGAGGTCGGGATGGAGATCCGCGGGCCGGAGATGCGACGCCGGCTGATCGAAGCGGGTCTGCCGACGAACGCCACGGGCGAGCGCGTGCTGTTCCCGAGGGCCATCGTGGAACGGGCCATCGCCGACGCGCCGCGCGCGTTCACGCTCTACACGCGCGACGGCGAGCCACACGCCGACCTCGGCGGGGACCGGGTCCACTTCGTCCCGGGCTCGTCTGGCCTCAAGACGCTGGACCATCGGACCGGTCAGGTCCGCCTCGCGAACTCGACCGACTTCGTCGAGTACGTCCGCCTGGCTGACGGCCTGGAGCACATCGCCTACCTCGCGACGGCATTCTCGACGAACGAGGACATCGAGCCGCAGGTGTCCGACGCGTGGCGTCTGTATATGACGCTCACCAACTCGAAGAAGCCGGTCGTGTCGGGCGCCTTCACCGAGCACGGTGTCGGGCGGATGGTCGAGATGATGCAGCTCTTCCGGACCGACCGCGCCGACCTGGTCGCTCGCCCCATGTCGATCTTCACGATCACCGCCACCGGCAACTTCCGGTACAGCGAGGACTCGTGCCAGAACCTCATCGACTGCGTCGAGGCGGGTGTGCCCGTGGAGATCGTGCCCGTCACGCTCATGGGATTGATCGCGCCGGTCACGACGGTCGGCGCGACGGTCTTCCACACCGTCGACGTGCTGGCCGGGATCACCATGGCCCAGGTCATCAAGCCCGGGGCGCCGGTGCTGTTCGGCGGGGCACCGGCGACATTCCACATGAAGGTCGCGAGCTCGCCGATGTCCGCCATCGAGGCGCTCCAGCTGGACGCCGCCTACGTGGCCGTCGCGAAATCGCTCGAGCTGCCGTGCCAGTCGTACATGGCGCTCTCGGACGGACCGATCCTCGATGCCCAAGCCGGCGCGGAGACGTTCGGCAGCGCGCTGATCGCGGCACTGGCCGGGGTGAACTCGGTCAGCGGTCCCGGGATGCTCGACTTCCTGCTGGTCTTCAGTCTGCCGAAACTCGTCTTCGACAACGAGATGTGCGGCCAGGCCCTGCGCTTCGTGCGCGAGATCAAGCCGATCGAGGACCTGCCGGTGGATGCGCTCATCGACCAGCTCATGGCCGACCAGCACCTGATCATGGCCGACCACACCATGGCCCACTGGCCGAGCGAGCTGTACCTGCCGTCGCCGATCGTGGAGCGAGACAATCGCGAGAACTGGACGAAGGCGGGTGCCAAGGACACGTACCAGCGCGCGATCGAGGAGGTCGAGGGGCGGCTCGCCGCGTACCGGCCGCTCGAGACGGACCCGGCGATCGATGCCGAGCTGCGGCGGATCATCGCCTCGGGGCTGGAGTCGCAGACGGAGCTGCCGTACGTGCCGCCCGCCGCGGAACCGACCGCGGCGGCCCTCGCTCAGCAGGCGGGACCGGTGCGCCGTCGAAATCCGCGGCGCGGCGGCTGACCTGCGATGCCAACCGATGCGTCGGAGGACACCGCCATCGAGCCGAAGGACGCCCCCGAATCGTCGTCGGACCCATCGGACTCGATGCCGGAGGACCCGATCGGTCGCGAAGGGCGATCCGTTCGTCTCCGCGAGGCGACCCTGGCGGACGCGGCGGAGCTTGACGCGCGTGACGCGGATCCCGTGATGCGCGGGGAGTTCAACGATCTGGGCCAACCTCCGCCCAAGCCGCTCGCCGACCAGCTCGCGAACGGCAAGCGGCGGGTCAGCCCGGAACGGGGAAGCCTGCTCGTCGAGCGCATCGATGATGGATCGGTCATCGGTGAGGTGAGCTGGCACTCGGTCACGTACGGACCGAACGAGCCAGTCGCGCGCCCTCAATATCGGTGCGGCCCTGTATCCGGACTCGCGCGGCCAAGGCTTCGGCACGGAGGCGCAACGGCTGCTCGCCGAGCTGCTGCTCGAGCAGTTCGAGGTGGAGCGCATCGAGGCGAGCACCGACGTCGACAACATCGCCGAGCAACGCTCACTGGACAAAGCCGGGTTCACGCGAGAGGGAGTGATCCGGCGGGCGCAGTTTCGCGCCGGCGGATATCACGACCTCGTGAACTACTCCTTCGTGCGCGACGACCTCGACGCGCGGCGCTAGACCAACGCCGCGAGCCGGCGCGGCGCGATGAGCCGATAGGCATCCACGATGCGGGCCTCGAGCTCGCCCCAGTCGACCGGCACGTCCAGGTAGACGCCGAGCCACCCGCGGCCGCCGACGTAGGGCGGTCGGAAGAACCGGTCGGGGGCCGCCTCGACGAGCGTCTCCTGGACACCCTCAGGCGGCCGCGATCCAGACCGCTCGCCGGTCGTCGTGGTGCCGGTCGGCCGAGGTGACGAAGACCCGCTTGCCGACGAACCAGGTGGCCTCGCCATGGCTGTCGCGCTCGACCACCTCGGGCAACGCGGCGCAGATCGTGCGGATCCGCTCGTACGGGTCCGGGGTCGTCGCGGTCAACGTGGGTGATCGGGTTCAGGGTGCTGGGGTTCGCTCACCGGCTCGGGCACGAGCTCGCCGCCGCGGACCGTTGCGCCCAGGACGATGGCCGCCGAGACCAGCACGACGTTCTTGATGATGTACTGGCCCTCGAGCGTGGGCGCGAACGGGAAGATCGTCCACGTCTCGTCCGGGAACAGGAACAGCGGCGTGATGGTGCCGAGCATCTGAACGAAGAGCAGGAGCAGCGTCACCCGCATCCAGCGCCCGAGGAACAGGCCGACGCCGATGGCCATCTCCCAGACAGCGAGGACCGGCAACGCGACCTCGGTCGGGATCGCGCCAAGCGTGAGTGCCTCGATCGTCCGGCCGGCGAGGGTCTCGGCGGGGCTGAGGCCCGGGAACAGCTTGAGCGCCCCGAACCAGAAGAACACGATGCCGAGCGCGAATCGAAGCAGGGTCAGCCCGTGCGCCGCCATCCACTCCGTGATGCGCCGGTCCGTGCGATCGAACCAGCGGGGCGGTCGTGTCATCCGAGGTTGCCTCTGTGCATGGTCCGGGTTGTACCACGGTTGGCGCCTGGCCCTGGCCGGTAGGCCCTGGAACCACGACCTGCCGCCCTGGAACCAGCAGCGTTCCAACGGGCGAACGAATCGCCGTTCCGACGTCGAACGGGGACGCCCAGCGGTCCGATCGAACCTGGAGTGCCCGATTCCGAGCGTTCCGACGCCAGTTGGAACGCTGGTGGCGCCAAGGCAGGAGCTCCGACGCCGGTTGGAGCGGTGGTGGTGCGAGGAACGCGCCGGAGGAGCGTGGCTACGCGGGCCCGGCCGCGATCTCGCGCTTGCGGCGTGTCACGAACGCGTCAAGCGCTTCCGTGATCGCCGGATCCAGAAACGGTGGCACGGCCTCGGCCAAGAGGCGCTTCCAGATCCCGTTCGCCCGCTCGGTCGCGGTCCGCGATCCATCCGCCTGCCACGTCTCGAAGTTCCGCCCGTCCGACACCATCGATTCGTAGAACGCGGTCTCGTACCGCTCGAGCGTGTGGGCCGTCCCGAAGAAATGTCCGCCCGGCCCGACGTCGACCATCGCGTCGAACCCCAGGGACCCCTCGTCGACGATCATCGGCTGGAGCACCTCGGAGATCATCTGCAGGATCTCCGCGTCGACGATCAGCTTCTCGTATGAGGCCGTCAGCCCGCCCTCCAGCCAGCCGGCGCCCTGGTACAGCAGGTTCACGCCGCCCATCACGGCGCCCCACACGGCCATCTCGGCTTCGTACGCGGCCTGCGCGTCCACCACGTTCGAGGCGGTCGCATTCGACGAGCGCCAGGGCAGACCGTAGCGTCGCGCCATCTGGCCGCTGGCGAACTGCGACTTGACCGATTCGGGTGTGCCGAAGGCCGGTGACCCGGTCCGCATGTCGACGTTCGAGGTGAACGCGCCGTAGACCATCGGCGCCCCGGGTCGCACGATCTGGGCGAGGGCCACGAGGAAGAGAGCCTCGGCGTTCTGCTGGGCGATGGCACCGGCCAGGGAAACCGGGCTCATCGCCCCGGCCAGCGTGAAGGGCGTCGCGACGACGGGCTGCCCGTGGACGGCCATCTCGATCAGGCCGTCGCTCATCGGGCCGTCCAGGCGCAGCGGCGAGTTCGTGTTGATGATCGTGATCAGCGACGGCTCGCGGACGAGGGCGTCCCGGTCGATGCCGCGGATGAGCATCGCGACCTCGATCGCGTCGTCGACCATCGTGGCGCCCGTGCCGAGGCAGTGCCACGTCTTGTCGAGCTCGGTGGCGAACGTCCGGTACTGGTCGAGGTGACGGGTCTCGACCGGCAGGTCGGTCGGCTCCAGGGGCCCGCCACCCTCCTGGTGGAGGATGTCGATGGCTCCGATGAGCCGCACGTAATCGACGAAGTCGGCGAAGTTGCCCGGCCGCCGGCCGCGGTCGAGGTCGGTCACGAACGCCGGCCCGCCGACCGCGCAGAAGACCAGGTTCGTGCCACCGAAGAGGACGTCGCGCTCGGGGTTCCGGGCGTGCAGCCGGAACTCGCGCGGGGCCGTCGACACCAGGGATTCCACCTGGGCGGGATCGAGGCGGACCATCCTCGTCGTCCGATCCACCTGCGCTCCGGCCGCCGAGAGCGCATCGAGCGCCCGGTCGCCAAGGACTTCCATCCCGATCTCCGCGAGGATCCGCAGCGACGCGACGTGGACGGCCTCGACCTGGTCTGCCGAAAGGATCTCGATCGGGCGGTACGGGTTGACCAGCCTCCGCCACGGGAGTTGGCGGATCCCGGGAGCGGTGCGCCGCGGTCGACGCCGGGATGCGTGGGGCTCGGGAACCGTCATGCGGACTGATGCTACGCGCCGCCGTGCACGTTTCTCACGCCCGTCTCAGAGGCCGCCGCTTCCATGGCGACCGGGGTGACGCGTCCGCGGCACCGACCGACGCAGGATCCGGACTTGGGAAGGGATCGAGATGAAGCTCAAGCTTGTCGCGCTGGTCGTGCTCGTGGCGGTCGGCGTCGGGGCGCTGGCCGTGACGTTCGGTGGGTTGGGCGCGAACGCGGCCGCCAGCACGGAATACCTCACGGCACCCGCGACGGTGGGCGACGTCACCGACGACGTAGCCGCCACGGGCACGCTGACGGCGGCCGAGTCGTACGGTCTGCTCTTCGGCGCCGACGCGTATCTCGTTGGTGACGACGACTCGGCCCCGACCGGTCGAGGGCGCCTGGCCGGTGACCGAGGTGACCGTCAAGGTCGGTGACACCGTCGCGGAAGGCGACGCGCTCGCGACCGCCGACACAGCCGACCTCGAGATCGACCTCGCGCGGGCCACAGCCGATGTCCGTGCCGCCAACATCAATGTCCAGATCGCGAAGGAAGCCCTCGAGGACGCTCAGGACGCCGATGACGCCGACGCCGAGCGCCAGGCGCAGCTTGCCCTCTACGGCGCCCAGAACCAGCACTCCCAGGCGTTCGAGGCACGCCGCACCATCCAGCAGCAGATCGCGGCGGCGTCGCTCCAGGCCCCGATCGCCGGCGTCGTGACCGAGGTCAACATCCAAGCGGGCTTCGACGCCCCGGCCGGCGCGGCCATCGTGATCGCCTCGACGACCTACCAGGTCACGACCGACGTCGTCGAGAGCGACCTCGCCGGCATCGAACTCGGGCAGACCGCATCGGTCAGCATCGACGCGCTCGGGACCGAAGCCGAGGGTATGGTCACCGCCATCTCGCCGGTGGCCGGCGACGGCTCGTCCGGTGTGGTCGCCTTCCCCATCACCGTCACCCTGAAGGCAGCACCTGCCGACGCGCGCTCGGGCATGAGCGCGGACGTGACGATCACGATCGCCAGTGCGACCGGCGTGCTGACGGTGCCCAGCAGTGCGCTTCAGGGCGCGGATGGCGACTACGCGGTCATGACGCTCGGCGCCGACGGCACGCCACAGCGCCAGCCGGTCGATGTCGGGCTCCTGACGAGCACTACGGCGGAGATCACGTCCGGGCTGGCGGAGGGCACGGCCGTCGTGACCGGCACGGCCTCCGACTTGATCGGGACCGCGAACCAGGGCGGTGGCGGTGGCCGGTTCGGCACCGGCGGGATGGCGATCCCCGGCAACGGCCCGGGCGGCGGCCCACGCAACGTCGTGATCGAGGAGGACGTCAAGCCATGACGACCGAGATCATCTCGCTCGAGCGCGTCAGCCGTGTCTACGACATGGGCCGGGTCGCGGTGCCAGCCCTCGACGACGTGAGCCTCGGTGTTCGATCCGGGGAGTTCGTCGCGATCGTCGGGCCATCCGGATCCGGGAAGAGCACGATGATGAACATCCTCGGCTGCCTGGACCGGCCGACCCACGGGGCGTACCGGCTGGCCGGCACGGCCGTCGCGGAGCTCGACGACGACGGCCTCGCAAAGCTGCGCAGCCGGTCCATCGGCTTCATCTTCCAGTCGTACAACCTGCTGCCCCGGACGACCGCGCTCGACAACGTCGCGGCGCCACTCTTGTACCAGGGCGTCGGTCGGGCGGAACGCGTTCGACGCGCCGGGGCGGCCCTCGAACGGCTAGGCCTCGGCGACCGCGTGGACCACGAGCCGACGGAACTCTCGGGCGGCCAGCAGCAGCGCGTCGCCGTGGCCCGCGCCCTTGTCACCGAGCCTGCGCTGATCCTCGCCGACGAGCCGACCGGCAACCTCGACAGCCATGCCGGGGCCGAGGTCATCTCGCTGCTTCGGGAGCTCCACAGAACCGGCCGGACGATCGTGCTCATCACCCACGACCCCGATGTCGCGGCTTCGGCGGACCGCCAGGTCCACCTGCTCGACGGGCGGATCGCGGCATGAGCGCGTTCGAGCTGCTCCGCCTGGCCCTCTCGCGCCTGCGCACGAGCCGGATGCGCGCGGCGCTCACGATGCTCGGCGTGATCATCGGAGTGGCGTCGGTGGTGGCGCTGGTCGGGGTCGGCCAGGGCACGACCTCCAACATCACCTCGAGCCTGGCGAGCCTCGGCACGAACCTGCTGACGATCATCCCCACGAGCCAGGAATCCGACGGATCGACGAGCCTCACCCTCGAAGACGCGGCGGCCATCGCCGCCCTGGCCTCGGTCGGGGGCGTCGCGCCGGAAGTCACGACCAGCCTGACGGTCAGTGCCGGGGGCGAATCGACAGACCCGACCATCGTGGGTACCACGGCCGACTACGCGACGGTCCGCGCCTTCAGCGTCTGGCAGGGCACGTTCCTCACCGACGTCAGCGTCGCGAGCGACCTGCGCGTGGCCGTCCTCGGGGCCACGACCGCCGAGGAACTTGGTCTCGATGCCGAGGACCTCGGGACCGAGATCTCGATCGACGGGATCCCGTTCCACCTGATCGGCATCCTGCAGCCCAAGGGCGGCGCTACCAACCAGGATCTCGATAACCAGGTGATCGTGCCCGTCGGCACGGTGCAGAAGTACTTCGTGGGCGGTGACAGCGTCCGGACGATCGGAGTCAGTGTCGCGCCGACCGCCGACATGACCGCCACGAACGCCGAGATCACGGCACTGCTGCGCGACCGCCACGAGCTCGCCGCGGCCGACGACGCTGACTTCGCCATCTTCGATCAGACCCAGCTGCTCGCGGCCGCGTCCTCGATCGCGGGCACGCTCACGCTGCTGCTCGGCGGGATCGCGTCGATCTCGCTCGTCGTCGGTGGCATCGGGATCATGAACATCATGCTCGTGTCCGTCCGCGAGCGGACCCGCGAGATCGGCATCCGTAAAGCGATCGGCGCGCGCGGGCGCGACATCCTCGCCCAGTTCCTCGTCGAGGCGCTGACCCTGTCCCTGCTCGGCGGGCTGATCGGCATCGGTGTGGGCCTCGGCGTTTCGGCCCTCATCGGCCAGATCGCTGGCTGGGGTTTCGCATTCAATCCCTCGACCCTCGTCGCGGCCGTCCTGTTCAGCCTCTTGGTCGGCGTCGTCTTCGGCGTCTGGCCCGCCCGCCAGGCGGCCCGCCTGGACCCCATCAGCGCCCTGCGCTACGAGTGAAGGAGAACCCTCGATGACCATGGACCCGACCCAGCCGGTCGCGTCGGTGCCCAGCGCGCCGGTGACCAGCCCAACGTCGCCCGGCGTGGCCCCCGATCCGAGCCCCGCCTCGGCCGCGCCGGTGGCCCCGGTCGCTCCGGTCCTTGCCGTCACGCCACGCGCGAAGTCGGGCGGCGTACTCAACCTGCTGCTGGTCGGCGCCGCGATCCTGGCGATCGGAGGCGTGGCCTTCGCGGTCGGGCGATCGACCGCCCCGGCCAGCGCGTTCCCGGGTGTTGGTACCGTGACGGACGGGCCCATCGTCCGACCCGGCGGCAGCTTTGCCCCCGGACAAGGACCCCGTGGATTCGCCTCCAACGGCGGCCTGGCGATCGACGGCACGGTCACCTCGGTCGATGCCGACAGCATCACCCTCACGCTCGAGAACGGTGACGAGATGACGTTCGCCCTCGACACTGACACGACCTTTCACGAGGCGACCGACGCGGCGGCCACGGACGTTGCGATCGGCGACGACGTCTCGGTCAAGCTCGACGGTGGCGGCCGGAACCAGAGCGGCAACGGCGGGTCGGCCGACCCGGAGCTCACCGCTGGCGACGTCACGGTCGCCCGGTAGCGCCCGATGTGTTGCTAGGCTGACCGACATGCACCTGCTGGTTGTCGAGGACGATCCGCGCCTTGGGCGCTTGCTCAAGCGGCTGCTCGAGGACGACCGTCACGTGGTCGAGCTCGCCGGCGATGGCGAAAGCGGTCTCGAGATCGCCGAGGATGCGCCCGGGATCGAGTGCGTGATCCTCGACATCGGTCTCCCCGACATGAGCGGCCTCGAGGTCGCGCAGCGACTTCGCGCGACGGGCTCCGCGGTGACGATCCTGATGCTCACCGCTCGTGACACCGTCGGCGACCGGGTCGCCGGGCTCGATGCCGGGGCGGACGACTACCTGGTCAAGCCATTCGCCTTCGAAGAGTTGTCGGCCCGCCTCCGCGCGCTCTCGCGTCGCGGGATGCCGCCGGGTCGGCGGACCGCACCCAAGCTCATCGTGGGCCCGATCACGCTCGATGAGACGGCGCGCAGCGTGACGGTCGAAGGCGCGAGCGTCGACCTCAGCCCGCGCGAATTCTCGCTGCTCGAATGCCTGCTGCGGCATCCCGGCCAGACCCTCTCGCGCGACCAGCTGCTCGACCAGGCCTGGCCGTTCGGCGTCGCGGTAACGCCGAATGCGGTCGATGCGTACATCCACTACCTGCGCGACAAGCTCGGGTCGGCCGGCCGGTTCATCCAGACCGTTCGCGGCGTGGGGTACCGCCTCGCCGATGCCTGACGGCCGGGCGGCTCCAGCGCCAGCAACCGGTTCGCCATCGGAGGTCACCCCCGCCGAGGCCCGACTTCTTCGCGGCGTGCGAATCAACCTTGCGCTATGGAGCGGCGGCATCACCCTGGTCGTCCTGCTCGTGCTCGGGACGGTCCTCTATGTGGCGGTCGAACGCTCGCTCGCCGCGACGGGTACGGCGCAGTTGGTGTCCCAGGCCAACCAGCTCACCGGCGGCCGGAGGGATCCCGCTGGCGAGCCACCCGAGGGCGGATACGTCTTCGGCGGACCGAACTCGGGTGTGTTCCGGGTCGTGATCGACGACGCCGGACTCCCCCTCACACCGGTGCCGGTCGGCCTGCCCGTCACCGAGTCCGTGGACGCCGCCAGAGCAACGGGCAAGCGCGACATCAGGAACGCCACGATTACCACGACGGTGGTGAGTGTCGGCTCCTTCGGCAACCGGCCAGGGAACATCGCGCCGGTCGGCGTCGAAACGGAGACAGAGGCCACGACACCCGTCCGCGTCCTCACCGATCCCGTGCAATTCCGTGGGCGAGAGTTCTACTTGCAGCTGGTCGGCGACCGGACCACGGAGGAGCGCACCCTCCGGATCCTCGTCGTCGTCCTCGTGGTCGGCGGGCTCGTGGCGCTGCTCGCGGCTTCGGGGGTCGGGGCGGCGTACGCGCAACGTGCCCTGGTTCCGATCCGCCGATCGCTCATCGACCAGCGCGAGGCGCTGCGCCGGCAGCGCGAATTCGCCGCCGATGCATCGCACGAGCTGCGGACCCCGCTGACCGTGATCCGGGCCAGCGTGGACGACCTGGACCGCCACGCATCGGAGCCGGTGGCGAGCGTCGGCAGCGCCCTGACCGACATCCGCGACGAGGTCGACCACCTGACCGCCATGGTCGATGACCTGCTGCTGCTGGCCCGCTCCGACTCGGGGGCGGTGGCGCTCGAGCGCGTCCCGATCGACCTGGGCGACATCGCGTCGACCGCGGCGGCGGCACTGTCGAGGCCGGCCACGGACCGCGGCGTGGACGTGCTCGTCGACCCGCAGCCAACGGAGCTCAGCGGCGACCCGGCACGCCTCCGCCAGCTCGTGATGATCCTCATCGACAACGCCATCCGCCACTCCCCCAGCGGCAGCCGGGTGCTCGTCCGTGTCCGGACCGAGGGGCCGAACGCGATGCTCGTCGTGGAAGACGAGGGACCAGGGATCCGCGACGAGGACCTGCCGCAGCTGTTCGACCGCTTCTATCGCGCAGCAGGCGCGCCGGGTGGCGGCACGGGGCTGGGCCTGGCGATCGCGGCCTGGATCGCGGAGCGCCATGGAGGCCGTGTCGAGGCCGCCAATCGCCCGGAGCACGGCGCGCGCTTCACGGTCCGGCTCCCCCTTGCCCGTCCGGAGGCGGCCACCACCGCCTAGACTTTCGACGGTGAGGTCGAGCATCGAAGCGCGACGCCCGCTGGCCCATCTTCGGGCGGGACGGCGACGGCGTCGCATGGCGGCCCGATCCGGCCGCCGCCAAGGCCTCCCGCCTGGCCAAGTTCCTGCGCGCCACCGGCGAGCGATCGCTCGGCGGGCTGCAGGCGCGAGCCGTCGCCGATCCCGGCTGGTTCTGGGGCGTAGCCGCCGAGGACATCGGGGTGGCCTGGGCACGTCACCCGGCGACCGTCCTGGATCTCTCGGACGGCCCGGCCTGGGCGCGCTGGTGGATCGGCGGCTCGTTCGATTGGTCGTGGGCGGCGACGGGTCCGAGGGCGGCACACGACCCGACCGGGCGCGCGATCAGCTGGGAGGGCGAGGACGGCACGGTCCGGGAGCTCACGAATGCCGAGCTCGCGGCCGATGTGGAGGCGGCTGCCCGGCGCCTCACCGAGCTCGGGGTCGCGCCCGGCGACCGGGTCGGCATCCTGCTGCCGATGCTGCCCGAGACCGTGGTGGCGGTCCTGGCGGTCTCCCGGCTCGGCGCGATCTTCACCCCGATCTTCTCGGGCTACGCCGCCCCCGCGATCGCCGCGCGCCTGGTCGACTGCGGAGCGACGCTGCTGATCACCGCGGATGGCTTCCTGCGGCGTGGCTCGTGGGTCGATCTCAAGAGCGTGGCCGACGCGGCCGTGGCAGCGGCGCCGAGCGTCAAGCGCGTGATGGTCGTCCCGCGCGCCGGCGAGGCCCTCGACGTTCCCTGGACGGAGGGGCGGGACGAGTGGTGGGGCATGCCGTCCGCACTGGACGACGAGCCGGACGGCCCCGGGCTCGTCGGTCGGGATCCCGAGACGCCCTACATGATCATCTACACGTCCGGGACGACCGGCCGGCCGAAGGGCGCCGTTCACGTGCACGGCGGCTTCCCGATCAAGGCCGCCCAGGATCTGGCCCACACCTTCGACCTGACCGAAGGCGATGCGCTGTTCTGGTTCACGGACCTCGGCTGGATGATGGGGCCGTGGGCGATCGCGGGGTCGTTGCTGCTGGGGGCTCGCCTCGTGATGTACGAGGGCGCACCCGATTTTCCCGGCCCGGATCGGCTGTGGGAGATCGTGGCCCGTCACCGGGTCACGCATCTCGGGCTGTCCCCGACCGTCATCCGCGCCGTGATGGCCCACGGTGAGGAGCCCGTGCGGGGCCACGACCGCTCCTCGCTCCGTGTCCTCGGCTCGACGGGTGAGCCGTGGAACCCCGAGCCGTGGTGGTGGTACTTCCGCGAAGTGGGCGGGGGCCGCTGCCCGATCGTCAACTACTCGGGCGGCACGGAGGTGTCCGGGGGGATCGTCGGCGGGAACGTCATCGGCCCGATCAAGCCGGCGAGCTTCTCCGGCCCGTGCATCGGGACCGCGGCGGATGTCGTGGACGAGACCGGCGCTCCAATCCGGGGCGCCGTCGGCGAGCTCGTCATCCGGACGCCGCTGCCCGGTATGACCCGTGGCTTCTGGAACGACCGCTCGCGGTACGAGGAGACGTACTGGTCGCGCTGGCCCGGGACCTGGGCCCACGGCGACTGGGCATCGATCGATGCCGACGGCTTCTGGTACATCCATGGCCGCTCGGACGACACGCTCAAGGTCGCGGGCAAGCGCGTCGGGCCGGCCGAGGTCGAGAGCGCGGCCGTTTCCCACCGGTCGGTGCTGGAGGCGGCGGCCATCGGCGTGCCACACGACATCAAGGGCGAGGCGATCGTCGTCGTCTGCGTCCTGCGACCCGGCGAGAAGGACGATGACGGGCTCCGGAACTCCATCGCCGCGACCGTCGCGGGCGAGCTCGGCAAGCCGCTCAAGCCGGAGGTCGTGGCCGTCGTCCGCGCGTTGCCCAAGACGCGATCGGGCAAGGTCATGCGCCGGGTGATCCGCGCGGCCTGGCTCGGCGAGGACCCGGGAGACCTCTCTGCGCTGGACGATCCGGGCGCGGTCGCCGCCATCCGTGAAATGCGCCATCACCCGGGTGTGGGCTAAGGTAGAGAGACTCCCCACACCGGCAGGACTGCGGGATTCGCACCAGGAGCAGCCCTTGCGCCGTCTGCTGACGCTCTCGATGGCCACCGTGCTCAGCTTCTCGACGGTCTCGGTCGCGCTCGGTGCAGACCCCGTCGAGCTTCGAGAACGCGACGCAGCGAACAAGGGCCGAACCCGGGCAGCAGAGGTCCTGGGACGCAAGGCGGCGGACCTGCGTCCCCTTACCTACGACGAGCCCGTGACGTCCGTCGGCGGGCGACGCTACTGGACCGGGCTGTTCCGAGGGCGTGGCGACGAGCAGGCCTTCGTCGCCGTGGACCTCGAGTCCGGCAAGACGCTCGACGCCGCCGCCTATCAGGCCGAGGTCGAGCGGGCAATCGGTCGCGAGCCCAAGGTGACGCCACCCGCCCGCACGCGTATCGATCAGGCGAAACGCTCCGGCGCTTCCCCCTTGCTGGCCTACGTCCTGGCCCCGGTGGACTACGCACCGGCGATCAAGGCCGTGAAGGCCGCGCACCCCGAGGTCGAGTGGGATGGCGATCGCCCGGTCGGGGACGATCTCGAGGCGCTCGCCGCCGTGAGCCAGGAGCTCATCCGTGCCAAGGTCAAGCTCGTGGCCAAGGGACGGAGTCCGTTCCTCGAGGACGCGCGGCGCCGTGGCGCGAGCGATGTCGTGTCGATGGACCTCGCGCCGATGGTCTTCGCTCGGGTCCCGTCCGCCCAGGTCGATGCGCTCGCGGAGCACAAGTCCGTCCGCCAGGTCCGTGCGCCGGCCGGATGGGAACCGACGATGAACACCGCCCACAACGCGGTCGGGGCGAACTGGACCGACAGCAAGGGGTACACCGGTGGCGGCGTGGTCATCGGCGTCGTCGAGTACGCCCGCGTCGACTACTCGCGCCCCGGGCTTGGTGGTGGCACGCGCCGGGACAGCTACCGGGTCAGCTCGAACGGAACGTCCTGCGTCCATGCGCGCGGGACCTACAACAACGCCTCGGCCACCAGCCACGTCAGCTGGGCGACGGCCATCGCCGTCGGGCGCGGCACGACGTACAAGGGCATCGCGAACGCCGCCCGGGTCGTCGACTCCTCGGCCGACTTCAATCCGAGGTCCGATGCCGCGGACCCACGGATCCTCAAGGCCGTCGACTGCGCGATCGTCCAAGGTGGCGCACACCTCGTGACGATGTCCCTCGTCCAGAACGATGCCAGTCGGTTCTCGACCTCGAACGCCTATTTCGACGCCGTCGTGTGGGATCACCACAGGCTCATCGTCGGGAACGGCGGGAACAACTACGCAGAATCGAACTCGCACTGCCCGGGGAGCACGGAGCGAGTTCGCAGTCCGGGGTCAGCGTGGAACGTGCTGACGGTCGGCGGGACGACGAACGACGCGAAGAAGCTCTGGTATCGCAGCAGCGGCTCGGAGCCGTCGTACTGCTGGGAGGATCCACCCGGCCACACGGGCGATGTCAACGATCGGATCAAGCCCGAGATCGTCGCCCCGGCCCAGAACGTCAGCACCTACTTCTACAACGGCAGCGGGGTCTCGGCGTCCACGCCGATGGTCGCGGGCATCGCGGCGGGCCTGCTCGACCAGCGCCCCTCCCTGCTCAACTTCCCCGAACAGATGAAGGCGATCCTGCTGGCCGGCTCGCATACGCGCCATGCCCTCACGCCAGGCGGCAGCCGCAGCGTCAGTGCCGAGGGACTGGGGACGGCATCTGCCAAGTGGGCGAGCCGGGTGGCGGAGAAGGACACGTCGATCGACACCGGGAGCTACGGCGGGATCACCTTCACCGGCATCGACGACGGCGACTGCCGGAGACCGCCGCTGTCCCAGCCGATCCATTTCCAGGTGCCTTACGCGTCCCGCAAGGTGCGCTTCGTGATCGACTGGATGGCGCACACCGGGAACGCCGACCCGCGCTCCGGTTCGACGTTCTCGCAGCGATACGGCGATTTCAACCTCAAGATCCGAAAGGGCGCGACGACCGTCGGCCTTTCGACGCGGAGCGCGTCCAATGTCGAATGGGTCGACTTCACCGGAGCCGCCCTTGGCCCGGGCATCTACACGGCCATGATCACCCCGGTGCGCTGGGGCTGCTCGGTCGTGACCGAGCCCGTGGGTTGGGCGTGGGTCAGCTTCACGACGCCGTAGGTTCGATCAGGCTTCGACGCCCCGCGCCACCGAAGCCCTGGTCGCGGTCGGTCGCCGTTGCCGTCGCCGCCGCGTCGTTCGTCGTCGTGGCCGGGTTGGCCGGGTGGCTGCGCCCCGGTCGTCCCCACCACTCCGACGTCGTCGGGGGAGCCTTCGGCCGCCACGATCCCGCCGACCTCTCCCGGCGCGTCGGCGGCGGCCATCGAGCCAGGCGTGGCCCGACTCGTCTGGCTGGTCGATCGAGCCGGTCGGTTCGGCATCTGGACGACGGATCTTGCCGGCGGGGACGTGCGGGCCTATCGGTCCGACCTCGACGAGGCGGCCAACTCGCTCCGCGACGCTCGGCTCGTCGGCGACGACGTCGTCGTCATCCGCGATGGCCCGACGGCCGAACTGTGGATCCTGTCACCCACCGCTCCGCCGAGGCTCCTGCTGGACAACGTCAACTCGTTCGTCCAGAGCGGCGCCCGGGAGGTCGTCGCGGTTCGAGACGTGGGCACGGTGCGCGGGATCTGGCGCGTGCCCCTGGACGGGGCACCGGCCGCCGCTCTCGCCGAGCTGCCCGTGCCCGATCACGGCCCGCAGGTGGGACCGTTCGGGTTCGCGATCTCGCCGGATGGGCGGACCATCGCCGCGGGCTGGGTCGGTGGTCCGGTCGAGGTGATCGGGCCAACACCGGCGACGTTGCGAGACATCGGCGCTCCGCTGGTCGTAGCGGACGACGGTCGGATCGTGGCGGTCACGGGCCGTGTCGGTGACGCCTATCTCCTGGACGGCGACCGGCTGGTCGAGCTGGCGGCGCCCGAGAGCGACCCGCTGGCCGTGCCGGGCTCCGGTCTCGTGGCCTGGGCCTCCGTCGGCGATGACGGCAGGCTCGCCTCGGTCGACGTACGGGACGTCCTCGAGGGCACCGAAGCGTCGTACCCGGCCGAGGGCACGGCAACGAACGTGGTCGAGCTCAGGGCGGACCACGTCATCCTCGAGGCGACGGCGTTCGATCCGCAGACCCGAACGATCGGCGTCGTCGACCGGGGCAGCGGGCGGTTCGAGACGTTCGAGGCAACGGCGCCAGCGACCGAATAGGCGGCGTGGCGCGTCCCGCGCGGGTGCCGGAGCGTGGCCACCCCTGCAGACATCACCTAACCAGGCCGTAACGGCCCTGTTACCGTGACCGCGGGACAGCCGCCACGGATGCAGCCCGCAGCGGCGCACGCTCGCCGGCACCGGCCGTTCGGCCGTTGCCCGATCCGAGGGAGGACGCCATGACCGAAGTCACCACTTGGGGAGAAGCCCTGTTCCTGTCGCTCTCGAATGCCCTGAACTCGTTCCTGAACGCGATACCGCAGGTGATCGGCGCGTTGCTGATCATCGTCATCGGCTGGGTGATCTCGAACGTCCTGGCGCGCATCGTGCGCGAGGTCCTGGAGCGTGCCGGAGCGGACCGCGTGTTCGCCGAGCACAGCAAGCCGGTGTACGGCACACGATCGAACGCCTTCCAGCCGAGTGTCGTCGCCTCGGAGGTCGTGAAGTGGATCGTCCGCTTCTTCTTCCTGGTCGCCGCCGCGAATGTGCTGGGGATGCCACAGGTCAGCGAGTTGCTGAACCAGGTGCTGCTGTGGATCCCGAACCTGATCGTTGCGGCGCTCATCCTGTTGCTTGCGCCGCTGCTCGCGCGCTTCGTGCGCGGGGCGATCGAGGTGAGCGCGGGCCAGATGGGCTTTACGAACGGGCGGCTGCTGGGGCGGATGGCCGAGATCGCCATCGTCTCGTTCGCCGTCCTGGTCGCGATCAACCAGCTCGGCATCGCCGCGGATCTGATCAACATCCTGTTCATCGGCATCGTGGCCGCATTGGCGCTGGCGTTCGGTCTGGCCTTCGGGCTCGGCGGGCGCGACGTGGCGTCGCAGGTCACCCAGGACTTCTATGCCGGCATGAGCAGCGCTACGGGGAAGGTGATCGAGGCGGCCAGCGCGGCCGATGACGCGACGACGACATCGTCGTCGCGCTCGACGCAGGCCTCCCCATCCACCGAGATCAACGCGGAGCGCGGCCCCGAAGCGATCTGACCCACGACGCGCACGGCTGGCGGGACCGAGCGAGGCCTCGTCACCCGCCTCGATCGAGCCTGCGGAGCGGATCGAAGCTCTCGGTCCGCTCGGCGACGGCATCCCCGCCGATGGCGGCTCGGGCGATGGCGCCTTCGCTGTGGTCGCCACGTCGCGGCGGCTCGCCCACGACCGCTCGCCAACCAAGGTCGGCCAGTCGTTCCAGGGTGACCATCGCCGCGGCGACCATCGCCGACGCGTGCGCCTCGGCGGCGCCGCTCAGCGGTCCTGGCGTCGAGACGTCGGCGACTTCGGCGGCGGTCGCCGCGGCGGCGCGAGCCTCGGCAACCGCTCGCCTCGGGTCGGGGTGATTCCGGCGCATGACGATCGACTTCGATCCGCCCCTGGCCAGCGCCGCAGCGAGCAGGTACGGCCATGCGGCCATTGCGGCCGATTCCTCGCGGTGCTCTGACGGCTCGTCGAACCGCATCAGGTGGTCCGGGAACGCGCGACGACGGATGACCACCTCGGCCAGGACCCGGGCCGTGGCCGCGGCCTCGTCCACCAGCCAGCTCGGGTAGGCACCGACCACGATCCGCTCCGCGGCGATCCCATCGGCACGCGCGAGTGCGACTCCGACGAGCTGGAGCGCCAGCGCTCGCCCCGAGCGAGTCGCGACGTCCGACGGCACGCCCGAAGCGAGGTCCGGCGCCACGACGAGCGGCCCGGGGCCGATCGAGATGAGGGTGTCCGCCCGCCGATGCAGACGCCGCGCGAAGGCGTGGTCCGCCAGCGCGCGATCCGGGTCCACGCCGCCGGCGACGATCTCGGCAACCGGGTCCGCCTCGACGAGATCGACCCGTTCGAACGACGCGACGACCGCGCCCTCGGGGACCCCGAGTGGCGGGATGGCCATGCCAAGCCGGACGTAGCCGCGCCGTTCGGCGGCGACCCCATCGGCGACCCGGCGGAGGCGGGCCAGGGCCCGCTGGCTGCCGGACGGCGCGGATTCGGCCAGATCGAGCGCATCGGCCTCGGTGACCGGGCGCGGCGCGCCACCGCGGACCGGGCCGGGCCGGAACGCGGAGCGATCGCGCGGGCGCCATTCCGGAACGTCAAGACCGGCGTCCTGCAACCGGTCGGCCATCTCACGGCCGATCGGGACCTCGACGCGGAGCAGGTCGTAGCCCGCGGCCGCAAGTTCGGCGACCTCGTCCAGGGCTTCGTCGAGATCCGGCTCGGCGACCGTCGTGCCGAGCCATGGCCGACGGGCCTCGCCGAGCAGGTCCAGAAGCTCGCGCCGCGCGACCCGGTCGGTGTCCATGCGCTCGATCGCGACGCCGGCGAGGCGCGCCGCCTCGGCTTCGGCGACGGCGCGTCGATCGGGTTCCCGCAGGAGCTCCGCCTCGAGGGCAAGGTCGACCGCACCGGACGCGACGTCCATCGCGAGCTGCTGCGGCTCCAGGTCGTACTCGAGCAGCGCCATCGCGAACGGCAGGGCCACCCCGCTACCGAGACCGTCGTGGGCGCTCGCGAGCCAGCGGTCGACCGCGCCACCGGCGAGCGGCCGGCCGTTGCGATCCACGCCGGTCACGCCGAACAGGCGTAGCAGCGCCCGCTCCTGTCCCAGGGTGGTCGATGCGCGGGCGCGGGCGCCCCAGGCGCCGGCCAGGGTCTCGGCGCGCTCGGCCAGCCGATCGATCGCGTCGATGGCCGCGGTGTTGGGACTCATGCCGCCAAGGATAGGGGCGCGGCTTCAGCCACCGACGGCCACGGCGAGCCGGTTCATCGCGAGGAAGGCGCGAAAGGCCACGATCGGATCGTCGGCGCTGAAGCGGACGGTCCGATCGCCGACACGCTCCGCCCCGGGCAGGATCGCCGCGTGGTCGGCGAGGACGCCCTGGCCGAAATCGACCTCCACGACGACCGGCGGCCCGACCTCGAGGCGGCGCATCTCGCCGAGTGCGGCGCGGCGCACGGCACGCTCCGCGCCCGCGCGCACGCGTTCGGCGGCGACCGACGGATGGACCGATGCGGCCGAATGCCCGCCGTCCGCGGCCTTGACCACGACCCGCTCGGTCCAGGGCAACCAGTCCGGCACCTCCTCGGCCAGGGCGTCGTCGCCGGTCACGAGACCGACCGGGATCCCCCAGGCGCCGAGGGCCAGGGCGTTGAGGCCGTACTCGCCGGTCGGTCGTCCGTCGAGCCGGGACTCGACGGGTGCCCCGGAATACGTATGCGCGATCGTGCCGCGGGGATGCCCTGCCCGTGCGTGGTAGCCGACGAAGAGCGCGACGTCGAAGCTGCGCCCCCCGTCCGACCCCGGATGCGCGCCCGCGACCATCGACCAGGCCTTCTGGCCCTGGAGGACCGTCGCCTCGCGATGGATGTCCGCCGGCGTGAGGTTGTACATCCCGCCGTGGCTGTCATTGACGAGCACGCTCTTGGCGCCAGCGGCCAGGGCGCCCTCGATGGCGGCGTTCGTCTCGGCGACCATCAGCGCGACCGCGGCCGGATACTTGGCGTCCTTGGATCCCGTCGGTGCCGGGTGGCTGATCCCGCCGATGCCCTCCATGTCGACGCTGATGTAGACCCTCATGTGCCTGCCTCCGCACTCGGTCGCGCCGGGTGGCCGATCCAGACGTGGCCATCGCTGAAGTGCTCGGCCTTCCAGATCGGCGCACGCGCCTTGGTCTCGTCGATGGCGTAGCGGGCCGCAGCGAACGCCGCGTCGCGGTGTGGCGCCACTGCGACGACCGCGATCGACGTCTCGCCCAGCGGAACCGCCCCGGTGCGATGGACGATGGCGATCCGTTCGACGCCGAAACGCTCCGCGATCTCATCGGCGATCTCGGCGAGGACGGCCAGCGCCATCGATTCGTGGGCCTCGTACTCGAGCGACTCGACCGCGCGGCCGGCGTGGCGCGCGGCCTCCGCCTCCTGGCCGGGGGCCGGCGTGCCGGGTGTGGCCCGGGTCCGCCCGAGGAACCCCACGGCCGCTCCGTCCTCCGGCGATGCCAGGCGCTCGGTCAGCTCGGCGAGGACGGTGGCGTCGAAAGGGTCGGCGCGTAGCTCCAGGATGCGCGTGGGCGACTGCCCTCCCCCACCCGAGACCGGCGGGATCATCGCCACCTCGTCGCCGTCCCCGAGGGCCGTGGTGGCATCCGCGTATACCCCGTTGCGCGCGAACCGGACGAAGTCACGGCCTGGGCCGAGGGCCGGGTACTGCTGCACGAGCACCTCCCATGCATCCGCGACCGTCGCGTCGGGCGGCACCTCGAGGGCCACCTCGCGCGTTCCGGCGAGCTCGCGTTGGACCGCGAACAGGCGGACCCGGATACGCATCGGGCCTAGCCGTGCCACGTGGCGATGAGCAAACCGTCCCCGACCGGCAGGATCGTGGCCGTGAATCGGTCGTCACCGAGGACTCGCTCGGAGAACCGGCGAAGCGCATTCGTGCTCGCGTCGTTCGGCTCCGCCCCCCGCGACCCCGAGACCCGACCACTCCACAGCACATTGTCGGCGACGACGAGCGCGCCCGGAGCCAGGCGGCCTCCGTCGATAAGGGCGTCCAGGTATGCCTCGTATTCGGGTTTGAGCGCGTCGATGAAGGCCATGTCGAACGGGCCGGCGAGGGCCGGTTCGCCCCCGGCGAAGGCCTCGAGCGCCTTGGCCGTGACGACGGTGATCCGGTCCTCGGCGATCCCCGCCTCTCGCCACCAGCCGCGCGCAAGCTCCGTCCGTTCGCGATCGGGGTCGATCGTCACGATCGTGCCATCGGCCGGCTGGCCCAGGGCCATCCACGACGTCGAGTGACCGTAGGCAGTCCCCACCTCGACGATCCGGCGTCGATCCCCCGCGAGCACAGCGAGCACCCGACCACTGTGGCGATCGACGATGGGGACGCCGAGCGGCTCGGCCGCCGCCTCGATCGCGAGGACCGCCGCGGGCGGCGGGACGCTGTTCGACTCGATCCACTCGAGATCCTTCGCGTCGGGGATCCACTCGCGGTCATCCTTCACGTGGCGTCTCCATCACACGAGCAGGCCGAAGCCGAAGTACAGGCCGGCGGCCAGGATCGTGCCAGCCGCGATCGTGCCGACATTGATGTAGAGGAGCCCGGTCGCCGACTCCATCGAGCGTGTCTCGGCCGTCTTGACGGCCGCCCAGCAGACGATCAACGGGAACACCAGCCCGACGATCAGGCGCAGCCAGACGAACAGGGCCAGGTCCCCGGTGAGCGCCCCGAAAGGCGCGCCGCCGGCGGGTCCAGCGCCCGACCCGACCCAGGCCACGAACAGGACGAGCTGCACGCTGACGACGGCGAGCAGCGTGCGAGACAGCAGGAGCAGCGGCGCCTCCGGGAGCTTCGGCGTCACGAGATACCAGTGGCCCAGGATCATGGCCGCGAAGACCCCGCCGGTCGCCGCGGTCAACACGGTCAGTTCGACGAGCAGACCGAGCGTCCCGAGCGACCCGCCACCCCACGCGAGTGCGCCGAACGTGAGCGTCAGGACCCCGGCTCCCAGCGCGATCAGCTCCAGCGGCCCGGCGACGGCCGGACGGATCCGGCGGACCACGAGCGCCAACGCGGCCAGCGCGCAGAAGGCCAGCAGGGCGGTCCGCCGCGGGGCGTCCCAGGTCACGTCCAGCGCGACCGGCGAATCGCCGAGCGAGGACGGCAGCGCGCCATCACTCAACCACGCAAGGACGCCGAATCCGACCGCGCAAGCCGTCGCGAATCCAAGGTAGCCGGACGTCGCGCTCGAACGCCGCCGGAGGAGGACGACCGCCGCGTACGAGCCCAGGGCAAGACCGGTCAGGACGGTCCAGTTGATGAAGGCGAGGTTCTGGGCGATCTGCGCGGCGGGCACGGCGCCAGTGTAGGCGGGTGGCTCGGATCGACACCCAGCTCGGGAGCCAGGCCGACGAGTCCGGGAGCCGCTAGGGATCCGTCTCGAACGCCACGCCGACCAGCTTCGCGACAAGGCCGTCGGTGATCGGGGGCGCCCCTGGGTATTCCGTGTCGAACGCCCGCGCCTGGCCCGGTCCGAGGCGCCCGACATCGCTCGGGTCGTAGACGGCTCCCAGCGGCCGGCCGTTCTCCGTGAGGAC
Organism: uncultured Chloroflexia bacterium; assembly: GCA_963748675.1. Taxonomy (GTDB): domain Bacteria; phylum Chloroflexota; class Limnocylindria; order Limnocylindrales; family CSP1-4; genus SPCO01. The sequence goes on along the minus strand of CAVVJX010000003.1, from coordinate 527,833 downwards.
CAGCGCGCCGGCCATCACCCAACGGGTCGCCGTCGTGCCCTCGTTCCGTACCCGCCCGGTCACGCGCAGCCCGCCTCCGACACCCACGGCCGATTGCAGATCGTTGACCGCGAGGGCGCCGGCCAGGGGATCCGTTGCTTCCGCTCGCACAATCGTCTCCACCGTATCCGAGTCGCTCGGTTCCTCGAAGACGACGCTGACCGTGTCCACGAGATAGCCGATCCTGCCCGGCGCGATCGCCGCCGGGAGCGCGGCCGTGAAGATCCCGCTCGCGACTTCCTGGTCATCGGCGTTGACGATCCGGTAGCTGCTGATCGAGAGCGGCAGGTGGATCCAGCGCTCGTCATCATTCCGCACGGGCTGGATGACCTGCATGCGCGTCTCCCCGTACGGCCCATCCCACGTGCGGACAGCGACCTGTCCCAGGGTGAGCGCGGGTTCCCCTTGGGCAACGCCGTTCGGCGTCGATGGGAGCGGTGTCCGCGTTGCGGTCGGGGTCGTCACGGCTGGGGTCGCCGATTCGACTGGACTCGGGATCGGGAAGCTGTCGGTGCGACCGGAGGGGCTCGCCGACGGTGGGCCGGCTTCAGCAACACTGTCGCCGGGACCAGATCGGGTCACCCCCTGAACGCCGCCACCGCTCGGTGGTCCGAGGAGGCTCGGCAGCATCGAGGATCCAAGCAGCGCGATGACCGTGAGCCCGCTCAGGACGGTCAGGGTCGTCCCGCGCCCGCCGATCGATCGCGCGGAGATCCAGCGCGAGGCCACGGTCGGCGAGTCCGTCAGGAGCGCGGGTGCAACGGAGGGACTCCTTCGACAGGGCCCACACAGGTAGATCCCTTCCGGCGTGCTACGGAGACCCTCGCCTTGGAGGCGTTCTGCGAACGACGGGTATCGGCCGCAGGATTCGCAGAATCCCTTCACGGTCGTCGAAGGCTCCTTCGGAACGCCACGAAACCGATCCCGCCCGTGACGAACCCGAGGCCGATCAGGATCGCGACCCAGGGCGCCGTCTCCGCATGCCCCATCGACTCGTGATGGACCATCACGTCCGTCGGCGGGATCTCCTTGACATCGCTGAACCGATCCGGGAATTGGTTGGCGATCGCCGTGCCCAGCGCGTCCCCCACCTCGAACATCTGGGCGTACGCCTCCCGGGTGACCGCGACCGTTCGCTCGTGGTCGCCCGCCGCGGCCGCGTCCACCTGGTTGATCAGGGCCGTGACGTGGTGGCTGATCAGGGCCTCGAGGTCCGCCACGCTCAGCGCCGGGATCGCGGCGTTGAGGAACTCAGCGAGGGCCGTGTGGTACGAATGCAGCGATGCGAGGGCATCGGCGCGGGCGGCCTCATCGCCTTCGCGGACCGCCTCGATGTAGGCCAGGTAGGTCGTGACGTGGCGACCCCACAGATCGTCGAAGGCCGATCCCGCCTCCTCCCCGAAGATCCGCCCGATGGCCGCGCCCAGGTCCTTGCTGTTGGCATCGAGGCTGGCGGCGGACGCGGCTCTGTCCGGGCGATCGGCGAGGCCTGCCCGCATGGCCTCCGCGGCTACGACGAGGTGCTCGCCGAGCAGTCGTCCAAGGTCCAGGCGCAGCGAGGCGCGCGGACTGAATGCGACATTGCCGTCGGGATAGTGTTCCGGGAACTGCGCGATGATCGCGCGCGCCAGGTCGTCGCCGAATTCGAACATGTGCGAGTAGGCAGCACGTTCCGTCGCGAACGACCGGGCATAGTCCATGCCGACGAACGACGTGAGCTGATCCAGGTGCAGCTGCAGGGCGTGCGATTCGGCGTCCCCGGAGATCTTCGGGTTGGCAGTGGTCAGGAACTTGCCGAAGTCCGTGCGGTACTGCTGCAGCGTTGCGAGGGCGGCATCGGCCGCCGCCGTGTTGCCGGCCGCCTTGGCGCGGGACCAGTCGAAGAGCGCATCGATGTGCTGCTGCCAGATCGGCTGGAACGCCTTCCCGGCGGCGTTGCCGTACACGTGCGCCAGCGTGTCCCGCAATGCAACGGTATTGGCCGTAAGACCGCTGTTCAGGGCATCGAAGTCGGGCCGCCGCTCCGACGCGGCCCGCATCGCCTCCATCACCAGGAACGCGTGTTCGCCGAGCAGCCGGCCAAGGGTGATGCGCAGGTCGGAAGCGATACGCGTCGCGGACCCGGGCTCGGCGAGTGGCCGCCGGTCCTCGACCGTAGCCTGGACTGGTGCGACGAGGGCAAGGGACAGAGCGATCACAGCGACCGCCCTAGTAACGCGCGATGCCATGGCGATCTCCAGTCGATACGCTGGGTATCGTTTGGTGGCGTCCCCGAGGCGCTCGCCTCGCCACGTTTGTCAGAACGAAAGTACACAGCACCACACCTAACGAACGCGTTGCAACGAGGTCGAGGACCGTGCACGAACCGGGAGATTCGCCTGGACGTGCCGGATCTGCGAGCGCAAATGGACACGAGGAGGCACGCGACATGGGACTCCCGGCCGGCACGACGATCACCTGGTATGGCCACTCCTGCATCCGGATCGACACGGCGGGCGGCAAGACCGTGCTCATCGACCCCTGGTTCGCCAACCCGACGAGCCCCATGTCCGCGGACGCGGTGGAGCGCTGCGACCTATTGCTGGTGACGCACGGCCACTTCGATCACATGGGCGACGCGATCGCCCTGGCGAGCCGGCTGCGACCGACCTGGCCGTGCATGCACGAGATGAGCCTGTGGCTGGCGCGCCGGCTGCCCGGCGGCGCCGATGCGGCCATCGGCATGAACAAGGGCGGCACCGTCGAGGCCGCGGGCCTGCGCGTGACGATGGTGGGCGCCGACCACTCCGCGGGTGACTGGAACGCGGGCGGTGAGACGACCCTGTACCTCGGTGAGCCGGCGGGGTTCGTCGTGGAGCTCGAGGACGGCTATCGCGTGTATCACGCGGGCGACACGCAGGTCTTCGGGGACATGGCCCTGATCCGCGACCTGCATCACCCGGATCTCGCCATGTTGCCGATCGGCGGGCACTTCACGATGGATCCGACGGCCGCGGCCCTGGCCGTGGAGCTGCTGGGCGTCAAGGACGTCGTGCCGCTCCACTACGGGACGTTCCCGATCCTGACCGGCACGCCGGACCAGTGGCGCGCCGCGCTCGTCGGGCGCGGTTTGGGCGACGTCACGGTCCACGCGCCAGCCCCTGGCGGGTCACTCGGCCCCGCCTGACCCGACCGCTCCGACCCTGTCGGGGCATCCTCGGCTTGGTGCTTCCGCGCACCGGTCCGCATCGTCGCTGGTGCGGACTGGTGCCGTGTGCGTAGGCCCGGTGAAGACCGCCTGACCATGGAGCCACCATCCAGGGGACTACCTCGTCAATCGACCTCGTGGTGTCCTCGACATACGGTGGGCTGACTCGATCGGAGAGTCCCAGATCGCTGGCGACGCCGATCCCGAAGGGCCCTCCCCCAAGCCGTGCGTCATCCGCGGCCCGGGCCCCGCGACGAGGTCGAACACTTGCGATACAAGAGCCTGCCCTATTCCGTGCGCTCCCAAACGCCGGACCCCATGACTCCACCCCCTGCAAGTGCCCGCTCCGCGCCGCGCCCGCGCCGGCTCCGCGACATCCTCGCGACGATCCCGATCATCCTGCTGCTCCCCGCCTTGGCCCTGCCGCTCGTCATCGCTGAGGCGGCCGTGGGGGGGACGATGATCGCCTCCCCAGCGGAGCTCAGGGTCCTCCCCACGACCGGGACAGCGTGGACCACGATGAAGGCCATCGCCGACGGAAGCCTCGGCAGCCCGGACCTCACGGACCAGGACAACAGGCATAGCGTCAAGACCCTCGGTGTCGCGTTGGTCGCCAACCGCCTGGACTCCGACAGCTACCGTGCCAAGGCGCGGGCCGCGATCATGTCGGCGATCGGTACCGAGCGCGTCGGCGCCGGCAACAGCATCCTCTCGCTCGGGCGACAGCTCGGCGCCTACATCCTCGCCGCCGACCTCATCGGCATGTCCGGAGCTGAGGACTCGACCTTCCGAAGCTGGCTGTCATCCATCCGCACCCGCAACCTCGGTGGGCACTCGCGATGGTCCACCCTCCGAGATACGGCGATCGACAGCAGCAACAATTGGGGCACCTTCGCCCTCGCAAGCCTGACCGCGGCCGACGCCTACCTCGGCGACACGGTCGCGCTGGAACGCGACTGGCGCATCTTCGCCGGCTACGGCAATGGCTCGTGGCCATTCGGCCGCACGTCGAGCTACCAGGCGACCTGGGCCTGCCCCGAAGGTTTCGCCATCAATCCGGCGTCGTGTGCCGATCTGCGCAAGCAGGGCGCCGCCGTCGAAGACGCCAGCCGGACGACATTCCCGACCATCGGCGGCTATCCCGCCGAGGCAGCGCAGGGTTACGTCATCACCGCTGAGCTACTGGCCCGCGCAGGCCGTCCCGCGTGGGGGGTCAACAACGCCCAGGTCTGCCGCCATGCCCTTTGGCGTCAACGCCTCGGCAACCTGAACTACTCGTCCGCAGACCGCTATGTCACGTGGATCACGAACGCCAGGTGCGGACATTCCCAGCCCACCGTCGCCGCCGGCTTCGGCCGTGTCTTCGGTTACACCGACTGGCTGTACGGCTCGCCCCTGTCCGGGACCGTCCCTGTCCCGACGGCCACGCGCGCGCCGACCCCCACTCCCGTCCCCACGGCGACACCCAGACCCACCGCCGCACCCGCGGCCACACCCGTCCCGACCGCAACATCCGGGCCGAGCGCGACGGCGGCGGCGACGGCGTCGGCCACGGCGTCGATCCCGACCACCAGCTCCGCGCCGACGGCCACGGCCTCCACTGTCCCGACCGCCAGCCCCGCGCCTACGGCAACGGCGATCCCCGAGCCGACCGCGAGCCCTGCGCCGACGGAAGCGCCCACGCAGGCACCCCCGATCGCCGACGCACTGAACAGGTCCGAGAGTGCCAAGGTCGACATCCGATCCACGTCGGTCGGCGCCAACGGCACGGCAACCTCGGTCGTGATCGAGCTACCCGCAGGGGCGAGGGATGGTGACCAGCTGGTCGCCGCGGTCGGTGTTCGCGGAGCCCCGACCATCCAGGCCCCGAGCGGTTGGAAGCTCGTGGGCATCGAGAAGAACGGGACGATCACGAGCCTCGCGACGTATACGCGAGTCGCCGACGCAAGCGAGCCGGCCTCGTACACGTGGAAGTTCAGCGCAGCCCAGGCAGCGACAGGTGCGATCGTCGCACTCGAAGGATCAAGCAGCAGCCTGTCGGAGGCTGCCGGTCGGGTCAACGCCAAGGCATCGAACATCGTCGGTCCGGCCACGGACGTCGACGCGAACCGGAGCCTCGTCGTCGGGTTCTTCGCCGCGGCTCGCTCGACGTCGATCTCGGCACCCGCAGGGATGACCGAGCTCGGCGAGGCCGCTTCGACGGCGGGCACCTACAAGGTCACGCTCGAGGTCTCGGCCGGTTCGGCCAACGTGGGACGGATCGGCCCGCTCGCCGCGCGGGCATCGGGCAGCTCCGCAAGCGCCGCGCAGATGGTCGTCTTCGGGCCCTAAACGCCGACCCTCCTCGGCATCCAATGGTGCGCTGACGCACCAATCGGGTCGCTGCCACTGGCGGAGTCTGGCTTCGGGATGGTACTTTTCGGCTATCCGCGTGGATGCCGTCGAGTCCACCGGAGTCATCGGGCTAGCCCACAGAGATGGACACGCTCGTCATCGACGAGCAGGGGGACTGGGGAGATCGTGCCCACATCGGAAGCGCAGCGTGCGATCGATGCGCGCACGCCGCTCATGCGGCCCTTCCACTCCGCTGGTTGGGGCAAAACTCAGCGCGTCTGGCCGCTGACCCTGGGGGCGGTACGGTTCGGCCGGCGAACGTCATAGGCTGGCGGTCAGCGAGTCCGAACGAGCCTGGGTCGAGGCTTCGGCGCGCCCTGCGCCTGGCGCCTCTGCTGCTTGCTGCCAGCCTCGTCCTGCTCGCTCCCCTGGCTGCCCGCGCCGATCCAGGTGACGTGGGATTCCAGGGCCCAGACGGCACGGGGGCCGGCGCGATGCCGTCCGGCTCCAAGCCCCAGGCAAAGCTCTGGTTCAACGACGGGTCCTGGTGGGCCAGCATGTGGGACGTCGGGACATCGGACTTCTATATCTGGAAGCTCGACCGCTCGACCGAGACGTGGTCCCGCACGAATACGAGGCTCGACGATCGAAGCGCCACGCGGGCCGACGTGCTCTGGGACGGGACGAAGTTGTATGTCGCCTCGCACACGTTCAGCGAAGGCGACGGCTCGGGGTTGTCGCGACTGTACCGATACAGCTACGACGGGGCGACGGACGCGTACACCCTCGACAGCGGATTCCCGGCCACGATCAACACGGTCAGATCCGAGACGCTCGTCATCGACAAGGACAGCACCGGCAAGCTCTGGGCGACGTGGGAGCAGGGCCACCAGATCTGGGTCAACCGCACCACCACGAGCGATGCGGCATGGGGTACGCCCTTCGTCCTGTCCGCCGCCGGCACCGTCGATGGGGATGACGTCTCGAGCCTGATCGCCTTCGGTGGCAACAAGATCGGTCTCTTGTGGAGCGACCAGGACGCGTCTGCCGACCGGTTCGCGATCCACACGGACGGGCAGCCGGACACGACCTGGTCCGCGGCCGAGACCGCTCTCTCCGGCTCCGGCACGGCCGACGATCACCTCAACCTCAAGACCGACGCAAGTGGTCGCGTGTTCGCGGTGGTCAAGACCAGCACCGACCCGCAGATCACCTTCCTCGTCCGCGCCACGAACGGGTCATGGACCAACCATCCGGTCGGGACCAGGACGCAGGACCATACGCGACCGATGCTCATCGTCGACGAGGCGAACGACCGGTTCCGGATCTACATGACCCGCGGCGGGGCAGGCGGGTCGATCGTCGAGAAGACATCCCCGCGCGGGTCGATCGGGTTCGGGACCGGTGCCGGAACCACGGTGATCCACGACGCCAGCAGCGACGACATGAACAACGCGACGAGCACGAAGCAGAATGCGACATCCGGCTCCGGTTTGATCGTCATGGCGTTCGACGACACGACCAGGCGCTACTGGCACGGCGACATCTTCGGGGGTGGCGGGTCGGACACGACCGCGCCGACCGTCACCGGCCGCAGCCCGTCGCCGGGCGCCACGGACGTCGCCATCGGGACGAACGTGACCGCCACCTTCAGCGAGCCCGTCACAGGCGTGAGCGGATCGACATTCACCCTGACCTCGGACAGTGGATCGCAAGCGGCCACGATCACCTACGACGGTCCCACCCGCACGGCGACCTTGAACCCGAGCGCGGATCTCAGCCCCGGCACGCTCTACACCGCGCACCTGCTCGCAGGCATCGAGGATGGTGCGGGCAACGACCTGGCGCCTCTCGCGTGGACCTTCACGACGGCGGATCCCGACGGGACCGCCCCGACCGTGTCCGGCCGCAGTCCGACCGATCTGGCCACCGATGTCGCGCTCGGCACGAACGTGACGGCCACCTTCAGCGAACCCGTCACGGGCGTGTCGGGCACGACCTTCAGTCTGGCCAGCAGCGGCGGCCCGGTCGCGGCCAGCGTGACCTATGACGGGCCGTCGCGGACGGCCACGCTGGACCCGAGCGCGAACCTCGCGCCCGACACGACGTACACCGCCAGCCTGACCGCGGGCATCACCGACGGCGCGGGCAACGCCCTCAGCCCCGTGACCTGGTCGTTCACGACCGCATCGGCCCAGCCGCCCTCGGATGGCATCGACTTCCGCGGCGCGAGCTCGGCCGCCAACGCGACCACGAACTCGGTCAACATCCCTCGGCCGGCCGGGCTCGTGGCCGGCGACGCGATGCTGGCGACCATCGCCAGCCGCGGCGGCCCGACGATCACGCCGCCCGCGGGCTGGACCCTCGTCCGCCAGGACGTCAGCGGCTCCACGATGCGCCAGGCCGTGTTCGTGCGCATCGCCGGGGCCTCGGAGCCGACGACGTACGTGTTCACCTTGTCGAGCAGCCAGTCGGCCGCCGGCGGCATCGTCGCCTACAGCGGCGTCGATCCGACCGCCCCGATCGACGCCCACGGTGGCGGGGTCAACGCCTCCTCGACATCGATCACCGCGCCATCGATCACGACGACCGGCCCTGGCGCCATGCTCGTCGGCCTGTTCGGCATCGCCCAGCTCACGACGGAGACCTCGCCCGCGGGCATGACCGAGCGCTACGACCAGGCCGTGCCGTCGACCAACACCTACAAGGTCACGACCGCCGGCGCCGACGAGCTCGCGCCTGGGGCCGGCGCGACCGGCACTCGGGTCGCCGTCGCCGCCAACAGTGGCATCAACATCGGTCAGCTGATCGCGCTCCGGCCGGGTGCCGCGGCGGCCGACACGACCGCGCCGACCGTCACCGGCCGCAGCCCGTCGCCGGGCGCCACGGACGTCGCCATCGGGACGAACGTGACCGCCACCTTCAGCGAGCCCGTCACAGGCGTGAGCGGATCGACATTCACCCTGACCTCGGACAGTGGATCGCAAGCGGCCACGATCACCTACGACGGTCCCACCCGCACGGCGACCTTGAACCCGAGCGCGGATCTCAGCCCCGGCACGCTCTACACCGCGCACCTGCTCGCAGGCATCGAGGATGGTGCGGGCAACGACCTGGCGCCTCTCGCGTGGACCTTCACGACGGCGGATCCCGACGGGACCGCCCCGACCGTGTCCGGCCGCAGTCCGACCGATCTGGCCACCGATGTCGCGCTCGGCACGAACGTGACGGCCACCTTCAGCGAACCCGTCACGGGCGTGTCGGGCACGACCTTCAGTCTGGCCAGCAGCGGCGGCCCGGTCGCGGCCAGCGTGACCTATGACGGGCCGTCGCGGACGGCCACGCTGGACCCGAGCGCGAACCTCGCGCCCGACACGACGTACACCGCCAGCCTGACCGCGGGCATCACCGACGGCGCGGGCAACGCCCTCAGCCCCGTGACCTGGTCGTTCACGACCGCATCGGCCCCGCCGCCCTCGGGTGGCATCGACTTCCGCGGCGCGAACTCGGCCGCCAACGCGACCACGAACTCGGTCAACATCCCTCGGCCGGCCGGGCTCGTGGCCGGCGACGCGATGCTGGCGACCATCGCCAGCCGCGGCGGCCCGACGATCACGCCGCCCGCGGGCTGGACCCTCGTCCGCCAGGACGTCAGCGGCTCCACGATGCGCCAGGCCGTGTTCGTGCGCATCGCCGGGGCCTCGGAGCCGACGACGTACGTGTTCACCTTGTCGAGCAGCCAGTCGGCCGCCGGCGGCATCGTCGCCTACAGCGGCGTCGATCCGACCGCCCCGATCGACGCCCACGGTGGCGGGGTCAACGCCTCCTCGACATCGATCACCGCGCCATCGATCACGACGACCGGCCCTGGCGCCATGCTCGTCGGCCTGTTCGGCATCGCCCAGCTCACGACGGAGACCTCGCCCGCGGGCATGACCGAGCGCTACGACCAGGCCGTGCCGTCGACCAACACCTACAAGGTCACGACCGCCGGCGCCGACGAGCTCGCGCCTGGGGCCGGCGCGACCGGCACCCGGGTCGCCGTCGCCGCCACCAGCGGCGTCAACATCGGTCAGCTGATCGCGCTCCGACCGGCTCCCTGAGGTTCGCCAGCGGGGCGATACCACCGAGCGGGGCGATACCACCGAGCGGGTCGATACCACCGAGCGGGTCGATCGCCCGATGCCGAAGGCGGCTCGGACCCAGACGATCGGTAGGCAGATGGACCGAGGGTCTGGCCGGCTCGATCCGTCGACGGTGCTGAGCGCGCGGGCCGATGTCGCCGTGCGTTCGGGTCAGCGACCCTGGAGCATCGCCGGGACGGTCCGCGCGATGATCTTGAGGTCGAGCCACATCGACCAGCCGTCGATGTAGCTGAGATCCAGGCTGGCGCGTCGATCGAAGCTCTCATCCATCCGAGCCTCGACCTGCCAGAGACCGGTGATCCCCGGTTTGACCGACAGGCGACGCCGATGCCAGATGTCGTACTCGGCGACCTCGCGGGGCGGCGCCGGGCGAGGCCCGACGATGCTCATCTGGCCGCGCAGGACGTTCCAGAGCTGCGGCAGCTCATCGATACTCGTCTTACGCAGGAAGGCACCGATGCGGGTGATGCGCGGGTCGTTGGTCATCTTGAACGCGGCACCCTGCGTGTCGGACATCGCCGCGACCTCGGCGTAGCGCTCCTCCGCGTCGGCAACCATCGTGCGGAACTTGACCATGGTGAACTTACGTCCGTGGAGGCCTACTCGAACCTGGCGGAAGAAGACCGGCCGGCCCTCCGTAATGATCATCGCGGCCGCAACGCCAACGAACAATGGGCTGAGCACGAGGAGGCCCACCGTGGACAGCGCGATGTCGACCAGCCGCTTGGCGAACATGGCGACGGCCTGATCCGCGACGTGGATGTGCGATAGCACGGGGATCCCGTCGAGGTCCTCCACCCGGCCGGAGAACCAAGCCAGCCCGATGTCGGCCAACGGGATCCGTACCGGCTTGCCCTCGTCCCGGCAGAGCACCGTCACAGGATCGATGTACTCCCAGTCGCTGACAGGGAGGCAGATCGCGACCTCATCGATGACCTCTTCGCGGAACAACCGCTCCAGATCCTCGAGGCTGCCGAGGATCGGCCCGTCCACGCTGACGGGTCCGCGCTCATGCGGTCGCAGGAAGCCGATGATGTCGAGTCCGAGATCCGGGTGGCGCTCGACGAGCTTGGCGAAATTCTGGGCGGCGTCACCGGTCCCGAGGATCAGCAGCTGTCGGGTGTTGTAGCCCCTTATGCGGAGCCAGCCGAATGTCTTCCGGATCGCCACGCGCGAGACGAACGTGACAGCCATCTGCGCGACGAACAGCGACACCATCAGCGGCCGGCTGACCTCGTCGAGGTTCAAGGCAAAGATGACGATGATCGTCGCGGACGCGACCGTGGCTCCCAACCGCACGATCTCGCGCAGGTCGCCGAGCATCGTCCAGAGCGCACGGGGGCGATACAACCCGACGAGCCACGATGCGCTGATCCAGGCCAGCGCGTAGGCGAGGGCCGGGATGATTCCGTCGGTCTGAGTGCTCAGCTCCCATCGGGCGCGCCAATCAGGGCCGAGGACGATCGTCGAGATCGCGGCAAACAGGACGAGCGACGATGCGGCGTCCGCCGCCATCAAGGCAAGGCGAAGCACCGTCACATATCGGCGAATCACGCGGCTCCCCCAATCGACTGCTTGATCGCATCGCCAAGGCCGGCCGAACCGAAATGGGGCGATTCTGGAGATCGCTTGCCAGAGATTCGTACCAGTCCCCGTGGCCGAGGATCAGGACCAAAGTTTAGGCTGGTGAGGTGCCGGTTACAAGCCGGAAAATGGCACTGATTGCGCGCGAGGAAGCCACCACGAAGGTTTTCCGGTGCCCATGCGCACCGTTCGAAAGTCCGGGGTCGACCCTGCGCCGGGCTACGTCGGTCTCGCGGTACACTCGTCCACCGATTCCCGAAGCCTCTGTAGCCCGGTACCCATTGAACGATCTCCTTGGGATCAGCAGTCTCATCGTCGTCTCGGCCGCGGTCTTCGGCCCGTTGGCGGGCTGGTACGCGACGCGCCGAAGTCGTCAGCCATTGGTGTGGCTCGTCCTTGGGGGCCTGCTAGGCCCGGTCGCTCTGCTGCTCCTGGCGCTGGCACCCCCCGGTCGGTGCGTCGCCTGCGACACAGCGGTCCGGGGTTGGCCGTCGCGGTGCGGGACCTGCGGCCTGCAGTTCGGAACGCGGGACTCCACCGTGGCCCTACCCGCGGAGGCCATCGAGCCGCCCTCGGCGGAAGTGACGACCCCCCTGGAGCCGCGATCGGTAGACGGCGTGCCGCCCCGTCCGCGGCTGGTGCGGACTGTTCCACCGGTCACCCTTGCCCAGCGGCTGGCCACCAATCCGCCCGTATCGCGGTTCCCTGCCACGGCCCCCGAGTCCCACGCGCCGATCGAAGCAGCAGAGGTCCTGGCTACCGGGGTGTACTTCGGCGGGACGGCGCGGCTGGTCGTGGGATCGCGCTACGCGATCGTTCGCCACGGCTCCATCCTTCGACTGATGGGCCCCCTGGATAGCGATCCTTCGGTCGTCGCCGTCGAGTGCTCGCTCGATCGCGTGACGGCGACGGTGATCCAGGACCGGCTGGTGGTGAGCGACTCGGAAGGGGGTGGTCTGTCCTTCGCGATCGGTAGTCTCGCCGGCGCCACCGGCCGTCAGCTCGAGGACTCCCTGGCCGGCGGCGGCCCAGACACTGAGCGCGTCGCTCGATGACGACCCGACCCGCTGGACGGGGCATCGGCGCCCGCCTTCCCGCACCTGAACTCGTCGCGGTCCTCATGGCGGTGTTGCTGTACGGCTCTGTTGCCGTATTCGGCCTGCCCACCGGCGCGAGCAACCCAGGGGTGGTCCCGGGCGAGACGCCGATCGTCGGACCGACGACCTCGCCGGAGCTGGCCAAGCCGACCCCGGATCCCCGCCGCGCTGACGTCCTGGCGATCCTGGCGATCAACGGTCGGTTGATCGAGGAACGGCAAAAGCTACAAGACATCCTGGCGGGATCCAACCTGCGCGGCTCGGAGATCGCCTCCGTACTGCGCCGTATCAGCACCCAGGCGAAACCAGCTATCGCCCGCGCCAGTGGGTTGAGCAGGGACCCGGCCTTCCAGACAGTCGGCGCGCAGCTCGAGATCATCTACGCCGAGTCAGCGACCGCGGTCGACCGCGCCCTGGACACGTCGATCACGAGTGACGTGCCGTACCGCGACGCAGCCGAGGCCATCATCGACCTGTTCGTCGATCTACCGGGCCTCGGTGAGCAGCTCTTGTCCATCCTGGCCGGACCGTCGGCGTCACCGCCCCCGTCCCAAAGCCCACGACCCAGCGCCTCTCCATCCAGCGGACCCGGTGCCTCCAGCGCGCCGTCGGGCGGATCCGCCCAGCCCTCGATCGTGCCGGGCCTGGGCTCGCCACGCGCGGACCCCACGGAGCGCCTTCGTGACGGCGGCTTCGAAGAAGGCGTGACCCAGTGGCAGGTCACCGCGACGCCAGGCGTGCAAGTCTCGGTGGCCAGCGACGCACCGTTGTCCCGTCTGGGGGCAAGGTCCTTGCGGTTGGAGTTCGCGGCCTCGGATACCAACGGATCGATGGTCGTCCTCAGGCAGGGCGCGATCGACATCACGGCCGGTGATGAATACGAGGTCCGGGTCGTCGCTGTCGCATCGACGGCACGGTCCATCCGGCTGCGTGTCGTGGGAACCCATCAGGAGACCCACGGGATCGCTACGGTCGAGATCGGTCCGACAGCGAGCGTCGCGACGGTGCGATTCACGGCCCTGATCGATGACCCGTCGGCGACGCTCCTGATCGAATTGCCGGGCGCATACACCGGCCACGTTCTGTTCGACCATGCCTCGTTCGTGGAATGGCCGTGAGCGGCGGCGTCTGACCCCTAGGGCAAGCGCGTGACCCGCACGTCGTCGAACGTCAGCCCGAGGCCCGCGGGGCCGGCAGGAGCGGCCACGCACACAGCGTCCACCACCGTCGAGCCGGGGGCGCGCCACGGGAGGCCCTTGCGCTCGACGAGGACGCGGCCATCGGTGTTCTCCAACCGGATGTCGATGGTCCGGGCGTCGGTGTCCAGCCGCAGCTCCGCGCGGTAGAACGTACCGCGTCGGAACCGCACGTTCGTGGTCTCCCGGCCGTCACCGCTCGACACGCGGACCCGCCGCTCCTGATCCGCCCGGATGCCACCGAGCTCCGTCCCCTCACCGCGCGCCATGAGAAGCGTGGTGTCAAGGGCGCCTTGACCATCGAGGCGGATGTCCGCGGCGATCGTGACCGTGCCCGTGCCCGTCGCGCCGATCTTGCGGCAGGGTCGCAACTCACCCGTCCCATCCGTCTTGAGGCGGACCGCGATGTCCTGACCGGCCCGCCGCACGTACGCCACCGTTCCGTTCGCGCGTGAGGCTGGCGCGTCCCACAGTGGCTGGACCGGATCCTCCACGGTGAACGAGTCGTTGGTCTCGACGACGAGATCGGTCGGCTCGGCCGGCGCTGGTTCGGGTCCATCTGGCGCTGATCCCGGCGAGCGGCCAGGAGGCACCCCACCGAGTGAGGCTGCAAGGTGCACATAGCGGCCCGTCGGATCGTCGGATGCGAGGACCACCAGGCCGGTCGAGGACCCGACCGGCTGCTTGGTGGATGTCGCGTCATTGATCTCGGTGAGCCCGTCCGCTGCGATCGCGACCTCCCCTCGCCCGACCGGGAAGCGGATGTTGTCGAACCCCGTGTGCTTGAGATAGATGGCGCCACCCGATGTCGGCGCTGTCGCGAAAACGAGCGCTTCCTCGTGTTCGGCATCGAGCACGACGATCGGGCGCGTGTGCTTGTCGCGAATCTGACCAAACTGCTGACGCGACCACAGCCCGTCCTTGCGATCGAGCATTAGCACCTGGTCCCAGCCGGGCTGAGAAGTCGGGACCGTGTCAAGCGACGTCTTGGTCACCGCGAACACTCGACCGTCGGGCAACGCCCGAACGTTGAGGTGATTGTCCGCGGCCAGGAATCCGCCGACGACGGTGATCACCTCGCTCCAGGCGTCGTCAGGATCGCCATCGTTGTGGCTCGTGGCGAAGATCGCCTCGTCCAGCTGATTGCTCCAGAGGAGGAGTAGCTCGTCCCCGACGGCGGTCATTCCCACCTGGTCCGTCTGGACCGAAGTGTTCGCCACATTAGGAATGAACGGCGGCGTCCAGCGGTGGATGTCGTCCAGGGAGTGGGCGACCTGGAGGACGCCCGCTGCGATGTACGACACCCAGAGGACGCCGCTGGGGGAGCGCTCGATCAATGGTGACTCCACGCCGGCTTCACTCACGACCACCGGGAAGTCCGGGGCCGGCGCCCAGCGGCTCGTCGCGGGATCGAAGGTGAAGACCAGCACCCGCACCGCGTGAGCCGGCGACTCGCTCGATCCCCCACTCGCGACGTACAGCGTGTCGTCCGCGAAGAGGACATCGGCGCGGGCATACGGCCGCTCGTCGACGACTACCCCGGTGTCATGCCATCGCTGCGTCAGCCAGTCCAGCCGATGGATGCGAGCCTCTCGCGAGGTCGGCTCGTGGAGCACACCCCACCAGCTCCCGTGGGCGAAGAAGAGCTTGCTCTGGTTCTTGTGCCGGGTCGGCGATCTGACGGCTCGGTCCAAGCCGTCATCGTAGAGCCCGTCGACGACCGTGACCGACGAATCCAGTGGTGCGAGCGGGGCCCGACTTGCACCCCCGACCGGTGAGACCGTGGGCAAGGCGAATGAGGTCGCGGGCCGGCGGGGACCATCCGGCGTCAGGACGAACATCGCGATCAGGGTCAGGCCGAGGAGCCCGACACCGATCGCCGCGAGCAGGCGACCGCCGCGCATCAGTGCACCTCGATGCCCACAGCGCAGGAGTGGAGCGCGCCGGGGCGATGCGTGGAGCAGGAGGTCATGGCGGGGGACACGGCACCCTTCTCCGCGGGACGACGGCGTACCATGCATCTGTGCAGTACGTCGTCGTGCTCATGATCGTCGGCCTGGCCGCGATCGGCGCGACCGTCGGAGCCCGCGCGATCATGTCGCGGAAGGGGCAAGTCAATCGGCTCCAGGTCGCGCTGGGCATCGCCGCCGGGCTGGTCGCCGCGTTCGCGGCCCTCGTGGTCCAGGTCGACCTGCTCCCAGATGGACCCGACGATGCGCTGGAAGGCATCTTCGTCGTCGGGATGACGATGGTGGCGGTCATCGTCAGCTGGTATCGCATCGCGCGTGTCTGACCTCACGGGTCGCGGAACGCGACGCCGTGCGTGAGTGTGGTCCAGCGCACGGCCGAATGGCCTACGTGACCGTGCGGCCGGCGCTCCGCGACCAGGGGCTCAAATGAGGCCTCATGCCACTTGGCGTAGGCGATCTCCCAGAAGGCGCTCGGGGCGCGACGCCGAACGCGTTCGCTCCAGGGCCAGCCTGTCTCGTCGGTCATGTACCGTGCAAGGTAGTCGACAGCAGCCTTGAGCGAGCCGCCCTCGGCCCCGACATAGCTCCACAGGTCCACCCCACGGCCGCTGGCGATCTCGGCCGCTGCGACCTTATAGTCGAGCGCCTCCTGCGTGTAGCCCAGGCCGGCTCGTCCCCGGGCGACCTCCTCGGGGATATGGCCGTCCGCCGGCACCAGGTCCATCAACTCACGCCATTTCCCGATCGCGGCCTCGAACCCGGCGTCATCACCCAGGTAATCGGTCAGCACGATCCGTGTGAACGTCCCGGCGTCACCCCAGTTGTTGTCCAGCTCCGAGGCAGTCGGGAGCATGACATCGCGCAGCCAGCGACGAAGGCGCTCCAGGTCGTCCGCGGTCAGGAAGGTGGTCCCTTCGAGGAGATCCGCCGCGAACACGAACCCGGGGACCGTCCGGCTGATGATCAGAGACGTCTGGCAGGCGCCGGAATCCGGACACGTTCGCTCCGTCGAGACCGTCGTGTCGACCCACGCCATGATGTAGCGCGCGGCGGCTTCCGCGTACTGGTCGTCGCCGGTCACGGTCCAGGCCAGGGCCAACCCGTAGGCCGCGGCTGTGTCGTCCACGAATGGACCTTCCGTCCCTTTGATCCGCAGCCGTTCGGCTGGGTCCGGTGACCGGCCGACCGCCCGCTCCGCCCAATCGAGCAGATCGACCATCGCCGACGCGTGAGGTTCGAGTCCCTGGCGCGCGAGCCTGGCTCGCTCGCGGAGCTCAGCGGGATCGGCCAGATAGCCACCCTGCCGTGCCGTTGGACGATCGGCCGGGGTCGAAGGACCAGGCGACGCGGCGCCTCCGTTCCCGCCGGTCGGACCCGTCGCCGGCATCGCGGGCGCAAGCGACACGATCAGAAGGGCGCCGAGGCCGGCGGCCCAAAGCCATCCAGGACGGCGCCGTTGCGCCGCGCCCCGTTTCGAGATGGGCGAAGGGTGATGCGATCGCGCGGGCGTGACCATCTCGTCGGTTTCCTCGACTCCACGGCGGGCTCGTCGTGGCGCGGCATTGTATCGTCGCGACTCCAGACCGGCCAGCGACGACGCCGGACGAGGAGGTTGCGTGCTGTCCTGCGGCTATCGATGCGATTGATTCCGACGTCGGTGCCGAGCACGGCAGGATCCGCGCCAGTTTCACCTGGCGCCTACTCGCGGGCGTCCAGCGAGCTCGATCGTGCCAATGTCCGCTGGCTCCGTCTTCGTGATCGTGGTGACGGCAACGAGGACGACTTGCTGGTCGCGCCCGAAGACCTGCCCGCTGCGCGGCGCGCCCTCGGCGTGGCCGGATTCCACGAGCGTCCACAGCCTGGCCACGGGACCCATCATGCGTTCTTTGCCTACGATCCCGCGACGGGCGCTTGGGCAAAACTCGACGTGGTCACCCGGATCGATCTCGGGCCATTCCAGGAGTGGCGCACGAGCCTGGCTGAAGGCTGTCTGGCGCGACGCGTCGACGGTCCGGACGGCGCACGGCCGAGCGCGGACGACGCGTTCTGGACCTTGCTGCTTCACGAACTGGTGGATCGCCCGTTCAGAGGGATCCGGCGTGCGGCGAACCTGCGTCTCCTGGCGCCGTCCGCGCGCGTCGATGGGGAGGGCGCGATGTTCGTCCGCGGGCTCACCGGCGCATGGTCGCCGCAACAGATCGTGGAGATGGTGTCGGCCGGCGACCGTGGACTGGCCGACCTGGCGCGCAGCATCCGTGCCGGCCTCACGGCACGGTCGCCGCTTGCTGTCCGCATCGGCCGCCTGCGCGCACGGGTCGCTCGCCGCCTGGCTGCCATGGAGCCGCCGTTCGTCAGGCACGGCCTGACCGTCGCACTCCTGGGTCCGGATGGCGCCGGCAAGTCGTCGCTCGCGATGACCGTGGGTGACGGGGCGCCGATGGCCACCCGAAGTATCTACCTGGGCCTGTACGGGGGGCCGCGTGGAGGATCGCGGGGGGCTCGACGGGGTGGCAGGCGGGTCACCGTGCGGGGCCTCGGCACGGTCAGGCGCTTGGTGGCCATGTGGCGCGGATGGCTCATCGGATGGTGGCACGCACGGCGCGGCCGGCTGGTCCTGTTCGATCGACATCCCTACGATGCCCGGCTCGGGGCCCCGGCGCGGGGGCTCGCTCGCCTGCGCCGCGGCATCCTGGCCCACGCCTTGCCGGCACCGGACCTGGTCATCGTCCTGGACGCACGCCCGGAGCTCCTCTTCAGCCGTAAGCCGGAGCATCCGCTTGCGCAGATCGAGGAACAACGGAAGAGGTACCTGGATCTGGCTGCTCGCACCAAGTCAGCGGTGGTCGTGGATGTTGGTGGCTCCCTGGAGGAAGTCACGCACAGGGTGAGGGAACTGGTGGGTCACGCTCTCGCCAGTCGTGCCCGGGGTCGGTGACCAAATGCACCACAGGAGGGCGCTAACGTTGCACGTCGGCGCCAGAGGTTGGCGGTCCGTTACGTGACCGCGTACGAGCAGATATCGCGGCAAGGGGGGTGGCCGCCATCGATGATGTGAACGCCAGCGTCGGGATGCCGACCCCTGCGTCCGGAACCGCCACGACCAAGCAGATCCGTGGATCCAGCCTCCTCCTTGGTGGCCGGCTCATCGCACTCGTCGTCAATCTGCTTGTCCAGGTCCTCATCGTGCGGTCCCTGTCGCAGACGGAATTCGGCGCCTTCGCCTACGCCCTGTCGCTCGTGACCCTGTGCGAGACGATCGTCACGTTCGGACTGGATCGCGGCCTCGGACGGTTCCTTGCGGTCTACGACGAGCGTCGGGATGACCGGCGGATCCTCGGCACGCTCGTCATGGTCCTGGCGACGGTCCTCGGACTTGGCCTCGCCCTGGTCCTGGTGGTGGTGGGCTTCCGAGGCGCCCTGCTTGGAGTTGGGGTGGCCAACACAGAGGCGGCCGCGCTCCTCGCGATCCTGATCGTGCTGGCTCCGATCCAGGCCTTGGACAACCTGCTCGGCGGTGCCCTCGCAGTGTTCGCGAACGCCCGATCGATCTTCGTCCGCAAGTACGTCCTTGGACCAGGCCTTCGATTGGCGGTCGTACTGCTGCTCGTCGCGGGTGGCTTCGGCGCCGAATTCCTGGCGGTCGGGTACGTCGTGACCGGGTTCATCGGAGTGCTGCTGTATGGTGCGCTGCTCCTGCGCGTCTTGCGGGCGCGGGGGATCCTGGCGGCGGTGCGGTGGCGCGACGCCCAGATCCCGGGACGGGAGATATTGGTCTTTACGATCCCGCTCCTGACGACCGATCTCGTCTACATCGCGCTCCAGACCACGGACGCACTGATCCTCGGGCACTACTGGGGGGCGGACGCGGTGGCGGAGTACCGCGTCATCCAGCCGCTCGTCCACCTCAACCTGATCGTCTACTCGAGTTTCACCATCCTGTATCTCCCTGCAGCATCCCGGTTGTTCGCGCGTGGGGAACGCGACGGCGTCGCGCAGCTCTATTGGCGGACGGCCATCTGGATGGCCGTGGTCTCGTTCCCCATCTTCGCGCTGACGACCGCCCTGGCGCAGCCCGTCACCGTGGCGCTCTTCGAGGAGCGCTACGCGGGCTCGGCCGTGTATCTCGCCATTCTGTCAGTGGCCGCCTATCTGAACGTTGCGCTCGGGTTCAATGGTCTGACCCTCCGGGTGTACGGCCTCGTCCGCTACACCGTCGCGATCAACCTGATCGCGGCCGCAGTCAGCGTGGTCCTCAACCTCGCGCTGATCCCGGTGTGGGGGCCGATGGGGGCCGCCGTTTCCACGGCCGCAGCCCTGATCGGCTTCAACCTCCTCAAGCAGGCCGGCCTGCGACGCGGAACTGGCATCAGCGTGTTCGATCGCCGCTATGCGTGGGTCTATGGGGTGATCGGGCTCGCGACCGTCGCGATCGGTGTGGTCCAGCTGGCGATTCGACCCGGCCTGATCCTGAGTGTGCTGCTGGCGGCGGTGGCATCGGCTGTCGTGCTGATCACCACCCGTCGGGCGCTCGATGTGGCCGGCATGTTCCCGGAAGTCCTTCGCCTCCCGTTCGGTCGGCGGATCTTCGGTGTCTGAGCCCGTGGTCGTGCCGGAGCCGAAGTCGTCCGTCCTGTCGACAACGCTGGCGACCGCCTTCGACGTCGGCGGGAACCGGCGCGGTGCCCTCAGCGGGGCGGGCTGGCTCTATGGACTCCCGCGGCTGTCGTACCGGTCGGTGCTCTGTGTCGGGGCCCCATCGTCCGCGACCCTCATGACGCTCGTTCGATCGGCAGACCAGGTGGTGCTGGTCGTCCGATCCGGACGCCGACGGCGACAGCTGGAGACGCGCGCCAGGTCCGAGGGATGGTCCGGCGTCCGAGTGGTGGCCGACATGGCCGAAACAGGTGCCGCGCAGCAGTTCGACCTGATCGTCTCGTTCGAGCGTCGCGGCGGCCTCGTCGTCCAGGTCGATCCCGTTTCCGGGGCCGCCACCATCGCGGACCAGCCTTCCCTGACGCTCGCCCTGACTCCACCGCTCGGCGAGGTGCGCTCTGCCGTACCCAGCCAGGACCAGGACATGCGGGACGCCATCGAGCGCCTGGGCCTGGCGGGCACCATCGCCAGCCGACCCCGCCTGGCGGCGATCGAGCGACGCGTCCGGCGATTCGTCAGGGTCCCCTGGCCCGGTCCCGCGAGAATGGCGACGATCGTCGGCCCGTCGGTCCTAAACGACGGCGGCGTGCCGGCGTACATCTCCGCCGCCGCCGCAGCCGCGGGTCGAGACCTGGATGGTTGGGGGTGGGCCGTCGCAGCTCGGGGAGACTACGACTCCCAGAAGGTCCTGGTGCTGCTTCGACCCGGGGGTGAACGGGCCCCGACCGGCGTCGTCAAGGTCACCCGTTCGGCCGGGCACGCGAGCCGGCTCGAGAATGAGCACGCTGCGCTCGTTCGCCTGGAGTCCCTGCCGGCGGCGGCGGGCCGCGTACCGCGCCCGTGGTTCGCAGGTCGTCATGCCGGACGGTTCCTGCTCGGCGAATCGCTGCTGGACGGCGTGCCCTTCGCGTCGCGTGCCACCTGGCGCGAGGATTGTCCCCATCTGGACGACGCGTTGGGGTGGCTGACCGCGTACGGCGCAGCGACGCGGCGTGGGGTGCCGGCGGCCGACGTCGCCGAGGCACTCCTGACGCTCGTGGATCGCTTTGCCCACATCTACGGGTCGAGTGACGAAAGAGCTCAGCACGTTGCGTCAGGGCTTCGAGCGCCTCGGCGGACTCGGACCTTCACTCCCTGTCGTGAACCAGCACGGCGATCCGGGCACCTGGAATCTCCTGGTCGATCCGGCGGGTCAGACGATGTTCCTGGACTGGGAGGCAGCGGAAACGGATGGGATGCCCCTCTGGGACCTTCTCTATCTGTTTCGCAGCTACGCCGTGGCTGTCAGCCGACGAGCCGGGGTCCGCGATCGCCTCGATGGCGCCGCCCGCCACATGCTCGACGGTTCACCACTCGCGGACCGTCTCGTGCGCGCCGTCGGCGAGTACCGGGTCGCCGTCGGACTACCGATCGAAGCGATCGAACCGCTCCTGTACGGCTGCTGGGTCCACCGTGCGATCAAGGAGTCGACACGCCTGCAAGCGGGACGAGTCCAGGACGGGCAGTTCGTCCGTCTCATCCGCCTGATGCTCGAACGCCCGCGCGCACCGACGCTGGCGCGCCTCATCGAGGGCGGGGCATGAACGCCCGGACGCGAACGGTCGATTTCGACCTGCACAGTCTCGCAACCATCCGCGTCGAGGATGCGACCGATAGCGACGTACAGGTGGTTCGCCGTCAACTCGGCCCGCTTCCGACGATCGTCGACCGCGCACCGGACATCACGATCCGGTTCGCGGACAAGGTCGAGGCGCCGTCCCGGCTCCGCTACATCGGAGCCAGGGATGCCGGCTGGACCGAGGAGGCGTTCTACATCCTCAAGAATCGCAACGAGTCGTGCGTCGTGCGGTTTCCGATCGAACGCATCGGCGGCCCATGCGAGATCGTGTGCCAACGCGGCCTGGCCGAGATACCGTTCCTCATCGCCACCGTCAATCTGACCGCACTGGCCAACGGTGGACTGCCGCTCCACGCCGGTGCTTTCGCGCTCGACGGCAGGGGCGTCCTGGTGACCGGCTGGTCGAAGGGCGGCAGGTCCGAACTGCTCCTGGCGGCGACCGCGAGCGGCGCCCGATACATCGGCGACGGTTGGGTCTACCTGACGGCGGACGGATCGATGCACGGCATCCCGGAGCCGATCCGGCTGTGGGACTCGTACCTCGACCAGCTGCCGACCGTCCGCGCCCGGCTGGGACGACGGGCCCGCCTCAAGTTGCGGACCCTCCCGGTCGCTGGCCGCGCGGAGGCACGGCTGCCCACCGCCGTGAGGCGAACGTCGGCTGGGCGATTCCTGCGCCGCGCCGTCCCCGTCATCGATGCGCAGCGTCATGTCAAGATCGCGCCGGAGCGGCTCTTCGGCCCGCTCCAACCGCTGACGGGTCGAATGGACCACGTCCTGTTCGTCGTCTCCGCCGCGGGCGACAGGATGAGCGTCGAGCCCATCGATCCGGCGGAGGTCGCGCAACGGATGGTGGCCTCGCTTGTCCATGAGCGGCTGGACCTCGCGGGACTCTATCTGCAGGCCAGATTTGCCTTCCCGGGCCTCTCCAATCGATGGCTGGATGAAGCGGAAGCGCTGCAGGCCGACCGCTTGGCCGCGTTCCTGGCCGGACGACCGGCTCACGTCATCACCCATCCCTATCCAGTCGATTTCGATGCGTTCCTCGAGGCCGCGCGCAGTGTCCTCTGAGGCGGTCGTGAGCCGCGCGGACCGGTCTGACTCGGGAATCGACATGGTCGGCATCTCGCGTGATGAACGACTCCGATTGGCGCGCCGCATCGATTGGCGGTTCCTGCTCAGCGACCCACGGCTCCACCGTTTCAACCTTGGCGGGCGACCAGATGATGAGCTCAAAGCCGCCCTGGACCGGGCGATCCTCGACGAGCGGGGGCGATGGGGCGGCGTCCATCGCATCGGCGACCATGCGGTCCACGCGGAGACGGTCGTCGTTTCCGGGCCATTCGACCCAGCCGAGCTGGCGGCCGCGTCGACCGCCGCGGGCCCGCACGACCGCCTGGTGGTGGAGATCGACCGCTCCTTGGTTCGCGGGCCGGACCGTCCATCGATCCGGGCCGCCGCTGCGCGGATCACCCGCACCCTCATCGACGATGGCTGGGCCACGCGCATCTGGTGGGCCTGGCCCCAACGGGCGGGCGCGACCGCCTGGGTCGCCACCGACGACCAGGTCGCCATCCGAGCGCTGATGACGAGACGCTTCCCGTCCGGTCCGCTCCAGTTCGCCGGTGGCCTCGCCGCCAGTGGGCCTGGGCGGCGGGTCCTTGAGACGCTTGCCCCCTCACTCACCGTGATCGCGCAGCGGCCCGCAGACGTGGCCCTTCGTCCACGGCCATTATCCGGGCCGGCACGGGAGGCGAGCGAATCGGGATTGCTCTTGCTGACACCTCGCTTTCGCGCATCGGCCCATGTCGTCGCGCTCCACATCAACGGCGCGACCGGTCACGTCACCGAGGTCGTAAAGGTCGCCCGCCTGCCCGACGACCAAGGTCCAGCGCGGGAAGGAGCGATCCTGGCTCGGCTAGCTGCGGTCGCACCGACCAAGGGGCGCTGGCCGGCCCCGACCGGCCCGACCGGCCCGACCGGGTTCGACGATGGGTGGCCGTCGGTCGGCGAGTCCGCGCTCATCGGTCGCCCGCTTTCCCCCCGCATGGTCCGGGCCGATCCGCGCGGAGCCACGGTTCACATCGAGGGGCTACTCGAGGAGATGCCCATCGGCCCGGCGGCCAGCCGTGCCATGCCGGTCCGCGAACGCCTGGCCAGCGCCATCACGACCATCCGAGCCATCGCCGAGGGCCCTGGCGGGGACCTGCGGTCGCTGGCCGACCGGGCTGCGGCCGTGCTCGCGGGCCTCGATGCAGCCGAGTTGCCAGTCGTGTTCGAGCATGGAGACCCCGCCCACCCGAACCTCATCCTCCTCGAGGACGGGCGACTGGGCGCCGTTGACTGGGAACGGGGAGAGCCGGACGGCTTGCCGCTGCACGACCTCACCATCGCATTGGCGTATGTCGCCGCGGCGGAGCGCGGTGCGACCGAAGCACCAGCCCAGGCATCGGCATTCGCGGACGCCGTCCAGGACCCGCACGGATGGGCCGCGCCAGCGTTGGCCGGCGCGGCCAGCCGCCTGGATATCGACCCCCGGCTTGTGCCGCCCCTCATGGTCGCCGCCTGGACGCGATCCGTTGCGTGGCTGGTGACGGCGTTGGGACTGTCCGCCTCAGACCCAACGGCGATCCGGTGGCTGATGACCAATCGGGCCGTGACGCTGTGGCAAGCGTCGTTGGCGATGGCGGAGGCCAGCTGATGCGCATCCTGTACGTGACGGCCGACCTGCCGTGGCCCCTGACGAGCGGCTACCTCCGTCACTATCACTTCATCCGCGCCCTGAGCGAGCACCACCGGATCACGCTCCTCTCGCTGATCGGACCAAACCACAGTGCGGAGGATGTCGCCGCCCTCGATCCGTACCTGGAGGACCTCATCACCGAACGGGCCACCCGTGGCCGGCGATCGCTCCGGACGAAGATCGCAGACCGAGCCCGGATGCTGGTCGCTGGGGGCGACGAGGCGGCAGCGCGGCTCGGCGTCAGTGCATCGCACCTGGCGTCCGAGCGTCCATTCGACGTCCTGCTGTTGAGCGGCAGGCGCACGATGCCCGTGTTGTCCGCGCTGCCACCGATCCCACTTGTCGCCGACCTCTGCGACGCGACGTCGAGTCGGATCCTGGGGCAGATGCGCGATGCCACGCTGCCCGCCCTGCCGTCGCTCCTGCTGGAGTACCTCGATGTCCGCCGGGTGGAGCGCAAACTCATGCGCCGTGCGCAGCACGCCTTGTTCGCGTCAGCGCGCGACGTGGCGGGGGTCGTCGGCTCGCGCCGAGACGGATCCGGGTCTGGAGGCGCACCTTCCACTCGCTCGATGGCCCCCGCGTCGGTCGTCCCGAATGGCGTGGACCTGACGTTCTGGCGCCGGACCACCCCTCGGCTCGGTCGCGACGAGATCGTCTTCACCGGCGCCATGGACTACCCGCCAAACGCCGACGCGGCCGAACAGCTGGTGGAGACCGTGCTGCCCGAGGTGCAGCGGGCTGTCCCCTCGGCGAAGGTGTCGATCGTGGGCCGCGACCCGACGGATCGTGTCCGCGCACTCGCCGCTCGTCGCGGGGTCGAGGTGACCGGATACGTGGATGACATCCGCCCGTACCTCGAGCGCGCGGCCGTGTTCGCGGCCCCGATCCGCCATGGCGCCGGCATCCAGAACAAGTTGCTCGAGGCGCTTGCGATGGAGCTGCCGGTCGTCTCGTCGCCGCTGGCCGCGGCGGGCCTGCGGACCCAGGAGGGCGAGGAACCGCCAGTCGACGTGGCGACAACCCAGCGCATGGCGGAGGCCATCATCGCCCGCCTTCGCCACGCCGCCGATGGCACCCCGGCCGATCCGCGGCTGAGAGCCTATGTCGCGCAACACTTCGACTGGGGCCGGAACGCCACCCGCCTCGAAGCGATCCTCGAGGATGCCGCGCGTTCGACCGTCCTGGAGTCTCGAGCGTGACGACCGTCGCCCTGGTCGGACCGGACGGCGCCGGCAAGACCACGGTCGCCCGGCGACTCGAAGGCGCGCTGGGCATTCCCGTCCGTTACCTGTACATGGGGGTCAGCGCCGACTCCAGTAACGCGATCCTCCCCACGACCCGCGTGGCCCGGCGATTGAAGCGCGCTCTCGGCGCGCCGCCGGACACGGCCGGGCCTCCGTCCCATGACCCGCGTCCCCGCCGGCCGCGATCGCGGATCCGGCGCCTCGCTGCACACGCTCGAACCGGCCTGCGGCTGGCCAATCGAAGTGCCGAGGAGTGGTACCGCCAGCTGTTGGCCTGGAAGTGGCAGCGGCGAGGCGTCGTCGTGATCTTCGACCGCCATTTCTTCATCGACTACCACGCGTACGACGTGTCCGGCGAGCATGCCCGATCGGTCAGCCAGCGGCTCCATGGGCTGCTGCTGGACAAGCTCTACCCGAAACCCCATCTCGTCGTGTACCTGGACGCGCCCGCCGAGGTCCTGCTCGCGCGCAAGGGGGAGGGGTCGCTGGAGGCGCTCGAGCGTCGCCGCGGCGAGTACCGCGCCATCGCGGCCGTTGTGCCACGGTTCGTGGAGGTCGATGCCACGCGACCGCTCGACGAGGTCGTGGACGCCGTCGCGGGACATATCCGCCGCGTCGCAGGACCCGGGCGTTGATGCATCCAGATCCTGGCCGACGCCGGCATGTCCTCGTGACCGACGCGTCACGTGGCAGCGCGGTCGCGTTCATCCGCTCGTTGGGCCGACGCGGCTGGCGGGTGACCGCGGCGGACACCGATCGACGCAGCCCGGGCTTCCGGTCCCGGTGGACCAGCGACCGGCTTGTGTATCCGGATCCGGCCGAGCGGGCGGAGGCAGCGGTGGAGGCGCTCGCACTCGCCGCGCGGCGGTCGGCGGTAGACCTCCTGATTCCCATCACCGATGAGATCGGGTTGCCGCTGGCGGCTGCCCGCGATCAGTTCGAGGGATCCACCCGGCTCGCCCTGCCGCACCCGAACGCCCTCGCGGTCGCGCATGACAAGCGACGTACGCTCGATATGGCGGCGCGCCTCGGCGTGCCGATCCCAACGACCTGCGAGGTGACGAACGCCGATCACGCGGCCCAGGTCGCGACGGGACTCGGCTGGCCGGTCGTCGTCAAACCGCGGGTGTCGCGCGAACCCCGCGCCGACGGGACGATCGACGCCTTCAGCGTCGCGTACGCGAGCGACGAGCCCCGGCTCCGTTCGCTGGTGGCGGAGCTCGAGGGTCGGACGGGGATCCTGCTGCAGCGCTGGCAGCCGGGGGAAGGCCACGGCATCGAGTTGCTCGCGCACGAGGGCCGACCGCTGGCCGCGTTCCAGCATCGCCGGCTGCGGGAGGTGCCGGTGACCGGGGGGGCGAGCGCATTCCGGGAGAGTGTCCCCCTCGATCCCCTGCTGTACGACTACGCGAGCCGACTGCTCCGTGATCTGGCCTGGACCGGGCTGGCGATGGTCGAATTCCGGCTGACCCCGACCGGGCCCGAGCTCATGGAGATCAACGGCCGCGTTTGGGGCTCACTGCCGCTTGCCGTGCGCGCCGGCATGGACTTCCCGGCGCGACTCGCCGATCTGCTGCTTGATGGGCCCCCGCCTCCCGGCACGCCCGTGGCGTCCGATTACGCCATCGGCATCCGCGCCCGGAACCTTCGGCTCGACCTCAGTTGGATCGGCAGCGTGGCCTTGGGCCGACGACGATACCCGGAGCTGCCGTTCCCACCTCGACGAGCCGCGCTGAGGGCTGTGGGCAGCCTGCTCGATCCGCGGATCGGTGACGATCTGCTCGCCCGGGATGACCCGGCACCGGGGCTCGCGCAACTCGCCAGCATCGCGACTGAGGCGGTACGAGGTCGGCATGGCTGACCGGGTCCGTGGGATCGCGACGCGAGCGGCTTCGGCAGCCGTTCGTGGCCCGGTTGCCGACAACCTGATCGCGGCCCTCGAACGGCTCGCGCCCTGGCGACGCGGCACGCTCGCTGTGCTGACCTATCACCGAGTCGACTTCGCGGATGCTCGACCGGACCTGCTGCCCTCGCTCATCAGCGCCTCGCCGAGCGACTTCGCAGAGCAGGTCGATGGCCTGTCTCGGTTCGCCCATCCCGTGTCGCTCGGGGAAGTGCTGGATGCCCTGCCGCGTCCGCGGCAGTTGCCCCATCGGGCGGTGCTCGTCACGTTCGACGATGCGTACCTCGACTTCGCTCACCACGCCTGGCCCATCCTGCGTGCGGCCGGCATCCCGGCCACCCTGTTCGTGCCGACGGCGTATGCGGATGGGACCCGGCCGGGCTTCTGGTGGGACCGCCTTTGGGCGGCGGTCCGATCAACCTCGTCGGAGACCTTGCCCGACGCCCCCATCGGACCTCGGCCCCTACGCACGACGGAGGAACGCGCCGCTGCCCTTGGCTCGCTGCGGACGTTCATCAAGTCACGTCCTCATGACGAGGCGATGGGGGTGGTCGAGCAGCTGATCTCCGTTCTCGGGGGCGCACCCGCGGAACCCGCGGGCGACGTGCTGGGCTGGGACGAGTTGCGGCGCCTGTCGCTGGAAGGCGTGACCTTGGTGCCGCACACGCGGACCCACCCCCTGCTGGATCGGCTGCCACTCGATCGGGCCGTGGACGAGATCTTCGCCGCCCATCAGGACCTGGAGCGAGAGGTCGGTCCGACGCCCGCGGTGCTCGCATATCCGAGCGGCGCCCACAGCGGCGATGCCGTCGAGGCGGCCCGTCGCGCCGGGATGACCCTCGCGTTCACGACCGAGCGAGGCGGCAACGATCTGCGGCACGCTGATCCGCTCCGATTGCGACGGATCAACGTGGGTAAGCGGGCGCGGACTCCCCTGCTCAGGGCTCAGCTGCTCTGGGCGTCCACCATCGACTCGCGCACACGGCGATCACCGGTCCGATGATCGTCCGGTCCTTGTCCTTCTGTTGCGTCCGGGAACCGGTCGCACTATGCAGGTCGGGACGGCGCCCCTATCCTCTATCCCCCTGCCGGCCGGATGCCCGACGGGATCGGACCGACTGCTGGAGTTGACCCTTGGAACTTTCTGGCTACCTTGCCACCGCTCGCCGTTGGTGGTGGACCTTGCTCGTGGCCACCTGGGTCGCCGGACTCGCGGGCTACCTCGTGGCGACACAGATCCCGCCGACCTATGAGGCTCGCGCACAGCTCCTGGTCGGGCCGTACGAAGGGGACCTGAACACCCTTCGTGCCTCGGGGCAGTTGGCGCTGACGTACGCCGAGCTGGTCACGGTCCGGCCCCGCCTGGACGAAGCCATCACGCGGCTCGGGCTGGAGGCCACGTCCGCCGAGCTCGATGCGGCCACGCGCGTGATCGCCAACGACACGAACCGGACACTGAGCATCCGCGTGCAAGACGCGGATCCGGCGCGGGCCGCGGAGATCGCCAACACGCTTGCCGGGTTGCTGACCGAATTGGTCAGACAGGGGACCGGTCGACCCGAGGGTGAGCTCCAGATCCTCGAATTCGCTGAGCCGCCGACGACCCCCATCGCACCACAGGTGTCGCTGATCGCGATGCTGACGGCTCTGGCGGGACTGCTCGGCGCGCTCGTGGTGGTGGTCCTCATCGAGTACGTCGGAGCCACCGTGCGGTCGCGTGATGACGTCAATCGGCTCGTACCCGTCCCATTCCTCGGCCAGGTGGAAGGAAGCCGGTCGTCGAACGCCCAACGCGGGCTTGTGGTCGAACGGATGCCCGTGTCGCGGATGGCCTCCTCGTACCGGATCGTCGCCACCAAGATCGTGTTCGCCGACGGCAAGCACCCGGTCTCCAGCCTCCTGGTCGTCGGCGCCCAATCCGGCGACGGTGCTGGCGAGACCGCGGGCAACCTTGCGACGGCGCTCGCCACGAGTGGTCGGCGGACCGTGCTGGTCGATGGCGATGACGTCGACGGCGAGGCCTCCGCCTTGCTCGGCCTGCGTGATCGACCGGGTCTGGCCGAGGTCATCCAAGGTCAGGTCGCCCTGCCGGATGTCATCGTCGCGCACGGGCCGGAGCTGCACGTCGTGCCCGTGGGCCATGGGCGTCTCGATCGACTCGACGACGGCACGGTCCGGAGCATCCTCGACCTGCTGCTGGCCGATCACGACCTCGTCGTCGTGGCCGGTCCTCCCACGCTGGGCTCGGCGGAGGCGCTCGTGTACGCACGCGCCACCGATGCGGCGGTCGTGGTCGTGCGACGCGACCAGACCAAGCGCGATGCGCTTGCGCATGCGGTCGAAAGCCTGACGCTCGTAGGTGCGACCGTCCTCGGCGTCGTGCTCGACGCGCGCTCGCGAGGACGCTTCCGCCAGGACGCCCAGGCCGCGGTCCAGCCCGATGTTCGACCGGCCCCACCCAAGGTCGGCGTGGATTCGCCCACGATGCAGGCCCAGCCTGCAACCACGATGCAGGCTCAGCCGATCCGGCCGGTTCGACGCAGGCGGGCGCGTGCGCGATCCACGGAGAGGCAGGACTGACCCGGCGATGCGTGTCCTGGTCACGGGCGGGGCGGGGTATATCGGCTCGCACACGGTCAGCCGGCTCGTCGCCGACGGCCACACCGTGTCGGTGCTCGATTCCCTCGAGCATGGACATCCCGCGGCAGTCGCCGGCGTGCCCCTCCATGTCGGGGACGTCCGCGACACCTCGCTGATCAGGGGGATCCTGCGCGCGGAGCGATCGGAGGCCGTGATCCACTTCGCCGCCAGCAAATCGGTCGCCGAGTCCGTGGCGGATCCCGGCCGGTACTTCGACGTGAACGTCACGGGCAGCCTGTCGCTGCTCCGAGCGATGGCCGAGGAAGGCGTAGGCCGACTGGTGCTTTCGAGTACGTGCGCTGTGTACGGCACGCCCGACGACCTGCCGGTCGCCGAGTCGAGTCCGATCCGCCCGGAGAATCCATACGGTGAAAGCAAGTTCCTGATGGAGCGCATGGCCGGCTGGTTCGAGGGGGCGCACGGCCTCCGCACATCGACCCTGCGGTACTTCAACGCGGCGGGTGCCGCCCTCGACGGCTCGAACGGGGAGGACTGGCGGAGCGCGGAGAATCTTGTTCCAGTCGTCATGACGGTCGCGGCTGGCCGCAAGCCGGTCGTCGAAGTGTTCGGTACTGACTACCCCACGCCTGACGGTACGGCCATCCGCGACTATGTCCATGTCCTGGACCTGGCGGACGCCCACGCCCTGGCGCTCGAGCACCTGATGGATGGGGGGCGGAGCGCTACCCTGAATCTCGGGACCGGTCAGGGCGCCTCTGTGCTCGACGTCGTGGCCGCGGCGCGGACCGTCACCGGTCGACCGATCGAGACCCGCGAGCAGCCACGCCGCGCTGGTGACCCGAGCGCCATCTGGGCGGACGGACGGCTGGCCCGGAGCATCCTGGGTTGGGAACCTCGCTACGACCTCGACGCGATCGTCGCGAGTGCCTGGCGCTGGCACACCAGCCATCCCGATGGTTTCGGCTCGTCAGCGATCGAGGGGCGGTCGCCTGGTGCGACGCCATCGGGCGCGCTGCGTTGAGCGGCCCCCTGTCGATCGCCTCGGCGGGCGATCCGGCTCAGCAACGGGCGCCCATCGCGTACGTGATGTCGCGGTTCCCGAAGTTGACGGAGACGTTCATCCTCTTCGAGCTGCTGGCCGTCGAGAGGCAGGCGCAGCGCGTCGAGCTATTCCCGTTGCTGCGGCATCGCGAGGCCGTGAGCCATCCCGAGGCGCTCGATCTCGTCGAGCGTGCGCGATACCAGCCGTTCCTCTCACGAGCGATCATCGCCAGCCAGCTCCGCGCCCTGCGCCGACGGCCGCGGGCGTACCTCGGCGCGCTGGCGGCGCTGATGCGCGGCACGCTCGGCAGTGCGAACTACTTCTTCGGGGGTTTGGCGATCTTCCCCAAGGTCGTCCATATGGCGCACGAGATGGAATTGCTCGGCGTGCGGCACGTCCATTGCCATTTCTCGAATCATCCTGCCGCCGCAGGTTTCATCATCCACCGCCTGACCGGCATCCCGTTCAGTTTCGTCGCCCATGGGTCGGACCTCCACGTGGATCGCCACATGCTGGATCGCAAGGTCCGCGAGGCCGCGTTCGTCATCGCCATCTCGAGGGACAACCTCGAAGAGATCGTGGCGGAGTGCGGTGAATGGGCGCGCGAGCGCGTCCATGTCGTCCATTGCGGAGTCGACACGGCGCTCCTTCGACCGCTTGCCGATCGCGACGCTACCGCGCGACCATTCACGATCCTGGCGATCGGGACGCTCCATGAAGTGAAGGGCCAATCCGTTCTCATCGACGCCTGTCGCCTGCTCGTGGAGGCGGGGCTGGACCTCCGCTGCCGGTTCATCGGGGAGGGCGAGGATGAAGCGCGGCTGCAGGCCCGGATCGATGACGCCGGTCTCGGTGACGTCGTGACCCTCGATGGCCGTCGGACCCGCTCCGAAGTGGTCGCTGCCCTCGGGGGAGCCGACCTTCTCGTCGCGCCGAGCGTCGTCGCCCGAAACGGCAAGCGCGAGGGCATCCCGGTCGTCCTCATGGAGGCCATGAGCTGCGGGCTCCCGGTGGTCGCCAGTCGCTTGTCCGGCATCCCCGAGCTCGTGGAGGACGAGGTCTCGGGCCTGCTCGTCGACCCTGGAAACGCCACCGCACTCGCGGCGGCGATCCGGCGCCTGATGGACGATCCGCTCCTTCGCGTTCGCATGGGCGCCGCCGCCCGTCAGCGCATCCTGTCCGCCTTCGACCTCGATGAGAATGCCCGGGCGATCCTGCACCTTATCGACGCAGTCCCGGGCGTCGTGACCGATGCCGATCGCCGTCCGTACGACCGACGGTCCAGCGATGTCGCGACACCGTCGGTCTCGGGTGAGCGACCATGATCAGGGCATCGATCTTCTGGCTCGCGACGGCCATTCTCGGGATCACGTACGCGGGCATGCCGGTGCTGACCGTGCTCCGCGCCCGCCTCCGGCCGCGCGCCTATGCCCGCGCGGACATCACGCCGTCGGTGAGCGTCATCATCGCGGCCTACAACGAGGCCGACGTGATCGGCGATCGCATCGAGAACCTTCTCGCGCTCGATTACCCCGCGGATCAGCGTGAGTTCGTCATCGTCTCGGACGGCTCGACCGACGGCACCGACGAGATCGTTGCGGCGTATCGCGACCGCGACGTGCGTCTGGTCGCGCCGGGCCGGGTCGGCAAAGGTGCTGCCCTGGAAG
The DNA here is from genome assembly GCA_963748675.1 of uncultured Chloroflexia bacterium. Classification (GTDB taxonomy): domain Bacteria; phylum Chloroflexota; class Limnocylindria; order Limnocylindrales; family CSP1-4; genus SPCO01. The sequence goes on along the minus strand of CAVVJX010000003.1, from coordinate 494,807 downwards.
CCGCGGTCCAGGCGGCGCATGGCGAGATCCTCGTCTTCTCCGATGCGAACAGCCGATACGCTCCCGATGCGATCCGTGCGCTCGTCCGACCGTTCGCCGACGCGACGGTAGGCGGGGTGGCGGGCAACCAGGTCTACCTCCCGGAAGGGGAAGCGGACGCCACAGCCGTCGGAGAGCGCGGATACTGGGACTTCGACCGGCTCCTCAAGCGGTCGCAGTCGGCCGCCGGAAACGTGACGAGCGCGACAGGCGCGATCTACGCCATACGGCGACACCACTTCGACACCATCCCCGACGGCGTGAGCGACGACATGCTGAACACGATGCGGGTGATCGGTGGGGGCCAGCGCCTGGTCTTCGCTGAGGATGCCTTGGCATTCGAGCCGGTCGCCCCGTCGGGCGCGCTGGAATTCCGTCGCAAGGTCCGGATCATGACCCGGTCCTTCCGGTGTCTCATCCTGATGCGTCGGCTGTTCGACCCACGACGCACCGGCTGGTACGCGTTCCAGCTCCTGTGGCACAAGGTCATGCTGCGGACTGCCGTTCTGCCCATGGCCGCGCTCGCCGTCGTGAGCCCGCTGGCCTGGCGCCGGGGGCCGATCTACCGCCTCGCCACCGTCGGACAGGCCGTTTGTTACGGGCTCGCGGCAAGCGGGATCCTCCTCGCCGGAAAGCCCGTCGGACGCAAGGCACCGCTGGCGATCCCAGCCTACTTCGTGATGGTCAACGTGGCGGCCGTTCGGGCGATGGTCAATCTGGCACGCGGGGAGCGGATCGATCGCTGGGAGCCACGCCGCACCCTCGGACCGGCGCCGACCGACCGGTCCCATCCCACGGCGGACGATGCCGGTGAGCGCGACGCCACGCCCAACGAGGCCATCGCATGACCGCCCTCACAAGCCGGCTGCGCGCGTCGCCAAGCGCGCCGTTCGTCATCGGCCCGCTCGCCGCGAGCCTGCTCGTGTGTGCCGCGGCGGTCACCATCGGGGTCGTCAGCGCCGAACGCGGCCTGCAGACCGTCGGAGTCCTGCTCGCGATCGTCGCCGTCGTCGGCGTCGCCCTTCGGCCGGATCGCGCGACGCTGATCGTCGTGGCGATCCTGTACAGCAACGCAGCCGCGATCGCGGTCCAACGGTACGACGTCCCCTATTTCGCCGGTGCCGCCTTCCCGGCCCTGTTGATCGTGCCGTTCGCGTACCACGTCATCGTCCGCCGCCAGCCGATCGTCATCGCGGCAGGCCTGCCGTTCATGCTTGGCTACTTCGTGGTCGTGATCCTTGGAACGGTCATTGGCATGGCCGCCGACCCCGACCTTGCCCTGGACATGCTGGTCACGTTCATCGTGGAAGGCCTCCTCGTCTATGTCGCGGTGACCAACTCCATCCGGTCCCTCGCGGATCTGCGGATGGTCGTCTGGGTCCTGCTCGCCGTCGGCTTCGTCCTTGGGGCACTCTCGATCCATCAGCAGGTGACCGGATCGTTCGACTTCGACTACGGCGGTTTCGCCCAGGTCAGCGACGCGACGATCGACACCGGAACGTTCGACGAGGGTGGGCAACCCCGGTTGGCTGGTCCGATCGGGGAGAAGAACCGCTACGCGCAGATCATGGTCGTGCTCCTCCCGCTGGGCCTGTTTCGCATCTGGGGTGAGCGTCGCCCGATCCTTCGCTGGATCGCGGCCATAGCAACCCTCGTCACCGCTTTCGGCGCGGTTCTCACCTATTCCCGAGGCGCAGCGCTGGGTCTCGCGGTCGCCATCCTGCTGATGACGGTATTCCGCTATATCAAGCCCAAGCAGCTGATCGCCGTGGCGCTGGGGATCGCCGTCCTGTTCACCGTGCAACCGTCGTACCTCGATCGGCTGACGACGCTGGAGGCGATCGGCGGTGCGACTGGCACGCGCGGGGCGAGTCAGGCTGAAGACAGCTCGATCCGCAAGCGCGCGAACGAGACGATCGCAGCCCTGCTCGTCTTCGCGGACAACCCCGTATTCGGCGTCGGCCGTGGCCTCTTTCCGGTGTATTACGGCCGGTACGCGGACGAGGTCGGCATCGCGAGTGAGAACGAGGCGCGGCAGGCGCACAATCTGTTCGCGGGCATGGCGGCGGAAACGGGGCTGCTCGGCTTCCTGGCGTTCAGCGGCGTGTTCGGCGCGACGCTGATCAGCCTCGAGCGAGCTCGCCGGCGGTGGCGAGATCGAGCGCCGGAGTATGCCCAGATGGCGACGGCATTCATCGTGTCACTCATCACCTACCTGACCACGGGGATGTTCCTCCACCTCGCCTATGAACGATACATGTGGATCATCCTGGCGTTGGCCGGCTCCGCGGCCTACCTCGGCGTGAAGGGCCCACTGACGGGCGCCGAACCGTCCGCTCTCAGGGAAAGCCGCGAGCCACCGATCCAGGACGAAGGATCCCGGGTCGCAAACGGTCCTGCGCGCGTCAGGGCGGGCTGACCGACCACGCCTCGTCCACGGGGCCCGCGGCCACCCGACCGCCGAACAGGAGCAGCCGCTCGCCACCCGGATCGTCGACCATGGAGGCGCCCGCCCGCGGGTCGGGAGCCTCGGACGCTGGTGCGAAGCGCTCCGTCGTGCGATCCGACAGGTCGTAGCCGAGCAGGTCCCCAAGCAACGCGTCGCCCTGACCGGCACCGCCAAACAGATATGCCGCGGAACTGGATGCTCCGACCGCGGCAGCGGCGCGGCCCGGAGCCGGGAACCTCGGGCCAGCCTCCCACCCCGCAGCCGACCCAGATCCAAGCGACCAGGCGTCGTCGTACCCTGCCTCGGTCGATGATCGCCCACCGTAGATCATGAGCCCGTCGGCGCCCGACCACCAGGCTGCGCAGCCCGCTCTCGCCTCCGGTCCCGGCTTGCCGGGATCCGCATCCGACCAGGTGGAGGCCGCGGGGTCGAAGACCCACACGTCGTCGAGAAAGGCGCCGCCGGCGCCCTCGCCGTGACTCACCCACAGACGCCCGTCGAGGTCGACGGCGCCACACGCGTCGGCACGAGCCGCTGGACCGACGTCGCCGGGCACCATGAGCCGCCACGCATTCGCGCCCGGCTCATACGCCCAGAGCTCGGACGACACGCCGGCGGCGTCGCGTCCGCCGAACGCCACCAGTCCGATGCCATCGACCCATGCGGCCACATGGCCGGCGCGAGGCGGAGGGGATGGCCCGACGGGTGCCAGCCGTTCCCAGGCGTCCGCGGTCATGTCGAACGCCCACAGATCGCCCAGGAACCCGTCGTCCCCGCGACCCGCGAACAGGTAGGCGACCGCGCCCGAGGGATCGACCGTCCAGGTGTGACCCTCTCGGGCCGGCGGACGATCGGAGGCGAGCTCAAGCCTGGCCCAGAGTGCCGTGCGGGGGACAGTCGCCGAGGACGGGCTCGGTCCGGCCGAAGGGATGCCGGCCGATGGGCTCGCGATCGGCTGGGAGGAGGTCGAGGCCGGAGGAACGGTGGGTTGACGACTCGGCGTGTCGTCCCGGCACGCGCCAAGGACCATCGCCAATGTCACCAGGGCGACGCACGGGAGCGAGCGCTGCATGCGAGGCATCCTACCCGCGTCCGGCGTGACCGGTTTCGGGGCGCGGTCATCGGTCGCCGAACGAGAGCGGGTTGCCTAGGGTTGGTAAAGTTGCCCTAACGGGCTATTGCGTGACCGCCCCCCCGGCGCGCACGCTCGGAACACAGAGGGCTCCGGGGAAGGTCCCCGACCGTGCTCACCGCGGCCGCCCGATCCCACCGTCACCCGGCCTGAGTCCCCGGCCGGTCCACCATCGTTCGCCGAACGTCCACGCTCGGCGTCCAGGTAGGAAGGAGCATCATGCGAGAGACCCGAATCGGCGTCCAGTGGGCGCCTGGCCGACCAACCTTCGCCCCCCGGGCCGTCATAGCAGTCCTGCTGGGCGCCCTCCTCCTCGCCGTCAGCGCCCCCTCAGCCCCGACGAATGCCGCGACCAACTACCTCCTCATGCCGCGCTCGGAGCTGCTGACCCGACCCACGAGTGGCAACGCCTGGTCCAACCTGAAAGCCGTCGCGAGCGCATCCCTCGGCACCCCCAACCTGTGTGATCAGGACGAGGATCATCACCTGCGGACCCTTGCGTCCGCCCTCGTGTTCGCGCGGACAGGAAGCGCGTCGTACGGAACCAAGGCCCGGGCAGGCGTGATGGCTGCCATCAAGACCCAGACCGTCGGCTGCTCGAACGCGGTCCTGGCCCTCGGACGGCAGCTCATGGCCTACGTCCTGGCAGCCGATTTCGCGGATCTCTCGGGTGCGAACGACTCCACGTTCCGCTCGTGGCTATCGGCGATCCGCACGCGCAACATCGGCGGCCACTCCACGTGGTACACGCTGAGTCGGACGCATGCGATCTCGGCGAACAACTGGGGCGCCTTTGCCGGCGCCTCACGGATCGCCGCCAGTCGGTACCTTGGCGACAACACCGATCTGAGTCGGGCGGCGCTCGTGACCCGGGGGTTCCTCGGCGACCGAGCCGCCTACAAGGGCTTCACGATGCAGCTCAGCAGCGCCGGTCTCTCCTGGAGCTGCCTGTCGGCCGCGACGTACACGCCCGAGAACAAGGCATGCACCAAGAGCGGCATCAACGTCGATGGTGCGATCGTCACCGACATCAGCCGTGGGGGCTCGCTCCGCTGGCCGCCCGGCGACGACGGTGTCAGCTACCAGCTCGAGTCCATCCAGGGCGTGGGCCTCCAGGTGGAGCTGCTGTACCGGGCGGGCTACACGGCAGCCTGGGACTGGTCGGCCAAAGCGATGAAGCGAGCAGCCGGCGTCGTGACCCGCTCGAAGGCGTCCGGTGGCAAGGGCTGGAACGAGACCAACGCCGCCCGGCAGATGCCGTGGCTGCTCAACAAGCGGTACGGCACGAAGATCCCGACCGTCGAGTCGAACATGGGCCGGGCGATCGGATTCACCGATTGGCTGTGGGGCGCTGGTGGCGGCTCGGCCCCGCCACCGACACCGACACCGACACCAAAGCCGACCCCCGCGCCGGGCAGCCTACCGGTCGTCACGACCCCCGCGGTCCGACTGTCCACGTCGTCCGGCGTGCCGACCTCCGGCGTGCCGGCGGTCGTCATCTGGAGCCTTGCAAGCAGCGATGACCCGCTCAGTCGGTACCAGCTGCAGGTCAAGGTCGACAACGGAGGTTTCTCGTCCAGGACGCTCAGCTCGGCCAAGGCCAGGCTCTATCGGGCGACCCTGAGTTCGGGCCATGAGTACACGTTCCGCGTCCGAGCCGTCGACACGGCGGGACGGTACGGCGCCTGGAAGACCGTCGGGCCCAAGCAGGGCAGCGGCGTCTCCGATGCCTCGTCGGCCGTCCGCTGGGCCGGGTCATGGTCTCTGGCCGCTCACTCGAGCTACCTCGGTCGAAGGGCCCATTGGACCAAGTCGAATGGCGCCACGTCCAGGCTCACGTTCAACGGTTCCAGCATCGCATGGGTCGGTCCCGTCGGGCCGACGCGCGGCAAGGCCAACGTCTACATCGACGGCAAGTACGTCAAGACGGTAGATCTGAGGGCCTCCACGTTCAGGGCCAGACGCATCGTCTTCGCCACGACCGTGTCACAGGGCACGCACACGATCGTCATCAGGGGCCTCGGGACATCCGGGCGTCCGACGGTCGCGGTCGATGCCTACTACGTGGTGCGACCGGGCTGACGGTGGCTGCGTGACGCGCCGTCCGACCCCCCACGGACGGTGCGTCACGCGTCGCCGCGCACCAGCGATTCAGCCAGAAACGCCTTCATCTTCTGAAGCGGCGTCGCTCCCGCGGCCGCCGCCTGCGAGCCGTTCGTCGTATCGGCGATCCCGCCAGGCGAGGGCGGCCTTGAGGCCGTCGCGGCGAACGATCGCGTCCCATTCGCGCTGCTCTGGTGTGTCGGCGGCGTTGATGATCGCGCCCAGGTCGAGGCCCGCCTCCACGGCCAGGCGGAACCCGGCAGCGTCCATGGCCCGATTGAGCATCCGCTTCGTCGGGCCCATGACCTCCGGGGGCGTCCGCGCGAGGCGGTCGGCCAGGCGGTCCACCTCCGCGGCGAGCGCCTCCGCGGGCACGACGCGGTTGATCAGCCCGATGCGCTCCGCTTCCGCGGCGTCGATGAGGTCGCCGGTCAGCAACAGCTCCCGGGTCCGCTTCTGGCCGATCAGGAAGGGCATCAGCAATGTGACCGGCGCCGATCCGTAGCGGATCTCCGGCTCGCCGAGCTTCGTGCCTTCGGCCGCGACGACCAGGTCGCAGGCCATGGCTAGCTCGAGGCCGCCGGCCAGCGCATAGCCGTGGACCTGCGCGATCACGGGTTTGGGCGAGTCGAGGAACCGGAGCGTGGCCGCGACATCGGCCGCCAGCAGCTCCCGCCACTCGACGGGCCCGCCGATCGCGCCCTCGGCTTCCTCGGTCAGGTCGTAGCCGGACGAGAAGGCCCGGCCGGCCCCCTCGAGGACGACAACCCGGACGGCGTCGTCGGCTTCCGCCTCGTCGAGGGCCGCCACGAGTGCCGCCACGAGCTCCCCGTTCAGGGCATTGAGTTTCGCCGGGCGGTTCAGCGTGAGCCGGACGCCCCAGGGCGTGCGGGTGGTCAGCAGCACGGGCTCGTCAGGCATGGGTCTCGACCTCGGGTACCGCGAGCCCCTGCGGCGTGGTCAGCACGACCAGCGCATCGACCGCCAGGGCGCCACGGGCCGACGCGATCACGGGGTTCAGGTCGACCTCCGCGATGTCCGGCCGAGCGTCGCCGAGCCGGGAGAGCGCGACGATGAGATCGGCCACCGCGCCGCGATCGACCGGCGAGCTGCCACGGACCCCATCGAGCAGGCGGGCGCCGCGCAGCTCCGCGAGCATCCCGAGCGCCGTGTCGTGGTCGACCGGGGCCAGACGGATCGCCACGTCGTCGAGGAGCTCGGTGAGCACGCCCCCGAACCCGACGACGACGGCCGGCCCGAACGATGCGTCGCGGCGGAGCCCGACGATGAGCTCGACGCCGGCCTCGGCCATCGGCTCGACGAGGAGCCCGCGGACGGCCAGGCCGTGGGCGCGGGCCGCGGCCAGGAGGTCGTCGCCGGCGGCCTTCACTGAGTCCTCGCCGACGAGCCCGAGCCTGACCAGGCCGAGGTCGCTCTTGTGCGCGAGGTCGACCGCATCGATCTTGAGCACGACGGGACGGCCTCCGAACGCGCGGGCGGCTTCGGCGGCGGCCGCGGCGTTCGGCGCGGAGGTCGCCTCGGTCACGGCCAGGCCGGCCTCGCGCAGCAGCGCCAGGCTTTCGGCCTCCGGCAGTGCGCGCAGCGAGTCGGTCGACCCGGCCGCGACCCCGGCCTCAGACCACGATCCTTCCGAACCGAGCCCGTATGCCGTGCGATCCGCGGCGAGGGCCGGCCAACCCTGCCGCCAGGGGCCCCGGTCGAGCCGGCGGGTCCGTGCGTGCTCCCAGCGCGCGACGGCCGCGATCGCCGTGAACGCCTCGAGCGCGCCGCGCAGCAACGGGGCGCCATCTCCGAGCTCATCGAGCACGGCCTTCGTCTCCGGTGGCGGTTCCCCGGACGTCAGGGACACGTACACCGGCAGGATGTGGGGCCGCTCGCGGGTCGCGGCAAGGAGCTGCACGGTCACGTCGTTCGCCGTGGCGACCTCCGCCGGCATCGACTTGTACGGGAAATCGTGGACGAGCACCAGGACGTCGTAGGCGTCGGATGCGGCCATCGACTCGAAGGCGGCGCCATAGGCCGTCGCCGGGTCGGCCGCGCCCCACGGGTCCATCGGGTTCCCGACATACCCCATCGTCGGAAGGTGCTCGAGGATGCGGGCGCGGGCGCCCTCGGGCAGCGGCGGCAGATCGATCCCGGTCCGTGGCGCGAGGTCTGCCACGAGCGATGCTTCCCCGGTGCTCACGGTCACGACACCCGTCCGACCACGGCCGATCGATCGACCGGTCCGACGGAGGCCTTCCACGAGCTCGGCGGTCTCCAGGAGCTCGTCGAGGTCGGCGCAGCGAATCACGCCCGCGGCGTCGAGCGCCGCATCGGTGACGCGCGTCTCGCCGGCGAGCGAGCCGGAATGCGCCACCGACGATGCCTGCGCCTGGTCGCTCCGGCCGACCTTGACCACCATGATCGGCTTGCCCAGCTCGAGCGCCCGGTCGGCGAGGGCGAGGAAGCGCTCCGGGCGCTTGAATCCCTCGAGGAAGAGGATGACCGACGTCGTCTCCGGGTCGTCCAGGCAATACGCGAGGTAATCGCAGACGTCGAGGACGACCTCGGTCCCGCAGCTGATGATCCTGGTAAAGCCGACCCGCGAGCCCGAATGGATGAAGGCGTCGGTGACCGACCCGGACTGGGCGATGCCGGCCACGCCGCCGCGCGGCAGGTACGGGGAGACATCGCCGATGTACGCCGAGGAATTGACCGTGAGATCCATGACGCCCATGCAGTTGGGGCCGACCAGGGCGATCCCGTGCTCCCGGGCGATCCCTGCGACTTCTCGCTGCATCGTGGCGGCTGCTTCGCCACCCTCGACCACGCCGCCCCCGGGGATGATCACGGCGGGGATGCCGGCCGCGGCGGCGTCCCGTGTCACCATCGCGGCCCGCAACGGGTTCAGCGCCACGAGCGCGACATCCGGGCGTTCGGGGAGCGCGTCGAGCGACGGGTAGCAGGGTTGCCCGTGCAGCTCCTCGTAGCGCGGATTGACGAAGTGGCAGCGCGTGGCGCTGCCGGTCGAGCGCAGGTTGTCGCGGACGGTTTCGGCGATCCAGCTGCGCGGCGATGCCCCGACCACCGCGATCGAACGGGGGGCGAACAGGGGCCGCAGGTCGATGGTGCCGGCCGCGGCGGTCACGTCGGTCATCGCGAGGTCCCCGCCGGCCGGTGGAGCCAGGAGCGTTCCAACCGACGTCGGAACGGGCGAGATCGCGCCGTTTCGGGCCGCTCCGCGGTCGAACGGAACGCTGGTGGCGCCATCCGACACCTGAAGGCCGCTTCGTTCGCCCGTTGGAACGCTGGTGGCGCCAAGGTCGGACGGGGGGCCAACTCCTCCGCCGATCGGAACGCTGGGGGCCCCAACCGCCCCGCGCATCGCCCAGTCCCGTCGCTCACCCGACCACTCGATCCACACCACGCTTCTCCAGCGCTCGCGCGATGATCAGCCGCTGGATCTCCGACGTCCCTTCCCAGATCCGGTCCACGCGGAGCTCGCGGAAGAACCGCTCGGCCGGGTTCTCGCGCATGTAGCCACGCCCGCCGAACACCTGGACGACCCGATCCGCGCAGCGAAAGGCCGCTTCCGAGGCGAACAGCTTCGCGATGGATGCCTTCGCGTGGACCACCTTTGGATCGGCCCCGGTATCGGCCAGCCACGCCGCCTCGCGGGTGAGCAGCCGCGCCGCGGCCGCGTCGGCGGCCGAATCCGCCAGCGGGAACGACACGCCCTGGAACTCGAGCAGACGCTGGCCGAACTGGACCCGCTCGCCGGCCCATTCGACCGCCAGGGTGAGCAACCGCTCCATCGCCCCGGTGCAGCGCGCCCCGATATGGATCCGCTCCTCGACGAACCACTCGTTGGTGAGCTCGTCGGCGCGTCCCACCTCGCCAAGGACGGCAGACGCCGGCACGCGGACGTCCGACAGCACGAACTGCGGATGCCGGTCGGCGAAGGTGTGCATGTAGTCGGGGTCGTGGGTCATGGTCACGCCGGGCGTGTCGTAGTCCACGAGGAACAGCGTCGGCAGGCGCTCCGATCCATCCACGACCAGGCAGTGGAAGATCATGAAGTCGGTCTCGTCCGGCGGTCCCGTCACGAACCACTTCTCCCCGTTGAGCACGTACTCGCCGGTTTCCGCGTCCACGACCGCCGTCGCCGCGAGGGCGCGGGCATCGGACCCCGCACCGGGCTCGGTGACGGCGTAACTGCCGAAGCGCTCGCCGCTCAGGCTCGGGTCGAGATAGCGTGACCGCTGCTCCGGGGAGCAATGGATGAGGGCGTTGTACGCGCCCGGGATGAACGACCAGAGGCCGCCGGTCGACTGGCCGAGCTGCTCATGCACGAGCACCTGCTCGAGCATCGTCCAGCCCTGCCCGCCGACGTCGCGCGGAAACGACCCGCCGACGAGTCCGGCGGCGACCGACGCCTCGCGGATCCGGGTCTTCGCGGCCTCGGCCAACCGCCCCCCGGCCTTCTCGAACTCGCCCTCGAGCGGCTGCAGGACGTCGCGGGTGAACGCGCGCGCTCGACCCTGGAGCTCGAGCTGGTCGTCAGTGAGTGTCAGGTCCACCGCGCAAGCATGGAGCACGCCGAGGCCCGGGCATGACCGTAGTCGCGGGCCGCGGGACGGCCGGGCGACCGCCGACCCTCACCGATCGGCGAGGGCGAGCCTGCCGGCGAGCACGGCGAACGTGCCCGCGAAGATCCGGCGCATCCAGGTCAACACGCGAGGTCGCGAGATGACGTGGCTCCGGATCGCAGCCGCGAAGATCCCGTAGACGACGAAGACCGCGAACGTCACGAGCATGAAAACGGCGCTGAGTTCCAGCATGCGCAGCGACGCCTGTGTCTCCGTGACACTCACGAACTGCGGCAGGAACGCGAAGAAGAAGATCGTCAGCTTCGGGTTGAGGATGTTGATGAGGATGCCCGTGGTGATGACCTTCATCGGCGAGATCGGAGCCGCCTCCTCGACGCTGAGCGCGTCCTTGTCCCTGAGCGTGCTCCACGCCAGGAACAGGAGGTAGGCAACGCCCAGGTACTTCAGGATCTCGAACGCGAGGGCGCTCGTATGGAGGAGCGCGGCAAGTCCGGTGATCGCGGCGACCATGTGCGGAACGATGCCGAGCGTGCAGCCGACCGCGGCGATGACGCTGGCCCGGGCGCCGCGCGAGAGGCCGGCCGCCAGGGTGTAGAGGACGCCGGTGCCCGGCGTCGCGACGACGATGAATGTCGTCAGCAGGAACTCGGTGCTCACCGCGACGCTCCGGGGACGGCCGCGCCGGCGGCGGTCGCGCCGGTCATCCGGGCTGGGCCAGCACCATGATCCGGATCTCCGTCATGTCCTCGATGGCCCAGCGCAGGCCCTCGCGCCCCATCCCGGAGTCCTTGACGCCGCCGTACGGCATGTGGTCGATCCGGTACGTCGGGACGTCGTTGACGATGACGCCGCCGACCTCGAGCTCGTTGAACGACCGCCAGGCACCCGCGAGGTCATTCGTGAAGACCCCGGTCTGGAGCCCGAACATCGAGTCGTTTACCTGAGCGATCGCGTCGTCGAGGTCGCGGAACTTGAACGCGACGACGAGCGGCGCGAAGGCCTCGTTCGAGCAGACCTGGGCCGCCACCGGCACGTCGGTCAGGACCGTCGGCGGGAAGAACGTGCCATCGGCCTTGCCCCCGGCGAGCAGCTGGCCGCCCATCGCGACCGCCTCGTCCACCCAGCGCTGGGTGCGCGACGCCTGGTTTTCGTCGACCATCGGGCCGACATCGGTCGTCGGGTCGAGCGGATCGCCGAGCTTGAGCTCGCCGACGCCTGCCAGGAACTTCTCCATGAAGGCGTCCCAGACCGCCTCGTGGACGAACATCCGCTGGACGCTGATGCAGACCTGGCCGGCATACGCGAAGGCACCGACGAGGACCCGCTTGACGGCCCAGTCGAGGTCGGCCGTCGAATCGACGATGACCCCGGCGTTGCCGCCGAGCTCGAGCACGACCTTCTTCTTGCCGGCCCGCTCCTTCATCCGCCAACCGACCGATGGGCTGCCGGTGAACGTGAGCAGCTTGAACCGGTCGTCGGCGACCATCCGGTCGCCCAGCTCGCGCGTCATCGGCAGGATGCTCACGGATCCGGCGGGCGGACCGGCGGCCTCGATGATCTCGGCGACCGTGAGCATCGTGAGCGGGTCCTTGGACGGTGGCTTGAGCACGATCGGGTTGCCGCTCGCGATGGCCGGCGAGAGCTTGTGGGCGGCGAGGTTGAGCGGGAAATTGAACGGGCTGATCGCCGCGATCGGGCCGATCGGGAAGCGGCGCGTGATACCGACGCGGTCCTTGCTGCTCGGCAGCAGGTCGAGCGGGATCAGCTCCCCGGTCATCCGCTCGGCTTCCTCGGCACCGAGCCGGAACGTGAGGACGGCGCGGTCGACTTCGACGAGCGCATCACGGATCGGCTTGCCGGCCTCGAGCGAGATGAGCCGTCCGAGCTCCTCGCGGCGGGCCTTGATGCCCGAGCTGATGTCGCGCAGGATCCGGCCACGCTCGTAGGCCGGCAGATGGCGGGTCACCTCGAAGGCGGCGACGGCCGCCTCGACCGCCTCGTCGTATTGCTCGGGGGTCGCGTTGTACGTGGCGCCAGCCGGTTCCGCTGCGTTCGCCGGGTTGGCCACCTCGAGCACATCCGGCGACTCGACCCAGCGGCCGGCGAGGAAGATGGGATGCGGCTTGGTGCCGACGACGGTCATGCGAGAGGCTCCTGCGAGGGCGATGCGGTACGGTCGCATCATACGTCCGAGCCCATCGACGCCTTCCCCGGAGGATCAAGCCATGGCCCAGCGGATCGACCTGCGCGATGCCCTCCAGGTGCGTCCCGGCTCTCGGGTCCGGCTGGCCCGGCGGGACCACGGCGAGACCCACGGTTGGGACAAGGAGGGCGCGGCACTCGCGCTCGCGTCGCAGCTGGGCCGGATGGCCGATCTCCAGGACCGCTTCTGGGCAGAGGGCAAACGCTCGATCCTCGTGGTGCTCCAGGGCATCGACGCGGCCGGCAAGGACGGCACGATCAACAAGGTCATGGAGGCGTTCAACCCACAGGGCTGTCCCGTGACGAGCTTCAAGGTCCCTTCGACCGAGGAACTGGCCCATGACTACCTCTGGCGCGTCCACCAGAAGGCGCCGCGCAAGGGCGAGATCGGCATCTTCAATCGGTCGCACTACGAGGACGTGCTGGTCGTGCGCGTGCACGACCTCGTGCCGCGCAAGGTGTGGTCGGCGCGCTATGACCAGATCAACGAATTCGAGCGGATCCTGGCCGACAACGGGACCACGATCATCAAGTTCTTCCTCGCCATCGACAAGGACGAGCAGCGAGAGCGGTTCCAGGCCCGCTACGACGATCCGACGAAGCGCTGGAAGTTCTCGATGGGAGACCTCGAAGAACGCAAGCTCTGGGACGACTACCAGGCGGCGTTCGACGACGCGCTCTCGAAGACCTCGACCGCTTGGGCGCCGTGGTACGTCATCCCCGCGAACCGGAAGTGGTTCCGGAACCTGGCCGTGGCCACGATCCTCGCCGACACGATGGCCGGGCTCAAGCCGGCCTATCCGCCCGTGGCCGACGATGTGCCGGCCGATCTCGTCATCGAGTGAGCGCCGCTAGCCGATCGCGAGCGGCCTTGCGGTGATCCTCCCCAAGATCCGGGATCCGCGGTTCATCACCGTTCGGCGCGGCGGGACCCTCCAGGACGACGATCATCATCTTCTCGCGATCTGGGCGGCCGACTGCGCGGAGCACGTCCTGCACCACTTCGAGGAGGCACGGCCGGAGGACGACCGTCCACGTCGGGCGCTCGGCCTCGGGCGTGCCTGGGCGCGCGGTGAGATCGCGTGGGCCGCAGGCCCGCACGGCCGCCGGCCATGCCAACGCCGCGGCCAGGGACCTGCGCGGGGCAGCCCGGCATGCCGCGTACGCTGCCGGCCAGGCCGCGGCCGTGGGCCATGTTGCGGCCCACGAGCTCGGTGCCGCGGCCTATGCCATCAGGGCCGTGTGGGCAGCGGCGCCTGAAGAGGACCGCGTTGAGGCCGGCCGCCGGGAGTGCCGGTGGCAGCGCTCCCAGCTCCCCGACGAGATCCGGGACCTCGTGCTCGACGACGAGCGGCTGCGCAACGAGTTGTGCTGGTTCGCCTTCGACTGCTGACGCGGGGGGGTTCGGGCGCGTCTAGCCTGAGGGGATTGCGGGCACGCCTGGGTCGCCCTCAGCGCGTCAGCGGCTCTTGCCACCGCCGAAGAGCACGCCGAAGACCCCTCGAATGACGTCCTGGCCGAGCCGTGATGTCGCGACCTTGCCCCCGGTCCGCAGGGCGGTGTCGATGGTCTTCTGGCGTGCTTTCGCGGCAGCAACCGCGGCCTTCTCGTCGGCCTTTCGCTGCCGCTCCGCCTCGCGCTGGGCGCGCACCTCGGCGGCTTCGATCGCCTTCTGCTGGCGGGCGAGCTCGCGGGCCTGCTGCGCCGGTGTCATGTCGTTGAGCCCGCCGGCGGTGGTCGGATCCAGGCCCTCGCGCGTGGCCGCCTCGACGGCCGCCGCGCGGGCTGCGGTGAGCCGTGCCGTGATCCGTTCGTGTGCGCTGTCGCGGTCCACGGTGGGGCCGTACTTGGTCTGGAAGGTGCTCGCTGCCACCGTCGCGGCGAACTCGTCGGGCGGCATCTGGGCCATGAGGGAGTCCGGCGGCAGTAGGCGGGTCGCCGCCAGCGGAGTCGGCACGCCGCGGGGGGTCAGCACCGTCACGAGGGCCTCGCCCGTCCCCAGCGACGTGATGGTCTTCTCGACGTCGTAGAACTCGGTCATCGGGAACGTCCGCGCCGTCTTGCGGAGGGCGTCGGCGTCGTCCGGCGTGAATGCCCGCAGGGCGTGCTGCACCCGGTTGCCGAGCTGTGCCAGCACGGACGCCGGAACGTCCGTCGGCGCCTGGGTCACGAAGTAGATGCCGACGCCCTTGGAGCGGATGAGCCGCGCGGTCCGCTCCACCTGGTCCATCAGCGCCTCGGACGCGTCGTCGAACAGCAGGTGCGCCTCGTCGAAGAAGAAGCACAGCTTGGGCTTGGGCAGATCGCCGACCTCGGGCAGACTCTCGTACAGCTGGGCCAGCATCCAGAGCATGAAGGTCGAGAACAGTCGCGGTTGGTCCATCACGTCCGACAGCTCGAGGATGCTGACGACGCCCTGCCCGTCGGGCGTGGTCCGGAGCAGGTCGTCGACGTCGAATTCCGGCTCGCCGAAGAAGACGTCCGCGCCCTCCTGCTCGAGGACGACGATCGAACGCAGGAGCACGCCGACCGAGGCCGCCGACATCCCGCCGTACTCCTCGAGGATCGGCTTCCCCTCGTCCGAGGCGAGGAACTTGAGGGTCGTGGCCAGGTCCTTGAGATCGAGGAGCGGCAGGTCGTTGTCGTCGCAGTACTTGAAGATGAGCGCGAGGATGCTCGTCTGGGTCTCGTTGAGGTCGAGCACCTTGCCGAGCAGGAGCGGTCCGAACGAATGGACCGTGGCGCGGACCTGGGCACCCTGCTTGCCGGTCAGCGACAGGAACTCGACCGGATGGCCGCGGGCCTCGAACTCCCAGGCGAGCGACGTCGCGCGCTCCTGGACCTTGGGATTGGCAGCGTCGCCGGGCAGGGCGATCCCCGACAGGTCGCCCTTGATGTCGGCCGCGAAGACCGGCACGCCGGCCTTGGACAGCTGGCCGGCCAGCAGCTGGAGCGTCTTGGTCTTGCCCGTGCCGGTCGCGCCGGCGATGAGCCCGTGGCGATTGAGCATCGACAGGGCCACCTGGACCCGCGTGTCGTTGACGAGCTCGCCGTCATGCATCGCGCTGCCGATGACGAGCGCGGGTTCATCGAACGTGTAGCCCGTCGCGATGGCGTCACGAAACGCCTGGTCCATACGCTCATCGCCTCCGATGGGTGTGGCCGACTGGGGAGCGCAAGGGTAGCATCGGCCTCCGCGGCCGGAACCCGGCGAGCGTCACGATTCCGGCCGAACGCGCCGTAGGAATTTGACGGGCCGTTACGCGTCGGGGCTGGGGTAGCTGCCCAGGACGCGGGTCATCGTCGTCACGTCGCGAACCCCCTCGAGCGCCGCGGCCATCTGCGGGTCGGCTGCGTCCCCGTCCAGGTCGATCCAGAACACGTACTCCCAGGCGCGTTCACGGCTCGGCCGCGACTCGAGCTTGCGCATGTTCAGGCCATGCTCGGCCAGGACCCGGAGCACCGCGAGCAACGTGCCGGGCTCGTTGCGGACCGCGACGACGAGCGTGGTCCGCCGAAGCGTCGGCGGGTCGACGAGCGGTGGCACGTCGGCGCCGGGGCGTGCCAGCACGAGGAATCGCGTCCGGTTGTCGGGGAGGTCGCCGATCTCGTCGGCGAGGATCTCCAGCCCGAACAACGCCGCGGCCCTGGGCGACAGGACGGCCGCGGCCCCGCGCTCCCCCGCCTCGACGATGGCCTTGCCGGCGCCGGCGGTGTTGTACGTCGAGAGGAGCTGCCACGGGCGCGCGCGCAGGAACGTCTCGGCCTGGCCCAGGGCCTGGATGTGGGAGTAGACCCGCTCGATGTCCTCGACGCGCTGGCCCGGCAGGGCCGCGAGGCACAGCCGCACGGGCACGACGACCTCGCCGGCGATCGTGAGGTCGTATTCGATCAGGAGGTCGTAGTTCTCGCGGACGGTGCCATGGATCACGTTCTCGATCGGCACGACGCCGGCCGCGGCCTCGCCGGAGGCGACGGCCTCGAAGACAGCCCGGAAGCTCGCGACTGAGCGCCGCTCGACGTCGCCGAACGCCACCAGGACGGCGTCCTCGGCGAATGCACCGGGTTCGCCGGCATAGGCGACGGACGTCATCGGTTCCGGCCGCGTTGCGTCTGGCACGCTGCGCATCGAGAGTTCGGAACATGTTCCCTCCCGTGGGCGGAGGGGCGGTCGACAACTCCTCGACGACGGGGCAGTTCACGCACGAATCCGCCGATGGTACCAAGCCATGGGGACCATCGGGCCGTGGGCCATTCCTCCCATGAAGTGCAACTTACCGCTCAATCCGCAATGCGTCTGTAATGCGGGTGAGTCCGCGCCTTCATCCATCCATTCATGCAACAGGGGACTCGATCCGATGGACCAGGCGACCACTCCAAACCGACCGCGACGGCGCCGTCGCCTTCCTGGCCCTGCTGATCGGCGCGCTCGCCGTCGTGAGCCTGGGGGCGGGACAGCTCTCGCTCGCCCTCTTCACCGACCAGGAGACCGTGGCCGGGACCTTCTCGTCCGGGAGCGTCATCCTGGACGACGTCAAGATCGACGCCCTCACCCTCACGACCGCCGGCATGGTCCCGGGCGACACGGTCACGGACGACGTCGTCGTCGAGAACGATGGCAGCGTCCAGCTCCGCTACGCCCTGTCCACATCGAGCACGAACCCGGACGCCAAGGCGCTGCGTGATGTCCTGACCCTGACGGTCAAGACGATCGACGTCACGACCCCGGGGACCCCGTGTGACAACTTCGACGGCACGTCCGTGCTCGCCGGCAACGGTCTTCGGGGCGACTGGGGCCGGCTTCGGCAGCCCGGCCGCCGGCGCCCAGGCGGGCGACCGGACGCTGGCAGCGGCCGCCAACGAGACGCTCTGCTTCCGGGTCACGCTCCCGTCCGGGACGGGCAACGCCTACCAGAGCGCGACGACCACGACCACCTTCACGTTCGACGCCGAGCAGACCGCGAACAACCCGTAGCAGTGGCTTCAGACGCCGGCTCGGCCTGACGGCCGGGCCGGCGCCTCACCACGACAGGTACCGTCCATGGGCATCTCGATGGCGATCACGATCCTGCGACGCACCCTTGGAGCCGTGTGGCTCGCGTCGCTCGCACTCGTCGTGCTCATGGCCCTCGCGACGAACCTCGGGCCCAACGTGGGGCTCGAGGTCTTTGCCGTCCGCGGCGGATCCATGGTCCCGGCGATCCCCGTCGGGGCCGCCATCGTCGCGATCCGGACCGCGCCCGAAGACATCCAGGTCGGCGACATCGTCACGATCCGAGCGGACAACGGGGTGGTGTTCACCCACCGGGTCGTCGAGATCGACGCGAGCGAAGCGGACGTCTGGTTGCGGACGAAGGGCGATGCGAACACGACGCCCGATGCTGGCCCGATCCCGATGACGTCGATCGTCGGCGTGGTCGCGATCACCGTCCCCGTGGCGGGGTATCTGATCGCGATGCTGACCACCGTGGCCGGCCTCCTGAGCGTCCTCGCCTACGCGCTGGCGCTGCTGCTCGCGATCTGGCTCCTCGAGGAGTCCGAGGTCAAGACCGAACAGCGTCGCCGACGACCCGCCTCAGCCGATGTTGCCCACGCGTAGGGTCGCCGCCTCCATCCTCGCGCTCACCCTCGCCGCCCATCTGCTGGGCTGCGGCAGCAACGCCACGCTTGCGCTGTTGTCGGACACCGAGACCGTCCCTGCAACGTTCGCGACCGCCGCCTGCTTCATCGCGGACAACGTCCCGCCGTCCGTCAGCAGCACGGTCATCTCCAAGACCGTCCCGTACCTGCCCGGCTTCATCCGGCAGGGAGGGACGTACTACGTGTATGCGAACGTGGCCGACGGTGGCTGCGCGCCGTCCGGCATCGCGACGGTGCGTGCCAACGTCTCGACCGTCACCACCGGATCGACGGCGGTCGCGCTGGCCGCCGGCGCGTTCACGGTCGGTGGCGTCGCCTACAACTATCGCAGCGCATCGCTGACGGCTAATGCAGCCCTCACGGCGGGCGCCAAGGCGTACACCATCACCTCGACCGACAACGCCGCGAACGGCCAGACCCAGACGGGTTACAGCGTGACCGTCGACAACACCCGCCCGACGGGGACGAACGTCCAGACCGCCAACGGTGCGGCGACCGTCGGTCGACCCGAGCTTGGCGACAGCGTTGCGCTCACCTTCTCGGAGACCATCGATCCGCAGAGCGTCCTCGCCGGTTGGACCGGGACCGCCACGAACGTGGTGGTCCGGATCACGAACAACGCGGCCGGCGACCTGCTGACCATCCGGAATGCGGCGAACACGGCCCAGCTCCCGCTCGGCTCGGTCAACCTCATCGGGACGGCCTACGTCACGGCAAACCGCGACTTCGGTGCGACCGGCACGCCGTCGACGATGGTGCAGAGCGGCGCGACGATCACGATCACGCTGGGTACCGCGTCGGGCGCCACGGGGACCCAGGCGACGACCGGGACGATGACCCTGACACCGACGACCACCCTGACCGACGCCGCCGGCAACACCTGCCAGACGACCGTCGCGAACGAGACCGGCGCCGCCGACGTGGAGTTCTGAGCGGCCTCAGCCCTGGCGGTTGAACCAGTCGGTCGTGTCGATCTCGCCGGACTCCTCATCGAGCTCCGCGCGACGCTCGCGGGCCGCCCCTGCCGTTACGGGCGCCTTGGCGTGGGCGCGCTTCCCGGTGGCGGCCGCCGCTTCCGGCGCGCCCTCCCAGTGCGCCTCGCCGAGCATCGCGTTGAGCGCGACGACGTACGCCTCGATCGAGGCGGCGATGATGTTGGTCCCGCGAGCCTCGCCGCCGTATTCGCCCGTGCCGCGTTCCCCGGCGGCGTCCGGCGGGGCGATGCGGACGGTGACCGCGCCGATGGTGTCGGTCCCCTCCCCCAGCGCATGGATGTCGTAGGCAAGCAGGCGCGGGTGACCGTCGAGGATCTCGGACAGGGCCTGGTCCACTGCGCGGAAGAGCGCATCGATCGCGCCGTTGCCCTCGGCGGAGGCGCGCCAGTGGTGGTCGCCGGCGTCGATGATGACCGCGCCCCGGCTGCGCGCGTTCGAGCCCGACGTGACCGTCCAGCGGGCCAGCTGCAGGGTGGGCGTTTCGGTCGTTGGCTCCGGCATCCGACTACCTCCGGGTCGCTGTGGCGGGACCGCTCGCGGGGACGTCGCTCGCAGGCCCTGTCGTGAAGTGTCGCTCATCGCGCCGGCGCAACTCCGCGCCGGACTTCCAGATCGCGTACTCGAGCGAGTCGGCCAGGGCGGACGCCGACGCCGCGATGATGTTGGTGTCGCTGCCCATCGTCGACCAGGTCCGGGCGCCGTCCTGGGAATCGATGATCACGCGGGTGCGAGCGGCCGTGGCGGCATCGCCGTCGAGGATACGCACCTTGTAGTCCACGAGGTGGACGTCGTCGATCGCCGGGTAGAACGCGCGGAGCGCCTTGCGCAGCGCGGCGTCCAGGGCGTTGACCGGGCCGTTGCCGTCGGCGGCCGTGTGCAGCACCTCGCCGTCGACGGCCACCTTGACCGTCGCCTCGGCGAGCAACTCACGCCCGTCGCGCTGCTCGACGAGGCAGGTGTAATCGACGATCCGGAAGGGCGCCGCATAGTCCGCCGCGTGCCGGCGGATGAGGAGCTCGAACGACGCCTCGGCACCTTCGAACGCCAGGCCGTCGGCCTCGAGCTGCTTGATGAGCCGGGACAGCTCGCGCGGGTCGATGCCCTCGAGGTCGTGCCCCAGCTGGCGCGCCCGGATGGACGTGTTCGCCCGACCGCCGAGCTCCGACACGACGAGCCGGCCGATGTTCCCGACGGCAGTCGGTTCGACGTGCTGGTATGAGCGCTCGACCTTCGCGACGGCCGCTCCGTGGACCCCGCCCTTGTGCGCGAACGCCGAACGCCCGACGTAGGGCTGGTAGTCGTTGGGCGTGAGGTTCGCGATCTCCGCGACGCTCCGCGACAGCTCGGTCAGGCCCTCGAGGCGGCCGCCGCCCGCGGGCACGAGCGTGTGCGGCGTCTTGAGCGCGAGGTTCGCGAGGATCGAGACCATGTTGGCGTTGCCCGCGCGCTCGCCGTAGCCGTTGATGGTCGCCTGGACATGACGGATGCCGGCCGCGACGGCCGCCATGGAGTTGGCCACCGCGAGCTCGGCGTCGTTGTGGGTGTGGATGCCCCAGGTCACCGCGGGCGCATCCGGGTCCCCGTCCAGCGACGCGCGCACGTCCGCGACGATCCGGCTGAGCTCGTCGGTGAGCGTACCGCCGTTGGTGTCGCACAGGACCAGCGTGCGGGCGCCGGCTTGGCGCGCGGCACGGAGCGTCGACAGCGCGTAGTCGGCGTCGTCCTTGTAGCCATCGAAGAAATGCTCCGCGTCGTATACGGCTTCACGGCCACGGTCGACGATGAAGCCGATGGAATCGGCCACCATGTCGAGGTTCTCCTCCGGCGAGGCACCGAGGACCTCGGTCACGTGAAGGAGCCACGACTTCCCGAAGATCGTGACGACCGGGGTCTCGGCCGCGACGAGCTCGCGCAGGTTGGGGTCCTCGTTCGCCGTGTTGGACCGGTGGCGCGTAGACCCGAACGCCGCGAGCTTGGCCGTCTCCCAGCGTACGGTCCGGGCGGCGGCGAAGAACTCGATGTCCTTGGGGTTTGAGCCGGGCCAGCCGCCCTCGATGTAGGGCATCCCGAACTCGTCGAGCATGCGCGCGACCCGAAGCTTGTCGGCGAGCGAGAGCGTCACGTTCTCGCCCTGGGTCCCGTCCCGCAGGGTCGTGTCGTACAGGATGACCGGGGCGTCGCTCGGGCTCATGCCGGCACTCCCGCCTCGAGGGCGTCGATCACGGCCGTGGCCATCCCGGTCGTTCCGACGACGACCAGCCCATCATCGGGGTCGGCGGGATCCGCGAGGTCGTGGGTCCGCCACCCCTCGTCCAGCGCCTGGCTGACGGCGGCCTCGATGGCTTCCGAGACATCCTTCCGACCGAACGAGGAGAACATCATCATCGCGGCCGACAAGATCGTGCCGATCGGGTTCGCCCGATCCTGGCCCGCGATGTCCGGCGCCGAACCGTGGATCGGCTCGTAGAGACCGAACGTGCCGTGCGCCGTCTGCCGGTCTGCGAGCGACGCGGACGGCAACATCCCGAGGCTCCCGGCGAGCACGGCCGCCTCATCGGAGAGGATGTCGCCGAACAGGTTCTCGGTCACGATGACGTCGAAATCGGCCGGCCGGCGGATAAGCAGCATCGCGCATGAATCCACGAGCTGGTGGCTCACCTCGAGGTCCGGCATCCTCCGGCGCTCCTCGTCCACCACCCGCCGCCAGAGACGCGACGTCGCGAGGACGTTGGCCTTGTCGACGCTGGTCAGCCGCCGGCGTCGCTGCAGCGCGTACCCCGCGGCCACCAGGAAGATCCGCCGGATCTCGTCCTCGCCGTAGGGCATCGTGTCCACGGCGAATCGGTCGCCCGGTTCCTCACCGGCCTCCTGCCGCTCCCCGAAATAGACGCCACCGGTCAGCTCGCGAACGATCAGCAGGTCGACGCCGTCGAGGAGCTCCGGTCGGAGTGGCGAGGAGGCCATGAGCGCCGGGTGGACTTTGACCGGGCGGAGGTTCGCGAACAGCCCGAGCCCGCCGCGCAGCGCGAACAGCGCCTGCTCCGGGCGGATGGACGCGGCCGGATCCGACCACTTCGGTCCGCCGACGGCGCCGAGAAGGACTGCATCGGCCTCCCCGCAGGTCGCGACGTCCTCGGGCCGGATCGCGACACCGTACGTGTCGATGGCGATGCCCCCGGCCACGATCTCCGTCCAGTCCACCGTGAACCCGAACCGCTGACCAGCGGCATCGACGACACGCCGCGCAGCGTCGACGACCTCGGGCCCGACGCCGTCGCCCGGGATCGTCGCGATGCGGTAGGTGGGAAGGTTGCCCTCCGTCATGGAAGGCCTTCGCCCGCGCGATGGTTCGCGAAGGCCACGTCGACTCCGTTGATCTCCGCCCCGTGGAGCTTGTTCGTCGCCACGAGGTACGCGTCGAGCGACGCCTCGATGATGTTCGTGGATAACCCATGGCCGGAGACCACCAGTGCCCCCGGACCCTCGTCGGACGAGCGGCGGCAACGGACCAGGACCTGGCCCTGCGCGTCCTCGCCGGCCGAGACCGCCTTGATCTCGTATTCCGTCAGGGTCGGGTGCCAGCCGAGCAGCGGCTGCAGCGTGTCGTCGACGGCCTTGAACAGCGCGTTGACGGGGCCGTTCCCCGTCGACTCGGAGCCCCGTTCGTCGCCATTGACGCTGAGCGTGACGGTCCCGACGGCATTGCCGCCGTGCGATGAGGTCACGCTCCAGCCAACGAGCGCGATGCCCGCCTCGACCTCGGACGTGCGTTGCTCGACGAGCGCGAGGAGGTCGGCGTCGGTGACTTCCTTCTTCGCGTCGGCGAGCTCGATCGCCTGGCGATAGATGCTGTCGAGCGCGTCGCCTTCGAGCTCGTGGCCGAGCTCGCGCAGCTTGCCCTGCAGGCCCCGTCGACCGGACAGCTTGCCGATCGTCAGCTGGCTGCCGGACAGGCCGATCGATTGCGGCGTCATGATCTCGTACGTGAGCGGGTTCTTGATGACGCCGTCCTGGTGGATCCCGGACTCGTGGGCGAAGGCGTTGCCGCCGACGATCGCCTTGTTGGGCTGGACCGCGAACCCGGTCAGGTAGGACACGAGGCGCGACGCGGCCGTGATGTGCTCGGTCTGGACCCCGGAGCCGAGTTCGGGGAATTGCGTCGGCCGCGTCCGGAGGGCCATGACGACCTCCTCCAGCGACGCGTTGCCGGCACGCTCGCCCAGGCCGTTGATCGTGACCTCCACCTGGCGAGCACCGGCCTGGACCGCCGCGAGCGTGTTGGCCGTGGCCAGCCCCAGGTCGTTGTGGCAGTGCACGCTGACCGTGGCCTGATCGCCCACGAGATCGACCACGCGGCCGACCAGCTTCCCGAATTCGGCCGGGATCGCGTAGCCGACGGTGTCGGGGATGTTGACCGTCGACGCACCGGCCTCGACGACCGCCTCGTACACCTGGAGCAGGAAGTCGATGTCGGTCCGCGACGCGTCCTCGGCGCTGAACTCGATCTCGGCATCGCGGCCGAGCTGCTCGCGGCCGTGGCGGACCCAGCGGACCGCCTCGGCGAGTGCCGTGTCCCGATCGACCCGCAGCTTGTGCTTGAGATGGATGTCACTCGTGGCGATGAAGACGTGGAGATGGGGGCGATGCGCGACCTTGATCGCCTCGATCGCCCGCTGCGGGTCGCCGTCGCGGCAGCGAGCGAGCGCGGCGACCGCGATGTCCTGCGGCGTCTCCTGGGCGATCCGCCGGACGGCCTCGAAGTCGCCCGGTGAGGCGGCCGGGAAGCCCGCCTCGATGACATCGACCTTGAGGCGCGCCAGCTGGCGGGCGACCTCCAGCTTCTCCGCGGCGGTCAGGCCGGCGCCCGGCGCCTGCTCCCCATCGCGCAGCGTCGTATCGAAGATGCGGACCGTGCCCGGGGCCACGAACGGGCCGTCGGGCCGCGGTACGGGCGCGCTCACCGGGCCGCCCCTGGGGTCGTGGCCGCGGCCTGGGCCTGTCCGGCCTGCACCTCGACCGGGTTCAGGAACGGCATCTGGGCACGCAAGCGGCCGCCCACGCGCTCGATCAGGTGGTCGTGGTCGGCCTGGCGCAATCGCTCGAACTCGTGGCGGCCGGTCTCGTTCTCCTCGATCCAGCGGTTCGCGAACGAGCCGTCCTGGATGTCCTTGAGCACGGCCTGCATCCGCTCGCGGACGCTTTCGTCGATCAGCCGCGGGCCGGACACATAGTCGCCGTACTCGGCGGTGTCGCTGACGCTGAAGCGCATGAAGTTGAGCCCGCCGCGGTACATCAGGTCGACGATGAGCTTGAGCTCGTGCATCGTCTCGAAATACGCGAGCTCGGGCTGGTAGCCCGCCTCGACGAGCGTCTCGAACGCCATCTTCACGAGCGCCGACGTCCCACCGCACAGCACCGACTGCTCCCCGAAGAGGTCGGTTTCCGTCTCCTCGGCGAAGGTGGTCTCGAGCACGCCGGCGCGCGTCGAGCCGATCGCCCGCGCGTACGCCAGCACGCGGTCGCGCGCCGTGCCCGACTGGTCGCGCTCGACGGCGAAGAGGGCCGGCACGCCGCCGCCCGCCTGGTACACCGACCGCAACAGATGGCCGGGACCCTTCGGCGCGACCATCCCCACGTCGACGATGCCGGGCGGGTCGATCCGCCCGAACCGCAGGTTGAAGCCGTGGGCGAACATCAGGAGGTGGCCGGCTCGCAGGTGCGGGCCGATCTCGGCGTCGTAGACGGCCTTCTGCGACGTGTCGGGAACGAGGATCATCACGACGTCCGCATCGCGGACGGCGTCCGAGACGTCGCTGACCCGTAGGCCCGCGTCGGAGGCGAGCGCGCGGCTCTTGGACCCCGGGGCGAGCCCGACGATGACGTCGACGCCGCTCTCGTGCAGGTTCAGCGCATGCGCGTGCCCCTGGCTGCCGTACCCGATGATCGCGACGGTCTGCCCGGCGAGGGCTGACGGATCCGCATCGTTGTCGTAGTACATCTTCGCCGTCATCGTCTTAATGGCCTCCTCGATGGACCCGGAACCCCTCGCCATCACGACGGCGCCGGTGCGGACCAACTCCTTGATGCCGTACGTCCGCACGAGCGACACGAACGTGTCGATCTCGGACTCCGTGCCGGTCACCTCCACGATGACCGAGCCATCGGCCAGGTCGACGACCCGGCCGCGCGAGAGCTCCACGAGCCGCAGGACCTCGTCGCGGTTCGAATCGGTCGCCCGGATCTTCACGAACGCGAGCTCGTGCTCGACGGTCGGGTCCGAGGTGACGTCCTGGACCTTGAGCACGTCGATCAGCCGGTAGAGCTGCTTGGCGGCCTGCTCGACCGCGACGTCGTCCCCGTGCAGGGTGATCGTCATCCGGCTGGTGTCCTCGCGGTCGGTCTTGCTGACGGCCAGCGAGTCGATGTTGAAGTTGCGAGCGCGCATGAGGCTCGACACCCGGTTGAGGACACCGGGCTTGTTCATGACGATCGCCACGAGGACATGCCGGCGGGTCTCGCCGCCACCTGGCAGCGAGCGAGGGGGCGGAGCGACGTGCGCCGGGGCGGGCGGCGTCGGAGCGGCGGCCGCCGGGTTGGTGTCGGCGGCCGCGGAGGCGCCCGGCGTCGGAGCAGGCCCCGTTCCGTTCGAGCTCTGGTCGCTCACTCGTCGGCCCCGCCCCACTTCTCGATGAGGTCCGACAGGCCCTTGCCGGCCGGCATCATCGGGAAGACGTTCTGCTCCTCGGCGATCTCGAACCAGATCAGGGCCGGGCCGTCGACGGCCTGTGCGGCGCGGATGGCGTCGTCGACCTCGCTCGGGGTGCGGGCGCGGAACGCCGGGATCCCGAACGCATCCGCGAGCTTGGCGAAGTCCGGCCCGGGCAGGTTCGCCGAGTGATAGTTCCCGCCGTAGATGATCTCCTGCCACTGGCGGATCATCCCGAGCTTCTTGTTGTCGAGGAGCGCGATCTTCACGGGGATGTCGTCGGCGACCAGCGTCATCAGCTCCTGGAAGGTCATCTGGAACCCGCCGTCGCCGGTGATCGCCCAGGTCTCGCGATCCGGCCGTCCGAGCGCGGCGCCCATGGCCGCCGGGACGGAGAAGCCCATCGTCCCGAGGCCACCGGAGCTCACGTGCGAGTTCGGGTTGCGGAAGCCCGTGTAGCGGGCGAGCCACATCTGGTTCTGCCCGACGTCGGCCACGTATGTCGCCTCGTGATCGGTCAGCTCGCCGATGCGCTCGACGACGTAGTCGGCGGACAGCACGCCGTCGCGCCATGCGCCGGAGCCGTGCCACGAGGACGCCTCCGCGTCGCGTCGCCACTCGGCCAGCTGGTCGAGATACTCGCGCCGCTCGTCGGCGCTCGTTGCGGGCACCATCGGCGTCAGGGCCTGGAGCACGCGCTTCGCATCCCCGACGATCGGCACCTCGACGGCCACGTTCTTGCCGATCTCGGCGGGGTCGATATCGACATGGATGATGCGGGCATACGGGGCGTAGGTGCGGACGTTGCCGGTGACCCGATCGTCGAACCGCATGCCGATGGCGATCAGCAGGTCGGCGCTCTGGATGGCGCGGTTGACGTGCTTCCAGCCGTGCATGCCCATGAAGCCGTAGGCGAGCGGATGCGTCTCGTCCATCGCGCCGATGCCGAGCAGCGTCCAGGCCACGGGGATGGACGTCTTCTCGGCGAACGCCCGCAGGTCGTCCCACCCCTCGGCGTGCAGGACGCCGTGGCCGGCGAGGATGACGGGTCGCTTCGCGTTCGCGATCTCGGTCGCCGCCGTCTTGAGCTGGCGGCCATGGCCCTCGAGGTTCGGACGGAACCCCGGGAGGCCGGCGATGATCTCGTCCTCGGTCGGGTGCTCCGCGCGCGTCTCCTGCTGGAGCGCGTCCTTCGTGATGTCGATGTGGACCGGACCCGGGCGACCGGTCCGGGCGATGTGGAAGGCCTCCGCCACGACCCGCGGCAGCTCGTCGGCGTCGCGCACCAGGTAGTTGTGCTTCGTCATCGGCAGGGTGATGCCGTTGATGTCGATCTCCTGGAAGGCATCCTTGCCGATGAGCGCGGACGGCACGTTGCCGGTGATCGCGACCATCGGGACCGAATCGAGCATCGCGGTGCCGATGCCCGTGACGAGGTTCGTGGCTCCGGGGCCCGACGTGCCCATGCACACCCCGACGGTCCCCGTGACCCTGGCGTACCCGTCGGCCGCATGGGCGCCGCCTTGCTCGTGGCGAACCAGGATGTGGCGAAGCTCGGGGTAGTCGCCGAGCACGTCGTACAGCGGCAGGATCACGCCACCTGGGTAGCTGAAGAAGACGTCGACGCCCTGGCGAAGGAGGGCCTCGCACAGGACATCCGCCCCGATGCGCGTCCGCTTGAGATCGCGTGCCTCATGGAGCATGCCCTTCCGGGCGCGCTCGATCGCCGCCGCGTGGGCCGAGCCGTCGGCCGGCACGTGACTGCGCCGGCGCGTGGCCGGACCCGGCGGTTTCGCTGGATCGGTCTTCATCGTCATTTGGGGCCCTCGTCGTGACGGACATACAAAAGACCCTCGCCTACCGGCGAGGGTCCCTTCGGGTGATGCGTGGTTCGTGGCGCCTTAGCGTCCGTTCCTCCGCGTCCCTCCGTTCTCCCGCCGGGAGCCGGTAATGAGGCCAAGAAGGCCATCAAGCCCCAGAAGCGAGCGAAGAAGCGCGAGGATCGATACGTCGGAGAGCGGGTTCGGCTCGACAGGCACGTGGACGCGGCGACCGTCCGTCGTCATCACGACGGCGACCATCCGGCGATCCTGCCGATCGAATTGGCCCAACCTGGCCTCCAACATGCTGTCTGCCGCCCGGTGGGGCCGTGCGGTCCGCGCAGTCTAGCAGGGATCGGTGGTGCGTCAACGCCCCCCCGATGGTCCTGTCCGGGACGGTCGGCGATCGAACCGGCCGGCTCGGCCGCCTTCCAGCGGGTCGTACCCTGCTGGGGTGGATCTGCCGCCGCTCGTCGGACGGGAACGGGAGCTGTCAGCGATCCTGGGTCTCGCCCCGGATGCGCGACAACGCCAGGGGCCGGCCGTGGCCCTCGTCACGGGAGACCCGGGGCAAGGCAAGACCAGGCTGCTTGCCGAGGTGGCCGCCCGAGTCGAGCATGTCGATCGGTTGCGTGCACAGGGCTTCGAGCCTGAGCGAAACGTGCCTCTCGCCGCAGCCGGGGAGCTGCTTCGGCGACTTGCGCCTCTCGAAACAGCGGCGGCCACCCTCGATCCTGAGCATCCCGGTTCATCCATCGAGCCGATTCGCATCTTCGAGCGAGCCGCGCGAGCGATGGGCGGGATGGGGCCGACCCTCCTCACCCTCGATGACATCCAGTGGGCCGACGACCTCAGCGTCGCCCTTTGCCACTACCTGCTCCGGGCGGCCGCAAGCGGCGCACAGCCGCTCCTTCTAGTTGTCGCAGGCCGGGACACGCCTGCGATCGCCGCCTTCGAGGAGGCGGCCCGCCATGTCCTCGACGACGAGGTCGCCTCGATCACGCTCCGACCCCTGGGCGAGGAGGCTGGACTCAGGTTGCTTCGGGAGGCCGCCCCCGAGCTGACGACCGCCGACGCGACCGAGGTCTGGCGCCGTGCGGCTGGATCGCCCTTCTGGTTGCACGCGCTCGCCGCCGGGACCGACCGGCACGCACGCGATGTCGTGGCGACGCGGCTTCGAGGCCTCACGGACGACGCCGGAACGATGCTCGGGGCGATCGCGGTGGTCGGCCGGCCGGTCGACACTACTGAGCTCGCCGACCTCCTCGGCTGGGGGTCACAGCGGGCCGTCGAGGCGGCGGCCGGCCTCGCGGATCGAGGGCTGGTGGTCGAACGCGACGGGGGGCTGCAGGTCGTCCACGACCTCCTGCGGGAAGCTGCCGTCGGGCGACTCCGCCCCGACGCGCGACGAGAGCTCCACCGGTCGCTGTCGCAGCGCCTCGAACGAACAGCCGGTGACGACGTCGCGCAGTTGCGCGAGGCGCTCGAGCACCGGCGACTCGGTGGTCTGGACGCGCGCGATCTCGCGGAGCGGCTCCTGCGCTCACCACGCCGACGCTGGCTGGGGCGGGACGGACTTCGCGACCTGGCCAAGATCGTCGATGAAGACGAAGTCGGCACGCCGGCGTGGGCAGAGCTGGCGGTCGAGGTCGCGAGCCTGGCGGTGGAGCTGAACGACCACGCCTTCGCGCTCGAGCGCTGGGGCGACATCGCAGATCGGAACGTCGCCGCGTCGATGGAGGCTGCTGCGGCGCTTGGGGCGGCCAGGGCCGCCTTCGAGCTGGAGCGGGGCGCGGTAGCCCGTGCGTGGATCGAGCGCGCTCGGGAGCGATCACAACGAGCGGCAACGGCTGCCCAGGAAGCCGCGCTCGACGCCGTCGATGCCCTCGTCCTGATCTGGCTCGAACATCGTCTGGCCGAGGGCGAGGTCGTCGCCGACCGGGCAGTGGCGGCGGTGCGAGCGCTCATCCATGAGGCGGGTGGAGCACAGCACCTCGCTCCAGAGGCATGGCGGGCCACGCTTGACGCCCTGCGCGCTCGTTGGGACGCATTCATCCAGCGCCAGGACCTCATCCCAGCTTCACTGACCCAGGAACTGCTGGCCGTCACCGCGCACGATGCCTCCGCCCACCTCTCTGCCATCGTGCTCGCGGGCCTGGCGGCCGTAGAGCTCGACATCGCCGAGGAGCGGTTCCGGCTGGCGTGGGACGACGCCCGTCGGCTGATCGTACCGGCGGCAGCGGTGGACGCCGGATTCTGGCTCGCCGTGACCCTGTTCGACACTGGTCGCCTCGTTGAAGCCGAGACGGTGATCGCCGACGTGCAGGCCCTGGTCGCCCGGGCCGGCGATCACGGCAAGATCCGAGCCCGATCTCGGAGCCTGCCGGACGAGCTACGCCTGTTGCGCGGCGACTGGTCGGACGCGACCGCCTCGCTGCTTCGTGGAGCGGAGGGGGCGCCCGATGCGCATCGCCGGATCCCCTATCACCAGGTGCTGGCGCGGTGGTCTGCCCGCGTCCGGCCGACGGAACGGGTACAGGCGTATCTCGAGGCGGGCCTCGACGACGCCGCGGCCGGCGGTTGCCCGCGTTGTGCGGCGGAGTTCCATCTCGCAGCCGCGCAGGTGGCTGCGCGAATCGGCCAACCCGACCTGGGACGGCGGCTCCTGGCCGACTGGACAGCGGAGCGGCCGTCCCCGGATGCCTGGTCGATCACGCAGCGGCGCTGGACAGAGGCGCTCCTGGAGGACGACCCGGCGCGGGCCGCGAATACGGTCGAGGTCCTTACGCAGCTAGTCGACGCGGCGGATGGCGTCGGCCGGCACCTCGAGGCGACCGTCATCCGGCTCGACCATGCCCGGATCATCGCGACGCTCGATCGCGGACGGGCTGCGGAATCCTTCCGAGAGGCCGCGCGCGTCGCCGCGGACCAGGGCGCCACGGTCCTCGAGCGGCTCGCCGAGCGTGAGCTGCGCGCCCTCGGGGTACGCACGTGGCGGCGCGGTGCCGCGGGTGGCGCCGTCGACGAGCTGACCGCCCGGGAGCTGGAAGTCGCGCAGCTCGTGGCTCGTGGCGACACAAACCCGGAGATCGCCGCGCGACTGTTCCTGTCGCGCAAGACCGTCGAGCGTCACGTTTCCAACATCCTGGGCAAGGTTGGCGTCCGAAACCGGGCTGAGCTGTCGGCGGTCCTGGCGGCCCGGGATGAAGCGGGGCTCGCGCCGGACCTCGGGCCGGACATCGATCGCAATGAGGGAGTTCCCCGATGAGCCGGACATCCCTGCCGGCGCATCGTCCGTCCAGGTCGCCGGATGGCGGCAAGCGGACCGAAAGGCAGGGATCGAGATGGCAGCAGTCAAGCGGATCGGCTCAACGACAACGGCTCTGGCGGCGGTGCTGGTGCTCTGCACCATGACGGCGCTCGCGGCCTGCTCCGTCCAGCGGCCCGGGGCCGCCGAAGACCACTCGCTCGACACGGTCGAGCGTAACCGTGCCGCGATGGGCGTCACGCCCGCCGACAGCAGCTACGAGCAAGCGGAACGAAACCGCCTGACCGTCGGGACTCACGTCGACACGAGCTATGACGACATCGAACGGTTGCGGGCCGGGCGCGTGGGCCGCTGATCGCGCGGCAAGCAACGCCTGACAACGTGAAAGGCCGCCGGCGATGCCGGCGGCCTAGATCTGTCTGGTGCGCCTAGAACGTGATGACGAGTTCCCAGCGGTGACCGGAGTCGATAGTCATCACCAGTCCCACCGCATTCCGGCTCCCACGGTGAGGGCCAGCGACGCGAGGACCGTGAGTGCCCACGAAAGGCGGGCAAGAGTGCTTTTCACGATCGATCCCCTTCGAGCGAAGAGTGGATCACGCCGGATCGGCGACCGGGCGGTCTCTTGCGAGATCCCTGGCTTTGCGTCCCCGCCTCGCGACGGGTTTGCCCTGAGCGATCGTGGTGTGCAGGACGAATGTCCGTTGTGTGCGCACTGTGGCTCATCGATCGCCGAACGCCGATACCCCAGTAGTACCAGTACCCCCTCGCCGTTCGGGGGAGTTGCCGGTCGGCACCGCGCGCCGCGTCGCCCGGCAACAGGCGTTCAGGCGCCGACGGGCGGTGCCGCCGCGACCGACGACGGTCGATCCCACGCGCGCATGGCCGTGACGATCACGATGCCGACACCGATCCCGATCAGGACGTCGCCGATGCTGAAGACGTTGGCGAACGGGACCCACGTCGGGAGCACGAAGATGTCGGTGAGTGGCGCCAGCACGGGGTCGGCAACGATGGTGCTGTTGGAGTATGCCGTCGGATGGGCCGCACCCAAGGCCGTCAGGGCCGCGGGATCCGCCGGCATGTAGCCACCGTTCGCAGCGATCGCGGCGAGGTTGCTGACGGCACCGAGGGCCACGATCGGCATCCCGGTGACCGAGCGGTTGGCCAGGACGGCCACGATGACCGCCGCGGTCGAGACCATGTAGATCGGCGGCCCGAGGCTGCCGACCCGGGCACTCACGGGCTCCGAGAAAAGGACGACCTGGGTGAGCAGCCCGGCCACGATGACCCACGACCACCGCAACTGGATCGCGGCGAGGCCGGAAAGGCGCCCACCGGTCAGGAGACCGACGACGAGTCCGATCAGGACGGCATAGAGGATGAACAACGCTACGTTCCCCGGCTGCTCAGCTGGCGAGGTGATCGATGGTCATGGCCGCGGACGCCGGGCGGATCCCCGTTGCGGCGCGGCGTGACTCCCGCACGGGCCGCTGGGCCATCAGCATCTCGGTCATGGCATCGGCTTCCTGCGGCCGCGAGAAGAGGTAGCCCTGGCCGTACTCACAGCCGAGCTCGTGGAGCCGCCGATACTGCCCCGGTTCCTCGATGCCTTCCGCGATGATGCTCAGCCCGAGCGTCCGGCCGAGTGCCACGATCGCGCCGGCGAAGGCCCACTCCTCTTCGCTCTCCGCGGGCCCGATGAACTCGCGCGCGATCTTGAGGATGTCGACCCGGAAGCGGCGCAGGTAGCCGAGCGACGAGTACCCGGTACCGAAGTCGTCGATCGCGATCCGGACGCCAAGGTCGCGGATCGCCTCGAGGCGCGAGATCGTCGTGGTCGTGTCGTGGAACATGACGGTCTCGGTCATCTCGAGGACCAGCTGCCACGGGGTCAGCCCGCTCTCGTCGAGGATGGACTTGAGATCGCTGACGAAGGTGGGTTCCTGGAGCTGCTGGGCGGACAGGTTCACCGACATCGTCAGGGGCGGGTCGGCCGGCCCGAGCCTGGACCAGGCCGCGGCCTGACGGCAGGCCTCGGACAGGACCCATCGCCCGAGCGGCAGGATCATCCCGTTCTCCTCGGCGAGGTGGACGAACTCGCCGGGTCCGATGAGGCCACGGACCGGATGGCGCCAGCGCACGAGGGCCTCCATGCCGGTGACTGCGGCATTGGACAGCGTCACGATGGGCTGGTAGTAGACCGCGAGCTCGCCTTGCCCGAGGCTCCTGGAGAGCTCGGCGCTGAGCGCATGCCGCTCGACGATCGCGGCGTGCATCGTGGGCTCGAAGACGGACACGCGGTTCTTGCCGGATGCCTTGGCCGTGTACATCGCGACGTCGGCGTTGCGCAGGAGCTCGTCGGCGCGCTCGGTCCCGAGGCGCGCGGCGGCGATCCCGATGCTCGCCCCGATGGTCGTGTCGTGCCCGTCGATGGAGAACGCCACGCGCATCGCCTCGATGATCCGGTGGGCGACGGCTTCCGATTCGGACAGGCCCGGATCGTCCTCGAGGAGGACCGCGAATTCGTCGCCGCCCAGGCGCGCGGCGACGTCCTCCGTGCGCAGGACGGTCCGGAGCCGCGCGGCCACGTCGAACAGCAGTCGGTCGCCGGCGGCGTGCCCGAGCGTGTCGTTGACGACCTTGAAGTCGTCGAGGTCGAGGAACAGCACGACCGGCATCTTGTCGGTGGGACGACCGATCCGGTCGACGACCTTCTCCAGGAACAGGGTCCGGTTCGGGAGACCGGTCAACGGGTCGTGGTAGGCCTGATGGCGGAGCTGCTCCTTCAGTCGTGACAGCTCGGCGAGGGATTGCTCGAGATGGCCGTTCTCGAGCGCGACCGCGGCTTGGTTGGCGAGGGTCTCGAGCAGCCGGAGGTCGTCCTCGCTGAACATCGTGCCCTCGGTCAGGCGGTTGCTGATGATCAGCGAGCCGATCATCTCCGACTCGCCGCGAAGGGCGCTCACCATGTGCTGGGACACGCGCCCATCCGCGTCGCGGGTCTCCTCGAAGAATGGCGCCGCCGAGTCGGCGAGACGCTGGTGGATCGGGTCCTCCACGTAGTCCCGGTCCGGGACCATCACGTCGGCCTCACGTTCGTGCCAGGAGCGGGTTCGGAGCCCCGCCTCGCCGACGGCTCGTGGGTACAGGACGACCTCCGCCAGCTCGGCGCGGAACATCGTCCGCGCGTGGCTCAACAGCGACACGAGGGTCGAAATCGATCTCCGGGGAGTGCTGCAGGATCCGCGACGACTGGTAGAGGAGTTCCAGGCGCTCGTGCTTCTCGCGCTCCGAGACGTAGGCCTGGTACGCCAGGAAGACCATGGCAACCGGCAGGATCAGCAGCCAGAGCATGGCCGGGCTCAACCACAACGCGGCGACGGCAAGGAGCGCGAGGCTCGTATTGGCCAACGCCACCATCAGCCCGAACTGGATCATCTCGGGCAGCTTCCGGAACTGCGGGGCGCCACCCGAGAGCGTGATGACGGTCGCGATCGTGACGGAGCTGATGATCGTCGCGGCCGACGTCGCGGCGAACGCCGCGAGCCACTCTTGCAGGCCCGGCATCCCGTCGCGGGAGACGAGCGCGGCCACGATGCTGTAGGAGACGACCGCGATCAATCCGAAGTTCGCGAGATTGAACGCCACCTTGATCGGGCGCTGGCCGGAGGCGAACAGCATCGCCGCGGCGGAGCCGGTGAGGACGGCCAGGACGTACTCGGGCGGCGAGAGGAAGAACAGGCCGACGACGGCCGGGAACTCACTCAGGGAGAACGAGTGGGTCTCGCGCCGGAAGTGGACCTCGACGACCTTCAGCTCGGCCGCGGCGAACGCGACGGCGAGGAGCGGCCACGGGATGTGGATCGGGGTCTCGGGCGCGGGAAGGCCATGGAGCCGCGCGACATAGATCGCGACCGCGACGAGGCTGAGCGTCAGCGTCAGGCCCCAGACGCGCACGACGGCCGGGATCGTGCTCCCGTCCGACTGCAGCCGTCGAGTGGCCGGTCGGTGGCGCAGGCGCTGCGCGATTCGCGTCCGCAGGTACGTCGCCCGACCTCGGTCCGTCAGTCCCCGGATCCGAGTCGACAAAAGATGCCGCCCCCTCTTGGTGTGGTTGCGGGAGGGATGGTGATGACTAGGACGGTTGTACCCCTTGGGCGGAACTTGTACCAGCACACCAGGGGTACCGGCCCGGGATAGGACTATCGGCGCCCTACCGGTGGATTCGCGGACGCCTGGGCCGTCCACTGGTAGTCTGCAGCCGTCCCTCCCACCCTCGTGGAGCTCTCTCGCACCATGGCCGCCACCTCGCCCCAACCGCGCACGATCGTCGACAAGATCTGGACCGACCACGTGGTCAGCCAGGATCCGGGTGCCCCCGCGGTGCTCGCCGTGGACCTGCACCTCGTCCACGAGGTCACCTCGCCGCAGGCCTTCACGGGCCTTCGCGAGCGCGGTCTCACGGTCCGCCGGCCGTCGCAGACCGTCGCGACCGCCGACCACTCCATCCCGACGACGCCGCGCAACCTGCCCATGCTCGACATGGCGGCCGCCGCCCAGATCTCGAGGCTCGAGGACAACTGCCGCGAGTTCGGGGTGCCGCTGCACGGGATCGGCTCGCCATCCCAGGGCATCGTCCACGTCATCGGCCCGCAAATGGGGCTGACCCAGCCCGGGATGACCATCGTCTGCGGTGACTCGCACACGAGCACGCACGGGGCGTTCGGGGCGCTGGCCTTCGGGATCGGGACGAGTGAGGTCGAGATGGTGCTCGCCACCCAGACCCTCCTCCAGCGCGACCCGAAGACGTACGAGGTCCGGATCGACGGCCGACTGGCCCCGGGCGTCAGCAGCAAGGACATCATCCTCGCGCTGATCGCCCGGATCGGCGTCGGCGGCGGGACCGGCCACGTGTTCGAGTACCGCGGCGAGGCGATTCGCGCGCTGACCATGGAACAGCGCATGACCATCTGCAACATGAGCATCGAGGGCGGGGCACGGGCCGGGCTCATCGCCCCGGACGACACCACCTACGAGTACGTCCATGGCCGCGAGTACGCGCCGGCGGGCGCGGCGTGGGACGCCGCGGTCGAGCGCTGGCGGCGGCTGCCGACCGACGACGGGGCGACCTACGACAAGTCGATCACGATCGACGCGAACGCCCTCGAGCCGATGGTCACCTACGGGACCAATCCCGGGATGGGCATCCCGATCACGTCGCGCGTCCCCTCGCCAGCGGACGAGCCCGATCCGTCCGCGAAAAGAGCCCTGGAGCGCGCCCTCGAGTACATGGACCTGCAGCCCGGACAAGCGATCATCGGCCAGAAGGTCGACGTGGTCTTCGTCGGTTCGTGCACGAACGGCCGGATCAGCGACCTGCGTCTCGCCGCCGCAGCGCTCAAGGACCGCCACGTGGCGGACGGCGTCCGGCTCATGGTCACCCCCGGCAGCGACGAAGTGAAGCGCGAGGCCGAGGCCGAAGGCCTCGCCGAGATCTTCAAGGCCGCGGGCGCCGACTGGCGTGAATCAGGCTGTTCGATGTGCATCGCCATGAACGGCGACCAGCTGGCGCCCGGCCAGTACGCGGTCAGCACGAGCAACCGCAACTTCGAGGGTCGCCAGGGCAAGGGCGGCAGGACGTTCCTCGCGTCGCCCCTGACCGCGGCGGCCTCCGCGATCGCGGGCGTCGTGACCGATCCGCGGACGCTGCCCGGGATCGAGACGCTCGCAGCGGTCGGCGGTCGCTGACCCGTGGCTGAACCGTTCCGGATGTTCACGAGCAAGGTCGTCCCCCTCAACGCCGAGAACGTCGACACCGACCAGAT
This sequence comes from uncultured Chloroflexia bacterium, assembly GCA_963748675.1. GTDB lineage: Bacteria > Chloroflexota > Limnocylindria > Limnocylindrales > CSP1-4 > SPCO01. The sequence continues at coordinate 458,012 of CAVVJX010000003.1, read as the reverse complement.
CGTCCCCGCGCGCTACCTGAAAGTCACCGACAAGGACGGCCTCGCCGAGGCGCTCTTCCGCGACTGGCGGTTCGAGGAGGATGGCTCCCTCAAGGACCCGCCCTTCGTGCTCGACGAGCCCGGCATGGCGGGCCGCCAGATCCTGCTCGTCGGCGACAACTTCGGGGCGGGTTCCTCGCGCGAGCACGCGCCGTGGGCCCTGACGGCCTGGGGCATCCGCGCGATCCTCTCGACCGGCTTTGCCGACATCTTTCGCAGCAACAGCCTCAAGAACGGCGTGCTGCCGATCGTGGTCACGCCCGAGACCCACGGACGCCTGTGGGATCTCGTCGAGCACGACCCCGACGCGAAGTTGACGGTCGATCTCGCGGAGGAGGGTGTGCTGCTGCCGGACGGCTCCACGATCGAGTTCACGATCGACCCGTTCGCGAAGCGGATGCTCCTGGCCGGCACGGACGAGCTCGGGTACCTGCTCTCGAAGGACGACGACATCGCCGCCTGGGAGGCCGCGCATCCACCCCGCGTCGACACGATCGCCGGAACGCGGTAGCCCCGCGCCGTCAAGGCGAGAGCCGTCCGCCGGGAACCCGATGCGGTCATCGGTCGTCTCCGCGGCATGAACGAACTTCGCCGCTCCCGGCGCCTCGGCGTCGGCCTCCTGTCCCTGTCCTTGCTGCTGGTCGCCTGCTCGGCTGCGGCGGGACCCTCTGCTTCGCTGCCGCCGGTCAGCGCCCCACCGGACGCCCCGGTCACGGCGCCGCCCATCGACCCCTCGGACCCCAGCCCCGACCCGGGCGTCGGTGACGGCGCCAAGATCGTCGTCCCCAAGCCCGGCCAGCTCGACGTCCATGACGTTTCAATGGACAGTCTCGCGGCGCGCGTGGACGGTTCGACGATCGTGGTGACCCCGACCTGGTTCAGCGGCGTCGAGCCGTGCAGCATCCTCGACACGGTCATCGTCGCCAAGGGCCAGAACTCGTTCACGATCACCCTGCGCGAGGGCCGCGGTCCGGAAGAAGTGGCCTGCATCGCCATCGCCGAGCTCCACAAGACCGAAGTTGCCATCCCGGACGTCGCCCCCGGCACGTACCAGATCACCGATGGGACCGGCGGCGCCGCCCCGATCGAGGTCACGGTCGGCTAGCCTCGCGATCCTCTACGCCGTCTCGTAACGCCCCGGGCGATCGCGTCCGGGGCGTTTCGCGCGTCCCGGCGCGTCCCCGCGCGAGCGGGGGCGCTCCCGCCCGACCTGTGCGACCATCCCGCCAGTGAACCCCCTCGACCTCGTCGCCATCATCCTGGTGGTGCTCGCCGTCCTGCTCGGGTACCGATCGGGGGCCCTTCCCCAGGTCGGTGGCCTGCTCGGAGCGATCGGTGGCGGCGCGATCGTCGTCCTGTCCCTGCCCCTCCTCGTCGAGCCGCTCGACAGCGTCCCGGCCGGTCTGCGGCCGTACGCGGTGCTGACCGTTCTCCTCCTCGCGGTCGGGATCGGCGAATCCATCGGATCGACGATGGGGCGCATGATCGCGAGAGCCCTGGGGACTGGCGTCCTGAGCGCCGCGGACCGCGTCGCGGGCGGGTTCACCGGCGCCGCCCAGGCCCTGCTGATCGTCTGGCTCGCCGGGGGTCTCCTGGCGATCGGCCCGATCCCGCGCCTGACCGAGGCCGCCCAGACCTCCACTGCCATCCGGACGCTGAACGCGGCACTGCCGCCACCGGCCGAGATCGCGACGGAGCTCGGATCGCTCCTGGACGAGTCCGGGCTGCCGGAGGTCTTCGTCGGCCTGGAGCCATTGCCCCAGCCGCCCGTCGACCCGCCGACCGACGCCACCGCCCGGGCCATCGCCGAGCTCGCCGAAGCGAGCACGGTCCGGGTCTCGGCGGCGACCTGCGGATTCGAGTCCTCGGGGAGTGGGGTCGCCGTCGCCGACGGCTACGTCGTCACGAACGCGCACGTCGTCGCCGGCGCGCGCACGCGGGGCATCCGGGTCACCGGCATCGCCGGGAAGGTGGACGCGATCGTCGTCCTGTTCGATCCGGCATTGGACGTCGCGGTCCTGTACGCACCGGACCTGCAGGCGGCGCCGCTCCGATTCGCGGCCAGCGACCCATCTCGCGGTGACGTCGGCGCGGCCCTCGGGTATCCGGGCGGCGGCAGCCTCACGGTCGTCCCGGCCGCGGTGACCGGGGCCTATGCCGCGACGGGCCGTGACATCTACGACCAGGCGACCGTGAGCCGCCGGGTCCTGGAGCTGCGAGCCCAGATCGATCGTGGCGACAGCGGCGGCCCGTTCGTCCTCGCGGACGGGACGGTCGGCGGCCTGATCTTCGCGGAGGCCCGTACGGACCCCGATGTCGGGTACGCGCTCAGCCCGACTGCGGTCGCCGTCCGGGTCGCCCCGGCGCTCGGTCGGACCGGGCCGGTCGAGACGGGGCCGTGTCTGCGCTAGGGCTGCGTACGGGTCAGCCAGGCCCCCCTGAACCGTCGCTGGGGGCGTGCGACTCGAGTCGCGCGATCCGGTCGGCGACCGTTCGGAGGACCGCGTTCTGGATGGTCGGGAACTCGATCAGCAGCTCGTGGAACTCCCGATGACCGACGACCATCAGCCGGCAGGGCGTCACGCAGGTCGCCGTGGCGGTCCGTCCGGTGTGTCCGAGCAGTGCCAGCTCCCCGAAGAAGTCACCCGCGCCCAGGTCGCGCAGGAACTGTCCGTCGCGCTCGATGCGCACGGTGCCCTCGAGGATCACGAAGAACTCATCGCCTGACGCGCCCTGACGGGCGGCGACGCGACCGGCCGGCAGATCCACCTCGTCGGCGAGGCGACCGATCGCTTCCAGGCCATGGCGGTCGATCCCAGCCAGGAGCGGGACTTTCGACAGCAGCTCGAGCTTCTGGTCCATCGCTTCGATCTTGCCTCCACCTGTCGGATCCTGCGACCGGCCCGATATCGCGACGCGTCGCGGCAGCATACGCGTCGCGCGTCGGCGCGGGAAGCCCGAGCGGAACGCCGTCCCGCCGAGGAGACGCGGGCCTATGCTCCACCCATGCCAGGTCAGCGCGAAGGACCGGATCCGGCCATCGCCGCGCTTCGCACGACGCTCGACGACCCTGAGCTTCGGCGGCTGACCATCGCGTGGTTCATGGTCATCGCGGGCAAGTGGGCATTCCTCGTCTCGACCCTGGTCGCCGCGTACGAGGCCGGCGGCGCCGTGGCCGTCGGTCTCCTGGGACTGGCGCGCTTCTTCGTCCCGATGCTGACCGCCCCGTTCGCCGGCCTCCCGACGGTGCGCTGGCGGCCGGAGGTCGTGCTCCGGGCGGTGAACGCGATCCGCACCCTGTCGATCGGCCTCGCGGTCATCGTCGTCGCCCTGGACCTGCCGATCGAGTTTCTGTACGTCGTGGTCGCCATCGAAGCCGGGTTCGGGGCCTTCACCCGACCGCTCCACATGGCGCTCCTGCCGGCGGTGGCGCGGACGCCCGACCAGCTCGTCGCCGCCAACGTCACGTCCAGCGCCGCCGAAGGCCTCGGCACGTTCGCCGGGCCGGCCATCGCGGGGCTCCTCCTCGTCGTGAGCGGACCGCTGGGCGCCACCCTCGCCGTTCTCGCGATCTACGCCGTCGGCGTCGCGGCCATCGCCCGCCTCGACGTGCCCGCCGTCGGGCGGTCGGATACGTCCACGCGGGCCGTGCTGGCGCAATTGTCGGCCGGTGTCGGCGCACTGGCGGCCTTGCCGGGCCCACGGCTCATCGTCGTGGGGCTCGGGCTGCAGACCTTCGTCCGGGGTCTGCTGACGGTCCTGGTCGTCGTCTCAGCCATCGAGCTCCTCGGGATGGGTGATCCGGGCGTCGGGGCGCTGAACGCGGCCATGGGCCTGGGCGGCCTCCTTGGGGCCGTGGTCGCGATCACGCTGGCGGGTCGCGAACGCCTCGCCCCGGCGTTCGGACTCTCGCTCGCCGGCTGGGGCGCGCCGATCGCCGTCATGGGACTCGTCGTCGACCCGCTCGTGGCACTGGGCGCCCTGTTCGCGATCGGCGTCAGCAACGCGCTCATCGATGTCAGTGGCTTCACGCTGATCCAGCGCATGACCCCGAATGCCAGCCGGATCTCCGTGCTCGGCCTGATCGACAGCGTCGCGAACGGAGGCGTGGCGATCGGCGGGCTCATCGCCCCACTCCTGATCGAGGCACTCGGCATCCGCGGGGCGCTGATCGCGACCGGCCTCATCCTGCCTGCCGCCGCGGTCCTGTTCAGCCCTGCCCTGCGCGGCATGGCCGAGGGCGGGGTCGGTGGGGCCCGCCGCGTCGAGCTCATCCGAGGCGTGCCGCTATTCGCGCCACTCTCCCTGGCCACCGTCGAGCACCTGGCCGCGGCACTCACCCCAGAGGCCTTCGACGATGGGGACTGGATCATGCGCGAGGGCGAGCCGGGCGCCGACTTCGTCCTCATCGACACGGGCACAGTCGAGGTCTCGCAGGACGGGTCGGTCCTCCGGACGATGGGCCCCGGCGGCGGCGTCGGCGAGATCGCGCTCATGCGCGACGTCCCGCGAACCGCTTCGGTCCGCGCGGTCGGGCCGGTGACGGCGTTCAGCCTGGACCAGGCCGACTTCCTGGAGGCGGTGACCGGGCACGCGACGAGCCGGGCCGTGGCCACGTCGCAGGTCGAGGAACGACTGGCGGCGGACTCCCAACGCCCCGTCCTACACTGACACGGCCCCCTCGGCCTCCCCAGAGACCCGACCCGGAGACACCCTCAAGATGTCCGAATCCACCGGCCAGCACCCCTACGACCGACCGAGCGACCCGGCGAAGCGCCACTCCGCCCTCCTGACCGACGGGCCGGATCGCGCGGGCGCGCGCGCGATGCTCAAGGCGGTCGGCTTCACGGACGAGGATCTGGCCAAGCCGCTCGTCGGCGTGGGCACGACCTGGATCGAGACCATGCCGTGCAACTACAACCAGCGCCGGCTGGCCGAGCACGTCAAGGCCGGCATCCGTGCAGCCGGTGGCACGCCCATGGAGTTCAACACCGTGTCGGTCAGCGACGGCGTGTCGATGGGCACCGAGGGCATGAAGGCCTCGCTGGTCAGCCGCGAGGTCGTCGCCGACTCGATCGAGCTGGTCGTGCGCGGCCACCTGCTCGACGGCGTCGTCTGCCTGGTCGGCTGCGACAAGACGATCCCGGGCGCGGCGATGGCGCTCGGTCGGCTCGACCGGCCAGGCGTGATCCTCTACAACGGCACGATCTATCCGGGCACGTACAAGGGGCAGCGCAGCGCGACCGTCGTCACGGTCTACGAGGCGATCGGGGCGTATCGGGCCGGGAAGATCACGCTCGACGAGCTGTACGACATCGAGCAGGTCGCCTGCCCCGGGCCGGGCGCGTGCGGCGGCCAGTACACGGCCAACACGATGTCGACGGTGCATGGAGTTCATGGGCCTCTCGCCCGCGGGGCTCAACGGCATCCCGGCCGAGGATCCGGCCAAGGACGAAGCGGCCCGACGGACCGGTGAACTCGTCATGGACCTCGTCCGCCGGGATGTCAGGCCCTCCACCTTCGTCACGCGCAAGTCGCTGGAGAACGGCATCGCGTCCGTGGCCGCGATGGGCGGCTCGACGAACGGGGTGCTGCACCTGCTCGCCATCGCCCACGAATTCGGCGTGCCGCTCGACATCGACGAGTTCGGCGCCATCGCCGACCGCACGCCGATCGTCGCCGACATGCATCCGGGTGGCCGCTACCAGGCGGCCGACCTGTACGACGCGGGCGGCATGGAGCTCGTCATGCGCGAGCTGCTCAAGCGCGACGGCCTGCTCCACGGCGACGCGCCGACGGTCGACGGCCGGACCATCGCCGAGATCGCGGCCGCCGCGAAGGAGACGCCCGGCCAGAAGGTGATCCTGCCGATCGAGACGCCGCTCAAGGTGACCGGTGGCCTCGCGATCCTCCACGGCACCCTTGCCCCGGAGGGCTGCGTGGTGAAGCTCGCCGGCCACGAGCGCCGGTTGCACCGCGGGCCCGCGCGCGTCTTCGACTCGGAGACGGCCTGCTTCGAGGCGGTCAAGCAGCGCCTGATCGTGCCGGGCGATGTCGTCGTCATCCGCTGGGAGGGGCCGGTCGGTGGCCCGGGGATGCAGGAGATGCTGAGTGTCACGAGCGCCCTCGTCGGCGAAGGCCTCGGCGACAGCGTCGCGCTCATCACCGACGGCCGGTTCTCCGGCGGGACGCACGGGCTGATGATCGGCCACATCGCGCCGGAGGCCGCGCTGGGCGGCCCGATCGCCGTCGTCGAGGAGGGCGACGAGATCGTCATCGACGTGGACCGGAAGGCGCTCGACCTGGACGTCCCCGCGGACGAGATCGCGCGGCGACTTGCCGCAATGGACGCCGCGCCCGCCCAACTACCCGACGGGCGTCCTGGCGAAGTACGCCGCCCTCGTCGGGTCGGCCTCGGAAGGCGCGGTCACGACCGGGCCGAGGATGACGGCGAACCTGTCTGCGGGCGGCCCCGGCCGTTGAGCCGGTGACGCACCCGGACGCCGCTCGGTGACCGCCCTGCACGTCCCGATCGGGATCAAGACCTCGCCCCAGGCCGTCGACTGGTCGACCCTCGACGCCGCCTGGGCGCGCATCGGCGAGCACGAGGTCTTCGAGTCGGTCTGGATGAACGACCACCTGACCGACGTCTCGCACGAACGCCACGGCGCGAGCCTCGAATCGCTGACGGCGATGGCCGCACTCGTCCATCGCGTGCCGGGCAGGTGGGTCGGGCACGCCGTGCTGTCCGCCACGTTCCGCCATCCGGCCGTCCTCGCGAAGGCGGCCACCGTGATGGACCACGCCACCGGTGGTCGGTTCATCGTGGGCCTGGGCGCCGGCTGGCACGAGGGCGAGCACCTCCCGTTCGGCATCCCGATGCCGCCCATGCCGGAGCGCTTCGACCGGTTCGAATCGGCCGTGCACGTGCTTCGGGCGCTCTGGTCGGAGGCCGCCGCCACGCCGCCCGGTGTCACGCGCCCCGATCCGTTCTACCCGCTCACCGACGCGACGAATGAGCCGCCGCCACTGACGCCCGGCGGACCGCCGCTCTGGCTGGGCGGGCAGAAGCGGCGCGGCATCGCGCTGGCCGCCGCGGTCGCCGACGGCTGGGCGCTGCCGGCGGTGGTCGCCCTCGGGAGCCCGACCGACCTCGACTACTTCAGCGAGAAGCGCGACGCGATCTTCGCCGCGCTCGAGGCAGCCGGGCGGGATCCATCGACGTTCGAGATCAGCGCGCAGGTCCCGACCGGGACGACCGCCGAGGATCGCCGCTGGGCGCTCGACCAGGCGCGCGAGGCGGTCGAGCGTGGGGCGACGCACGTCATCCTCGGGATGCCGGCCCGGCTCGGCGCGGCGGGGGTGGACGATGTCGCCCGCGAGATCGCCGAGCCGTTCCGGGCGTCGGTCGCGTGACCGGGCCGGCCGGCCCCACGATCCGACCGGTCACCGCCGACGCGGACCTCGAAGTCCTCGTCGCGATCCTGAACGCCACGAACCCCGAGTCCCCCACCTCGCTCGACGAGATCCGCTGGAGCGACGCGACGTACCCCGGAACCGTGCGCCTCCTCGCCGAGCTCGACGGGCGCGCCGTCGGGGCCGCGACGGTGGGCCGGATCTACATGTTCCCGCCCGACCACCCGGCGCTGTGGGCGATCATCGGCGTGATGCCCGAGGCTCGCCGCGGCGGCATCGGCGAGCGCCTGCTGGGTGAGGTGTCGGAGGTCGCGCGGTCGCGCGGGAAGTCCGAGCTGTACCTCCGCTGTGCCGGGGATCGCCCGGAGGCCATCGGATTCCTGGCCCACCGCGGCTTCGCGGAGGTGGAGCGGTCCAAGACGGTCCGGCTCGACCTGGCCGGCCGGCGGGCCCCGGATGTCACGCCACCGTCCGGCATCGAGCTCACGACGATCGCCGCGCGACCCGACCTCGTCGAGGGCGTCCACGCGGTGGCGATCGAGACCTTCCCGGATGTCCCCGGCGACGAGTCCGATGGCCGTCGGCGACCTCGCGGAGTTCCGGGCACGTGACGTCGACCGGCCGTCCGTACCGAAAGACGCATTCTTCGTGGCGGTCGACCCCGAGAGCGACCGCGTCGTCGGGTACGCGTGCCTCCTGATGCAACCTGGGTCGACGACCGTCGCGTATCACGACATGACCGCGGTCCTGCGCGCGTACCGAGGACGCGGCATCGCCCGGGAGCTCAAGAACGCGACGATCGCCTGGGCGATCGAGCACGGCCTGACCGCGCTGGAGACCGGCAACGACGAGGCCAACGCACCGATGCGAGCGGTGAACGCCCGACTGGGGTACGAGCCCATGCCCGACGAGGTCCTGATGCGCGGTCCGCTGTTCGGCGGCATCATGACGCGGTGACCGAGACGCCCATCGAGACACAGACCGAGACGGAGACCGGGCCGACGCCGTCCGCGGCGGAGCCCGCGACCCTCCCGCCCGACCCCGCGGCGTACGACTCGCCGCGAGCGGTACGTGCCCGCCAGAAGGGCCTTCAGGCCCCGTACATCGCCGGCGGCAACGACCCTGACCCCGCCGCCGGCCTGGCCGAGGAGCGCAAGTACGTCCGCCGCCTGCTCGGGATGGCGATCGCGATCGTCGCGTCGGGGTTCGTCATCGGGACCTTGATCGCCCTGATCGGGCCGGCCGGGGGCCGATGACCGTCCCCGCGCTCCCGTGACACCGGCGGCCGCGGTCCCCGCCACGACCTGGGCGGCCGCCCATGAGGCGCTGGTCGCGACGCTGCGCGACCTCATCCGGATCCCATCGATCAACCCGCCGCCGCCTGATGCTCCCGATGGCGAGACCCGGGTCGCCCGCTATCTCGCCGATCGACTGACCGTCCTCGGCCTGCGACCGGAATTCGTCGAGCCCGTTCCGGGTCGCGGCTCGGTCCACGCACGGCTACGCGGCGACGGCACCGGCGGCGAGCCGCTCCTGCTCCTGTCGCATCTCGATGTCGTGCCGGCCGGCGGGGATCGCTGGAGCCACGACCCGTTCGCGGCGGATGTCGCCGACGGCTACGTCTACGGCCGCGGCGCGGTCGACATGAAGGGGATGGTCGCGCTCGAGCTCGGGGTCATCGAGCGGCTGGTCGAGGAGGCGCGCGCCGCCGGTCTCGATCCCGCCACGGATCCCATCCCCGGCCTGCGCCGCGACGTCCTGTTCACCTGCACGGCGGACGAGGAGGCGGGCTCGCTGGACGGTGCCCGCTGGATCGCCGCGCACCGGCCGGACTGGCTACAGGCGGCTGGCGCGGTCAACGAATGCGGCGGCGTGTCGGTGACGGTGGGCGGCAAGCGCCTGTACCCGATCCAGGTCGCGGAGAAGGGCTTCGCCCCGTACCGGATCCACATCACGGGCACGTGGGGCCACGGTTCGATGCCGCGCGCCGACAACGCCGCCGTGCTGGCCGCTCGGGCGATCGAGCGCCTGGCCGCGCCGGGGCCGATCCGAATCACCCCGGTCATGACCCGTTTCCTCGAGGCGGCTGCCCAGGCCCTCCCCGGGGAGGCGGCGACGGTCCTGCGGCGTATCGCGACGGGCGAGCTGGACGCCGCGGCCGCCGATGCCGCCATCGACGGCCTGTGCGACCCGATGTACGCCCGTGCCCTGCGAGCCTTGATCCGCGACACGATCAGCCCGGACATCGTCCACGCCGGGGTGAAGTACAACGTCATCCCGGGCGACGCCATGCTCGAGGTGGACTGCCGGGTGCTGCCGGGCACCACCGAGCCCGAGATGCGCGCCGAGGTGGAGCGCCGCCTCGGGCCGGACCTCCTGCCTGCCTGTGACATCGAGCTGCTCGTGTGGGGCGAGCCGGTCGAGTCGCCGGCCGACGGCCCGCTCTGGGACATCCTCGTCGCGACCCTGCTCGATCACGACCCCGACGCGATCCCGCTCCCGGTCATGGCGCCCTTCGCGACCGACGCCAAGGCGACCGCCACGCTGGGGGTGCCGACCTACGGGTTCTCGCCGCTCCGCCTCGATCCGGACGAGCGGTTCCTCGAGCGCTTCCACGGCGTGGACGAGCGCGTTTCGCTCGAGGCCCTCAGGTTCGGGCTACCCGTCCTGTACGACGTCGTCCGCCGCTTCTGCGGGTAGGCCGGCGACGGCGTCAGCGAAAGCTGGTGCTTGGCGTGTCGGGGGCGATGCGGACGAGCTCGTCGCAGGTCGTGCAGGCGTAGATCACGCCGTCGGCCCATTCCCGCTCCGGGTCGTGCTCGGCCGGGGAATGGTGACTAGGCCGTGGCTCGAGCGTCGCCCACGTCCCGTCATCGTGCCGATGCTGCATCCGTAGTTGCAGGTCCGCCCTGCCGATGAGGTCCATCTGCGATCCCTCCCTTCGAGCCCGAAGCCTACTCCCCTACTCCTCCTGCGGCGCCCTGATCAGCCGCCCACGCCGGCTGATGGCGTGGGTGGCGAGAGCCGCCACGCCCATGGCCACGATCGCCCGCTCCGCGGTCGGCAACGGGCGAACCGCGGACAGGAACTGCTCGGCCCGGCCCCGGTCCACGACCCGCAGCACGGCCTGTCCGCGCGGCGTCAATCGCAGGATCTTCTGGCGGCGATCCTCTTCCTCGACCTGGCGCTCGACCAGCCGGCGCTTGACGAGGCCATCGATGAGCCGGCTCGTGGCGGACGGCGACCGATTGATCGATTCGGCGAGCTCTCCGACGGTCAGCGTGCTGCCATCGGCCAGCACGTAGAGCGCCGCGAGTTGGGTGAACCCGAGACGCAGCTCGCCGAGCTGGCTGGCGAAGCCGATCACGAGTTCGCGCCACAGCGCACGGCCCATCGCCACGCGTTCGCTGATCTGTCGGACGTTCCGGATCCGGCTCCCGGCGGCGAGGACCGGGGCCGAGAGATCCTGCTCGAAGCGGCGCGCGATCGTGCGCGCCGGCGCGGGTCGGTTGATCGGGCGGGCAGGGCGGTCGTCGGGCATGACCGGAGCAGGGTACGGCGCTCGGCGGAACGCTTGCAAGGCTGCACGGGAATCGGGCCGGCCCAGCGAGGTTCCGACTACCCTTCGCCCGATGACCAAGTTCGCCTTCGTGTTCCCCGGCCAGGGCTCGCAGTCCGTGGGGATGGGCCGGGATCTCGCCGCGTCCTCGCCTGCCGCTGCCGCCGTGTTCGCCGCGGCCGATGCCGCCCTCGGCGAGCCGCTCAGCGCGCTTGCCTGGGAGGGTCCCGCGGAGCGCCTGGACCTCACCGAGAACGCCCAGCCGGCGTTGCTGGCCGCGTCGATCGCCATCCTCGAGGCGCTGCGCGAGCGCTGGGCCGGCGGCGACCTCGCCGCACCGAACCCGGCCTTCGCAGCCGGGCATTCGATGGGCCAGTACTCGGCACTCGTGGCTGCGGGTTCGCTCTCGCTCGAGGACGGTGTGCGGCTCGTGCGCGAACGCGGCCGCCTCATGCAGGCTTCCGGGCAGGGGCGGGACGGCGCGATGGCCGCGCTCATCGGCCTCGATGACGCCAGGCTGCCCGAGCTCGTTGCCGCGGCCGCCGTGCACGGCACGTTCGTCGTCGCCAATCGCAACTCCCCGGGCCAGGTCGTCGTGTCGGGCGACCGGGTCGCCGTCGAAGCCGGAGCGGACCTCGCTCGCGACCTTGGGGCGAAGCGGGCGATCGTCCTGCCGGTCAGCGTCGCCGCGCATTCCCCGCTCATGGCTGAGGCGGCGACCGCGATGCGCGAGACCCTCGCCAGCATCGAATTCAAGGACCCGACCACGACGCTCCTCGCCAACGCCGATGGTCGTCCCATCACGACCGCGGCCGGCGCACGGGACGAGCTCGTCGAGCACCTCACCGCGGGCGTCGACTGGGTCGGCGCCGTCCGGCACATGGTCGATGCCGGCGTCGCGACCTTCGTCGAGATCGGACCGGGAAAGGTCCTCACCGGACTCATCAAGCGCATCGCCCCCGACGCCGAGATCGTCCCGGCCGACGATCCGGATTCGGCCGACCGACTCACCACCCTCGCCGCTCGCGCGGCCTGACAAGTCCACCTGGAGGGACATTCACTCATGCGTCGACCCGACTACGACCGCCGCGTCGTCGTCACCGGTCTCGGGGTCATCAGCCCCGTCGGCAACGACAAGGACACCGCCTGGTCCAACCTCGTGAACGGGGTCTCGGGCCTGAAGCCCATCACCTACTTCGATACGACGCCGTACGAGGCCAAGGCCGCGGGCGAGGTCCTGGGATTCTCGGCCAGCGACTGGATGGACCCCAAGGCCGCCCGCCGCAGCGAGTCGAGCATGCATTTCGGCGTGGCCGCCGGGAAGCAGGCGCTGGCGGATTCCGGGTTCGAGCTGACCGACGAGAACCGCACCGAGGTCGGCGTCGTGTTCGGGTCCGGCGCCGGCGGCCAGCAGCTCATGATCGACAACTACGTCTCGCTCCACGAGCGCGGCAACCGCACGGTCGCGCCGACGTTCATCGCGAACGCGCTCGTCGACAGCTGCTCGGGCATGATCGCCATCGAGACGGGCGCCATCGGCCACAACGTCTGCATGGTGTCGGCCTGCGCGACCGGCACGCACAACGTCGGCGAGGCGGCCGAGGCGATCCGCCGCGGCGACTGCATCGCCGTCATCAGCGGGTCCACCGAGGCGCCACTCCTCGAGGTCGCGCACGCGGGCTTCTCGAACATGCGCGGCATGGGCCTGCCTCGCCCCGGCGAACCGCTCGAGACCGTCTCGCGACCGTTCGACGCGACCCGCGACGGGTTCGTGCTGGGCGAGGGCGCGGCGTCGCTGTTCCTCGAGGACCTCGAGAGCGCCAAGGCGCGCGGGGCGACGATCTACGCCGAGGTCGTGGGCTACGGCTCGGCCGCCGACGGCTGGGACATGGTCCAGCCGATCGATGCCGGCGTGGGGTCGGCGCGGGCGATGCAGATGGCCCTCGATCGCCGCGGCGTGCCGGCCGACGAGGTCGACCTGATCAACCCGCATGGCACGTCCACGCCGCTCGGGCGACAAGCGCGAGGCCGAGGCGCTGCACACGGTCTTCGGGGCCCGCGCCGCGCGCGACGCCCGATCGCTGGCGATCAGTGCGACGAAGTCGATGACCGGGCACATGATGGGCGCCGCGGGTGCGTTCGAGGCCTATGCGACGGTCATGTCGGTCGCCGAGCAATGCGTGCCGGGGACCCTGAACTTCCGCGACGTGGACCCGGACTGCGACGTGTGGGTCGAGGCGGAGACGCACTCCTTCCCGATCCGCAACGCCCTCTCCAACAACATCGGGCTCGGCGGCCACAACGGCGCCGTCATCTTCGGCCGCTATGACGGAGACTGACGGATCCTCCGTCCGTTAGCCCCGTCGAGTCCGCGGCGCGCCAGTCACTACAATCGGGCCTGAAGCCCAGCTGAGGTAACCCGTGCCCGAACAGGACCCCGCCCGGCGGGCGGTCATCACCGGCCTCGGCGCGGTCATGCCGATCGGCAACGACTTTCCGACCTACTGGTCGAATCTCGTCGCCGGCGTGACCGGGACCCGGACCATCCAGAGCTTCGACGCGTCCGCGCACGAGGTCCGCATCGCGGCCGAGGTGCTCGACTTCGATCCGGCACGCTACATGGACGCGAAGATGGCTCGCCGGATGAGCCGCTTCATCCACTTCGCGATGGCCTCGGGCAAGGAGGCCGTCGCCGACTCCGGCATCGACTTCGCGGCGATGAGCGACGAGCAGCGCGACCGGGTCGGCGTCGTCGTCAACACCGGCGGTGGCGGGATCGAGCAGGTCATCGACGGGACGCACGTCCACGACAGCAAGGGCCCGCGGTTCGTGTCTCCGTTCGCGGTCCCGGCCCTCTCAGGGTCGATGGGCGCGGCGATGCTGTCGATGGAGTGGGGGCTGACGGGTCCGGTCATGACGCAGGTCGCGGCCTGTGCCACCTCGGTCATCGCGTTCCACGACGCCCTCCGGCTCATCGCGACCGGCGAGTGCGACGTCGTGCTCACCGGCGGCAGCGAGGCGCCGATCTGGCCGATGGGCGTGGCCGCGCTGGCCAACATGACGGCGCTGTCCAAGCGCAACGACTCCCCGGAGACCGCGTCCCGGCCGTTCGACGGGACGCGCGATGGCTTCGTCCTGGGCGAGGGCGCCGGCGTCGTCATCGTCGAGTCGCTGGCCCACGCCCGGGACCGGGGCGCGACGCCGATCGCGGAGATCCTGGGCGGTGCCCTGACCGCCGATGCGTTCCACATCAGCGCGCCCGAACCCACGGGGCGCGGACAGGCTCGAGCGATGACCAACGCGCTGCGCAACAGCGGCGTCGCGCCCGACGAGGTCGACTACATCGTCGCGCACGGCACCGCGACGCCCCTCAACGACGTGACCGAGACGCGCGCGATCAAGACCGCCTACGGGGACCACGCCTACAAGGTCGCCATCAGCTCGCCGAAATCGATGATCGGACATCTCGTCGGAGCAGCGGGGATCGCCAGTGCCCTGGCGGGGATCGGGGCCATCCGTGACGGGATCATCCCGCCGACCGCGAACCTTCGAACGCCCGACCCGGAGTGCGATCTCGACTACGTGCCGCTGACCGCTCGCAAGGCCAGGGTGGAAACCGTCGCAGTGGACGGCTTCGGCTTCGGCGGCCAGAACGCGGTGGCGATCCTCCGACGCGTCGTCGACTAGCTAGGACTGCGTCGCCGCCCGAAGCTCCTCGAGGACGGCCGGGTCGATCCAGCCGGCGGCCGCCGTCCGTTCTTCCAGGTTAGCGACGCCCATCCACGTCAGGAGGGCGCCGTCCCAGGTCGTATCCCAGTCCGGGCCGGCGTCTCGCGCCGACCCGATCCGCGTGACCCCGGCCAGCGCGCCCCGGACGCTCGCGGCGAACGCATCGTCACGCCCGGGCGCCCAGCCGGCGCGGGTCAGCCGGTCGCGCAGTTCCGCGGCGAGCCCTGAGTCGATCGCGAGGAGGTCCTCGGGCTCGGGACGCTCGGACAACAGCCGCCAGATGTCGAACAGGCGACGAAGCTCGGGCACCGGGTCGGCGTGGTCGTCCACCCGCAGGTCGATCCACCGATCGGTCGTCCCGCCGTAGCCGCCGCCCGCCCGAACCACCAACAGGGCGGCCGACTCGCGTCCGCGTGCATCGCCGCCGGCCCGGTCCCCGGCCAGGAGCGCGCCCAGCAAGCGGTCCGGCAGCGGCCCACCGGATGCCCCGAACGCTTCGAACATCGCGTCCACGACCTCCGGACCGGCCAGGATGTTGCCCTGGATGGCCAGGCCGTCCGCCACCCGCCCACCGGCCCAGGCAAGGCAGCCCGTGCCCGTGTGGCTTGCCGACCCGCCGCGCGCATCGACGATGCCCAGCTGCCGTTCCGAGCGCCCATCGTCGGCCTCGATCAGGCGCGCGACGACCGCCTCCGCATCGGCGCCCAGCTCGAGCGCTGCGAGCCCGTCTGGCCCGTAGGTCACGTTCGCAAGCGCCTGCGTGGCGATCGCCCCGACGTCCGCGCGTGCCCACGGGACGACCGACCCGACCGCAAGGAACTTCGACGCCACGGCCACGCCGAGGTCGCCATTCTCCGGATCGCGGGCGACGATCGAGAACGTCACGCCAGCGTCCGACCCTCGTACCGCTCGATGGCCGCTACGAAGGCCGGGCCAAGGGCCGTCGGCCGCTCGGTGGCGTAGTCGTAGCGGACCATCACGGATTCACTGGTCGCCACGAGGCGCGGGGGTTCGTCGGGCATCCGCGCCGTCAACCGGTGCTCCAGGACGAAGCTCGAGCGCCCCAGCCGGGTCGCGCGGGTCTCGACCGTGACCCGTTCCCCGTGGAAGACCGGCGCCCGATAGGTGATGCGGGCTTCGGCCAGGATCAGGCTCTCGGCGCCTTCGTGGCCGGGAGCGATCGGCTCGCCGGTCACGTCGGTCCAGTAGCGGATGCGGGCCATCTCGCAGTACGTCAGGTATTTGGCGTTGTTCACGTGGCCCATCGCGTCGGTATCCGCGAATCGGACGTCGATCTCGACCTGGTGAGCGAAATCGCCGGCGAGATCGCGCGCATCGTCGGGTGTCGCGATGCGGGCGCGGCTGGGGGTCGAGGCCGGGACGGTCATGTCGCCGTCAGTCTGCGACTTCGACCACCAGGCTGCCGACCATCCCCGCTTCCGCATGACCCTCGACCGTGCACTCCACGACATAGGTCCCGGGCGCATCGATCGTGAACCGGATCCGCTGTGTCTGGCCGGGGCGCGCTCCGGCGTCAACGTTGGCGAGACCGGTCGCCTCCCAGTCGTGGAAGACCGGGTCGTCGTTCGTGAACTCGAGGACCACCGTCTCGCCGGCAACCACGCGGAGGTCGGCCGGCGTGAAGGCGACACGCCGGGCCGTCACCTCGAGCTTCGTCGCGTTCGCGTCGATGATCGTGTCGGCGGCCATGACGCCGCCCGCCAGTCCGATCGATGCGAGCGCGATCACGCCGAGGAACCAGGCCTCGCGCAGGTGCCCCAAAGGTCCTCGCCGGCCGACGCGGTGGACGGCCTCCGGACGGGCGTCGTACCCGCGCAGGCGGAGCGAGTTGGCGACGACGGACACCGACGAGAGCGCCATCGCCCCTGCGGCGAGCGCGGGCGAGAGCGTGATCCCGAACCACGGGTAGAGGACGCCCATCGCGACCGGGATCAGGAGGACGTTGTAGGCGAACGCCCAGAACAGGTTCTGGCGGATCACCGTCATCGTCGCCCGGGACAGCCCGATGGCGGCCGGGACACCGCGTGGGTCGCCACCGATGAGCGTCACCTCGGACGCCTCGATCGCCACGTCCGCGCCGGTGCCGATCGCGATGCCGAGGTCGGCCTTGGCGAGCGCGGGGGCGTCGTTGATGCCGTCGCCGACCATCGCGACCGTCCGGCCGCGGGCCTGGAGCCGTTCGACGATCGCGGCCTTGTCGGCGGGGAGCGTCTCGGCCACGACGTTGTGGTTCGGGATGCCGACCTGCTTCGCGACGGACTCCGCGGTCGCGCGGGCGTCGCCAGTCACGAGCCAGACCTCGATGTTCGCGGCCGCCAGCTCGCGGACCGCCGCCTGGGCTTCGACCTTGACGGGGTCGCTGATCGCGAGCAACCCGGCCGCGGTGCCGTCCACGGCGACGATGGCGGTCGTCCGGCCCCCGCCCGCGGCCGCCTCGATCGCATCCGCGAGGGGTGCCAGGTCGATCCCATCGCGCTCGAGCAACCGACGATTGCCGACGAGGACCACGCGAGACCCGGTCGACGTTTCGACCGTTCCTCGCACGCCGCCGCCGATGACGGCCGCGAAGTCGGTGACCCGTCCGAACCCGACCTCGTCCTGGTTCGCGCGAGCGACGATCGCCGCCCCGAGCGGATGCTCGCTCGAACGCTCGAGCGCCCCGGCGAGATCGAGCACGTCGCGGGCCGCGAACCCGGGCGCGACGACGACCTCGGCGACGGTCGGGCGCCCGAGGGTCAACGTCCCCGTCTTGTCGAGCACGACGGTGTCCACGCGATGTGCGATCTCGAGCGCCTCGCCACCGCGGATGAGGATCCCGGCCTCTGCCCCGCGTCCCGTCCCGACCATGATGGCCGTTGGGGTGGCGAGGCCCATCGCGCACGGGCACGCGATGACGACGACGCCGATGAAGGCCGTCAGCGCCAGCGTGACGCGCGGCTCCGGACCGAACACCAGCCACACGACGAAGGTCCCGGCCGCGACGACGAGGACGATCGGGACGAAGACCTCGGCGATCCGATCGGCCAGCCGCTGGATGGGCGCCTTGCTGCCCTGGGCGCGACGCACGAGATCGACGATCCGCGCGAGCGCGGTGTCGCGGCCCACGCGCGTCGCCCGCATCACGAACGTGCCGGTCGTGTTGAGGGTCGCCCCGATGACCTCGGCGCCGGCGGTCACCTCGACGGGCATGGCCTCGCCGGTCAGCATGCTGGCGTCGATCGCCGACCCGCCCTCGACGACCACGCCATCGACCGGGACCTTCTCGCCGGGCCGGACGCGCAGCAGGTCACCGACCGCCACCGACTCGAGCGCCACGTCCATCTCGCCCACGTCGGTCACGCGTCGGGCGGACGTCGGCTGCAAGCCGACGAGCCGCCGGATCGCCCCGGTCGTGCTGGTCTTCGCCCGATGCTCGAGCCAGCGACCGAGCAGCACCAGGCCGATGATGATCGCCGACGAGTCGAAGTACGTCTCCGGGTGCAGCCCGGCCTCGTGGATGGCCTCCGGAAAGAGCGTCACGGCCACGCTGTAGAGCCAGGCCGCACTCGTGCCGACCGCCACGAGCGTGTCCATGTTCGCCGTGCCATGACGGGCGGCACGCCACGCCGCGCGATAGAACCGACCACCCGCCCAGGCCTGGATGATCGTGGCCGGCACGAGCGCGAGCCAGTTGATGGTCTCCATCGCGACGCTGGTCTGCGGCACGAACATCGCGACCATGATCGCGACGGCGACCGCGATGGACGCGACAGCCTGTCCAAGCAGTGACCGCTCTTCACGCGCACGGTCACCATCGTCCGCGGACAGCTCCTCGAGCAGGGACACCGGGGCGGCATCGGCGTCCGGTTCCGCCACGATGCGCACGTCGTACCCGGCGGCCGCGACCGCGCCGACGAGGTCCGCGCGATCGGCGACGTCCGGGAGGTAGCGGATCGTGGCCATCTCGGTAGCCAGGTTCACGCTCGCCGTCTGGACGCCATCGGTCCGGCTCAGGAAGCGCTCGATGCGATTCACACACGACGCGCACGTCATGCCCTCGATGGGCAGCTGGATCTCGGTGGATGCGGGGGTGCCCGCCTCGTGATTCGCCATACTCCAGGGGAGTATAGCAGGCGATGTCTGGCGGCCGGCCGACGAGGTTGGCACACTAGGCCGATGCCGCCCGTCGAGATCGCGCTCGTGACACTGGCCGGACCCTGGGGCCCGTATGTCGTCGCCGCCACGGAACGTGGTGTGGTCGCGGCCGGCTGGGCGACGACCGAGGAAGGGATCCTCGCGGACCTGCGTCGTCGTCTCGGGCCGGTGGAGGTCGTCGCCGACGGCCCAGCCGCAGACGTCCTGGCCGACGCAATGCTGCCCCTCAAGGCCGTCCTTGCGGGCGAGCCGGTGCAACCCGCTGCGATCCCGATCGATCTCGATGATCGCCCGCGCTTCGACCAGGTCGTGCTCGGCGCGGTTCGCGGGATCGGCTGGGGCGAGACGGCGAGCTACGGGGAGATCGCGCGACGGGTCGGCGCGCCGCGGGCGTCACGCGCGGTCGGCGGGGCGCTCGGACGCAACCCGATCTCGCTCGTCATCCCGTGCCACCGGGTGATCGCCGCGGACGGCACCCTCGGCGGCTACGGCGGCGATGGCTGGATCGACCGCGATCGGGAGCTCTCACGCAAGGAGGCCATGCTGCGACGCGAAGGGGTCACGGTGGCGCGCCGCGCCCAGTAGACTCCGCACCGGGCCGGTGTCGTCGTGCGAGCCAGACCACCGGGGAACGTGATGAGGGACGGGCGCCGCCGGCGCCGGTGGAGGTTCGATGAGCGTCGCGAGCGCGCCCGCCCCATCCATGTTCGCCGTGTTCCGGCGTCGCGACTTCTCCCTGCTGTGGTTGGCGCAGCTCATCTCGACCGCCGGCTCGGCGCTGACGGACCTCGCCGCCGGGATCTACGTCTACCGCGAGACCGAGTCGGCCCTGGCGGTCGGCTTGACCCTGATGGTCACGGCCATCCCCAGCCTGATCATCGGGCTGCTCGCCGGGGTCTTCGTCGATCGCCACGACCGCAAGAAGATCCTGATCGCCACCTGCCTCATCCAGGCGGTGATCGTCAGCGCGCTCGCCTTCGTCATCGGCATCGAGGGCATCGCCCTCCCGGGCCTGTACGTCCTGCTGTTCCTCAATGCCGGCGTGAAGCAGTTCTTCGATCCCGCCCACGACAGCCTGATCCCGGAGATGGCGAGCGACGAGGAGCTCGCGGGGGCGAACTCGTTCCTGTCCATCGCGTCGTTCGGCTCGACCGCCATCGGGTTCGCCGCAGCCGGCCTCCTGGCGAGCACGGTCGACCTGACCTGGGCGTTCATCATCGATGCGGGGTCTTTCGTCGTGTGCGCCGGGCTGATCGCGCTGATGGGCCGGTACCCCATGCCCGAGCCGGAGGACGAGGCCAGCGTCGCCGTGATCGTCGCGAACCTGCGATCCGGGATGGGAACGCTGTTCGGGACACCCATCATTCGCTCCCTGTTCCTGGTCAGCGCGTTCATGTTCTTCTCGTTCGGCCTGTGGAACGTCCTCTTGCTCCCGTTCTCGATCCGTGAGCTCGGGGCCACGGAGTTCGAGTACGGCCTGCAGGAGGGCCTGACATCGGTCGGCTTCGTCGTGGGTTCGTTCTTCATGGCGCGCTTCTCCAACCGCCTGCCGGAGCCGCTCTGGATCGTCATCGGCCTCGTCGGCATGGGGGCGGCCGGCATCCTCTACGGCCTGTCCACGTCGATCCCCCTGGCCATCGTGCTCGTGATGATCACGGGGTTCTTCAACTCGCCGTCGTCCGTGGCGCGGTCCGTGCTGCTGCAGCGGCACACGCCGCGCGAGATGCGCGGCCGCGTGTTCTCGGCCTTCTATGTCATGCGCGACATCATCTTCCTCTTCGGCATGGCCGGCGCCGGCCTCGCCGATATCGTCGACATCCGGCTCCTGATCGTCGTCGCCTCGGCGCTGCTGTTCGTATCGGCCGGGCTCGCCCTGGTGGCGCCCGGTCTCGGGCTGGCCTCCATCCGGGCAGCGAGCGACCGACTGCGCGATGCGGAAGCCGCCCCGGTCCTCGACGCGACGCCGCTCCGCCCGGCGACGGTGCCCGACTTCGGCCGGGTGGCCCTCCACCTCCCATCCTTCTCGCGGCTGTCCTCGGAGCAGCGTGACGCGTTCCTGCGTGACGCGCAGATCCGCCAGGTGCCGGCCGGGACCCGCGTCGTCGAGCACGGCGACGTTGCGAGCTCGGCGTACTTCATCCTGGAGGGCAACGCGACCGCCGGGATCCCCGATGAGGGCGGATATCGTGGCCTTTCGACGATGGGGGCCGGCGACTTCTTCGGGGAGATCGCGGCGCTGACCGGGAGTCCGCGCACCGCCGACGTCGTGGCCGATACCGACCTGACGGTGATGGAGGTGCCGGCCGAGGCGCTGCGCACGGTCATGACCGTGCCGGAGATCCGCAAGCTCGTCCTGTCGACGCTGACCTCCCGGCTGCTCAAGACCGAGGCGGCCGACCTGCCGCGGCTGGCCGGCATCGACCAGGAGTCGCTGCGAGACCTGCGCACGCCCCGACGGATCGTGGTCGCGTCGGCGGGAACGGCAGCGAGCGATGATTCGTAGGGTGTGTCACAGCTGACAGGCGCCACGTCGCGTGCTGGCCTTGGCTCGCTGAGGGCCCGGGAGTACTGTCCCGAACAACAGGACCGCACGACGAGTGACGAGAGGAGCCGGACATGGTGCGACAGAGGATGAAGCTCCCCAAGGACCAGGCCGTTGAGCCCGAGGGGGTTCGGCCGAGCGCGACCGGCACCGACGACGACGTCGAGGGGCACGGGTTTCCGGTGACGGCACCCCCGAGCCCGGTCATCGGACGCGGCACCGGACACGGCGGGGAACTGACCCCGGCCGCTGACGACGCGGACGACGCGGACGACGTCAAGGCGAATCTGCGGGGACGGTAGGCGTTCCGTCGCTGCACCGACGTCGTTGCGACCGCCCGGGCCCGGGCGGTCGTTTCGATTCAGGGAGGCGTGCTGGCCGTCGCCGCGAGGAGCGCCTTGATCTCGAACGGCGTCGCCGCCGTGTAGCGTGATCGCAGGCGCGCGGCCTGGCCCGCGAGATGGGGCGCCGCGAACGAATTGCCGGTAGCCCGGATCCGCCCGCCGTCTCGCCAGGGCACGTCCACGTCGACACCGAAGGCGCCGAATTCGACCGGTGGCGAGGGGTTGTAGAACCAGGCGTCCGGATCCGGCACGTCATGGGCGGCGACCGACACGACGGCGGCGAAGAGCGACGGGTACGACGGGCCCGGGACGTTGTTCGCGGCACAGACCAGCAGGACGTTGGCGAAGTACGCCCGATCGGCCAGCTCGTGGAACACGCTGAACATCGCCTCGCTCCGCGAAGAGAGGCTGAGGTTCACGACGCCGATCCGCTGGTCGATCGCCCACTCGACGGCCGCCGCGACGGCTCGGCCCTTGCCACGATTGTCGGAACCGAGGACCCGGATCGACACCAGCTCGGCGGCCGGCGCGATGCCGGCGATGATCCCGGCGCACGCGGTCCCGTGCCCGACGAGGTCGGCGCCATCTTGGTCGTCGACGACCGTGGCGTCCTCCCCGTCGACGTCCACGCGCATGCGTCGCGCGACGCGGCCCCGGACGCCCGGATGCTCGGCATCGACCCCCGAATCGACCACGGCCACGACGACCCCTGCACCATCGGATCCACCGAACACGGTGTCACGATCCAGTCGCCCGAACGGCCCTTCGCGCGAGAGACCGGCTCGCGCGTCGGCCGCGAAGGCCTCGCTCCACGCCGGCAGCGTCACGGTCATCGGCGCGGTCCCGCTCCGGATCCGCGGCCGGCGGACCCGCGTCGACGCAGCAGCGCCTCGAGCCAGTCCGTCGCGAGCTCGATCGAATCCGGATCGATGTCGCGCAGCCGGGCGATCTGGTCGGCCAGCCGCCAGGTCGGGTCATCGAGGTCGGTCGATAGCGTTTGCGTCGCGTCGCTGACGAGTGCATCGATCGCCGCTTCGTCGAGCGCCCCTTCGGCGGTCTCAGCGCCATCATGCGCGGCGAGCCCCACCAGCACCGAGCGCAGCAGCGTGGCCGCGTCCACGGCCGACCGGCGGCGTCGAACGATGGCCGTCGCCGCGGACGCAAGGACGCCGGCGACCTCGAGGTCACGCAGGGTGAACGCCCCGCCGCGCCGATCGAGGACCTCGAGCACGCCGATCGTGCCGTCGGCATCGGTGAGCGGCGTCGCGAGGATGGACGCCGGAACGTAGCCGGTGGCGTCGGCGATGGTGCGGTCGAAGCGGGGGTCGGTCGTCACGTCGGCGATCGCGAGCTGCTGGCCGGTCGTGAACGCGTAGCCCGCGATCCCCGCAGCCGGATCCAGCTGCATACCGATCACGTCGCCGCCCGCCGGGCCGGCGCTGGCGAGGAAGACCAGTCGGTCGGCGGTCGGGTCGTGGACCGCGACGGAGGCCGCCTGGGCGTCGAGCACGACCGTCGCCGTCGTCACGATCGTCGCCAGGAGGTCGTCGTCGGCGACGGGGGTGATCCGCTGGGCCGCGTCCAGGCGTCGCGCCACCGCGGCCACCGCCAACAGCGTCGCGTCCGCCGCTCGGCGCTCGGTCACCGTTGGGCAGCCGCGGCCAACCGTGCCGCGTCAGGGATCACGAGATCGTCGCCCTCGAAGCGCAGGAGACCCTGTGCCACGAAGTCTGCGAGCAGCCGATTCACCGATTGCCGCGAGCCGCCGATCATCCCGGCGAGCTCGCCCTGCGTGTACGGCCAGGGCAGGCGCTGCTCGCCTCCGTCGACCCGGGGCGGCCAGACCCCGCCATCGTCGCCGCCGGGCAACGCGCGCAGGAGGTGGCGCGCCAGGCGCCCGGGCAGGTCCAGGAAGTGCAGGTCCCCGACCTGCGCCGTCAGGCGGCGGATCTCCGTAGCCAGCGCCGCGAACAATGCGCGTCGAAGGACCGGCTGCTCGTCCACGAGTCGGTCGAAGGTGTCCCGCCGCAGGACCTGGGTCTCCACGGCAACGAGCGCGACCGCCGTCGCGGATCGCGGCGCGCCATCGAGCAGGGCAAGCTCCCCGAAGAACCCGCCCGGCGCGATCGTCGTGAGGATCGCGGGATCGGACCCGTCGCCCGGCGGGATCGTGATCTTCACCCGTCCGGAGGTCACGATGAACAGGGCGTCACCGGGGTCGTCCACGTGGAAGATCGTCTCGCCACGTCGGAACCGGCGCGGTCCGAGCGCGGCCGCCACGATGCCGAGGATCGGCTCGTCGAGGCCGTGGAACAGGCCGCATTCGCGGAGTGCGTCGTGCGCAAGCGCCGTGTCTCCGTATCGAGCGACCATGCCATCAATCGTACGCGGGCGGGCATCCCGGCGCGGGGCGGCAGGCTTGGCGCGCGACGATGGCCCGGGTGCTCAACGCACCGGTCGCTTCAGGATCGGGGGATGGGCCGCATCGGGTAGACGCCCACGACGACCGGCGTCCGTGGATCGAGCGACAGCTCGTAGCCGATCTCGCCGCCGCGCAGTAATTCGCCCAGGAGCGAGCCTTCCCGCGATGGCAGGCCGACGTACACGTTGCCCTGCTCGATGGAGACCTGGGTGACGTCGTCGTCCTCGCCGTCGATCGCGAAGCGGCGGCGCAGCTCGTGCATCGGCACATAGGGCCGACTCTTGATGAAGCGGCGGAGCTGAGGTGCGGTACAGCCGGTCGCGCGGTCCTGGCCGTGGGCCGGTCCGGGACCGTGGCCGTTCGTCGGTGCGGGACCGTGACCGTTGCTCGGCCCGGGACCGTGGCCGTTGGGGCGGCCGTTCGCACCCTCTGGAGGCCGTGCCGATCGGTCGCGTCCCATACCCCCCGCCGGCCGCGGTCCGCCGGGCCCGACCTGCGGCGCGCTGGCGCGCTGCTCGGTGGCGTTGGCCTCCGGTCGCGCGTCCGTGGTTCGCGGCAGGGCGTCTTCGGGTGACGTTTGTCGTGCGGCTACGTCGGCGGCATCGACGGGTGCGGGTGGCGCCCCGTTCGAGGTGTCGACGGGCGCGGGCGGCACGCCGGGGCCGGGGCCGCTCCCTGGCGCGTGGCGCGCAGGGTCATGACGGTACCGGCCGCCCCCGTGCGATCGGCCGTGGTGGCGTCGACTCATCGGTCGGCGCACCCGGGATGGGCATCCCGGGCGAGTAGCTCGGCGACTGGACGTCGCCGTTGGTTGGTGGGCATCGGATCTCAGGTGCTGGGCTGGCCGCTTTGATACGGCACTGTCGCGATGATACCGCACGTGCCCGGCGATGCCGTCATGCGGTCAGCCCTCGACGACGTACAGCTCGCGCGGCGCCTCGTTGAGCACGATCGGCCCGTCGTCGCCGCAGACCACGATGTCCTCGATGCGGGCACCGTACTCGCCCGGGAAGTAGATGCCCGGCTCCACGCTGAAGGCCATGCCGGGTCGCAGGGGCAGGTCGTTGCCGGCGACCAGGTACGGGTCCTCGTGCCCCTCGAGGCCGATGCCGTGCCCCGTCCGATGGAAGAACGCCTCGCCGTAGCCCTCGGCCTCGATCCGGGTGCGCGCCGCGGCGTCCACGGCCGCGCAGGCGATCCCGGGTCGAGCGGAGCGCGTGGCCGCCTCCTGGGCGCCGTGGAGGATCGAGAACAGGTGGCGGAATCGCTCGTCCGGGCCCTTGTCCGGGTCGCCACCGGTCACCCACAACGTCCTGGTGATGTCCGAGCCGTAGCCGCCCAGCGTGCCGCCGATGTCGAGCACGATCGGCTCCCCCGCCGCGATGACCCGCTCGGATGCCTCATGGTGCGGCGACGCCGAGTTCGGGCCGGAGCCCACGATCGCGAAATGCGCCTCCTCGTGGCCTTCGGCGACGAGTC
Source organism: uncultured Chloroflexia bacterium (assembly GCA_963748675.1). Classification (GTDB taxonomy): domain Bacteria; phylum Chloroflexota; class Limnocylindria; order Limnocylindrales; family CSP1-4; genus SPCO01. The sequence continues at coordinate 432,327 of CAVVJX010000003.1, read as the reverse complement.
GTTCGCGGACCTCGCGGGCCACGTCGGCCTCCGTACGTCCGATCAGTCGCCCGTTCGCGATCTGGTCGACGACGCGGTCTGCGGCTTGCGCGGCGAGGCGCAGGAGCGCGATCTCGTCGGCGTCCTTGATCATCCGCAGCTCGCGCAGCACGGACGACGCCGACTCGTACGCTGCCGTCGAGGCGATGGCGGCCTGGAGTCGGAGGACGTGGAGCGCGATCATCGTGTCTGAGAGTCCGATCCGCAGGGACGGCCGCTGCGCGGCGTCGACCGCGTCGGCGACCATCGCGTACGGATCGTCGGTCTCGTCCCACGTCCGGATCTCGATCGCGGTCCGCAGGCCCGATTCCGCCGCGCCGCGCTCCAGTCGCGGGACGACGATGAACGGGTCCCGACCGGTGACCAGCACCAGCACGGTCAGCCGCTCGAGCGGCATCGCCTCGTAGCCGGTGAGATAGCGCAGGTCCGAGCCGACGCCGATGAGCAGTGCGTCCAGGCCGGCTGCGGCCATTCCCCCGGCCGCGTGCTCCAGCCGCTCGGCGAAGCGTGTGGGGGGGATGCGCGGGCGTTCCGCGAGCGTCACGCTTCGATCCCGGCCGGCCTCGCCAGCCACGCCGCGATCGTCGCCGGCCCGTCTTCGAACAGCTTTCGGTAGGCATAGACCCGATCGGCGCCCGCGGTCAGGGCCCGTTTGCGCAGCTCGTGATCGTCGTGCTGGCCGACGGCAAGCACCCGGACGCCGGCGGTGTGCGCGCGCTCGATCGCGGTCACGCCGTCATAGGCGAGCGCGGTCAGGTCGACGATGGCGGCGTCGCTCCCCGCGAGGGCCGTTTCGAACCGCTCCGAGGAGGCCACGCTGACCGGGTCTGCGCCGGCCGCCTCGACCGCCCGGGCCAGCCGGTCCGCCCAGATGAGGTCCTGGGCGAGGACGACCACGCGGGCCGTCACGACGAGGCGCGGTCCATCGAGGACGCGAGGTGGTGGAACACGTCGCGCGCGGTCACGACGCCGGTCGGGCGACCGTCCTCGACGATCGGGATATGGCGGAATCCCCCGACGGCCATCTTGTGGATGGCCACCGCGATCGGGTCGTCGTGGCGGAGGACGACGGGGTCTGGTGTCATGAAATCACGGACGTGGAAGGACTCCAGCCGCTTGCCGGCAGCCTTCACCACGGCGTCACGGTCGGTGAAGATGCCGACCAGGCGATCCTCCGTCATCACGAGGACGCAGTCGGTCTCGGCGTCGTGCATCCGCGCGATCGCCACGTCCAGCGGCGTATCCGGGGTGACGGTGACCGGCGGCGGCGCACCCAGCCGATCGAGGTGCTCGCCCATGAGCTCGCCCTTGAACGCAGGCGCCTGCCCCGGGGTGTCGTGGCCGAAGATGTCCGCCCCGCAGTTGTCGCAGATGTCAGCACCGATCAGGTTCTCGTAGCCGCACGACGGGCAGCGCATGCCGTCGCCGCCGGCCTCCTGACCGGCGACGATGCCGTCCTCGCCGGCGTCTATTCGACTGTCCATGTCTCTCCGCCGGCAAGTACGCGCTCGAGGTCGCCAGGACCGGACCGCGCGATCGCCGCCGACACCTGGTCTTCGAGCAGGCGGTCGTGCGTCGGCCGGGTGATGGCGCGCAGGACGCCGACCGGGACCGGGAAGTCCGGCCAGAACATCCGTGACAGGACGAGGGCGAGATACGGGTCCTCCGCCGTCTCGTCGTGGACCAGCAGGTCGGCTTCGGTGACGCCGTTCTCGCCGATCGTCACGACCTCGGGCTTGAGGCCGTTGAGCCGGATGCCCTTGTCACGATCCTTGCCGAAGATCATCGGCTTGCCGTGCTCGAGCACCAGCATCCGGTCCTCGCGGACGTCGCGGTCGGTGAAGTCGCGCCACGCACCGTCGTTGAAGATGTTGCAGTTCTGGAGGACCTCGATGAACGAGGAACCCTTGTGGCGACCGCCGCGCTCGAGCGTCTGCTGCAGATGCTCGGTGTGGGTGTCGACCGAGCGCGCCACGAACGAGGCCTCGGCCGCGAGCGCGATCGTGAGCGGGATGATCGGCGTGTCGATCGAGCCGACCGGGGTCGACTTCGTCTTCTTCCCGAATTCCGAGGTCGGCGAGGCCTGGCCCTTGGTCAGTCCGTAGATGCGGTTGTTGAACATCACCATGTTGATGTCGACGTTGCGCCGCATCGAGTGGATGACGTGGTTGCCACCGATGCTGAGGGCGTCGCCGTCGCCGGTGATGACCCAGACCATCAGGTCCGGACGGGCCGCCTTCAGCCCGGTGGCGAGCGTCGGGGCACGGCCGTGGATCGTGTGGAAGCCGTACGTGTTCATGTAGTACGGCAGGCGCCCCGAGCAGCCGATGCCGCTGATGAAGACGATGTCCTCCTTCTTGTAGCCGAAGTCGGGCATGACCTTCTGGGTCTGGGCGAGGATCGAGTAATCCCCGCAGCCCGGGCACCAGCGGACCTCCTGGTCGGACACGAAGTCCTTGCGCGTCAGCGCGATGACCTGGGCGTTCTCCGCGCTGAGGGCGGGCTGGGGCGGGACAGTCTCGTCGGTCGTCATGCTGGATATTCCGCTCCGAGGTCCGAGGCGACGCTCCTGCTAGCCATCGGCCCGAGGATCCGCTCGGCCTCTTCGACGATCTCGGCGATGCGGAACGGCTTGCCGCGAACGCGGTCGTAGCCGATGGCATCGATCAGGTACTTCGCCCGGACGAGCATCAGGAGCTGGCCCAGGTTGACTTCGGGGATGAGGACCCGGCGGTAGTTGCGCAGGACCGCCTCGGTGTTGGCCGGGAACGGGTTGAGGTGGCGCAAGTGCGCGTGCGCGACCGATTGGCCGTCCGCCTGCAAGCGCTCGGCCGCGGAGCGGATCGCGCCGTAAGTCGAGCCCCAGCCGAGCATCAGCAGCTCGCCGCGTTCCGGCCCCATGACCTCGAGCGGGGCGATGTCGCTGGCGATGCCCGCGACCTTCTGCTGGCGGAGCATCTGCATCTTGTGGTGGTTGTCCGGGTCGTAGCTCACGTTGCCCGTCCCGTCCGCCTTCTCGAGCCCGCCGATGCGGTGCTCGAGGCCGGCCGTGCCCGGCACGGCCCACGGTCGGGCGAGCGTCTCGGGATCGCGCAGGTAGGGCTGGAAGACCCCGCCGTCGGCGGCGGCGTTCGAGACCGCGATGCTCGGGAGCGACGCGAGGTCCGGGATCGGCCACGGCTCGGAGCCGGTCGCGAGGAACGCATCCGAGAGGTAGACGACCGGGGTCATGTACTTGAGCGCGATGCGGGCAGCCTCGATCGCGAGGTCGAAGCATTCGCCCGGCGTCGCCGGCGCCACGATCGGGATGGGCGAGTCGGAGTTGCGCCCGAACATCACCTGCAGTAGGTCGGCCTGCTCGTTCTTCGTCGGCATCCCGGTGGACGGGCCGGCGCGCTGGACATCGATGACGACGAGCGGCAGCTCGACCATGACCGCGAGGCCCATGGCCTCCGTCTTGAGGGCGATCCCGGGCCCGGACGAGGCGGTCAGCCCGAGCGCGCCGCCGTAGCTCGCACCGATGGCGGCCCCGATCGCCGCGATCTCGTCCTCCGCCTGGAAGGTCTTGACGCCGAAGGTCTTGTACCCGGACAGCTGGTGCAGGATGTCGCTGGCCGGCGTGATCGGGTACGAGCCGTAGAACAGCGGGCGCTCGGCGAGCTTGCTCGCGGTGAGGAAGCCCAGCGCGGTCGCCTCGTTGCCCGTGATGTTGCGGTACGTCCCTGGTGCGAGCTTGGCCGGCCGGACGCGGTAGTGCGTGTGGAACATCTCGGTCGTCTCGCCGAAGGCGTAGCCGGCGCGCAGGGCGCGCTTGTTGGCCTCGGCGACGACCGGGCGGGCCGAGAACTTGGCGTCGATCCATCCGAGCGTCGGGTCCATGCTCCGCTCGTACAGCCAGAACATGATCCCGAGCGCGAAGAAGTTCTTCGTGAGGTCCTTCTGCTTGGTGGTCATGTCGAGCCCGTCGAGCGAGCGCTCGTTGAGCGAGGAGATCGGGATCTCGAACGTCGTGTAGGCCTTCAGCGAGCCATCGGTGAGCGGATTGGCCGCGTAGGCCGCCTTGTTGAGGTTGGCCTGCGTGAACGCGTCGCTGTTGACGATGAGGGCGCCGCCCGCCGGCAGGTCGCCGATGTTCGTCTTGAGGGCCGCCGGATTCATGGCCACGAGGACGTCGGGCGCATCGCCGGGCGTGTGGATCTCGGTCGAGCTGAAGCTGATCTGGAACCCGCTGACGCCCGGCAGGGAGCCCGCCGGCGCGCGGATCTCGGCCGGGAAGTCGGGGAGGGTGCTGATGTCGTTGCCGAAGACCGCGGCGGTCCGGGTGAACTGGGTCCCGGTCAACTGCATCCCGTCGCCGGAATCGCCGGCGAAGCGGATCGTGACCCGCTCGAGCTCCTGGGTCGGGAGCTCCGGCTCCTTGGTGATCGTCACGCCCCTTCCGACTCCTTCATGCGCTGATGCGGCCGCGGCGGCAGGTTCAGCAGCTCCTCGGGGAAGGACTCGGCCAGGTACTTGATGATGTCGTTCTGGCGGACCACGCCGACGAGATGCCCGGTGGCATCGACGAGCGGGATGTTGCGGTACTGCCCGGTCTGCATGAGCTCGAGCGCGTCGCGGATGGTCTGGTCCAGGTCGAGCGTGCGTGGCTCGGTGGTCATCAGCGACTCGACCGGCTGGTGGAGGTCGACCTGGCCGCCGACGATGCGCCCGAATACGTCGCGCTCCGTCAGGACGCCGCGCAGACGGCCGTCGGTGTCGCACACGAAGACCGAATCGCCGGTCCCGGTCCGCTGGATCGCGCGCAGGCATTCGGCCAGGCTCGTGCCGGGCGGAACGGTCACGGGATGGCGGCGGCTGAGGACGCGCAGGCGCTCGTCGGTCAGGGATGGGACGCGACTGGCGACCACGCCTTCGGAGAGGTCGGTCACGCTCGAAGTGTAGACCGTCCCTGCGCACGATGGTTGCGCGCTGGTAGCCTCGCGACGCATGGATCGACGGTCGGCCGTGGGCATCGGCCTGGTGGTGATCTCGGCGGCCGGCTACGGATCGGGCTCGATCCTTGCCGCGCCGATCTACTCGACCGGGGTGGACTGGCTCACGCTCGTGAGCTGGCGGTTCCTGATCGGGGCGGTGCTCGGCTGGTTGTGGGTCCTGGCTTCGGCCCATCGCAGGGCGGCCCTGCGCGGGCTGGATCGGCGGCAGCTCGCGGTGGCCCTGGGCCTGGGTGCGCTGTTCGTGGGGAACTCCGGTACCTACTACGCGAGCCTCGAGACCGTCCCGGCGGCATTGGCCGGCGTCGTCGTCTACACCTATCCCGTCATGGTCGCGGTCCTGTCGCTACGCTTCGCGACCCGCCTGCCGGGCGCGCGCCCATGGATCGCGGCTGTGCTCGCGGTCGCCGGGTCGGCGCTCGCGCTGGGCGGCATCGACGTCGCCGAGGCGCCACCCGTCAGCGGGCTCGTGCTGGTCTTCGCCTCGGCGATGATCTATTCGGTCTGGATCATCCTGTCGGCCCGCCTGTCGGGCGAGCGCCGCGACCGCCTGGCGAGCGAGTCGAGCGCGGACGGGTCGCCGACCGGGAACGCTGCCGTGACGACGACGTTGATGATGAGCGCGACCGCGATCGTCTATGCCGCGGGCGGGTTCGTGACCGGCCGGCCACTGGACCCGACGACCGTGCCCGCGACCGCGTGGCCGGGGATCCTGGCCGTCGCCTTCGTGGCGTCGTTCCTGGCGATCCAGACGTTCTATGCCGGCGCCCGGAGGATCGGTGCGGCGAGGGCGGCGCTGACCGCAACGGTCGAGCCGTTGATCATCGTGGTCCTGGCGTGGATCTTCCTGGACCAGACCCTGGCGCCGATCCAGCTCGTCGGGGCGGGACTGATCCTCGTCGCCGTCATCGTGGCGCAGACCGCTCCACGTCCGCGCGGAGCGCCGGAGCCGGCCACGCCCCTGGAAGCCGAGGTCGGCGGGTAGCGAGGTTGACGGGTCGGGCTGAAGGAGGTGGCCGGGCGCCGGGCGTCTAGGGCGTATTGACGAGGCCGGTCGTGTTGACGACCTCCAGGTCGCGGCCCGTGATGTCGTCGAGCTCGTGGAGCACGTCATCGTCGAACCGCGGGTCGCTCATGCCACTGACGTACCAGGGCGACCCGTTGTCGGCCAGGATCATCCCGTATCGCTTGAGCGCGACCGCGATCACTTTCGCCTGCGGTGAGAGGCCCGAAGTGCTGTAGCTCGCCTTCAGACGGACGCGCAGGCCCATGGGCGGCAGGCCCGTCGACGTGGATTGGCCGGCCTGGTGACGGGCCGGGTAGATGTAGGACTGCCGGGTGCGGTTGGTCGTGAACCGGAGCGCATGTCGGATGGTGCCGGCAGCGACCTCGTCGTAGCGGACGAGTCCCGGCAGGATCGGCAGGCCGGCCGCGTCGGCACTCGTCCAGCCGGCGGGCCGGAGCGCGTTCGAGCGCAGGTCCCACGTCGCCCCACTGCCGGCATGCCAGGCACCGCCCACGCGCGCTGCGGCGAACAGCTCGAACAGGCGGCAGCTGTCCTTGTCGACCATCAGGATGTGGCGGTCACCGCCGGCGCCGGCACCGCCCTCGATGAGCGGCGAGGCGGGGATCGGGTAGCCGACGTGGTCGGACTCGTCGTCGTACTCGAAGGTCACGGTCGAACGCGCCGTCGATGCCGAGACGACCTGGAACGGGATGCCGTACCCCGCGTACGAGCCGAAGTCCATGTGCAGGCCGCGATCGAGGCCGATCGCCCCGATCATGGTCGAGGAGTTCGACGCGACCGCGCGCTCGTCGATCCGGGTGTTCCAGACATTGGCGGCGGTGAAGATCGGGCAGGACGGTGCTCCCGGCAGCGACGGGGACGCGTCGACGCGCCCGGTCGGGTGGCTGGCGGCTTTGAGCGGATCCGTCCGCGCCGTAACCTCCGTGCCGTCGCGGTATCCGTCGTTGTCGGTGTCGATTCGGGCCGGGTGGGTGCCGTGGGTCTGCTCGTCCAGGTTGAGCAGGCCGTCGCCGTCGCGGTCCTCGCTCGGGTCGGCGACACCGTCCGCGTCGGTGTCCTTCACGCGGGGATGAAGGACCGCCCGGAACTCGCTCCAGTTCCACAGGCCGTCGGCGTCGGCGTCCTCGCGATCGTCGCGCGTTCCATCCCCATCGGAGTCCGCGGTTCGGGGCCGCGTCCGGCTCGTCTGCTCCTGCAGGTTCGTCAGACGGTCCTGATCGAGATCCTCGGTGCCGTCCATGACCCCATCGCCGTCGGTGTCCCGTCGCGTTGGGCTGGTCTTCGTCCAGTCCCGCTCGTAGGTGTCCGTCAGCCCGTCGCCGTCCGTGTCGGAAGTGGCTGCCGAGGCCGCCCCGGCGCTCCACGCAGCCGTCGACAGGACGAGTGCCGTCAAGGCAATCAGGCGTTGGGCGAAGCGGGACCTCGGCATGTGGGTGAGTGTCGGCGACGAGGCTCGCTCGCGTCCCTCATCCAAGGTCCCGATCGGCAGGGACGATAGGGCGGTTCCGGGGCGCACCGAGGGGCGGAGACCTACGCGCGGCCAGCCGCCGCCAGCATCGCCTTCGCGCCGGCGGACACGAACGAACCCTCGGATCCCAGCCCGATGAACCGGAACCCGATCTCCTGGTGGCGTGCCAGCGCGGTCGTCTCGTACAGCAGGATCCCGGCCGCCTTGCCGTGTCGCTGGCAGGCGTCGGTCACCGTGCGCAGGGCCGCGAGGTACGTCTCGTCGTCGAAGCGGCCGGGGACACCGAGCGCGTGGGAGAGGTCCGCCGGGCCGACGAACAGCACGTCCACCTCGTCCATCGACGCGATCTCGTCGGCGGCGGCGAGGGCGCCCTTCGATTCGATCTGGACGATGCCGACCACGCGCTCGTTGACGACCCGCGCGACGTCGGCGTGGGCGAGCGCGCCCATGTCGGCGCCCCGGGTCCGAAGTGCCAGGCCGCGGGAACCCACCGGCGGGTAACGCAGGTACGCGACCGCCTGCCGGACGTCCTCGGCGGACTGCAGCTGGGGCAGCATGACCCCGGCGGCGCCCAGGTCCAGCGCCCGCCCGATGCGAAGCCGCTCAGCCGATTGCGCCCGGACGATCGGGACCATGGGCGTCGTCCCGACCGCGTAGAGCAGCCCCAGGAGATCCGCCTCGGTCGCCGTCCCGTGCTCGAGGTCCAGGACGATCCAGTCGAAGCCGGCCTTGCCGCATAGCTCCGCGGCAAGCGGCGAAGCGAGATCGGAGAAGACGCCGATCAGCGTCTCGCCGGCGCGGATGCGGGTTCGAAGGTCGGTCATCGGCAGATGATGCCGTGTCGGCGGACGGCCCGTTGGCCTCCGTGACCGTCGCGTCTCGACGGCGGCCCGCCACAAACGGCCGCGGAACATACTCCGCCGCGAATGAACCTTGTCTGGGGCGCGACCATCTGTTGAGGTGAAGCGCCCGTCGGGCGTCGCTGGAGTGCCGCACATGCGGGCGAGACTGGTCGAACGAGCGAGAGAGGGCGACGACAGCGCCTTCACGGAACTCGTCGACCTCGATGGCAACGTGTGCTACGCGATCGCGTACCGGATCCTGCGCGATGCGGACCGGGCACAGGATGCCGTCCAGCAGGCATTCCTCCTCGCCTGGCGCGAGCTCCCGCAGCTCCGCGACCCGGAACGGTTCGGACCATGGCTCCACCGGCTGCTGGTCAACGCCTGCTACGACGAGCTGCGCCGCCACCGACGTTGGAGCACGCGCATCCGCGCCCTGCCGATGGACGGACCCGGTGGCCCCGACCCGATGCTCACCGTCGAGGATCGGGACACGCTCGACCGAGCCTTCGCGCGCCTGACGCCGGAACATCGCGCGGTCTTCGTTCTCCACCACCACGCCGGCCTGCCATTGGCCGACATCGCCGACGCCGTCGGCGTGCCGATCGGCACGGTCAAGTCCCGACTCCACCACGCCACCAGAGCCTTGCGCGCGGCCATCGCGGCCGACAGTCGCATCGACACCGGGGAGGTACGACTCGCATGAATCCGCCGCGCGAGCGAAGCGCCATCGTCGCCGCCTGGCTCGAGGAAGGGCCTACCGAGCTCCCCGAATCGACCAGGCGTGCGATCGCGGTCGACGTCCGAACGACCCACCAGTCGCGTCGGCCCGCCTGGGCGCCGCGGTGGTTCCCGCGGATGGATCGGCTGGCACTGGTGGCGGTGGCCGCGACGGCGGTGGTGGCGATGGTCGTCGGTGCCCTGGCCGTGTCCCGGTTCCCGTCCGATGGGAGCAATTTCGGCGCCCCACCTCCACCGGTGCCGTCGGCGACACCGCCACCAGTGCCGGCCTCGGCCGCGCCGTCCTCGTCGTTCTCAGCGAGTCCGACGACCCTGCCCATCCCGCCGATGCAGCGGACCTTCTTCTCCGACCGGTACGGTTACACGATCTCGTACCCCGTCGACTGGACCGTCACGAGTCCATCCGACCCAGCACCGTGGTCGCCACCCACGTGGCGAGACGGGGGTTCGGCCCTGGACCCGTTCGACTTCATCGAGAGCAGTCCAGGGCCGCCGTGGTTCCGCGCGGCCTCCGCCCAGCTCCCGGTCGGCCTCGCGGATGTGGACGACTGGATCGACCAGAACCTCACGTTCTCGGACGTCCCCGGCTGCGCGCCGCCGCGCGAGGAATGGGAGGAGATCAGCATCGACGGGGCGCCGGGCCGCCTCCGGGACAGCTGCGGCGAAGTCGAGGCGACCGTCGTCACCGACGGCCGCGTCTACCTGTTCACGCTGTTCCTCGGCAGCGATCAGGTCCTGAACGGGCGGGAGCTGTTCGATGCCCTCGCCGCGACCATCGACCTGCGACCAGAGGACGCGGTGCTCCCAAGCCCGAGTCTGCCTGGCCGTACCGCGTAGCGTCTCAGTCGGGGAACGCCTCGGGACCGCGCTCGCTGAGCTCGGCGGCCTCGCCGGACGCGTCCTCCGGCGGCAACCAGGAGTAGGGATAGCGGTCGTCGTCGAGGTCCATGGCCGCTTGGGTCACGTGCAGGGGATGGAACGTGTCGACCATCACCGCCAGCTCCTCGGTCGCCTCCTTGCCGATGGACGCCTCCACCGTGCCCGGGTGCGGCCCGTGCGGGATGCCCGCCGGGTGCAGCGTGAACGAGGCGATCTCCACGCCACGCCGGCTCATGAAATTCCCGGCGACGTAGTAGATGACCTCGTCCGAGTTGATGTTCGAGTGGTTGTACGGCGCCGGGATCGCCAGCGGGTGGTAGTCGAACTTGCGCGGCACGAACGAGCACACCACGAAGTTCCGAGCCTGGAACGTCTGGTGGACGGGCGGTGGCTGGTGGACCCGCCCGGTGATCGGCTGGAAATCGCCGATGTTGAAGCGGAACGGCCAGAGGTAGCCGTCCCAGCCAACGACGTCGAACGGGTGATGGCGGTAGTGGTACGCGGTGATCCGGTCTGACGACCGGACGTGGATGACGAAGTCGCCGTCCTCGTCCCGCGGCGGGACCTCATCGGGGGCGTGCAGATCGCGCTGCGAATACGGGGCGTGCTCGAGAAGCTGGCCGTAGTCATTGCGATAGCGCTTGGGCGGCTCGATGACCGACGGTGCCTCGAGATAGAGCATCCGTTGCTCCGAGCCCGCGTCCGGGTCGAGCCGCCAGGTCGTGCCGATGGGCAGCACGAGGTAGTCCCCGGGGCCGTAGCGAAGCGGCCCGAAGACCGTGTCGCAGACCCCGGTCCCCTCGTGGACGAACAGCATCTCGTCGGCGATGCCGTTGCGGTAGAAGGTGCCCTCCGGCATCGACGACGCCGGGCGCACGACCCCGAAGACGACATCGCTGTTGAAGTACAGCGGCACGCGACCGGTGACGACGTCTCCCTTCAGTCCGACGCCACCGGTCTTGGTCAATCGATGCCGGTGGAGCCCGTCGTCGGCGGCCTCGAGGCGAACCTCGCTGACCGCCTCGACCTGGTGGGTCTGCGTCGGTGGGGTCAGGTGATAGAGCAGCGAGCTGCGCCCGGTGAAGCCCTCCATCCCGAACAGCTCCTCGGCGTAGAGGCTGCCATCCGGGGCGCGGTGCTGCGTGTGGCGCTGCTGCGGGACGCTGCCACGGCGGGCGTAGTACATGGGGCGACTGGCCTCCCTGCGTCGTGGTGGCCAGTCTAGTCGCGCGTGGACTAAAGGTTGGCACCTCTCGCCGACCCGGAAATAAAGGCGTGGCGATCCCCAAGATGCCAAGGTCGGACGATGGCGCGGGCCTTGTTTACGCCTACGTTGGTGTCATCGCCAAGACCCACAGAAACGGCGATGACGCAACGAGAGGACACTCCGATGACCGCCGAGATCAACATCCTGATCGCAGCCCAGGACCACCAAGCCGAACTGCTCGCCGAGGCCGATGCCCGACGCCTGATCCGATCGACCGATCCGCAAGCCGATAGCCCCGTCCAGCCGGCCAAGCGCCGCCTGACCGTCCTCCTGCGCCGGCTCGCCGGCGCGCCGACGTTCTCCTGACGTTGCCGGCGTCCCCGGAAGTCGGGGGACCCTCGCGTACCATGGCCCACGTGGCGACGCGCGTCTCGAGCCCGCTCTTCATCGGACGACAGGCAGAACTGGAGATCCTGAAGGACGCAGTCGCGCGTGCCGACCTGGGCGAGGCGGCGATCGTCCTGGTGGGTGGTGAGGCCGGGATCGGCAAGACCCGGCTCGTCGACGAGATCGGCGGGCAGGCCGACGCGGCCGGAGCCCTCGTGCTCCAGGGCGGATGTATCAGCCTGGGCGACGGCGGTGGCCTGCCGTTCGCGCCATTCGTCGAGGCGTTGCGGCGCCTGCCCACGGCCCTCGCGGGCAGCCGCTTCGGGATCGACGTCGACTCCCTGCGCACCCCGGCGACGGTCGAGCTCGGTCGTCTGATGCCCGAGTTCGGGACACCGGATGCCGCCGACAGCGAGGGCTTCGCGCGGCCGGAGTGGATCCAGGCCAGGATCTTCGAGGGCCTGCTCGCCCTCCTCCGCGAGCTCGCCGAGCGGGCGACCGTGGTCCTCATCCTCGAGGACCTCCACTGGGCGGACGGCTCGACTCGCGACCTCGTGGCATTCCTGGCGCGCAACGTCCGGGCCGAACGCCTCCTGGTCGTGGGCACCTACCGAACCGACGAACTCCATCGCCGTCATCCGCTGCGCCCGTGGCTCGCCGAGATGGACCGCCTGCCGCGCGTTCGGCGCATCGACCTGACCCGGTTCGGACGCGGCGAGCTCGGCGAGCAGATGGCGGCCATCCTCGGCACTACTCCGGAGCCGGAACTCCTCGAGGCGATCGAGGCTCGCGCGGAGGGCAATCCATTCTTCGTCGAGGAGCTGCTGGCGGCACGAGACGGCGCAGGCGGTGCCGGCGTGCCGGAAACGCTGCGGGAAGTGCTGCTGTCCCGGGTCGCCTCGTTGTCGGAGGACGCGCAGCGGGTGCTCGGCATCGCGTCGATGGACGGTCGGTCGGTCGAGCCGGGTCTGCTCGCCGAGGTCGCCGCTCAGCCGGAGGCGGAGCTCGAGGACCCCCTGCGCGAGGCGCTCGCCGCACAGCTCCTGGTGAGTGATCCGAGCGGCGACGGGCATTACCGGTTCCGCCATGCACTCCTCGCCGAGGCGGTCTACGACGATCTGCTGCCCTCGGAGCGCCGCCGTCTTCATGCGGCGTACGCCGCGGCGTTGGATGCCCGGCCGATCCCGGAGGGCGCCGAGGGGGCCAGTCAGCTGGCGGCGGTCGCCCATCACGCGTCGGCGGCGCACGAACCCGTTCGCGCCCTGCGGGCGTGGATCCTGGCCGCGCGTGCGGCATCCAGTGCCGTGGCCTTCGCCGAGGCCCTGCGGGCGTTCGAGCGCGCCATCGACCTGTGGGACGTCGTGCCCGCGGACGACCGACCCAGCGGCGTCGACCTCGCGCAGCTCCACCACGAGGCGAGCCTCGCGGCCATGATCGGTGGCTGGCCGGAGCGCGCGGTGGAGCTTGCGCGGATGGCGGTCCGCTTGCTGGACCCGGACCGCGAGCCGGAGCGCTGGGCCGCGGCCAACGAGCGCCTCTCGAGGACGATGTGGATCGTCGGCGATCCCGTCGCGGCGACGGCGATCATCGAGGCGACGGCCGTGGCGATGGGGCGCGCCGGGCCATCGCCCGAACGAGCGCGCGTCCTGGCGTCGATGGCGGCGACCTACATGCTCCAGGGCGACCACGCTCGCGCCGTCCCGGCCGCCGAGGCGGCGATCGCCCTGGCGCGCGAGGTCGATGCCCCGGTCGTCGTCGCGCATGCCATGAGCACGATGGGCACGAGCAAGGTGCTCCTTGGGCTGTGCGACGAGGGACTCCCGATGTCACGCGAAGCCCTCGAGCGCAACCTGGGTGGTGGTGACGTCCACGATGTCGGTCGGGCGTACGCCAACCTCAGCTCCGTGCTGCTCGTCTGCGGGGAGCTCGAGGAGAGCCTCGCTGTCGCCGAAGCCGGGGTGACCTGGTCACGATCCGTGGGAGCACACGGGCAATACGGCCGATTCCTCCAGGGCAACGCCCTGGAGGCGGCGATCGACCTTGGGCGCTGGGACGACGCGGAACGGATGATCGACGAACTCCTGAGCGTGGAGCAGCTCGGCGTGAACCGGCTCGCCATCGTCGCGTCCGGCGGCACATTCCTCGTGCGACGCGGCCGGCTTGCCGACGGCGCGGCCCTGCTCAAGGACGGCCAGGCGCTGGTCGCTCCGCTCCAGGAAGCACAGTTCACGGGGCCGATCTATCTGGGACTCACCGAGCTTGCGCTGACGGAGCTCGATCCGATCGCCGCCGCGGCGACCGCGACCGCGGGATTGGCACGGCTGTCGCGGACGCAGGATCGCTTCTACGGCATCGAGCTCGCGGCCGTCGCCGCCCGCGCCGAAGCCGACGCCGCAGGACTCGCCCGCGCCCATCGTGACGGTGGCGCGGCTACGGCCGCCGCCGGGCGAGCGCGCGATCCCGTGGCCTTCCTCCGGGACGCGAGTGAGCAGATCATGGGGGCCGCGTCATTCGGTGGCCGCGTGGCGAGCATGAACGCGCTTGCGGAGGCCGAGAACCAGCGCGCCGGCGGCACGCCCGATCCGGATGCCTGGCGCGCCGCGGTGGCAGCCGCTGACCGTGCCCGTGCCGCCTGGCCGCGAGCCTACACGCGCTTTCGACTCGCGGAATCCCTGCTCGAGGCACGGGCTCCGCGCCGCGATTCGGTCGCGGCGGTCGCAGAAGCGCACGCGGCCGCGGAACGTCTCGGCGCCGCACCACTGCGCGACTGGGTCGATGGACTCGCGCGCCGGGCGCGGGTTCGGCTGGAGGACACGGAGGCGGCGGTGGCGACCGACACTCCCGCGGTGCCGGCAACAGTGATCGAGGCGGCACCGGAACCGCCCTCACCCGCGGCGGAGGCACTCGACGACCTCGGGCTCACACGACGCGAACGGGAGGTGCTGCCACTCGTCGCCGCCGGCCACACGAACAAGCGCATCGCCGAGATCCTGTTCATCAGCGAGAACACGGCCGGTGTCCACGTCTCGAACATCCTCGGCAAGCTGGGCGTGGGCACCCGGACGGAGGCTGCGGCCGTCGCCGCACGATTGGGGCTCGACCGCGACGGGAACTGATCAGTCCGACGGGGGCGTGCGGTGCTCGAGCAGGACGACGTCCCGCCACCGCCCGCCTGGATCGCGCCCCATCGCCCGCTGGACCCCGACCCGGCGGAAGCCTGCCGATTCGTGGAGGCGGAGACTGGCGGTGTTCTCGGCCATGACACCGGCCAGCAGCGTCCAGAAACCGGCCTTTTCCGACGCTGGGATGACGGCATCGAGCAACGCGCGACCCACACCCCGGCCGCGGGCCTCGGCCGCGACGTAGACGCTCTCCCAGGCGACGCCGCTGTACACCCGGCGCGAGGAGTAGGCGGTCAGCGCGACCCAGCCCAGGATCGGCGCACGCGTCGACTCGCGCGCCACGAATCGGCAGTCCGGCCGGTGGGATCGGTCGAAATGGTCCCAGTCGGGGGCCTCGCGCTCCAACGTCGCGTTGCCGGTCGCGATGCCTTCGGCATAGATGCGGCGGACCATCGGCCAGTCGGCCGGCGTCATGGGCTCGATCAGGAACGGGTGCACCGCCGCCACGGCGGCATCATCACATGTCGACGGCCGGCTCAGCCCGGTCGTGCGATGACCGGTGTCGTGAGCGCGCCGAGGCGCTCGACTTCGAGCGTGATCTCGTCGCCTGGTTGCAGGTAGCGCCCGAGCGTCGCCTCGCGGACCTCCAGCAGGCAGCCCGTGCCGACCGTCCCCGAGCCGATCAGGTCGCCGGGCCGGAGCAGCGCGTCTGACGACGCGCGGGCCGTGATGTCCGCCAGCCCGTGGACGGCGTCGGACCAGCGGCCGCGCGACGTCTCGACGCCGTTCACCGACGCCGTCATCGCGAGGTCGTAACCGCGCCCGGAACGCGCGTCTTCGAGCTCATCGGGGGTGACCAGCCACGGCCCGAACGAGCTCGCGAAGTCCTTGCCCTTGGCCGGCCCCAGCCGGACCGCCGTCTCGTCACGCTGGAGGTCACGCGCCGACCAGTCGTTGAAGATCGTGTAGCCGCCGATCGCCTCGTCGGCTCGGTCGGGTGACAGGTCGCGGACGGGTGTGTCGATGAGGGCCGCGACCTCCAGCTCGTAGTCCAGCTCCTCGGAATCGCGTGGTGCCCACACGGGTTCGCCCGGCCCGCGGATCTCGGAGACGTTCGAGAAGTAGAAGACGGCCAGGCGGTACCAAGCCTCGGGGATCTCGCCGCCGCGCCGCTCCCACATCGTCCTGACGTGCCCTTCGAAGCCATAGCCGTCTCGGACGGATGGTGGGGCAAGCAGCGGTGAGCCGAACACGAGGTCGGCCCCGTCACCGACCGCCTCGTCATCGTCGCCGCGGGCCTCGAATCCGTCGATCAGGTCTGCCAGCGCCGCGACCCGTAGCCCGCGCGCGAGGTGATCGTCGAGGGTCGTGACCGGCTGGCGGAACATGACGGCGTCGTGGGCACGTTCCGGACGAGCGGCGACGATCCGGCGACGGGCCACCTCGAGGTCCAGCCAGCGCGTCGGTGGGTCGTCGAGCGCCGCGGCGAGCCGCCAAGTCGCGCCCGCCGGGGCGTGGCGCTCCCGAACGTGGGCAAGGCGCACGCGTGGGTCAGGCTGGCGTGAAGGTCAGCGTGGAAAGGCCCTCGAGCGTGAGCGTCAAGGCCTGGATCGACCAGGACGTCGCGCCGGACAGGCCTGCGAGGAACGCCGTTTCGACGGCCATGTCCGCCACCGGACATGCCATCTTCGTCGACGCAAGCGGGCCGAAGCTGATCGACGACCCATCCACGGTGTAGGTGCCGTTGAACGTGTTGCAACCGGCAGACCCCGACACGGTGCCATCGGTCCCGAAGTTGATCGTCGGCACCCCCGTGCCGAGCTGCGTCCCGGAGATGCCCTTGAGGACCCAGGACGTTCCGGGCAGCTCGGTGGGCGGACCGGCGGCGGACGGGGCCGCGGAGGCGGCGGGCTGCGAACAGCCGATGACCGTGAGCGCCGCGACGGCAAGGATGACGATTGCAGTTCGCACGATGGATCTCCTGGAGGTGCGGGCACTCGGTCGGCCGAGCTCTGGACCATCCGCGCAGGTGCAACAGTAGACCGTTGGTCCACCTGCGGTCGTTTGTCTTCAGCCGGGCTAGATGACCCCAGCCAAACGGGGTCTCGGCCAGGTCGGTGATCGCCCCGTCTCCAACTGGACGTCCGTGGATGCCCCTGCGGCGATGCCCGGGGCCGCCGTGATCGGCAATGCCCCTCCGATCTCGAGCTGTCCATCCTGGGTCAGGCGCCAGGTGGCCGCGCCATCGAGTGCTTTCGTGAACAGTGCCTCCACCTGCCCGCGCTGACCGTCACAGCCCATCAGCGTGGACGACACCTGACCGAAGGCGATCTGGTCGCCCTCCGTGCGGTACTTGCCGGTGTACTGGTTGCAACCAGTGCTCCCGCTGACCGTGCCGCCTACATCGAACGTCATGGTGGGGCCCACCCCATCTGGGGCGGTCGGCTGGCCGTCGATCGAAATGACGGTCCACGACGTATCTCCGAGGCCGCCATTCGCGGTGTCGGCGCCGATCAACGAACACCCCGCCAGCATGGCGAGCACACCGATGAGCAAAGGGACGCGACGTGGCATGTAGGCGCTCCTCGGTTGATCGACCCTGACGATGGCCAGCCTCAGGCGGGCTTGATGACCATCAGCCAGACGAGCACCACCAGCCCGACGGTTCCCACCGCGGCCAGGATCTCGGGGCGCCGCGTGTCCAGCATCACGGCGAGCGCCGCCGGGTCCATCGTGGGGCGTCCGTCCGGCCCCTGTTCCTCGAGCGCCTTGCGCAGGCCCATGTAGTACGGCGACGCGACGGCCCACATCACCACGAGCACCACGACGAGCACGACGATCGACGCGATGATCCAGGGCTGTCCCCACAGGTTCGCCCCGGCGGCGGCACCCAGGCCACCGACGACCAGCAGCAGCAGCCCGATGTACATCGGGCCGACCGCGAGCCCGCCGACCTTCAGGAGCGCAGCCACGACGACCGGGTCGCGCTCGCTCCGGACGCGGAACGACATGAACGCCGACGCTCCGTGGCTGATCGCGAACAGCACGAGCCCGACGAGGTGGGCGACGACGAACCAGGGATACAGCTCTGCCAAGGTCCCTCTCCCCTGTGTGCGCTGGACGCCGTTGAGGATACTGGCTCGATCGGCAAGATTGAACGCCTGCGGCCCCGAAACGGCCATAGAGAGCGGACGGCGTCCCCGATGGACGCCCCGAGGACGGATACGTGGACCGCGACCTCGTCGAGTCGGCCCAGCATGGCGATCAGGCGGCATTCGTCGACCTGATCCGCGCACGCGTGGACCGGCTCTACGCGACCGCGCACCGGATCCTCCGCGACGTCGATCGAGCCGAGGATGCCCTTCAGGATGCGCTGGTGATCGCCTGGCGTGACCTGCGTGGGCTCCGCGATCCGGATCGATTCGACGCGTGGTTGCACCGGCTCGTCGTCCGCGTATGCATCGACCAGGCGACGCGCGAGCGCCGCCGCATCGCGAACCTTCGGGTGCTGCCGGTCGACGGACCCGCCGCCTCCGATGATGACCTGTTGACCTTGGCCGACCGTGACCAGCTCGAACGCGGGTTCCGGCGGCTGCCGCCCGAGCAGCGGGCGATCCTCGTCCTGCATCACTTCCTCGGGTACGCCCCGTCCGAGATCGCCGAGACGCTCGGCATCCCGCCGGGCACGGCCCGCTCAAGACTCCACCACGCACATCGCGCCATGCGGGCCGCCCTCGAGGCGGACGCTCGGACCTCGGTCAGGGAAGGTCGATCGGCATGACCCAGCAACGCGACATCGAGCGACTTCTCGACCACTGGTTCAGTGACGGCCCGGATCAGGCACCCGATCGCGTCGTCGACATCGTCACCGACCGCATCGAACGCCAATCCCAGCGACCCGCCTGGCGCCTCCAAAGGAGGCCATTCCCTGTGAACGCTTACGCGAAGCTCGCGGTCGCTGCGGCGGCCGTCCTGGTCGTGGCCGTCGTCGGCTACAGCCTGCTGCCCGGCCGGTCGACCGAAGTCGGTGGGCCAGCCTCGCCGGGGCCCTCACCTGTGCCATCAGCGTCTGCGTCGCCATCCGCCGCTTCATCGGCGAGCGCTGTGTTTCCGGCGTGGTTCACTGCCAGCGAGAGCGGTGCAGCGTCCGGTATCTTGCCGGCGGGCAACGCGACGACCCGGTCCTTTGCGCCCGGCTTCTCGTTCACGGTCCCGGAGGGCTGGGTCAATAGCGGCGATGGGCTCGGTTTCTACGGGCTGTTCCCGGACAGTCCCGCCAACCAGGCTGAGTTCGCTGCCTCCGGGGCCCTTGTCAACGAGATCGGCATCGGGCCGAATAGCAGCCCGTACTTCGTCTGCGACGCGTGGGAGGACAATCGGGGCGCGTCGGCCGAGATGGTCGCCTCCATGGTGGCCAACGAAGCCCTCGCGACGTCCGAGCCGATCGATGTCGCGATCGGTGGCTTGACCGGCAAGCAGATCGACATCCGGCTCGATCCCGCCTGGACCGAAAGCTGCCCTGGCGATCCGCCGACATATGACCTCGGGGACATCCGGACTCGGGGGATCCTTCTCGACAGCCCTGATCGCGGCGTCATCGTGATCTTTGTCGCCTCGTTGCACTCGTCCGGTCACGAGGCATTCCTGACCGAGGCGATGCCGATCATCGAGAGCTTCCAGTTCGACCTGACGCCCTGATCGGGATCGAACCGTGAGACGACGGCGCGGGAGTCTCTCTTAGAGGTTCCCGCGCTTCTCCTGCTCGCGCTCGATCGCCTCGAACAGGGCCTTGAAGTTGCCGACGCCGAAGCCGCGCGAGCCGTGGCGCTCGATGATCTCGAAGAAGAACGTCGGGCGATCCTGGACCGGTCGCGTGAAGATCTGGAGCAGGTAGCCCTCTTCGTCGCGGTCGGCCTCGATGCCGAGCTCCTCGAGCGTGTCGATGGGCACGCCGACGTCGCCGACGCGATCCGCCAGCGTCGCGTAGTACTCGTGCGGCAGGCCGAGGAACTCGACCCCGTTCTCGCGCAGCCGCCGGACCGTGGCGACGATGTCCTCGGTCCGCAACGCGATGTGCTGGCAGCCGGGCGATCGATACCAGTCGAGGTATTCCTGGATCTGGCTCTTCTTCTTGCCCGAGGCGGGCTCGTTGATCGGGAACTTGATGCGGCCGTTGCCGTTGGTCATGACCTTGGACATGAGCGCGCTGTAGTCGGTGTGGATCACCTTGTCGTCGTAGTGGATCAACTGGGCAAAGCCCAGCACGTCCCGGTAGTAGTCGACGAACGTGTCCATCTCGCCCAGGCCGACGTTGCCGACGCAATGATCGACCTCGAGCAGGCTCAGCCCGCCCGCCGCGCGAGCCGGCTTCGCCACCTTCCGGTAGCCGGGAGCGAAGCTGCCGTGATAGTCGCGCCGGTCCACGAACGAATGGAGCGTCTCGCCGTAGGTCCGGATGGACGCACGGCGCAGGATCCCGTCCTCCCCGCCGTCGATCTCGGTCGGCTCCATGGCCGAGGCCGCGCCGCGCGTCGTCGTCTCGCGCCATGCCGACTCGACGTCGGCCACCGCGAACGCGATGTCGTGGACGCCGTCACCGTGCTCGCGGACATGCTCGGCGATCTCGCCATCCGGGGTCAGGGGCGCCGTGAACACGAAGCGGATCCCGTTCTGGACCATGACGTAGCTCGCGCGGTCGCGCACCTTCGTCTCGAGGCCGCTGAACGCGACCGGCGTGAAGCCCCACAACGCCCGGTAGTAGGCCGCCGCCTGGCGGGCGTTCCCGACCCAGAATTCCACGTGGTCGATGCCGTCGATGGGCAGGAAATCGGCGGCCTTGGCATACGCGTCGGCATCCACGCGCGCGCCCGCCTGGTTGGCGGCCCCACGGGGCAGCGTCTCGGTCATCGCACATCTCCGCTGCAGGCGGTTCCGGCCCGGGGCATTGCATCCGACGACGGAGGCCAGCCCGGGCGTTGATCAGTGCCGTCATCGTACGCCCCGCGTGCGACACTGGCGACCATGACGACCGCCGATCTGCCCTCCGACCTGGATCGACTCGCCGATACCCGCGGCGCGTACGCGGCGCTGCGGCCCCGTGTCGCCGCCGGCGAACCGTGGCCGCTGGCGGAGCACTTCGGCACGGAACCCGAGGCGTCGTGGGGTCCGCGCGAGGTCCTCGCCCACGTGGCCGAGATGCTGCCCTTCTGGCTCGGCGAGCTGGAGCGGGTCGTGGACGGAGACGGCGGGGCGCCGGTGCCGTTCGGTCGCGTGGCCGATGACGCGTCGCGCATCGGGCTGATCGAGCGAGACCGATCGCTGCCGGTGCGGGTGCTGTTCGCGCGCATCGACGCCGGCCTGGGCGCGTGGCTGGAACGATTGCCGACCCTCACCGAGACGGACGCGGCCAGGATCGGCCAGCACCCGCGCCTTGGCGAGATGCCCGTCGGGGGCATCGCGGAGCGGTTCGTGATCGGGCACGGCGAGGAACATGTCGCCCAGCTGGAGGGGATCCTGGCGGCGGCCGGCCGCTAGCCCCGCCGTGTTCATCCTCTACGCCATCCCGATCGGGATCATCGCGGGCTACCTGCTCGGTGGCCGCCTGGAGGGGCTCGCCGACATCCACTTCCGATGGGGCTGGCTCGCGATCGCCGGCCTGCTCGTCCAGGTGCTGCTGTTCGCCGAGCCCGTGGCCGCCACGGTCGGCGCGGCCGGGACGCCCATCTACCTGGCGTCGACGGCGGCGGTCCTCGTTGCGGTCCTTCGAAATGTCCGCATCCCGGGAATGCCCATCGTCGCCATCGGGGCCGCCAGCAATCTCCTGGCCATCGTCGTCAACGGTGGGGTGATGCCGACCTCACCCGAGGCGGTGGCGGCGCTCGAGCCGGAAGCCGCCGGATTCTCCAACAGCGCGGTCATGTCCGACCCGGTCCTGCGGCCGTTGACCGACATCTTCACCCTGCCGCCGTGGGTCCCATTCGCCAACGTCTTCAGCATCGGGGACGTGCTCATCGGACTGGGCGTGGTGATGGTCATCGCCTTGGGAATGCGCCGAAAGGCTACCCAAACCGGCTAGTCGTACCAGTACCGATGGCCTATGGCCTATCGATCGGTCGGCCGTAGGTTTCTGGGACGGGGGCACGCAGAGCGCACTCCCAAGTGAGCCCAAGGGGACACCATCCATGAACACATTCAAGAACCAGACCTTCCGGATCGTCATGTTCCTGTCCGTTCTGGCCAGCTCGAGCCTCGTGCTCATGGCCGGACGACGCTGGGGACCCTGACACCCGATCGCATACCAACGGGCCCGCTGGGGCGGGTCTCGCCAGCCTCTTGAGCGGTCGTCTGCCCAGACGGCCGCTCTTGGATTCCCGGAGCGTGCGACGGCGCGGCGCCGGCGGCGGGCGAAGCGACTAGATTCCCCGCGATGCCATCGATCCCGGAGATCGGCTCCAGTCTCCCCGAGGTGGTCCTGCGGACCGCCATCGTCTACCTCTTCGTCGTGGTGGCCCTGCGCCTGTCGGGCAAGCGCGAAGTGGGCCAGATGTCCGTCCTCGAGCTGGTCGTCATCCTCGTCATCAGCGACGCGGTCCAGAACTCGATGGTCGGCGACAACACCACCCTGTGGGGCGGCCTGGTCGCGGTCGTGACGCTGCTCTCCCTCGACTTCGGCCTCAAGGCGGTGACAAAGCGATCGAGGACCCTACGCCGAGCGATCGAGGGCGAGCCGCGCCTGATCGTGCGTGACGGGCGACTGCTGTCGCGGGCCATCAAGGAGGAGGGCCTCGAGGCCGAGGAGGTTCGCGCGGCGATCCGATCGCACGGCCTCGTCGGGCCCGAGGATGTCCGGCTGGCCGTTCTCGAGACCGACGGCTCGATCAGCGTCGTCCCGCGCGACGATGGTGCGCAAACCTCGAACCGACCGCCGAGCGACGAACGCACGACCTGATGCGGGCGGTCGCGGCGCCGATCCTGGCGCTGATCCTCGCCACGCTCATGGTCGGTGGCTGCAGCCCGCGCCCCGTCCGGACCGTGAGCATCGGCGGCGAGCCGTGGACCGTGTATCAGGGCAGCGGCGACGGGATGCGCGGCCTGTCGGGATTCGGCGACGTCGACGGCATGCTGTTCGACCCGCAGCAGGACGTCAGCCTCGGCGAGGCTGCCTTCACCATGGAGGGGGTGCCGTATCCCATCGACATCGCCTGGTTCGACGCGTCCGGTGCCCTCGTGAACGTCGCGGCGATGGCGCCCTGCGAGGCGGCGCCGTGCCCGCTGTACCGGGCCGATGGACCGTATCGATGGGCGATCGAGGCACCACCCGGGGCCTTCGCCGACCTGGACCCGTCCGACCGGCTCGTCGTCGACTAGGACGCCTCGATCGTCCAGGTGCCGCCGCGACAGACCAGGTACAGCTCGTCGATCTCGGCGTCCCCCTCATCGTGCGCCACGAGCCGGCCCGTGCGGCAGAGCCCATCCCGTCCGGCGAAGATCTGGTCGATCACGATCTGCTGGCCGGGTGCGAGATCGGTGAGCGGCTCCGACCCGCCGTCGGGGCTCTCGTAGAGGATGCGCACGGTGCTGTCCGTCGCGTTGTCGATCGTGATGCCGTTGGCGGGATCGCCGGTGTGGACGGGATCCGCGCCGGGCGAGCGGCACGCCGCACCGGCGAAGGCCAGCACCAACGCGAGCAACGCGATGGCCGGGCCGTGCGACCGTCGGCCCGCGGTCATCTCGTCTCGTCGGCCTCGGTCGGCGGCTCCTCGAGGACGTACGTCTTGAGGAACCGGAGGATCCGCCCGAAGGCGTCGCGCCGGTTCTCGCGGCGCTCCCAGCCGTGGCCCTCGTCGTCGTACCAGTGGACCTCGTGGGTCTTGCCCTCGATCTCGAGCGCCTCGACCATCCGCTCGGTCATCAGGGGGACGACGCGCTTGTCCTTGCGACCGTGCAGGATCAGCAGCGGCGCCTCGATCCGCTCGGCTCGGTAGACCGGGGAGCCGCGCCGGAAGAGCTCGGTCACGGCCGGGTCGTCGGGCGTGCCCATCATCTTGAGCAGGTCCAGGCGTCCGGGCCGGTCGCCGTGGCGGAAGCTCTCCGCGATCTCGGAATCGCCGTACAGGTCGATGCCGGCCGCGAACATCGCGGGCTCCTCGACGAGGGCGCACAGGACCATGTAGCCGCCATACGACCCACCGAAGATCGCGAGGCGCCCGTCGGACCAGGGCTGTTCCCGCGCCCAGCGACCGGCGTCGATGAGGTCGTGCACGTCGGCGTGGCCCCACTCGCCGTGGTTGGCCTGCCGGAACGCGCGGCCGTAGCCCGTGGACCCGCGGAAGTCGACGTCCAGGAAGGCGAAGCCCTCGCGTGCCAGCAGCAGCTTGAACGGCTGGAAGCTGCGATAGGCCTGCCAGGTCGGTCCGCCGTGCGGGTAGATGATCGTCGGGACGCGCTTGCCACCACGCTTCCCGGTCGCAGCGCTTGGCCGCCACAGGGTGCCTTCGACGCGCAGGCCGTCGCGGGCCTTGATGGCGATCCGCTCGCCGGCGGGCACGCGGCCCGCGGTCAGGCTGGCCGCGAGGACGGCGGGCCGGGAATCGGTGACCTGGCGCGGCCGCGCGCCGTCGGGGGCCACGCCCGGGACGGGCAGGAGCCACAGGTCCTGGGGCCGGGTCTCGCTCTCGCCGATCGCCGCGACCCAGGCGCCGTCGGGCAGCCAGCCGATGGCCCGCCAGACGCCGTCCCACGGCGAGATCCGCTCGGCCTTCGTGGCCGCCGCGACGGTGCGCGGGGTCTTCGGCGGCCGTCCGCGGCCACGCTTGGGCGGCGCCGCCTTCACCCAGGCCGCGCACGATCAGGTCGATCAGGCCGTCGTGGACCTCGATGTGGACGACGCGGCTGCCGTCGGGCGAGGGCAGCGGGACGTACCCGTAGCTCCCCGATGGTTCGCCATGCTCGCGCTCGCCGTCGGTGAGGATGACGCGGTCGCGGCCGTCCGCGGTGCGGCGCACGAGCTGGAACCACCCGTCGGCGTCCGACACGTAGACCAGCGACCCGTCGGGCAGCCACTGCGCGCCGGTGTCGTGGCCGCGCTCGCCCGCGACGACCTCGCTCTTGCCGGTCGCGATGTCGACGATCGAGATCTGCGAGGTCGTCAGGTCATCGGGCGACTGCTGGGCCATGACCGCCATCCGGCTGCCATCCGGGGACCACGTCATCCGTTCGACGTCGACGCCGCCGGGCGTCAGGGCGACCGCCTGCGGCGGGCGCGGGTCGCGCTGGGGGCGACCACGCCGGGGGACGGGTGCATCGATCAGCCAGACCTGCGACCAGCCGCGCCGGCGCGACACGAACGCGAGGCGCCGGCCATCGGGCGACCACTGCGGGTCACGGCCGCCGCCGGGCTTGGGGACCACCTTCGTGAAGCGGGACCCGTCGGCCTCGACGATCCAGATCTCCTCGTCCCGGACGAAGGCGAGGCGGCGACCATCCGGAGACCACTGCGGTTCGCCGATCGTCTTCTCGGACGCGGTGATCTGCGTGGCCGGCGCGCCCGTCCCACGCAACGAGAGCGTGAACAGCTGGCGGGCACCGGCGACCTCGGACGTGTAGGCGACCGTCCGCTCCCGAGGATTGATGCGGAACTCGCGGGGCGACTCGACGGCGACGATGCCCTCGATCGTGAGGCCGGCGGAGCCGGTGGCGGCACCCGGGCTGCGGTCGGTCGGCATCAGGCTCCGGGCCAGTCGGCCACGGCGCACCAGCGCCCCAGCATCGCGAGGTGCTTGCGGGCATGGCCGTGGAGGCAGTCCTGCGCCCAGCTCCAGCCGTCCGGGGAACGGAGATCCTCGATCGACAGGGTCTCGACCGCCGCGAGCAGGGCTGCTCGCGCCTCGTCGTAGCGCGCCAGCGCCGCGTCCGGGCTCTCGCCGCGCGCGGCGAGGACGTGCCGCTCATTCCAGGCATCGATGCCTTCGTCAGGATCCGACAGCCAGGTGCCGGTGGCATGAAAGACGTCGATCGCACGGGCGCCTTCCATCGCCCAGTCCGCGAGGTGGCCCACGTGATCTGTGAGGCTCCAGCCGGGGGTGACGTCCTCGCTCCAGCGCGCGTGCGGGACCGTCCGGACGAGCGCGTCGAACTGCGCGTCGATCTCCGCCTCCTGGCCGCGGAAGCCAGGGTGGTCGGGCGCCCGCGGATCCGCGACGAACGGGTCGCCATCGACCTGGCGGAGCCGGAGGCCGTCGGTCCACGGCTCGACGACGGCGAGGTGATCGAGATAGTGGCCGTGCAGGACGAAGTACACCCAGCCCCACGCGTCGTGGGCTCGGATCGTCTCTGGCGTGAGGTGCCGCGCGGCCGCCAGGACGCGCGGCCTGGCGGCGTTCAGGCGCGCGAGGATGGCGTCGGCCGACATCGTCGTCCAGGGTGCCCGGCGGCGTTCGTTGTAGCGGTCGAAGTCGCCGCCGTCGTAGTCGTCGTCCGACGGCCAGCGGCCCGTCCCGATCGCGGCCGGGATGTAGTCGGCCGCGAGCTCCTGCCAGTCGGCGATGTGGCCGATGTGCTCCGCGAGCGACCAGTCCGGCCCACCCGCGTCCGATGGCGCGGCCCCGGGAAGGTGCCAGGCAGCGTCGTCGAGGCCGGCCCACGTCGCGATGAGGCGATCCCACAGTGCGGCCTCGTCGGCCCACAGGTCGCGCTCAGCCCCCCGCAGGTCCAGGGCGCGGGCATCGGCCAGCGTTGCCCGGCGAAGGTCGACCGTTGAGGTGGTCGTGGGCGCCGTCATCGGCTGCGAGGGCCCTCCTTGGCGGGCACATCGAGGCTGGATTCGAGCTGGTCGCCGAGCTCGATGGTGCGCCGGAACGCCGCCCAGACGGCCTCCGACATCACGGTCCGGAGGCGACCGCTCTCCAGCTCGTGCAGCGCCGCCGCCGAGGTGCCGCCGGGGCTCGTGACCATGTTGCGCAGCTCGGCCGGGTGCATGCCGGACTGCTTCGCGAAGAGCGTCGAGCCTTCGAGCGTCTCGATGACGAGGTCGTGGGCGACGTGGCGCGGGAATCCCAGGTGCACGGCCGCGTCGATGAGCGCTTCCATGACGAGGAACACGTAGGTCGGCCCGGTGCCGCTCACCGCGGTGGCCATCGCGACCATCTTCTCGTCGTCGACCTCGAGCTGGAGGCCGAGCGCCCCGAGCAACGCGGCCGCCTGGGCTCGCTGCGCCTCGGTCGTCTCGGGGGTGGCGTACCAGACGGTCACGCCCTTGCCGAGGCGGGCGGGCGTGTTCGGCATGCTCCGGACGACCTGGTCGTGCCCGAGGATCCCGGTGAGGGCCGCGGTCGTGGCGCCGGCGAGGACGCTCAGCACGAGCTGGCCCCGGCGCAGGTGGGGACCGATCTCGCGGCCGACCTTGTTCAGCATCTGGGGCTTGATGCCCAGCAGGATCACGTCCGCGTCCCGCACGGCATCGAGGTTGTCGGCCACGGTCCGGATGCCGTACTCGCGCTCCAGGGCCTCGCGGCGCTCGGCGCGGGGATGGCTTGCGACGACGCGGCCCGGCTCGACGAGGGCGCCGCGCAGCAGGCCCGCGATCATGGCTTCGGCCATGACGCCGGAGCCGACCGTGGCGATCGTCGCGTTCGCGAGGGGGGACATCGGCCGGAGTATAGCGACGCGGGTGGCGCGCACCGGCGGCGTGCCCAAGGCGCGCATCGAGCGCGCGCCGGGACCCGAGGCCGGCTCGTCAGCCCGACCGAGCCCGAGCCGTCCCGAGGACGAAGAACCGTCCGGTCGTCGTGACAGCGATGTCCGTGAAGCCGGCGCCGGTCAACGCGGCGGTCAATTCGTCGGCGCTGTAGTAGACCTTGACGATCGTGAACTCACGGCCATCGGCCAGCCGGCGCAACGAGAGGTCGTTCGCGGGCTCGGGATGGTCAGCCGCGCTGGAGGCGGGGTCCGGCAGCGAATCGATGAACGCCAGGCGCCCATCGGGCTTGAGCCAGCGTCGGACCAGGGCCAGGAACTCGCCGAGTCGGTCGCGCGGGACGTGGCTCAGCCAGAAACCGAGGAACACCCCGTCGACGGCCCGGTCGGGCTCGGCCCACGCATCGCGCACGTGCAGATGCGCGCGCAGGTCGTGCGCCACCAAGCGCTCGCGCGCGCGATCGAGCGCCGCCGGCGAGGCGTCGTACAGGGACAGCTCGCCGCGGGACGCGAGCAGCGGCGACCACCAGCCCGTGCCCGCGGCCAGCTCCACGATCTCGCCCTGCCACGGGAGCCCGTCGAGCCATCGACCGGCGGTGTCGAGCTCGGCGTTCCAGGCGGCGTCGTGGATCGCGCCGCGCGCGTAGCGGCCGCGGCGCAGGTACCAGTCGTCGTACTCGGGGGCGCGGGCCTCGTAGTAGTCGATCATCGACCGCTCGGGGTCGGTGGTGGCATCGGTGGCGAGTGTCGAGGCGTTGGGCGGCGTCCCGGCGGGTGGCGCGGGCTCGGCGAGCGCGGAGCCGGCGCCGTGACGGCGTCGACCGCCGGCGCCCCTTCTGCCGTGGTGCCGCTCCGGGCCGCCGCCGACCGCTCGGTCAACGCCTGGCGCAGGCGAAAGCGTAGGAACCCGTTGTCGCCGGCCTTGCCGACGCAGTCCGGGCAGAGCTGCGCCCAGCCCTCCAGGTCGTCGGGCGATCGGACCGTATGGGCGGTGCCGCACCACAGGCACGAGAACGACGCGAGGAAGGGCAAGGTCAGCCGACCGAGACCGGTGTCCAGCCGCCGGGCGGGGCGATGTCCACGAACCCGGCCGGATCCATGATCTCGGCGAGGAGCTCGATCCCGTCGATGACCCGCGGACCCGGCCGCGAGAAGTACGCCGAGCCATCCACGGCGAAGACCGCGCCGCGCTGGACGGCCGGCAGCTCGGTCAGCCACGGCGGGATCGGGGTCCTGGCCCAGTTGCGGACCGTCTCCGAGAGGTGGAAGCCGCACGGCATCAGGAACAGCATCTCGGGGTCCACCTCGGCGACGGCGTCCCACGTGGTCGGATGCGCCTTGTCGCCGTCCGAGCCGAGCAGGTCCCAGCCGCCGGCGCGGCGGATCTGTTCCGGCACCCAATGCCCGACGGCGAACGGCGGGTCGAGCCACTCGAGCCCGACCACGCGCGGCGCTCGGTGACCGGCCTCCCGCCGCGCCGCGACCCGTTGCTCGATCGCCCCGAGTCGCTCGCGCAGCGCCTCGACGACGTCGATCGCGGCATCCTCGACCTCGGCCATGGCCCCGACCGTGGTGATCGTGTTGAGGATCCCCTCGATCGATGTCGGCTCGAGCGAGACGACGGTGATCTCGGCATCGATCCGGCGCGCGACCTCGTTCACCTCGCGGTAGCTGACCGCGCAGACCCGGCACAGCTCCTGGGTCAGGATGAGGTCGGGCTTGACCGCGGCCAACGCCTCCTCATCGAGCTCGTACAGCGACGATCCGCCGTGCATCGACGCGGTCACCCGCGCGTGGATGTCGCGCGACGACACGTCCGTAAGGTCCTGCACGCTGCGGGTGACCACGGGCTTGCCGACGACCGACGGCGGCCAGTCGCACTCGTGCGTGACCGCGACGAGCTCGTCCTGCAGCCCGATCGCACAGACGATCTCGGTGGCCGAGGGGAGGAGCGAAACGATTCGCATCGCGAGGGACGGAGTACCGGCACCCTCAGCGGCGAAGCTGACACACGCGCCCCGAGGTCTGAGGCGGAGCTCCGCGACGCCATCAGCCCGAGCGGTTTGAGCTCGTCGACCGAGGCGCGGGCGGCGGCCTTGTCCGTGTACCACGTGGCGTCGATGACCGTGTACGTGGCCCATTCGGGCGGCAGCGACTCCTCGGGGAAGATCGCGTTCACCGGGCATTCCGGCTCACAGGCGCCGCAATCGATGCACTCGTTCGGGTCGATGAACAGCTTGCGGTCCACGCCCTCTTCGTAGTGGATGCAATCGACCGGACAGACGGACACGCACGAGATGTCGAGCACATCGATGCACGGCTCGGCGATCACATACGTCATGCAGCGTCCTCCTCGAGCGGTGTCGAAACGTCTGAGCAGCGCACCCGACCGGCGCGGGTCCAGAGCGTACCACCGGGCGCGCTCACGAGACGCCGACCCAGCGCACCGGGATCTGCATCCCGCGCTCCCAGTGGCCGGGGATGTGGCAGCCCACGATGAACGGCGGCGGGCTGCTGCCCCCGTCGCCGGCCGGGACCGTCCACGTGACGTCCACGCGCTCGCCTGAGCGAACCACGATGCGCAGGCCCGCAACGTCGGGCGGCACGCTCACGACGCGGCGTCGGACCGGGCGGCGCCCCGGCGACCGCGGCCTCGGCCTGCTCCCAGGCCTCCTGGACGGCCTCGTCGCCGATGATCGCCTCGTGGACGTCGAGGCCGCCGTTGATGACGTGCAGCAGGACGGTCTCGCCGGGCACGAGGTCGAGGGTCGGCGGGCAGGAACTCGTAGTCCTTCGCGATGAGGTTGACCTCGCGGGGAGCCCCGCTCGCACCGGCCACGATCGGTGGGGTCGCGACGGCCGGGCCGACCTCGCACGCGGTCGTGGCCGCGGCGGCGACAAGGGCGAGCAGCGCGATCGAGAGCACGTGACCGCGGATGCGCCGGCCGAACGGCGGGGTGACACCATCGTGGGAGTCTATGGCGCGGCGACCGCAACGACCGACGTCATCCCTTGACACCGTGGATGGGCGCGTCGCATCGTTCGCGCGTCCCACCGGGCCGAGGGGCTCCGTGACCCATGAGGGGGCTGATTGGCACTGTCGATCGATCCGCGCGAACCGCATCTGCCGGCGCCCGGAGGCTCAACCACGAGCGACGGCGCGGGCACGACCGGGATCGCGGTCCGGCTCGACGGCGTGGAGAAGCGCTACGGCGACGTCGTCGCGGTGGCCGGGGTCGATCTCGACGTCCGTGACGGCGAGTTCTTCTCGATGCTCGGCCCGTCCGGTTCCGGCAAGACGACGACGCTCCGGATGATCGCCGGCTTCGAGCTCCCGACCCGCGGGCGGGTCGTCCTCCACGGCCGCGACGTGACCGATGTCGCCCCGTTCGACCGGGACGTCAACACGGTCTTCCAGGACTACGCGCTGTTCCCCCACATGACGGTCGGGGACAACGTCGGCTACGGGCTGCATGGTGCGCAAGGTCCCCGGGACTGAGCGGGCGGGGCGAGTAGCCGAGGCGCTCCGGATGGTCCGCCTCGATGGCTACGAGCGACGCCGGCCGTCGCAGCTGTCCGGTGGCCAACGCCAGCGCGTGGCGCTCGCCCGGGCGCTCGTGAACCGCCCGCGCGTGCTGCTGCTCGACGAGCCGCTCGGCGCACTCGACCTGAAGCTCCGCGAGGAGATGCAGATCGAGCTGAAGGCCATCCAGCAGCAGGTCGGCATCACGTTCATCTACGTCACGCACGACCAGGAAGAGGCGCTCACCATGAGCGACCGGCTGGCCGTTTTCAACGCCGGCCGCATCGTGCAGCTGGGAACGCCGGCCGAGGTCTACGAGCGGCCCGGCACACGATTCGTAGCCGGCTTCGTCGGAACATCGAATCTCGTCACAGGCGACGTCGCGCGCTCGATCATCGGGCGGGAGGGCACGTTCACGATCCGCCCCGAGAAGATTCGCCTGGCCGAGCCAGACGCGTCGGTCGGGGCGGACGAGACCGCGGCGGCCGGCACGATCCGGGACGTCGTGTACCTCGGGCCAGACACGCGCTACATCGTGGAGCTGGACGCCGGCGCTCGGCTGGTCGTCACCCAGCAGAATCTCGCGACGACCTCGACCGAGGCCCTCGCGCAGCAAGGCCGAGCGGTCCGCCTGGTCTGGAAGCGACAGCACGAGCTTCCCCTCGTCGAGGGGGAGCCGGACACCATGGAGGAGGTCACGGCATGAAGCTTCGGAAATCCATGAGCCTGCTTGCGGCGGGCGCCTTGCTCGTATCCGCGTGCACCACAGGTCCCGGTGCGTCGCCCGCACCCAGCACGATCAGCGCGGTCGGTGAGGGCGAAGGCAAGGTCACCGTCCTCGCCTGGCCGGGCTATGTCGAGGACGGCACGACCAGTCCGGATGTCGATTGGGTGTCCTCCTTCGAGGACGGAGACCGGCTGCGACGTCACGGTCCAGACGTTCGGCACGTCCGACGAAGCGTTCACGCTGTTCCAGACCAACCCCACGCAATACGACGTGATCTCGGCGTCGGGCGATGCCACGCTGCGCCTCGTCGCCGGCGGATTCGTCCAGCCGGTCAATGTCGACCTGATCCCGAGCTACGCCGAGATCTTCCCGGACCTCAAGGACAAGGACTACAACACGGTCGACGGCGTCCACTACGGCGTGCCCCACGGGCGCGGTGCGAACGTCCTCATGTGGCGCACCGACGAGGTCACGACGGCTCCGACCTCGTGGAGCGCGCTCTTCGATCCGGCGTCCGAGTTCGCGGGCAAGTTCTCCGTGTACGACGCCCCCATCTACATCGCCGACGCGGCGGTGCTCCTGATGAAGACCAACCCGGAGCTCAACATCAAGCATCCCGTACGCGCTCGACGACACGCAGTTCGCGGCCGCGATCGATCTGCTCGAGAAGCAGAAGCCGGCCGTCGGGGAGTACTGGGGTGATTACACCAAGCAGATCAGCTCGTTCCAGAACGGCAACACCGTGATCGGAACGTCCTGGCAGGTCATCGCCAACGTGCTGCAGGGCTCGGACCCGCCGACCCCGATCGAGGTCGTCAAGCCCGTCGAAGGCGCCACGGGCTGGTCCGACACCTGGATGATCAACTCGAAGACGCCGAACATCAATTGCTCGTACAAGTTCGTGAACCACATCACCTCGGCGCCGATCAACATCCAGATCGCCGAGTACTTCGGTGAGGCACCGGGCAACTCGAAGTCATGCGCGCTCGCGTCGAACCCCGAACACTGCGACATCTTCCACGCCGAGGACACCGAGTACTGGAAGGATGTCTGGTACTGGACCACGCCGACGGCCAAGTGCCTCGACGGCCGGACCGATGTCACCTGCAAGGATTTCGCGGCCTGGGTGGAGGCCTGGACCGGGATCCGCGCCGGATAGCATCTCCGACAGACACGGAGCGACACGGCCCCGCGGCGCCACGCCGCGGGGCCACCACGTCCTGAGGATCCGTCCGCTTGTCCAGCACCACGCCCGATCTACCGTCTCCCCCCGCGTCCGCCCCGCGACGGTTGGCAGCGTGGCTGCACCGGCACCCGCGGACGCGTCTCGGGCTGTTGCTGGCCAGCCCACTCGGCTGGCTGGTCGTCATCTATCTCGGCTCGCTGTTCGATCCTGTTCCTCAACGCGTTCTTCACCCGCGATGCGTTCAGCGGCGCCACGATCTACCAGCCGACGCTCGACAACTTCGCACGGCTCCTCAGCGAGCCATATCCCGGCATCACCCTCCGAACCCTCGGGATGGCCGCGGTCGTGACGATCACGTGCGCCGTCCTGGCGCTGCCGATCGCGTTCTTCATGGCACGTGTCGCATCACCGAGGCTCCGCAACGCCATGGTCGTCGCGGTCATCGTTCCCCTCTGGGCGAGCTACCTCATCAAGGTCTACTCGTGGCGCCTCATCCTCGCCGAGGAAGGGCTCCTCAACGAGATCCTTGGCGCCGTCGGGCTGCGCGGCCCCGGCTTCGGCGATATCGCGGTGTGGCTGGTGTTCACGTACCTGTGGCTCCCGTACATGATCCTGCCGGTCTATGCGGGACTCGAACGGATCCCGAACTCGATGCTGGAGGCGTCGGCCGATCTCGGCGGACGGTCGTGGATGACGTTTCGCAGGGTCGTGCTGCCGCTCGTCCTGCCTGCGGTCGTCGCGGGGTCGATCTTCACGTTCTCCCTGACCCTTGGCGATTACATCGCACCAGCCCAGGTGTCCACGACGATCTTCATCGGTAACGCGATCTACGCACAGTTCGGCGCGGGCAACCTGCCGCTGGCCGCGGCCCTCTCGCTCGTGCCATTGGCCATCGTCGTGCTCTACCTGTTCGTCGCGCGCCGGCTCGGCGCGTTCGAGGCCCTCTGATGTCGATCGGTCGAGGGACCCGGCTGGTCCTCGGGATCGCCACCGTCCTGATCCTGGTCTTCATCTACCTGCCGATCGGCCTGATCGTCGTCTACTCGTTCAACTCCGGGACGACCCCCGCCTGGCCGCCGGTGGGATTCACTCTCGACTGGTGGGCCCTGGCGGTCCGCAACAGCGGCCTCCAGCAGGCATTCCTGACTTCGATCGTGGCCGCGTTGTGCGCGACAGCCATCGCCCTGGTCCTTGGGACCCTGGCGTCGATCGCGGTCGCCCGACATCGATTCTTCGGCCGGGAGTCGATCTCATTCGTCGTGGTCCTGCCGATCGCGCTGCCCGGGATCGTGACCGGCATGGCGCTCTCCACGACGTTCGCGCAGGTGGGGTTCCCGCTGGGCTTCTTCGCGATCGTCGTGGGTCACGCGACGTTCTGCATCGTCATCGTTTACAACAACGCCATCGCCCGCCTGCGGCGGGTGTCGGGATCGTTCGAGGAAGCTGCCGCCGACCTGGGCGCGGATCAATGGCTGACGTTTCGGACCATCACGTTCCCGGCGCTGAGATCGGCGATCGTGGCGGGCGCGCTGCTCGCGTTCGCGCTCTCGTTCGACGAGGTCATCGTCACGATCTTCACGGCCGGCGGTGTCAAGACGCTGCCGATCTGGATCTTCCAGAGCTTCCGCCTTGCGAACCAGCTCCCACTCGTCAACGTGGCGGGCGTCGTCGCGATCCTCCTGTCTGTCGTGCCGGTCTATCTCGCGACGCGCCTCAGCTCCAGCGTGGTCGGCGCGCGGACCTGATCAGGGGTCCCAGCGACGACCGAAGTCGATCAGGAGCGGGGCAAAGGCAACGAGGTAGAAGACCAGGGACGAGCGCAGCCGCGTCATCGGGCACCTCCGCCGGCCGGGAGCCGGCACCGAGTCCGCCGGTCGATCCCAACGAGGAGTGCCCGATCGATCCGTGGACCGGCAGTATCGCGATCGGCGCTTAGCTGCGGCTTACTTGTCCGGGTCGAGCTGCAGCGCCGCCGAGTTGATGCAGTAGCGCAGCCCCGTCGGATCCGGGCCGTCGTCGAAGACGTGGCCCAGGTGCCCGCCGCAGCTCGCGCACAGGGCCTCCGTTCGAGTCATGAACAGCGAGCGGTCCTTCTCCGTCGCGACGGCTGCCGCGTCGGCCGGCGCATAGAAGCTCGGCCAGCCGGTGCCCGATTCGAACTTCGTGTCGGATCGGAACAGCTCCGCGCCGCAGCCGGCACAGCGGTACGTGCCGGATCGATGCTCGTCCCAGAGGGCGCCGGTGAACGCTCGTTCGGTCCCCTTCTCGCGGAGGACGCGGTACTGCTCTGGGGTCAGCTCGGCGCGCCATTCGGCGTCCGACTTCACGGTGTTCGGGGTGGGAGCGGTGGTGGGGTCGGTGTCACGCATACCGGCATCGTACGCGGCGTTCGTGTCGGGACCGTGACGGATCACGGGCCGGCCTCGACCTCACATCGAGGGCTTGTAGTCAGGATCGAGGTACTTGTCCGGGTCGTCCTCGAACTCGAGCATGCAGCCCTTGCCACAGAACCAGTACGTGGTGCCGTCGTGCTCGAGGGACAGCAGCGAGGTCGTGGTGTCGACGTCCATCCCGCACACGGGATCGATGGCGGTTGCCATGGATGGGTCCTCCAGCGTGGTACTCCCGGGGAGTATAGGACGAGCGGCGAGCCGGCGCCGGCGGGCGTACAGTCCGCCGATGGACGAGATCGACCCCGTCGCCATCCGCGCGGCCCTCACGGCCGAGCGCGCCCACCTCGTCGGTGAGCTCGGCGAGGCCATCCAGGCGCCGGGGCAGATGACCTACGGCTCGCAGGCCGCGGCGGCGACGCAGGTCTTCGAGCAGCAGCGCGACCTCGCCCTGCGCGATCGGGCGAGCCAGCAGCTGGAGCTCGTGGACGCGGCCCTCGCGCGCCTCGATGCCGGCACGTTCGGGGCGTGCCTGCGCTGCGGCAAGCCGATCGCGCCGGCGCGGCTCGAGGCGCTTCCGTGGGCCGCCCACTGCATCGAATGCCAGGCGATCGTCGACCGAGGTGGCCGGTGATCGACGCCCCGGCCCTCGTCACCATCGAAGCCATCCGTGCCGCCGCCCTCGTGCTGCGCGGCGTCGCGATCCGAACCCCGTTGGTGCCGTACGGCCCGCCGGAGGACCGGATCCTGTTGAAGGCGGAGAGTCTCCAGGCGATCGGGGCCTTCAAGATCCGTGGTGCCTACGTCGCCATCGCCGGATTGGCGCCGGCGGACCGTGATCGTGGCGTCATCACGTACTCGTCGGGGAACCACGCCCAGGGAGTCGCCCGCGCGGCGCGCCTGCTCGGGACACGGGCGGTCATCGTGATGCCCAGCGACGCCCCGGGCATCAAACGCGAGCGCGTCGCGGCCGACGGGGCCGAGATCGTCATCGTCGGGACGGCCTCGGAAGAACGCCGCGAACGGGCCGAGGCGATCGCCGCGGAACGTGGACTCGCGATCATCCCGCCCTACGACGACGACCGCATCATCGCCGGGCAGGGCACGATCGGGCTCGAGATCGCCGAGGAGCTGGCGGATGTGGCCCTGGTCGTCGCGCCGATCGGTGGCGGTGGACTCGCGAGTGGGGTCGCCGTGGCGATCAAGGCGCTGGTCCCGGCGGCCCGTGTCATCGGGGTGGAGCCGGAGCTCGCCGCGGATGCGCGCGAGTCGCTCGAGCGTGGGGAGATCGTCGAGTGGTCCGCGGCCGACGTGTCGCGGACGATCGCCGATGGCACGCGAACGCAGGCTCTCGGGCGACGGACCTTCGCGCACCTGCGCGCCCATCTCGACGGGATCGTGACCGTGAGCGAAGCGGAGATCGCGGCCGCGGTCCGGCTGGCTGCGGAACGGTCGCGCCTGGTCGCGGAACCGAGCGGCGCCCTGGCCCTCGCGGCGATCGCGTTCCGCGGCGAGGAGCTGGGCCTGCGCGACCTCGACGGGCCGGTCGTCGGCATCGTCAGCGGTGGCAACGTCGATCCGGCGCAGTACCGCGCCTACCTGGAGACGCCGCTCCCCGGCTGACCTTCCTCGCGCTCGCGCGCGAGTCGATCGGCCAGCAGCCCTCGCGGACCCGGATGTCGGCCATCTCCGTGGCGGCCCGACGGTCGATCCGTCCCGTGTCGCGAGCCTCGGCCCGCATCCAGCCGACCACGATGGCCATGACCGCCACGAGGAAGATCGCATCCCCGACGAGCCACATGATGCCGGCCGCCGCCTGCTGATCGGCGAGGGGCGTCGGCCCCCACGTCCGCGCGAGCGTGGCGTAGTGCGGATAGAGCGCGGCCTGGGCGCCGAGGAGCACGACCGCGAGGAACGTGTTCTGCGGCATCTGGAGGAAGACGTACAGCGCCCGGGCCGGGTGGGGCATCCGCCACGGCGCCGGATCGAGCGCCACCGCCGGCCACCAGAACAGCAGCCCCGCGCCGAGGAACAGGACGTGCTCCAGGTCGTGGACCAGCGGATCCTCGAGGGCCGCGTCGAACAGCAGTGAGAAGTGGCTGACCCACATCACGGAAGCGAAGATCACCCAGGCGACCACGGGGAACGCGAGGAACCTCGTCACGCGCGAATGGAGGACCGGCAGGACCCAGCGACGCCTCGTGGCCGGCGAGACGAGGCGCATGACCAGGGTGATCGGGGCGGCCAGGGCGATCAGCGGCGCGGCCACCATCGCGAGCAGCAGGTGCTGGACCATGTGCACCGAGAACAGCGTCGTGTCGTAGCGGTCGATCCCCGACAAGAGCGCGAATGCGAGCGCCGCGCAGGCCGGCCGCGAATGCCACGGACCGGCGAGCCGGCACGGGATTGGTCGGATGCGCGGCGTTCACGCGCCGTACTGCCCACCACCACCAGATGGCGGCGACCGCGATGCCCAGCGTAGGCAGAGGCTCGAACGTCCAGCCGAGCAGGAGCGTCGTCGCCGACGGCGGCTCGGCGGGCACGGGCCCATGGGCCGCGGCGGACGACGCGGCCGCGAGCCAGACGATCGCCCCGGGGCCGACGAGCCAACCGAGACGGGGCGGAAGGGACGGGCGTCTGGACATCGCCCGCATCGTCGCACGAACTCGGCCGGATGCCGCGCGAGACGCCCACGCTCCGGGTATCATGGCGCCGGTCCGACCCTCGGGCGGTTCGGCCGCGATCTCTTGACCGGTGAGGCACTCCCAGTTTCGGTGCTCGCCGACGCTACCGCTGAGGATCTGCATGGCGAGTCCCCCCGGAACGGTCGTCTCGCGCTCCAGGCTCTCGTTATCGGGGCCATCCTGCTCGGGATGGTCGCGGTCGCGATCGTGGCGGGTGTCGACCTCATCGGGACGAGCGAGCGCATCGTGACCGGCCTCTATCCACCGGAGGCCGTGACCGTCCAGGGCCAGCACATCCGCGACCTGTACACGATCGTGTTCCTGATCGCAGTGGCCATCTTCTTCCTGGTCGAAGGGCTGATCCTGTGGACCGTCCTGCGCTATCGCCGGCGGCCCGAGGACGTCACGCTGCCAGCGCAGACTCACGGCAACGCGATCGCCGAGGTCGTGTGGACGGTGGTCCCGACCCTGATCGTCGCGTTCCTGTTCGTGATCTCGTGGCAGACGCTCAACACGGTCGAGGTCGTGTCGGCCGACCCGCAGACCCGGGTCAAGGCCGTGGCCGGCCAGTTCCAATGGACGTTCGAGTACCTCGACGAGAGCGGCAGAACACGGTCTACACCCAGCTCCTCCCCGCCGGCGAGGACGGCGGCCTGGTGCTCCCGGCCGGCCGGACAGTCCAGCTGAGCCTGGAGAGCCCGGACGTCATCCACGCCTTCTACGTCCCGCAGTTCCTGTTCAAGCGCGACGTCGTGCCGGGCCGGATCAACAAGTTCGAGATCACGATCAACGAGGAAGACGCCGGCCAGACGTTCCGCGGCCAATGCGCGGAGCTGTGCGGGGCCGGCCACCGCCTGATGCTGTTCGACGTGCACGCGTACGCGGCGGCCGACTACGACGCCTGGCTCGAGCAGAAGATCGCCGAGGCCAACGCGAGCCCGCCGCCGCCACCGTCCGGGGCCCCATCGGGAGGTCCTGGTCCGTCCGGAGCGCCGGCCGGACCCGCGCTGGCGGTGAGCGCCCTGAACCTGGCGTTCCAGCCGACCGAGCTGCAGGCGCCCGCCGATACGCCGTTCCAGATCGAGTTCGACAATCAAGATCCGAGCGTCCCGCACAACGTCGCGATCCACGAAGGCAGCGCGACCGGCCCCGAAGTCTTCCGAGGCGAGGTCTTCCCGGGTCCGGCCAAGAAGATCTACGACGTGCCGCCGCTCGCGGCCGGCACCTACGGCTTCATCTGCACGGTCCACCCCAGCATGACCGGCACCCTCACGGTCAACTAGGAGCATCCCGTGGCGACCACCGTCCTGCACCCCGCCGCCCCGACATACCGCAGCAGTCTGTACGACTGGGTGACGACGACCGATCACAAGAAGATCGGGATCCTGTACGTCATCAACTCGTTCCTGTTCTTCTTCATCGGCGGGATCCTGGCCATGCTCGTGCGGACGGAGCTCGCGGTCCCGGGCCTGCAGTTCCTGACGGACCAGACCTACAACGAAGTGTTCACGATGCACGCGACGTTGATGATCTTCCTGTTCATCATCCCGATGCTGGCGGGCTTCGGGAACTACGTCGTCCCGCTCCAGATCGGGGCGCCGGACATGGCGTTTCCGCGCATCAACGCGCTGTCGTTCTGGATGCTGCCGCTGGGCGGATTCCTCATCATGCTCGGCTTCGTCACGGGCGGTGCGGCGGCGGCCGGCTGGACGTCCTACAGCCCATTGGCGCAGGACCGACCGTTGTCCTCGGTCGGGGTCGGGTCAGGACCTGTGGATCGTCGGGCTGGCGCTCGTCGGCACGAGTTCGATCCTCGGCGCGGTCAACTTCCTCGTGACGATCTTCAAGATGCGGGCCCCGGGCATGACGCTGTTCCGCATGTCACTGCTGACCTGGACCGTCCTCGTGACGGCCGTGCTCGTCCTGCTGGCGACGCCGGTCTTCACGAGCGCGGTGATCATGCTGTTCATCGACCGCAACCTCGGCGGCAGCTTCTTCGACCCGGCCAACGGCGGCGACGCGATCCTGTACCAGAACATCTTCTGGTTCTACTCGCACCCGGCGGTCTACGTGATGATCCTGATCGCGATGGGCACGGTCAGCGAGATCCTGCCGGTGTTCAGCCGCAAACCCCTGTTCGGGTACAAGGCGTTCGTCTTCGCGACGGTCGGGATCGGG
Organism: uncultured Chloroflexia bacterium; assembly: GCA_963748675.1. Taxonomy (GTDB): domain Bacteria; phylum Chloroflexota; class Limnocylindria; order Limnocylindrales; family CSP1-4; genus SPCO01. The sequence goes on along the minus strand of CAVVJX010000003.1, from coordinate 392,243 downwards.
GCGCTCGGGTTCTCCGTGTGGGCCCATCACATGTTCACGACTGGCGCGGTGTACCTGCCGTTCTTCAGCCTCATGACGTTCCTGATCGCGGTCCCGACCGGCGTGAAGTTCTTCAACTGGATCTTCACGATGTGGCGCGGTCAGCTCCGGCTCGCCACGCCCCTGCTCTTCGCGCTCGGGTTCCTCACGATGTTCCTGATCGGCGGCATCAACGGCGCGTTCAGCGCCTCGGTGCCGGTCGACTTCGCCCTCCACGACACCTACTTCGTCGTGGCGCACATCCATTACGTGCTGTTCGGCGGATCCGTCTTCGGGGTCATGGCGGGCCTCTACTACTGGTTCCCGAAGATGACCGGCCGGATGCTCAACGAGACCCTCGGCAAGGTCCAGTTCGTGCTGATGTTCATCGGCTTCAACCTGACGTTCTTCCCGATGCATGAGCTGGGGCTGTCGGGCATGCCGCGGCGCATCGCCGACTACTCGTCGACGGCCGGCTGGAACGACCTCAACCTCGCGGCCACGGTCGGTGGCTTCCTCATCGCCGCCAGCATGCTTCCGTTGCTGTGGAACGTCTTCGTCTCGCTGCGCAGCGGCGAGGTCGCCGGCGACGACCCGTGGGAAGGCAACACGCTCGAGTGGGCGACCACGTCGCCACCGCCGCCGTACAACTTCGACCGGTTGCCGGAGATCCGCTCCGAGCGACCGGTGTTCGACGTCCGCCACGGCCCCAAGCCAGGCGCCGCCGTCGCTGCACCGAGCGAGCACTGAACCGATGGCGACCGAGAGCCACGCCCTGACCACCACCGACGACCACAGCCCGGTCGCCGGCCTGAGCCACGACTCGACAGGCGGCATCAGCAACGTCGTCCTGGGGATGCTCCTGTTCCTCACCTCGGAGGTGATGTTCTTCGCAGGCCTGTTCGCGGCCTACTTCGCGGTGCGCGCCAAGACCGACCTGTGGCCGCCGATCAACCCCGAGACAAGCGAGCAGTTTCACCTCGCGATCCTCCCGCTCGTCGGACCCGCGACCGTGCTGCTCATCCTGTCGTCCTTCACCTGCCAGTTCGCGGTCTGGGCGATCCGGCGCGGGGATCATGTCGCCTTCGTCCGCAATATCGCGGTGACGTTCCTGATCGGGGTCACCTTCCTCGTGATGCAGGCGATCGACTACGTGCAGCTTGGTTCCGAGGGTCTGACCATGGCCTCCGGCCCGTACGGCACGACCTACTTCACCCTCACCGGCTTCCACGGAGCGCACGTGTTCGGCGGCGTGGTGATGCTCGGGGTCGTCCTGTATCGCGGCATGGCCGGGCAGTTCTCGCCGCGCCATCACGATGCGGTCGAGGCGACGTCGCTGTACTGGCACTTCGTCGACGTCGTCTGGATCCTGCTGTTCTCGCTGCTGTACCTCCTGCCCGGCAAGACACCCCAGGTGTAACGAGATGCATCCACTGCGTCATCCGCGCAACGCCATCTTCGTCGGCATGCTGTTCGTGGTCATCGGCGCCATCTACTGGGGGGTCCAGTACGTCGCCGGCTGGCAGGTCGACTACGCCGGGGTGACCCTGCTCGTGCTGCTCGGCGTCGCGATGGCCGTCATGGCCTACGTGCTCATCGCCGGATCCCCGAACGACTGACGCCCAGTGCTCGAAGACATCTGGAACGGCATCCTGGAGCTGATGGCGCAGTTCGTCATCCCCGATTGGGGCGCGCTGATCGCCCTCCTGCCGGTCTTCATCTTCGTCTTCACCCTCATCATCCTCGCGTGGGTCTTCCGGCGACTGATCCGCGCACCCAAGCCTCGTCGCGGCTTCCAGCGCGTGCCCCCGCGCACGCCGCCCGGTCTGCACATGCCGGGTCCCTCGTTCGCTCCGATCTTCGCGTCGATCGGCGCGTTCCTGCTGTTCCTCGGCATCGTCTTCCCGGGCCCGCTCCTCCTGCTCGGAGGGATCGCCCTCGGTCTGACCCTGCTCTACTGGCTCAAGGAGTCCGTGCGGATCTACGACCACGACCTCGGTGTTCGCACGGCGACCGAGCTCCCGGCGGTCGCGGGCGAGGGGCCGCCTCCGGGCGTGCACATGCCCGGTCCGTCGTTCCGGCCGTTCCTCGGTGCGGTGGGGACGGGCATGCTGATGCTCGGGCTCGTGTTCGGCGGCTGGCTGCTGGCCGCCGGGGTGATCGCCCTGGTCGCGACACTGGTCGGCTGGCTGATCGATGCCCGCGGGGAGTACGTCAAGACCGTCGAGGCGGATACGACCGGCCACCTCGAGAACATCCCGGCCCCGCGGACGCCGACGCTCCTGCTCGCCGTGCTGGCGGTGCTGCTGATCGTCGGGGTCGCGCTCGAGGCCGGCTGGCTGCCGCCGCGAGACGTCAGCGGCGGCGAGGGGGCCGCCGCGTCCGGTGCCCCGCCAGGTGGCGCGGCGAGCCCGGTGGCTCCGGTGAGCCCGGCGCCGCCCGGCGGCTCGGGCGAACCCGGTGGCTCCGGTGGGCCGCCGCCAGGCGCTCCCGCGGCTGACGTCGTCGTCCACGCCAAGGGCATCGCGTTCGCCGAGAGCAGCCTGACGGCCCCGGCCGACCGCCCGTTCACGCTCGCGCTGGTCAACGACGACGCCGGGACGCCGCACAACGTCGAGCTCAAGGACGGCGCCGGGGCGAGCGTCTACCAGGGCGAGGTCTTCAACGGCGTCGAGACCCGCGTGTACGACGTGCCGCCGCTCGCCGCAGGGACGTACACGTTCCTGTGCACGGTCCATCCGAGCATGACGGGCAGCGCCACCCTCCAGTAGGGCGCACGCAGCAAGGTCATCGTCACGCCGCGCCGTCCGATCCTCATCGCCCTGGCCATCGCGGTCGTCACGACCGCGGCCGTCTGGTGGTTCGTGCGCGTCGGCGAGGGACCGAGTGTCGGCGTCGGCCAACCGGCCCCGGCGCATCGTCGGGACGACGCTCGACGGCGAGGCGTTCGACCTCGCGGCGTATGCCGGTCGGCCGGTCGTGCTCAACTTCTGGGGTCCGACCTGCATCCCGTGTCGGGACGAGTTCCCGTTGCTCGCCGACAAGCTCGCCGAACATGCCGACGACGGCCTCGCGATCGTCGGGGTCCTGACCGACGACCCGGCACCGATGGCGCGCGACTTCGTGACCGAATTCGGCGCGACGTGGCCGACCGTCGAGGATCCCGACAAGGCGTTCAAGACGGCGTACCGGGTCCTGGGACGGCCGCAGTCGTTCTTCATCGACGGGTCCGGTGTCGTTCGCTCCGTGCAGATCGGCGAGGTTCGCGGCAACGACTTCGAGACGCACTACGCCCGGATCGCGCCGTGACCGCCGCGGCGGTCGTCGTCGAGGATCTGCGCAAGCGCTACGACGACCGGGCCGTGGTCGATGGTGTCTCGTTCACCGTCGCGCCGGGCGAGCTGGTGGCCCTGCTCGGACCCAACGGCGCCGGCAAGACGACGACGGTCGAGATCATCGAGGGCTATCGGCGCGCCGACGACGGGACGGTGCAGGTCCTCGGGGAGGATCCGGCGCGCGGTGGTCGCTCGCTGCGAGCCCGCGTGGGCCTGATGCTCCAGGCCGGCGGCATCGACCTCCGGGCGCGACCGCGCGAGACGATCGTCCAGTACGCCCGGTTCCACGACGATCCACGCGACCCGGACGAGCTGCTGGACGTGCTGGGTCTGCGGTCCGTGGCGTCCACCCCGTTCCGCCGCCTGTCGGGCGGGGAGCGGCAGCGGCTCGGCCTCGCGCTCGCGCTGGTGGGCCGGCCGGAGGTCCTGATCCTCGACGAGCCGACCGCGGGCATGGATCCGGAGGCACGGGCGGTCGTCCGCGAGCTCATCGCGGAGCAGCGGGCCGCCGGCGTGGCGATCCTGCTGACGAGCCACGACCTCGTCGACGTCGAACGCCTGGCGGACCGGATCGTCGTGCTCGTCGCCGGGCGGGTCGCGGCCTCCGGCACGTCCTCCGAGCTCGCCTCGGGTTTCCGGCCACGGCTGCGGTTCCGGCTCGACCGTCCTCTCGAGACCGACGAGCTGGAGCGGCTGGGCGCGGCGGTCCGGACCGCGGCAGGGGCGACGATCCAGCCGACCGGTGACCGGGCCTGGCTGGAGGTCGTGGATGCGGATCCGTCGCCGAGCCTGATCGCGGCGGTCGCCGAGGCGTGCCGGGATGCCGGCCTGCTGATCGTGGAGTCGCGCACGGGCGGTGGCTCGCTGGAGGACGTCTACCTGGACCTGGCCGCGAAGGCGGAGCCCTCGTGAGCCGGCCCGCGCCGTGGGCTGCGGCGGCCCTGGCCCAGGCCGGCGTCGAGGCACGACTCGCCTCGCGACGCGGGGAGAACCTGCTGGCGATGGTCGGCGTGCCGATCGCCGTGCTGCTCTTCTTCGGGGTCTTCGTGCCCGGCCGCGGCGCGGTCGATGCGTTGCTGCCCGGCGTCCTCGCGCTCGCCATCGTCGCGAGCGGCCTCGTCAATCTCGGGATCGCGACGGCGTACGAGCGCGGCTACGGGGTCCTCAAGCGGCTCGGTGGCTCGCCGCTCGGAAGCTCTGGCCTGGTCGCTGCGAAGCTCGGTGTCGTGGTCGCGATCGCCGTGGCCCAGGTCGGCGGCCTCCTCGCCGTCGCGGCGCTGGTCCTCGGCTGGCGACCCGATCCCGACGCCTCCGTGCTGGCCATCGTCGTCACGACGGTCGTTGGAGCGGCGGCGTTCGCGGGGCTGGGCCTCGCGATCGCGGCGACGCTCCGGCCGGAGGCGGCCCTCGTCGTGGCCAATGTCCTGTTCCTGCTGGCGCTGGCGTTCGGCGGGGCACTCGTGCCGATCGGCGACCTCCCGGCGCCGCTTGCCGGCATCGTGAGCCTGCTCCCGGTGGGCGCGCTCAGCGACGCCTTTGCGTCGGCGCTGGGCTCCGGTGGGGCGCTTGCCGCGCCGCTGGCGATCGTGGGCGTCTGGGCGATCGGATCGCTCGCGGTGGCGGCGCGCACCTTCCGCTGGGACTGACCGGCACGCAACGGCCGGCGCGGACAACGTCCCGACGTATGGTGTCCGCATGACGGCGGACGATCAGGAGACTCCGGGGATCCAGGTCCTCGTCGATGTCCCGATCACGTTCGAGACCGAGGACGGGACCACCGTGCACTCCCCGATGATCCAGGCCACGGTCGGTGGCATCGGCACGAGGCTGATCCTCGACACGGGCTCGACGGACCACGTGCTGACGAAGGAGCTCATCGATCGGGTTGGCGTCGGCACGGAGCCTGCCGAGGACGGGACCGACCACGCTGGAGCCGCGGTGCCCAGCTGGTCGGTCGGGGCTCTCGAGGTCCGCATCGCACAACGGCCGTTCGTGCTCCGCGACGTGGTCGCGATCGCCGCGCCGCCGCCGTTCGCGGCCTGGGGTGTCGGCGGCTTCCTGAGTCCGCAACATCTCCATCCGAGCGCGCGGGTCCTGATCGACCTCCTGAACGATCGGCTCGTGGTCGTCGAGGCGTCTGGAGGGGAGGTCGACCCGTGGTTGGTCGCCAGCCTCCCGGAGCTGCGGCCGATCGTGCTCGATCGCGTCGCCGACGAGCCGACGGTGGCGGTCCTCGCCGCGATCGAGCCCTTCGCGATCGTTGCGACGATGCTCAACACCGGCGGTCGACAAACGGAGTTCGCGAGCAGCGCCGTCCCCGGCCTGCGCGGCACAGGAGACGGGCGAGGCGGCACCGGCGTCGGTGGCGGCAAGGTCGTCGGGTCGGACGCCGGCGAACACGTGCTGCTCGTCGGCGACGCCCGGATCCCGGTCCCGCGGCTGGTCGTCCGCGACGAGATGGACGGTCCGCCGGGCCTCGTCGGGCAGGACGTCCTGCGCGGCACCGCCCTCATCTGCAGCGCCGATCCTTGACCGCGGCGCCGTGTGGCTGATCCCCTGAAGAACCGTTCGGGCGACGACGACGCCATACCCTGTGAGCACGACCACTCGGGCCGTGCCGGACTAAGCACGAGGCGACCGTGGACCAGCGAGGGCTCGTGGAGCGTGCGCGGGGAGGCGATCATGACGCCTTCGCCGAGCTCGCCCGCGCCGCCGTCGTGCGGCTGGACCAGGCCGCCCGCCTCATCCTCCGTGACCCGGAGCTCGCACGCGACGCGGTCCAGGAGGGATTGATCCGAGCCTGGCGGGACCTCCCGAAGCTGCGGGAACCCGACCGGTTCGATGCGTGGCTGTACCGACTCACCGTGAACTCCTGCATCGATCAGACTCGCCGCCGGCGACGGCGCCCGATCGAGGTCGAGCTGACGCCCATGAACGCGCCATTCGCGTCGGACATGTCCGGCGCACTCGCCGATCGGGACCAGGTCGACCGGGTGCTTCGCCACCTGGACGAGCGCGGTCGCGCGATCGTCGTCCTGCACTACTTCCTGGGGCTGCCACTGACCGAGGTCGCGGCAACCCTCGGCATCCCGGTCGGGACGGTCAAGTCACGGCTGCATCGCGCCCTGGGCGAGATGCGCGTCGCGATCTCGGCCGAACCGACGCCCACCCCATCGCCCGTCTCCGGAGGGCAGCTCGTATGACGACCGAACGTCGCCTCGAGCGCGACCTCCCCCAGATCCTGGGCGACCTCGCGATGGGGCCCTATCCCGACTACATCGATGACGTCCTGGCCACCACGGCGCAGCGCCGCCAGCGGCCGGCCTGGACGTTCCCCGAAAGGTGGCTTCCAATGGTTGACATCGCCCGTCAGCCCGTGCTCGCTCCGCGCATCCCGTGGCGCTCGATCTCCTTTGCGATCCTGCTGATCGCGCTCCTGCTCGCCGCCGCGGCAGTCTTCATCGGCAGCCAGCCACGCCCGCCGGCCCCGTTCGGGGTCGCGCGGAATGGGCTGATCGCCTACGACAGCCGGAGGCGACATCTACACGGCCGACCCGGAGACGGGTGTCGCCACGCTGATCGTGGCGGGGCCCGAGATCGATCAGGGGCCACGGTTCTCGCGCGACGGAACGCACATCGTCTTCGAGCGGAAGCTCGGGGATCCGACGGGTCCCGGGCAGCTCTACGTCGCACGTTCCGACGGCAGCGAACTCACGCGCGTCACGCCCGAGCCGATCACGCCTGACCAACAGCCTGCTCGGAGAGCCATGGCAGCAATACGACTTCTCGCCCGATGGGCGGTCGTTGTTGTTCGCATCGACGGCCGGCGGTCGCGCCGACCTCTGGATCGCGCAGAGCGACGGCAGCGGCGTGCGCCGACTCGACGTCGGTATGGCGGTCTACGAACCGTCATTCCGGCCGCCGGATGGCGCCGAGATCCTGTTCGTCGGACCGGACGTCGAGGGCGTGCGGGGCAGCGGCATCTTCGCCGTGGACGTTGCCGGCGGCGACGTTCGTACCGTCATCCCGCCTCTGGGAGGTTTCTACGACTTGGCAAGCGCCGTCTGGTCGCCGGATGGGTCGCGGATCGCCTACCAGCGGTGGGGCGGCGCCGGTGCCGCCGACGGCATCTCTGCGCACACGCGTGTGGTAGCCGCCGACGGTACCGGGGACCGTGCCCTCCCCGCGCCCCCGAATGCGGTCTGGGATGCCAGCCCGCAGTGGTCCAACGACGGCGAGCGTCTGTTCATCGTGCGCGGCTATACCTCCGAATTCGACGTCGTTCGGCCCGTCGTGATCCCCGCGGACGGCAGCGGGACCGGGATCGAAATCCCGTATCCGGGGAGGATCAACGGCGAATGCTGCGCGGACTGGGAATGGTCTCCCGATGACTCCTGGATCCTCGTCCAGCCGACCGACGGGGCCGGCCTCCCGATGCAGCAGGTCATCCTCGATCCGCTGATGGGCACGGTGCGTCCCGCACCGTGGACGTCGACCAGCGACCCTACCGTGCAGCGCCTCGCGCCCTGACGGGACGCCATCGAGCCGACCGGCCGCCCGGCCGCGGACAAGGAAGAACCCCGGGTTGGTCGGGACCCGGGGTTCAGGAAAAAGCGTTGGTTGCGGGGACTGGATTCGAACCAGTGACCTTCGGGTTATGAGCCCGACGAGCTGCCGCTGCTCCACCCCGCTCGGAGATGATAGGCAGCTCGCCCGATTCGGTCAAACGCCGGCCCCCGCCGGCTCGCTCGTGAGCGGCCTGCCGTTCAGGCGGCGGCCACCGATCGCGAGGCCCACGATCAGCGTCAACGTCATGAACGCGCTGAACACGTAGAACGGGTACAGGATGCTTTGCTCGGCGAGGACGCCGGCCGCGAGCGACGCCGCGATGAACCCGAGCGTGCCCGCAGCCCCGAACAATCCCTGGGCCGTCGAGGAGCGCCCCGGCGGCGAGTTCGCAGCGACAACGGCGTACAGCGCGGGGTTGAGGAATGCGAACCCGGTCGCCTCGAGCAGGATCAGCGGCACGGCCAGGACCGGATCGGACAGGAAGGTGTACAGGATCCCGGTGACGATGGGCAGGATCGACCCGATCACGATGAAGATCATCGAGCCTCGCCGGTCGACGAACTTGCCGGCCAGCGGTGACAGGATCAGGACCGGCAACCCGAACATCGCGAAGGTCAGGCCGATGAGCGGCAGGTCCGCCCCGAGCCCTTCCAGGAACAGGCTCCAGATCACCTCATAGGTGCCGCCGGCGTAGTAGCCCCCGAGGTTGATGACGAGCGCGGCGATGAGCCCGCGGTTCAGCAGCCGCATCGCCTGACCGTGGCGAGCCGGGGTGTCCGCGGCGAGATCCGCGGCAAGGCGACCCTCGATGAAGGGCGAGTCCGGTGGCAGCGCGGTCACGTCCGGTGATCGGGTCGGGTGGACGTGCCGCTCGTAGCGCTCCTCACGCACCCGCAGCGCGATCCCGACCGCGGAGACGACCGCGGCGATCGCGCTGAACACGAAGACGAAGGCGATGCCCCCGAACTGCGCCGCCCCGAACGCCCCGATCGTCGGGCCGATCAGGAGCCCACCCATCTGCGCGGCCCCGTACAACCCGAACGCCTCACCGCGACGGTCCGGCGGGGTCGCATCGGTCAGGAAGCCACGAGCCGCCGGGTCGTAGATCGCGGCGCCAAGTCCGGCGCCCGCGCGCAGGAGCACGAACGCCACAGGTCCGGTGAGGACCAGCGGCAGGGCCCCGAAGACGCCGGTCGCGACGAGGCCGATGACCATCAGCGGGACCCGCTCGGTGCGGTCGGCGAGCCAGCCGAAGATCGGCTCGCTGACGAGACGGGCAGCAGGCCACGCGGCGATCACGATGCCGAGGGTCGCCAGATCGATCCCCTGCTCCGTGAAGTAGAGCGGCAGCACCGGGAGCAGGCCGCCAAAGCCCAGCCAGACGACGAACTCGGCCACGAGAAGCGGCGCGATGCCACCCCATCGATCGAACCACGCCGCCCATCGATGGCGCAGGCGGGAGCCGAACGAGGGGTCGGATGGGCTGGGATCGACGGGTGGCGGAGGGCTCGGCGACATGGGACCGGGGCTACGGGTCGGCGGGCCAGCGTAGCCCACCGGGTCGTCGGCGGCCGACCGGATGCGCCCGGCAGGACGGGCGGCTCGTTAACACGCAGGCCCTATACTCGGGTCTCCGATCGACCGAATCCCAGGGGGTGCGCCACCGCATGGACGCCATCACGGCCGAAGGCCTCGTCAAGATCTACAAGACCCGCAAGAGCGAGGTCCGGGCCCTCGACGGCGTGGACCTGACGGTCCCCGAGGGCACGGTCATGGGCCTGCTCGGCCCAAATGGCGCCGGCAAGACCACCGCCGTCCGGATCCTTGCCACGCTGCTCAAGCCGGACTCCGGCCGCGCGACCATCGCCGGCTTCGACCTGGCCCGCCAGCCCGACGACATCCGCCGGGTCATCGGCCTGTCCGGGCAGTACGCGGCCGTCGACGAGAACCTGACCGGGAGCGAGAACCTGTGGCTCTTCGGGCGGCTCTACCAGCTGAGCAGCGCCGAGGCGACGCGCCGGGCGAAGGAGCTCCTCGAGCAGTTCGACCTCGTCGATGCCGCGGATCGTGTCGTCAAGACGTACTCCGGCGGCATGCGCCGCCGGCTGGACCTCGGCAGCGCGCTCATCGGTCGGCCGCGACTGCTCTTCCTGGACGAACCCACGACCGGCCTCGATCCCCGGAGCCGGATCGGGATGTGGGATGTCATCCGGGGGCTCGTCGCTGAGGGCGTGACGCTCCTCCTGACGACCCAGTACCTCGAGGAGGCGGACGAGCTGGCCGACAAGATCGTCGTCATCGACCACGGGAAGATCATCGCCGGCGGGACCGCCGACGAGCTCAAGTCGGCGGTCGGTGGCGAGCGGATCGAGGTCGTCGCCCACGACCGCGATGCCATCCCGCGCGCCAAGGAGATCCTCTCGCGCGATTGCGCAGGCGACGTCACGGTCGATGAGCACACGCGCCGGTTGACCGCGCCTACGAGCGCCGGCGCGGGCGCACTCGTCCAGGTCGTGCGCGACTTCGATGAAGCAGGGATCCGCATCGACGACATCGCCCTGCGGCGCCCGACCCTCGACGATGTCTTCCTCGCCCTCACCGGCCATGCGGCCGAGGAGGAGACGCTCACACCCGAGGCGCCCACCAGGAGCGCGGCATGACCGCACGAACGACGCCCGCGCCGAGCGGCGGCATCGGCAGTGCCGTCACCGACGGGATCCTCGTCGGGTGGCGGAATCTCAAGCGCATCCCCCGGATCCCGGAGCTGGCGATCTTCGCCATCCTCCAGTCGATCATGTTCGTGCTGCTGTTCGTGTTCGTGTTCGGCGGCGCGATCAACGTCCCGGGCGATTACACGTCGTTCCTGATGCCCGGCATCTTCGCGCAGACCATAGTCTTCGCCGCCGGCACCACGGCGATCGGCATGACCGACGACATCAACAAGGGGATCGTCGACCGGTTCCGGTCGCTGCCGATGTCGCGCTCCGCCGTGCTAACCGGTCGGACGTTCTCCGACGTGATCTACAACGCCGGGATCCTCGTCGTGCTCATGCTGACCGGGTTCGTGGTCGGCTGGCGGGTCGATGACATCCCGTCACTCGTGGCGGGCTTCGCGCTGCTGCTGTTCTTCGCGTACGGGATGGTCTGGCTCGGCGTCTGGCTCGGTTTGAACGTCCCGACCGTCGAAGTGGGCCAGCAGGTGATCTTCACGGTGCTGTTCCCGATCACGTTCATCTCGAACGTATTCGTGCCACTGGAGACCCTGCCGGAGTGGCTCCAGCCGATCGCCGAGTGGAACCCGACGAGCACGTTGACGGCCGCCCTCCGCGAGATGTGGGGCAACGGGCTCCCACCACCGACCAACAGCCTCGCCTCGACGGAGCCCGCGCTCGTGACGATCGTGTGGGTGCTCGTGTTCATCGCGGTCTTCGGTCCGCTCGGGGTGCGCCGCTACCGCTCGATGAGCCGCTGACCGGATGCCGGCGCCATGGCTCCTGGCGCTCGGCCTGGTGCTCGCGCTGCTCGTGCTGCTCCCGGCCCGGCGCCTGCAGCTGGCCGGCATGGCGCCGCGGACCATCGGCGCCCTCGCCTTCCTGCTCTGGGCGCTGGCGATGTTCGTCGCGATCAGTCCTGGAGGTGCCCGGGTCCTGATCCCGATCCTGCTCGTCGCCTACCTGGCGCCGTTCGTCGCGGCGCCCGATCGGGTGGGGCGGATCCTGCGGCGCGGCGGCGGCTCGGGCGGCCTGGGCCCGGCGCGGCCCCACCGATGAAGAACGTCACGCCGCCTGACCCCGACGTGCCCGATGACACGCCGCCCGGCGGCCGCCCGTCGTGACCGGGCCCGTCGCGCTCCACGGGGGTGGTGAGTTCCTGCCCGGTGACGAGCCGTTCCTGCTGGCGATCCTGCGCCTGGCGCCCCGCGTGGACGGGATGGTCCGGGTGGCCGTCGTCCCGACCGCCGCGGCCCGCGGCCGACCGGACCTGGCCGGAGCGAACGGCGTGACCGCGTTCCGGCGCGTCGCGGCGGAGGCAGACATCGCGGTCGATGTCGAGGTGGTGCGGGTCGTCGACGCCGCCACGGCCGCCGACGAGTCCCTCGCCGAACGCCTGGCGACGGCCGGCCTCATCCACCTCCCGGGCGGCGATCCCGACATCATCCCGAAGCTCTACCCGGGGACGGCGGCGTGGGCCGCGATGCAGCGCGCCCACGATGGCGGGGCCGTGCTCGCAGGCGCCAGCGCGGGCGCGATGGCCCTCGCCGGGTGGACCTGGACGCCGGAGGGCGGCGTGCCGGGCCTCGGGGTCGTTCCGGGGATCGGCGTCGCTCCCCATGCCGACGCCGCGACCTGGGACGGGGCGGTCGCCCGGTACGGCGCCTCCGTTCCGCCCGATCTCGGGTTCATCGGCCTCGCCGAGCGGACCGGCGTCATCGTTCCGCCGGCCGTAAACGAACCGTGGCTCGTCGTGGGGGAGGGCGAGGCGCGCTGGCTGAGCGCCGCGGCACGGGCCGCCGGAGCGCCACCGGTCGTCGCCCGCAACGGCGAACGGATCGTCCCCTAGCCGATGCGCACCGACCTCGGCTGGAGCCTGGACCCCGAGGTCACGTTCCTCAACCACGGCTCGTTCGGGGCGTGTCCGGAAGCGGTCCTGGCCGTCCAGCGCGAGTGGCGGGACCGGATGGAACGAGCACCGATCCAGTTCCTGGACCGCGAGCTCGAGGGGCACCTCGACGAAACGCGACGAGCGCTCGGGGCGTTCCTCGGGGCGGACCAGACCGGTCTCGTCTTCGTCCCGAACGCGACGACCGGGGTGAACGCCGTGCTCCGCTCGCTCCGCTTCGAGCCCGGCGACGAGCTGCTTACCAGCGACCACGAGTACAACGCGATCCTCAACACCATCCGCGCGGTCGCAGAGCGTGACGGCGCGACGGTCGTGCTTGCGTCGATCCCCTTCCCAACGGCCGGCGAAGACGAGGTCGTGGAGGCGGTCCTGGCGGCCGTGACCCCACGGACCAAGCTGGCGGTGCTCAGCCATGTCACGAGCCCGACTGCCCTCGTCCTACCGATCGAACGCCTCGTTGGCGAGCTCGATGCGCGCGGCGTCGACACCCTGGTCGATGGCGCCCATGCGCCGGGGATGGTGCCGCTCGCGCTCGATACGCTCGGAGCGGCCTATTACGCGGGCAACGCCCACAAATGGCTATGCGCGCCCAAGGGCGCGGGCTTCCTGTGGGTCCGCGGCGACCGCCGCGAGCGCATCCACCCGACGATCGTGTCGCACGGGGCCAACACGCTGCGCACCGACCGCTCACGCTACCGGCTCGAATTCGACTGGGTCGGCACCGCCGATCCGACCCCGGCCCTGACGATCCCGGCGGCCATCGATTGGGTTGCGCGCCTCGATCCTGGTGGCTGGCCGGCGGTCATGGCCGCCAATCACGCGCTGGCGCTCGTGGCCTGCGACCGGCTCGTGGAGGCATTCGGCGGCCCGACACCGGCGCCGGACGGGCTGATCGGGTCGATGGTCTCGTTCCCCCTCCGCGGGCTATCGACGGACGCGGACGCGGAGGCCCTCCACCTCGGCCTCGTGGACGACCGGATCGAGGTTCCGATCGTGGCCTGGCCCGTACCGGGTGCCCGCCCGGCCCCGACCGATCCGCCGCGGGCCGTCCTGGTACGCGTCTCCGCGCAGCGCTACACCGAATCCGAGGACATCGAGCGGCTGGTCGTGGCGCTGGGCCGGCGGCTGACCGCCGAGTAGATCCCGCCGAGGAATCGGCTCGGGACGCGAGTCAGGGGTGCTGTGTCGATGAGACCGGCCTCGGCGGCCAGGCGGGCGAAGGTCGTCGCGGTGAACGGATGCGGGACCCAGGGATTGCCGCGGTCCGCGTCGTACTCGACAACGACGAACGGCGCGCCGGGCCGGAGGTGCGTTGCCAGCGAGCGGATGACGGCCGCCTGCCGGTCACGCGGCACGAAGTGCAGGCTGTTCGCGGCGATCAGGCCGTCGAGCGGCGGAAGGGCCAGGTCGGTCGTGAAGTCGGCGACCTGGGTCGTGAGCTCCACGCCGGGGAAGCGCGCGGCCACCGCGTCTGCGTTCGACCGCAGCGCACGTGCATCCCGATCCACGGCGACGATCCGCGAGCCCGGGCCGAGCACGTCGGCGAGGGCGAGGGTGAACGCACCCTCCCCCGCCCCGATGTCCGCCCAGGTGCCGCCCGGACCCGGGATCCCGGCCCTGATGAGGGCGACGTGGTCGCGGTGGTCCACCGTCAGCCGGTGTTCTGCAGGCCGGCCGCCACGCCATTCACGGACAGCTGGACGAGGCGCAGGACGCGGGCACGTTCCGGGTCGTCGGCCGGGAGGGCACGGAAGCGGGCGAGCAGGCGCACCTGGAGCTCCGAGAGCGCGTCCACGTACGGATTGCGTAGCCCGATCGAGCGTTGCAAGACCGGGGCGCCGTCCAACAAGTGGTCGCGACCCGTCACGCGCAGGAGTAGCGCGACGGTTCGGTGGTACTCCGCCTCGATCGCTTCCCAGCGACGTTCATGGTCCGGGCTCGACGCGAGCGATGCGTACCGGCGGGCGACGCCCATGTCGGCCTTGGCCAGGATCATCTCGGCGTTGTCGAGCACAGACGCGAGGAACGGCCACGACCGGTACAGCCGGCCGATCTCGGCAAGGCCGTCGTCGCCGTGCGCGGCGCGGAACGCCTCCAGCGCCGAGCCCAGGCCATACCAGCCGGGCACATTGATGCGCGACTGGGACCAGGCGAACGTCCACGGGATCGCGCGCAGGTCGTCGATCGATGGCATCGCCGCCCCGGACCCACCGGCGCGGCCGCGGGCCGCCGGCCGGGAGCCGAGACGAAGGTCGGACAGCTCCGCGATCGGCGTGATGTCGCGGAAGAACCCCGCGAACCCCGGGTCGTCATGGGTGAGGGTGCGGTACGCGGTCCGGGCTGTGTCGGCCAGCTCCGCCAGCATCGGGCCACCCTCGCGCAACGCTTCGGCGGCGGTGGCATCGTGCTCGGGCGTCGAGGCGATCAGCGCGGCTCCCGTCAACTGCTCCAGGTGGCGACGGGCGATGGCCGGATCCGCGTAATTGGCAGCGATGACCTCGCCCTGCTCGGTGAGCTTGAGCCGTCCATCGACCGATCCCGGCGCGCCCCCGAGGATCGCCCGGTTGGCCGGCCCGCCGCCGCGCCCGATGGCCCCGCCCCGACCATGGAAGAGCGTCAACTCGACGCCATGCTCCCGCGCGACCGAGACCAGCGCCTCCTGGGCGCGGTGGAGCATCCAGGCCGCGGCCAGGAACCCGGATTCCTTGTTCGAGTCGGAGTAGCCGAGCATCACCTCCTGCCGGTCGTCCCGGGTCGAGAGGTGGGCGCGATAGGCAGGGTCGCGCAGCAGCTCGTCGAGGATGGGGCCGGCTCGCGCGAGTGCGTCGGAGGATTCGAACAACGGAACGACGTCGAGACGCGGGGCCGGGGCCGCACCATCCGACGCGAACCGCGCGAGCCGAAGCACGTCGGTCACGTCCCGGGCGTCGGCCGTGAACGACACCACGAACCGGCGGCACGCCT
The DNA here is from genome assembly GCA_963748675.1 of uncultured Chloroflexia bacterium. Classification (GTDB taxonomy): domain Bacteria; phylum Chloroflexota; class Limnocylindria; order Limnocylindrales; family CSP1-4; genus SPCO01. The sequence continues at coordinate 376,737 of CAVVJX010000003.1, read as the reverse complement.
CCTCGCCGAACCGATCCTGCAGGGCGACGATGGACCGGAACGTGGCCAGCACCTCGCCGAGCGTGACGCCCGGCGCGACTTCGACGCCGCCGTCGGCATCCGCCGACGCCGGCCCCTCCCCGAGCCGCTCGAGCGCCGCCCGGTGGACCGCGGCATGCTGGCGGATCTCGAGCGACGCAAGGTGGAACCCGTACGTGGCGAGCTGCCAGCGCAGCTCGGCGACCTCGCCCCAGGCGACGCGAGCCAGGCCGTCGTCGACGAGCGCTGCCTGGAGCTCGGCCAGCTCCGCGTCGAAGTCCGCGGCAGTCTCGTAGTGGCCGGAGCGCGGTCCCGTGTCGTCGGCCAGCGTCACGCGCGTCCGGCGCAGCCGCTCGGCGATGAACCCGAACCGCTGGCGATAGGGCTCGTCCGGGAAGCGGCGGCGGAGCTGACGGTCCGTCTCGGGCAGGGCTTCGGCGTCGCGAGCCAGGCGGTTCGCGAGGGGTCGGGCGACGCGGGTCGACGTCGTGGCCGCCGACACCGTCTGCATCAGGCGCATCGCCACCGCCTCGTACCCGTGCAGGACGTGGTCGGCCTGGATGCGCAGCGTTCGTTCGGTCATCTCGGCCGTCACCGCCGGGTTCCCGTCGCGGTCACCGCCGATCCACGATCCGAAGCGCAGGAACGCCGGGACGCGCGGCGGTCGAGCGCCAGTCCGCGGACCCCGGTCGCCGGGGGCGTCCAGCGCCGCGTCGGTCGTGCGGTACAGCCGTGGCACGAGCGTGAACAGCGTCGCATCGAACACCGCCATCGCCGTGCGCACCTCGTCGAGCGGCTCGGGAGCCACGGAGCGCAGGTCGGAGGTCCGCCACATGAGCGTGATCTCCTCGCGTAGCCGGCGGCGGATCTCGCGATCCTCCGACGGGCGTGAGGCGCGGGTCGTCCAGCCGCTCGAGAAGTGCCGCGCAACGACGCAACGCGATGAGCGCGGTCCGCCGGCGCGCCTCCGTCGGGTGCGCGGTCAGGACCGGGGTGATGCGCAGCCGGCCGAAGATGTCGTCGAGCGCCGCGTCGTCGCGCCCGGCACGGCGCAGCCGCGCGATCGCCTCAGCGACCGAGTCGTCCAGGATCCCGTCGCGCGCCGACCGCTCCCGGCGCCGAAGCGCCCGGACGCGGCCGCGGGCCTCCGCGAGGTTCACGAGCTGGAAATACAGGGAGAAGGCGGAGATGACCGCCTCGACGGCCCCGACGTCCAGCCCGTCGAGTTCGGCCTCGACGCGCGCCCGGAGATCCGGGTCGTCGCCGTGCCGGAGGTCGATCGCCGCGCGCCGGAGCCGCTCGACGAGATCGAACGTCTCCTCGCCGGCCTGCTCCGCGATGACCTGGCCGAGGAGTGAGCCCAGGAGCCGGACCTCGAGTGCGAGGGGGTCGCGCGCACCGGCCGATCCGATGCCGGTCGGCTCCGCGCGTCGCGCGCTCGGCGCGGGCTTCCGGCGACTGGGCGTGGTCACGACGCAACCCCGGAGGATCGTTCGGCCAGCCGCGTCCGCAACCTAGCGAGGACGCGACCGCAACCTTTCTCAGCCGCAACCTTTCTTACCCTTGTATCGTGACCACGATGGCAGCCGATCGGACGACGCTTCGTAACGCTCGCCCGCCGGGTACGGCGGGCCGGAAGCGCGCGTCGGGCGAAGCCGGCACGGAGGGTCACGTCGGCGTCGCACGGCTCGGACCAGATCTCCGCGCCCGACCAGCTCGATCAGCTGCAGTTCATCCACGACGTGGCGCGGCTGGCCACGACCGCGCGCACCTGGGACGAGCTCCTCGAGACGGTCGTCGACGGGACGCGCGACGCCCTCCATGCCGATGTCTCCTCGCTCTACCTGCTCGACCGGGACGGAGCGTACCTGACGCTGGCCGCGACCAACGGCCTCGACCGTTTCCAGATCGGCCGGGCGCGGGTCCCGTTCGGTGAAGGCGTGACCGGCTGGGTGGCGGACCACCGGGAGCCGCTGATGATCCCGGACGTCAAGGCCGACCCCCGTTTCCTGTGGGTCCGCGGGCTCGACCAGCGCCGCTTCGTGACCTCGATGCTCAGCGTGCCGCTGTCCTGGCACGATCAGACCGTGGGCGTGCTCAACGTCCAGACCGAGGAGCGCCGCGTCTTCAGCCCGTCGGACGTCGCCCAGCTGAGCGCGGTCGCGGACCTCCTCGCGGGCATCGTCGAGAAGGGCCGCCAGCAATCGGAGGCGGAGGCCAGGGTCGAGTCGCTCAAGGCCATCGACGAGGCACGCAGCGAGCTCATCGCCCTCGTCACCCACGAGCTGCGAACGCCGCTGGCGGTCGTACGGGCGTACGCCGACCTGCTCGCCGAGGAGCCGCAGCTCGCCGGGCGCGAATCGCGCGACGTCGAGCGGCGCAAGACCCGCGCGGACTGGCACGGCGCGACGCTCGAGCAGATCGAACGGCTCGATCGCCTGGTGGATTCGATCCTGGCGTCGGTCCGCGTCGTGCCGGACGACGCTCCGTCGGTCACGCCCGTGGACGTCGAGGCGGTCGTCGCCGAGGTGCTCGGCTCGTTGCGGCCCCTGCTCGGACGCCACCACGTCGACGCCCACGGCGCGCCGCGCCTGCATGCACTGGCAGACCCGCCCCGCCTCCGCCAGATCATCGAACATCTCGTCGAGAACGCGGTCAAGTACGCGCCGTCCGAGACGACGATCACGATCGACTGGGCGATCGTCGAGGGCGTCATCCACCTCGGGATCAGCGACGAGGGTCCGGGCATCCCGGACGAATGGCGCGAGCGGATCTTCGAGCCGTACGCGCGACGCGACACGCACACGGCGCGCGGCTCGGGCATCGGGCTGTACGCGGCGAAGCGACTCGGTAAATCGATGGGCGCGCACCTGTGGTGCGAGCCGGCCAAGCCGCACGGGGCGCGATTCGTCGTCGCGATGCCGGCTGCGGTCGCCATCTGACCCGTTGAGAGGATCCTGATCAGCATGACCGGTCGCTCCCTCCGCATCCTCGTCGTGGACGACGACCCCGCGATGGTCGGGGCCATCACCGCGCTCGTCGGGACCGAGGGTCACCAGGTCATCACCGCGTACGACGGGCTGACCGCCGTGAAGCGCTTCCGCGACGAGCACCCGGACCTCGTCCTGCTGGACCTCGCGATGCCCGGTCCGGACGGGTTCAGCGTGGCGGGCCAGATGCGCGCCGTCGGCCAGGCGCCGATCCTCGTCGTGTCCGGCGAGAGCGGTGAGGCGGCCAAGGTCCGCGCGCTCGGCATCGGGGCGGACGACTACCTGACGAAGCCGTTCGGCAAGGCCGAGCTGCTGGCACGGATCGCCGCGGTCATGCGGCGGGTGGACCGGCCGGGCGCCAGCGGCGGTCCCGCCGGGACCGTTGGAAGCCGGCGCGCTGGTGCTGGAGCCCGGTCGTCACGAGGCGCATGTCGGCGAAGTCGCGCTGGACCCTCACGCCGACGGAATTCCGGCTGCTCGAGGCCCTCGTTCGCGCGGACGGCGACATCGTCCCGCACCTGCAACTGGCTCGGGCGGGCTGGCCGGCGGAAAGCGACCCGGACCTGCTCTGGCTGAAGCCGCATCTCGCGCGGTTGCGGGCCAAGGTGGAGGCCGCGGGCGGGCCGCACGTCGTGGCGGTCCGGGGCGTGGGTTATCGGCTCGTCGTGGAAGGCGCGGGGGGCTGACCCACCACCGATCTGCGGATCGGCGTCAGACGTTCACCGAGATCGCGCGGCCGCTCGTGTCGTGCGCGGCATCCGCACAGGCGACCCGGCACCCGCGGGCGTCGCGTCCGCCGAGCGGGTTGAAGTGGAACCACGCGTCACCGGTCGCGGCCAGGCGACAGCCACAGGCGGCACAGGTGACGGGCGCGCCCTGCCCGCCTCGGACGGCGAGCGGGCGGCGAAGCTCGGGTTCGGACGGATGGATCATGGCGTTCACCTTGTCGTGCTGCGGGCGGGCGGATGGCGGGGCGGAGAGGGTCGCCGACGCGGACGGGTGACGCTTCCCCAACATGACCCCAAGCGTAGGTTCTGCCTCGGTCCGCGTCGGCGGCGGCAGGGCTGCGACACGGTTGCGGCTCGGTGGCGAGGCTCCGTGGTTAGTCCCCGTGGCAAGCCCCCTTGGGCGTTCGACGAGATACTTGCCATGTTCTGGCAGGTATGGCTGCGATGATGCAGGCATCACTCGCGATGTCGAGCCTCTGGCCTCATCTGATCGACCACTCGTGGGTCTATCGATGAGACCAGAAATCGCCCAGCATGGCGATATCGACACCGCCCCTGGAGGCCGGAGCCATGGAAACGCTGTTCGTCTGGATCGTCGTCATCGCCGCGCTCATCGCGTTGGACGCCGGAGCCCTGCTGTGGGGCACCGATTCGCGCGATCCCCTGCCAGACGACCATCACCGCTGATCATCTCGACCGACTGCGAACGGAGCACGACCATGCATCTCCTCTACTACGACCTCGTCCTCGATACGGAGCGCGAGCGCTGGTCCGAACGCGAGGACGCCCGCTACGCGGCCCGCGCCGCCCTCCGCGAAAACGATCGGTCGCCCGCCCGCCGGTGGCTGGCCGTCGCGCTCGCGAACGTGAGCCGTGCCAGTGCGGCGGGCGTCCGGCGCCTGGACGCCTGCCTCGCGGACGACCTCGTGGCCCACGTCGCGGCGAACCGGTGAACGTGCCCGCAGGACTCGACACACCGCCGATCGATCCCGTCGCCTCGCCGGACGCCTACCGGCGCGAGCTGCTCGCGTGGCTCGGTCAGGATGACCCGGCCGTGGTCCAGGGAACGACGGCCTCGCGAGTGCGCGAGATCTTCGCGGCTGCGGGCGACCGGCTCCGACTGCGACCGGAGCCGCGCGAGTGGTCGGTGATCGAGTGCATCGGCCATCTCGTCGATTCGGAGCTCGTGGCCAGCGCACGGATGCGCTGGATCCTCGCGGAGGACGAGCCGGATATCGTCGGCTACGACCAGGACCGCTGGGTCGATGGGCTGCGCCATCGCGACGACGACCCGCAGGAGCTCATCACGCTGTTCGAGGCATTGCGGGATGCGAACCTGCGGCTCTGGGCGGCGACGCCGCCGGCCGAGCGCGAGCGCTTCGGACGCCACCGCGAGCGTGGCCCAGAGAGCTACGAGCTCATGGTCCGCCTGGCGGCCGGCCACGACCGATTCCACATCGCCCAGGCCGAACGGGCGCTCGCGGCGGTCCGCGTCGGCTAGCGTCAGACGACGGGCTGGCTCGGGTCGGCCGTCACTCGTGACGCGCTCAAGGAGGCGACCGCTGCCGGACTGAGCGGCACGGCCGGCTGATCGGGTTGCACCGTGGCTTCGACGGCGGGCGCGACCGGCTCGACCACCCAGAACGCCGAGGTCAGATCCTCCAGGGCCAGGATCTGCCGGCTCAGGGCCGAGCCGGCGGAGGCGTGGTCCTCGAGCAGCCCGCGCAGCTCGACCAGCCGCTCCGGGCCATCGGGGCGATCGGCGACGACGCCCGAGAGCCGGACGGCCGCCACGCTGTCCGCGTGCAGCGCCGCGGCGTGGCGCCCACTCGGGTCGTAGAGGTAGGCCCGCCCGCCGGTCATCCCGGCCCCGAAGTTCGCCCCGACCGGGCCGAGCACCACGACCGTGCCGCCGGTCATGTACTCGCAGCCGTGGGGGCCGATGCCCTCGACGACCGCATCGGCGCCGCTGTTACGCACCGCAAATCGCATCCCGGCCCGCCCGACGAGGTGCAGGCGCCCGCCCGTGGCCCCGTACAGGACCGTGTTCCCGGCGATCGCCTCACCGGAGGCCGCGACCGGCAGGTCGGGTTCCGGCGCGACCGTGATCCGACCGCCAGAGAGGCCCTTGCCGACGTAGTCGTTCGCCTGGCCGACGAGCCGGATCTCGATACCCGGCCCCGAGAACGCACCGAACGACTGACCGGCGGCCCCCCGCAACTCCAGGCGGACCGGCCCGCGCAGCTCGCCGCGCTCGAGCGCACCGGTGAGCCCGGCGCCGAACGAGCGATCGGCGGTGGTCAGCCGCAGGCCGCCGACCGTCACCGGACCCTGGTCGCGGAACGCCGCTGCGATGCGAGTCTCGAGTGGTGAAGCGGGCGCGTGGCGCGTGAGCCGCGCCGGAAGGCCCGGATCGGCACGGCGGGCCGCATCCGCGCCCCACGACGACGCGCCGATCACCGGGGCGAGCTCCGACCGGGCACCCGACACGGGGCGGAGCAGCCGCCGGCTTTCGCCGATCACCTCGCCGACGGTCCGGGCACCGACCGCGGCAAGCTCCCGGCGGAGGTCCTCGGCCACGGCGAGGAAGAACCGCTCGACCATCGCGGGCGTGCCGGTGAACTTCGCGCGCAGGTCCTCGCGCTGGGTGGCGATGCCGGTCGGACACGTGTCGAGGTGGCACTGGCGGGCCATGTCGCACCCGACCGCCACGAGCGCGGCGGTCCCGAAGGCGAACTCCTCGGCGCCCAGCAGGGCCGCCACGAGCAGGTCTCGACCGGTCTGCAGGCCGCCGTCCGTACGCAGCGCGACCCGATCGCGCAGGTCGTTGCGCAGCAGAACCTGGTGGACCTCCGCGAGGCCCAGCTCCCAGGGCGCGCCGACGTGCTTGATCGAGCTGAGCGGCGATGCCCCCGTCCCGCCCGCATGCCCGGAGAGGTGGATGTACGTCGCGCCGGCCTTGGCCACCCCCGCGGCGACCGTGCCGACCCCCCGGTTGGCCACGAGCTTGACCCCGACCCGCGCCGTCGGGTTGATCGCGCGCAGGTCGGCGATGAGCTGGGCGAGGTCCTCGATCGAGTAGATGTCGTGATGGGGCGGCGGGCTGATGTAGCTCTGGCCGGCCTGGCCGCGCCGGAGGGCCGCGATGTAGGCCGTCGCCTTCCGGCCGGGGAGCTGGCCGCCTTCGCCGGGCTTGGATCCCTGCGAGATCTTGATCTCGAGCTGATCGGCGCGAGCCAGATAGGTCGCGGTCACGCCGAACCGCGCCGAAGCGACCTGCTTGATTCGCGCGTCGTGGCGCCGTCCATCGGGTCCCGGCACGTACCAGGCCGGATCCTCGCCACCCTCGCCGGTGTTCGCGGCGCCACCGGCGCGCTGGATCCCGATCGTCAAGGCCTGGTGCGCCTCCGGGCTCAGGGCGCCCACGCTCATCGCCGACACGACGAATCGACGGGCGATCGCGCGCGCATCCTCGACCTGATCGAGCGCGAGCGGCACGGACGATCGACGCACGCGGAGCTCGTCGCGCGGCACCGCCGGCGCATCGGCGCCACGGCCCAGGGCCGTCCGATAGCGCGCGAGCGCGACATCGACCGAGGCGGCCGCCGCCTCGCCATCGATCGACCCGGACAGGACCTGGATCTCCTTGGCGATGCCCGGTGAGAAGAGATGCGCCTCGCCATCGGCCCGGAAGCGCGCCCAGCCCGGATCCGGCAGACGCGGCTCACGCCCCGCGGGCGTCGGAGGCAGGGCCACGGCCGCCGCTCGACGACGCAACGCCCGTTCGCCGAGGTCGGCCAGGGTCGTCCGGCCGGGCCACGCCGCCGCGTTCGGGAAACAGCGGGCGATGACATCGGGTGCCAGGTCGACGGTGTCGATAAGCGTCCCGCCGATGTAGCTCGCGACCGCGCTGATGCCCATCCGCGCCAGGGTCTTGCGCAGGCCCGCCTCGAAGGCAGCGACGAGATTCCCGATGGCCGCAGCCGCGGTGACGGCCTCCGCGCCGCGCGTCCCCGCCAGCTCCGCGGCGAGCTCGAGGGCGAGGCGAGGATGCGCGGCCGTGGCACCGACCGCGAGGACCATCGCCATCGAATGCACGTCGAGGATGTCCGCGGCGTCCACGACGATGTCCGTGCGACCGCGCAGGCCGGCCTCGGTAAGCGCCGTGTGGATGGCGCCCGCGGCCAGGATGGACGGAACGGGCAGCCGACTGACCGACAGCGCGGCGTCGCTGACGATGAGGATCTCCGCGCCCGACTCCGCGGCGCGAACGGAAGCCGCGGCCAGCGCCTCGAGGGTGCCGGCCAGGCGCGCCGCTCCGGCCGATGCGGGCCACGTCGCGTCGAGCGTGCGCACGCGCGTCCCGCGGGCCGCAAGGGCCGCCGACAGTCCGGGGAGGTCGGCGACGATCGGCCGCTCCAGGCGCAGGGTCCGCGGCCCGCGCGGTGGCCCACCGAGCAGCGCCGGGCGACGACCCAGCTCGACGCGAAGGTCCATGACGACCCGCTCTCGCTCGGGGTCGATCGCCGGGTTCGTGACCTGGGCGAACGCCTGGCGGAGATGGTCGGCGACGGGCCGGTCCAAGCGCCCGCGTCCGGCCGTCGGCGTGTCGTCGCCCATGCTCCAGAGCGGCTCGTGGGCCTCGAGGGTCATCGTCTTGATGTCGAGCCGCGCCCGCTCGGCGTCGAGGCCCGCGAGATAGCGCCCGGCGTGGTCGAGCGGAGAACGGTGCTCGACGGCGTTCGCCGCCGCCTCGGGCGTGTCCTCGTGGAGCGCCCGGGGCTGGTCGTGGATCGGGAGATGGCGCAGGACCCAGGCCTTGGCGTCGGTGTCCTCGAGGATCGACCGCCTGCCGGGTTCCACCAGCAGCAGCTCGCCGGGTCCCAGTCGCCCCCGGCGGATGGTCTCCGACGCGGCGAACGGCACGGCGCCGGCCTCCGACGCCACGGCCACCAGCCGGTCGCGGTTCACCGCGAAGGCCGCCGGACGGAGGCCGTTGCGGTCGATGAGCGCCCCGACGCGCTTCCCGTCACCGAAGACGATCGCGGCCGGGCCGTCCCACGGCGCCAGCATCCCGGCGGTCCGGCGACGCAGCGTGGCGACGTGCGGGTGCGGTGCGCGTCGGAGGGCGAGCGCCTCGGGGATCGCCGCCAGCAGTGCCGGCGTGAGTCCCCAGCCGGTCGTCGTCAGCAGCTCCAGGCCCTCGTCGAGCGACAGCGAATCGGAGCCATCCGGGTGACAGGAGCGGTCCTGCGGCGGTGAGCTCGGCGGCGATCGGCCGGGAACCGCGGTCGCGCGTGCGTCCTCGAACCTGCTCGCGGTTCCCGCGGACGGTGTTGATCTCGCCGTTGTGAGCGATCGACCGGAACGGCTGGGCCAGGCGCCAGACCGGATGGGTGTTCGTCGCGTAGCGCTGATGGAAGATCGCGTAACCGAGCTCGACGGGTGCGACGAGGTCGGGATACAGCTCGGCCAGGCGCCCACCGGCGACGAGGCCCTTGTAGACGATCGTCCGACACGACGCCGACGGCACGGAGAGTTCGGACACGGCCCCGCCGGCATCCCGGGCCGCCGTCTCGAGACGACGGCGGGCGACGACGAGACGGCGCTCGAAGGCGTCGTCGGTGATCGGCCGCGGTCGGCGGCGCCCCGCGATGGACGCGCGACGAAGGCCTGGGCGACGGTCGGACGAGACGCCGCGGCGGCGGCGCCCAGCGCACCGGGCTCCATCGGCACGGTCCGCCAGCCCGCGATCGGGAGGTCCGCGTCGGCGAAGACGCGCTCCACGAGGCTGCGCGCGGTCCGGCCCGCGACACGGCCGCGCGGCAGGAACAGCATGACCACGGCCGGGCGTTCCCCGGCCGATTGCGGCGCGAGCGCCTCAAGGAGCGATAGGTCAAGGGGCAGGGAGATGCCGGCTCCGTCGCTCGATTCGCCGTCCGCCCCGAACGCTCCGCGATGGGCGAGCGCCGCGAGCCCGGCAAGCGCGAGTGGGAGGACTCGCGCCCGCGATCGGCCGCCCGCATCCGCCACGAAGCCCACGCCGCAAGCGTCGTGCTCGAAACGCTGGTCGTAGAGCGGAGTCGCGGAACGTCGGTGCGGTGGCATCGGCTGCCTCTGGGGAGTGGTTGTGACGGAGACGGAGCTAGGGCCGATCGGGACGAGGAGGGCGATCCCGATCGGCCTGAAGCCCCGGCGTCAGGACTGGTAGGCGGCCTCGCCGTGCGTCGCGAGGTCGATGCCCATCTCCTCGTCAGTGGCCGAGACGCGGATCCCGAGGATCACGTCGACGACCTTGACGATGACGAACGTCGAGACGACCGCGAACGCGACCGTGGCACCGACGGCGATGAGCTGATAGACGAGCTGCTGGCCGTTGCCCTCGAGCAGGCCGGTGTACGCCGACTGGACGGCGGCCGTCGCGAAGACGCCGGTCGCGACGGCACCGAACATGCCGCCCACGCCGTGGACCGCGAAGACATCGAGCGCGTCATCGATCTTCAGGCGCGAACGCAGCAGCGTGGCGCTGTAGCACAGGCCGCCCACGACGAGACCGATGATGAGCGCGCCACCGACGCCGACGAAGCCCGAGGCGGGAGTGATGGCGACGAGGCCGGCGACGGCGCCGCAGGCGGCACCGACGACGCTGACCTTGCCCTTGTGGAGATAGCTCGCGAGGACCCAGGTGATCGTGGCGGCCGCGGCAGCCGTGTTGGTCACCATGAAGGCATTCGCGGCGATGCCGTTCGCCGCCGTGGCGGATCCGGCGTTGAAGCCGAACCAGCCGAACCACAGGAGGCCGGCACCCAGGACCGTCATCGGCACGTCGTGCGGCTCCATCGGCTCACCGTTCACGGCGCGGCGGCCGATCAGGAGCGCGACGACGAGAGCCGAGACGCCCGAGCTGATGTGGACCACCGTCCCGCCGGCGAAGTCGAGCGCGCCGAGCTTGAAGAGCCAGCCGTCGGGCGACCAGACCCAATGGGCCAGCGGCGAGTACACGAAGATCGACCACAAGAGCGTGAAGAGCACGAACGCGCTGAACCGCTTGCGCTCGGCGAAGGCGCCGGTGATGAGGGCCGGCGTGATGGCCGCGAACATCAGCTGGAACGCCGCGAACAGCACGAACGGCACGGTCGTGGCGTAGGTCTCGGACGGCTCGAGGCCCACGTTGTTGAAGAACGCGAAGTCGAGACCGCCGATCAGGCCGAGCCCGCCGACGTCAGGTCCGAACGCCAGGGTGAATCCGACGATGACCCAGACGACGCTGACCAGGGCCAGGCCGAAGAAGCTGTGCATGATCGTCGAGAGGACGTTCTTGCGACGCACGAGACCGCCGTAGAACAGGGCCAGGCCCGGCAGCATGATCATGACCAGGGCCGTGGACATCAAGAGCCACGCGGTATCTCCGGTATCCATCGATCGCACGTTCCTTCCAGCACTGCAGCCACCTACGAGGAGCTCGTGCAGAGAAGGCTAGGGTGCGAGGCGGTCGTGGTCGGGGGCCCCGGCAGGGCTGACAAGGTGTCGGTTGGGGGACGAACCGGGTTGCGACGGCCCGATTGGTTGCGAACCGGGTGCGGGTCGAGCGTGGTGCGTCCGGTAGCCGGACGCAACCGAACGTCAGCCGGGTTCGCTCGGTCGGCGCAGGGCCGTGACCACGAGCAGGATGCCGATGCCGACGAGGACGAGCGGCCAGAACCAGTCGAAGTCGATCTGGGGCAGGAACTCGCGGGCCAGGAAGAAGCCACCGAGGATGATCAGGAACCCACCGATGATCACGGACGCCGGGAAGGTGCTGCGGCCTCCGCCGGATGCGCGTCGTGCCGCCCGTGCCTCGCGGGCCGCCTGCCGGGCTGCGTGCGGGTCGGCGGGAGGCGTCCAATCCGCCCCCGCGCCCGGTGGTGGCGTCGTTGCGAGCGCCTGCGCTTCCGCGGTTACAACGGGCTCCTCCGGGACCACCAGGGCCATCACGATGTACACGAGGAGCGCGATGCCACCGGTGAAGATGATCAGCAGCGCCCAGATGACGCGCACGAGCGACGGGTCAGCGCCCCACATGTCGGCGAGGCCACCGGCCACCCCGGCCAGCATCCGGTCATCCCGCGAGCGATACAGACGGTCCATGGCCCGAGGATAGCAGGGCGGTCACGCGCTCCCGCTGCTGGACGAGCCCACATCGCAAGCGCGTTGCAACGGGGATGGTCCGGCCGGATGCCACCGGTGCCGCCCCGGTGCGGATACTGGGTCGATGCTGAACCAAGGCCTGCGTTTGCTCCTGCTCCGCTTCCTGCCTCGCCGCATCGTGCCGATCCTGACGGTCGTCGAGATCTTCCTCCTGATCCAACGCCTGCGCCGGCGTCGTCCCGAACCCGTCGCGCCGCGCCGGATCGTAACCGCGAATCCTCCCGAGCGGCCCGTCTAGCCGCTCGTTCCCCGCCTCGGCGTCCGGGGCCGCGTCACCTCGCTGAGACCGGCTGTCGTATGTCGGCGCTGCCGTCGCCCTCGCCGGTCCACCAGTCCGCGTGCTCGGCGTCGACTCGGATCAGCGTGACGTTCGAGCCCTCCGGACCGTCCGGGAACCAGCGCTCCAGCTCTGGCAGCCAATACTGCTTCTTGAGCTCCGGATCGGTCTCGATCGTCGCCCGTCCGCTGATCGAGATGAAGTCGTAGGACTCGTCAGCGCGGTACGCCGCGACAACCTGCGGATCGGCCTCCAGCTCGGCCACCAGCCGGCCGTCGCTCGGAGCGAAGAACCAGGAGCGCCCCTCCCACTCGACCTGGCCGTTGTTCGACATCGGGCGGGCGTGGAGCTCACCGTGCTCGCCGCGCGTGCTGAAGAGGCAGATATCGATCCGGCTGATCAGCGCGGCGATCTGGGGGATGGCCTCGGGGCCTGCAGTCTCGGTCATCGCAAACGGTCCTCGAATTCGTCGGTCGGGGGTCCTGCCCAACCTTGGGCCGTCGACCATCCACCGCGTGCGACAGCACCACCGATGCCGCTGCAGGATCGTTGCATCACCGACCAGCGGAGGTCAGTGACCGGTCGCGTCCCCGTGACCGTGCGACTCGATCAGGGCGGGCTGGCGTCAGCCCGCGGTCGCTTTCGGGATGGGCGTGTCCTCCGCCGTCATGGCCGTGGCCCGTGAGACCGTCGGCCATGGCGATCGGTGTCGAGACGAGCACGAGGCCGATTCCCACGATGAACGCCGCGCCGGGGATCGGGCTACGCCGCACGGCCGACCCGCCACGTCGCCACGACTGGTACGGGACATGCCAAGCCGTCTGGCCAGCATCCACACCAGGACGACCTGGAACGCAACGGTCGTCGCGTCGGCCAACCCAACGGCTTCGGGGCCGCCCGGGATCGTCGGCAACCCGATGGTCCGCGACCACGCCCACGCCGCGACGAGCGCGACGTTGATGGCGACACCGACCGTGGCGAGCCGGCGAGAGCTGGGATGTGCCAGGAGGGCTCCCGCAAACGCGATCTGGAAGAGTGCGGCCCAGTAGAACCCAAGGGCCAGGTCGCCCAACGCCTCCAGGTGGCTCGATGCCGCCGCGAGGTGGATCGCCGCAGCACCGGCCGACAGGCTCGCCGCGAACATCGTCTCGATCCGTTGGGACCGCACGACGGACCACCGCGCTCCGGGGCTGGCCCGTTGGTCGCGAGGGACCTGTGGCAGTGCGGCTGCTGCCTTGAGGGTGATCATGGTCGATTCGCCTTGAGGGTGAAACGAGAAGCGGCCGACGGGGAGGTACCGTCGACCGCATGGAACGAGCGGGTTACTGGCCGAACGTGTCCGGCATCTTGGTGACGATGGCCTCGGAGAGGACGTCGCCGGTGGCCCACATGTGGGTGTAGCCCATGCCCATCAGCTCGTAGGCGTCGGCATACTCGCCTGCGGCATACGCGTCGATGGAACCGGCCAGGTGCTTGATGTGCGAGTCGAGCTCCGCCGACAGGACATCAGCCGGTAGGTCGGTGGCCGAGGCCAGGAAGGCCCCGAAGTCGCGGGAATAGCCGGCGAGGTCTTCGCCTGCCTTGGTCTTCTTGGCGTCGTCCTTGGTCGCGGTCCCGACCGTGTAGTCGACGAAGAAGCCGATGTGGGCGCGCCACAGCTCGAGGAACGTGGCCTTGGCCTCGTCACCGAAGACGGACCCGATCGCGTCGCCGAGGGCGACGGTGTTCGTCTCGAGCTGGCCGGCAGCCGCGTCGAAGGCCTTGGAGCCCTCGAGACCGCGATGCGTGGCATTGGAGGCGAGGAATGCGTGCTCGCCGAGGGCACTGTCGAGCGCGATCCGGAGATCGACGGCGGACTTGGTCGCGTTGTCCATGGCGGCGAACTTGTCCGGGAACTTGGCCGCGATGGCATCGGCGAGGGTGCCGCCTGTGGCGACCATGTGCTGGTACGCCATGTCGGTCAGCTCATAGGCCGTGGCGTAGTCGCCGGCCGCGTAGGCGTCGACGGAACCCGCCAGGTGCGTCACGTGGCTGTTGAGTTCGGCTTCGAGGACGTCGGCCGGCAGATCCGTCGCGCCAGCGAGGAACGCCGCGAAGTCGCGGGAGTAGCCGGCGAGGTCGTCGCCTGCCTTGGTCTTCTTGGCGTCGTCCTTGGTCGCGGTCCCGACCGTGTAGTCGACGAAGAAGCCGATGTGGGCGCGCCACAGCTCGAGGAACGTGGCTTTGGCCTCGTCACCGAAGACGGATCCGATCGCGTCGCCGAGGGCGACGGTGTTCACTTCCAGGGCCTCAGCGGCAGCCTCGAAGTCCTTTCCGCTTTCGAGCCCGCGATGGGTCGTCAGCGAGGCCAGCAGTGCGTGCTGCCCGAGGCCGCTTGCCAGCGCGTAGCGCAGGTCGGCGGAGGGACTCTTGGTGGTTGGCGTCATCGCCTCCGGTGACATGGAAGGGGCCACGCTCGGTTCGGCCGACGGCGTCATGGTGGGTGCAACGGACGGCGCCGTCGCTGGTGTGGTCGTTGCTCCGCCGCCGGTGCAGGCCGCGACGAGGATCGCGGTGCCGAGCGTGCTGAGCGTGAGGTTTCTGAGCTTCACGGGAATGTTGTCTCCTTGCCTGGGGGCCGGGTGTCCTGCGCCCAGTGGTCGGACGCGGAGGACGGCGGGGATACGGCCGCGACCCCGAAAGGGATGACTTCGTGCTCAGGGAGTGACCGTGACCACGCCCTTCATGAAGTCGTGACGCGCACAGAAGAACGGGTAGGTGCCCTCGTCGGTAAAGGTGTAGGCGAACTCGACGCCGGTATCGATCTCGCCCGAGTCGAAAAGTCCGGAAGGGCTCGGGGGCGTGCCCGACGTCACCGTGTGGAGCGAGTCTTCATCGTTGGTCCACGTGACCGTCGTCCCGACCGGGACCTTCAGGTCATCCGGTGCAAAGGCAAAGCCCTTGATGCTGATGGCGTCGGTCATCGGGGCGTCGGACGCCGCGGCTGATGCACCCGGGGTCGTCGGAATCGTTGGTTCGGGCGTTTGGCCGGGCCCGGCGCATCCGGCGATCGCCAGGAAGGCGACAAGGGTGAGGCTCGACCGAGCAAACTTGCGGACGATGGACATCGGAGTCTCCAGGAGGTGAGAGTGGTCACCGCGGATACGCAGCTCCACGTCATCTGGACCGATTCGGGACGGGCCACGTGTACGGCCTTGCGTGGTCGCCGGCTGGCGATCGAATCGCGCTCGGGCTTGAGGGAAGCATCTACATGTTCGCGACCGACGGCTCTGGCTTCACACGAGTGATCGGCAACGGGGTTCGGCCGTACTGGTCGGCCGACGGATCGCAGTTCGCGTACGAGATCGGGTGCCCTGAGGGCTCTAGCACCTGCGGCTTCGGGATCGCGGACGCGGATGGATCCAACTCGGTGGGGTTCGGCTACGGCACTGCGGGGCCCTGGCATCCGGGCGCGCTCAAGGACGGTGCCGGAGGAGGGTGAAACCTGGCGAGCCGGGTGGGATTCGAACCCACGACACAGGGATTAAAAGTCCCCTGCTCTGCCGCTGAGCTACCGGCCCGCTCGGGACCGTATCACGTTCAGATCGAGCCTTCCGAGTCCCCCTTCCGACCGGCGCCGGACCGCCGGGATGCCACTCGGGATGCCGAGCTTGTAGGAAGCTTCCGGACAACCGATACTGTGGGTGTCCCCGGACCCCAACGCCGCGCAAGGCGCTGTCCGGTGACGCCCGGGACGGACCCGGGAGAGGGAGGTCCCGATGACGAAGATGGTCTGTCCGGCGTGCGCCGCGGCCGTCGACCACGGCGGCGTAGCGGATGAGCTTCTCGCCATCATCGGCGGCGGCAACCTGACGGTCCGCTGCCCGGGATGCTCGACAGAGGTGGACGTGGCGGCCAGCGACCCGGAGCCGTATGACCCGGGGCGCATCGACGACGACGATCCGCTCGTCCCGTGGCACCGCGACCGCGCCCGGGGCATCCCCGAGAGCATGCTCCCGCGCTACGACTTCGACCGGGCGACGTGGACCGTCTACGGCGAAGATGTCGAGAGCTACACGGCGGCGATCGCGAGGATCGACAACGTCAAGGCCGGACTGTCACCCGATGGCGACCGGATCCAAGGATGGCTCGCCTACTTCCTCGATCCCGCCACCGCCGACGAACGGGCCGCCGATCCGCTTGGGCCGGGTCGCGCAAGGGCCGAAGCGTGGGGCGTCGACGCCGATCGGTTCGTCGCCGCCTGACCGGCATGGCGCTTCCGAAGCTACGGACCTCTATCGTGTTCGTGTGACGCTCCACGATGACCACGGAACGCTGCCCGGCCACGCGGCCCGGGTGCTCGACCACCTCTCGACGGTACCGGCCCGCGCGAATACCGCGCTAGGTGCAATTCACGGACACGTTGTTGACACGCATCCCCACGATGCGCCGGCGTGCTCGTCAGTCGGCACCGGGCCTCGAAACGCGCGCCGAGGCACGGCTGGCGTCCAAACGGTGGACTGCCAAGCACGAATGGTGGCTGAGGGCGGGTCGCCGCGTCCCAACGATGCCTTGTTGCAAACTGGCAGGCACATAGGCGGCGCGGGTCAGCCGACCGGCTCCCGGAAGTCAACGGCGTCCTCGTGAATCACAGCTAGGCCCGCTCGTACGCCTCGCGCAGCCAGCCGCGAACTTCGTCGTCCAGCTCTTGCGGTCCGGATAGCCGGACGCGGTGCGTGCACATGCCGGTCGTGGCCTCTAGCCGCCCGTTCGGCTCGACGCCCTTGAGGTTGAGGCCGATCTCGAGACGGCCGCCTGACGCCGGGCCGACGGTGCCGAACTGCTTCGATCGGCGCAGCGCCACGTAGGCCTGTTTGGGCGCGAGCTCGATGTCGTCGCCCAACCCCTGTGCGAACGCGACGACCTCATCGTGGAGGGGCCGGAGCGGCGCCTTCGGGCCGGCGTAGATCGCGTCGACGAGGGCGTCACCCTCGGGTGCGGCCGGGCCACGAAGGGCCGTCAACGCGACGCGATTGGCATTGCCGTGGGACATCCCATGCTCGGACTTCAGCCAGGCGACGATCTCGCCGTGCCGGGTCTTGCCGCTCGCGTTGACGAGCGCGGTCCACTCCGCCATCGACCGGCCGGTCGACTGCTCGATGTTCCTGATCTGCGTCTGGAGCGCGTCGTCGAGGGTCGCCACGAATGTCTCTCCTTGAGCCCTGATGGAGCCCAGCCTAGGCCGGCGGCGGCACCTCGGTCGGGAGGGCCTCGCCGCGCACGCCGGCCAGCAGGTTCGCGGCCGCCATCGCGGCCATCTTGCCGCGGGTCACGCGCGATGCCGATGCGATATGCGGGACGATGAGGCAGTTGTCGAGGCCCACCAGGGGGTCGTCCATCGGGATCGGCTCGGGATCTGTCACGTCGAGGCCGGCTGCCCAGATCACGCCGTCGCGCAGCGCGTCGGCGAGGGCCCGCTGGTCCACGACCGGACCGCGCGACGTGTTGACGAGCACGGCCGTCGGCTTCATCCAGGACAGCGTCTCGGCGTTGATCAGGTGCCGGGTCACGTCCGACAGGTTGACGTGGAGCGACACGAAGTCGCTTCGGGCCAGGAGCTCCTCGAGCGGCAGGAACGTGGCCCCGAACGGCTCCGTGACGTCGCGCGGCAGCTCCTGCACGTCGTGGTACAGGATCTCCATCCCGAACCCCTTTGCCCGTCGCGCGACCGCCTGGCCGATCCGCCCGAACCCGACGATCCCGATCGTCGCGCCGTGGACATCGGGGCCGAGCAGGAGCAGCGGCCCCCACGTCTTCCAGTTGCCGTCGCGCACGTACCGGTCGCCCTCGGGCAGGCGGCGGGCGGCGGCCATCAGCAGGGCCCACGCGAGGTCCGCGGTCGTTTCGGTCAGCACGCCCGGCGTGTTGCCGACCGGGATGCCGCGCCGCGCGCACGCGCCGACGTCGATGTTGTCGAACCCCACGGCGAAGTTCGACACGACCCGAAGCTTCTTGCCCGCGGCGTCGAGGAACTCGTCGTCGACCCGGTCGGTCAGGAGCGTGAGCACGCCATCGCAGCCGGCGACCCGGCGCAGGAGCTCGTCGCGCGGCGGTGGCAAGTCCCGTTCCCACAGGTCCATCTCGCACTCGGCGCGGATGGCGGCCAGGCCCTCGTCGGGGATGACGCGCGAGACGAAGACGTTCGGTCGGTCAGCCATGGCCCAGGGCCTCCACGAAGCGGCCGATGCGGCCGAGCGCCTCGGTCAGGTTCTCGCGCGAGTTCGCGTACGAGACCCGGATGTGCTCCGTCCCGACGCCCCCGAACGCCGTCCCGGCCAGGACGCAGACATCGGCCTCGTGCATCAGCCGCTCCGCGAGCTCCGCGCCGGTCAGGCCGGTCCCCGCGATCGACGGGAAGGCGTAGAAGGCCCCGAGCGGGGTCGCGCAGCGGATGCCCGGGATCTCGTTGAGGCCCGCGACGATGAGGTCGCGGCGCGCCTTGAACTCGACGACCATCGCGTCGACGTCGTCCTGTGGCCCGACGAGCGCCTCGACGGCGCCGACCTGCGCGAACGTCGGTGCGCACGAGATCGTGTTGATGATGAGCTGGGCGTAGGTCGGGATCAGCGACGTCGGCACGACCGCGTAGCCAAGCCGCCAGCCGGTCATCGCGAACGTCTTCGAGAAACCGTCGAGGATGATCGTGCGTTCCGCCATCCCGGGGAGTGCCGCGATCGAGACGTGCTCCGCGCCGTCGTACAGGATCCGTCCGTAGATCTCGTCGGCCACGACCCACAGGTCGTGCTCGATGGCGAGCGCCGAGATGCGCGTGAGGTCGTCGCGGTTGAGGACGCCGCCGGTCGGGTTGGCCGGCGAGTTGATGAACAGGACCCGCGTCCGGGGCGTGATGAGGGCGGCCAGCTCGTCGACGTCGAGCCGGAACTCGTTCTCCATCCGGATGGGGATCGGGACCGGGGTCGCCCCGACGAACCGGGTGAGCGATTCGTAGATCGGGTAGCCGGGGTCGGGGACGATGACCTCGTCGCCCGGATCGACCAGCCCAAGGATCGCGTAGAGCATCACGCCCTTGCCGCCCACGGTCACGAAGACCTGCGACGGATCGGCCTCGACGCCCTTGCGCTTCGCGACATCGGCGGCGATCGCCTCGCGCAGCGCCGGGATGCCCGGGAACGGCGCGTAGTGTGTCTCGCCCTCGTCGAGCGCGCGCTTGGCCGCGGCCCGGACGTTGGCCGGCGTGTCGAAATCGGGCTCGCCGATCTGGAGGTAGATCATCGGCCGGCCCTGGGCCGCGAGCGCGCGGGCACGGGCACTGACCTCGAAGGCGCTCTCGGTCCCGATGGTGCCCATGCGGGCCGCGACGCGCCGGGCCTGGGTGACGGACATGGCGGGCCTCCTTGCCCTACGGCAGCAGCGAGCGGATCGCGAAGGTCACGTTGGCCGGCCGCTCGGCGAGCCGGCGCATGTACCAGGGATACCAGGCATCACCGTAGGCGATGAGCGTCTGGACACGATAGCCCTGCCGCGCCAGCCGGAACTGCTCCCCGGTCCGGATCCCGTAGAGCATCTCGATCTCGAACCCGTCCCGCCCGATCCCCGCCGGGGCGACGCGAGCGGCGATCTGCTCGATGAGCGTGACGTCGTGGGTACCGAGGCCCAGCCGGATCGGTCGGCCGCGGCCCTCGGTGAGGAAGGAGGCCGCAAGATCGAGATAGCTGGCATCCACCTCGCGCTTGCCGCGAAAGGCGATGGAGGCCGGCTCGTCGTAGGCGCCCTTGACCAGCCGGATCGCCGGGTCGAGCGGTCGCAGTCGCTCGATGTCGGCCGCCGTTCGACGGAGGTAGGCCTGCAGGCAGATGCCCGGTGCGCGGCTGGACGGCGCGGACGCGCTCGTACAACCGCATCGTGGCATCGGTGTACGCGCTGCCTTCCATGTCGATCCAGACGTAGGAACCGGTCATGGCCGCATGGGCCGCGAGGCGCGTGAGATGGGCCAGCGCGCGGTCCTCGTCGATGTCCAGCCCGAGCTGGGTCGGCTTGACCGAGATCTCCCCGGCCAGGCCACGTGCCTGGATCGCGTCGAGCACGGCGACGTAGTGGTCGGCCACCGCGTCCGCCTCGGCGAGGCTCTCGAGGTTCTCGCCGAGCTTCGTGTACATCGTCCCGATGCCTGCGGCCTGCAGGGGTGCTGCGGCATCGAGCGCGGACTCCATCGTCTCGCCGGGCATGAACCGGCGGACGGCCCGGCGCATGAACCGCATACGCGGCAGGTGGTCCCGAAGCCAGGCGTTGCGCGCGGCCCACAGAAACAGGCGGCGCATCAGGGCAGGGCCCGCACGAGGCCACCATCGACCTGGACGATGGCCCCGGTCACGTAGGAAGCGGCCGGCGACAGCAGGAACGCCCCGAGCCGACCGATCTCGGCCGGGTCGCCGTAGCGTCCCAGCGGGATCCGCCCGATCATCGCGGCCGTGACCGCTTCGGGGGTGGCGCCGGTCCGGGCCGCCGTCGCCGCGTCGATCTCCTTGATGCGGTCCGTCGCGACGCGGCCGGGCGCGATCCCGTTGATGCGGATCGGGGCGATCTCGGCGGTCAGGGTCTTGATCAATCCCGCGAGGCCCGGGCGAAGCACGTTCGAGGTCGTGAGGCCCGCGACGGGCTCGCGCGCCGTCGACGACAGGATGATGAGGATGGCCGGTCGATCGCTCTCGCGCAGGTGCGGCAGCGCCGCGCGGATCAGGCGCAGGGCGCTGCGCAGCGTGCCATCGATGGCGCGGGTCCAGGCGTCCTCATCGAGGTCCTCGAAGTCCCCGGTGGGCGGTCCGCCGGAGTTCACGAGCAGAAGGTCCAGGCCACCGAGCGCCGCGACCGCCCGATCCACGGCATCGCCCGGGCCATCCGGCGTCGAGAAGTCGGTCGGGACGGCGACCGCGCCGGCCAGGCTTCCGACGGCGGCCTCGAGCCGATCCGACGGTCGGGCCGCGAGCGCGACGCGAGCTCCCTCGCCGGTCAGGGTGGTCGCGATCGCGCCGCCCAGCCCGCCCGAGCCGCCGCCGATCAACGCCCGTGCGCCGTCGAGACCCAGGTCCATGTGTCGTGCTCCTCCACGCTTCCGACTCGATGGTACGCGCGACCGTCGCGCGTTTGCGGCCTTTGCGCGCACGGCGGGCTAGAATCACCCGCGATGACCCGCTTCTTCGATATCGACGCCGCCAACGAAGCCCTGGTCGAGGTCGGCCCGCTGCTCGCCACGCTGTCCGACCAGCGCGCCGAGCTGATCCGGCTGCGCGATCGGGCGCTGGCGGCGCATTCCGCGGCGTCGGGCGGTGGGACGGCGAAGGACGACCGCGAGGAGACCCAGACCATCCGCCTTCGGATGCAGGGGATCATCGACCAGATGGCCGCGGCCGTCGCACGGATCGATGCGCTCGGGATCACGTTGCGCGACATCGAACAGGGCTTGATCGACTTCCCGGCCCTCACCGGTGGCCGCCAGGTGTGGCTGTGCTGGCAGCTCGGCGAGTCGGACGTGGCGTTCTGGCACGAGCTCGAGACCGGGTTCGGCTCGCGGCGCCCGCTGATCGAGCTCCTTTGACCATGCCGGGGCCCGCCGGGACCGGTGCCGAGCGCCGGACCGTGGTCGACGCCGATGGCCGCGCGAAGGCCTACCGCCCGCTGCCGGCCGCCGATCGGACGGCTGCCGTCATCGCCGGCATGCGCGCTTACGACGACGGTGACTTCTTCGAGGCCCACGAGCTGATGGAGCCCGCCTGGATGGGCACCGACGATCCGGCGGAACGCGAGCTCATCCAGGGCCTGATCAAGCTCGCCGCGGCCGACGTCCACGGAGTGCGCGGCAATCCCCGTGGGGTGGCACGGAATCTCGAGGGCGCTCGCGATCGACTCCGGCGGGTGCCGGATGGCGACGCGATCGCCGGTCTCCGGTTCGACCTCCCCGAGCTGCTGGATTCCATCGATCGGCGCCTCGCCGCGCTGACCGCGGACGACCCCACCGACCCGATCCCCGTCAGCTGGAGCAGCCGATGAACCCCGCTCCCGCGATCCCGACCATCGACGTCACCGAAGCCGAGCGGCGCCTGCGTGAGGACCCGGCCAGTCCGATCCTGCTCGACGTCCGTGAGGCCAACGAGTTCGAGGAGGTCCGGGCACCCGGGGCCGTGCTCATGCCCATGTCGGCCTTCGCGGCACGGGCCGGCGAGCTGCCGCCGGACCGACCACTCATGGTCGTCTGCCATCTCGGCGGGCGGTCCGCGGCGGCGGCCGGGTTCCTGATGCGGTCCGGGCGAACGGATGTCGTCAACGTCGGTGGCGGCATGGACGCCTGGGAACGGGCCGGCCTGCCCGTCTTGCACGGCACCCCGGCAGCGGGCGAGGGCGAGCTCCCGGGCTGATCCGTCCGGTCAGGAGCGGCGGAACACCCGCCGGACGATCCCCCGAGCCTGCTCCTTGTGGGCGAACGCCCAGCCGATGAGCAGCAGGATCACGAAGCCGACCGTCCCGGCCCCGGCCGCATTCAGGTAGCCGAGCTGCTGGCCGATCTCGCCGTCGATCTTGAGTCCCGGCACCGTCGCACCGACGAGACCCACCTGGAAGAACGGGCTCTGCGGCGCGGTGTTCGCCCGGAGACTCGTCGCTACCGGACCCTCGGCCCGCTCGCCGCCGATGATGATGGCGTTAGGACCCGTGACGATGACCGTCCCGCCCGACAAGCCGTAGGGCAGGTCGCTGACCTCGAGCCGCTTCCACTCGGGGATGTCGCCCGTGCTCGTCGGGATGGACCAGTACGTCTCGCGTTGCGGTCCCTCGGCACTCGAGCCGCCGACCACGTACAGGGAGCCATTCGCGGACCAACCGGTCGCAACGTCGCGCGGGGCGGGCAGGTTCGCCGCCGGGTTGACGGCCCAGACCACGACCTTGCCCTCGTCCGGGTTCGCCGGGAATCCCTCGGCCGCCTCGAGGCCGAGGTCGCCACGCTGCACGGTCGCCACCGGGCCGTTCGCGTCATGCCCGCCGTACAGCCACACGTGGTCACCGATGATCGCGGCGGTCGCATCCGCCTGCGGCGCCAGGAGGGCGGCCTCGGTCTCCCACTTCTGTAGCACGCCCTGGGCGTTGAACCGGCTCTTCCACGTGGTCGCGACCGGGCCGTCGGGGCCCTCGCCGCCGATGAGCAGCACCCCGTCCGGCGCCGCGACACCGGCCGCCCCGGCACGCCCCTCGGGTAGGGTCAGCGCCTCGGGCGCGGTCTCCCAGTCGGGGAGGGCACCCGTCTGCGGGTCGGGTGTCAGCGTGAACACGGTCGTCGTCGGCGCCCCTTCGGCATCAAGGCCGCCCAGCACGTACACGGTGCCTGACACCTGCACGACGCTGGCGTCGGACCGGGGCTCCGGCAACGGCGGGCCCTCCGACCACTTGTCGAAGTTGCCGACCCCGGACAGCTCGGCCAGGAAGACGGTCGACTGCGCCCCGGTCCCGTCCGTGCCCCCGATGTACAGGATCTTGGTGCCGAGCTGCGTGGCGGAGCCGTCCGTGCGCGGAGCCGGCAGGTTCAGTTCAGTCGGCGACTCGTGCCAGGGCGTGATCGCGCCGACCGGCGCGGGGCACGGCAGGCTCTCGTTGGTCGGCGGGCACAGATTGACCGGCGACCACGCCAGCACGCCCAGATCCACGGTCCGATTGACCGTCAGGTAGTAGGCGCGGTCGGGGATGTACCCGAGCATCAGGATGATGATGACCAGCCAGATGACGGCCTTGACCCCGGCCCACGCCCAGCCGTCCGCGTCGAGCAGGCCGAACAGGGCCCGCTTGCGCGGCACGATCATCCCGGCTCCGAGCGCCCGTTGGGCCATCGTCCTCCATCCTCACCCGGTGATCGGTCGAGCCGTCACCGGTCGATCATTGCGCGGTCAGGGTTCCCGTCATGTTGCTGTGCACGGAGCAGACGAACGGGTAGGCCCCGGCCGCCAGCGCAGGTACCGAGTAGTCGCGCTTCTCGACGCCCGGGATACACGTCGGTCTTGAAGACGACGGCCCCCGCAGCGTCCTTGATCTGGACGTCGTGCGGGATGCCGGCGTCCTGGTTGTCGAACGAGAGCGTGAAGGGCGTGCCGGCCGGGGCGGTCACCTCGGTCGGGTCGAAGGCGATAGAGGCGGCGGTGATCGTCACGACCGCGGCGTTCGGGTCGGTCGACGCGGTGGGAGCGGCCGAACCGGATGGTCCCGGCGATGCGCTGCCGCCCGAGGCGAACTCGTCCTTCCAGCAGTCTGGGTACGGCGTCGCGCCGGGCGCCGGCGCGTAGTTCGGGTCGCGCCAGCCCGTGAAGGTCAGGACCTCGCCGGTCTGCGGGTCGACCTTCGGATCGAGCAGGTGCTCGTCGCGCACGATGTAGGTCGTGTCATTGGTCGCCATCAGGAACGCGATGAGCTCCTCGATCTGGCGGTAATTGAGCGGGCCCGGCGGATTGCCGGTATCCGACCACGCCGGCATGAGCGACTTCGGGTCGCCGCAGACGTAGCGCCCGCCCACCGTCAGGACGTTCTTGAGGTAGTTCTCGTTGAGGTGGGCGAAGAGCTTGTCCTGGCGGTTGAGGACCGGACCGATCCCGCCCTCGCCCTGCTCGCCGTGGCAACGGGCGCAGTTCGCCTCGTAGACGAGGTATCCGCGCTCGACGGCGGTGACCTGTTGCGCGGCGATCTCGGCCTCGAGGCGCGGCTGCGTCAGGTCGAGCGGTGCCCCCAGCTCGTAGAACCAGTAGAGCGCGACGAAGAGGATGACGATGACCGTCGCGAGGAAGCCGACCCAGCGGGCGTTCGATGACTGGCGGACGACCTGGGCCGCGCGCTCTGGCGAGAGCTCGACGGCCCGGATCGACGGCGGCGACGTGAATCGCTCGACCGGGGCGACCTCGGCCGGCGGTCGCGTTGCGGGCAGCCGCTCTTCCGGCCCGGGCTCAGGGCCCGTGGGCTCGCGACCCGGTGTATCGGTCATCGGTCTCCTCGGCCGTTGGTGTCGAACGTCACAGCGTCAGATGCAGCCGGTCGGTGTGCGCGGCGGGATGATGCCGGGCTGGCCAAGGGCCACGGGCAGCGGGCCCAGCGTGATCTTGCCGGTATCGATGGTGAGCGCCCCCGCGCCATCGACGGAGATCGAGAAGCGATCCATGCTCCGCGGCGCCGGGCCGAACTGCGCGCCGTCGGCCTTGATGCCGAGACGGTCGTAGCGCGAGCCGTGGCAGGGACACTCCAGCCAGAAGTTCTTCTCGCACGGGTTGGGCTTGCAGCCCAGGTGCGGGCAGCGCTGGTACAGCGCTCGGACATTGAGGGTCGTGCCGTCTCCCGTCGTGTCCTCGCCGGCGAAGAACCGCTGTTGGGACGGGTCCACGAGGATGACGAACGCGCGCGCGAAGGCGAAATACGCTGGGAAGCCCTCATCGATCGGCAGCGTCGAGTTGGCCGTCTTGACCTCCTCGAGCGTCCCGATCGGCAGCTTGCCACCGAACCCGCTCGCGAGGTTCGGCCAGATGAACCCGATCGTCCCCGCGCTGATCTCGAGGAGCCACAGGGCGACGCCGGCTCCCAGCGCGCGACGGATCAGCTGTCGGCGGGACAGGCCCTGGACCTGCTGGTGGCGCAGCGACTTGAGCGCCTCCGAGGTCAGGGCGGCGGGCTTGTCGACGGCTTCGACGTGGTAATTGCTCATGCGCGCTCAGCGGTCCTCGGTCACAGGGAGAAGTACATGCCGGGGGCGGTCACGTACGGGATCACGAAGGTGTAGCCCGGTCCTCGGAAGAAGATCCCGACGAATGTCAGGACCAGGCCCAGGATGCAGAACAGGGTGAAGAGGAGGACGGCGGTCTTCCGCTGCGACGGGCGGGTGACGAGGATGTCGCCGCGATCGACGTACGGGATGAACGCCGCGCCCACCAGCACGAACGTCGGCACGAGCACGCCGGCCACCGTGGGGTGGAAGTAGGCAAGCAGCTCCTGGAGGCCAAGGAAGTACCACGGGGCCTTGGCCACCGCCGGTGTCACGTTGCCGTTGGCCAGCTCCTCGAGCGGGGCGTTGATGAACAGGCCCATCAGCAGCAGGAAGATGCTCATGACGCCGGCGGCCAGGAACTCGATCGACAGCAGGTGCGGCCAGGTCATGACCGTGTCGTCCGGTTCCTTCTGGACCCGGACCACGGCGTCCTGCTTGACGAGCGCCAGCAACCGATACGGCCGCGCCGACATCGGCACGCGCTGCTTGTCGATCTCCGTTCGGCGCGTCGGGTCGACCGGAAGGACGACGCGCTTGTCAGGCGGCGACTTCACATCAGACATCAGTTTTGCCTCGCGGGCCGATAGGGCGGCTCAGCGCAAGGCGGAGCCGAGCACGTGAGCGAGCGCACCCGGGGTGCGTGAGTGAGCGCGCGGAGGCGACAACGCGGCGATGGGTCGTCATAGCGGTCCGCTCACCCCACCGTCCTTGCGGATTCTCCAGAAGTGAACGGCAAGAAAGATTGCGGCCACAAGTGGAAGCACCATGATGTGGAGGACATAGAAGCGTAAGAGCGTGTTCTGCCCGACCTCGACGCCGCCGAGCAGGATGCGCGACACCGGCGTGTTGAACAGCGGCGCGTAGCCACCCATGTTCGTGCCGATGGTGATGGCCCAGTAGGCGATCTGGTCCCACGGCAGCAGGTAGCCCGTGAAGCTCAGCATGATGGTCAGGAACAGGAGCACCACGCCGACGACCCAGTTGAACTCGCGCGGCGGCTTGTAGGCCCCGTGGTAGAAGACCCGCATCATGTGCAGGAACACGAAGAAGACCATCAGGTGGGCGCCCCACCGGTGGATGTTGCGGGTCAAGAGCCCGAACGTGACCTGGCTCTGGATGTCGAGGATGTTGGTGTAGGCGAGCGTCGCGCTCGGCACGTAGAAGAACATCAGGTACACGCCGGTGATGGTCAGCACCAGGAACAGGAAGAACGACAGCCCACCCAGGCAGAACGTGTAGGCGAACTTGACCGCGTGCTGGCGGACGCGCACCGGGTGGATGTGCAGGAACACGTTGTTCATGACGGCGTAGGCCCGCGAGCGCTCGTCGCGCGGGTAGGGCTGCCGGAACAACGAGCGCCAGACGGGGCTCCGGCGGATGGTGTGGTCCATCCGCTCGAGGAAACTCACCGGGCTCCTCCTGCGACGCCGGGGGTCCCGGCGAGTTGCGCGTCACGGTAGGACTCCTTGTAGAGCCGACCGTCCGTCGAGATCTCCTGCAGTTCGAACCGCTCCATCGTAATGGCGTCGAACGGGCAACGCTTGACACACAGAGCGCAGCGGATGCAGCGCTCCTCGTCCAGGATCATCGCGCCGCCATTCTCCCAGCCGTACGCCTCCTCGAGCTCGGGCAGGAGGCCCTCCGACTTGAGCGTGTTGATGTCGACCATGTGGATGACGCCCTCGGGGCAGACATCGGCGCACGCCCCGCAGAGGACGCAGCGGAACGGGTCGAACCAGATGTTGTAGTTGCACATGAGGCAGCGCGTGGACTCGGCCACGGCGCCGTTCGCGTCGTAGCCCAGCTCCACCGGCGTGTTGAAGTTGACGACCGGATCGGTCGACGGCATGCGCACGCCGAGCGGGACCATCGGGATGTGCTGGCGCGGCAGGACGTCGTAGAACTCCGGCATGTCGTGGCGCCACGAGCTCGTGACCTTGACGTTGGCCGCGACCGACACGTCCGTGCGTCCGGCGAGGTAGCGATCGATGGCGTAGGCCGCCTTCTTGCCGTGGCCGGCGGCCTCGATGAGCGT
Source organism: uncultured Chloroflexia bacterium (assembly GCA_963748675.1). GTDB lineage: Bacteria > Chloroflexota > Limnocylindria > Limnocylindrales > CSP1-4 > SPCO01. Next base: position 348,725 of record CAVVJX010000003.1, on the reverse strand, counting down.
CGTCGGTCCGGTCACGAAGTCGCCGCAGGCGAACACGCCCTTCACGTTCGACGCGTAGGTCGCGGGATCCACCTTGACCCGGCCGCGGTTGATCTCGAAGCTCGCCTCGACCGGCAGGAAGGTCAGGTCGGCGGCCTGCGACACCGCCGGGATGACGGTCTGGGCCGGCACGATGAACTCGGAGCCCTCGATCGGCACCGGCGAGCGGCGGCCCGAGGCGTCCGGCTCGCCCAGGCGGTTGCGGATGAACTTGACGGCGCTGACCTTGCCGTCCTCGCCGAGGATCTCGATGGGGCTCGCGAGGAACTCCATCCGGACGCCCTCGCGCTCGGTCTCGCCGAGCTCTTCCTCGTCGACGACGAGCTCGGAGCGGGTCCGGCGATAGGCGATCGTCACGTTCTCCGCGCCGTGGCGGAGGCTCGTGCGCGAGCAGTCCATCGCGGTGTACCCGCCGCCGATGACGACGACGTCGTTGCCGACCTCGAGCGGCTGCCCCAGGTTGGCCTTCTTCATGAAGTCGACGCCGTAGTCGACGCCCTCGAGCTCGGCGCCCGGGATGTCTAGCGCGACAGCGTCCATGGCGCCCGCCGTGATCGCGATGGCGTCGTACTCAGCCTGGAGCTGCTCGAACGTGATGTCCTTGCCGATCGTCGTGTCGTACACGAACGTCACGCCGAGGCGTTCGACCAGCCGGACGTCCATCTCGATGGCCTCGCGCGGCAGGCGGAACGCCGGCACGCCGATGAGCATCGTGCCGCCGCCGTACGGCAGGCTGTCGAACACCGTGCACTGGTAGCCCTTCATCGCGAGCTCGCGCGCGACCGCGATCCCGGCCGGTCCGGCACCGACGATCGCGACCCGTTCGGCGCGGGGAGCGATCTGGGGCATCACGTCGGGAATGCCGGAAGCCTCGTGCCATTCCACGAGGAAGCGCTTCATGGCGCGGATGGCCAGCGGACGGTCGATGTCGCCGCGCCGGCAGGCCCGCTCGCACGGGGCGGAGCAGACGTAGGAGCACATCGCCGCAACCGGGTTCGGCTCGCGCGACAGGATGTAGCCCTCTTCGAACCGACCCTCGGCAGCGAGGTTCAGGTAGCCGCGGCAGTTCGTCCCGACCGGACACGCTTCCTGGCACTCGATGTTGCACTGCAACCAGGAGGCGTCGACAGGCTGGACGAGGAATTCCTGGGCGGGGTCGATGGCCAAGCGGGGACGTGCCTTTCCCTGGGTTGGTCGGAATGCAGGCGCCAGCGGCGGATCGGCCCGTTCGCCGACCTTGCCAATCTACCATCCGCCTCGTGCGGGCTGCAAAGCCTCCAGGTACCCGGATCAGGCTTCGCGAGCCGGACTGACGGCCTCCGGCGCTGTTGACGCTGACTGCCCTCGCAGCTACGCTGCCAAGCGGAGCCGCGTACGCTCGAGCACTCGAGAGCGACCGGAGGGAGATGCGGGGAGCGTGACCGCAAGCGAGTTCGTGTTCCTGGCGCTGGGACTGGTCCTGGGCGTTGCCGCCGGTGCGGCGCTGGTCGAGATCCTGCGTGCCCGACCCCCCGCCCCGCGTGAAGTCCGGGTCACGGTCGCCCCGGACTCGGTTCCGAGACGTCGATCGTCCACCCTCGCCGACGGCGGATTCGCCGGCATCCAGTCGGCTGAACCGGCCCGCGGCGGCCCGGCGGACCGGCGCGGCGATGCGGTGAGCGTCGGGCCCGGGCTCACGGAACGTCGAACACCTGTTCCCTCTGCGGCGTCGATCGACGCGAGGGTCACCGACGGCGTCGGCGAAGGCCGAGCCGCGCCGGTGCCAGCACGACGTCCCCTGCCGATCTCCGGTGGAGCCGACCCGACCCTGACCGCGCTCCGCGCGACGGCGATGAGCGCGGTCGCCTCGGGGGGACAGCGGTCCTCCACGGCGCTTCTTGACGCGCCGACCGGCAGCGCCGACGACGCGGCCTCCTCCGCGCCGTCGGCGCCGTCGGCGCCGACGACCCCGGCGCCACCCGACGCCAGTCCAGCGGCAAGCGGTCCGTGCGCCGAGCCCCGCCGGCTCGCGGACGAACGATGCGAGCTCGCGGTCCGCGCGCGACACCAGGCCGGTGTCGCCGAGGAGACCCACCGCGCGGCGCAACGCGCCTACGACCAGCACGAGGCCGCGGCCGAGACGGCCGCCGCGGCCGCGGACCCACGCGCGGTGCGGCGGGCGAAGGACGACGCCCAGGCGCGGTTCCGCGACGGACGCGCCAGCGCCATGACCAGCGAATCGGTCGAAGCCGCCGCGCGGGCGTGGCTGCTGGAGATCAACGCCATCAACGGGGATGCCCGCGAGGCATCGGCGATCCTGGCCCGCGAGCGCGAAGCCGCCGCCGCGATCGCCCTGAACCTGGAACGCCTCGCGGTCGAGGCCGATGCGGCCAGGATCGCGGCCGAAACCGCCGAATCCGTCTGCCTTACGGCGCGCGAAACGCTGGCGGCGTGCGAAGAGGCCGAGGCCGGCGGCCTGGTCGGCCATCTGCCGACCGTCCCGTCGCAGGGTCCCCCGGGCGACGGATCCGACGACGACCCGTTGGCCGGGGCGCTCGGAGGCGGGGGCGACCCACGCATCTTCCGGCTGCTGCGCGGGGACCGGACCGCGCTGACCGAGGTCGTGACCGCGATGGCCGGCGAGAGCCCCGACGAACGGCGCCACTGGCAGGCGGCCTTCGTCGACCTGATCGATGCGATCCTCGCCGACAGCATCGCCGCGGGGTCCCTGGAGTTCCCGACGGATCACCCATTCTGGGGCGCGTTCACGCTCGAGCAGGACCGCGAGATCGCCGCGGCGCTCTCGTCGCTCGGCTTCAAGTTCGACGGGCTCGGCGGATGGGTCGATGACCGGGTCCCGTCGCAACGGGACCTCTCCCTGTCGCTGGGCTATGCGGGGCTGGACCCGATGCGGATCCGCCACTGGCCGACGGAAGTCGAGATGACCGAGCTGTTCCGCGACGTCCGGGTCGCGGCTGCCGAGCACCTGGCTGCATCGGCCGGCGACCTGACGCTCGGGGAGCTCGTGACCATGCTCGGCCGGCGGGCCGACGGTCTCGCCGAGGTCTGGAACCACTGGGGCCGGATCCGCCCGCTGCTCCTCGAGGAGTCCTAGGCGGTTCCGGCGGCTTGGCCCCGCACGTGCGACACGATGAGCTCGGGGACCGCCGGCGCCTCTCCGTCGACCGCCCTGGCGGGGAAATCGAAGACCCCGATGAAGAGCTGCATCGGGTAGTCGGGTGCCTGCTCCAGCCGCCTGACCACCCGGCCGTCGATCGTGAATGCCAGCGAACCCGGTCGCCAGTCGACGCCATACGTGTGAAACGCCGCGACGTCCACGTCGAACCGCTCGGCGGCCCATTCCTCGCGCAGGGCGGGGTCGCGGAACTGATGGACGCCCATGCCGACTTCGGCCGAGCCGTTCCGCGCGGAAGCGCCGAAGATCTCGGCCACGCAGATCTCGCCGGAACGCTCGGGGCGATCCTCGAGCCCGCTCATCCAGAACGCCACCATCGAGCGGCCCGTGACGAGGCCTCGCATCCGGACCTCGATCCGGCCGTACAGCGGGGTGTAGCCCCACATCGTCGGCTGCTCTTCACGGACCAGCAGTCCCGTGCGGAACGGCAGCGGCCCGTCCGCCGAGCCGACCGGGCCCGACCCGTTCGCGCTCTGGATGCACGAGATCCGCACCGGCTCCTCGTGCAAGTCCGCACACCACAACGGCTGATCGGCCGGGATCGTCAGGTGCAGCTCGCCATCACGGACCGCGTACGACGCGGCCGACTCGGCGCGCGAGCTCCAATGCGGGAGGTAGTACGGGGACCACACCTCCAGATCGAGGTCGTCACCCTGAAGCGCTCGTCGAGTTCGGCGCGGGCGGCCTCCACGGGGCTAGGCAGATTCTGTTTCGGGGTCGGTGTCGGCCTGGGCGCTCGGGCCCTCGTCCTCGTCGTCGTCGATGACGATCGCGCGCAGGGATTCGGCGGCCGCGATCCCGATCGCCTCGCCCTCCTCGGCCGCCCAGGCGCGGATGCGCTTCTCGAGCCCTTCGGGGTCGCGGATCTGGCTGCGGTGCTCGGCCAACGCGGCGAGCTTGCGATCGAGCGTCGTCGTGATGTCGACCCACGTGTTGGCATGGTTCGACCAGAACAGGTACAGCCGGCGCACGACGTGCGCGGCCAGCCCCGAACGTGCCAGCGCAGGGAAGGCCATCGGATTGCGGGCCGCCGGGTAGACGGCATCGACAGCGGCCATACCCGCCGCCCGGTGGTCGGTGTGGTTCACGCCGCCGTCGCCGTGGAACAGCGTCTCGGGGTCGGTAGCGAGCACGGCATCGGGACGGAATGTCCGGATCTCGCGGACCAGGAGCTCGCGGAGCGCGAGGTCGTTGGCGAGGGCGCCGTCGGGCTGGTGCAGGAAGCTGACGCCCGCGTAGCCGGTGACGGCGGCCGCGGCTCGTTGCTCGGTCTCGCGCAGCGCGGCGAGCTCGAGTGGGTCCGCGTCCGGATCCTCTCCGCCCTGGTCGCCGCTGGTGCAGCACACTAGCCAGCCCACCGATCCCTCGTCGATCCAGCGAGCGGCCGTGCCGGACGGCCCGAACTCGGCGTCGTCGGGATGCGCGGCGATGACCATGAACCGGGCCGGACGCCAGGGATGGTCGGCGCGGGTTTCGAGGGTGGTCATTGCGGGTGGCGGTCGGTCGTCACGGCGCGAAATCGCGTTGCGACGGCATGACCCCCGGCGTAGTGTTCCTGCCGAGGCTTCGCTCGTCTCCCCCCACGAGCGAAGCCTCACATCGCGATTCGGGAAATCGCGGGGTCATGCCGCCGGCGTCTGAAGCTCGTCGAGCGCGGTGAGGACCTGGGCGGCGTGGCCTTCGGCCTTGACCTTCGGCCAGGCGCGCGCGATGCGGCCGTCGGGATCGATCAGGAACGTTGCGCGGGCCGTACCCCAGTAGGTCTTCCCGTAGTTCTGCTTCTCGACCCAGGTGCCGTACGCGTCCGCGACCGCGTGATCCTCGTCCGCGAGGAGCGTGAACGGGAGCCCGAACTTCTCCGTGAACGCCCGCTTGCTGGCCGCGCCCTGCGGGCTGATGCCCCACACGTCGGCGCCGCGCTCGGCGATGGTGTCGTTGGCGTCGCGGAACTCGCAGGCCTCGACCGTGCAGCCGGGCGTGTCGTCCTTGGGGTAGAAGTAGAGGACGGTCCAGCGGCCACGCTGGTCGGCCAGGTCGTGGATGGTGCCCGTGGCATCGGGCAGGGCGACCGGGGGAGCCGGGTCGCCGACGGTCGGCATCTCCATGCTCAGAGCGTAGCAGGGGTCTCGATGACGAGGAGCTGGCCCCGACGCAGGACCACGGCGGCGTCGGGCCGGTCGCGGACGTTCGAGAGGCCGCGCGTCCGGCCGGCCAGGAGCGGCTCGTCATCCAGGCGATAGGCGAGGCCGTGCGTCGTGATCCCCTCGGCATCCGCCCAGAGTGGCAACAGCGACACGAGATCGCCCACGCGACCGGTCAGGTCGAGCCGCACGGGTTCTCCATCGGGACCCGGTGCGAGTAACCGCCGGACGCGGGCGTCGACCGCCAGGAGCCGCATCCCGAGGGGCTCGAGCGCGGGCATCGACAGCAGCCCGAGGTTGGCCAGCGCGTGATCCACGCGCGGCCCACCGAGCGCGCCGAGGACCGTGAGCCGGGATGCGCCCATGGCGCGCGCGGCAAGCACCGCGAGCTCGGTGTCGGATTCGTCCTTGTCCGGCCGCGCGCGCTCGACGGGAACGCCGGCTGCCGCGAGCGCCTCGATGCCGGCCTCGCCGAGCGAATCCCCATCGCCGACCCAGCGGTCGATCGCGAGCCCGAGCGGCCCGGCGTTACGCGCGCCGCCGTCCGCCGCCACGACCATCGCTCCGGGCTCCAGCCAGCCCGGCCAGGCCGCGTCGAGGGCGGCCCGAGCACCTACCTGCCCATCGGCGAGGACGATGACCTGCATGGCCAGATGCTAACGGCCGCCGGCCCCGACCCGATGTAGACTCCGGCCGTGCCCCACCCGATTGACCACCCGGCCGTCCGCCGCGTCCTCGACGCGGCCGATCGCAAGGGCGTGACGCTCGAGGTCGTCGCCTTCGACGAGTCGACGCACACGGCCCAGGAGGCCGCCGCCGCGGTCGGCGCGGACCTCGGCCAGATCGTCAAGTCGCTGGTGTTCGTCGCCCCGCTCGAGGACGGCACGCAGGAGCCGATCGTGTGCCTGGTCTCCGGCCGCAACCGCGTCGATGTCGCGCGCCTGGCGGCCGTCACGGCGGAGCAGGACATCCGGCGCGCCACGGCACGTGAGGCGTACGAACTGACCGGCTTCGCCATCGGCGGCATCCCGCCGATCGGCTTCGAAGGGGCGGTCCGGGTGATCATGGATCCCGACCTTGGTCGATACCAGACGGTCTGGGCCGCCGCCGGTCTTCCGACCGCGGTGTTCGAGGTGCCACCCGCGACGCTGCGGACCCTTTCGAACGCCACGGTGGCGCCGATCACGGAGGTCCAGCGCGCCGCCGACGCCGCGCCCGCGCCGTCCGGAGCGTGACGGGCTCGACGCGAACGGTGGCCGAGCCGCGCAACGCGACCGTCACCTATCCCGGTGGGCTGCGCGCCCGGTGGCGGTGGGGCGGCAGCGGTCAGGGGGCGGCCGTGTTCGCGCTGAGCGAGGCTGGTGGGACGCTCGTGGACCTCGGCCCACGGGTCAGCGCGGACCCCGACGCCCTGTGCCGGGCCGAGCTTCGGCTCGAAGGGCCGCGCGGGGCATGGACGGCGCGCTTCGCCTCGACGATCCACGACGAGCCCCGCGGGCTGTATTGGGACACGGCCGGGCTGCTGGTCGTCGCCTACGGCTTTCACACGTTCGGGCTGGAGGCGGCCGCGGGCGACGCACGCTGGGAGCACCGTTCGGCGACCCCGATCGTGGCCCTCCTCGGCTCGCCCCGCCTGGCCCACGTGCTCGTGCAGGCCGAGATCGAGACCTTCGCCATCGAACCCGACGGAGAGGTCGCCTGGCGCGTCGCCCACAGCGACGTCGTCACGGCCGCGGAGCTCATCGGCGGGCGGCTGGTGCTGACCGGGTTCGACGGCCAGCTCAACGCCCTCGATCCCGTGACTGGCCGGTCGGCCGCCTAAGGATGGCCCGCTCACCGGCGGGCGGCCGGCCATGCCCAGCGGGGCGATGTGGACGGTCGGTGGATAAGTCGTGGCTCGCGGATCCACATTGGTGGACGAGCCCCGTTGACCGCGCCGGGTCGCGGCCCGTAGCGTACCCATCAGCCCGGAGGGGCCGAACGATACTAACGGCGGCGATCGCATCAACGCCCACGTGTCGTGGAGGTTCCTACGGGCCTTTCCATGTCCGGCGCGTATCATCGCCGCCGTGGGTCCCCTCCTCTTCATCGTCCTCGGCGTTGCCGCGCTCGGGGTCGGGGCGTTGGTGCTGCGCAGCTTCGGGCCGCGCTTCCGCGTCGGGCGCCTCCTGGCCTCCACCCCATCGGTCAGCGTCGCCGAAGCCCGCGACCTCGCGAGTGGCCCCGCTCGCTACGTCGCCATCCGGGGTCGGATCGACGCGGAGGACGAGTTCGAGGACGACGCGCATCGTCCGCTCGTCCTTCGCCGGGCGAGGATCCAGCTCCGCACGGGCTCCGACTGGGTGACCGTCGACGCCCACACGACGGCGGTGCCGTTCGACGTGCGCGAAGGCCTCGACGCGATCGCCATCGACCACGACGCGCTGGACGACGGGCTCGTCGTGGTGCCGCGTGAGTCGGTCGGGACCGCTGCGGACGCGCCGGACCGGGTCCCGCCCGGCACGGCGCCCGAGACCCCGATGCGCCTCCTCGTGGAGCAGGTGTCCTCCGTGGAGCACGCCGTCGTCCTGGGCGTGCCGGTGACCGGCGCGGGCGACGCGCCGGCCCGGATGACCGCCGGGCTGGGTCGGCCGCTGATCCTGACGACCCTCGAGCCCGCGGAGGCGATGCGCATCCTCGCGGCCGGCGGCCCTCGCCGGCCACTGATGGCCGCCCTGGCCCTGGGCCTCGGTTTCGTGTTCCTTACGATCGGGGTCGTGTGGGCCGTCCTGGGTGCCACGACCGCGACGGCGCTGGCCGCGTCGCCGGCCGCCAGCGCCGCCGGTGGCGACCCGCGGTCCAGCGGGCAGGGTCCGGGGCTCGTCGGCGAGCCGCTCGCCGCGATCGCGCTGGTCGTGGCGATCGGGGTTGCCGCCGCCGTCGCGACCTTCGGATACGTCCGTCTCACCGGGGGCCGCCGCTCCTAGATCGACGATCTCGGGCACGCGACGCTGCCTGGTCGGCAGCGTGGGACCATCAGGCTATTGGCAAGAACTGTGAGGTTGGTAGCCTCCGCTCGTGGACTCCACAGTTCTTACTGGTCTTCGATGATGACGCAGCTACCTCCCAGACCGACGGACGCGACCCTGTCGGTCACCAAGGCCGCGCGGCTTCTTGGCGTCCACCCGAATACGGTCCGGACATGGAGCGACGCGGGTCGTCTGCGGTACTACCGGATCAACGCCCGGGGCGATCGTCGCTACCGCCTCGGGGATCTCCAGCGCTTCCTGGCGGCCGCCGAAAGCGTCGCGACCGATGGCCCCGGTGGCAGTGCCGCCGCCCGCCGGCATCACGATCAGGGGAGCCCGGGGCATGCCGGTGGGCATCTCGCCCGCGCGACGGTTGCGAGCTTCGGAGCACCGACCGAGGGTGTTGACCCCCTTGGCGCGGAACGCCACCGCCGTGACCTTGCCCTGCTCGACCACATCGCGCGTCTGACCGTCGTCCGCGGGGACCTCGATGACGACCTCATGCGGCTTGCCCAGGAGATCCGCGCGGCCACCGAGCTCGCGCTCGTCGCGCTCTGGGAGTTGCGCGGCGACCGCCTGACACCGCGAGCCGCAGCCGTGCCCGCCGGCGCGGTCACGCCTCGACTGCTGGATCTTCCGCGGACCTTCGGCGTCCTCGGACGGGCGCTCGACTCTGTACCGACCGCACGCGCCCGGGCCGACGACGAGCCGTCGCCGGGCGCCGTGGCGGTGCTCAGCTCGGCGCTTGACCGGGTCACCTCGACCATCCTGCCCGGTTCTTTCAGCGAGCTCGCGGTGGCCATCCCCGGCCCGAACGGCAGCTGGGGCGTCCTGTTGATGGTCGCGGACGGCACCGACGGCGGAGACGGGCTCGGCACCACCGATCCGGAGCTGGCCGCGGCCCTCGCCGACGCGATCGGGACCGTCGTCACAGTGTCGCGTCGCGAGGAGGAGGTCGCGCATCTCCTGCATCGGTCCGAGGCCCTGCGCCGCGTCGCCGGCGACATCGGCAGCCGGCTCGATCTCGATCGGATCCTCACCGGCCTTGTCGATCACGCCATGGTGCTCTTCGAGGCCGACCGCGCGGCCGTCTTCATGCGCCGCCCGGACGGCACCGACGTGTCCGAGGTGAGCCGCAACCTCTCGACCGGCTACCTCAACTCGGTGCGGGCCGCCCAGAATCGATCGCTACCGGCAGCGGCGATCGCGGCCCGCCGGCCCCTCTTCTCGGTCAACTATCGCGACGACCCCCGTGGGGCAGATGCGCGCGCCGCGGTCGTGCAGGAGGGCTACGACACCCTCTGCACGGCGCCGCTCATGGACGGCACGGACCTGCTCGGATTGCTGAACGTCTACCACGACACGCCGCACGCCTGGACGCCCGATGAGCTCGAGACCATCGCGTCCCTCGCGACGCAGGCCAGTGTCGCCATCCGGACCGCCCAGAACTTCCAGCAGATGGCGACCTGGACGGCGCAGCTGCAGTCGATCCAGCAGCTCGGGGCACGGCTGAACCACCTCTCGAACGTCCATCACATCGGCCTGGCCATCGCCACGGAGCTGCGCCAGCTCATCGACTTCCACAACGTTCGCGTGTACCGGGTCCAGGGCACCGACCTGGTGCCAGTCGCGATGCAGGGGCAGGTCGGCGAGTACGTCGATGAGACCCCCGATCAGCTCCGGGTCGCGATCGGCGAGGGCATCACCGGTTGGGTCGCCGAGAACCGGGTCGCCCAATACCTCCCGGACGCTGCGACCGACCCGCGGGCGAACACGATCCCCGGTACCGAGGACGACCTCGACGAATCGATGCTGCTCGCACCGATGCTCTTCGACGACCAGGTGCTCGGCGTGCTGGTGCTCTCGAAGCTCGGGCTACACCAGTTCAGCGATGACGACCTGCGCCTGCTCGTCATCTACGCGAGCTTCGCCGCCCAGGCCATGGCCAACGCCGACACCACGCAGCGCCTGCGCGAACAGTCGACCACGCTCGAGCGCCAGCTCCGGAGCCAGCGCGAGCTGCTGCAGATCACGGAAGCGATCCTCACCACACTCGACGGCCGAGACATCCTCGAGGGCATCACCGAAAGTCTCGGCAGCCTGATCGCATACGACAACGTCGCGATCGAAGTCGTGGACCCGTCGACCGGGCGGCTGACGCCGCTGACCGCGCGCGGCATCCACGCTGCTGCCTACCTCGAGCCTTGGGAGCCCGGCGAGACCGGCGTCGCGACCTGGGTCGTGGACCACAACGAGCCCGTCTACATCGAGGACGAGACGACCGACGCCCGCGTCAACCATTTCCGCGGCGAGGATTCCGCGGCGGGCAGCCTCATCGTGGTCCCGCTCCGCGGGCGCATGGGCGCCATCGGGGTCATGACCATCGAGCGGCTGGGCTCGGGCAACACCTTCGAGCCCGAGGAGTTCGACCTCGTCAAGCTGTTCGCTGGCCAGGTGTCGATCGCGCTCCAGAACGCCGAGGTGTTCCGGGCCGTCGAGATCAGGGCGCAGACGGACGACCTGACGGGCCTGCTCAACCACGGGACATTCATGGAGTACCTGAACGGGCTCGTCCGCGAGGGATCGCCGTTCGGCCTGATCATGCTGGACCTCGACGACTTCCGGGAGGTCAACAACACCGGGGGGCATCAGGCTGGTGACGAGGCCCTGCGCCGGATCGCCGCTTCGCTCGTCCGCGCCGGCCGTGACACGGACCGCCTCTTCCGCTATGGCGGCGACGAATTCGCCTTCCTCCTGCCGCTCTCCGACCCGGCCGGGGCACGGCAGGTCGCCGAGCGTGCGCGGGCTGCGGTCAAGGGCCTCGGCGGCCCGGTCAGCGCGTCGATCGGCGTCGCGAGCTTCCCGGCCGACGGGGCGACCTCGGCCGAGGTGCTGCTCGCGGCCGACCGCGCGTGCTTCGTCGCCAAGCGCAACGGTCGCGACCGGGTCGCCACCGCAGCCGAGGGCCTCGCGCTTGCGGCGGAGTTCCGGCTCCAGGACCCGACGCCGGTCGACTCCGAGACGGCCGCGGCCAGCTGAGGCTCCACATCGACCGCCCGACCGCCGCAGCCGCCCGACCGTCCGGCATCGCTTCCCTGCCGCTCGGTTCCACGCCCGGCGTGCCTGGCAGTCTGCACCAGAGCGACCAGGGGTCGATCCGGCCTGGGCTTCGCGCGAAATCGTGACCATCAGACACGATTCGGTTGCGAGGAAGGCCCGGACCAGATCGATCGGGTCCTTCGAGATCGCGGTGTTGACTGGGAAGCACGCTCGGGCGGGTTACGGCACGATGGGTCGCAGGTGACCCGAACGCGCCGTCGTCTTGCCGCTCTGTCGCTGGTCTTCGCGCTGCTCGGCGCGTGTGTCCCTCCGGTCGGGCGAGCGACCGGGAGCCCCGCGAGCGGCCCGCCCGCGACGCCGACCCCGACCCCGACCCCGACACCGGCGCCCACCGGCCCGACGCCGTCGCCCTCCTTCGTGCGCCCGACACCGACCCCACTCCCGACGTTCTTCGTCTATGTCGTGCGACCCGGCGACACGCTCACGTCCATCGCCCGCGCGCACGAGACCACGCCGCGCAGCATCGCGTTCTGGAACCGCACCAGCCACCCATCGCTGGACCCGGATTCCCCGGACTACGACCCGAACCGGATCGAGGTCGCCTGGATCCTGCTCCTGGTGCCCGGAACCGAGATCGACGAGGACGAGACCTTCCCGGAGTAGCGGCGGGTTACATCAGAGGCGGCCGGCCTCCATGATGCGCTGGAGGAATTGGCGCGTTCGAGCCTCGCTTGGATCGCGCAACAGCTGTTCCGGGGGCCCCTGTTCCAGGACGATGCCCTCATCGAGGAAGCAGACCCGGTTCGCGATCTCGCGCGCGAAATTCATCTCGTGCGTCGCGATGAGCATCGTCATGCCGCCCGCGGCAAGCTCGCGGATGATCCCGAGCACCTCGGCCACGAGCTCCGGATCGAGCGCGCTCGTGACCTCGTCGAGGAGCAACAGGTCGGGGTCCATCGCGAGGGCCCGGATGATGGCCACGCGCTGCTGCTGGCCGCCCGACAGCCGATCGGGGTACTCGAGCCGCTTGTCGGCCAGTCCGAACCGAGCCAGGAGCTCGGTCGCCCTCGCCTCTGCGGCCGCTCGCGACATCTTGAGGACCCGCCGTGGCGCGAGCGTGATGTTGTCGAGCACCGACATGTGCGGAAACAGGTTGAAGCTCTGGAACACCATGCCGATCCGACGTCGGACCCGATCGACGTCGACATCGAGCGCGGTGATCTCCTCGCCTTCGATGACGATGCGCCCCGCGTCGATGTGCTCGAGCAGGTTGACGCAGCGCAGCAGCGTCGACTTCCCGGAACCGGACGCCCCGATCAGGCAGACGACCTCGTGCTCGGCGACCGCGAGGTCGATGCCCCGAAGGACGGCGAGCGTGCCGAAGGACTTCTCGACGCCGTCGATCTGGAGCGCCGGACGGCGCCGGCTCGCGCGGCTCGGGCGGTCGGGCGGTTCGGGCGGCCCGGTCGGCCGAGGCGTAGACGCGTGCTCGGTCATCGCGTTCCACCCGCCGCCGCCTGGCGCCGATCGCGGGCGATGAGCAGGTCCGTCAGGCGCGTGAGCGGGATGGTAACGAGGATGAACAGGAGGGCCACGACGATGTAGGGCGTGAAGTTGAACGCCGCGGCCTGTTCGATCTGTGCCTGCCGAAACATCTCCACGAGGCCGATGAACGAGACGAGCACGGTGTCCTTCTGGAGGCCGATGAAGTCGTTCAGCAGCGGCGGGATCACGCGCCGTACCGCCTGCGGGATCACCACATGGCGCAGGCTCTGGAGGCGGCTCATCCCGAGGGACCTGGCAGCCGCTTCCTGGCTCGGATGGACCGACTCGATGCCGGCCCGGTACACCTCCGACACATAGGCCGAGTAGACAAGCGTGAGCGCGGCGACGCCGAACCACAGCTTGTCGGTCTTGGGATCGACGAAGCCGAGGCCGATGATCCCGAATCCGATCAGGTAGATCACCACGACGCCCGGGATCGCCCGGAAGATGTCGGTGTAGACCGTGGCGATGATGCGCAGCGGGAAGAACACCGGGCCAGGCAGGCTCCGGACGACCGCGATGACCAGGCCCAGGGCGAGCACAAGGATCTCGGCGATCAAGAGAAGCCGGATGTTGACGAGGAAGGCACGGACGATGCTCGGCGCGGACTCGACGAAGATCGGGCCGTTGAAGAACGACTCCTGGACGTCCGGCCAACCCGGCGCGTTGACGATGACCCAGCCGAGCGCACCGAAGACGACGACCGTCGAAACGAGAGCGACGACCGAAGCGCGCAACGCCCGCCGTCGCTCGAGGCGACGGCGGGCGTCGATGGTGGCCATGGGCGGGCGGACCCGCGCCGGCTACGGCGTGAAGACCGGGACGCTGTCCTGGAACGGCAGGAATTCGCTCGCGAGCTGATCGAGGGTGCCGTCCGCGGTCAGCGCCGCGATCGCGCTGTTCACGCAGTCGGTGAGCGGGCTGTCCTTCGCCAGGACCGCACTGAAGTGCTCGGGCGTGCCGCCCTCGAACTGCCCGACGATCTTCGAGTCCTCGAGCTGCACGTTCGTGATGAAGTCGGCCGTCGGGAGGTCGACGATCACGCCGTCGATGGATCCCTGGCCCAGCGCCTGGATGGCCGCGTCATTGGTGTCGAACACCTGCGGATCCTTGGTCGGGGCGATGACCTCGGTGATCGCGTCATAGCTCGTCGTGCCGACCTGCGCCCCGAAGATCGAGTCCTTGAGCGCGGCGATCGACGTCGCCGACGCGAGCGGGCTCGACTCGAGCACCACCAGCGACTGGTTGCCGAAGTAGTACCCCTCGCTCAGATCGGCGGTCTCGGCTCGCTCCGGCTTGAACGACACCTGGTTGAGGTCGAGATCGAAGTCCTTGGGTCCCGGGGCGAACGAGTTCGTGAAGGGCACGACGGTCCAGACGACCTCGTCCTTCGTGAAGCCGAGCTGCTCGGCGATCGCGTAGCCGACGGCGGACTCGAAGCCCTTGCCGTTCGTCGGGATCTCCGAGCTCCCACGGATCGGTCTTGGTTCCGCCGTCGTTCTCGGCGAAGTAGGGCGGGTAGGCCGGGTTGTCCGTGCCGAGGGTGAGTTTGCCGGGTGTGACGACGGCGAGGCTGTCCTTGGCACAGGCGTCCGGACTGGGTGACGCGCTTGGTTCGGGTGCCGCGGACGACGGTGGGACGCTCGGAGCCACCGATGCGCTGGGCGAGGCGCCCGTGCCGGCGGTGCACGCGGCGGCAAGGATCGACACGAGGGCGAGGACGGCGAACGTGGAGCTGCTGCGCATGCTTGGGTCTCCGAAACCGGGTCTGAAGCGGACGCGCGAGAGTGTACCCGGGCAATCCATACGTGTCAGGTAGGAGTTGCGCCGGGGGATCAGGCCGGCTCGATTCGGACCGGCGTATCGATCGCAAGCCCCAGGCGTTCGGCGGCCGAAGCCTGGTTGACGGCGATGCCGAGGCCACCGTAGTCGGCGTCCGCGTACAGCAGCGTCGTGCCGGGCTCGACCTCGCCGAAGGTCGCCTGCCACGGAACGTCGAGCTGTCGCTCCCCGACGGTCACGCGGTAGGTGCGGCCCGGCTCGAGGGGACCCCCGACGGCGGCCAGGTCCGCTGGGCTGGCCGGCGAGCCGGACGTTGCCGTACCGGTCGATCAGGAGGACCGCCGTGTCGAGACCGCCGTCCCGTGCCGAGGCCTCCGGGAACCGCAGGTCCACGAGCGAAGCGATCTCCACGACCGGCCCGACGACGTCCGGATCCAGCCCTCCGGCGAGGTGCGCGGCGACCGGCGCGAACAGGTCGCGCCCGTGGAAGGTCGAGGACACCGCCGGCAACATGAGGTCGCGGTTCGTGATCTCCCACGCGTCGGTGGCGCCGCCGAGCGCACGGGCCGCCGGCAGCAGCAGCCCGTTGTCCGGACCGACGAGCAGGTCGCCGCGTGCCGCGCGCACGACCACGGGCCGCCGAGCGGTCCCGACGCCGGGATCGACGACCGCCAGGTGGACCCCGACCTCGAGGTAGCCGACCGCCCGCGACAGCAGGAACGCGCCGTCACGGACCGCGAACTCGCGGACGTCGTGCGTGAGGTCGAGCAGGCGCGCGTCGGGCGCGATCGACCACATCACGCCGCGGCAGGTCGCCGGCGTCGACCCCGTGCCGAAGTCCGACAGGAACGAGATGAGGGGGCCGGCCATCGAATCAGGCAAGCCGGATCCGGACCGGGCGGTCGACCGACAGGCCGAGCCGCCGGGCCGCATCGCCCTGGTTGTCGGCCAGCGACAACTGCCCTTCCGAATCGGCCATCAGCAGCGACGAGCCGACCGGCACGCGGCCGAACGTGCGTTCCCAGACCGTTCGTTCCTCGACCGCCGGCGCGCCCGCGTGCTCGGGGAATTCGATCAGCAGCTCGCGACCGGGCTCCAGCGGCCCGACGGCCGCCTCGAGATCCGCCGGCGTGCCGGCAAACGTGACGTTGCCGAAGATGAGCACCTGGACGATCGTGGAGCTGAGGACCCCGTCCTCGATCGTCGGCCGGATGACCGGCAGCCGCGACCAGCTGGTCGATGGCGACGGTCGGCCCGACGGCGGCGAACTCGACGCCGGCGGCGAGATGGCCGGCGACCGGCGCGAAGATGTCGCGGCCGTGGAAGCTCGACGTGATGACCGGGAGCATCAGGTCGCGGTTCGTGAGCGCCCGGGCCTCGTCGATGCCGCCCAGGGCCTCCGCCGCCGCCGATCAGCAGGCCGTTGTCCGGTCCGATGAGCACGTCACCGCGGGCGGTTCGCAATCCCACCGGCCAGGCGTTCCGTGCCGACCCCCGGGTCGACGACGGCGACGTGGATGCCGACCGGCATGTGCGGGAGCGCGAAGACCAGCGACGCGGCGCCATCGCGGATCGAGTAGCGCGGGACCTGGTGGTTGATGTCGATGATGTTCGCGTCCGGGCAGATCCGGAACATCACGCCGCGGCAGACGGCCGGCGCGGCCGGGCCGAAGTCGGTCAGGAAGGTGATGACGGGTCGCATCCCGCGGATGGTAGCGAAACCCCCGAACGTGCCGAAGCGGCGCCGGGAGGAGGCTCGACGCCGCTTCGGGAGGGAATTGACCGCTCGGGTGGGAGGAGGGTCCGCCCTCGCGGTCGGTGGAAGCGATGGTCAGTGCGGGCGGGGCGCCTCCCCGTCCGCGGATCCGAACCGGCCCTTGCGAGCGAGTTCGCGAAGGAAGAGCAATTGGTTGACCTGGCGGAGCGACCAGTGGACATCGGCCACCGGGATCCCGCACAGGAATGCGGTCAGGTTGGCGGCCTCGTCAGGCGCGAGGCCCTTCATGAGCAGCTGCCGGTAGGTCGAACCCGTTGCGAGGTGGTCCGCCGTCGTGCGAGCCGGGTCCTTCGCCGGTGACGGGGCCGAGGCCCTGCCCACGGACCCACGTACGGCCGTGGACGCCGCCGCGGGACGGGGCCGCGGCGAAGCGAGGCGAGATGATCGCCCTCGTCCCCGTGAACCTCGCGGTACTGGCCCGGCCATGTCGCACGTGCCCCTCGATTGGGTGTGACGGTCCGCTCCGGTCGGTCCGGTGCGGTAGAGGCATGTTCGTATCGCCGAACGGCGGGTCGCGATGACCCACCGGTCCTACGGTCGGTGGTACTTGCGGCATAGGCCCGTCTACGGCATTCGGTCAACACGCCGGGCATCGGTAGACTCACCCAGCATGCGTGCCCGTCGACTTGAACTCCGGCTGCTCGGCAGCGCCCTCGTCGGGGCGTGGGGTCTGGCCGCGGTCCTGGTCCTGCTGGCCTACCGGCCGGGCGGACCATTCGACATCGTCGTCGGGATCACGATGCTCGTCCCGCTCGCGATCGCCGTCAGCGGGGTGGTGTGGCCACCGGTGGCACGCGGACGCGACACGTACCCGATGGTCGTGGCCCTGGGTGTCGGCTCGCTCCTGCTGCTGCTGCCGTCGATCGGCGGCGTGCTCAACCAGCTGCTGGCGCTCGGATCGCAGACGTTAATGCCGTCGCTCGAGGCCGCCTATCCCTGGCTGCTCGCGCTGGCCGGGACGAGCCTCTTCGCCGGGTTCGGCCTCGCCCGCCGGCTCGATGCCGGGACCGCGCTCCGGCCTCGTCGCTTGCGCGTCGGGTTCGCCTCCGCCGTCGCGTTCACGGCACTCGCCGGCACGGCGTTCGCGGGCGCCGCGATCGCCAACGAGCTCGCGTTGCGTGACCGGACCACGCCCCCCGCCGTTTCGCGATTCGGGCCGACCGATGCCGAAGCCGAGCTCCCGCCCTGCGACGGCGCCCTGGCTGCCGGCAGGAGCGCCCGGCTCATCGCCCGGCTCCACGGCCAGATCGATGGCGGCCCCGTCGGCTCCGTGGACCTGTCCGGCCAGCGCATCGGCACGAACTTCCGCTGGCTCGCCTACGTGGCCACCGATCGCGAGCTTGGCCAGTACGGCGCCGCCAGCTTCGGAGGGCGGGCCTGGGCTCGCACGCCGGGCGACGGCTGGACCACGGCCGATGCCCAGAGCGTCCGGGAGGAGACCCTCGACCTGCAGGCGGTGAGGACGGCCCTTGCCCGTCGCTCACGCGCGACGTCGGAGGACCGCGGCATCGAGGTGATCGAGGGGGCTCGCGCGCGCCGCTGTCGCGTGGCCGTGGATGGCGCCACCTTCCGGGCCGCCTTCCCCCAGATCCGCTGGCTCGTGGGCGATGCCGACATCGAGCGCTGGCGCGGTCAGCTGGACTACTGGGTCTTCGCCGACGGCGAGCTCGGGCAGGTCGCGGGCAGCGTCAACGGTGAGGCCGGGGCGATCCGGTCCGAGGCCATCCAGGCGACCATCGAGGTCTTCCTGACCGCGACGGATCGGGGCGCCGGGCTGGTCATCTATCCTCCGGCTCCATGACCATCGAGGACGAGCCCGAGCGATTCGGCAAGCGCGACCGGCTCGCGCGGATGCTTCGGGTCGTCACCGTCCTGCGCGGTCACCCGGACGGGATCCGCCCGCCGGAGATCGCCCGTCGCGTCGGGGTCGCGACGCGGACCGTCTACCGCGACCTCCGGGCGCTCGAGGAGGAGGTCGGGGTCGCGGTCTGGTCGGACGGCGGGCTGTGGGGCGTCGTCGGTGAGGAGTTCCTGCCGCCGCTCAAGCTGACCCTCGACGAGGCGATGGCGGTGGTCCTGTCGGCCAGGTTGATGGTCCGCTACGCCGACAAGTACGACCCGGACCTCGCGGCCGCGTTCGAGAAGCTGGAGGCGGTGCTGCCCCGGCCGCTCGCCGAACACGTGGAACGCACGCTCGACGTCCTGGCGCAGCACCCCCGCGACGAGGCGTTCAGCGAGCATGTCCATCGCCTCACCCGAGCCTGGGCGGAGCGACGGGTCGTGACCCTCGAGTACGAACCGGCCCAGTACGGCACCGACTCCACGGCGCGCCAGGCCGTCGTCCGTCCCTACCTCATCGAGCCGTCGCTGCAGACGCACGCCCTCTACCTGATCGGCTGGGACGAGACCCGCGACGCCTTGCGGACCTTCAAGATCGAGCGGATCCGCGACGTGGCGCTGACGCCACGGACCTTCGAGCTGCCCGAGGGCGACGGCGTCGAGGCGACCCTGCGGCGGGCGTGGGACATCATCGCGGACCAGCCGCCGACGACGGTCGTGCTGCGCTTCAGCCCGACGGTCGCGACCCGTGTCCAGGAGGCCACTTGGCATGCGAGCCAGCGCGTCCAGCGCGAGGACGACGGCTCGTTGACGTGGCGCGCGACGGTCGCGGGCACCATCGAGATCCGCCTCTGGATCCTGTCCTGGGGCGACGACGTCGAGGTCCTCGAGCCACCCGAACTGCGGGCCGACATCGTTGCCACGACGCACCGCTCTTTGGCCCGCTACGAGCGCTGAGGTGCGGTCCGGGGTGGACGAGGGACGTTAGGTCGAGTTAAGGTTAGTCGCCTACGACGTGCCCCCCACACGCTCGGAGGTTTGTCCCTTGAGTCCCCGCCTACCTGGTAGGTTGCTGCCCCACGCCGTGGGCGCGACCCTCATCGCGACGCTGGTCGCGACCGCTTTTGCCGCGCCGGCTAGCGCGGCCACCTCCGCCTCCACTGCCGAGGCGATGATCATCGGATGGGTCAACACCAACCGCATCAATGCCGGTTTGAAACCCCTCCGCGGTGATGGCGACCTGGCCTACATCGCCGGTGTGCGCGCCTCCCGGATGGCCAGCAACAACGTCATGAACCACACCATCGGCGGCAACCTCCACAACCAGCTCGCGTATCGCGATGTCCAGTGGTATCGCTACGGCGAGGCCGTCGGCTGGTCCGGTTCGGCCTGGACCGTGGACGCCGCCCGGTCGCTCTACCGCATGTGGATGCGCAGCGCTTCGCACCGCGCCCTGCTGATGAGTTCTCGCTTCAACTACATCGGGCTCGGTCTTGCCTATCGCTCATCCAACCGTCGGACGTTCGGTTCCGCGGTCATGACCGAGTCGCTCGACCACACGCCGGTGATCGCCCGCGTCACGGGAGCGAGCCGATCGGGTGACGACGTCAGCTGGTCCTGGAACGGGTACGACCCGCGCCTCCAGACCCACACGGCTGGACTCCGCGACTTCGACGTCCAGTACCGCGTCGGATCCGGTGACTGGCGGACGATCCGCAACAACACCATCGGGAAATCGGTCGTCCTGCGCGACCGGCCGCACGGCCACTATTACGCGATCCGCGTGCGAGGCACCGACCGCCGTGGCAATGTGGGGGCGTGGACGGCCCAGTCTCGCATCTGGGTGCCCTGACCGGATCGATCCGGCGGCACCCATTCGCCGCAGTCAACTTCATCAGCGACCCGATCCACGGGTACATCGAACTCACCAAGCGGCTGGGGCCGGCCGAATCGGCTGCCGCCGGGCTCCCCGCCGAGGACGTCGCCGAGGAGGACCTCCTCGACACGGCCTGGCTCCAGCGGCTGCGTCGCATCAGCCAGCTGCAGAGCGCGCGCTGGGTCTTTCCGACGGCCGAGCACTCGCGCTTCACCCACGGTCTCGGGGTCATGCACGAGGCCGGCCTCTGGGCGCGCTCGCTCTATCCGAGTCTGCAGTCCGCTCTCGCTGCGTCCGGCGACGGGGCGCCGATCCCGTCCGAGGGCCTCGTCACCGAGACCCTGCGTATGGCCGGCCTCCTGCACGACGTGGGGCACGGACCGTTCGCCCACTTCTTCGACGACCACGTCCTCGCCGACTTCGAGGCGCCCGCCGATCCGCGCCGTCCGGGAGCCAAGCGCCTCACCCACGAGGACCTGAGCGCCCGGATCGTCATCGAGGAGCTCGGCCCGCTCCTGCGCGGCCTGCGCCGAGCGCCGGGTGCCGTCGCCGAGCGAGACGCATTCGCGGACGGCGAGTCGATCGATCCGGCGTGGGTCGCCTTCCTCATCGCCAAGCCCGCACTGGCCGACCCCGACATGCCGCGCTGGGTGCGCTGGCTGGCGCCGTTGCTGTCCGGCGTGTTCACCGTCGACAACCTGGACTACGTCCGGCGGGACGCCTACCTGACCGGGGTCGCCGCGGGGCCGATCGATGTCGAACGGTTGCGCCGCTACACGTTCATCGGCTCCGACGGCCTGACCCTGTTCGAGCCCGGTCTCGGAGCGCTGGAGATGTTCCTGACCGCGCGGCGGTTCATGT
This sequence comes from uncultured Chloroflexia bacterium, assembly GCA_963748675.1. Taxonomy (GTDB): domain Bacteria; phylum Chloroflexota; class Limnocylindria; order Limnocylindrales; family CSP1-4; genus SPCO01. The sequence continues at coordinate 327,622 of CAVVJX010000003.1, read as the reverse complement.
ACCAGCAGGTCTACTACCACCGGACGGTGCGGGCGATCGACCTCGATCTCGCCGACGTGTTCGGCCCGTCAGTGCGAGCGATCTTCGGCGACGGCTCACCGGCCGAGCGACTGGCGGCCTATGCGGACCTGGACGAGTACGCGCTCCTCCACCAGGCGGCGCGCTGGGCCCGCGGCGTCGACATCGCCGCCCCCGGTGCGGCGCCCGCGATGCCCGGCGACGGGCGGGTGCCGGCCGGCATCGCGGACCGCTGGCGGGCCATCTTGCTGCGCCAGCCGACCTGGCGGGCGGAGGCAGAGGTCCGCGCTGAGTACGAGGCTGGCGAACAGCCCGATGCCCTCATCGCCACCCTCGGAGAGGCCGAGCCCGGCAGCGTGGCCATCGATCTCGCGATCGTCGACGCCCGGCCGGCCGATGCCGACGCCGCGGACCGCTTGCTCGCGCTCGAGGCTCGCGACGGGCGGTCGCTGTCCCTGGCGGCGGCGCTTGCCTCGATCCCGGCGTACTGGCTCATCGGCCGGCGCTACCGCCGGCGCTAGGGCGGGCCGCTCGAGCTACGTGGCGGGGCTCGCGCTCGGCTTGGGCTTCGGCGCCTTCGGGCGCTCGCCGATGACCAGCATCGGATCGATGCGGGCGATCTGGCGGTCGGGCAGCTTCATGCGCTTGACGACCTTGGCATCGATGCCGAAGGTCTCGACCTCGGCCGGGCTGAACAGCCCGTAGTGGAGGTGGCAGCCGGACGCGCGACCGGTCCGGCCCTCGTAGCCCAGCAGCTGGCCGGCCTTCACGACCTTGCCTTTCTTGACCACGATCTTGCCGAAATGCGCATAGACGCTGCGGTAGCCGTTGCCATCGTCGATGACGACGACGATCGGCAGCGTCGACCAGAGATGCTTCTTCTCGAGCCGGTCCAGGTACGGCTGCAGATCGCCGACCCAGCCCATGAATCGGTCGTACTTGCGACCGGCGGCGAGGACGGTCCCGCCGTGGGCCGCCACGATCCGGTCACCGCAGAACGTCGCGAGATCGATCCCGTCATGGAACGGTTCGCCATCGACGATGCGAGAGCCCCACGGCGACGGCCCGAATGGCAGCGTCAGCCGGCCGCGCGGAAGCGGCCAGCGGTAGCCAGTGAGAGTCGAGGGTGGAGCCGCCGTCGGCGCCGCGCTCGGGGTCGGGGCCACGACCGACGGGGGACGGGCCGCAGCGCCGGGTTCCGGTGCGCCGGCCGCGAGCGTCGGTCGGGCGCTCGGTGGCGGCGTGCTCTCGACGGCTCCCTGGACCGCCCCGACCGGAGTGAGCGGCCCACTCGAGACGGACGTCGCGACCGCGACGCCCACCGCGGCGATGACGCCGGCAAGGAGGACGGCGCTCGCCCGTCGACGCCGCCATCCCGCGCCCCGATCGCGCTCGCTCAACGGGCGCGGCAGGTTATCGAGGGGACCGGATCTGCCCGTAGTCACCTAGCGGCCAGGGACAGGTTCAACGACCGGCACGTCATCCCGGGCACGGAGGTGGAACGCGATGCCGTCGACCTCCTCGGTCGATGGATCGCGGCGCGGCATCGCGGTCAGGCGCCAGTCGCGACCCTCGCGCTCGATCCAGCGGGCGAGCGGTCGACCGCGCTCGAGCACCGCATCGAACAGCGCGAACGCCGTATCGGGCATGTCGACCATGACTTCGCGAGCGGGCATCCCGATGCAGCGTGACCCGAACTGGGCGTGGAAGGCCGGGTTGCCGTAGATGAGGACGTGACCGGGCCCCGCGCAGATGCCGGCCGGCCGGGTCTGGGGCAGGGTCGGAGGCTGGTCGTGGCGGGCCATGAGACGCGAATGATAGTCCGTGGCTGTCGGCGCGAAAACCGGTTGCATGAAACGCGAAGTATGCGTATGGTTCCGCATGTGAACCGCCTCAACTTCTCCGAGGAGTCGAAGAAGAAGCTCTGGCGGCCCTGCCGGGAGGCACGGGCCCTGGGGCTCTGACGGCGCGTCCACTAGACGACGAACCGGGGCCTCCAGGGAACGGAGGCTCCAGGGGCCGCGGCACCATGACGGTGGCCGCGGTTTTTGTTTGCCCTCGACCTTGCGCAGGCCTCACCCATGAGTGAGGACCACACGGATGCAAACCATGATCCTTGGCGACGGCCACCTCGGCCGGGCCATCGCCGCGGCCGCCGGCGAGCGCGGTGAGCGCACGACGGTCCTGGGTCGGCCCGCCTTCGAGCGACACGACCAAGCGGCGCTGGCTGGCGCCGATCTCGTCGTCGACGCCTCGCGCGGCGACGCCGTGCGCGCCAACGTCGAGACCGCGCTCGATGCCGGTGTCCGGCGCTTCGTCATCGCGACGACCGGCTGGGCATCGGACCGCGATCTCGTCGATCGTGCGCTTCGCGGGGCGGACGCGTCCGCGGTCGCATCGGCCAACTTCAGCATCGGCGTCGCGCTGTTCGTGCGACTCGTCGGGAGCGCAGCGGAGCTGCTCGGCGCCGTCCCGGGCTTCGACCCGTTCCTGGTCGAGTGGCATCGGCGCGCCAAGATCGATCGTCCATCGGGCACCGCGCTCGACCTCGCCCGCCGTCTAGCGGCTCGGCACCCGGGACTCACCTCGACCGACGAGCTCGAGATCGTCTCGATCCGGGCCGGCGCCTCACCCGGCATGCACCTCGTCGGCTTCGATGCCGTGGGCGAGACGATCGAGCTGCGGCTGACCGCGCGCGATCGAACCGCGTACGCGACCGGCGTGCTCGCCGCGGCGGACTGGCTCCGGCGGACGCCGCGGGCGCCGGGCATCCACCCCTTCGATCCCGTCGTGGACGAGTTGCTGGGTCGAGATGACGTCCTGGCCGCGTGAGTCCGCACCACTCGCCCCATCACCCGAAAGGAGAACTCCGATGACCCGACCCGCCCTTCGCGGAGCGTTCACCGCACTGATCACCCCATTCACCACCGACGGCTCCGTTGACGAGGTCGCGTTCCGGCGCCTCGTCCGCTGGCAGGTGCTGGCCGGCATCGACGGGCTCGTGCCGTGCGGCACGACCGGCGAAGCCCCGACCCTGTCCGTGGACGAGCGGGAACGGCTGATCGCCGCGACCGTCGAGACGGTGGCAGAACGCCCATCCCGTGGCCGCGTCCACGTCATCGCCGGCACTGGCACGAACGACACCGCGGCGACGATCCGCGCGACCCGGCGAGCGGCGGCCTTGGGTGCGGATGCCGCGCTGGTCGTCGCGCCGTACTACAACCGGCCGGACGCCCGGATGCTCGAGGCCCACTTCCTCGCCGTCGCCGACGAGGGCGACCTGCCGGTCGTCGTCTACAACGTGCCGTCGCGGACGGGCACGAACGTCGACGCGGCCACGTTCCTGCGACTGGCCGAGCATCCCCGCGTGATCGCGGTGAAGGAAGCGAGCGGGAACCTGGAGCAGATCGCGCGGATCTGCGCGGAGCGGCCCCGCGACGTCGCAGTGCTCGCCGGTGACGACGCGTGGACGCTGCCGGTCCTCGCGCTGGGTGGCGACGGTGTCGTGTCCGTTGCCAGCAATGAGATCCCGGGCGAGCTCGTCGGACTGTGTTCGGCGGCTCGGTCGGGCGACTGGGAGACGGCTCGGCGGATGCACGAGCGCTGGTTGCCGTTGTTCCTTGCCAATTTCCGTGGCGGCCCGAACCCGGTGCCGGTCAAGGCCGCGCTGGTGGCGATGGGGCTGCTCGATTCCGACACCGTCCGGGCTCCGCTGCTGACGATGGAATCGGACGGGCGCGCGGAGCTTGCGGCGTTGCTGCGCTCGTTGGGGGTCGTGGAATCGACCGGCGGGCGGATGGTGAACGTGGACCAGGCGGCGGTGGCATGACGGGCATCGTGTCGCCCAGTGGTCGGATGGACGCTGGTCCCGCGCTTCGCCGGCGTATCCCCTCGCCGTCGCCGGTCCCTCCCTGCTCGACGACCTCGAGGCGGGACGGGTCCGTGCCGCCGAACCGGACCCCAACGTCGCTGGAGGCTGGCGGGTCTACCCGGAGGTCAAGACCGCGATCCTCGACCTGTTCCGCGACACGTCGGTGGTGCGCGGTGAGGCCGGTCCGCTGACCTTCCGCGATCGGGCCGGCGTGCCCCCACGCGACGTTCGCGACGGTCCGTGGCGCGTCGTGCCTGGCGGCACGGCGGTCAGGCGTGGGACCTACCTGGGGACGAGCGTCGTCGTGATGCCGCCGAGCTACGTCAACATCGGGGCGTGGATCGGCGACGAATCGATGGTCGATTCGCACGTGCTGGTCGGGTCGTGCGCGCAGATCGGCGCGCGGGTCCATCTCGCGGCTGGTGTGATGATCGGCGGCGTCCTGGAGCCGCCGGGGGCTCGTCCCGTGATCGTCGAGGATGACGCGTTCATCGGGGCCGGCTCCGCGCTGCTCGATGGCGTGCTCGTCGGGCACGACGCGGTCATCGGGGCGGGCGTGACGCTGACCGGCACCTCGCGCTTGTACGACCTGGTTCGCGGCAACGTGCTGATCGGCACCGCGGAGACACCCCTGGCGGTCCCGCCGGGCGCCGTCGTCGTCCCGGGTGCGCGCGCCCTCGACGGCGCGTTCGCCGCTGACCACGGGCTGTCGGTCGCGGTGGCCGTGCTGATCAAGGACCGTAGTCCCGGTACGAGCGCGCGAGTCGCCCTGGAGGCCGCCCTGCGCTGAACCTTGGCCAGGAAGTACGGCGTTCGGATGATGTCAGGACGGTCCAGGGGCGATAGGGTGCCCTCCATCGACCCTTTCTTGCCCGCCATGGGGAGCGGGCGCGCTCACCGGCCCCCGCTGGTGGCGCCCGATCGCCCGGCTGGCGGTGGGGCCACTCGACCTCCTCGAGTGAGCCGCCCGCCGGGCGATCGGACTCCCTTTCCGGCCCACTCGTTGCCCGAACCCAGCCGCGCGCCGGCCGTGAGGCACCGCCATCCGGGTGCCGCTATGCTCCAGGCCCATGGACGACAAGACCGCCACCCTGGCGCGCCTCCCGATCTTCGCCAAGCTCGACGCGCGCAGCCTGGAAGCGATCGGGAGCCTGGCGCGGATCGTCTCGAAGCCCGCCGGCACGGTGCTGCTGAGCGAAGGCGAGGCGGCCGAGTCCTTCTACGTCATCCTGACCGGCACCGTCCATGTCGAGCGCAACGGCGTGTTCGTGCGATCGATGTCCGACGGCGGCTTCCTCGGCGAGATCGCGCTGGTCGAGGAGCGCACCCACACCGCGACCGTGACGTGCACGACGGACTGCGAGTTCGTGCAGCTCGGCCGCCACGAGTTCGGCCGGGTCATGGACCGGTTCCCCGACGTTCGCGCCCGGGTCGACGCCGCGGTCGCTCGTCGCCCGTTCTAGGGCAGCGCCACAGGAGCCGGCGCGCGCATCGCGGTATCATCCGGTCCGCATCCGCCCGTAGCTCAGTGGATCAGAGCGACTGACTTCGGATCAGTAGGTCGGGGGTTCGAATCCCTCCGGGCGGGCCACTTTCAATGCACGACCCCGTTTCCGCTTGCGCCGGTTCCTATGCTCTGACGCATGGCCTATCGAACCCGGCAAGCCCGGTACGCTCGCCGGCGCCAACGGCGGATGGAGCGCGTCGAGCACGACCTGAGCATTGAGCAGTGGGACGCGCTCAAGGCGGCCTGGGGCGGCTGCGCCTACTGCGGTGCGACCGACGTGCCCCTCCAGCGCGACTGCGTGCTGCCGATCTCCCGGGGCGGGCGCTATACGCTCGACAACATCGCACCGGCATGCCGCTCGTGCAACGCCAGCAAGTGCAACCAGGAAGTCACGACCTGGCTGCGCCGCAAGCGGCTCGACGAGCCCGCCTTCCTGTTGCGGCAGCGCGAGGTGGCCGCGGCATTCGCGATACGTTTTCCCGCCGAGAGACGAGCGGTGGCGCGTCAGCCGTCGTCCGCGTCGGGATCCATGTCGAGCGCTTCGTAATGCGCGACCCGCAGGTCGAGGACGAGCTCTTCGGCGCCCGGCAGGAGCCGTGGTCGCTCGAGGTCTGGCCCCGCCCAGCCGTACAGCGAGGCGGTGTCCTTCCACTCCTCGAAGAGGCACACCTCCTGCTGACCACCGCGGATCCGGCGGGCGAGCTTCGCGTAGCGCAGGCCTGGGTAGTCGCGCAGCAGGGGTAGCTGTGTCCGCATGAGCTCGTTGAACTGCCCGGCCTGATCGGCCTTGAGGGTGGCGGTCAGGACACGCACGATCATGTCCGTACACTATGTCAAGCGGTCCTCGCCGCGAACCCCTTCCATCGCGCTCCATCACGACGCAACGAGGGGCCAAATGATCGTTCGCCAGCCACGAACCTGGGCTCGGTCGCCCGGATCGACCTCGGTGCCGGCTCCTGGCTGAAGAGCCGCTCGGCCGCCGCTGGGCCCGGCCCCGGGGCCTGGTCGAACCCCTCGTAGGGTGGCTGGCCGACGCGCCGACCTACCCCGCGACCGACGCGGATCGTCGCGTGATCGACGTGCTGGGGCTGCGTCTTCCGTGGCGCGCGACGGTCGCCATCACCGTCGTGACGCTCGTGCTGCTCATGGACCACTCGCGGACGCTCCTCCCGGACGCCGTCGACAGCCTGGGCCGCTCCCCGTTGGGGATGCGCTTCATCGCCATCGAGCGATTCGTGCTGTTCGGACTCGTGCCGCTCGCGGTCGTCGTCCTCGCCTTTCGCGATCGCCCGTCGCGCTACGGGATCGCGATCGGCGACTGGCGGGCGGGGGCAGCCCTGATGCTCATCGGGTGCGCGGTCATGACGCCGCTCGTGCTGTGGTTCGCGACGCTGCCGGACGTTCGGGCCTACTACGTATCAAGCGTGGAGCCGCTCCCCGGTCTGCTGTTCACGAACGCGCTCGACCTGTCCGCGGGCGAGTTCCTGTTCCGCGGCTTTCTGACCTTCACGCTCTTGCGCGCGATCGGGCCGGCAGGCGTCCTGGTGGCCACGATGCCGTTCGTGTACGTCCACCTCGGCAAGCCGGAGCTGGAGCTGTACTCGACGCTCGCCGGCGGACTCATCTACGGCTGGCTGGCATGGCGTACCCGATCGATCCTGTGGGGAACGATCGGGCACGTGTACATCCTGACCTTGGTGATCGTCGCGGCTGGCGCCGCGGCGTCCGCCTAGCCGGGAGGATCTAGCGCTTGGCCGCCTTCGCCACGTCGGAGCTGTCGTCAACCTCGATGTCGTGACGCCGGGCCGCCGACATGATCTTGCGGGCGGCAGCGTGCTTCGCGCCCGTGTCCTCGAAGTCGGTCTGGTCGAAGCGTGAGATGGCATTGCGCACGTGCGATTCGTCGTTGATCGGCAGGTGCCGCTCGCCGTCCTTGTCGATGTAGGCGAAGGATCCGTCGCGCAGTCGGTCCCGCTTGGCGGTGGTCAATTCAGCCACGGTGATACCTCCTTGTGAGGGTGCATCCCCATGGTCGCTGGTCGGACGTCGAAACCGCCCGGGCGGCTCTGCCCGGGCGGCTTGCAGGTACGTGACGGGTGGCGATGCGCTGAACGGCGCAAGCGCGTTTCAGGCCCTGGCGGCTCCGGCGGCACCCCAGCGACGGACTTCCGCGTCGAGGTCGAGGGGCAGCACGACGCCCTTGTCCGCGTACTCGCCCCACGCCTCGCGCGGGACGCGCCACATGATCTCGAACTCGTTGCCGTCGGGGTCGGCGCCGTAGAGCGACTTGCTCACGCCGTGGTCCGAGCTGCCTCCTAGGGCACGCGCCTCCGAAAGGACCTTCGCGGCGACCGCAAGGTCGTCGATCGTCGGCACTTCCCAGGCGAGGTGGTACAGGCCGGTCGATCCGCGCGGCGCGCGCGGTGCATCGGGCCCGACCGAGAACAGCCCCAGGTCGTGGTGGTTGTCGCCGTTGGGCGAGCGCATGAAGACGGCTCGGCCGCCGAACGCGCTCTCGACGACCTCGAACCCGAAGACGCGGCCGTAGAACTCGGCCGACGCCGTGGCGTCGCGGACGTAGAGAACGGCGTGGTTCAGTTGCGCGACGGGGATCGATGCCATCGGTCAGCTCCGGCTGTCGGGGCCGAGGAGGACCCAGGCGTCCTGCCACGTGCCGCCCTGCATGTTGCGGCTGATGTTCAGCCACGCCATGCCTTCGAGGGTACGCGCGACGGCAAGCGAACCGGCGTCGACCGGACGGAAGCCGATCGACTCGACGATGCGGAGGACCTTCTCCTTGGCGACGTCGTCGTCACCGGCCACATAGCCGTCGGCGGACACGCCGTCGACAATCGGGTCGGCCTGGCGCGTTGCAAAGGCCGTGTTGAAGGCCTTGACCACGGACGCATCCGGCAGTCGAGCCTGCAGCTCCTCGGCGGCGGAGGTGCCGGTCCCGGAGGCATCTGGCGTGGGGCGGTTCGAGACGTCGACGACGACCTTGCCCGCGAGGTCCTGGCCGAGCTCGGTCACGAGGTCGTCGAAGGACGTCCCGGGGACCGCGAAGATGACGACGTCGCTGCCGGCGATCGCGTCCTTGTTCGAGCTGGCCGAGCCCGTTCCGGTGGCGTGCGCGACCTGGGTCGCGTGGCCCTTGGTCTTGGCGCTGATGGTGACTTGATGGCCGGCGCGAGCGAGCGCTCCTGCCAGGGCCGTGCCGACGTTGCCGGCACCGATGATCGCGATGTCCATGATCCTGGTTCCTCCTGAGGTCGCCGGCCCGTTCGTCGGGTCCGGCATTTCGTTGCTGGTGCAACCATACGCGCATGCTATACTCCTGTCAATACCAGTTTGATGAGGGCAAATATCGAGATGACTGCGGAACGAGTCCCCGAGAGCGGCCGATCCCGCCTGGCCGTGGGCCGGCAGGTCCGTCGATGGCGGACGGAGCGCGGCCTGACCCTCGCGCGCGTTGCAGATCGAAGCGGGTTGACCGTGGGCTACCTGTCGCAGATCGAGAACGACAAGGCATCGCCCTCGCTGGCGGTGCTGGGCGAGATCGCCGCCGCCCTCGATGTCGCGCCGGCGTGGTTCCTGATGGACGACGTACCGCCACCGCGGGTCGTGCGCGCCGCGGAGCGACCGGTGACGGCCACAGATGGCGGGCGCGTGGAACATGTCGACGGGCGGACCTCGCGCGACGTCGCCATCCTCGAGGTGGTCGGGGCCCCGGGCACGCGCGTCGGGGCCCACGCGCACCCCGGCGACGAGCATCACATCGTCCTGCGTGGACGGATGCGGCTGACCCAGGGCGAACACAGCATCGAGGTCGGTCCCGGTGACTACGTCCGGTGGGACGGTTCGATCCCGCACGACGGCGAGATCCTGGGCGAGGAGGATGCCGCCATGCTGCTCGTCCGGATCAACCCGCGGACCTGAGGCCTTCGCGCGTACCATCGTCGGCGTGACCCGCCAAGCCGTCACGTACGCGTCCTACCTCAAGGTGTCGGAGCTCCTCGCCCTCCAGGACGAGCGATCTGTCGGCGCGGACGGCCCCGAGCACGACGAGCTGCTGTTCATCGTCATCCACCAGGTCTACGAGCTCTGGTTCAAGCAGGTCCGCCACGAGTTGCTGGCCGTCCAGCGCGCGCTTGAGTCGGGCGACACCGACACCGCACTCCACCTCTTGAACCGCGTCCTCAAGATCCTCAAGACACTCGTCGCCCAGGTCGACGTGCTCGAGACGATGACCCCGCTCCAGTTCCTCTCTTTCCGCGATCGGCTCGAGTCCGCGTCGGGGTTCCAGTCCGGTGGGTTCCGGCAGGTGGAGGCGCTGCTCGGCATGCGCGACCCGGCGGCGGCCCGCGCCCAGCCCGAGGACTCCGATGCGCGCCGGGCGATCGAGGCGGACCAGGCAGGGCCGTCGGTCTGGGACTCGTTCCTGGCGTACCTGGGCCAGCGCGGTCACGCGGTACCGCCGGACGCGGCCGTCCCCGATGAGCGGGTGCAGGAGATCATCGTGGCCGTGTACCGCGGCGACCCGGACGCGGCCCTCGTCGCGGAGCGGCTCGTCGACCTCGACGAGGGCGTCCAGGAGTGGCGCTATCGGCACGTGAAGATGGTGGAACGGACGATCGGCACGAAGCAGGGCACCGGCGGATCGAGCGGCGTTGAATACCTGCGCTCGACGCTGTTCAAGCCCGCGTTCCCGGACCTGTGGGAGATCCGTTCGCGCCTCTGATCGCGGAACCCGCGGCCTGACCGTCGCCGCACCCGAACCGCAACCCCCGGGCCGTCGCAACCTTTCGCGCGCCCGCGGTATCCTGTCGGCCGACCCCAAGCGTCCCCCGCGGACTTCCCCAGATGTCCGCGGCCATCCCACGAATCAGGTGGTGCCCATGAAGGTCGGTGTCGCCAAGGAGACTGCGCCCGGAGAGCGGCGCGTCGCCCTGGTACCCGAAGCGCTCGGCAAGCTGCAGGCGGCCGGGCTCGAGGTCCTCGTCGAAACCGGTGCCGGCGCCGGCTCCGCGATCCCCGACAGCGCGTACACCGACGCGGGCGCGACCATCGTCCCGACCGACGCGCTGTACCAGGGGGCGGACGTCGTGCTGCGCGTGGCCAAGCCGTCGGCCGCTGAGGTCAAGCAGCTTCGCAGGGGCCAGGCGGTCGTGGGCTTCCTCGCGCCGCTGATCGATCCGGCCACCGCGAAGGCCCTCGCCGAACAGGGCGTGACCGCGATCAGCCTGGACGCGATCCCGCGGACCCTGTCCCGGGCGCAGACGATGGACGCGCTCAGCTCGCAGGCGAACGTCGGCGGCTACAAGGCTGTCCTCATCGCGGCGAACGCGTACGGCCGCTACTTCCCGCTCCTGACCACCGCCGCCGGCACGGCAAAGCCCGCCAACGTGCTGATCCTGGGCATCGGAGTGGCCGGTCTGCAGGCGATCGGGACGGCCCGGCGCCTCGGCGCCGTCGTCAAGGCCTATGACGTCCGGCCGGAGACCAGAGAGCAGGCGGAGAGCCTCGGCGCCCAGTTCGTGAAGCTCAAGACCACCATCGACGCGACCGGCGCCGGCGGCTATGCGCGCGAGCTGACCCCCGAGGAGCGCGCCGCCCAGCAGGCCGAGCTGAACGAGGTCATCGGCACGATGGACATCGTCATCACGACCGCCCAGGTGCCGGGCCGCAAGCCGCCGGTCCTCGTGACCGCGGACGCGGTCGGCAAGATGAAGCCGGGCTCGGTGATCGTGGACATGGCCGCCTCAGACCTCGGTGGAAACTGCGAGCTGTCCAAGGCCGGCGAGACGGTGGAGACGCCCAACGCGGTCTCGATCATCGCCCCAGACAACCTGCCCGCCTCGATGCCCGCGGGCGCCTCGGCGTTCTACGCGCGCAACATCTCGGCGCTGCTGCTCGGGATGGTCAAGGACGGCAACCTGAACCTCGACTTCGAGGACGAAGTGACCAAGGCGACGGTCATCACCCAGGACGGCGCGGTCGTGTCCGACGCCGTGAAGAAGCTGCTCGAGCCGGCCCCGGCCGCCGCAGCCAGCGGAGGCCAGGCATGACCCCCGAAGAGATCGACGGCCTGCTCCAGGCCCTGACGGTCTTCACCCTCGCGATCCTCGTCGGAATCGCCGTCATCAGCAAGGTGCCGGCGACCCTGCACACGCCACTGATGTCCGGCGCCAACTCGATCCACGGGATCGTGCTGGTCGGGGCGATGCTCATCGCGCTCGAGGCGACGGAGCCGATCAGCCAGCTCTTGTCGCTGCTCGCCGTGGCCTTCGCCGCGATGAACGTCGTCGGCGGGTACGTCGTCACGGACCGGATGCTCCAGATGTTCCGCAAGAAACCGACCGCGCCCGCGCCTGCCCCCGAGCCCGAGGCCTAGCCGGTGACCACGCTGCAGATCGTCGAGATCCTGGTCCGGATCGCCTGGCTGCTGGGGGCGGTCGCGTTCGTCATCGGCCTGTCGCGGATGAACTCGCCGGCAACGGCTCGCAACGGCAACCTCGTGTCTGCCGGGGGCATGACCCTCGCCATCGTGGCAACCGCCGTGCTGATCCTCGCGCGGCAGCTCAGCGAGGGGGGTATCAGCGCGGCCGTGTGGGCGATCATCGTCATCGGCATCGCGCTGGGTGGTGGCCTGGGCCTGTACACCGCGAGGACCGTGAAGATGACCGCGATGCCGCAGCTGGTGTCGCTGTTCAACGCGGTCGGCGGCGGCGCCGCCGCCCTCATCGCGATCGACGACTACCTGCGCCTCGTCGGCGGCGAGGCCGTCCGCATCGACCTCCACATCTTCATCGTGCTCGACATCATCATCGGCTCGATCACGTTCACCGGTTCGATCATCGCGTCGGGCAAGCTGCAGGGACTGATCCCGGGCAAGCCGATCATCGTGCCGGGCGGCCAGCTCGTGACGCTCGCGCTCGCCGGGATCACGTTGATCGCGTCGCTGTTCCTGTTCGTCACCGGCACGCCGAACCTCGCGCTGATGCTGGTCATCCTGGCCGCCGCCCTCATCTTCGGCGTGACGATGACGCTGCCGATCGGTGGCGCCGACATGCCCGTCGTCATCTCGCTGCTGAACTCGTTCACCGGCACGGCCGTGGCGATGGCGGGCTTCGTGATCAACAACCCGGTCCTGATCATCGCCGGCGCCCTCGTCGGGGCGTCCGGTGCGATCCTGACCAAGCTGATGGCCGACGCCATGAATCGGTCGGTCCTGAACATCATGATCGGCGGCTTCGGTGGCGGCGACGATGCGGCCGGTGCCACCGACGGGCCGGGCGGATCCGTGCGCTCGATCGGGGCGGACGACGTCGCGATCCAGCTCGCCTACGCCCAGCACGTCATCGTGGTCCCGGGCTACGGGCTCGCGGTCGCCCAGGCGCAGCACGCGGTCCGCGAGCTCGCCGAGCTGCTCGAGGAGCGTGGCGTCGACGTCAAGTACGCCATCCATCCGGTCGCCGGCCGCATGCCGGGGCACATGAACGTCCTGCTCGCCGAGGCGAACGTCCCCTATCCGCAGCTCAAGGAGATGGAGGACATCAACCCGGAGTTCGCGCGGGCCGACGTCGCGCTCGTCATCGGGGCCAACGACGTGACGAACCCGGCAGCTCGACGCCCCGGCTCGCCCGTCTCGGGCATGCCCATCCTCGACGTCGACCAGGCGAAATCGATCGTCGTGATCAAGCGCTCGATGGGCAAGGGCTACGCCGGCATCGACAACGAGCTGTACACGAACGAGAAGACCGGGATGCTGTTCGCCGACGCGAAGGAGGGCCTGGCGGCGCTGACCGCGGCGGTCAAGGCGCTCTAGGCGGCGTCAGGCGGTGGCCGCGGCCTCGGCGGCCTCGGCCCGACACCGACCGGGCATCGCCCATCTGGAGCGGAGCCAGCGTCCCCAGCGACTCCGCGACGACGACGGCGTCGTCGCCCGGCTCCAGGACGAAGTCGGCGGCCGGGTTCACGAACGTGTGCCCGCCGCGGTTCACCGACAGCAGGGTGGCCCGGTGCTCGGTCCGGAGGCGACCGGCGACGGCATCGATCGACAGCCCGAGGTAGTCGTCCGGCAGCGTGATCCGGTACAGCTCCGAGCCCTCGCCACCGGACACGATGTCCGTGACGATGCCGGTCAGTCCGGGGTACAGCGCCGAGCGCGCCAGCAGGCGTGCCGCGACCTTGGACGTCACGAGCAACTCGTCGATCCCGGCGCGCCGGAAATGCGGCTCGTGGCGAGGGTTGTTGACCTCGGCCACGGTCCGGACGCCCGGCGCGACGTGCTCGATGGCCATGATCGTGAGGATCGAGCGCATGTCCGCGCCATCCGAGCCGTCGTCCGGGAAGACCAGGGCCGCCGAGGCGTCACGCAGGTCGGCGCGGTCGAGATCCGCCTCGTCCGTCGCGTCGCCACGCACGAAGTAGACGCCGTCACCCGCCGGGTTCTTCTCGACGTCGGCGATGACCACGACCTTGAGCTGGAAGTCGTCGCCGCGCAGCTCCGCGATCAGATCCCGGGCCGTCGTGTTCCAGCCGCAGACGACGATGTGGCCCTTGTACCCCGATGCACCCAAGCCCTGGCCCTCCTTCAGCAGGAAATCGATGACCATCGCGACGAGGGCGCCCGTGATCATGCCGAGCATGGCGACCCCGAACAGGATCAGCAACCAGCCGACGATGCGGCCGGCGGTCGAGGTCACGAACGCCGAGTCGCCCTGACCCAGGACCGTCGCGATCCCCCAGTTGAACGAGTCGAAGACCGACTCGAACGTCCATGGCTTCTCGAACAAGCGTGATCAGGAGGGCGGCGATGAGCACCACCACGACGATGCCCTGGGCGAGCGTCAGGAAGAACCGTCGGTCGAGCTGACCCGCCGACTCGTCGCACGTGCCACGCAACGCGACGGATGATCGGCGAGACCAGGAACGGAAGGCTCAGCTGCGGACGTCGAAGCATCGCGGGGCGATGATGCCAGAGCCTCGTCACGATTTTCGGCCGTGCGGGACGGGTCGCGGCTGGCCCCCACGCGTCGGGCTATTCCTGTCGGTGGCCGACGTCGCCGAGCGTGATCCAGTCCAGCCCGCTGAGGTCGGCGCTGAGCCGGTCCCGACTCAGCCCGGCCGGGAGAGCGAGGACGAGGTCGAGGCTGTGGCGTCCGTCGTCGTCGCGCTCGCTGTCGAAGTGGACGATCTCGACGTGACGCTCGGCCAGCCAGTCGAAGAGGTCGGCCAGCCGCGCGGCGTCGCGGACCTGCACCCCGACGTGCAGCCGGCCGGGCGCGGCACGCTCGATGCGCTCGCGCAGCAGCCGCAACGGCCAGAGCGACAGGACGACGATGACCGTGGTCGCCAGCGCCAGCACGGGCAGCCCCGCACCCGCGGCCATGCCGATCCCCGCAGCCGCCCACAGGCTGGCCGCGGTCGTCAGGCCGCGTACCGACGGGCCGTACTTGATGATCGCGCCGGCGCCCAGGAACCCGATGCCGGTCACGATCTGCGCCGCAACCCGTGACGGGTCGGTCGCGGTGCCATCCTCGGACGGGAAGCCCACGATCGACAGGACCGTGAACAGCGCTGACCCGAGTGCCACGAGCAGGTGCGTGCGGATGCCGGCGGGATGATCGTGGATCTCGCGTTCGATGCCGATGACCGCGCCGAGGACCGCCGCGACCAGCAGCCGCCCGACGAGAGCGAGATCGGTGGCGAGGTCGAACGCCATGGGACGGTCAGTCTACGGCGCGGGGTCGGGCGTCGAGACGTCGACGACGTCGGCGGCGAGATGCTCGACGAGGTCGGCCGGGGCGACGTGCAGGTTGACCCCGAAGGCACCGCCGCCCACGGACACCCGGTCGAACTCCATGGCCGACGCATCGACGATGACCGGCCACGCCCGGCTCGAACCGAACGGCGTGATCGTGTAGCGCTCGTAGCCGGTGACGTCGCGCGCCTCGTCGGCATCCGGCAGGGTCAGCCGGCGGACCCCGAGATGGGCTCGCAGCCTTGGCCAGTCGAAGCGGCGACCCGCCGGCACGAGGACGAACAGGTAGTCGTCGTCGCCGCGGCGCACGACGATCGTCCGGAGCAGGGCGCCGAGCGGGATGCCCTGCAGGGTCGCGGCTTCCTCGGCGCTCCCCGCCCGCTCCGTGCGTACGACGTCGTGCGGCAGGCCGGCGGCCTGGACCGCGGTGATGGCCGGCGTGGTCTGGCTCTCCGCCATCAGGCGTCGGTGATCGGGTCGACGAGCTCGATCCGGATGCGCTTGTTGATCCGCCCCTTCGATTCGTAGCCGGTGACCCGGATGCCGCCGACCTCGCTCGTGTTGGCAACGTGCGTACCGCCGTCGGCCTGCAGGTCGAGGCCGACGATCTCGATCGTGCGGATCTCCGCGATGCCCGGGCGGCAGCAGGTTGATCTTGGTCCGGATGAGGTCCGGGATCGCGAACGCCTCGTCCCGCGGCAGGACGTTCACCCGTACCTCGCGCGCGGCCGCCAGCTCGGTGTTGACGGCGGCCTCGATCGAGTCGACGAGATCGCCGCTCATCGTCTCGAACTCGAAGTCCATGCGCCCGGAGCCAGGCTCCATGTTGCCGCCGGTGACGAGCGCACCGTGGTCGCGCCAGACGACCCCGCACAGGGCATGGAGCGCGGTGTGGGTCCGCATCAGCGCGAACCGTCGCGCCCAGTCGAGGTCGACCTGGAGCTCGTCGCCGACGGACGGCGGCTCCTCCTCGCCCGGCTCGAGCTCGTGGACGATCTCGCCACCGTCCTTACGCGCGCTTCGGACCGTCCACGTGCGCCCGTCCGCTGCCCGGACGACGATGCCACGATCGGACGGCTGGCCGCCCCCGCCCGGGTAGAAGACCGTGCGATCCAGGATCAGGAGCGGGGCCTCGCCCGGCTCGACATGGCGGACACGTGCCACGGCCGACCGGGCGTAGGCGTCGGTGTAGCAGAGCTGCTCACCGCTCGGTGTCATGCGTGCAGGACGGTCACTGCGCCGTGAGCGTGCCGACCATGTTCGGGTGGACCGTGCAGATGAACTGATAGCTCCCAGCCGGCAGCGGCGGGACGTCGTACGTCCGCGTCGCGACGCCCGTGAAGACCTCGCCCTGGAAGACGCTGGCGCCGCCCGCGTCCTTGATCTCGACGTTGTGGGGGAGGGCCTCGTTGTTGGCGAACGCGATCTGGAAGGCCGCGTCCGCGGGGGTGCTGAGCTCCGTCGGATCGAACGCGATGTTCTGGGCCGACAGGTTCAGGACGGCGCCCGTGGCGGATGCACTGGGTCCGGGGCTTCCGCTCGGGGCAGCAGAGGCTGTCGCGCTTGGCGCGGCCGAAGCGGACGGCGCCACTGACGCCGACGGCGCGACGGACGCGCTCGGGTCGGCCGACGGCACGGGGGTCGGCGATGGGGCCGGCGCATACGTCCAGCCGGGCGTGGACGACGTGCAAGCGGCAACCGCCAGGACGGTGATGGCGGCGGCGAGCAAGCGCTTCGATCGCATGGGCAGATGGGACCTCGAGTTGGGTGCGGGGGACCGCGGATGGACGTTCTACGCCAATCTACCGCGTCCGCGCCGATTCCACGTCGCCGCCCCGGCGATGGCGCGGTCACACGAGCGTGTGCGGTCAGGTGGAGAACGGGGCGGTCGTCCTCATGCACCAGACGCACCCGGCGAGGGGTACGAAGGTCCGGGTTGCAACGGGACCATCGCAGGGGATAACTTCCGGGTCCCCTGCGGGGAATGGGTCAGGGGTAGGCACTCACACAGCGGCCGGCCGCCGCTCGAACAAAAGCCCGTTGGAACCCGCGTTCCGCGAGCACGGCCCACTGACATCGCTAACTCGCTCACCGGACATTGCTGGTCGGTGACGTCCTCATTGAGACTCGGAGACCTCCCTCCGAGTCTCTTTTTTTGCCCGGCGTTGTGCCTGGGCGCGTCAGTTCCGCTCCGTGAGCCCGAGGCGGATCGCGACGGTCGCGGCCTCGACCCGGCCGGAGACGCGGAGCTTGGAGAGGATCTTGCCGACGTGCACGCCCACGGTCTTCTCGCTGATGAACAACCGCTCGCCGATCTCGCGATTGGTCCGGCCGCGGGCGATCTGCATCAGCACCTCGCGCTCGCGGCCGCTGAGGCCGAACGTGTCGCGCTTGGTGGGTGCCTCCGGGCTGCCGGCCACGCCGAGGATGAGCGCTGAGGGCTCGGTGCCGTTCGTGGGTGCCGCGGCCGCGCCGGGACCGACGGCCACCGGCACCCGATCCCGAGACCCGTCGTCGGGGCTCGCCCCGACCAGGTCGTCGACTTCCTGCGGCAGGGTGATCAGGGCCCGGCCGGCCAGCTCGCGCAGCTCCCGTACGAGTGGGATCGCCCCGAGGCCGAGCGCGATGTCGACCGCCTCCAGCAACGGTTTGCGGGCGTCGGCCCGACCGGCGCGTCCGGCGCCCGAGGCGAGCCGCGCCTCCGCCTCGCGCCAGCGAGCCCGTGCGATCTCATACGGGATCTTGAGCGCGGCCCACGCATCGCCGACCGCGCGCCAGGTCTCGGGATCGTCCCGACCGTCGACGCGGCGGCGATAGGCCCGCGCGGTCGCCAGCCACGCATCGGCGAGGCGGCGCGACCCGAGCGACGGATCGACACCGTGGCGCTTCACGACGGCCTCGGCCGACTTGACGACGTCGCGGGCACGTTCGCGGGCACCCGCCAGCGAGGCGAGATCGCGCTTCTCGCGGGCCTCGACGGCCGACGCGGCCTCGACCTCGATCGCCGTCGCCGCCGTTCGCGCGGCCAGGATCCAGTCCTCGGTCTCGCGCACGAGCGTCCAGCCTCGATCGGCGGCCCGCCGGGCGTCGGCCAGGTCGCCGCGCCACAGGGCGAAGGAAGCAGCAGCGAGGTGCAGCGGGACGGCCTGTTGGGCATCGCGCACCGCCTCCAGCTCCAGCAGCGTCTGACCGAGCAGCCGCCCGGCCGACTCGCCGGCGGACAGCTCGATCTCCACGGTCGCGAGCGAGACGAGCGTGTTGAGGAAGTTGACCCCGGCGGGGAGCCATTCGAGCGCGGTCATGCTCTGCGACCGGGCTTCCTCCCAGCGCCCGAGCAGGAACAGGGAATCCGCCGCGTTGCCGCGCAGGAAGTTGCCGTAGACCGCCTCCAACCCGGCGGAACGCGCCGTGGCGATGCCCTCGAACGCAACGGCCACCGCCTCCTCGTGCCGGCCCGCCAGGTCCAGCACCGTGGTCAGGTTCGCGTAGACCCGGAACAGCTCGTCGAGGTCCCCGAGCTCCTCGGCCATGCGCCGCGCGTCCGTCAGCATCGCGACCGCGGCGTCGGGGTCCGCCCGCCATCCCAGCGACACCCCGAGGGTCGTCGTGGCGTGGAGCTCCCAGATGGCCGCCGGTGGCTCGCAGGCCCGCGCGATGCGGATGGCGTCGCGGGCGAGCTTCTCGGCGACCGAGAACGTTCCCTCCAGCATCCGGAGCTGGGCCAGCCCAGCCACGACCGCGGCGCGCGCGATCGACGGCGTCGTCGGGACGAGCTCCACCGCCCGGCGTCGAGCGGCGACCGCGCCCTCGGCATCGCCGGACACCCGCCGGAACTGGCCGAGCCGGTCGTAGATCAGGCCGAGGCGGGTCCGGTCCTGGCGCGCGTCGGAAGCGCCGATGGTCGCATCGAGATAGGCGGCAGCCCGGACCGGGCGGTCGGCCGCGAAGGCGGCTTCGGCCGCGCGGATCGCGAGGTCTGTCGGTCGCTGGCCCTCGACGGTCGCGGCGCGGGCCGCCGCACCGCGCGAGGCTCGGGGCCGCCGGCCTACCCCTGCCGTGCCCTGTGCGGAGATCGCCAGCTCCAGGGCGGCCAATTCGTCCGCGGGCGAGTCGACGGCTGAGGCCAGATCGGCGGCCGCGATCGCAACCCGACCGGCCGCCTGCGCATCGAGCGCGATGCCGTAGTGGTGCATCGCCATGAACGGCTGGTTCTCGACCGCTCGAGCGAGCGCGGCATGGTGGCGGATGCGCGCCGAGGGCAGCAGATCCGCCTCGACCGCCCGGCCGACCAGCTCGTGGCGCAGGAAGACCCCATCCTCGTTTTCGACCGCGAAGCCGTGGGCCAGGGCTTCCTCGAGCCCGGCGGCCAGATCCGCATCGAGGACCCCGTCGCCGTGGCGTGGCCCGCTCGACGAACGCGGCGGCCCGCTGATGGCATCGGCCTCGAATGCCTCGGCGACGGCGGCCACGGTGGCCCGCGACAGCGGACGACCGGCGGGGGCCAGCAGCCGAAGCACGCGCCGGGTCTCGATCGAGCGGACGGCCATCCGGGCGAGGACCAGATCCTCGAACGTGGACGTCAGGGACACGGTCGGCAGCTCGCGGCGGGCGGCGAGCAGCTCCTCGGCCACGAGCGGGCGACCGCCAGACCGTTCGACGATCACGACCAGGACGCTGGCTGACGGCGGCTCCCCTTCGATGGCCTCGATGAGGCGCGCCAGGTCGTCCCGACCCAGCGGGCCCAGGGTCAGGCGATCCGGCTGGCGCGGTGCTCCCTCGAGGGACCGCAGGTCGATGGCCCACGGGTCGTCGCGGCGGATGGCATCTGCCTGGTAGGTGCCGACGATCGCCAGGCGCTGAGCGCGGGCGATCCGGGCGAGGAACGTCGCGAGCGTGCGGGTTCCTGCGTCGGCGCGGTGCAGGTCCTCGATCACCAGCAGGATCGGGCGCCGCTCTCCGAGACGACCGAGGACGCCCAGGATGCCCTCGAGCAATCGTGCCTGGCGGCGCTCCGGCACGGTAGTCAGGTGCCGGCTTCCGTCGTCGCGTGATCCCAGGCGCGCGTCCAGCTCGGGCATGAGTCGAAGCAGCTCGTCGGTCGCGCTGCCCATGATCGAGGACAGGTCGGCGTCCGGGAGAGCGGCGAGCGCCGGGCGCATCGCCCTGACCAGGGGCGCGTACGGCGCGTCGGTCGACGCGCCGAAGGCGCATCCGCGGAGCACCGTCATGGGCTCCTCGAGCGCCCCGACCCGGCGGATCGATTCGTCGATGAACCTCGTCGTGCCGATACCGGACGTCCCGTCGATCAGCAGCGTGCCGGCATCGCCGGCGCTCGCCGACTGAAGGACGGACGCGAGCCTTGAGAAGGCGTCCTCCCGCCCCACGAACCGCGCGCTCGTGAACGTGACCGGCATTTCGGCATTCTAGTCGGCCGCTTGGACCCTCCAGACGGCGGCTCAGCAGACGGACTCCGGGCCCCGGACCGCGTTCGGCGTGGGCCGCTCGGCTACGCTGGACCGCGTGACCGACGGCCGCCGAGCCCCGCACCCCGACAACGAGCTCAACGAGCTGCCCGGGGAAGAATGGCTGTACTTCACGAAGTCGGTCATGACGACCGCCTACCCCTCCGAGCTCGGGCATGCGGCGCGCAAGGCGCACGGGGCGAACAAGCCGCCCCGCCTGATGGCCCGCCTCATCGAGTTCTTCAGCCGGACCGGCGAGCTCGTGCTCGACCCCTTCGCCGGCGTCGGCGGAACGCTGCTCGGGGCGGCCATTGCGCGCGGCCCGCGGCGCGCTCTGGGCATCGAGCTGGATCCTCGCTGGGCCGACGTCTACGCCCGCGTGGTCACCGACCTCGCGGCAGAGCGCGACGGGCGCGGACCGCTCATCGCGGATCTCGGCACGGCCGATCCGGGCGGCCTCCGCACGTTCGAGCCCGACGGCCTGGAGCTGCGAGTGGGCGATGCCCTGGCTGTCCTCCCGGAGCTCGAAGACGCCTCGGTCGATCTCGTGGCGACCGACCCGCCGTACAACATCCAGCTGCCGCTCACGATGGCGGGTGGGCCGCTGGCGGAGACGCACGCGAACCGGCGAACCGACTACGCGATGATCAGCGACGCCCCGGCAGACCTGGCCAACGCGCCCGACTACGCCACCTACCTGGAGCGGATGGAGTCCGTCTTCGTCGAACTTGTCCGAGTCCTGCGCCCGGGTAGGTACGCGGTCGTCATCGTCCGCGATGCCTACCAGGACGGGCGCTATCAGTTCGTCGGGTCTGATCTGGCAGCGCGAGCGGATGCGGCCGGGCTCGTGCCCAAGGGCGACCTCATCTGGCACCAGGCCGGGACGCGGCTGCGGCCGTACGGATATCCGCGGGCGTTCGTCCCGAACATCGCCCACCAGCACATCCTCGTGCTCCGGCGAGAACCGGAGCGCGGTCAGGCGCGGCGGCGAGCCTCGAGGTAGGCGGTCAGGACGTCACCGTCGACATCGTCGCCCATCGTCCAGGTCTCGGCCGCGATCGGCATCGTGGCGGTGGGCGAGCTCGACTGGGGCGGTTCGCCGACGACCTCGCCGAGCGTCATCTTGTGGATCCAGCCCTGGCGTCCGTCCGGGCACAGGACGAGCCAGTAGACGCCGCGCTTCTCGAGCAGCTGGACCTCGTCCCCCTGGTCGAGGAAACCGATCTCCGCGCCGCGGAGCTCGTCGGGCGAGTCGAGCAATCGGACGACGTTGTAGCCGATCAGGCGACGCTCTCGCCCATCGAGCGCCCCCACGAGGCCGTGGTCGAAGGTCAATCGCGGTGCGGGAGCCGCTTGATCTCGCACGGGGTCGGCCCGGCGCGCTTCGAGCAAGGACGGTCGACGCCAGCGGGGCATCGCCAGCTCGGGATCGAGCAGGAGGGCGGCGGCGGCCGCATCGGCCGACGGCTTGTCCGCGAAGCCATAGGCGTTGGCGACCGCGACGCCACTGGCCGCCGCGGCGGCGAGGACGTCGTCGGAGTCGGGGGCTTCGCCATCACGGCGACGCTTCCCGAACATGCCGAAGGCCATGGCGGACACCACGACTCCGGTCGTGGTCACCAGCGACGCGACGAGGCTGAGCGGCAGGACCGGCCGGGCTCCCTCGAGTGCCGACATCGCTGAGGCGATCGCGCCGAACGGACCCACGTCGGCGCCACCGGTGGCGGTCGTCCCGCCGCCACGGGTGTTGGGGTCTCCGCCCGTTCCGTCGGTGCCGTCGCCTGGCGCACCAGCGGGGGGCACGAAGGCGATGCCGCCATCACTCGGGGGTGCGGAGGTTTCGGGATCGGCGCTCGCGGCGGGGGTCGCACCCGGCCCGAGCCCGGTCGGTGTGTCGATCGGCACGATCGTGACGCCGGTCGGCGCCGCGGTCGGTGTCGGCTGGGCGGTGGACGCGGGATCCGGCGTCGGCCTGGCGGGCTTGGGGGTCGCGGCCGGCCGCGCGGTGGGGTCGACGGTGGCCCTTGGTGCCACCGTCGCCCTCGGTGCCACAGTCGGCCGCGGCGTGAGCCTCGGCGTCGGCTTCGGGGTCGGCTTCGGCGTGGGCTTCGGTGTCGGCTTGGGCGTTGGCTTGGGTGTGGGCTCAGGTGTCGGTGCCGGGGTCGGCGGGACGGTGATCGTCACGGACCCGCCGGCGGCGGTATCGTCGAACCGGTCACGGCCCATCGATACGAAGGTGACCGTATGGGTTCCCGCCGGCAGCTTGCCCGACCAGGTGAAGCGCACGCCGCGCTTCCAATCGCTGCCGCCAGCGCTCATGGCGTGCGTGGCTCCGGCCACGCGGACGCGGACCCAATCGGCGGCCGATCCCTCGCGATTGCGATAGGTGACGGCAAACGCGATCGCGGTCTGGGTCGTACCGGCGCCCGGTGACACGGACGGATCGGAAAGGCGAGTGGGCGCGGCAGAGGCCGGCGCCACCATGGCGAGCACCAGCACGATCGCGACGCCCCAGGCGCCAAGCACCCCACGCCCGCGCCGGGGAAAGAGGCGGGCGAGCGGGGGTCGCGTGCGCGCAGGGATAGCCTGGGAGGGGGTCGATCGGGTCATCCTGTTCGCGAGGATGGGGCCGCTCCCGGGGGCGGGCAATGGTACGGGGGTCCGGTGCGACCCAGCCGACTTGCCACACGACGCGGCGGTCCGCTGGGCGGTGCGGTGGATTGCGGTGTGGCGGATGGTCCCACCGGCCGGACCCGTTACCCCCGTTCGGTCATTGAGCCCGTGGGCGCACGCGAGGGAGGATGGACGCCATGGATGTGATCTCCCCTTCCCGCCCGCAGACGCGGTCCACGCTCGTCCCGATGATGAGCGGCACGGTGGTCGGCGCCCTGTTCATCGTCGGCGGGCTCGCTCTCGCCTACGTCGCCTTCGCGACGCCCTTCCTCGGCCTGGCGCTGCCATCGGGTCGACCCGATCCCATCCAGATCGCCGTCGGTATCGCGATCTGGGCGGTCGCGCTCGTCGCGCCCGCGGCCTTCGTCCTGGCCGGCGCCAGCCGTCTCGCCCGCAATCTTGCCTCCGCTCGGGGCCGCTCCTCGCGCCGGTCCATCGCACTCAAAGAGCTCGAGAGCCTGCCTGACGAATTCACGGTGGCCAGCGGACTGACTCTGGCCGACGGACGTGGCGTGTCCGAGCTGGTGATCGGGCCGTTCGGTGCGGCAGTGATCCGCGAGCTGCCGCCGGCCGCCATCACGCGGATCCAAGGCGACAACTGGCAGGTTCGCGGGGCGCGAGGGTGGATCTCGCTGGAGAACCCCATGGAGCGGGCCACGAGGGACGCCGAACGTGTCCGTCACTGGCTGACCAATGACGACGACTACCTCGTGAAGGTGTACTCGGCGGTGGTCGGGCCAGACCCCGCGATCGCGCGAACCGCGGCCTGTGCGGTCCTCACCCCGGACCAGTTGGCCGCCTGGATCATCGCGCTGCCCGCGCAGCGGGGCCTCACTCCGGGGCGCCGCAGCCGCGTCCTCGACCTCGTCCGCGCCGCCGCGCATTGACCGGGTGATCCTCGAATCCCGATCGTGCCGCCGCGCTCTGATCGTCGCGCCACTCCCACGGCGTTGGCCCGAGGCATAGACTGACGGACCGATGGGGGAGTAGCCCAGTTGGTTAGAGGCGCCGAGCTTATACCTCGGAAGTCGGTGGTTCGAGTCCACCCTCCCCTACCAGGATCCCTCGGGCAGGCAGCGTCGCTCGCGTAGGCAGCGTCGCACGTTCCTCGCAGGGACCCATGTGGGTCGCGCCCAGCCCCGGGCACTGGATCCGCGGGTTCAGTCGCCGTTGAGCAGCTTCCCGGCGATCGACTTCAGGTTGAGCGCGCGCGGCCGGAGGCCGGCTGGCGGCTGGGCGTGACCGTCGTGCGCGGGGGTGCCCTCGCGACCCTCGACGATGGCGCCTCCCGGTGCCCAGGCTCGGGCCGGCAGGGTCGACGCGAAGTCGCGCTCGTCGTCGGTCATGTAGGCGTCGATCGGCAGGTCGTCCGGATCGAACGGCCGGACCACCGTGGCGACCGGGCCGGGCGGCCGCGCATACGCCGGGGCTCCGTAGAGCTTCGGCAACGCGACGTGCTGCTCATCGATGGACAACGCAGGAAACCTCGAACGACGTTCGGTGGCGGCCGGATATCCGGCTCCATCTCGGATGATAGCCAGCGCAGAGTACCGCGGAATGGTACGAATGGCCCAGATATGTCTCGCGGGCATTTCGTCGGTGGTGCGTCAACGCCACACCGGTGCGGCGGTCCGCCGGCGGCCTCAGCCGAGCAGCGGCCGGACGACCTGGATGGCCACGACCATGACGAGCCAGGCGATCGGGACGGCGGCGAAGAATCCGAGGGCCGCACTCCAGGCGCTCCGCCGGCGAACCGTGGCCGGATCCGGTCGGCTGCGGCACGACGAGGTACGTGACCACCGAGCCCACCACCAGGACCAGCACGGCATAGCCCGCCAGCGCGAGCACCCGCAGATCGCCGCCCGGGAGGACGGCGCCCCGGCTGAGCGCCACGTCGTACACCACGTACGACAGTCGCGAGCCCGATGGCCACGATCAGGCTCGAGAGCACGGCACGGACGACCGGCCGTGGGCGCATGACGGAACTGGCGCCAGCGGACCTCCGCCCACGAACGGTGTCGGACGGCGACCGGCCTCGCGGGCCCGCCACCGGCGCCCGATGGCTCCGTCACCCTTCGCCCAGGATCGTCAACCGCCGGCGCGGCGGCAGCGTCGCCGGCGTGTGCGCGGCCAGGAGCGCGACCGCCTCGATGAACCGTTCGAGCTCCGCTTCCGACGTGAAGAACCCGACGCTGATCCGCAGGGCGTCGAGCTGCGGCACGGTCCGCGCGACGGCGAAGACCCGCGCGCCGAGCTCATCGAGCGCCGCCTCCGCAGGCCAGCCCGCGATCCGGAACGTGACGAGGGTGGCCATGTGATCGCGCGGCGTCACGAGCTCGACCCCGGCGACGGCGGCCAGCCGGTCGGCCGCGAGGCGGGCCATGGATGCACCACGCGCGTAGACCCAGTCGAGCCCGACGAACATGCTCAACCACCCGATCGAACGCGCCATCCCGACGATCGATGGCCGGTGGAAGTTCGACGACTCGAAGCGCCGCGCGTCCGGCCAGCCCACCGCCGCGCCCGCCGGGTCGACCGTCTCGAAGGAGAAGTACCCACCGAACGACGGCAGCAGGCGATCGCGGACCCCGGGCGCGACGGCGATGGCGCCCATCCCTTCCGGACCGAGCAGCCACTTCTGCGCCGACACCGCGTACACATCGGCGCCCGTCGCCGCCAGCTCGATCGGGATCGCGCCGGCGCTCTGGGCCCCGTCCACGACCAGGAGCGCGCCCCGCGCGTGGGCGATCTCCGCGATGCCGGCGATCGGCAGGACCGCGCCGGTCGCCCAGAGGACATGGGAGATGGCCACGAGCCGGGTCCGCTCGTCGATCGCCGCGTCGAAGGCGGCCAGCACCGCGTCCGGATCGGCCGCGGCGCCGACATCGACGAATGTGATCTCGATCCCGAGGCGTTCGCGCAGGTTGTGGAGCGCGCCCGTGCCGCCGGGATGCTCGAGGCGGGTCGTGACCGCGCGATCGCCGGCCTTCCAGTCGATCGACCACGCGCCGATGTTCATGCCATCCGTGGACGAGTGGGTCAGGGCGATGTCCGCCGCATCGGCCACCAGCACCGCGGCGACCGCGGCGCGGGCCTCGGCCATGCGCTGGAGCGTGTCGAGCCAGTAGTCGGGGTGGGCGCGTCCCGTCGTGAGCTCGTACGTCGAGATCTCGTTCATGGCGGCCGCCGTCTCGGCGGGGAGCGGTCCGACGGAACCCGTGTTCAGGTAGATGCCGGCTTCGAGGGCTGGGAGGGCCGCCCGGACCGCGGCCAGGCGGTCCGCGTCGGGCGGGAACGGGGCGACCACGGCCGTATGATACCGACGATGTCCGGCCTCGCCCGTCCTGAGCTCGTCGCCACCACCGAGTGGCTGACCGAGAATCTGGGCCGGCAGGGCGTGCGGCTGCTGGATGCCCGCTGGCGACCGGACGGGACCGGGGTGCAGGTCTACCGCGCCGGCCAGATCCCCGGCGCTCGATACATCGACTGGCGCGTCGATCTCGTCGACGACGCCGAGGATTCCGACGCCATCCGGCTGGCCACGCCGGACCGGATCGCGGAGGTCGCGACGCGAGCGGGCATCGGTGACGGCACCACGGTCGTCATCTACGACGACACGCAGGGGCTGTACGCCGCCCGTGTGTGGTGGTCGCTCCAGGCCTACGGGCTCGAGCAGGTGCGCATCCTCGACGGCGGGTTCCCGGCCTGGGAGGCGGAGAATCGCCCCGTCTCGCGTGGCCTGACCGATGGGATCGAGCTACCCCCGGGCCCGTTCACGCCGCGCGGGCCGAACCGGATGCACCTCACGACCTCGGATGTCCGCGCGATGCTCGGCGCCCCGAGCGTGGCTCTGCTCGACGCGCGCGCGCCCGCCGAGTATCGCGGCTTCGAGGGCAATACGCGCCGGCTCGGGCACATCCCGGGCGCCGTGAACGTGCCGGTCGGCAACATGCATGAGTCCGGGAGCCAACGGCTCCGGAGCGGCGACGAACTCCGCAGCCTCCTCCATGCCGCGAACGTCAGTCGCGGCCGCCGGATGGTGGCCTACGACGGGTCCGGGGTCGCTGCGGCGAAGCTGGCCTTCGTGCTGATGCTGCTCGGCCACGACGACGTCGCCGTGTACGACGGCGGCTGGGCCGAATGGGGGAACCGCCTGGACCTGCCGGTCGACCGGTAAGGCAGGGCGGGGTCGACGAGGCCCGCGTTCAGCGGCCTCGCTGGTCTAGCCGATCGGCTCCGAGGGCGGCCGCGGTGCCGGCGGGACATCCGTCTCGGGCCAGGCGGGATCTCCGGCGGGCCTCGGCGGGCGCGCCGGACGCGCCGGGCGGGGTCGTGGCCGTCGCTCCCGGCGCCGGGGCCTCGAGATCGGCCCACGGGTCGACGATCACGAGCGGCGCCAGGATCTGGGCTCGTTCGTGGTTCACGGCCACGAGCTCGGCGGTCTGGCGGGCCTCGCCGAGGACATCGGACCAGTACGTCGCCGTGGTGACCGGCACGAACTTGCCGGTCAGCTCCGCCAGCGCCTCGCGCAGGTTGTGCCCGGGCATGAGGTAGATGCTCCCGGTCACCTTGAATGGCGGCACGGAGATCAGCGCCTGCTCCGCGACCTTGGGGGTCCGGAGCTCCGGTGGCGTGTCCAGCTTCGTGTCGGCGACGGCGAAGAGGACCGCATTGAGGTTGATCTGGGCGAAATCGGCCCGGAGCGTCTCGCCGCGCGTCCCGAACTCGTCGGTCGTCACGTCGCTGAGCACGATGAACCGATCCTCGGCGAGATTCAGGATGTCGCTGACGCGCCGCTGGCGGGTCAGGATCGTGCCACGGACGATGAACGCGTCCGTATAGAGGGTGAGGGTGGTTACGGGCGGATCACCCGCGACGCCGTCGAACATCGCCGAAGGATACGCGGACTAGGCGTGCCACGGGAAGGTCATCCCGTCGCCGGCGGCACCGTCCTGGCGCCTGCGGTCACCAGCAGCTCCGAGCCATGCTGGAGGCCCTCGTACAGGGCCGTGACCGTGTCGACCGTGTCGATCTCATCGACCGACTTGTCCGGGCGCAGCGCCGCGATCCGCGGGAAGCGCAGGCTGAAGCCCGACCCGTGGCGCTTGCTGCGGACGATCACGTCGAACGCGATCTCCACGACCACCGTCGGTTCGACCTGCCGGTAGCGCCCGTACGTGGCGATCGTGTGGGCCTCGAACCATTTCGTCATCTCGGCGATCTCGGCGTCGGTCAGGCCGCTGTAGGCCTTCCCGATGTTCACGAGCTTGCCGGTCGCCGTGTCCCGGACCGCGAACGTGTAGTCGCTCAGGACGCCGTGCCGCTTGCCGTGCCCGACCTCGACGCCGACGACCACGCAATCGATGGTCGCGAGCGCCTTCTTCATCTTCAGCCAGCCGAGACCGCGGCGGCCCGGCGAGTAGATGCTCGTCGGATCCTTGACCATGAGCCCCTCGTTCCGCCGCGCCCGCGAATCGGCGAACGCGACCTCGAGCGCATCGACGTCGATCGCGACGCCGAGGTGCGAGCGGATGAAGCGTCCGCCGGCGTCGGCCAGCGGCAAGTCGATCGCGTCGAGGCGCAGGCGGCGTTCGCGGAGCGGCTCGCGGAGCAGCGGCTCGACCGTGGAATCGCCGTTGGGGTCGTCGCCCGGGCCGAGGGCGAGCAGGTCGAACGCGACGAAGATGACCGGGACCTCCGCGCGGATCGCGTCCGACGGTGACTTCCGCCCGAGCCGTGCCTGCAGGCTCTGGAACGGCAGGACGAGGCCGTCCTTCCAGGCGAGGATCTCGCCATCGATGACCCCGGTCCAACGGAGCGGACGGGCGGCCTCGACGACCTCGGGGAACTGCGTGCTGACGTCGTTGAGGTCGCGCGAGTAGAGGCGCACGTCGGTCCCGCGCTTGTGGAGCTGCGCCCGGATGCCGTCGTACTTGTCCTCGACCCAGACCTCCGGGCCGAGCCTCGTCAGGATCTCGGTCGCGTCTTCCGCCGGGGAGGCGAGCATGAACTTCAGCGGATGGAAGAGCGCGAGCTCGGCGTCGTCGAGCTGGTCGTCGCGGGCCAGCTCGGCGAGCCGTCCGACGTCGCCGGTCAGCATGCCCGCCCACTTGACGGCATCGAGCGGACGGTCGAAGGCCTTCGCGATCGCCGCTTCGACGAGGCCCTCGCGAAGGCCGATCCGGAGCTCCCGGCCGAGCACCTTGACGATGCCCTTGGCCGTGGCCGGATCGCTTCGGGCGAGGAGGTCACTGAGCAGCTTTGCCTTGGCGGCCGGGCCGGACGCGGTCTCGACCGCCGCGAACGTGGCCGCCACCTCGGGGAGGGTCGGTGATGTCTCCGGCGGGGGTGCGTGGCCCGCGCCAATGAGGACGTCCTCGACGGCCTTGCTGAGGTCGGAATGGCGGTCGTATGCCTCGCCCAGGTCCCCCCGCGTGATGGACGCCACGTTCCCGATCGCAGTCATGATCGCCGACCAGCCGAGGCCCGCCGACCGCTGGTCCGCCTCCGGGAACGGCCGGCCCGTAAGGAAGACGGCCGCGATCGGGAGCTCGTCGGGCGTGAGGCTGCGCAGGTAGTCGGCCAGGAGGGCGGTCTTCTCGGAGGTCCGGGTGGTTGCCGCCACGCGCTCGGCCAGGTCGCTCCAGCGGCGCATGGCGGCGATGGTATACGGTTCCGGCGATGCCGCCGCGAACGTGGTTCCCAGAGGTCCTGACCGGTTCCCGGATCGTCCTGCGCCGACACGTCCCGGAGAACGTGGCGTGGTTCCGCAAGTGGTACGCGGACCCGGAGATCGCACGCCTGGCGCGCTACCAGGAAGCGCCGATGCGCGCCGACGAGATCGAGCGCTTCTTCGCCGCGCGGGTCGTCGGCCCCGACGCGATGGCGATGGCGATCCACGAACGCGCCGGTGAGCGCCTCGTGGGGACCTGCGCCTTCAGCCAGCTCGATGGTGAGAACGGCTCGGCGCTCTACCACATCACGATCGGCGAGAAGGACGCGTGGGGGCAGGGCTACGGCACGGAGGCGACCCGGCTCATGCTCGACCATGCCTTCGGGACGCTCGGGCTGCATCGGATCGCGCTGTTCGTGTTCGAGTTCAACGAGCGAGCGATCCGGACCTACAAGCGCTGCGGGTTCGTCGTGGAAGGGCGGTCGCGCGAGTCGATCTTCCGGGACGGCCGCTGGTGGGACGAGATCGCGATGAGCGTGCTCGAGTCGGACTGGCGCCGGCTGCGCGTCGAGAACGCCGAGACGGAGGGCGAGCGCGCGCTGCTCGACGCCGAGGCGCTGGAGTCCCAGGGGCGTGACGGGGAGGTCCCGCGGAGCGACGACGACGGGGGTGCCGCGGGCTCGACGACGACCCGGCTGCTGCGGCGCACGATGCGCAAGCTGCGATGACGAGCTCCGGCGCGGCCGCGGACGCCGCCCGGTCCGACGTCCGCGAGCTGATCGTCGCCAAGGGCCACAGCGTCGACAACGCTCGGGCCGCGGTGGCGCGGCTGGAGGCGGCCTTCGCCGACGGCTCGCTGGAACGCACGCCGTCGATGGACCTGTTCCTGGGCGACCTGATGCGTGCCCTGGAGCAGGACGAGGGCGAGAAGCTCGGCGGCAAGAGCGCCGAGGCGGCGCGGTTCATCCTCCGGGCGATCGACCGGGAGCTGGATCGGGCGTAGGGTTGCGGACGGGCAACGAAGCCGCGCCGAAGTCGAAACCGGGAGGTCGTCGCCGCCGTCCCTGCGCCATGCGACATCTGACACTCCTGGCCATTGCCGTTGCCGTCGTCACCGCGTGTGGCGCGGCGGCCGCCACCACACCCCTCACTGAAGGCCTCGCCGGCCGCGAACTCTGGTCGACGGCTGTCCAGGGCCGCGACCTCGTGCCGGACACCCGCGTCCGCCTCGTATTCAAGGCGGATGGCACCGTCGGGGCCAGCGCCGGTTGCAACTCGATGGGCGGCACCTGGTCGCTCGACGGCACCACGCTCCGCGTCAGGATCGAACAGATGACCGAGATGGGCTGTCCCGACGATCGGTTCGCTCAGGACGACTGGCTCATCGACTGGCTCGCGGGGGAGCTCGATGTCACGCTCCGTGGCGATGGGATCGACCTCGCCGGCGCGGGCGTGACGATGACCCTCCTGGATCGCGAGACCGCGGACCCGCCGGCAGACGGTTCGTGACGCTGGGACATCCACGTGGGCGCACTCGTGAAAGGCCCTTGTCCTAGACTTGGCGTCCCCACGAGTCCTTCCGGAGGCGCCCGACCATGACCGACCTCAAGACCGGCATCCTGCTGTGGAGCCAGGCGGCGACCTGGCCGGAGACACTCGATGCGGCGAAGCGGGTCGACCGGCTGGGCTACGACCACCTCTGGACCTGGGACCACCTGTACGGCATCTTCGGTGACCCGTATCAGCCCATCTTCGAGGGCTGGACCTCGCTCGCGGCCTGGGCGATGGCCACCGACCAGACCCGCCTGGGCCTGCTCGTCGGGCGCGAACACGTTCCGCAATCCCGGCCTCACGGCCAAGATGGCCGAGACCCTCGACCACATCAGCGACGGCCGCGCGATCCTCGGCATCGGCGGCGCCTGGTTCGAGCTGGAGCACGAGGCCCACGGCATCGACTTCGGGGCGAGCGTCGGCCAGCGACTCGATTGGCTGGACGAGGCGGTCGGCGCGATGCGCACCGTCCTGGACGGCGGATCGGCGACCTCGGAGGCCGGGCGGCCACTACGCCTTCAACGACCTGCGCCACCAGCCGCTGCCCGATCCAGAAGCGCCTGCCGATCATGATCGGTGGCAGCGGCGAGAAGAAGACGCTGCGCACCGTCGCGAAGTACGCCGACATGTGGAACGCGATGGGCACGCCGGAGGTCATGGCCCACAAGGTCGAGGTCCTCCGAGGGCATTGCGACGCGGTCGGGCGGGACATCGGCGAGATCGAATTCACGCTCGGCGTGAAGCTCACCATCCGCGACTCGGAGGCCGAGGCCGACCGCGTCTGGAAGGCGGCGATGGAGCACAACCGGACGCCGATGGCCGACGTCGAGGACGACAACACGTTCTGGAACGGGTCGCCCGAGCAGATCGCCGATCGCCTTCGGCCCTACGTCGACCTCGGCTTCCGGACGGTCATCTCGGAGCAGCCGGCGCCCGTACGACGTCGAGACGTTCGAGCGCTTCATCGGCGAGGTCAAGCCGCTCATCGACCGCGGGCTAGCGCGATCCGGACGGCGCGGCGGCCCGACCCTCGGCGACGGGCACCTTGTCGGACGGCGTCCGCGGGCGGCTGGCGCGCGTCTTCTACCCATCGCTGTTCGAGCTGCGAGCGGCAGCGTGGATTCAGTCGCGCGAGGTCGCCGTCGATGGCGACTTCCCGGCGCGCGGCGAGGGCTCGACGCCGATCACCGTGACGTCACGTGCGGACCGCGCCGATGACCGCGGTGGCGCTAGCGGAGGTCGAGCGCGTGCCGAATCCCAGTCGCGATCCGCGACGATCCGAGCGCACCGAGCGACCGAGGCCCTCGCGCCGATGCTCAGTCGAGCACGGACGCCAGGATCGAGCGAGCCTCGGCGGGCGTCGGGAGTCGCGGCGAGTTGCGGATCGCGGCGTCGGCGATCGCGTCCTCGGCGATGATGTCCAGCACGCGCTCGTCGAACCCGAGGCTCCGCAACGTCGGGCGCTGGCCGACCGCCTCGCACAGACGGCGGATCGCCCCGATGGCGACGCCCGCGGCCGTCGCCTCGTCCTCCGTCGGCGACGCGACCTTGAGCGCGACGCCGACGAGCGCCAGCTCGCGGTCGCGGATGCCGCGGTAGAAGTCGAGCACCTCGGGCAGGATCACGGCCAGGGCCGTCCCGTGCGGCAGCTGCCCCCGCGTCCCGAGTGCGTGGCCCAGGGCATGCACGAGGCCCACGCCCGTGCCACTCGCCTGGCCCACGCCCGCGAGGTGCGATGCGAGGAGCATCTGCGAGCGTGCCTCGAGGGCGGTGCCGTCGGAAACGGCCCGTGGCAGCCACTCCGCCACGGTCGGGATCACGCCCAGCGCCGTCGACTCCGCGAACGGGTTCGGATTGGCCGACAGCAGTGATTCGAGCGAGTGGGTCATGGCGTCGATGCCGGTGGCGGCGGTCGCGGCCGGTGGCAGCCCGACGGTCAGGGCCGGATCCAGGATCGTCGCGACGGGGAGCAGCGACGGATGGCCGATGTAGCCCTTGCGGCCGACCACCTCGTCGGTGATGACCCCGAACGAATTCGTCTCGGCTCCGGTGCCCGCGGTCGTCGGGACCGCCACGACCGGACGCCCGGGTGTCAGCGACGCGCCGTCGTACTCGAGCTCCCACACGGTGAGCGGCTCGTTCGCGGCGCGAAGGTCGAGCGCCTTGGCGGTGTCCATCGAGGAGCCGCCGCCGATCGGCACGACCACGGTGCCCTCGAGGCCGAAGTCCCGTAGCGCCGTCGCGCCGCGTTCAACCGTTGAAGCCGCCGGGTTCGGCTCGACCTCGTCGAAGACCGCGTGCGCCACGCCGGCCTCGGTCAGGGCGGCCAGCGCTCGATCGACCACGCCCGAGGCGCGCACACCCGGATCGGTGACGACGAAAGCCCGCGAGCCACCGGCCGCGGCGACGACCTCGGGGAGCCGCGCGATCGCACCGACGCCGAAGTAGACCTTGTTGCGCAGGACGATCTCGATCTGGCGGTCGGCGAGATGGGTCACGACCGGATCTCGACGACCTGATCGATCGCCGTGTCGCGGCGCACCGTCAGCCAGCGCCGGCAGCCCGCGGTGTGGAACCAGCGCTCGGTCGTGATGCCGTCGGGATTCTCGAACACCCAGACCTCGTCGAAGTCGCGCTCGTCGGCGTCGGTGATCGACGCGGGCACAGCCCGGCGCTCGCCACCGAACGTGAACTCGTCGAGCGGTCGTCGCCCGCAGCGCGGGCAGTCGAGCCAGAGCATCAGCGCGTCCCCGCCGAGCCCTGGTCGGCCAGGACGTGGTCACGTCGGAATCGATCGAGCGCGAACGGGGCGATGAGGGCCGGCGGCCGACCCGTGGCGATCAGCTCGGCCATCGCCTCGCCGCCGGCCGGGATGGCCTTGAAGCCCCACGTGCCCCAGCCCGTCGTCACGAGGAACCCGTCGACGCCCGTGAAGCCCATGATCGGCGAGAAGTCGGCCGAGATATCGCAGATCCCAGCCCACGTCCGCAGGATGCGCAGGTCGCGCAGGAACGGCAGGAGCCGCGTGATCTTGTAGGAATAGGAGCGCAGCGCCGCGAAGGACGACTGGCGGGAATACGAGGGCTGGCTGTCGAACTCCGCGCCGATCAGCATCTGGCCGCGCTCGGTCTGCGAGACGTAGCACATGAGCTCGGTGCTGGCGACGATCGGCGAGAAGCCCTGGGCGTAGTCGTTCGTCACGAAGGCGTGGAGCGGGTGCGTGCGGACCGGCAGGCGGACGCCGGCATGCGCGGCCATCGCGGTGACGCGTCCGCCGACCGCGGAGAGGACCGTGCCGGCAGCGATCGGCCCGTCCGCCGTCTCGACGCCGGTGATGCGGTCGCCGTCGCGGATCAGGCCGGTGACCGGCGTGTGCTGGAAGATGTCGACACCGCGCTGCGAAGCGCCCGAGGCGTACGCCCAGGCGACGCGGTCATGTCGGGCAGTGGCGCCCTCGACGTGGTGGGAGCCACCCAGGACCGGATAGCGGCCGCCACCGGTCAGGTCCAGCTCCGGGATCAGCTCCTTGAGCTCGGCCGGGGTGCGCATGAACGTCTGCGCGCCGTTCGCCGTGTTCATGAGGCAGCGGGCGCGCTCGGTGCGCATCGCCATCTCCGTGTGGGCGAGCCAGACGATCCCCTTGGTCTGGTGGAGGATCGCTGCGCCGGTCTCCTCCTCGAGCGCCTGGTACAGCTCGAGGGAGTGCTGGTAGAAGCGGATCGCCTCGGGGATGCCGTAGTTGGCGCGGATGATCGTGGTGTTGCGGCCGGTGTTGCCGGACGCGATGTAGTCGGCCTCCAGAACGGCGACGTTCGTGATGCCGTGGCGTGTCGCGAGGTGGTACGCCGTCGAAAGGCCGTGGCCGCCGCCGCCGACGATCACGACGTCATACGACGAGCGGCGCTCGTCCGGCCAGCGGATCGGCAGGAGCGTGTCGGTGTACTCGCTCACGACCGCCACCCGAGACGTCTTTCAAGATCGTGGGCGTAGGGCGCTGCGGTCAGGATCAGCGCATCGCCGTCGGCCGGGAGCCAGAGCTTGGCCGGCACACCGGCGATCGAGCCCTGGGCGAGCGCCGGTCGCTCGGTCGGAAGCGGCCACTCCGTGTGCGGCTCGATCTCGGCCGGGTCGAGCCACGCGCCGACGAAGCCCGGCTCGTCCTCGACGATCGCGTGCGGGTCGTCGACATCGACCGTCCGGGCGCCGAGCCCGAAGGCATCGTCCGGGGCGAACCGAAGGACGGTCACGTCGTCGCCGTGCCAGGTCGCGCGGTCCACGGACGCGGCTTCCGCGACGACGCGGATGCCGCGCAGCCGCTCAAGCTCGGGCACGATGGCCCTCCGGGTCGTAGAACGGGGTTGGGCTGACGACCGCCTCGCGGCCGTCGATCTCGACGCGGTCGCGGAACGGCGTGCGTCGTTGCCAGCCGAGGATCAGCGCCTTGCCGAGCAGCGGGGAGGTCCAGCTCCCCGTCACGTTGCCGACGATCTCGCCATCCGCCCAGATCGGCGAGCCCTCGGTCGGAGCGGCGCCGTCCATCGTGAAGCCCATCCAGCGGCGATGGTCGTCGAGCTTCGCGGTCCGCTCGAGGGACGCCCGGCCGATGAACGCCGGCTTCTCCATCCGGACCGCCCAGTCCATCCCGATCCGGCGCGGCGTCGTGTCGAGCTCCGTGTCCATGCCGACGATGACGTGGCCCTTCTCGAGCCGCAGCCCGAACAGCGCCTGCAGGCCGTGCGGCCGGATGCCGAGATCGGCGCCGAGGTCCATCAGCGCGCGCCACAGCTCGACGGAGCGGTCGACCGGGTGATGGAGCTCGAAGGCGGCCTCGCCGGTGAAGCTGAGGCGCATGACGTGGCACGGCACGCTCGCGATGTCGGCGTGGACGTGGCCCAGGAACCGGGGCGGGTCGGCGAGGCCGGCACGCTGCAGGAGCTCCCCGGCGAGCGGCCCCGTGACGTTGATCGCGGCGAGGGACATCGTGCGGTCCAGGACGTGGACGCGGAGGCCCCACGTCTCGATCCAGTCGCGGACCCACATCTCGGCATTGGCCGCGCCGCCGGACGTGAAGCGACAGCACGAACCGCGTCTCCGACTCGCGCAGGATCATCCCGTCGTCCATGACGTGGCCGCGCTCGTTGAGCAGCAGCGCGTAGCGCGAACGACCGGGCTTGATGTCCGCGACGTGGCACGGATAGAGCCGCTCCAGGGCCTCGACGACGTCCGGTCCCGACACGACCAGCTTGCCGAGCGTGCTCACGTCGCCCAGCGACACCCCTTCGCGGACCGCCCAGTACTCGGCGACGGCGTCGCCGTAGTGCCACGGCCGCCACCAGTTCCCGAACCGGTCCATCCGCGCCCCGAGGGCGAGATGCTCGTCGTGGAGCGGCGTCCTGCGGAACGCGTCGACGTAGGCGTCCGCGGCCGCCTCGCCGAGCGTGATCTGGCGGGACGCCGGACGGGCCGTGAACGGCGCGGGTACCTCCCCCGCCCGGGCCGCGATCCACGATCGGACGTGGGGCAAGCAGGCGCCGCCCTGACAGGTGCCGAGGCACGCCTGGCTGGAGCGCTTGAGCAGCTCGAGCTCCTGGAAGCCCTTGTCCCAGGCGGCCTCGAGGTCCGCGACGGTCGTGCCCATGCACGGGCAGACCACGCCCTCGGTCGGCGGCGGCGGGAGGGGCGCTTCCTCCGCCGCAGCACCGACCACGGACAGTGGCACCTCGCCGGCCATCCGGGCCAGCAGGTCCCGAGGAGCGCGGCCCAGGCCGAGGATCACGGTGTCGGCCGGCATCGTCGTCTCGGCGCCGGTCGTCTCGTCGACGGTCACGACCGCGTTGACCCGACCCGCCTCGCCCTCGAAGCGCACCAGCCGCCCCGATACCGGCGTCGCGGCTACCCCCTCCGGCGGCGTCCCGATCGCAACGGCCTCCCCGAGCGCCACGCCCGCCGCGTGCAGCTGCTCCGCGGCGCGCGCCGTCAGCAGGCCGCGCAACTCGCTCCCGGGCACGACCGGGTGGATCTCGGCCGCCCCGGTCGCGACCACGATCTCGTGGGCGTGGACGTGGAGCATCCCCGCCCGTGTGCGCACGACGAGCATCGGGCCGGCGTAGATCGCCACGACCTCGTCGCCCGCGGCCGCATCCAGCACGAGCACCGTCTTGCCCGCCCGCTTCCGCAGTCTCCGCCGCCTCGCGTCCGGCCGATCCCCCGCCCACGATCGCGACGTCGACGTCGCGGCGCGCGACCTCGATCCGGCGTGCGAGCGGCGTGGACGAGGCGGCCGTGGCCCGAACGACCGGCAGTCCCGGGAGCCCGTCGGTCGGATGCGCCACGACCGACAGGCCCGGTCGGGCCGGCGTCTGGCAGGTTCGGACGTATGCGACGCCATCGACCGTCGCGAGGCAGTTCCCGCAGTCGCCGGCGAGGCACAGGGTCCCGCCACGACCCGGCGACAGACCGTCTCGGAGCATCGCGACCGCGATGGAATCGCCGGGCTGGAAATCGATCGGTCGCCCATCGACCACGACCCGCCCGCCATCGATGGCCGCCGCCGGTCGATCGGTCACTGGCGCATCCGGGCACCGGCGGGATCGAATAGCGGCTCGGGCTGCAGTCGAGCGGGCAGCCGACGGCCGATGATCTCGATCTCGAAGCCGCTGCCGCCCGGGCCATCGGGTGTCGAGAGCTCCGTCGGCACATAGCCCAGTGCGATCGATTCCTTCACGTGATGCCCGTAGCCGCCGGATGTGATCCAGCCGACGACCTTCCCGTCGTGCCACACCGGCTCGTCCCCGATGACGTCGGCCGGGTCGTCCGGATCCGGCTCCACAACGAACGCGACGAGCCGCCGTTTCGGGCCGGCCGCTGCCAGCTCGGCCTCGTGCGCCGCCCGGCCGATGAACTCGTGATCGAGCTTGAGGTAGCGAGTGATCCCGCCCTCGGCCGGCGTGTAGATCGGCCGGTACTCGCGGAACCACGTCCCGTAGCTCTTCTCGAGGCGCAGCGACATCAGGGCACGCATCCCGAACAGCCGCAGGCCGTGCGGCTCGCCGGCTGCCACGATCCGGTCGAACAGCGCGCGCTGGTACTCGGGCGCGACCCACAGCTCGTAGCCGAGATCGCCCGCGTAGTTGATCCGCGCGAGGTGCATCGGGATCATCCCGAGGTCCACCTGCCGGAACGTCATGAACGGGAAGGCCTCGGTCGAGAGGTCGAGGTCCGGGGCGACCGCCGCCAGGACGTCGCGCGAACGTGGCCCGGCCACTGACAGCCCCGTCAGCCCCAGGCCCAGCACCTCGAACCGCACCGACCCGTCGGCCGGCAGGTGGTGCCGGAACCAGCGCGAGTGATGGACCTCCGCGGGCAGCGAGCCGAACAGGAAGAACTCCTCCGCCTCGGTGGCGCGCGCGACCGTGAACTCGCCGACGATCCGCCCCGCGTCGTTCAGCATCGCGGTCAACGTGATGCGGCCCGGCGCCGGCATCCGCGCGGTGAGCAACGACGACAGCCACGCCTCGGCCCCGGAACCCGTGACCCGGTACTTGGCGTAGTTGGAGATCTCGGTCATCCCGACGCGTTCGCGGACCGCGGCGACCTCCTCGGCCACGCACTCCCACGCGTTCGAGCGGCGGAACGTCACGTCCTCCTTCGGCTCGAGGCCCTCGCGCTGGAACCACAGCGCGTGCTCGAGCCCGAACGTCGCGCCCCAGACCGCGTTCGCGTCGGTCAGTCGGTCGCGGATGGGCGTCGTGAGCAGGGGTCGGGCGTCGGGCAGCTCCTCGTTCGGGAACGTGATCCGGAAGCGGCGCCGGTAGTTCTCCTGGACCTTGGCGTTCGTGTAGGCCAGCGTCGCGTAGTCGCCGTAGCGAGCGACGTCCATCGCCCAGATATCCATCCCGGAATCGCCATGATCCCCGGCGGTCATCCACGTCGCGAGGGCGAGGCCCACGCCACCACCCTGCGACAGCCCGGCCATGACGCCGCAGGCCACCCAGTAGCCGCGCAACCCGCGGATCGGCCCGACCAGCGGGTTGCCGTCCGGCGAGAAGGTGAAGGGCCCGTTCACGACCCGCTTGATGCCGGTCGTGCCCATCGCCGGGTAGTGCTTGAACGCGACCGACAGCTCGGGCGTGATGCGGTCGAGGTCCGGCTTGAGCAGCTGCGACCCGAAGTCCCACGGCGTCTCGCGCGGCGACCACGGCACGCACGCTTGCTCGTACGTGCCAAGGAGCATCGCGCCACCCTCCTGGCGGATGTAGATCTCGCCGGCGAAGTCGAGCGCCATCGGCATCTCGTGACCGGTCTTCGCGACCTGGGCGGCGACCTCGGGCATGTCCTGGGTCAGCAGGTACATGTGCTCCATCGCAAGGACCGGCAGCTCCAGACCGACCATCCGGCCGACCTCGCGCGCCCACAGCCCGCCGGCGTTGACGACGTGCTCGGCGTGGATCGTGTCGCCGCTCTCGACGCGGACGTCCCAGGTGCCATCCGCACGCTGCTCCAGCCCGACCACCGGCGTGTGCTGGTGGACCTCCGCGCCAGCCATCTGGGCGCACTTCACGTAGGCCCGCGTCACACCGGTCGGGTCCACGTGGCCTTCGACCGGGTCGTACAGCGCCCCGACGAAGTACTGCGGATCCATCAGCGGGAAGATCTCGGCCGCCTCGTTCGGGGTGATGAGGTCGAGGTCCATCCCGAGATAGCGGCCACGGGCAACGGCCATGCGCAGGAAGTCCATCCGGACCTCGGTGTCGGCGAGCATCAGCCCGCCCGGCAGGTGGATGGAGCAATCCTGGCCGGAGACCCGCTCGATCTCCTCGTACAGCTGGATCGTGTACTGCTGCAGGCGGGCCACGTTCGGGTCGCCGTTGAGCGTGTGCATCCCGCCCGCCGCGTGCCAGGTGGAGCCCGCCGTCAGCTCGCGCCGCTCCAGCAGCATGACGTCGGTCCAGCCGGCCTTCGTGAGGTGGTACAGCACGCTGGCACCGACGACGCCGCCACCGATGACGACGACCTGCGTTTCGTTCTTCAACGGAAGAATTCCTCTCAGTAGTCGGTGGGGACGCCGCCCTCGGCGACGCGCCGGTCGACGAATGCCTGGAGCTCTTCGGCAACGGCGGGATCCATCGGCGGCGGCTCGTACGAGGCCAGCAGCTCCTTCCAGATGCGGTTCGCCTTCGACGGCAGCTCCGGCGAGCCGGCCTCCTCCCACGTCTCGTAGTTGCGCCAGTCGCTGAGCATCGGCCGGTGGAACGCGGCCTTGTAGCGAGACTGCGTGTGCTCGGCGCCGAAGAAGTGGCCGCCCGGCCCGACCCCCTCGATCGCATCGAAGCCCAGCGTGTCCGCGTCCACGACCACCGGGTCCAGGAATGCCTCGACCATCCCCAGCAGTTCGGCGTCCAGGATCATCTTCTCGTAGCTGGCGTGCAGGCCGCCTTCCATCCAGCCTGCACCGTGCATCAGCAGGTTGACCCCGCCCATGATCGCGCCCCACAGCGAGAAGACCGACTCGTATGCCGCCTGGGCATCGAGCGCATTGGCCGCCGACACGTTCGACGATCGATACGGCACGCCGTAACGACGGGCAAGCTGGCCGCCGATCATCGCGGTCCGCATGTACTCGGGCGTCCCGAACGCCGGCGCGCCGGACTGCATGTCGACGTTCGAGGTGAAGCCGCCGTAGATCACCGGCGCCCCCGGCCGCACCACCTGGGTGAGAACCATGCCCGCCAGGGCCTCGGCGTTCTGCTCCGACAGGGCGCCCGCGAGCGTCACGGGCGCCATCGCCCCGGCCAGCGTGAACGGCGTGATGCACACGATCTGGCCGCGCCGCGCGAACTCCATGATCCCCTGCAACATTGGGGCGTCGAGGCGCAGCGGCGAGCTCGAGTTCACGACCGTGAAGATCGATGGCTCGCGCTCGAGCGTGGCGTCATCCACGCCGCGCACGATGCGGACCATCTCGAGGCAGTCGACGTTGCGCTGCCGGCCCAGGCTGTAGCAGTGGATCGCCTTGTCCATGAGCGTAAGGGCGTCGTGTGTCGCATGCAGGTGCCGGACGCCGTGATGCACATCGACCGGCTCGACCGGATAGCCCGACAGGAAGTGGATCGAGTTCAGGAGCTGGGCGAGCCGCAGCAGGTTCTGGTAGTCCTCTCGGTTGCCGGTGCGCCGCCCGCGGTCGAGGTCCGCGACGTTGGGCGGGCTGCCGACGGTCCCGAACGCCATCCAGTTGCCACCGAGCTGAACGTCGCGCTCGGGGTTGCGGGCGTGGAGCGTGAACGACGACGGAGCCGTCTTGATCGCCTCGGTGACCATGTCCGGGTCGAAGCGGACGCGCTGCGTGTCGGGGTCGGTGTGCGCTCCGGCCGCCTTGAGCACCTCGCGGGCGTCGGCGTCGAGGAAGTCCATGCCGATCTCGGACAGCACGCGCAGCGACGCGACATGGATCGATTCGAGCTCGTCGGCGGAAATGACCTCCGTCGGCGCGTAGTGCATCCGCGGCTGCGCCCACGGCCGCTGCTGGGGCAGCAGGTGGCGCTCGTGGCCGGCCCGGCCGCCCGTGCGACGGCGTCGAAGGCCCTCGCCAGCGGCCGTATCCATGTCCGTCACGTCGATCTCCCGTCCGCATGCGCCCGAGGACCGGCGCCCGACTGAAGCATGCTACTAGTCCTCGCGCCCCAGCCTACGGACGTTGCGGAAGAGGGTCAGCAGGAGGTAAACGAGCACGACCAGCAGTCCGACGTGCACCCACGAATAGTCCATGCCCTCAGGCAGGAACCGTCGGGTGTCGTCGGGATAGGCAAGGACGACATAGAGCGCCGCCCCGACCACGAGGACCGACAGCCCGAGCCGGATCAGTCCCCGCCGCGCGGACTGCATCTTGCGCCGGAACCCGAACAGCGACGCCTCGGCCTCGAGGATGACCGGCTGTTGCGCCTCAAGGAAGTCGACGAAGTCGAGCGCGCGCTGCATCCGACCAGACGCCGCGTAGAGGCGGTCGAACGTCCGCCGCGGGTCCAGCAGCGAGAGCGACTGCTGACGCGCGAGGCGCCGGATGAAGTTGCGGACGTTCGACGGCAGGTCGTATTCGACCGCCAGCTGGTGGCGCAGCGTCCCGAGCGTGACCAGCATCTTGAGATAGGAGACGATGCTTGGCGAGAGGTGGAGGGCCTGCACCCGGACGGTCTCGAGGATGTCCACGGCCAGCTTCGAATACGGGTTCTCGGTCGGGCGCAACGCGGGACCGGGAGCGCCGGTCGTCGCCCGCGAGTGCTCGGCGACGGTGTCGTACAGGAACGCCTGGTGGAGGCGGATCAGCCGGCGTCGTGCCTCGTCTGCGTCGGTCGCCGCGGTCGGTGCCAGCCAGCGCATCAATTCGCGGACGGCGGCCTCGACCTCACCGCGGAAGAGCAACCAGCTGTAGCGCGTGAGCGACTCGCGGACGCTATCGGGGAGCTGGCCGACGATCCCGAAGTCCACGTAGCCGATGGCATCGTCGGCCAGCACGAACAGGTTGGCCGGGTGCAGGTCGGCGTGGAAGTAGCCGAACACGTAGACCTGGTTGAGCATGTTCCAGTCGAGATGCCGAACGATCCGGTCCAGGTCGTGGCCGGCCGCGGCAAGCGCGGCCAGATATGCGTCGTCCCCGTCGCGCTTCGCGATCATGATCTCGATGAGCGGGATGCCATCGATGAATTCGGTCGTGAGCACACGCGACGTCGTGTAGTCGCGATGCACGCGGGCGATGCGCTCATACGTGTCGTCCTTGGCGTGCTCGTAGAGGAGGACGGCCTGGCGCGCCTCGACGAGGTAGTCGAGCTCATCGGCGGTCCAGCGTGCGAATTCGTCGATGACGTCGCGGCTGCGCGTCCCCCCGAACAGATGGGTCCAGTCCAGCAGCCAGGTCATCGCGTACATCAGGTGGATGTCGGCCTGGAGCGTCGCCCGGATGCCCGGCCGCTGGACCTTGACCGCGACCTGCTCGCCACTCGGCAACACGGCTCGGTGGACCTGGCCGATCGACGCGGCGGCGAACGACTCCGCGCTGAACGACTGGAAGACCGTCTCGGGCTCGCCGCCGAGCTCGCTCCGGATGATCTCGCGGACCCCTTCGTATGAGAACGGCGCGACCTGATTGAGCAGCTTGAACAGCTCGTCGCAGTAGGCGGTCGGCAGCAGGTCGAAGCGCAGGGCCAGCATCTGGCCCAACTTGATCCATGCACCGCCAAGCTCTTCAAAGGCGAGGCGGGTCCGAACGGGCCCACTCCGACGGTCGGACCCCGGCAGGCGAATGGACGGCGCGATGAAATAGCGG
This sequence comes from uncultured Chloroflexia bacterium, assembly GCA_963748675.1. Classification (GTDB taxonomy): domain Bacteria; phylum Chloroflexota; class Limnocylindria; order Limnocylindrales; family CSP1-4; genus SPCO01. The sequence goes on along the minus strand of CAVVJX010000003.1, from coordinate 283,788 downwards.
AGGAAGACCGAGAAGACGAGCCAGACCCGACGCGGATGCTTGAACAGCGTCCTCACGTGGCCCGACCCGGGTCACGCGTCGCGTGCCGTGCGGTCGAGCTTCGGCGGAGGAGCGCTACCGGACGCCCGGGCGCCGAGCCGGACCCATCACGCGTCCTCGTCATCGAGGGGGACGCGGCGGCGGCGGTTCGGTAGCGAGGTCTCCTCTTCCCATTCACGACCGGCACGGACCATGTCGTCGAAAGTCCGGCGGGACCAACGCATGAGGACGGTCATCGCACCCTCGGCGGCGAGCTGTGCCTCACGCCCATAGCGGACCCCGAGGCGAACGCCTTCCGCGATCCTGGCCTCGCCTTCGTCGAACGCCTCGGCCACGCGACGCTGGCGCAGGCGGCGGGCGTACGCCTCGCGTTCCTCGGGTGAGGGCCCTTTCAGCCAGGCCTGCCGGCGTTCGCGCTCTCGGGCGACCCAGGCATCGATCTCGGCCTGTGTGGGCTCCAGCCCGGCTGCCTCATCCGTCACGGCGTCCGCCGTCTTCTCGGCCGTCTTCTCGACCGTCGATCGAGCCATGTGAACCACCCCTAGGCCGGCGACAGGAAGCGCTTTCCCGCCCTCTTGGAGCGACGAGTGTACGCCTCCGAGCTGCGACCGACCACGGTGCGAGCGCGCCGTTCAGCCCCCAGAAAGGTCGAACCAGGTCGTCTTGAGCTGCGTGTAACCGTCGAGGGCGGCCATCCCCTTGTCGCGGCCGAATCCCGATTGCTTGAAGCCGCCGAACGGCACGGTGATGTCGGCGGTGTCGAACGTGTTGACCCAGACGACACCGGCCCGGATCGAGCGGGCGAGGCGATGGGCGCGATTCAGGTCCCGCGTCCAGATGCCGGCCGCGAGACCGTAGGGCGTGTCGTTAGCGATCGCGAGCGCGTCGGCCTCGTCCTCGAATTCGGTCACGGTCAGGACCGGCCCGAAGATCTCCTCACGCGCGACCCGCCACGCGTTGTCGACGCCGTCGAGGATCGTCGGCTCGACGAAGAACCCGCCGCTCTCCTCGCGCACCCGCTCGCCACCGGACACGACCCGGGCGCCCTCCTCGCGGCCGAGCTCGACGTACCCGAGGACCCGGGCCAGCTGCTGGTCATCGACGATGGCCCCGAGTCGCGTGGCGGGATCGAGCGGCTCGCCCGGGGCGACCGTCCGGCCGAAGTCCGCGATCCGCTCGACCAGCTCCTCGCGGACGCTCCGGTGGACGATGAGCCGCGAGCCCGCATTGCACGTCTGGCCCGAGTTGTAGAAGATCCCCCACCCGATGGTCTGGGCGGCCGCCTCGAGGTCGCCGACATCCGCCAGCACGAGCTGCGGGCTCTTTCCACCGAGCTCGAGCGAGATGGCCTTGACGTCCGACTCGCCGACTGCGCGGAGCAACGACTTGCCGACCTCGGTCGAGCCCGTGAAGGCGACCTTGTCGACACCGGGATGCCGGGCGAGAGCCGCTCCGAGCACGGCGCCGGGACCCGGCACGACATTGAGCACGCCGTCCGGGAGGCCGGCTTCGGCCGCCAGCTCCGCCAGCCGCAGGGCCGTCAGCGGCGACTGCGACGCGGGCTTGAGCACCACCGAGTTGCCGGTCGCCAGCGCCGCGCCGAGCTTCCAGGCGGTGATGATCAGCGGGTAGTTCCACGGCACGATCGCGGCCACGACCCCGATCGGCTCACGGGTGACGAGCGAGAGCGCCCCGGGCCCGGTCGGGCCGACGTCGCCGTAGACCTTGTCGATCGTCTCGGCGTACCACTGGATGGTCTTCGCGGCGGACGGGACGTCGACGGACATCGTGTCGCGGATGGGCTTCCCGACATCGAGCGATTCGAGCAAGGCCAGCTCATCGCGGTTCGCCCGCATGAGCTCGGCGAGCTTCAACAGGACGCGCTTGCGGTCGGCTGGCGACTGGTCGGCCCAGCGCCGGTCGTCGAAGGCGGCTCGGGCCGCGCCGACGGCTCGATCGACGTCCTCGGCGTCCCCCTGGGCGACATCCGTGATGCGCCCGCCGTCGCGCCCGGCGATGTCGGGGAAGGTCGCCCCCGATGCGGCCGGGACGAACCGGCCATCGATGAATGCCTCGTTGCGCGGCGTGACCGCCGCGGCGCGGGTCAGCCAGTCGGCGGCGGTCGGGCGGTCCTTTGTCGTGGATCCGGTCATGCCGCGTACCTCGCGATGGCCGCCTCGTCCAGGACGGCGCCCAAGCCGGGCCCCGAGGGCACCCGCAGGACGCCCTCGCGGTCGGGGCGGATGGGCTCGACCAGGAACGCGTCGCGGCGCTCCGGCGTCCATCCCGGCGGGTCGTACGGGTACTCGATGAACGGCCCACCACCGACGCCGGCCGCCACATGCAGGTTCGCCAGCAGGCCCAGGCCGTTGGTCCAGGTGTGCGGCGTGAACCAGCGGTTGCGGGCCAGCGCCAGCTCGGCCACGGTTCGTGTCCGGAGCATCCCGCCCGCCAGCACGACATCGGGCTGGTAGACGTCGAAGGCGTCCGCATCGAGCGCGGCCAGCGTCTCCGCGAAGGTCCGTGTCATCTCGCCACCTGCGATCCGGATGCCCGGAGCGGAGGCCCGCAGCGCGGCCAGCCCTCGCAGATCCGTGCCCGCCAGCGGCTCCTCCAGCCACAGCACGTCGTAGGCCGCCAGCTGGGCGGCGACGTCGCGTGCTGCGACCGGATCCAGCGACGGGGAGGTGTCACCGGGCATCCGCCAGCCCTGGTTGACGTCGACCATGAGCGCCATCGAGTCGCCGACGGCGGCCCGGGTCGCGGCGACGGCCGCCATCCCGTCGGCCAGTCGTCGTGGGTCGACCCGGATCTTCATCGCGCGAAACCCCTCCTCGCGCAGGCGCAGCGCGGACTCCGCACGGGCAGCCGCGGGCAGCAGCGACCCGCACGAGGCGTAGGCCGGGATCCCGTCGCTCGACCCGCCGAACAGCGTCGCCACCGGCAGGCCGGCGACCTGCCCGACGATGTCCCAGAGCGCCGCCTCGAGCGGCCAGTAGCGACCGGCGTGGAAATCGATGGTCTCGAGGACGCGGACATGGCGGGCGATCGCGAGCGGGTCCTGCCCGACGAACAGGTGCTCGTACGCCTCGAACCCGTCCATCGTGTCACCCGAGCCGACGCCGATGACGCCGTCATCGGTCTCGACGCGCACGAGCGTGACCGCGAAGGAGCGCCTGGGCTCCGGATCCCACGCGGCCGCGAACGGCGGTTCGAGGGGAACCACGAGTCGCTGCAGCCGGACCGCAGTGATGCGCACCACCGCAGTATCGCCGACCACGCCCGGCTGCCGGAGTCGCGGGCCGGCTGCGATACTGTGACCTCCCCGCCTGGCCGTAAGGACCCTTCCCGTGTTGACCGCCCGCGACCGCCCGCCCGAAGAAGCCGCCGAGGACACCTCGTTCGCCCGCGGGTTGCGCGTGTTCCTCACGATCGCCGACCGCGGCGAGATCCGCGCCGACGAGCTGGCCACGCTCCTCGAGACGCCGTTGTCGACCGTCTACCGCTACCTGCGCACCCTGACCGAGTTCGGGTTCGTAGAGCGGATGGAGGGCGGCTACACGCTCGGCCCGCGGCTGCACCTCACCGGTGGCGCCACGGTCAGCAGCGAGGAGCTCATCCGCCACGCGGACCCCGTCCTGCGCATGCTCGTCGACGAGGCGGGTGAGACAGCCGTGATCGCGCGCCGCGTTGGGCTGACCGCCGTCTGCCTGCATGAGGTGCAATCCGGTCACGCGCTGCGGGTGACCTGCGAGCCGGGTTCCGCCACGCCGCTCGTCGCGGGAGCCGTCGCCAAGGTCCTGCTCGCGTACGCGCCGGCCGAGATCCAGGACGAGGTGCTTGCCGACGCGTCGAATGCCAAGGCCCTGCGCCGCGAGCTCGCGACCGTTCTCGAAGACGGCATCGCTCGAACCGAGGGGGAGTTGTTCTCCGGCACCGTGGATATCGCCGTTCCCATCCTGCGGGACGACGGCATCGTGGCGGCCATCGGCATCGTCGCCCCGACGGAGCGTGCCACCCTGCCCTGGCGAGCGCGAGCGAGCCGGCTCCTGGCCGATGGCGCCGCCGCGATCACGGGGGCGCTGCGCGAATAGGACGGCCGAGTGCCATCGGTACTATCGCGATATGGCATTGGTACGTTTCACGATTTGACAATCATGCGTCCATGGGCCGATGCTCGCACCCACATGGACGCATTCGCCGCTCTCGCACCCGTCTCGGAGGCGTATGCCCACCTGCCGGTCGCGGAGGCGTTCGACTGGCGCCGGGTCGGCCGCCAGCTCGGCACGGGCGAGTGGTACCTCGTCGCCTTCCGGTCCATCCGCCGGGTCGAGGCGGACGAGGTCCGGCTCGCCGAGTTCGACGAGCGGGCGCACCTGGAAGCGCAGTCGTCGCCCGGGTTCGTCCACTACTTCAAGGGGCCGGCGGAAGCCGACCGATCGTGCCTGTCGTTCTGCCTGTGGACCAGCCGCGCCGAGGCTCGCGCGGCGTCCGGGCGGCCCGCCCACATCGAGGCGGTCTCCGTGATCAACGAGATGTACGAGCGCTACACGCTCGAGTTCCTCCGGGTCACGGGCCGGAAAGGCTCACCACTGCTGTTCGAGTCGTACGACGTTGTGCCCGCGGCCGACCCGGCCGGCCCGTCGTTCCCGGTGTTCGGGCTGCCGCCGCTGCAGGGCGCCCCGTCCGCTTCCTGACCGGACGCGCCTCGGGCCGCGACTCGGGCCCGCGATCAGCCCGGGCGGGGACCTGGTTCCGGGACCGGAACGCTCGCTTCCCCGCCGACCGCTTCGTCCACCTCGTCGCCGCCGGTGTCGAGCCCGACGCCCAGCCGCACCGCCGCGATCACGCCGCCGACCGACGTCACGATCAGGATCATGGCGTGGACCAGCAACGCCATGGCGAACGCTGAATCGGGATCCGTGCCGAAGATCGACGCGATCGACACCGCGGTCAGCTCGAACGTCCCGACGTAGCCCGGCGCCGACGGCACGATGGTCGCGAGCGCGACGCCACTCGACAGGAGCGCCGCCTGGGGGATCGTCAGCTCGATCCCGACCGCCTGTGCACCAGCGACGAACGTGGCGATCGAGGCGGTCCAGGCCGCCGCGCTGAGCAGCAGCGCGCGACCGAGCACGCCGGGCCGGCTGGCAACCGCCAGCCCGTCGCGGAGGCGCCTGGCAAGCTCGAGGATCCGCGGGTACCGCTCGGCGATGGCCGTGACACGGTCAGCGCCGGGGAGCCGGTGACTCACGGTCGCGACGATCAAACCGACCACGAGCAGGGTCACGAATCCAGCACCCAGGATCACCGCGGTCGAGATCGTCCCGCCGACGCCGAGGATCACCACGGAGATGGCGGCCAACGCCACGACGATGATGGTGTCGACCACGCGCTCGACGACGACGGTACCCAGCACCGTCGCCGTGCTGAGGGCCTCGCCCTTGGCCAGCGCGTGGCTCCGGACCAGCTCGCCCAGTCGAGCCGGCAGGACGTTGTTCGCGAGATATCCCAGGTACGTGTAGCCGAGCACCCGGCGGTACGGGATGTTCTTGATCGGCTGGAGGAGTGCCCGCCAACGACCGCCGCGCGCTGCGACGTCGATGAAGCATGTGCCGACCATCAGCAGGATCCAGGCCGGGTTCGCCGTGCGCAGGACGTCGACCGCGCGTGGCAGGTCGACCGAGCCCGCGAGGATCCAGATGGCGACGCCGCTGATCGCGATGCCGATGACCGTCCGGAGGATCGTCCTCCGGCTCATCGGGTGGGAGCGGCGATCATCGATCGAGGTCGGTGCGCGGCGCACGCGGCGATCGCGCGGTCAACTTCCGTGAGCGACGGACGCGCAATCGATGGAGGAGGTAGCGCGCGACGACCCGCAGGGTCGAGAGGCCGTACACGACGCTGCGCTTGAAGCCGACCGAGCTCGCCTCCTCGAAATAGCGCGTCGGGACGGCGATCTCACCGATCCGCCGGCGCATCCCCGCGGCCACGACCTGGGCGATGAGCTCCTGGTCGAAGACGAAGTCGTCGCTGTTCTGGTCGTATGGGATGGTCTCGAGCAGTTGCCGGCTGTAGGCGCGCAGCCCGGTGTGGTACTCGGACAGGTGGAGCCCGAAGGCGACGTTCTCGACGATCGTGAGGAACCGGTTGCTGACGTACTTCCAGCGCGGCATGCCGCCGGCCAGCGGGTCGCCCAGGAAGCGACTGCCGAGCATGAGGTCACGGGTGCCGTCGGCGATCGGCTCGATGAGGGCGGGGATGCGCGTCGCGTCGTACTGGTAGTCGGGATGCAGCATCACGACGATGTCGGCGCCCGCGGACAGCGCGGCGTCGTAGCACGTCTTCTGGTTGCCGCCGTAGCCCCGGTTCTGGGAATGGATGATGACGTCGAGTCCGAGGTTCCTCGCGATGTCGACGGTCTCGTCCTTGGACACGTCGTCGACGAGGATCACCTTGTCGACGAGGTCGTGCGGGATGTCGGCGTACGTGCGCTCGAGCGTCAGGGCGGCGTTGTACGCGGGCATGACGATGACGAGGTTCGGGCGGGCAGGCGACGTCACGGCGGCAAGGGTACCCGACCGAGCGCGGCGAACGGCTGGCGTTCGGACGGTCGCCACGATCCGCCCACCCGCTCGGCGGGTCTAGTGTCAGACGAGCCGCCACCGGATCAGCCGTTGCGGACGTCGATTCACCCGCCCGGCGAGTGGTATGGCGGCCCAACCGACGCGCCCGGAGACGCGCGACCCTCCCAGCGGGTCAATCGGCCAAGCAGGTCGGACAGTAGACTCGCCCGGCGGGTAGCCAGTCCGAAGCGGGCCAGCGGTCACCGGGCCGTCATCGAGGTTGTGCGACGATACGGGCCGCAGCCCCGGTCCGTCGCGCCCACAAGGATCCGCCTCCATGTTCGAACGCCTCTTCGGCAACACCGCCACCGACCCCGCCATCGCCGAACGCATCCCGCCCGGCCAGTACCGGACGGAGAAGTTCCCCGTCCTCCATTACGGGTCGGTCCCGAAGGCGGACCTCGCGACCTGGGATTTCCGCGTCTTCGGCGAGGTCGATGCGCCGTTCACGCTGACCTGGGAGCAGTTCAAGGAGCTGCCGCGCAAGCAGGTCCACACGGACGTCCACTGCGTGACCCGCTGGTCGAAGCTCGACACCGACTGGGAGGGCGTCCCGATCCAGGCGATCCTCGAGCTGGCCCAGGTCCGCCCGAGCGCGACGCATGTCGTCAGCCACGCCGAGCAGGGCTACACGGCGAACCTGCCGCTCGCGGTCCTCGACGATGACGACGTCCTGCTCGCCGACACGTACGGCGGCGAGCCGCTCGAGCCCGAGCACGGCTACCCGCTCCGCCTCGTCGTCCCGAAGAAGTACTTCTGGAAGAGCTCCAAGTGGATCCGCGGTCTGGAGTTCCTCGACCACGACCAGCTCGGCTTCTGGGAACGCTACGGCTACAACAACGACGCCGACCCGTGGAAGGAAGAGCGCTTCAGCGGCGACTGAACCGGCCTGGGCCTGCGGTGCGGGCCGGGCGGCGTCAGCTCCGACGCGGCCCGCCGAGCAGCGCCGGGTCCGGCGTGAAGTAGCGCAACCGGCGCGTCAGCAGCACGAGCTCCCGTTCCAGGAGGGAGACCAGGCCCTCCAGGCGCTCCACGGTCGTCTCCGCCTCGAGCAGCGCCTGGCGCCGCGGCAGCTCCACCTGGACGATGCCCGACAGCAGGTAGGACAGCACGGTCGGGTCGTCGGGGATGTGCAGGTCGGGCGTCGGCTCGGGCTCGGTGCCCTCCCCTTCGAGGCCCTCCATCTCGGGCCGGCCGGGTACGCGATCGGACCCATCGTCCTGCTGTGACTCGATCTCGACCCGGATGTCGAGCACCTCGGTCGTTTCGCCGTCGCGCGCCCGCATGAGGTCGAGATAGCGGACGAAGCGACGGATGGCGGCCGCGGCCAGGCGCTCGGCACGCGGCTCGTCGCCGACCTCATCGTCCAGCGGCGTGACCTCGGCGAGCAGGTATGGCTCGGTCTGCGCGTCCACGGATTCGATCGCGAATCGTCCGGTCGCCGCCGCCAGCAGGTCGAACCGGCCGTCCGGGTAGCGCCCCGCCTGGCGGATCTCGGCGAACGCTCCGACGCCGGCCAGCGTCGCCATCCTGGCCGTACCGATCTCGCGGCCGTCGCGGATCAGCACGACCCCGAACGGCTCGCCGCTGTCGAGGCAGCGCCGGGTCATCGCCCGATAGCGTTCCTCGAAGATGTGGAGCGGCAGGACGATGCCCGGACAGAGCACCGTATGCAGCGGGAAGAGCGGGATCTCCATCGACTACTCGATTCGTGAGGCCGTCTTGTGCGGATGCTCGCCCCGAGCGGCGAGACCGCGTCCGTCGAGTCTAGTCCCGCAAACGAAGAAGCCGCCGGACCTGCCGGCGGCTTCGAGTTCGGTATCGCTGCGACGATCAGTGGGAGCAGCCCTTCGGCGACCCCGTGTCGTCTGCCGTCCGGAAGCTGGAACCGCAGCCGCAGGCCGCGACCGCGTTCGGGTTGTTCACGGTGAACCCGGCGCCCATCAGGGTGTCGACGTAGTCGATCTCGGAGCCCTGCAGGAGCGCGATGCTCTGGCCGTCCACATAGACCTTGATGCCACTCGCCTGGAGGACCTTGTCCTCGGGCGTCGGCGCGTCCTCGAGCATCATCCCGTAGCGGAAGCCGGAGCAGCCGCCGGAATACACGTAGACGCGCAGGCCGATATCAGGATTCGTCTCGTCCTTGGTCAGCTCACGCAGCTTGCTCGCCGCAGCGTCGCTCAGGGACACGACCGTACCCGGGTCGAGGATGGGGGTCGGCTCGACGACGGTCGGCTGCTGTTCGATCATGCGGGTTCGTCCTCCTTCGGACGGGGCTGGCGATATTCAGGAGTCGATTCCAGAGGCGCTGCTACGTATCGTACGCACGGCAACGGGTTTCGACAAGCGTAACGCCGAAATCCGATGGTCCGGGTCAGGGCTCGATCTGGATCGACTTGATGATCGCGTGCATCTCGGCGAGGTCCTCCGGCAACGTCTTAGGGAAGTCCCCGCTCTGGATCACCACGCGGACGCCGTCGACATCGAGGCTCCAGATGTGCCATCGGTGGTTCGGCCCCTGGGCGTAAAAGGCGGGCGCCCAGGGGAGGTAGACCTCGCACTTGGAGATGTCGGCCGGCAACTGAAGGTCCATGTACTTGCCGGAGAATCCGCCGAGGGTGACGTCGACCGGGTTCGTCGCATCGAGCTGTGGGTGAGCGGCGAGCGCTTCGGCGAAATCGTCCGCGGACGGTCCGACTTCGATGTCTGGAGGCCCATCGACGGCGCCGCCGATGCAGGGCTGGCTGAACAGCCAGCCGCCGCGGAGGAAGTGCAGGCTCATACCGCCCGGCGCAACCGTGCTCGCAGACGGCTTGGTGACCGCGACCTCCTCGGCAAGCGCCCAGCCGTCAGGCACGGTGAACGAGATACGAATGGAGTCGTCGGCGCTCGACTCGGTGCATCCGGACTGGCCGGCACAGAGGCCATGTCCTTCGGACAGTGTTGGGTCGAACGGTCTCGCGGTGTGGGAACCGGCCGCGAGCCGCTCCCCGATCACCTCGAACGACGGGCTCGGCGCCGCGGTTCCCGGAGGACTCGATCCTGCATCTGGCGGGCTCGTCGTTGGGAACAGTGTGGCGGGCGGCAAGGCGGCGGAGCCCGAGGCGGCCCCGCTCTCGGTTCTTTGCCCCGTCGAACAACCGGTCATCACGAACAGCGCGACGGCCACGACGACGGCTCCGAGGCGGCGGCTCATGTCATCACCCCTCGCATACCCAGCCGACCCCGCCTTGCTCATTGACGTGGATCGAGCACGACGGCGGCACGTCGGTCCACCCGACCAGCTCGACGGTTTCCGGTCCCGTGTCTACGTAGATCGACCATCCACCCGCGTCGGTGGCGGGCACGAGGAAGGTCACCTCAACGGTGGTTCCGGGTCGCACGACATCCGGGCTCGCCGACCCGACCAGCCGCTCCTGGGGGGCCTGCTCGTTCTCCTCGGCGACGAACAACGTCGCGGGTCGCGAATTGTTGTTGCTGACCCTGATCTTCCAAGGTCGTCCGTCTGGACCCGCCTGCGGTGTGGGCGAGGGCGGGGGCGGGGTCGGGGTCGGGGCCAAGGGAGGTGGCGGTGCCGAGGTGGGAACCGCGCCTGGGTCGTACAGCTCCGCGGACCGCGTCGCACCGCACTCGCCGGCAGGTGAGCATCCTTCGCCGCCTGCCAGGAGGACCCTGCCGTCAAGCAGCAGCGTGGCCGGAGCGCTCCCGTGGGAGCCGAGCGTGGTCCAGAACGGGATCCACGACCGGGTGTCCGGGTCGTACAGCTCGGGGTCACGCTCGGAGCCGGTCACCAGCACGGTGCCATCGAGCAGCAGCGTTGCCGATCGGTCATCAGAATCCAACGAGAGCATGGCCCCGGTGATCGTCCAGGTCTCGCTGGCTGGGTCATACAGCTCGGCCGAGATGGGAGGGACCACGGCGTTTGGCGATCGCCCCGCCACGAGCACCGTGCCATCGCGCAGTAGCGTGACCGTCGCCCCGTCGTGCGGTGCGTTCATGTCGGCGGTGGCGGTCCAGGAGCCTGTGACCGGATCGTACAACTCGGCTGACTCGAACATCCGGGGGTAGATCGTGCCGCCCGGCACGAGCACCTTGCCATCGGGCAGCAGGACGCCCGCGTTATCACCGAGGCCGCGTGTGATCATCTTCCCGGTCGCCGTCCAGGTTCCGTTGTCCGGGTCGAACAGTTGGTTGCCCGCGCGACCCGTCACCAGCACTCTGCCGTCGCCGAGAAGCGTCGGGGTCATGCAGCATTCCGTCCTGAAGACCATCCTTCCAGTGGCGGTCCAGGTCCCGCTGTCCGGGTCGTACACCTCCGCGCCGAAGTGCGGGTCGTTGCCGCTTGGATCGTCGTCCTGGTCGCCCACGAGCACCCGGCCGTCGTTGAGCAATGTCGCCGCGAACCCGCCGTGCGCCTTGAGCATGTTTCCGGTCGGGGACCAGGTCCCGCTCTTCGGGTCGTACAGCTCGGCGGAGGTCATGTCGGACTCGCCATCATTGGAGCCGCCCGCGACGAGTACCCGGCCATCAAGCAGCCGCACCGCGGTGTGGCCATCGCGAGGCGTGCCCATCGAGCCAGTCGCGACCCAGGCGCCTGTTAGTTGCCGGTTCGTCGGTTCCGGGGCGGCGGGCAACCCGGCTGGCGGCGACACGCCGGCAGGGACGTACAGCTCGGCTGAATCCGTACCGCCGCCGGCCATGAGGACGGTGCCGTCGAGCAGCTGCGTGACCGGGGCACCCTCGTGCCGCCCGAGCGTGGACCCGGTGGTGGTCCAGGATCTGGTGTCCGGGTCGTACAGCTCGGCAGAGGGATCGGCCCGACTGCCCACCGTCCCGGTCGCAAGCATCGTGCCATCCGCCAACAGCGTGATCGCTTCGTAGAAAGCGCCCGGCCTGGCCAGGTCTCCGGTGGCTGTCCAGGCCCCGGTCGCCGGGTCGTATAGCTCGGCAGACTGCGGGTCGGCCCGACTGGACCCCACCACGAGCACCTTGCCATCGGGCAGCAGGAGGGCCTCGATGTTCTCGCGCTTAACGTGCATGCTTGCGATCGCGGTCCAGGACCCCGTGTCGGGGTCGTACAGCTCGGCCGTGTCCGTCGCGTCGTCGCGGGTTCCAAAGCCGCCCGCCACGATCACTCTGCCATCGGGCAGCTGCACGGCCGCACCGAACCGGCGCCCCATGAAGCCATTGGGCCGAGCGACCATGCTCCCGGTGGCGGACCAGGTCCCACTCGTCGGGTCGTACAGCTGGGCGCCCTCGCGACCCGCTACGAGCACATTCCCGTCGACCAACAGCGTGGCGGACAGCCAGCAATCATTCCTGATGGCCATGTTTGCAGTGGAGGCCCAAGTCCCGCTGGCCGGGTCGTATACCTCTGCGCCGGTGGCCGCGTCGTCGCCCGGGCCTTGGACACCCACGAGCACCCTGCCGTCGCGCAGCAGCGTCGCCGGGAAGCAAGCGTGGGGCTTGGCCGTTTTCCCGGTGGCGGACCAGGTCCCGCTCGTCGGGTCGTACAACTCCGCGGAGGTGTCATTTTCGACACCGTCGGCGCCACCCACGACGAGGACCCGGCCATCGAGGAGCCGCACGGCGTCGTGGCCAGAGCGGGGCGTGACCATGGAGCCTGTGGGGATCCAGACGCCTGTTGGGCTCGAGGCGGCGGAAGGGGTCGGGGCAGCCGATGGCGCGACTGAGAGCTCGGGCTCGGCAAGCTTGGGCTCGGATCGCCGATATCGGGCTGATCCCGTCGGGCTGTGAGGAGGGCTCCGACGACCAGCAGGGCGACGACTGCTGCCACCGCAAGTGACGGCTTGAACATCGATCGGGTCTTCCACGGACTCTAACACGGCCCGCTGGCGGGTTCGATGAACTTCGCTCAGGACGGCAATCGGCGACCCGGTCCGCCAGGACCTCCATGCCTTCTGCGAGGTAGGCGGAGAGAAGCGCTTCGGGATCGCGAGGCTGCTTCATGCCGGTTGCTCCTGGTCGAGGATGGGCGTCCGGGCGTCGGCTTCGAGCGCCGCCCGGATCGCCGCGGTTGCGTAGTAAAGGCGGGACTTCGCCGTCCCGAGGGGAATGCCGAGGTGGTCGGCGACCTCGGGCACGGTCAGTCCGAGGGCGTAGTGGAAGACGAGGACGGCGCGCTGCTCGGGTGGAAGTCGCCGGAAGCCGCGGTCCAACTGGTCGCGGTCGTTGACGGTCGAAGATCGGCCGGCGGCAAGACTGAGAGATCCGGCGGCACCTCTCGCTGGGGGAGCCATGCTCCGGCGGCCGCCACGGCTGCGATGGCAAGCGCGATCAGGAGCGCGGCCGCGAAAAGCAGGTTCCGACGGCGGGCGCCGGGGTCGGCATCCTGGAGAGCGCCGAGCAAGGACGGCAGCGCCCGCTGCTGGGCCGTGGTGTCGACGGCGGCCAGGATGCGCTCGTGCAGGCCGGCCTGCGCCTGCTTCGGCAGATGGGCGCGCAGCGCCTGGGAGATCTGCTCTTCGGTCACCGGTCGCCCGTTCATGCCTCGGCCTCCATCGCCTTCTCGAGCGCGCCGCGGGCGGCGTGAAGTCGCCACTTGGCGGTACCGACGGGGATACCGAGCGAGCGAGCGATCTCGGCGACCGGCCGCTCCTCGACATGATGCAGGACAAGGATCAGCCGGTCCTGCGGCCGCAGCCGGTCGAAGGCGCGGCCGATGGCGTCGTTGTCGACCAGCTCGTCCATTGCGGTCCGAGCGTGCGGATCCTGCGGCGGTTCGGGCTCAGGGGTGACGTCACCCGGATACGCCGGCCGAACCGACACCTCGCGAAGCCGGACCCGATGCCGGCGCGCCATCAGCGCCGCGTTCGCCACGATCCGGTTGAGCCAGCCATCGAAGGCCGCCGCATCGCGCAGCCTGGGAAGCTGTCGCCAGGCGGACACGAGCGCGTCCTGGGTCGCGTCGGCTGCGTCGGCATCGTTGGAGAGGATCGACCAGGCGAGGCGGTAGCAGCGATCGATCCGCGTGTCGACGAGCATCCCGAACGCCGCCGCATCGCCGGTGCGAGCGCGCCGAACGAGCGCGTCGTCGGCCGACGTCGCCGCCTTCGCTGCTGTCGTCACCGCATCCACGTCACCCTCGGGCGATCGATCCTAGTGCCCGCTGGTCGCGATGTCGCCATCGATCGCTGCTGTCGGGAGTCCAGATGCCGCGAAGGGGGTGGTGGTTGGGTCGCGCGTTGGAATCTCGCACACCCAACCTCGCGCTGTCGGTCGGCATCTATCAAGTGCACGCACTTGCACACCGACACGGAGGATCGATATGAAGCGCCTGTATAGCTGGTCAGCCTCGCCGATGGGGGCCGTCGGGGTGGTCGTGATCCTCCTGGCCTCCGGTTGCGCGACCGGGCCGGAAGTCGCGAGCGGCACGCCTGCATCGGCGAGTCCGGCTCCGACGACGAGGCCGACAGCACTCACGACGGCGGCCCCGTCGGGTAGTCCCGCGCCCGTGCCGCTGCCGACCGGTAGTGTCGTCCCGGGGACGACCTATTACATGGATGACCGGTGCTGCGTGGGTCCGGCGCGGATCTTCCTCACGGCGCCCGCGGGATGGTGGACCTTCGATCCCATTTTCCTTGGCAAGAACGTCCTTGGCGATCCGGACCTGTATGACATCTTGCTGGGCGCGCATCTGGTCGGGAACGTCTACACCGGTGGCTGCCAATGGCGGGGGACGGCGCTCGATCCAGCAGTGGGACCAACGGTCGACGACCTTGCGACCGCGCTGGCTGCACAGGAAGGCCCTGATGCCTCCCCGCCGATCGACGTGATGCTGGGCGGCTATCCCGGCAAGAAGGTCGAATTGTCGATACCGGAGGCGGTCGACGTCGAGACCTGCGACGCGCAGGACGGTTCCCCGGTCTTCGGCAGGTGGTCGGGACCGAATTCTCCGTCCTTCGCCGGCCCCTGGACGTACGGCGACGGTCAGCGCAACACGGTGTACATCATCGATGTCGATGGGACCCGGCAGGTGATCGACACGATGTACCTGCCGGGCACGTCCGAGGCGAATCTCGCGGAACTCGACCAGATCCTCGCGTCGATCCGGTTCGAGCCCTGATCCCACCCCCGCGCCGGGGCGGCACTACCCGTCGATGCGCTCGACGATCGTGGCGATCCCCTGGCCCACGCCGATGCACATCGTGGCGAGGCCGTAGCGACCGCCGGTCCGCCGCAGTTCGTGCGTGAGCATCGTGATCAGGCGGCCGCCGCTCATCCCGAGCGGATGCCCCAGCGCGATGGCGCCGCCGTTCGGGTTGACCTTGGCCGGGTCGAGCCGCAGCTCGTCGATGACCGCGATCGACTGCGACGCGAACGCCTCGTTCAGCTCGATGATGTCGAGGTCGTCGATGCCGATCCCGGCGCGCTCGAGCGCCTTGCGCGTCGCGGGTACCGGCCCGATGCCCATCACCGCCGGGTCGACGCCGGCGACCGCGGTCGACACGACCCGGGCCAGCGGCTTGAGGCCCAGCTCGCGGGCGCGATCGGCCTCCACGAGCAGGACTGCCGACGCGCCGTCGTTGATCCCGGAGCTGTTGCCGGCCGTGACCGACCCGCCGTCCTGCTTGAACGCCGGGCGGAGCTTGGCCAGCGCTTCCGCGGAGGTGTCGGCCCGGGGATGCTCGTCGCGGCTCACGGTCGTGGTCTCGCCCTTCCGCCCGGCGACCTCGACCGGGACGATCTGGTCGTCGAACCTGCCGGCCTCGATGGCGGCGACGGCGCGACGCTGGCTCTCGAGCGCGAAGGCGTCCTGGCGCTCACGGTCGACGCCGTAGCGCTCGGCGACGTTCTCGGCGGTCTCGCCCATCGAGTACGGGTAGTACATCTCGGCGAGCTTCGGATTGAGGAACCGCCAGCCAAGCGTCGTGTCCTCGACCTCGCGTGGGCCTCGATCCCAGGCGTTCGCCGGCTTGGCCATGACGTACGGAGCCCGGGTCATCGACTCCACGCCGCCGCCGATGAACACGTCGCCGTCGCCGACGGCGATGGCATGGGCGGCCGAGTTGACCGCCTGCAGACCCGACCCGCACAGCCGATTGACGGTGAGCCCACCGACCTCGACCGGGAAGCCGGCCAGCAGGACGGCCATGCGCGCGACGTCGCGGTTGTCCTCGCCAGCCTGGTTCGCGCAACCGAGGATCACGTCTTCGATCAGGGCGGGGTCGATGCCGGCGCGGTCCACGACGGCCCGAAGCACGAGCGCGGCAAGGTCATCCGGCCGGACGCTCGCGAGCGCGCCACCGTAGCGGCCGATCGGGGTACGGACCGCCTCGACGATCCAGGCGTCGCGGAGGGTTCGGTTCGGGTCAGGCACGCACGGATTGTAGGCGGCGACCGGCCGAGCGGGCCGAGGCGGGCCGGGGCCGGTTCGCTACGGCAGCTTCGAGAGTGCCTCGGCCACGACCGTCTCGTCGACCGCGGCGACCGTGAAGGACACGTCGCCGGCCCCGTAGACGTAGAACGGCACGGTGGCGGTCGACGTGACCACCTTGGTCACGCGCTTGCCACCGAGGTCCAGGTCCTCCTTCGTCGTGGTGGCGTTCAGCGTGCGGCCCTCGATCATGGCGTCGCCGACCTCGGCGGCCGTCTTGCCCGCGACCCGAACGGCGATGACGCTGGACTTGGAGTTGGACGCGAGCCCGATCGTCAGATCGGAGTCCGGGCTGCCGAGGACGTTGAGGAGGCTGCCGAAGACCATCGCCGCCTCTGGCTGGATCGCGCTGAGGTCGGAGCCGACGAGGGCGTTTCGTTGCGTCGCCTCGCCACCGATCTCTTCCGGAAGCACGTCGACGAGGGGCGTGGTCGCGGTCAGCGTCGGAACGACGAACGAGGCGGCCGGTGACGAATCCGGGGTGGCGGACTCGGCGCCGCCGGTCTCTGGCGCTGACGGAGCCGGTGTCGCCTCGACGGGGCCGTCGGCGGACGCAGGCGGGTTCGAGGCCGCGGCACCGCCGCACGCCGAGATCGTGGCGGCGAGGACGAGCACGCCGCCGAGGCGCAGGAGCGCACGCGTGGGGTCGGTCATGGTGGACGGGGCCTCGTGCGAGGGGAGGTGGCGCTGGATGGCGGCCCGTGGGTCTCCCGGAGACCCATCGTACGTGATGGTCAGTCGGTGGCACCCATCCGCTCGAACGGGCCCGTCGGGTGCGCGGCACCGAGCCGGAGGGCGAGGTCGATGTCGGATCCGGACGCGACGCCGTCGGCGAGGGTGCGCTGCGCTTCGGCGTCGATCGCCCGAAGGATCCTCGATTCGATCTCGGCGGCGGGCAGATCAGCGTCGGGGGGTTCGGTGACCCGGAACTCGGGAGCGACCGACTCGCGCCGGCCATCCGTGTAGACGTAGAACCCGACGCCGGTCTTGCGGCCCAGGTGCTCGGCTGCCGCGAGTCGCTCCTGGATCTCGGACGGCCGCAGGTGCTCGGGACGGCCCAGTCCCTCCCACACGCCACGCGCGGCCGCGAGGGTGACATCGATCCCGGTGAGGTCCATCAACTCGAAGGGGCCGAGTGGGAATCCGGCGTCGCGCATCGCCGCGTCGATGGCCTCGACGGAAGCGGCACCCGACTCGAGGATCCGGAGCGCCTCGATCGTGAACGGGCGGTTCACCCGGTTGACGATGAACCCCGGCGAGTCGGCGCAGCGGACCGGGGTCTTGCCCCAAGTCTTCACGATCTCCTCGGCGCGGGCGATCACCTCGCGGGCCGTCAGCTCCCCGGGCACCACCTCCACGAGCGCCATGCGGGGCACGGGGTTGAAGAAGTGCAGCCCGAGGACCCGGGAGGGCTGGGCGGTCGATGCGGCGATCGCGTCGATCGAGAGCGCGCTCGTGTTGGTCGCCAGGATCGTGTCGCTCCGGGCTCCGGCGTCGAGCGCTCGGAAGATCTCCTGCTTCAGGCCGAGGTCCTCGAGCGCCGCCTCGACGACCAGCTCGGCCTCGGCGGCGACCGCGTCCAGGGTCCGCGCCTCGCGCAGACGCTCGAGGCGGCCGGCCGCCCACGCGTCGATCGTGTCCGGGTCCAGGTCGAGGTGCGCTGCCCGGCGCTCGAGCCCACGCTGGATGCCGGCACGAGCGCGCTCGATGGCGGCTGGATCGACGTCGTGGAGGACGACCTCGGAGCCGGCCTCGAGTGCCACCTGCGCGATGCCGGCACCCATGGCGCCGGCGCCCACGACGCCGATGATCGGGAGCGCGCGTGGCTCGACGGTCTGGGTGGTCACCTCAGACCGACTTGAGCGCCTCGAACGGCTGGCGGCACGCTCGGCAGTAGAACAGGGACCGGCACTGGGTCGGGCCGAACGCGCTGTCCATGACGACCCGGCCGGATGCGCAGAACGGACAGCGCACGTCGGCGGGCTCGGACGGCGGGGCGATGCCCACGGACGCGAGCGCGCGCTTGCCCGCGGCCGAGATGCGGTCGGAGGTCCAGGGCACCTCGAACGTCGTGTCGACCGCGACGGGCAGCCCGAAGGCGCCGAGGCGCTCCGCGATCGAGCCACGGATCACGTCGAGCGCCGGACAGCCGACGAAGGTCGGCAGGATCACGACCCGGATGCCATCAGCATCGACGTCGACGCGATGCACGATCCCGAGATCGACGACGGACAGGACGGGCAGCTCGGGATCCGGGACCTCGGCCAGGGCGGCACGGACATCTGCGTCGGTGGGGAGCGACGGCGCCGGCAGCACGCCGGCACGAGCCCGGGCGATCGCGACCTGGGTGCCGAGCTCGCTCACCACGTGGCTCCTGGATCGCTGCGCCGGACGGCGGTGAACTCGCCGTGCAGCCAGGTGAAGGGCTCACCGTGGTCGGTGCGGCCGCGGGCCGGATCCCGCGTCACGGGTAGTGCCGGAAGTCCGAGCCGTTCGAGCGTGGGTGCCACGGCGGCGCGCCAGTCGCGTTCGAGATCGCCCATCGATCGACTGAGGATACCGGCCTCGAGGAGTGCCGGTTCGCCGGGGAGTGGCGTGAACACCGTCCCCGAATCGGGACCCAGGGTCTCGAGCGCGACGATCAGGCGGTCGCGAGGCTCCCCGGTCGTGGTCCCGAGGCGGTCCAGCCACAGCTCGACGTGCATCAGGTGGTAGCGCTCCTCGCGCACGAGCTTGCCGACGAGCTCGGCGAGGGGCAGCCATGAGGCGCCGGTCAGCGCCCCCAGACGAACGGAGTCGGCGGTCTCATACAGGTAGCGCCGGGCGATCGTCATCGCCCAGTCCCCGCGGCCGTGGTCCAGGAGACGTGCGTGCTGGTACTCGGCCGGTTCTCGATCGTAGGCGAGCGAGTCCGCGTCGCCGGTGCCGGTGACGGCTGCCAGCAGCTGGAACAGTGCCTGCGCATGACCCAGCTCGTCCTGGGCCAGCGAGCTCATCGCGATGTCTTCCTCGAGCTGCGGGGCGATCCCGGTCCACTCCGAATTGGAGAACCCGATGACGAACTCGTCGTCCGCCATCGAGCGCAGCAGGTCCTCGAGGCCGTCGACCGCCGGGGCGGGGTGCGTCGGGGCGGTCAATCCGGTCGCCGTGCTCACGTTGCCCGTGCCTTCGGTTTCGCCTGCCCCGCCGCCGAGCGGGCCGCCGCAAGCTTGTCGCGCATGACGTAGCCGCCGGGCTTCTTGAACGAGCGGTCGAGCGGCGGCTGGAGCAGGTCTGGGTCGTGCAGGTCGACGACATCGGCGCGGCGCACGATCCAGAGGCGCACGCTCTCCTGGCGGCGGCCGAACAGCTCGCGGGCGTAGTGCATGGCGAGGTCCGCGTCCGGCGCCATGACGCTGCCGCCGTGGCGCATCGGGTCGCCGTCCTTCTCCTGGCGGAACACTTCCCAGGGCTCGAGAGGCGCCGACGCGGGCGGGCGTCGCGCGGCCGTCGCGCCGTCATGCCGCCTGCGGTGCGGCCAGGATCGTCTCGCGGACCCAGGCCGTCTCGCTCCGGGCCAGCCGCCGGAACTCCAGCCGCTCCTCGGACATCGGCCCGTGGTTCGTGACGACCGTGCGCAGCTCGTCCCAGTCTGGTTCGGTGTAGCGCCACTCGCCCGCGTCCTCGTCGAAGCGCAGCTCCGGATCGGGGATCACGAGCCCGAGCTCGCGGATGCGCGGGACGTAGATCGTCAGGAACTCCTGGCGCAGCTCCTCGGAGGTCTTCGCCTTGATCCGCCAGCGCAGGTCCTTGTCCTTCTCGCGCGGGGAGCGCGGGCCGTGCATCTGCATCAGCGGTCCCCACCAGCGGTCGAGCGCCTCCTGGATCGCAGCGCGTTGTCCGGGGACCCGGTCACCATCGTCACGACGACGTCGCGCCCATGCATGATGTGGACCGATTCCTCCCAGCAGATCTTGCGCATCGTCCGGGCATACGGCGCGTACGACGAATTCCGGAGCGCCTGCTGCGCGACGATCGCCGCGGCATCCACGAGCCACGCGATCATCCCGACGTCGGCCCACGAGCGGGTCGGGTAGTGGAACACGTTGTGGAACTTGGTCTTGCCGGCGAGCAGGTCGTCGAACATCGCCTCGCGCGGCTTGCCGAGATCCTCCGCAACGCGGTAGAGAAGCTGGGCGTGACCAACTTCGTCCTGGATCTTGGCGGTCAGCGCGAGCTTCCGGCGGAGGGTCGGCGCACGCATGATCCAGTCGCGCTCGGGGAGCACGCCCATGAGCTCGGAGTTGGCGTGCATCTCGACGAAGCGCAGGACCGCGGTCCGGTATTCGTCGGGCATGGAATTGGTCGATTCGACGGTCCCGCCGGCCGCAAGGTGCGCTTCGAAGCGCTCGAACCAGGCGTCGTACGCCTCGTCATGCGCGCGCGTGGGCGCTTGCGTGGACGGGGCGGCGTCGGTCGAGCGGTCGCCGGGCGCGAGGACCGGATCGAGGGCGAGCGGGTCGGTCATGACGCTTCGTCCTGCGGGGCGCCCGATACGGCGCGGATCGACAGCTCGACGTAGGCTTCGCTCACGAGGCCCGGGCCAAGCCGGCCGTCGGGCTGGTACCAGGCGACGAGCCCGTTCAGCGCGGTCAGGAGGTACGCCGCCGCGACCGTCCCGTCGATGGGCGCGAACGTGCCGGCCTCGATACCCTCGCGGATGACGTCACGGAACCGTTCTTCGTAGGCGTCGCGCCGGGCCAGCGTCCGGGCGTGGCGGTCGGGGCTGAGCGAGCGCCACTCATGGATGAACACGCTGGCACGTCCGATGTCCTCGACCACCACGCCGACGTGCGCGAGGGCGAGCGCTCGGAGCCGGGTCATCGGGTCGGCGTCGCTGAGGTCGGCGAGGGCCGCGTCCGCAGCCGCCTCGAACTGGGACGCCGTGCGGTCCACGATCGACCAGAGCACGTCCTGCTTGGAGGCGACGTGCGCATACAGGCTTGCACCCTGGATGTCCAGGGCGCGGGCGATGTCGCGCACGCTCGTCCCCGAGTAGCCGTGCTCGCGAAAGAGCTCGCTGGCGACGTCCTCGATCTCGCGACGTCGCGTGGTTTCGACCATGGGTTGTGGGCTCCAACCTAACGTTCGTTAGGCAACAGCCTACGTCACGGCGGGCATGTGGGCAAGCGCCGCCAGGTTAACCACAGGACTCGGACCATCCCGCCCATCGAGGGGCGTATCGATTCGTTCTACCTTGCCGAAGACACGGCACGACCCGAGCGGACGGATGACGGTCGTTCGGCGGTATCGAACCTGAACCGGCCCAGGACCTGGCAGTGGTCGCCCGGCCATGAGCAGTCGACCTCGATATCGGTCGGGTGAAGGCCTGGGCCGGCGAGCTCGAGGTCGATGCGGAGCAGGCCGAGCGCGAAGCGGTCGAACGGGCGGGGACGCCACGTCCAGCCGGGGCCGTTGCCGACCTCGGCATGGGCGTCGAGCAGCCCGTCGGTCAGAGCCTCGAAGCTCGGCTCGGTGGGAGCGGTGTTGAAGTCGCCGGCTACGAGCAGGATCTCGCCGCGCCCGAACACGGCCTCGAACCGGGCTCGCAGTCGCTCCAGGGCGATGTCCCGGGTGGCCGGGTCGAAGCCGACGGCGAGGACGCCTGACGCCGTCACGATCCGACCTGGGAGGGGATGGGCGGCGATCACGGTCAGCTCCCGCTCGCCGACCCGCAGGCGAGCCTCGATGCCGGCCGGATCCTGGAACACCTCGTGCTCGTCGATCGGGAACGCCGACAGGAGGGCATTCCCTTCGTGCCGATCGTCCGGGTCGAGGACCTGATACGGGAACCGCGCGACGAGCTCGGCGCTCCGCTCGATCGCCCGAACGTGGTCGGGCCCGAGCTCCTGGATGGCCACGATGTCGGCTGGGGTCGCCAGGATCCCGGCCACAGCCGCCTCCCCGGACCGAGCCCCGCGCTGCAGGTTCCAGGACAGGACGGTGATCTCGTCCCCGCGCTCCAGCGGCGCGGCATGGGCCGTCGTCGCAGGGCCGGGTAGCGAGACCCATTCGCCGCCGAATTGCGGCGCGGCCACGATGAACAGGGCGACGAGTGCGAGGCGTAGAGGTCTCGCATCGCGGTGCCAGGCCAACGGCACCAGCACCAGCGCGAGCAGGACAAGGTGCACGCTCAGGATCGTCAGGAGCGCCAGCGGGCCGTTCCGCGGTCGCGCGATCATCAGGAGCACGAGCAACAGGGCGACGAACCCGGGGTAGAGGGCCGCGACGGCGTCCAGCCGGCGTCGGCGGGTCACCGGCGCAGGAGATCGAGTCGTCTCATCGCCCACCTTGACGACCGACGCGCCGGCGCGGTGACGGCCCGCCCGCTACTCCCCGGTGAACCGCGGCGGCCGCTTCTCGCGGAACGCGGCGAGGCCCTCCGCGTGGTCGGCGGTCGCGCCGGCCATCCCCTGCAGCTTCGCCTCGCCTTCGAGCGCCTCGTCGAGGTCGATCGTGGCGCCGCGCTGGAGCGCGCCCTTCGTCAGGGCGACGGCCAGTGGCGCACCGGCCGCCACACGATCGGCGATGGTCCGAGCTTCCGCCAGCAGGTCGTCGGCCGGAACGACCCGCGACACCAGACCGATGCGCAACGCGTCGTCGGCGGAGATCGGGTCGCCGACGAAGGCCATCTCGGCGGCCCGTGCCGCTCCGACGAGTCGCGGCAGCAACCACGTCGCCCCACTGTCCGGGATCAGCCCGATCCGCCCGAATGCCAGGACGAACCGCGCATCGGCGGCGGCGATCCGCAGGTCGCACGCGAACGCGAGCGAGGCCCCGGCCCCGGCAGCGACCCCGTTGACGGCCGCGATGACCGGCTGGCCCATGGACCGCAGCGCCCGGATGATCGGGTTGTAGCGCTCGCGAACCTCCTCGTCGAGGGGTGCGGCATCGGGTTGCTCGCGCTCGGCCAGGTCCTGTCCGGCGCAGAACGCACGACCCGCCCCGGTCAGGATCACGGCCCGGACGGCTCGGTCGGCGGCGATCCGTTCCAGCTCCGCCCGCAGGGCGAGCTTCATCGGGATCGTCAGCGCGTTGAGCGCCTCCGGGCGATCGAGCGTGAGCGTCGCGACCGGCCCGTCGATCTCGACGCGCAGGCCCTCGGTCACCCGCTGAACTCGACCAACCGTCCGTCGACGATCTCGAACACTCGGCGGTCGATGGGCTCGTCCGCGCCACCCGACTGCTCGAGGATGAACTCCGCGAACATCGCGGCGAACCCCTGGTCGTCCGGCCGCAGGCTGGCGGCGGTCAGGAGGTGACGCTCGGGAATGCCGACGAGCACGCGCGCCCCATTCCCACCCAGCTCTTGCGCGAGGTGGGCGATGACGTCGGGCAGCAGGATCCGGACCGCATCCATGCCGTCGCCCGTGTCGGAGCTGATCAGGCGTCGTTCGCCCGAGACCTCGTCGGTCCATGGCGCCGTCGCGGC
The DNA here is from genome assembly GCA_963748675.1 of uncultured Chloroflexia bacterium. Classification (GTDB taxonomy): domain Bacteria; phylum Chloroflexota; class Limnocylindria; order Limnocylindrales; family CSP1-4; genus SPCO01. Next base: position 260,255 of record CAVVJX010000003.1, on the reverse strand, counting down.
CCAGGCCGCGAGGTTGCGTAGCGCGGCGTCCTGGAGCTCGATAGCCTCGATGCCCCACGAGAGCAGGTGATCGCCGTTCACCATGATGTCGAAGCCACCGGCCGGGATGGCGTAGACGACGGGCAGGCCGGCCGGGCCGGCGTCGAGGACCGGTTGGGCATGGCTCTGCATCGCGTGCTGGGCCAGCGTGTCGCGCTGGACGTCCTCGATGGCGAGGCCCTGGGTGCCGACCGGCCGGAACGCGGGTCGGATGACATCCCGGGCGAGCGCCCAGTCGTGCTCGGGCGAATCGACCACCGACGAAGAAGACTGGGGCCGCGGGATGTGCCCGCTCACCGGCGCGCTGTCATCGATCGGGGAGAGGATGTCCGGCGGCCTGTCGCGGAGCGACGATGGCGGCTCGTCGCCGAGGTCCCTGGCCAGGTCGCGCCCGACGTCGCTCCCGCCTTCGTTCGGGTCACGCTCCATCCGTTCCTCCTCGTGTGATCATCGGCCGGTCCAGGTCGGCGGGCGCTTCTCCATGAAGGCACGCATCCCTTCGCGTTGGTCCTCGGTCGCAAAGAGCTCGAAGAAGGCCGCCCGCTCGGCGCGCAGGCCGGCGCTGAGCGACAGGTCCGCGGCGGCCAGCACGGAACGTTTGGCGGCACGGACCGCGAGTGGCGGCATGCCGGCGATCGTGTCGGCCAGCTCCAGGGCCGCCTCGACAGTCTGGGCGCTCGGGTACGACCTTCGTGACGAGCCCAGCGGCCTTCGCCTCCTCGGCCGGCATCGCCCGCCCGGTCAGGATCAGCTCCATGGCCAGCGCCGCGCCGACGGCCCTGGTGAGCCGCTGCGTGCCGCCGGCCCCGGGCATGACCCCGATCCGGATCTCCGGCTGGCCGAACTGGGCGTCGTCGCCGGCGACGATGAGGTCGCACGTCATGGCCAGCTCGCAGCCGCCGCCCAGGGCGTAGCCGCGCACGGCGGCGATCAGCGGCAGGCCGATCGAGCCGATACGGTCCCAGGCCGAGAAGTTGCCCTCGGCGTGCAGGCGCTCGGGGGTCTGGTCGGCGAGCTCCACGATGTCGGCACCGGCCGCGAAGGCTCGATCGCCGGCACCCGTCAGGACGACGACCCGGATGCGATCGTCGAGGTCGAGCGTCTCGAGCTGGTCGGCCAACTCGGCCAGGAGCGCGAAGCTGAGCGCGTTGCGCGCCTCGGGTCGATCGATCGTGACGAGCGCGACGCCGTCATGCCCGGAAACGGGGGCATCGACGCGGATCAAGCGGGTGGTCGGCTCGACGTCGGTCACGGGCTCCTCGCTGGTCGTCCGGTCAAGTATCCACGTTCCGGGAAGAGCGTCGTGGGGTTTCCGGTCGATGCCGTCGCTACCGTCGAAACGCCCCTAGGCGTCACGAGGCCTACCGATTGCCATTCCTGCAGGATCGGTGACCGCGTCACGGCGCACATCGGCGGGGAAGACCGAGGCTGCCCCACACTGGGCGCATGACCCGTCGTCGACTCCTGAGCGCGCTCCAGTTTTTTCCGCGCGGCGGGTCGTCGCACGTCGCGCGCGCGTTGGCGCGGGAGCTTCCTTCGCATGGCTGGGACGTCACGGTCGTGTCGGGCTCGCGGCGGGACCTAGAAGGTGTCGGCGACGCGGCGCGCTTCTACGCGGGCCTCGACGTCTATCCGGTGTCATTCGACGAAGCGCTCGCTTCGCCCGACCCACTTGATCCGCCCCCTGGCTTCGCGCCGATCCAGCCGTCGTATGAGGATCGCCCCGGTGCTCCGGACCGGGTGTTTGCCATGCTGGACGACGACGCGTACGAGCGTCAGGTGAAGGCCTGGGCGCGCGCCCTGACCATGGTCGGCGCCGCCGGATTCGACGCCCTGCACCTGCACCATCTCACACCGATCCACGAGGCGGCGGCGCGCGTCGCGCCAGCCGTCCCGGTCATCGGGCATCTGCACGGCACGGAGCTCCTGATGCTCGAGGCGATCGCGGCCGGCCCACCCTCGAGCTGGACGCACGCCGAGGCCTGGGTCGAGCGAATGCGCCGCTGGGCGCAAAGGTGCGACCGACTCGTCCTTGTCTCCCCGTCAGAGATCCCACGCGCTGAGCTGTTGCTGAGCCTGGATACGGACCGGCTGGTGGTGCTGCCCAATGGGTTCGACCCGCGCGTCTTCGTCCGGCGCGACGTCGACCGCGCGTCGCTCCTGCGCGATGCGCTCGTCGAAGCGCCGCGGGGCTGGTCTCCGGGCAAGCAAGCCGGCAGCGTCCGCTACCTGCCCGAGGACGTTTCGACACTCGTTGACGGCGTGGTGGCGCTCACCGTCAGCCGCTTCACTGCGGTCAAGCGGCTCCCCCTGCTCATCGAGGCCTTCGTGCAGGCCCGCGATCGCGCGCGGACGCCCACCGGGCTGGTCATCGTCGGTGGCCACCCGGGTGAGTGGGAAGAAGAGCACCCTGCCGACACGATCGCCCGACTCGGCGTGCGCGGCGTCTTCCTGACCGGCTGGCGCGACCACGTTGAGGTCTCAGCATTCCTGTCGGTCGCAGACGTGTTCGCCCTGGCCTCCGTGCGCGAGCAGTTCGGCCTGGTGCTGGTTGAGGCGATGGCATGCGAGACGGCGGTGGTCGCCGTCGACCGCTTCGGGCCCGGCGAGATCGTCGACGACGGCGCAACGGGCTGGCTCGTGGAGCCCGACGATGTCGGGGGCCTGGCGGCCGCGCTGCTCCACGCAATCGACGACCCCGCCGAACGGGCGCGCCGCGGCGCCCACGCGCGCGCCGTCGCCGTCGAACGCTATGGCTGGCCGAAGCTCGCCGAGCGCCTGGCCGGCGTGCTGGATGCCACTGTGAGCGGCACATCAACGCAGTAGCCGCAACAAACGTCCTCGAGCAGACCTGGTCCCCTCCGGGTCAGCGCCCGTCTGTCTCGATCCAACCAGATCCCGGGCATGGCGCTGTATCGTCGAGTCAGTCGCCGATGTCATTCGTGCGGGTCAGGGAATCTGTCGGATGAGCTCGTCGGCCTCGGGCTCGTCCACGCCGTGGATCAGAAAGATCGTGTCCTGGGAGACGAGGAGGTAGAGGGGCTCGTCGGCAAGTGGAGCCGCGAGCCTGGTCACACGCTTGCCGCCGAGGGACATGACATCGGCCGGTATGTCGGCCTGTGCCTCACGTCCAAGGATCTCGCGTATGAGGGCGGTTTCTTCGGCCAACAGGCGCGCTCCGTCGACGCCAGCGATCCGTATCCCTTGGACGGAGGCGCTGCTCGCCCCCTCGTCGGGCGCGATCCGACCGGCGGCTTCCACGTCGGCGCTCGCCTTGCCGAGGCGCCGGACGAGTTGACCGAGCGCGCCGGTCGTGGGGTCCACTGGATACTCGACGAGCGCTTCGCCGCGAAGGGCCTTCGGCAGCATTTCGGCGACCGAGAGCGTTCCGGCAGGCGAAGCAGGCGCTGAAGGCGAAACCGGCAAGACGGGCGCACACGCCGTGATCAGGAGTACGCCAACGAACAGCGTGCTGGTCCGCAGCGTGAGTAGGCACGGCAATCGTCGGAGCATCGTGCCTCCTTGCAGCTCCAGCCTACTTGCCGGGCGGTCACGATCTGTCAGACGTGATCACCGCCGAGGTCCGCCGCCTCCTCCAGAACGAGGAACGTGGCGATGCCGGGCGCGATCTCGCGCAGGTTCCGGCCCGCCGCGCGCATCGCGTCCGACGTGAGCCCCGCGTCCATCGACGCGCGATCGTCGAACTCCATCGCCGTGACCATCACGAGGTCGGTCTCGCCCCCGAGGGCCTCGACGACGCGATGTACCCGGGTCGAGCGCAAGCCCGGCGTCTCCGCGACGAGCGGCAGGTGCTCCGCCGCGTAGCGGCGCTCGAACTCGGCCAGCGCGTCGGGGCCGCCCTCGGGACGGCGATACAGGGCGAGTAGCGTGGTCATGCGGTCACCTCCTCAGTGGTCGTCGCGGTCGTGCCGGCGCGCCGGCGCGCGACGGCCTCGGTCGATCGATAGAACTCGCCGAGCGCTTCCGTGGCGATGGCCGGCCGTTCCGAGAACGCCTCGTGGCCGGCATCGGGCAGGACGAGCAGCCGCCCGTCCAGGACGGAGCGCGAGAGTCGCCAGGCGGCGTCGACCGGGACGAACGGGTCGCGGTCACCGACCGCCACGAGCGTCGGCGGGTCGATGGTCCGGATCTCGCGCGGCGTCAGCAGCGATTGCGTCGCGACGTCGCGCGCGATGGCCGGGAGCAGCGCTCGCCAGGCACCCGCACCCTGCCCGGGATCGTGGCGACGGGAGAGGTCGGCCGCCCACGCTGGGATCGTCGCGATCGATCCGGATCGGGTCCATCAGCCGTCGCGCGACGCTGGCGCGCGGTTCGCGGTCGGTCGTGATGCCGACGACGACCAGCGTTCGCAACCGCTCCGGCGCCCGCACGGCGACGCGCAACGCGGTCATCGCCCCCAGCGAGAACCCGAGCAGATGGAACGTCGCCAGGTCCAGGGCGTCGGCGAAGGCCAGCAGGTCGTCGGCGAGCCAGTCGGCCGAGAAGCCATCGGTGGCCGTGTCCCAGCGCGTCCGTCCATGACCACGTGCATCCGGCGTGTAACAGCGAAAGGCCTCCGTCAGCGTCGGCAACTGGCCACGGAAGTCTCGGGCGGCATCCGATGTCGCGCCGTGCAGCAGGATCAACGGCGGGCCGGCGCCAGCGACGTCGTAGCCGATGGTCAGGCCGTTGGCGTCGATCGTGGGCATCACGGGCGATGCTACGACGTCCGCCCGGCCGACGACCCACCGAGCCGGAGCCCGGACCTACAATCGAGTCCATGAGCGACCCCGAACCCGAAACGCGCATCGAACGCGATTCGATGGGCGAGATGCCCGTCCCGGCCGATGCTCTCTACGGCGCCTCCACGCAGCGCGCGGTCCTGAACTTCCCGATCTCGGGGCAGCCCTTCCCGCGCGGGTTCATCCGTGCACTCGCGCTGATCAAGCTGGCTGCCGCGGAGACCAACGGCGAACTCGGCCTGCTCGAGCCGGACATGACCCGGGCGATCGCGGCGGCCGCGGCGGCCGTTGCGGACGGCGACCACGACGCGCAATTCCCTATCGACATCTACCAGACGGGCTCGGGCACCTCGACCAACACGAACATGAACGAGGTCGTGGCACACCTCGCCGCGCGACGGCTCGGCGAGGGCAGCAACGTCCACCCGAACGACCACGTCAATCGCTGCCAGAGCTCCAACGACGTGATCCCGACCGCGCTCCAGCTCTCGGCGGCCATGGCGATCGAGGAGGCCCTGCTGCCTGCGCTCATCGAGCTGCAGACCGCGCTTGCCGCCAAGGCCGACGAGTTCTGGCCAGTCGTCAAGACCGGGCGGACGCACCTCCAGGACGCGACGCCGATCCGGCTGGGCCAGGAGTTCCGGGGCTATGCCGGACAGGTCGAGGAAGCCGTGCGGCGGGCCCTGGCCGCCCAGGCCGAGTTGCTGTCCGTGCCGCTCGGGGGCACGGCCGTCGGGACCGGCATCAATGCCCATCCCGAGTTCGCGGCGCGGGCCTGCCAGCGCCTGGCCGAGCTGACCGGCCTTCCCGTGCGCGAGACCCGGAACCACTTCCATGCCCAGGCCTCGCTCGATGCGGCGATCGCGGCCCACGGCGGGATCCGGACGATCGCGCTGGGCCTGTGGAAGATCGCCTCGGACGTGCGGCTCATGGGCATGGGCCCGCGAGCCGGCCTGGCCGAGCTGTCGCTGCCCGAGACGCAGCCCGGCTCGAGCATCATGCCGGGTAAGGTGAACCCGGTCATCGTGGAGTCGCTGACGATGGTCGTGGCACGGGTCGTCGGCAACGACGCGACCGTGGCGTTCGCGCAGACCGGGTCCCTGCTGGAGCTCAACGTGATGCTGCCGGTGACGGCCGCCGCGATGCTCGAATCGATCGGCCTGCTGGCTGCCGCGGCCCGCAACTTCAGCGACCGAACCGTCACCGGGCTGACCGCCACGGAGCGCGGCCCGCAGCTCGTCGAGCAGGGGCTGATGCTCGCGACTGCGCTGGCGCCCGTGATCGGCTACGACGAGGCGGCGACGCTGGCCAAGGAGGCGTTCAAGTCCGGGCGCACGATCCGGGAGCTTGCTCTCGAGCGCGGCATGGCGCCCGAAGACCTCGACCGGCTGCTGGATCCGGCCGCCATGACCGAGCCGGGCCTCGACGGAAGTCCTGCCGGCGGCTGAGGCTCGTCAGGTGGGCGCGACCGTCAGCTCCGACGTCATCATCGGGTGGACCTGGCAGACAAATCGATACTTTCCTGCGATGAGACCCTGCACCGTCACCGGCGGACTCGTGCTTGGTCCGTTGATGATCTCGGTCGTCGCGATGACGGTCGTGAAGCCCGGGCCGCCCATCAGCTGGAGGTTGTGAGGAACGTCGACGTCCAGATTGTTCAGCGTGATGCGCAACGGGACGCCGGCCCGGACTCCAGCCTCTGGCGGGTCGAACGCGATGTTCGCGGCGACGATCGTCATGTCGATCGGTCCGCCGATCGGGATCACCTCGCCGCGACAGGCGACGAGCGCGAGCCCTGCCACGACTGCCAGGAGCAGGGTCTTTTTCGCGGCGACGGTCAATGAAGTAGGGCGCGGGGCGAATCGCCGGATCGCGCCGCGACCACTTGCCACAGGCCGATGCCCGTCCAGAGCGCGCCGACGGCGAGCCATGCGGCTGGTGTCGGTAGGAGCAGCACGGCGCCAGCCACCACCACGGCCTCGCCGATCGGGTGCGCGTTCGCGCGGATGAGCACCAGGCCGAGGCCGATCGTCGCGATCGCGGCGGCGGTCTGGGCGATCGCCGTGACCGCCCCGTAGGGTCCGCCGAGCGCCGCGACGACGAGCGCGGCCACCCACGTGACGTGGCCGATCACGGTGGCGAGGACGACGAGCTCGAGAATCGTAGCCGCTCGAGGGCCACGCCAGTCGCGCGAGACCGAGGCTCGCGATCAGGATCGAGACCGCTCCGACGGCGGCCACGGGCAGGGTCGAATCCAGGTAGCCGGGCCAGTCCGGCGGCACCGGGCCGCCGACAGACGCGACACCGGCGATGGTCCAGGCCGCACCCGCGGTGAGCGCGGCGGCGACCGCGCCTCGCGATCCGCGCTCGGGCTCCGGGCTGCGCAGGTGCGCGTCGAACGCGCCCCGGATGAGGTCGAGCCGCGCTCGCGTATCCGGCGGTCGGGTCTCCAGGAGGGCCGCCATCTCGTCCCCGTAGCGCTCGCGCCACCACGATGGGTAGAGCCGCAGCAAGCCCAGCCCTGAAGTGCGAGCCCTCGACCTCGATGTCATCAGACGCATCCCCGCGGAACCAATGGCGGGATCAGGCCCGGCTGTCCCAGCGCCACGGGCAACGGTCCGAGCGTGATCCGCCCCGTATCGACGAACAGTACGCCCGAGGCGTCCACCTCGATCGCATAGCGGTCGAGCCCGCGCGGCGCGGGGCCGAAGAGTTCGCCGGCGGCCTTGATCCCGAGGCGGTCGTACCGCGACTGGTGGCAGGGGCACTGGAACCAGAAGTCTTCGATGCAAGGGTTCGGTCGGCAGCCCAGGTGCGGGCAACGCTGCGACATCGCGCGGACGTTGAGGGCCGTGCCGTCACCGGTCTCGTCGCGACCCTCGCTCCAGCCCCGGCGATTCGGATCGACGATCGTCACGAACGCCCGAGCGTTGGCGACATAGGCAGGAAACCCATCCGCGATGGGCAAGTCGCCGTTCGCCACCAGGAGCTCGTCGAACGTTCCGATGCGCACCTTCGGCGTCGCCTGCGCGGCCGCGGACCACAGGAATCCCAGGGTGCCGGCGGTGACCTCGAGGAACCACAGCCCGACCCCCGCGCCGACGGCCCGCCGCATCAGCTGGCGGCGAGACAGCCCTGCCCTCTGGGTCTCACGGGTGGCGCGAAGGACCGGCCCCTCGATGGGCTGCAGGCCGTCGTTGCGCGTCCCGCCCATCTCAGGAGGACGACTCGCGGAGTCGCTCCAGGCCGGTCCGGGCGAATCCCTGGAGTCGCTCCAGCTGGGCTCGGACGGTGGCCTCGCCCAGGCCCGTGAGCCGGTACGGGCGCCGTCGGTCGACGGGTTCCAGGGCCTCGATCAGGCCCTTTCGCTCGAGACGGGCCAGCGCCCCGTACAGCGTCCCCGGACCCATGGGCGATCCGGTGATCGCTTCGACGTCGGTCATGATCGCGTAGCCGTGCTTCGGCCCCTCGCTGAGGGAAACCAGGATGTGCAGGGATGGTTCCGCGAACCGCCCGAGGTCGGATACGCCGTCGCTCATCGCGTTCCTCCTTCCTCGTATAGCGTGACGCGGTATATCGTCTCGCGATATATACGCCGCGCCTTGGCGCGTGTCAAGGGTTCTGCGTGCGGCGCGCGTGGCGCCGCCCCCGCTGCGCCGCCCCACTTGGGGCCAGCAGCGTTCCAACTGGCACTGGAAGGGCTGAAAAGACGCCCTTCGAGGGCCGATCGGGGACGCCCGCCGGTCCAAATGCCGCTGAACGACCGTTCCGCCGTCGGTCGGAACGCTGGTGGCGCCAAGGCGCGCGAGGAGCGGTGGCGCCAGGGCGGGCCCGAGGGGCGGTGGAGCCAAGACGCGAGCGAGGCATGGAGCCGCGGCACGCCACGGATCCCCACCCCTCGCCGACCGGTACAATCCGGCGCGATGACCGACACGCGCCTCTGGGACCGCGCGGCCCTGACCGTCCAGACCGGCGAGCGACGCCTTCCCGCCGTCGCCGCCCTGCCCGCGACGCTGCCGACGCCGGCGCAGCTCTTCGACTTCATGCGCGATGCGGAACTGCGCTTCGCGACCCTGCGCATGCGCATCCTCGAGCGGACGCACCACGACCCGTGGCGAGGACGCCGTCCAGATGGACGTCCTGGTCCGCCACCCGGCGCACGCGAAGGTGACGACCAGCCGGCCGGGCCGCGTGCTGGGACACGACTACGAGATCTGGATCTCGGACGGTGACCTCGTTCGGACGTACGCAGCGGCCCACAAGCTCGGCACCCAGCGCCCGATGCGGAACCGGCCCCGGGGTCTGGGCGACCCCGACTTCCCGGGCATGTCGCGGGTCTACGAGCCGGTCACGGCGCTGCCGATGGAGACCCTGCCCGACACCTTCGTCCATCCCGGCGGCTACTGCCAGAACGTGCTCGCCACCGGCCGCTGCACCGTCACCGGCACGGCGCTCGTCGCGGACCGGGAGGCGATCCTGCTCGAATGCGACCACCCGCGCGCCATCGAAGTCACCGCCGACCGGCCCGATTTCAAGATCTCGATCGCGGTCGATCGCCAGCTGGGCGTGATCCTGCGCCTGGTCGAGACGATCGGCGGCGAGACGAACCGCCACGCCGAGGTGACCGACATCGGTCCGGACGCGCCCCTGCCGCCGGCCGCCTTCGACTTCGTCTTCCCCACCGGGACGACGATGCTCTACTGACCGGACGGTCTTTTCGCGCCGGGGAGTGGCGCGTATAGTCCGGCCATCGTGTCAGGGTCGGGTGACCGGTCCGGGGCGCTCAGCGAACGCCCGAGGGCACGCGGAAGGAGGGCCAGCGAGCGACCCCGCGCCGTCGACCCGTCGGCCCAACGGCGCCACCCGCGGCCATGCCGCTTCCCGTCTCGCGTCATCCACGCGATCCCCGCGTCCCGCGCGGCGCCCCGCTCAGGGCTGCCGCCGCGCAAAAGGTCCGGCATCGAGGGAACGTCGGACCCGAGGCGCCCGTCGGCCACCCCGACCGACGGTCCCGCCGTTGTGAGGGAGGTTCTCGATGACCCAGGCACCTTCGCGCGACGACGTCATCCAGCAGGACGTCGCCGACCTCCACAAGCTCGGCTACGCGCAGGAGCTGTTCCGCTCGATGGGCGGCTTCAGCAACTTCGCGATCAGCTTCTCGATCATCAGCATCCTGACCGGGGCGGTCATCCTCTACGACTACGGCCTCGCCTGGGCGGGCAAGGCCGCGGTGACGCTCGGCTGGCCGCTGATCACGATCTTCGTGCTGGCGATCGCCGCGGCCATGGCCGAGATCGCGTCGGCCTACCCCACGGCCGGCGGCCTGTACTACTGGGCCAGCCGGATGAAGAACAAGGACTGGGGCTGGTGGACGGCTTGGCTGAACCTGATCGGCCAGTTCGCGATCGTCGCCGGCATCAACTACGCGGCAGCCGGCTTCATCAACGCCACGATCATCGAGCGCCTGACGGCGCCTACGTTCACGAACACGACAGAGATCATCCCGGGCATCCTCAATGGCCAGCTCGTGACGATGGGCATCCTCATGCTCATCCAGCTGGTGATGAACATCCGTGGGATCAACCTCGTCTCGATGCTCAACCAGGTCAGCGTGTGGTGGCACATCGTCATCGTCGCGGCCGTGGTCCTGCTCATCTTCATCACGGGCAAGCCGGACGAGTCCGGTTTGCCGCTGTTCGGGATCCAGCCGCTGGATACGGCGGGAAGCTGGGACAACAACCTCGGCGTCGTCCACCTGACGTACGGCCCGGCGATCTCGTACCCGATCGTGCTGGCCTTCTTCTTCTCGCTCCTCCAGGCCAACTGGACCTATACGGGCTATGACGCCTCGGCGCACGTCGCCGAGGAGACGGTCGGCGCGCGGGTCGCGAGCGCTTGGGGACTGTTCCTGTCGGTCGCGGTCAGCGCCATCGTCGGGTTCATCTTCCTGCTCGCGCTGTCCACGCACCTGCCGGACCTGTCGGCGCTCTTCCCGCCATCGCTCGACGATCCGGCGACGTACAGCCAGTACTACTTCGGAGGAGGCGTCGCGGTCATCGAGATCCTGCGCTACAACCTCGGCCAGCTCGGCGACGTGCTGAGCGCCGGGATCGCGATCGCGATGGCCTTCTGCGGCCTCTCGTCGGTCGCATCGGCGGGCCGGATGCTGTACGCCTTCAGCCGCGACGACGGCCTGCCCGGGTCCGGCTGGCTCAAGAAGGTTTCCCACACGTACCGGACACCGGCGAATTCGCTGATCGCGATCGTCGTTATCGCGTGGCTGTTCACCGTCGCGGCGTTCATCGTCGGGACCGGCACCGCGATCATCATCGTCACGGCCATCAGCACGATCTTCCTGTACGCCGCGTACGGGATCTGCATCTACCTGGGCGCAACCACCGATGAGTGGCTCAAAGAGCGCGTCTGGAGCCTGGGTCGGTGGTCCCGGCCGATCGCCTGGATCGCCATCGCATGGGTGCTCGTGCTCATGGTCCTCTTCAGCTTCCCGACGTCGGGCAACATCAGCTGGCCGTTCATGGTCGTCACGGTCCTGTTCCTGCTCGTCTACTACTTCGCGTCCGCACGGCGCACGTTCAAGGGCCCGCGCTCGATGGGCGACAGCGAAGCGCTCACCGAGATCGAGCGAGAGTTCTCGCACGAAGCGGAGAAGCTCACGACCACCTGACGACCCAGCGATCGATCATGCTCAGATGACCCGGCCGGTCCCGCCGGCCGGGTCGACCCACTCACCAAAGCGGAGTCCCCGATGACCGACCACGGCCACGCGACCAAGCACCCACGCCTGGCGGAGCTCGAGGGCATGGTCCGCGACGGGCGGATCGACACGATCGTCGTGGCCTTCACCGATATGCAGGGCCGGCTCATGGGCAAGCGCGTCCAGGGGCAGGCCTTCCTCGACGGGGTCATCTCCCACGGCGCCCACTTCTGCACGTACCTGCTCGGTACGGACATGGAGATGAACACACCCGACGGCTTCAAGCTCATGAACTGGGAGACCGGGTATGGCGATTGGATCGCCGAGCCGATCTGGGACCAGCTCCGGATCCTCCCCTGGCTGCCCGGCACGGCCATGGTTCTCGCCGACACGATCGACGAGGAGACCGGCGACGAGATCCCGGTCTCGCCGCGCACGATCCTCAAGCGCCAGGTGGCCCGCGCGGCGGACGCCGGCTTCGCGATCAAGGCCGGTTCGGAGTTCGAGTTCTACGTCCTCAAGGACTCGTGGGAGGACCTCGCCGAGCGGGGCTGGCCGGTGCCCAAGGCCTTCGGCCATTACAACGAGGACTACCACCTGCTCCAGGCGACCAAGGCGGAGCCGCTCCATCGACTGCTGCGCAATCAGATGACCGAGGCGAACGTCCCCATCGAGTTCAGCAAGGGCGAGGCGGCCAACGGCCAGCACGAGGTCAACATCCGCTACGACCACGTCCTGGAGTCGGCCGACCGGAGCGTCGTCTTCAAGCACGGGGCCAAGGAGATCGCCTACCTCAACGGCTGGGGCATCACGTTCATGGCGAAGCCCGACCATCGCTGGACCGGCTCGTCAGGCCATCTCCACATGAGCGTCTGGGACGTCGTGAAGGACGTGCCGCTCATGCACGCGACCGGCCGCGAGAAGGCGGGACCCTACGGCCTCTCGAAGGTGGGCCAGCAGTTCATGGCCGGGATGATGACGCTGTCACGCGAGCTCGCCGTGTTCGTTGCGCCGTTCATCAACTCGTACAAGCGCTACGCGTCGCTGTCGTGGGCACCGGTCAACGTCGTGTGGGGCCGGGACAACCGGACGACCGGCTTCCGGCTCGTCGGTCGCGGGCCGGCCCTCCACGTCGAGAACCGCTTCCCGGGCGGGGACATGAACGCCTATCTCACCTACGCCGCGATGATCGGCGCCGGCCTGTACGGCATCGAGCACGGCCTCAAGCTCGAGCCGGAATTCAAGGGCAACGGCTATCTCGCGACCGGTCATCCGCGCATGCCGCGCGCGCTGTACGAGGCCATCGGGGAGCTGGAACGCTCCGAGGCGGCCCGCGCGATCTTCGGCGAGGACGTCGTGGAGCACTACCTCAACGCCGCCCGCGTCGAGCAGGAGACGTACGACTCGATGGTCCATCCCTGGGACCGCGAGCGCTACCTCGAGCGAGGCTGAGGTCGGCGGACGGCGCTGCTATCCTCCCCACGTCCCGCACGTCGCGAGTGTGATCGGCGTGTGACCCCGAGGTGGCATTGGCCCGACGCGCGCGCTCTGAGACGACGTCCGCCGCACCCGAGGGCTCGGACGAGGCCGCCCTGAGAGAACGCGTTGCGGCGCTGGAGACGCGCGACGCGGAGCGAGCCGACGCCGAGCGCCTCCAGGACGCCCTCTACCGCATCGCCGAAGCCGCCAGCGCGGCACCCGACCTTGACGACTTCTATCGGGTGATGCACGGCATCGTCGGCGAGCTCATGGATGCGCGGAATTTCTACATCGCCCTGTATGACGCCGACCGCAGTGCGATCAACTTCCCGTACTACGTCGACACCGTCGATCAGGACCTCCCCAATCCCGATGCCTGGGAGCCGTTTGGTGCAGGCAACGCCCGCGGGCTGACCGCCTACGTCCTGCGAACCGGCGAGCCGGCCCTCGTAACACGCGAGCGCTGGGAGCGGTTGGTCGAGGAAGGGCAGATCGACATGATCGGCGAGGCCGGCGAGGACTGGCTCGGCGTTCCGCTGCATTGGGACGGCAAGGTCATCGGGATCGTCGTCGTGCAGACATACGACGAGGGACTCCACTACCGCGAGCAGGATGCCGACCTGCTGACCTACGTCGGTCGGCATATCGCGGCGGCGCTGGCCAGAGCGCGGGCGATCGAGGAGACGCGTCAGCGCAACGCCGAGCTGACCCTCGTGAACGAGATCGGGCAGGCGCTCGCCGCCCAGCTCGAGTTCGACGCGATCATCGACATCGTCGGCGAGCGCATCCGCTCGATCTTCGACGTGCACGCGATGTTCATCGCGTTGTATGACCCGGCGACCGACTCGATCGCCTTCCCGTACGACATCGATGCGGGAGAGCGCTTCGTGCGTACCAGCTTTCCGCTCGGGCCGGGCATGACCTCGACGGTCATCCGGACGAAGCGGCCACTACGCCTCGGGTCCTTGGAGGACCAGATGGCGATCGGCGCGATCGACGTCGGGGGCACGCCGATGCAGTCCTGGCTCGGCGTGCCGATCCTGTCCGGCGAGCGCGTCCTCGGCGTCGTCGGGCTGGAGGCCGAACGCGCCATTGCCTTCAGCGAGTCGGACGAGCGGCTGCTCACGACCCTCGCGTCAAGCATGGGTGTCGCGCTCGACAACGCCCGCCTGCTCGGCGAGACCAAGCGCTTGCTCACCGAAACCGACGAGCGCGCGGCCGAGTTAGGGATCATCAACGGCGTCCAGCAGGGGCTCGCGGCCGAGCTCGATCTCCAAGCGATGTACGAGCTCGTGGGAGACAAGATCCAGGAGATATTTGACGCGCAAGTCGTCGACATCGGGATCTACGATCTGGAGGCGGGTGTCACGCACTATCCGTACGCGATCGAACGCGGCGTCCGCTACCCGGACGAACCAGTGCCCATCACCGAGGTGGTTCGCGCCCAGATCGCGGTGGGCGAGCCCGTGCTCATCAACGACGTCCCGGCCTGGGAACTCGAGCAGGGACATCAGATGGTGATCGTCCAGGGTGAGCCATCCCTGTCGATGCTCTCCGCGCCACTCACCGCCGCTGGTACCGTGCGCGGACGGATCAGCATCCAGAACCTCGACCGCACGGATGCGTTCTCCGATGCGGACGTGCGACTCCTGACCACCATCGCCGCAAGCCTCAGCGTCGCGCTCGAGAACGCGCGGCTGTTCGGGGAGACCCGGCGGCAGGCCGCGGAGCTGGCGATCGTCAACCGCATCGGCCAGGCGTTGAGTGCGCAGCTCGACCTCGACGCCCTGATCGACCTCGTCGGCGAGCAGATGCGCGAGACGTTCGCGGCCGACATCGTCTATGTCGCGCTGCTCGATGCAGATGCCGGAGAGATCCAGTTCCCGTACTACTCCGAGGACGGCCGCTCGCAGGACCAGCCGGCCCTCCCCTTCGGAACCGGCCTCACTTCGCGGATCGTGCGCGAGCGGACGCCGCTGCTCCTGCGCCATCGCGCGGAATGGGAGGCCCTCGGCGACCGCGGGGTCGGAACCCAGGCGATGACCTACCTGGGCGTGCCGATCCTCCAGGGCGAGGAAGCGATCGGCGTCATCAGCGTCCAGAGCACCACGCAGGAGGGACGCTTCGCCGATGAAGACGTCCGACTGCTCTCGACGCTCGCAGCGAATGTCGGGTCCGCGATCTCGAACGCACGGCTGTACGAGGAGACACGCCGGCGCGCGCGTGAGATGGCGGCGCTCGCCGAGGTCGGTCGCGAGATTTCCGCGAACCTGGACCTGACGGCGGTCCTGCAGCAGATCGTGGAACTTGCGCAGTCGTTGCTCGGCGTCGATTCGACTGCCTTGTTCCTGGCGCAACCCGATGGCCAGACACTCAAGGCGATCGTCGCGATCGGCGCGCTCGCCGAACCCGTCCTCAACGACTCGATCCAGGTTGGCGAGGGGATCATCGGCGACATCGTGCTGCGTCGCGACGCGGAGGTCATCAACGACGTCAAAGCCGACGGCCGCAGCGTGGAGATCCCGGGCACCGACCCCGACGTCGAGGAGCGGCTGATGGTCGCTTCGCTCGTCGCCCGTGATCAGGTCGTGGGCGTGTTCGCCGCCTGGCGGACCATGCCGAGCAGGCAGTTCACGGACAGCGACCTCGACCTGCTCGTCGGCATGTCACAGCAAGCCGCGATCGCCATCGACAATGCCCGCCTGTTCCGCGAGGGCGAGGCAGCCCGCGAAGCGGCCGAGGACGCGGACCGCGCCAAGAGCACGTTCCTCGCCGCGATGAGCCACGAGATCCGCACGCCGATGAACGCGGTCATCGGGATGAGCGGCCTGCTGCTCGACACGTCGCTCGATGAGGAGCAGCGCGACTACGCTGAGACGATCCGGACATCGGGCGATGCGCTCCTGACGATCATCAACGACATCCTCGATTTCTCGAAGATCGAGGCCGGCAAGGTCGAGCTCGACCATCGTCCGTTCGCCCTGGCTCCGTGCATCGAGGGAGCGATCGATGTCCTGGCGCCGACCGCGGCGGCGAAGCATCTCGAGCTCGTCTACACCATCGCCGAGGACCTGCCGCGCGTGATCCTGGGCGATGAAGGACGGCTCCGCCAGATCGTGCTCAACCTGCTATCGAACGCAGTGAAGTTCACGGAGGCGGGCGAGGTCGAGCTCGCGGTCACCGGGCAGCCGCTCGATCCCGCAGCGCCGGATGCGCGCTGGCGGTTCACGGTCGAGGTCCGCGACACGGGCATCGGGATCCCGGCAGACCGGGTCGGACAGCTCTTCCAGTCATTCAGCCAGGCCGACGCATCGATCAGCCGTCGCTACGGTGGGACGGGACTCGGTCTGGCTATCAGCCGCCGACTCGCGGAACTGATGGACGGCTCGATCACGGCGCAGAGCGCCGGCGTGGCCGGTCAGGGCAGCACGTTCCGGCTCACGTTCGCCGCCGATCTGGACGAGTCGACCCCGGCGCCAGGACCGGCGATCGACTACGACCTCAGCGGTCGTCACGTGCTCGTCGTCGATGACAACGCGGCCAATCGCCGGATCCTCGTGACCGTCCTGGGGCGCTGGGGGATGACCTCCGAAGCCACCGCGTCCCCGCGCGAGGCGCTCGGATGGGTGACGGCCGGCCGGCGGTTCGACGTCGCTCTCCTCGACCTCCACATGCCCGAGCTCGATGGCCTGAGCCTTGCCACCGCCATCCGGTCGTCGGATGCGGGAGCCGCGACGCAGATCCTGATCCTCTCCTCGCTGGGAGTGCACGACCGCACGAACGACGCCGTCGCCGCCTACCTGGTCAAGCCCGTCAAGCCGTCTGCGCTCCACGACTCGCTGGCCACCGTGCTGGCCGGTCAGGCGAGCGCCGTGCCGGTCCGCGTCGCGACGACGGGGATCGATCACGACCTGGGCGCGCGCCATCCCCTGCGCATCCTGCTGGCCGAGGACAATCCGGTGAACCGCAAGATCGCGCTGCGGCTCCTCGATCGGATGGGCTACGCCGCCGACGTCGCCAGCAACGGGCTCGAGGCGATCGCCGCGCTGGAGGGTGCCCGCTATGACGTGGTCCTGATGGACATCCAGATGCCGGAGCTCGACGGCCTCGAGGCGACCCGGCAGATCCGCCAGCGGTGGCCCGACGGCAGCGGCCCCCGGATCGTCGCGATGACCGCGAACGCGATGGAGGGCGACCGCGAGCTTTGCATCGCCGCGGGCATGGATGACTACATCTCCAAGCCGATCAGGCCGGAGGCACTGGGCGCCGCCCTCACGGCGGCGGCACTGAGCGCGACCGCGCACGCCGGGGGCGCCCAATGAGCGGCGGCCGCGTCCTGGTCGTCGACGACACGCCATTCAACCGGCGTCTGCTCGTGCGACTCCTTGCCGACATCGGGCACTCGACGGTCGAGGCAGCGGACGGTCGCGAGGCACTCGCCGTGCTGCGCGACGACGGAGCAGAGCCCGTCGATGTGGTCCTGCTGGACATCGTCATGCCCGTGATGGACGGCTACGAAACGTTGGCAAACCTCAAGGCCGACGACACGCTCCGGGACCTGCCGGTCATCGTCATCTCGGGGGTCGATGAGCTCGACAGCGTCGTGCGCTGCATCCAGATGGGGGCAGCCGACTACCTGCCCAAGACCGTCGCACCCGAGATCCTCCGAGCGAGGATCGAGGCCTCGATGAGCCAGAAGCGGTTCCGCGACCTCGAACGCGCCACGGTCGACGAACAGCGACGTCTCCTGGCGACGATCGATCGCCAACGGTCCGAGCTCTCCCGCTTCCTGTCGCCGCAGGTGGCCGCGCTGGTCTCCAGCGAGGACGGTGAGGCCATGCTGGCGGGTCATCGGCGCGAGATCACCGCGATGTTCTGCGACCTGCGCAACTTCACGTCCTTCTCCGAGACCGCCGAACCAGAAGAGGTCCTCGGGTTCCTGCGCGCCTATCACGCGGCGATGGGGCGACTCATCGTCGAGCACGAGGGGACGCTCGAGCACTTCGCCGGCGATGGATTCATGACGTTTTTCAACGATCCGGTGCTCCAGCCCGACCATGCCGCCCGCGCCGTCGGGCTCGCGGTGGCAATGCGCGAACGATTCGCCGAGATCGCCAGCGACTGGCGGAAGCGGGGGCACGTGCTCGAGATCGGCATCGGGATCGCCACGGGCTACGCGACGCTCGGTCGGATCGGGTTCGAGGGTCGCTACGACTACGGGGCCATCGGCCAGGCCATCATCCTGGCGGCACGCCTCAGCGGCGAGGCTGGCCCGGCGGAGATCCTCATCGCGCCCCGGACGTATGCCGCGGCCGAGGATGCGATCGCGGCTGCGGCGGCGGGCGAGCGACAGTTGAAGGGCTTCAGCCGGCCGGTCGAGGTGTATGCCGTATCCGGCATGGCGACCGCCGAGGTGGGCACATGACCCTTCCGACCTTCGACCAGGCAGCGTTCGACCACCTCCTGGAGATCACCGGCAACGACCTCGAGTTCGTCGATGAGCTCATCGACACCTACCTCGCCGATGCGTCGCTGCAACTCGAGGCGATGGGGGCCGCGGCGTCGTCCGGAGATGCTGCGGCTCTGGTCCGGCCCGCCCACTCACTCAAGTCGAGCAGTGCGAACGTCGGGGCGATGGCCCTCGCCGACATCTGCCGGGCGCTCGAGACGGCCGCTCGGACCGGCGATGTACCGGACGCGAGCGAACGGGTGGCGGACTGCGATCGGGCTTTCGCCGATGCACGAGCGGCGCTCCTAGCGGCTCGCGCAGCGCGCTGACGCCCCAGCCCGCGGTATGGCCAGTTAGCGAGCGTCATGGGCCGTCAGCCCGCGGCGTCGACCTCGCGAAGCCGGCGCGCGAGGTCCTCGTGACCGGCCCCCTCTGCGACCTCGACCGGCGTGCGGCCGTCCGCGGTCCTTGCCCCGACGTCGGCGCCGGCCGACAGGAACAGCTCCACGAGCTCCACGTCCCCGCTCGCCGCGACCTCGTGGAGCGGCGCGTAGCCCCCGTGCTGCGTCGCGTTGACCTCCGCGCCGGCGGCCAGGAGCACTCGACAGACCTCGATGTGGCGCCCTGCCGCGGCGGCATGCAGCGGCTGGTTGGCGAAGTCGTTGGTGCTGTAGGCGAGTGGTGAGGCGCCGGCCTCGAGCAGCAGTCGTGCCGCCTCAGGCTTGCCGAAGAAGGCGGCCAGGTGAAGGGCGGTAAATCCGTCCGCCGCGAACGCCTGGGCCGCCTCGGGATCTTCCTCGAGTCGCGCACGAAGCCGATCGATGTGCCCGAGGGCCGCGCTGTCGAACACGTCCATCTCGGGGTCGGCGGCAAGCAGCACATCGAGGGTCGCACGGTCGAAGCGGTAGCGGGCGTGCAGCAGGGCCGACACGCCGTCGTCTCCCCGAGCGCTCGCGAGGGACGGATCCTCCGCCAACATGGCCGCCACGCGGGCCGCGTCTCCGGCGTCGACAGCGGCCACGAGATCCTGTGCCGTGGGCATGGTGCGAGGGTACTCCGCGACCCCGCCCCACCGCCGCCCGAACGCGCGGGTCGCGTTGACGCCGGCCCGACGGAGCCGGGTACGATGCGGCGCACGGCGCACGCACGCCGTCAGCCTCTTCAACCCATCCTGAGGATCGAGTGAAATCGATGCGACTCGCCGACAAGGTCACGATCATCACGGGCGCCGGCGGCGGCATGGGCCGCGTGGCGGCACAGATGTTCGCGAAGGAAGGCGCCAAGGTCGTCGTGGCCGAGTACGGCGAGGCCGCCGGCCAGGAGACCGTCGACCTGATTAGCGCCGAGGGCGGCGCGGCGACGTTCGTCAAGGTCGACGTCTCGAAGGAGGCCGACGCGAAGGCGATGGTCGACCATGCGGTCGAGACGTACGGCCGGGTCGACTGCCTCTACAACAACGCCGGCGTCATGCCCGAGGCGGACCACTCGGTGACCGACACCGCGGTCGACGTCTGGGACCAGGTCATGGCGGTGAACGTCCGCGGCGTGTTCCTCGGCTGCAAGTACGCGATCCCGGCGATGGAGACCGCCGGCGGCGGGTCGATCATCAACATCGCGAGCTTCGTGGCGCTCGTCGGCTGTTCCGTGCCACAGGACGCGTACACCGCCTCGAAGGGCGCGGTCCTGAGCCTGACCCGCAGTCTCGCGGTCCAGTTCGGCCCCAAGGGCATCCGCTCCAACGCGATCTGCCCCGGCCCGGTCGAGACGCCCCTGCTCATGGACTGGCTCGTCAAGGACGAGGCCGCCAAGCAGCTGCGTCTGGCGCGCAACCCGACCGGCCGCTTCGGCAAGCCCGAGGAGATCGTCCACATGGCGATCTACCTCGCCTCGGACGAGTCGCGCTGGACGAACGGCGCGTCGCTCGTCGTCGATGGCGGCATCACCGTCAACTACTTCTGAGGTGTGAGGTGACGGACCGACTGCTCGCGATCGGCGTCGATGTCGGCGGCAGCGGCATCAAGGCCGCGGTCGTGGACACCGATACCGGTGAGCTCCTCTCGGAGCGACTGCGCATCCCGACGCCCAACCCATCGACCCCGGACCGGGTGAGTGCCGCGATCGGGCGACTCGTCCGACGCCTTGCAAAGGCAACCGAGCTCCCTGCCGACGTGTCGGTCGGCGTGGGCCTGCCGGGCGTCACGATGAGTGGGCGGCTCGTGACCGCGGCCAACATCGACCCAGCCTGGATCGACTACCCGGTCGCGGACAAGCTCTCGAAGGCGCTCAAGCGGCCGGTGAGCATCGTCAACGACGCCGATGCAGCGGGCATCGCCGAGATGCGCTTCGGCGTCGGGGCCGGCAAGCGCGGTGTTGTGATCTTCCTAACGCTCGGAACGGGTGTGGGATCCGGGGTATTCGTCGACGGGACACTCGTCCCGAACACTGAATTCGGGCAGATGGAGATCCGCGGCCGCCCAGCGGAGCGTCGTTCCGCCGCGGCCTCCAGGGTGCGCCGGGGCCTTTCCTGGAAGGCCTGGGCGATGGACCTCGACGAGCACCTGCAGCGCATCGAGGACCTGATGTGGCCGACCCTGTTCATCCTCGGTGGCGGGGTCAGCAAGAACGCCGATCGGTTCATCCCCCGCTTGACGACGCGGACGCCGGTCGTCGCGGCCACGCTGCGCAACGACGCAGGCATCGTCGGCGCGGCGATCGTGGCGGCCGAAGGGCTCGCGGATGCCGCGAGCACGTGGGACGACCTGCCGCCGTCCGTCCGAAAGAGGGCGCTGGCCGAGACCTGACGGCGGGCTGGCCGCCGGGCAGGCGGCGAGGCTTCCGGGCGTATCATCGGGGTCCTTTCCCGACGGCTCACGCCCGCATCCGAGGTCCCACCATGACAACTGAATCGAAGCCCACGGCCGAGGCCGCCTCCCCCACCGTCGCGCGGATGCTCATCGGCGGTGAGGCCGTCGATGCGGCCGATGGCCAGACGTTCGACGTCGTCGACCCCGCCACGGGCCGGACGATCGCCACGGCACCGCTCGGCGGGCGCGAGGACGTGGACCGGGCGGTGGCCGCTGCCCGCAAGGCCTTCGACGACCGCAAGGGCTGGGCCAATTGGGCTGCCGGCAAGCGCGGTCGGAGCCTCTCGAAGCTCGCCGACCTGATCAAGAAGAACAGCGAGGAGCTGGCCCAGATCGAGAGCCACAACGTTGGCAAGCCGATCACAGGCTCGCGCGGCGAGGTCATCGGCGCCAGCCTCGTCTTCGACTACTACGCGGGTGCGGCGAACAAGCTCTACGGCCAGACGATCCCCGTCAGCAAGCCGGGGCTTGACCTGACGCTGCGTGAGCCCATCGGCGTCGTCGGGTTGATCGTGCCTTGGAACTTCCCGATCCTCATGGCTTCGTGGAAGGTCGCACCGGCCCTGGCCGCCGGCAACACCGCGATCCTGAAGCCCGCCTCGTACACCCCGCTGACGGCGATCCGCCTCGGCGAGCTCGCCCTCGAGGCCGGCATCCCGGCGGGTGTCCTGAACATCGTGACGGGCCCGGGGGGCACGGCCGGTGCATCGATCGCCGCCCACGACGGGATCGGCAAGGTCGCGTTCACCGGTGAGACCACGACCGGCCAGGAGATCATGCGGCTGGCGTCGGGCAACGTGAAGAAGATCTCGCTCGAGCTCGGCGGCAAGAGCCCGAACATCGTCTTCGCCGACGCCGACCTCGAGAAGTTCGCCAAGGAGTCGCCGTACAGCGTGTTCGACAACGCCGGCCAGGACTGCTGCGCGCGAAGCCGCATCCTCGTGGAGCGCTCGGCACACGAACGCGTGGTCGAGCTGTTCGTCGAGGCGACACGCAACGTCAAGGTCGGCGATCCGTCCGACGAGGCGACCGAGGTCGGGACGCTCGTCAGCGCCAAGCAACGCGACCGGGTGAAGGACTACATCGAGATCGGGCTTGGCGAAGGAGCCACGATCGTCGTGGGCGGCACCGAACCCGACGATCCGGCCCTGGCCGATGGCGCGTATCTCCTCCCGACGGTCTTCGATGGAGTCTCGAACGACATGCGGATCGCGAAGGAGGAGATCTTCGGGCCGGTGGTGTCGATCATCCCGTTCGACACCGAGGAGGAGGCGCTGCAGCTGGCCAACTCGACGCCGTACGGCCTCAGTGGCTCGATCTGGAGCCGCGACATCGGCAAGGCGCTGCGCGCCGCGAAGGCGCTGCAGGCCGGTGTCATCAGCGTGAACTCGAACAGCTCGGTCCACACCGAGGCGCCATTCGGCGGTTACAAGATGTCCGGCATCGGCCGGGAGCTCGGGATGAGCGCGCTCGACCTCTACACGGAGACCAAGAACGTCTTCATCGACATCAGCTGAGACACGGTTCGGCGGCTCGGTCGGCGGGCCGGGTGGGCCTGGAGGACGCGGGCCCGGGCGGTTCGCCCCAGCCGCGTGGGGTCTTGGCCTGGTCATGGTCGTGGGCGTGGCCCTGGCTGGCGGCGGCGTCGGCGACGAGGCGGGCGGCGAGGTGGCGGCGGCGGTCAGCGCGGCCCCGTCGGTCGGCGCGGCGGGGTCCGGGGATGTCTCGGCCCCGACGACCGCACCGTCGCTCGATCCCGCCTTCGCGGACGTGGTCATGACCTCGCCGGCACGCGCCAACCAGGTGATCACCTCGCGCGACCTCGTCGTCCGCGGTCACGTGCGCGAATCGTCGTGGCGCGTCCAGGTCGTGCTCCAGTCCCGGAGCGCGGAGCCGATCGTCGTCCGCACCGGTGGGCCGATGACCCGGCCGGGGGATCGCGACCGGAGCCCGGGGCGAACCTTCATCATCACGTTGCCGCTGCCCGATCCGCGTCCCTCGGGGCCGGCCGTCGTGCAGGTCGTGGCGTACAACACGAGCGGCCGAGCCCAGGACGTCGTGCTGCGGGCCATCCAGATCGGCGCGGTCCGTGGTCCGGCATCCGGCGGAGACACCGGACTCATCGCGCGCTGCCACCTGCCGGACGCGATCCGCCTGCAACGGCGCCTCGACCTGGCCGGATCGGGTTGCTGACGGCCGCCGGGCTTCCTCGCTAGCGACCCACCTCGCCGGGGGGCCACGGAACGTCCGGCCGGTGCTGTTCGAGCCAGTCCCGAAGGGCCCACATCGTCGTCCGGAACGCGAGACCGGACCACGGGATGTCCTCGGGTGCGAATGTCCGGATCTCGAGCGCCTCAGCGGTCGGAGCGGCCGTGCCACCCACGATCCGGGCAGAGAACGCGATCGTCACGACAGCCGCCTCGAGACGCGTGTACAGCCCGACGATCTCGGTGGGCTCGACCAGCAGGCCGGTCTCCTCGAAGGTTTCGCGGATGGCCGCCTGGTTGACGGTCTCGTCGATCTCCAGGAAGCCGCCGGGCTGGGCCCACAGGCCGCGCCCGGGCTCGATGCCGCGGCGCAGCAGCAGGATCTCGCCATCGTCGGTGATCGGGAAGACCGTGACCACGAGGCGCGGGTTGACGTACGCGATGTGGCCGCAGTCCGGGCACGAGAGCCGGTCGCGGTCCTCGCCCTCGACCTGGCCGAAGTGCAGCGACGTCCCGCAATTCGAGCAGAAGTTGAGGGTCTGGGCCATCCACGGCGGCACCCCGCCGCCGGATGGCAGTTCCGTGGAGCGACCGTCCCGGCCCCGATCGAACTCTTCCATGGGTCCGTCGCGTGTCAGGCGAGGAGCACGGCGATCGCCGCGACGACAAGGGCGCCGAGCCCGATCAGGCTGACCGCGACCCAGGCGAGGCGAAACAGCCCCTTGCCGCGGTCGACGCCCATCCAGGCCCACGCCGAGCGCCAGATGCGCACGATCGCGTCAGCGGTGGTGACGACGAGCAGGGGCGCGGCCACGATCACGCACAGCTTGATGAGCGGATCGCCCAGCCTCGCCCCGAGGTTGAGCGCCGTGATGGCGATCGCGCCACAGATGAGCACGACCACGGACAGGTTGATGTACTGCTTCTGGAGCGGGGTCGGGGCGACTTCCGGCACGGAGCGCGGTGGCAGCCCCTGCAGGCTGGGCGGCAGCGAGGTCGGGGCGCGGACCGCCTGGCGGTCGAGGGCCGGCATGCCGGGTTCCCAGCGTTCGTCGTCGATCGTCACGGTCCGAGTGTAGCCACGTCACGCGCAAGGGCGGTGCGGTGACCCCTCGAGGTCAGGCTTGGCCGGCTGGCCGGCCGCCTCGGCGCAGGAAGCTTGGGATGTCGAGGTCGTCGCTGTTCGCGTTCGTCGATCGCGGGTGTCCCTGGTCGATGAGTTCGGGGCCGCCGGCCGAGCGAGGTTGGATGTGCTGCCGCGGGGCGGGGGCGGCGGCGACCTCGCTGGGCGGAATCGTGGCCGTTCGAGCCGGACGCTTCGGTGTGGCCATCACGGGGATCGCCGGTGGTGGCGGGACCGAAGGAAGTTCCTCGACCGGAGGAGCGTCTTCGGGCGATGCGGCCTCGACGATCGGTGTTTCGGTCCGCGGCGGCGTTTCGGTCCGCAGCGGCGTTGCCAGTCCCGTGGCGATCAAGGTGATGAGGACATCCCCATCGAGCGAATCGTTGAAGCTCGCCCCGAAGATCACGTTCGCATCGGGGTCGGCATGCTCGCGGATGGTATCGGCGGCCTGACGGACCTCGCGCAATCGCAGGTCGGCCGGGCCGGAGACGTTGAAGAGGATCCCACGGGCGCCGTCGATGCTGGCCTCCAGCAGCGGACTGGCGATCGCCTGACGCGCCGCATCCGTCGCGCGGTGCTCGCCCGTCCCGCGGCCCAGGCCGATGAGCGCGGGGCCGGCGTCCTTCATCACGGATCGGACATCGGCGAAATCGAGATTGATCAGGCCGGGTGCCGTGATCAGGTCGATGATCCCCTGGACCGCCTGGAGCAGGACGTCGTCGACGACGCCGAATGCGTCGATCATCGCCGCGTCTTCGGCCAGGACGTCCGCGACCCGATCGTTGGGGACGATGATCAACGCGTCGACGTTCGCGGCGAGCTCCGCCGCGGCGGACTCGGCGACGCGCTGTCGATGCGATCCCTCGAATCCGAACGGCTTGGTCACGACCGCGATCGTCAGGGCACCCTGGCTCCTGGCCTTGGCCGCGACGATCGGCGCGGCTCCGGAACCGGTGCCGCCGCCGAGACCGGCGGTGACGAAGACGAGGTCGGCGCCGGCGACGGCGTGGGCGATCTTCGCCTCGTCCTCCTGGGCCGCGCGCCGGCCGACCTCGGGATCGCCGCCCGAGCCGAGGCCACCCGTGATGGCCTCGCCGATGCGGATCCTCGTCTCGGCGGTCGATCGGCGCAGGGCCTGGGCGTCGGTGTTGCAGACCACGAAGCTCGCTTCCCGGATCCCTGCGTCGACCATGCGATCGACGGCGTTGCTTCCACCCCCGCCGACCCCGACGACCCGGATCGCACGCGTCTCAGGCTTGCGCGCATGGTGAAGCCAGCCGGGGACGGCGATCAGCAAGCGGAGGGACAGCAAGGCGGCCAGGCCGATGATGACCACGGCAACGGCCTCGCCCGGGACAGGCACCGGTCGATGCTAGGCCGGATCGGGCTGCAGCCCCCACGAAATCCGTACCGGTGACGGGAGCCCCTTCGTCCCGGTCAGATTCAGGTCCGCTCGGTCAGAGCAGCCGGTCTCCCGGTGCTTCGGCGGGGTCCACGGCGGCCTCGCAGGTCGGGCAGAACCAGCGAGCCTCGAGGGCCGTGCCGCACGTCAGGTGGCGCAAGGGTTCCGCGTCGCTCCCGCCGCGACTGCCCCAATCGGCGAGCAGGCGGAGGGCCGAGGCGAGGTCGCGGCCGTCGGCGGTGAGGTCGTAGGCGAGTCGCGTCGGGCGCTCCTGGTAGGGAGTCGATCGGACGATGCCCGCACGTTCGAGCCTTCGAAGTCGATCGGTCAGGATGTTCGGGGCGATGCCGGACAGGGTGTCCGTGAGCTCGCCGAAGCGCCGCGGGCCGTCGAGCAGGGCCTCGACCATGAGCAGGCTCCAGCGGTCGCCAACGCGATCGAGCGCGGCTTCGAGCGGAAGTGGTCGACGGTCCGTCATGCGGGTCGATGGTAATCGGAGCTGGGGGCTTGTCATGCGGTCCAGTCAGTAGTAACTTGCAAGTCACAAGTTACCACCCTTCCCCGACACGACAGGAGTCCTTCCGGATCATGAGCGCCATCGAAGAGATCAGTGCGGCGGTCGCGACCGTCGCCGAGACGGCGGGGCCGTCCGTTGTCACCATCGGCCGCAATGCCCGCGGGTCGGGCGTCGTCATCGCCGACGGCCAGGTCCTGACCAATGCCCACAACCTGCGCGGTGGCGAGGTCACCGTCACGTTCGCCGACGGCCGCTCCACGCGAGGGACGGTGACCGGCGTCGATCCGGACGGTGACCTGGCCGTCGTCTCGGTCGACACGGCCGGCGCGCGCGCGATCGACTGGGGGGCCGGTGACGGGCTCGCGGTCGGGGCGCCCGTGTTCGGGGTCGCGGCCACATTCGGGGGCGGCGTGCGCGTCACGTTCGGTCTCGTCTCGTCCGTTTCGCGCTCGTTCCGCGGCCCGGGTGGCCGGCGGATCGCCGGAAGCGTCGAGCACACGGCGCCGCTGGCGCCCGGCTCGTCCGGTGGCGCGATCGTCGATTCGGCCGGGAAGTTCCTTGGGCTGAACACGAACCGGATCGGCGAGGGCTTCTATCTCGCGCTGCCGGCCGACGGCGCGCTCCGAACGCGCGTCGATGCGCTGGGGCGTGGCGAATCGGCGAAGCGGCTGCGGCTGGGCGTCGCGATCGCGCCGTCCCACGTCGCGCGTCGGCTGCGGCGTTCGGTCGGGCTCCCGGAGCGTGAGGGCATCCTCGTGCGCGGCGTCGAGGAGGGTTCGCTCGCCGAGGCGGCCGGCATCGAGGGTGGCGACCTGATCGTCTCCGCCGGTGGCAAGCCGATCCGTGATGCGGACGACCTGTTCGATGCGCTCGGTGGCCTCGAGCCGCCGTTCGAGGTCGGTGTCGTGCGCGGCGCCGAGGAGCGGACCGTCAAGGTGGAAGCGCCGGCGGCCGGTGGGGACAAGTCGGAGCGGACGCCAGGGGACGCGTAACTCCGGCCTGCCCGCCCAGCCCGGCCCAGCCGTGGGCGCGTTGCCGCCTGAGGTAGCATCGCGCCCGTGGATCGGGTCGTAGGCTGGTACCGCGTCGCTTCTTCTTCCGGGGCCGTCGTCGCGCTGATCGTCGCGAACGCCATCCCGCTGTTCGGCGCGATCTTCTTCGGCTGGAACGTGTGGATGATCCTGATCGTGTACTGGCTGGAGAACGGGGTCGTCGGCTTCTTCAACGTCCTCAAGATCCTGCGTGCCGAGGGCCCGGCGGACCCGACCAGCGCCTGGCGGATGAACGGCAAGCCGATGGCCGCCGTCGGCCGTGCGAGCATCGCCGGATTCTTCGTGATCCACTACGGGTTGTTCTGGTTCGTCCACGGCATCTTCGTGCTGACGATGCCGCTGTTCGCCGGGATCGGGAGTGGCTTCAGCACGGTCGAACCCTTCGGTCCGCCGGGCGATGGTGAGTTCGTCGATGGGGCGTTCGTGCCGTTCCCGACGGCGGGCACGGACATGACGAGCGGGTTCGAGCCTGGCGCGATCCTGCTGGCCGTGGTCGCCCTCGCGATCAGCCACGGCGTGTCGTTCTGGTTCAACTACCTCGGCCGGGGCGAGTACCGGCGGACCTCGCCGGCCGGTCAGATGTTCGTGCCGTACGGGCGGCTGGTCGTCCTGCACATCACGATCATCGTCGGGGGCATGGCCATCGCCTTCACGGGGGCGCCCGCCGCGGCCCTCGCGATCCTCGTCGTGCTCAAGACCCTCATGGACATCGGGTTCCACCTGGCCGAGCACCGCAACCGGTCCGCGCCGCCGGGGACGGTGGCGCCCGCCTGAGACTGGCTGGTCGCGCGGCGGCGCGGTCAGCGCGCGGCTCGGGCGCGGGCCCTGCTCAGCCGCCGGCGTTCGAGGGGTCGTCCAGGACGCCCTGGGTCTGCGCGGCCCGCCAGGCCGCCAGCCGCGCGGCCAGCGCCTCGTCCGACAGAGCCAGGATCGACGCCGCCAGCAGCCCCGCGTTCATCGCGTTGCCGATGGCCACCGTCGCGACCGGGATCCCGCGCGGCATCTGGACGATCGACAGCAGCGAATCCATCCCGCCAAGGTGCTGGGTCGGGATCGGCACCCCGATCACGGGCAGGATCGTCTTCGCGGCGAGCATCCCCGGCAGGTGCGCAGCCCCGCCGGCGCCCGCGACGATGACCCGGATCCCTCGTCCCGCCGCCTCCTCCGCGTACCGGAACAGCTGGTCGGGCGTGCGATGGGCCGAGATGACGCGCAGCTCGGACCCCACCTCGAGCTCCATCAGGACCGCGCACGCCCCCTCCAGGACCGGGAAGTCCGAACGGCTGCCGCCCACGACCCCGACCTGCGGGGGTCCCACGACGTCCCAGCTCACCGTTGGCTCTCCTTTCCGCGACCGACCGCGTCGTCCGCCCAGCACACGTGCCCGGCTGCGGCCCTTGCGCGCGCCAGCGCGTCCTCGACCGACGAGCCGACCGCCGTCAGGTGCCCCATCTTGCGACGTTCGAAGACGCGACGCTTGTCGTACAGGTGGAGGTGAACGGCCGGATCAGCCAGCGCGGCGCCGATCTCCCCGACCTCCACGCGCGCGGCCCGCTGCGGGCCCGTGCCGAGCAGGTTGACCATCGCCGTCGGGGCCAGCGCCGCCGTCGAACCGAGCGGGAGCGCGCAGATCGCCCGGACGTGCTGCTCGAACTGCGACGTCGCGGCGCCTTCGATCGTCCAGTGGCCGCTGTTGTGGACTCGCGGGGCGAGCTCGTTGACCACGAGCTGGCCGTCCGGCATCAGGAACAGCTCGGCGGTGAGCGTGCCGACCATGCCCATCGCGACGGCCAGCCGCTCCCCGAGGTCGGCGGCACGCTCGGCGACCTCGGCGGGGACCGGCGCGGGCGCGACGGACTCTGCCAGGATCCCCGCGTCGTGGGTGTTGCGCGCCAGCGGGAACGCCGCCGAATGGCCATCCACGCCACGCGCCACGATGATCGACACCTCCACATCGAAGGCCATCTCGGCTTCGGCCAGGAGGACGTCGCCGGGCGGGCGGCCGAGCCGCTCAAGCGCCCCATCGATGTCGGCTGCGGCATCCACCCGGGTCTGACTCCGGCCGTCGTACCCCCCGGTGGTGGCCTTGACCCGCAGCGGCAACCCGAGCTCCTCGGCGGCCCCACGCAGGTCGTCCGTCGTCCGGACTTCGCGCCAGGGCGCGACCGCGGCACCGGCCTCCTCCACGAAGCGGCGTTCGGCGATGCGGTCCTGGGTCACGAGCAGCGGCCACCGCCCCGGGCGGACGGGCACGACGCCATCAAGCGCATCCACGACAGCGACCGCGACGTGCTCCAGCTCGTACGTCACGACATCGCTCGATGCGGCCAGGCGGAGTGCGCCGCCGACGTCGTCGTACCCGGCCACGACCTGGCGGTCGGCGAGGGCCGCCGCCGGGCAGTCAGGGTCCGGATCCATGACGGCGATCCGGTAGCCCATCGACCGCGCCGCGAGGGCCAGCATCCGGCCCAGCTGCCCGCCTCCGAGGATGCCGATCGTCGCGGGCGGGGCGATCGATGGCAGGCTCACGACCCGAGTGTAGACTGCCGCCCATGCGACAGGTCATCGGCCGGCGCGTCACGGAAGTGGACGTCGGCTAAGTCTCCAACCTGATCGCCCGGTCCGACCGGGTGATCGCCGATATCGGTACCGGTGATGGCCGGGCGGTCTTCGCCCGGGCGCGCGCCGAACCCACGACCCTGGTCCTTGGCGTGGACGCCGCCACGGCCGCGATGGCCGAGGCATCCGGGCGCGCGGCGCGCCGTGGTCCAGCGAACGCCATCTTCTTTGCCGCCGGCGCCGAGACGCTCGCCGACACGCCGCTCGCCGGGCGCATGGACCTCATCACCGTCTCGTTCCCGTGGGGCTCGCTGCTCCGTGGCGTGCTCGGCCTCGACGCGTGCGCCCTTGCCGGAATCGCGGCCCTTCCCGCGCCCGGCGGCCGGATCCAGATCCTCGCGTCCGTCATGCCGTCCGACGGGATCGAGGGCATCGCCTCGCTCGACACGAGCTGGGAGCCGGCGATCTGCCGGGCATGGGCCGCGGTCGGCATCGATCTCGTGTCGATGCGTCCCGCCACGACCGGCGAGATCGCGGCGTCCCGATCCTCGTGGGCACGGCGACTTGGCGCAGCTGGGGACGCCCGACCGGTCTGGCGATTCGAGTTGTGCCGACCGTAGCGCCGCCGAGGATGCACACTCCACGGATGGGCCACATCGTGCTGGTCGGGCTGATGGGAAGCGGCAAGACCACGGTCGGAGCGAAGCTGGCCGCGGCGCTCGGCGTGCCGCATCGCGACTCCGACGCCGACATCGAACGCGAGACCGGCATGACCGGCCGGCAGCACGCCGCGCGCGATGGCATCGACGCGCTCCACGCCTTGGAGGCCCGCCACCTGCTCGATGCGCTGCGGCAGCCCGGCACGACCGTCATCAGCCCCGCGGCGAGCACGCTCGACGACGCGGCGATCCGGTCGGCGATGCGCGACCCACGGCACTTCGTGGTGTGGCTCGACGCGAGTCCCGCCGCCCTGGCAGCGCGCCTGAAACCGGATGACCACCGGCCCGCGATCGGCCCGGATATGGCCGAGGTCCTCAAGCGCCAGGCGCTCGAGCGAACGCCGTCCCTACGCGAGGTGGCCGACCTCACACTGGACGCGACCAGGCCGCCACCGGAGCTCGTAGAGGCCATCACAACGCACGCCGACGCCGTCCGCTAGCATCGCGGCGTGCCCACCCCCCTCCCCTTGATCCTGGATGTCGACACCGGCATCGATGACAGCCTCGCGCTGCTCTACGCCGCGGCATCGCCGGACGCGGACCTGATCGCGGCCACCTGCGTTTCGGGCAACATCGAGGCTGAGCAGGTCGGGATCAACACGCGGGCCGTACTGGAGCTCGCGGGTCGGACGGATGTCGAGGTGGCGATGGGTCGCCAGATCCCGCTCGTGCGGCCACTCGAAACGACCCCCGAGACCCACGGCCCGCAGGGGCTGGGTCACGCGGAGCTGCCCCCGCCGAGCAAGCCCCTCAGCGACCGACATGCCGTCGACCTGATCCTCGAAGAGGCACGTCGACGGCCCGGCGAGATCACGCTCGTGACGCTCGGGCCCCTCACGAACCTTGCCCTCGCGGTCCTTCGCGAGCCGGCCTTGCCCAGCCTGCTCAAGGGCTATGCGCTGATGGGCGGGGCGTTCGGGACCTCCGGCAATACGACTCCGACGACCGAGTGGAACATCCATTGCGACCCGGAGGCGGCGAAGATCGTCTTTCGCGCCTGGGCGGATGCCATGGCCGCGGACCCGTCCATCCCTCGACCGCTCGCGCTCGGTCTGGACGTCACCGAGAAGGCCCGTATCGAGCCCGAGCACATCGTTCGTCTTGCACGCCGGGCCGGCAGCACCCCGGACGACTCGATCGCCCTCGAGCACGGCGACGACCCGATGGCGCCACAACGTTCCGTGGCGTCCGATCCGATCGTCCGCTACGTGGCGGACGCCCTCCGCTTCTACTTCGAGTTCCACCAGCGGTACGACGGATTCTACGGCGCGTTCATCCACGATCCCCTGGCCGTGGCGGCCACCCTGGATCGCGCTCTGGTCGAAACCGATGCCCTCTTCGTCGACGTCGAGACCCGCGGCGAGATCACGACCGGGATGACCGTCGCGGACCGCCGCGGCCTCACCGGGAAGGTCGCGAACCTCGATGTGGCGAGGAGCGCGGACGTCGCGACGTTCCTCGATCGGCTCATCGAACTTCTCGGAGGGCTGGCGGCGGACCGGGTGAACGTGGCACGCTAGGCGCGGAGGGATCGGGACCCACCGCGGGGTCCACATGCGAGGGAGTGGAGGCACACACACCATGGGCTTCAGTTGGGGCCGGTTCGATACGAGGACCATCGTCCTCATCCCGATCGCCATCGCCATCAACATCGTCCTGGGCCAGACCGTCGGGAACGTGCTCAAGGTCCCGATCTATCTCGATTCGATCGGGACCATCCTCGTCGGCGTGCTCGGTGGGCCGATCCCCGGGCTCGTCACCGGGCTGCTCACCAACCTGATCTGGACCTACGTGCTGCCACCACCGTTGCAGTCGGCCTACGCCGCGCCGTTCGCCATCGTGGCGGCCGAGATCGGCTTCCTGTCCGGCGTTTTCGGACAGATCGGCTTCTTCCGCAGCCGGCCGAACGCCAGTTGGGGGCGCATCGCCCTGGCCGCCGCTGCTGGTGGTCGTCGTCCTCGGCGGGATCGGCTACTACGGCTTCCTCCCGTTCTATGCCGGCGCGGACTTCACGTTCTTCGGCGACACGTCCACGGCGTCGCCGTTCTTCGTCGCCGTCGGCTACGTGATCGCGATCGGGATCATCGCCGCGATCGTCGGCCTGCTCGTGCTGCTGTTCGTCCGCCGCGACGTCGGGGTCGCCTACGTCGCGATCGCGGGGCTGATCGTGGGCATCGTGTCGGCGATCATCTCGGCCCCGATCTCTGCCGTCGTGTTCGGCGGCGTGACCGGGTCAGGCTCGGATCTCCTCGTGGCCGCGTTCCAACAGGCCGGGTCCGATCTTCAGACCGCAGTGCTGCAGCAGGGCCTGCTCCAGGACCCGATCGACAAGACCCTCGAATTCCTCATCGCGTTCGTCATCCTGCAGACGCTGTCGCGTCGCTTCGTGGCTCGCTTCCCGCAGGGTGAGAAGGCCATCGGCCTGGAGGAGGCGGCATAGATCCAGCCTGGTCGGCCCGGATCGTCCGGGCGACCGACCTCGATCCGGACGACGCCGCCCGGATCACCCGGCTCGTGCCGGTCACGCCAAGCCCATATCACCGACTCAACCCGCTGACGAAGGCGGTCATCGCCACGGTCGGCTCCATCGGCGCCTTCGTCCTCGGTGGGTATGTCGGGCCGATCGCGATCATGGCGCTCATGCTGCTGCTGGCCTGGCGGGCGGGCGTCCTGGCTCGCCTGGCGCGCGTGTCCCTGTTGCTCACGCTTCCGATCGCCATCTCGGTCGTGCTCGTGAGCGTGTTCACCCGCGCGGGCACGACGGTCATCTTCCAGATCGGGCCCTTCGATGCGACCGTGGAGGGCGTCGACTTCGCGCTCCAGACGCTCGTCCGTCTGTTCGCGATCTCGCTGTCGATCGGTCTCTTCATCATGACCACCGAACCCCGCGCGTTCGTCTTCGACCTCGAACGCCGCGGCGTGCCGCCGCGTGCTGCGTTCATCGCGGTCGCCACGATCGAGGCCGTCCCGACGCTCGTGGAGCGGGCGACGATGATCAGCGAGAGCCAGCGCGCCCGCGGGCTCGATACCGAGGGAAGTTTCCTCACGCGAGTACGTGGCCTGCTGCCGATCGTCGGCCCCGTGATCATCGGGTCGCTTACCGACGTCGAGGAGCGCAGCCTCGCGCTGGAGTCGCGGGCGTTCAGCCGCCCGGGACGCCGCCACCTCCTCTGGGCGATGCCCGACGAGGCCTGGGAGCGGGTGCTCCGATGGGCCCTATTCGTGCTGCTCGTCCTCGCTGCGGTCGCTCGCATCACCGGCCGGATCTGACGGCGCATGCTCGTCCTCTCGGGGGTCTCGTATCGCTACGCGGGCTACGCCAAACCCGTCCTCCGCGACATCGACCTGACGCTCGCCGACGGGGAGATCGTCGGGGTGGTCGGTGCCAACGAGTCCGGTAAGTCGACGCTCTGCCTGGTGGCCTCGGGCCTGGCTCCGGGTTCGATCGGCGGCGCGCTGACGGGCGGCGGGCTCTCGATCGACGGCGAAGCGATGGCGGACAAGCCGCTCCACGAGTTCTCGACGAGAGTGGGGATCGGATTCCAGAACCCCGCGACGCAGCTGTCCGGCGTGACCGGCTCGGTCTTCGAGGAGGTCGCCCTGGGTCCGATGAACCTGGGGCTCACGCAGCGGGAGACCGTCGAGCGCACGAAGGCTGCCCTCGCGACCCTGGGCATCGACGACCTCTGGGACCGCGAACCGCGCCGCCTGTCCGGTGGTCAGGGCCAGCTCGTGGTCATCGCGTCGCTGCTGGCGATGCGGCCGCCGCACCTCGTGCTCGACGAGCCCACGGCCCAGCTGGACCCCGAGGGGACACGACTGGTCGGCGAGGCCCTGCGGTCGCTCGCCGCGAGTGGCACGGCCCTCCTCATCGCGGAGCACAAGACCGATCTACTTGACGGCCTCTGCCACCGGGTCGTCGCGTTGGACGACGGCCGGATCGCCCTCGACGGGCCGGCCGGGACCGTCCTCGAGGATGAGCGGCTCGTCGCCCTCGGCGTGGACCTGCCGAGCCGCGTCCGGGTCGCGAGCGCGCTGACATCACGTGGCCTCGATCCGGCGGTGGTGCTGGTATGACCCGCCTGGACCTCGAGGGCGTGGGCTTCGTCTATCCCGATGGCACGCGCGCGCTCGACGACGTCGACCTCACGATCGATCCCGGCGAATCGGTCGCGATCGTCGGCCAGAACGGGAGCGGCAAGTCGACGCTGGTGCGCCATCTCAACGGGCTGCTGCGACCTACCGAGGGCCGCGTCCTCCACGACGGCGAGGACGTAGCGGCCGCCCGGACGGCGGCGCTCGCAGCACGGGTCGGGATCGTCTTCCAGAACCCGGACCGCCAGATCTTTGCGGGGAAGGTCCGCACCGAGGTCGCCTTCGGACCGAAGATCCTCGGCCGGAGCGCGGCGGACGTCGAGGCGGCAACCCGCGATGCCCTGGCCGCGGTCGGCCTGTCCGACGCGGCCGAGGCGAATCCGTACGACCTGGGCTACTCGCGGCGCAAGCTGCTGGCCATCGCGTCCGTCCTCGCCATGGAGACCCCGGTCGTAGTCCTCGACGAGCCGACGACCGGCCAGGATGCCCGCGGCGTCGCGCGCGTCCAGCAGGTGCTCGCGGAACTTGCCCGCGACGGACGCACGGTCATCGCGATCAGCCACGACATGCGCTTCGTCGCCGAGACCTTCGCGCGGGTCGTGGTCATGGGCGGCGGCCGGGTCCTCCTCGACGGGGCGCCGGCCGATGTGTTCGCCGAACCGGCGTGGCCGGTGCTGGCGTCCAGCTATCTCGAACCGCCGTACGCGGCCCGGGTAGGGGCGCGGCTCGGCCTGGGCTCGACCCCGACCGAGAGCGCGCTCGTCGAGGCACTCGCCGCACGAGGCTGACTCGGGGGCTGACGCGCGGCTGACCGGCGCTAGCGGCGCCCGACGACGAGGAGCAGGAACGAGGTCTCGAGGACGTCGATCCCGGCGATGACCGCCGCGATGATGAGGGGCAGCGGGTGGCCGAGGGCCCAGCCGGCGGCAGCCGTGAAGGCGGCCACGGCCAGGAACGCGAGGCGGACCGCCCGGATGAGCCTCGGGACATCCCGCTCGGAGCCTTCCGCGAGTCGCGCCATGGAACGCGCCAGCAGGACGAACCCGAGCGCCACCGAACCGCCCACGAGAGCCGCCCGAAGCAGTGGCGGGGGCGTGACCAGGGCATCGAGCAGGCCCTCGTTCCAGCCCACGACCGTGGCGCTGACCACGGCGAGCGCGCCCAGCGCGAGCGCCACGCCGGCGCCAAGCCGTGGGCGGTCGGCGGCCGCGGCGCTCATCCCGCGACGACCTCGAGGGCGACCTCGTGCATGACGTTATCGACGATGCGCCACGCGCGAACGCTCGGCGTGCCCGTCATCGGGTGCGACTCGTCGGCGCTGAGCGACACCAGCAGGTAGAGCGCGTCCGGATAGAGGGCCAGCCCGATGTCCGTCGGCGACGGGACCGCCTGGGTATGCGTGTGGGAGTGGACGATGCCCCAGAACACCTGGTCGGCGTCATCCGCGGCAACGGACAGGCGGTAGAGGTCGTCCGGATGGATCTCGTAACGGTAGGGCGACTCGGCCGCGTTGCGCGTCGCCTCGAAGCGCAGCGCCCGCCCGCCGTCCGCCACCGGCGCGTCTCCCAGGATCAGCCCACACGATTCGTTCGGGTACGCGGCACGGGCGTCGTCGATCATCGCCTGGAGCTGGTCCGCCGGCAGCGACGCGGTCGCTGGCCCCGGATGGGGAGCGCTCACCACCAGTTGACGCCGCCCTCGAGGGCATCCTCCATGTCATCGAAGTCCGTCGTGAACGTGCCGGCCGACAGGTACTTCCAGCCGCCGTCGGGGAGCACCGCGACGATCGTCCCGCCATCCATCGATTCCGCCTCGCGGGCGGCCGCGACGAGCACCGCACCGCACGATGGCCCCGCGAAGATGCCTTCGCGGAACACGAGCTCGCGCAGCGCCGCGATCGCGTCGCGGTTCGAGACGAGGTACTTCGCGTCGATCAGGTCGGGATCGAGGATCTCGGGGATGAACCCTTCATCGAGCGAGCGCAGCCCCTGCACCTTCTCGCCCGGCAACGGTTCGGCGGCAACGATCCGCACGCCAGGCTTGTGCTCGCGCAGGTAGCGCGACACGCCCATCAGCGTCCCGCCCGTCCCGAGGCCCGCCACGAAGACATCGATCTCCGGGCAATCGGCCAGGACCTCCGGCCCCGTCGTCTCGTAGTGGGCGAGGGGATTCGCCTCGTTGCCGTACTGGTAGGGCATGACGAACCGCTCGTCCTTGCCGACGAGGTGCTTGGCCAGCGCGATCGCGCCGTTGGAGCCCTGCGCGCCGGGCGAGTCGATCACCTCGGCGCCGAACAGTGCCGCCATCTGGCGTCGCTCGTTTGTGACGTTGTCGGGCATCACGAGCGCGACGCGGTAGCCCTTGCGCCGGCCGATCATCGCGAGCGCGATGCCGGTGTTGCCCGACGTCGGCTCGAGGATGATCGAGTCCTCGCGGAGCAGACCGCGCTGTTCGAGGTCCTCGATCAGGTACTTCGCGACGCGATCCTTGACGGAGCCCGTCGGGTTGAGCATCTCGAGCTTCGCGAAGATGCGGACGTCCGGGTTCGGGCTCATGCGCGGGATCTCGACGAGCGGCGTGTGCCCGATGGCGTCGAGGATGTCCGCGTACCGCCCCCCGTGGCGGGCGAGCCCCTCGTGCGCGTGCGTGTGGTCGTGATCGGCGTCGAGCCGCCACGGGATGGCCACGGTCAACCGCCAGCCATCGCCGGGAGCAGGCGCACCTCGTCGGTCGGGGTGACCGGCGTGTCGAGGCCCGCGAGGTAGCGCACGTCCTGGCCGTTGACGTAGACGTTGACGAACCGGTTGAGGTCGCCGTCGTCGGTCAGGAGTTGCGTTTTGAGCGCCGGGTGTTGCTCGACGAGCGCGTCGACGACGCCGCGGATCGAGTCGCCCCCGATCTCGAGCGACTTCACGCCGCCGACGTTCGCCCGCAGCACGGACGGGATGAAGACCGTGCTCACCCGCGCGCCTCGGGGGAGATCGTGCCGGCGAGTCCGGTCGTCGTCATCAGGAACGGGGCGTCCTCGCCGACGCCGGCCGTAGCCAGCGGTCGACCGGCCTTGCGGGCTTCGACCGCCGCGTCCGAGCAGACCGGGCAGTTCGGGTCGCGCCGGAGCTGGAGCTCGGTGAACTCGGTCTCGAGCGCATCGAACAGGACCAGGCGGCCGGCCAGCGTGGTGCCGATGCCGAGCAGGACCTTGAGCGCTTCGTTCGTCTGGAGCAGGCCGAAGATGCCCGGCACGACGCCAAGGACCCCGGCCACGGAGCAGCCGGGCGCGAGCTCCGGCGGCGGCGGGGT
Source organism: uncultured Chloroflexia bacterium (assembly GCA_963748675.1). Classification (GTDB taxonomy): domain Bacteria; phylum Chloroflexota; class Limnocylindria; order Limnocylindrales; family CSP1-4; genus SPCO01. Next base: position 221,993 of record CAVVJX010000003.1, on the reverse strand, counting down.
CGGGTACAGGCAGCGGTAGCACGGCCCCTCGAACGGGACGAACGTCGTGAGCTGGCCCTCGAACCGGAAGACGCTGGCGTGGATGACCGGGATGCCGGCCGCGACCGCTGCGTCGTTGAGGATGTAGCGGGTCTCGAACGTGTCCGTGCCATCGAGGATGACGTCGTAGCCGGCGATGATCCGCTCGACGTTGCTCGCGACGAGCATCTCCTCGTGCTCGATGACCTTCACGTCCGGGTTCAGGGCGTTGATCGCGATCCGCGCGGACTCGACCTTGCGCTCGCCGATGCGCTCGGTCGTGTGCACGATCTGGCGCTGCAGGTTGCTGAGGTCGACGACATCGAAGTCGACGAGGCCGATCGTGCCGACGCCCGCTGCCGCGAGATACAGGGCGGCTGGGCTGCCCAAGCCTCCCGCGCCGATGAGCAGCGCCTTGGACGCGAGCAGCTTTGCCTGGCCGGCCGAGCCGACCTCGGGGATCAGCAGATGGCGGCTGTAGCGCTGCTTCTGCTCCGCGGACAGGACGACGGGGGTCTCGAACTCGAGGCCCGCGCTCTTCCAGCCCTGGAACCCGGACTTCATCGACTTCACGTCGGAGTAGCCCATGTCGGCGAGGGTCTGGGCCGCGAACAGCGAGCGCACGCCGCCCGCGCAGTACAGGATCACCGGCGCGTCGCGGTCCGGGGCCGCGGCCTCGATCTGCTGCTCGATGTAGGACTTGGAGATGTGCTGGGCGCCGGGGATGTAGCCCTGCTCCCATTCGGACGCCTCGCGGACGTCGACGACTGTGGCGGCGCCCTCCGGGAGGTCGGCCACCTCCTGGGGTGTGACTTCAGCGATCTGGGCGCGGGCCTCCCGGAGGAGATCGGCGTAGGACTTCGGCATGGGTGATCGGGGCTCCGATGGGTCGACGGGCTGGCTCGTTCGTGGCGGCCAGGGCGGGATGGGCGGGTTCGGCGGGTCGGAAGGGGGGCGAGGTTGGCCGGGCGCGGCCGCCGGCGGTCAGGCCGGCTCGCTACACCTGCAGCGGCGCTCGATCCTGATCATGCCTGCGCTCGCTCGGGCGCGGCCGCGCTCGTCGGCTCGCTCGTGTTCGCGGGGTCGGCTGCGCCGAGATCGTCCAGCACATGCTGGAGGCTCTCGTGGCTCAACATCGCGCACTTGAGGCGGGCCGGGCTGATGTCGATGCCCAGGAGGTCGAGCAGGTCGTCCGCCCGGATGCCCGCGACCTCCGTGAGGGGCTTGCCCTTGATCTCGTCGGTCAGGAGGCTGGCGCTGGCCTGGCTGATGGCGCACCCACGGCCGGTGAATCCGACACGATCCACGATCCCGTCCTTCACGCCGAGCATCAGCGTGATCCGGTCGCCACACAGCGGGTTGGCGCCTTCGTACGAGGCGTCGGCGTCCTCGACGATCCCGAAGTTGTGGGGCCGCCGATAGTGCTCGAGGATGTAGTCGCGGTAGAGGTCGTCCATGCTCATCCGAGTGTAGCGCGAGACCGCAATCCCGACCAGCGGGGTCAGGATTGATCCCACGCTCGTGCGGTACTCCTGTCGCGCTCACGCGGTACCAACCGCTGGCACCTGCACCAGTCGCCGGCCGGTATCGTCGGAGGTCGGTGGTCAGCATCCTTCACTCGACACTCGAGATCCGGCTCGAAGGTCAGGCATCCAAGCGTGGACTCATCCCGCGGATGCCGGACGGTGAGCGGCTGCTCGCCGACGCGGCCGCATGGCTGCGCGCGGAGTACGCCGACCAGGTTCGATCGACCCGCCAGCGGACCAACCCGTCAGGCGAGGCGGAACTGCACGTCGGGCTCCATCCGGCGTCGCCGCCGCTATATCTCTCCGCCGGTGATTCCGGCAGCGTCCGTGCCATCGCGGAGACGGTTTCCGGCGGACCTGGCTACCACCGTTTCGTGGGTCGCGTCCTGGAGCGCCTCGGCCAGGAGCTAGCGATCACCTGGGACGAGGCGACCGCTGGCATCACGTTCGCGGAACGACCAGACGTCGAACGCGCCTACCTTGGTTGGCTGGGCCCGACCCTGGCGGCTGTGCGCAACGCGCGTCAGCGGAGCAGTGCGGGCGTCCAGGTGGGGACGCCACCGGGCACGCGCTACACGTTCGAAGGTGCGATCGCCACGCCACTGGGCCCGCGCGACGACGCCTGGCTGGAGTCCGCCGTTGCCGATCCGCGCGTCGCGATCGAGATCACGCCATGGTGGCTGGATGCCACCGACGGGCGCTACCTGCTGAATCGAGCCCTGGCGCTGATGTGGCTCGAGGTGCGCTGGCGCAAGCCGGCGGTCGAGGGCGAGGCCGAGCGCCTCGAGGATGTCCATCGGCTGTTGTCGAAGTCGTTCCCGCTCGAGCCTGGCTTGCCCTACCCGTGGCACGCGTGGGCCGAGCTCATCTCGTTCGCGGGGTTCGAGGACGGGATGACCCGGCAGGTCCACTCCCGCACGAAACTCGAACCGCCGGAGGCGCCGATCGGCTATCGACGCGATCCCGTATCGATCAGCCACGAAGGCTGGGCGCTGGAGATCCCGGGCGACTTCGCCGAGCGCCGGACCGAGGAGGAATGGTGGGGCGGCGGCGCGGGCCGGAGCGTCACCCTGGCCGCGACCGACACGGGGTCGATGGCGGCGCAGGCGTTCCTGTCGCAGGTCGCCGGCGATCTTGGCGCCGAGGCGCTCACGCACCAGGCCGGACCGGTCGTGGGCCGGGCCCGGATCAACAGCGACGAGTCGTCCGGTGTCGCGGTGGGCGTGCTCGATGGCTACTCGGCGGTCAACGGCTCGGGCGCCGCGATCCGCATCGTCTTCGACGACCCGAACGACTGGCAGTGGGCGATGGATCTCTGGCGGTCACTGGCTCCGGGCTGAGCGCTCAGACAGAGCCGCTGACAGTCGAGAGGATCACGGTCGTCTGGCTGCCGGTCAGGATCAGGGCCCCGAACCCGATCAGCGCGATCACCACGAGGATGATCGCGTACTCGGCCAAACGCGGTCCACCGGCCGCGCGGTCCAACTCGATGAGTCGGCGCTGGATTCGGTTCATGAGCGCACCTCAGATGGATCGATGGGGCCCGTCGGCGCTCCCCCAGAGCGCACGACGGGCCGGGGAGGGTCAGACGGAGTTGCCGACCTCGGAGATGATCTGGCTGATCTGGCCACCAAGGAAGATGAGCGCGACGATGGCGATGATCGCGATGAGGGCGAGGATCAGGGCGTACTCGGCCAGACCCTGGCCGTCGTTGCCTTGGACCCATCGGGTCAATCGGGCATGGATGCGTTCCATTCGGGTCTCCAGTTGCGGGCCTCCGGCGGGAGGCGGGCTGACCCAGGTGGGTGAGCCGGTCGAGCATGGCCTCGGCGGACCGGTGCCCGGAATCCGGGTGTCCACCGCAATGTCGTTGCGGGTCTACCCCTAATCCGCCGGCGAGGCGGCAGGCCAATCGAACGTCACGGTCGTGCCGGGCCCGCCCGCTGCACCTCCGCCGCGATCCACCTGGAGCGATGCGCCGCACCCGGACGCCTCGGCGGCCATGTCGGCCAACCCGCGGCGTCCCGCCGTGGCAGCCGTTCGTTCGATCTCCGCCGGCATCCCGGGTCCGTCGTCAGCGATGACCAGGCGGACCCGTTCCGGACCGACCTGGATATGGATCGTCGCCTGCGACCCCGGGGCGTGGCGGATGACGTTCTCCAGGGCGAGGCCGGCCACGCGGAACGCGGCGGCGGCCACCTCCATCGGGGGCTGCCCGGCCCGGGCTTCTGGCCATTCCTCGACGTTCATCGTCACCCGCACGTTCGAGCGCTCTTCGACGCGCTCCGCGAGCCACTCGAGTGCCGGAACGATTCCGCCGACCTCCAGCTGGATGGCGTGCTCTGACCCGACCAGCGCATCGACCTCGTGGAGGACGTCGCGCAGCGAGGCGGCAAGGTGCCCGACTGACCCACCGCGCTCCGCCTCGGCCAAGGCGCGCCGAATGGCTGGCACGACATCTGCGTGCAGGTCGCGAGCGATCCGGGAGCGCTCGGACAAGGCCGCTCGATGGGCCCGAGAACGTCCTGGTGAGATCTCGTCGAGGAATGCCCGGAGCCATGCCATCGCGTAGTCGGCACATTGGGCGGCGGTACGGGGCGCCGAACGAGTGACCGCCAGGCGTCGTCGAGCCCGCGCCGTCGCGGGCCGCGCGTCTCCCAGCAGACCCAGGCCAACAAAGAACACCACGGATCCAAGGGAGGCCCGCGTCACCACGCTCAGGGTGCCGAGTGGCGTGGCATCTGAATCGGTTGGCGGCGACGTCAGTCCTGTCGTGGCGACGGCCCAGACGCCGGCGCCCAGCAGCGAAACGATCACCAGGCCGCCGACGACCGGCACCCATCGGGCGAGCCGACGCCCGGGATCGGCGGCGTAAGCAACGGCCGCGATCGACGCCACGATCGCTGCCAGACAGAGGGTGACGCTCAACCAGCCCCAGGCATCGGGATCGAGCGTAGGTCGTTGAGCGCGAGTGACAGCGGCGATCTCGACGGCGGCAAGAGAAAGTGCTGCGATCGAGGCCAGCCACGCGACGCTCGGGCGGTGCTGCCTCGACAGTCCGACGACGCACAGGGCGGCCACGGCGATCAGCAATGGCACCACTGCGTCGGGTGTCAGTGCCACCACATCCGCCCCAGGCTGGAGCCGCAGCAACCAGGCGATCACGACCGCCGCCAGAGCTGCCAGACCCGCGACGATGAGAGCGGCCGACCAGTTCACGGTTCCCCTCGTGGCTCGGCAGTCCAGCCCTCATCGAGTGCCAGGACCGCGAGCTCCACGCGGGATAACAACCCGTACCGATCGAACAGCCGTCGAAGGTGGCTCTCCACGGTCCGCTCCGATAGCCCCAGGACGGTCGCGACCTCGGCGTTCGTGGAGCCACCGACGACAAGATCGATGACTTCGAGCTCGCGGTCCGAGGGTCGACGCCGCGCGGTCCTCGACAGCTGGAGGGCCGCCGCTGTGTAGACCGTGCCGCCGGCCGCAACGGTGCGCACGGCGGCAAGGATCGTGTCGAGATCGGCCGATTTGTCCAGAAATCCCGCCGCTCCGCGTTCGATCGCAGCCCGGATGAGCGACGGCTGCTGGAAGCCCGACAGCAGGATCACCGCCGGGGGCATGAACGACCGACCGACCGCGGTGCGCGGGTCGTGAAGCGCCTCCAGGATCCGCAGGCCCTCGGCATGCCCTTCGAGCTGGACGTCGGACACCAGGACGTCCACGTCGACCGCAAGTCGAAGGGCGTCGTCCATCGTCCGCGCTGTGCCGACCAGCACGAGGTCCCCCGTTGCCTCGATCGCGGCGGCCACGGCGGCCAGCACGGTCGGGTGATCGTCCACGATGCCGACGCGGATCCGGGGTGCCGGATCATGGGAGTCCGCCAGGGGTGGTCCCTGTGTACCGGGGTCTGGCTTCACCCGACCAGCATGGCGGGCGTCACCGCCGCCGGCATCCCGTAGAAACCCTCAACGCCAACCGGTCGCGCGTTGCGCCCGGATCGAATGGCCGCCTCAGCCGTTGAAGACGCGCTGGACTTCCTTGAGGCCCGTGACTAGCGCGTCGATGTCGGCCGTTGTCGTGTAGACGCTGAACGACGCCCGAGCCGTGGCCGCGAGGTCCAGCCGTTCGTGGAGCGGCATCGTGCAGTGGTGGCCGGCACGGACCGCGATGCCGGAACGGTCCAGCACCTGGGCCACGTCGTGCGGGTGGATGCCGGGCAGGTTGAACGGCACGACGCCGCCTCGGAGGTCCGGGTCAAGCGGGCCGTAGAGCTCGATCTCGGGGATCTCGCGCGGTAGGACGTCCAGCGCATAGGCGACGAGCTCGCGCTCGTGGGCGCGAACGTTGTCCATGCCGAGGTCCATCAGGTACTCGGCGGCCACGCCCAGCCCGATCGCGTCGCCGACGGCCGGGGTCCCGGCCTCGAACTTCCAGGGGATCTCGTTGAACTCGCTGCGCCGCAGGTGGACCTCGCGGATCATCTCGCCGCCGGCGAGGAACGGCGGCATCGACTCGAGCAGCTCGCGTCGCGCCCACAGCGCACCGGAACCCATCGGCCCGAGCATCTTGTGGCCGCGAGAACGCATAGAAGTCGCAGCCGATCTCCTGGACGTCGACCGGCACGTGCGGCACGGCCTGTGCCCCATCCACGAGGACCAGCGCCCCCGCGGCGTGCGCCATCTCGGTCAGCTCGCGGACCGGGTTGATCGTTCCGAGCGTGTTGCTGACATGGGTGAACGCGACGAGCTTCGGCTTGAGGCGAAGCAGCACCTCGAACACGTCGAGACGGAGGATGCCGTCGTCGGTGATCGGGATGAACTCGAGGTCACCGTCCTGCTCCTGGACGAGCAACTGCCACGGGACGAGGTTCGCGTGGTGCTCCATCTCGGTCAGGATGATCTGGTCGCCGCGCGCGATATTGCGGCGGCCCCACGAGTACGCGACGAGGTTGATCGCCTCGGTGGCGTTCCGCGTGAACACGATCTCGTGGCTGTCGGGCGCGTTGATGAACCGGGCCGTCTTGACCCGCGCCGCCTCGTACGCCGCCGTCGCCTTCTCGCCGATCGTGTAGATCCCGCGGTGGACGTTGGCGTTGTACTCGCGGTAGAAGTCGGCGACCGCATCGATCACGACGCGCGGCTTCTGGCTCGTCGACGCGGAGTCGAGGTAGACCAGCGGATGGCCGTGGATCACCTGCTCGAGGATCGGGAAGTCGCGCCGGAGAGCGACGGGGTCAAGGCCCGATGACGGGGCGGCGGCGGGGAGCTCGGTCGGGGTCGTCTCGACGGCCATCGGCAGCTGCCCGCCTCAGCGGGCGGCCTCCACGGGCTGGCGGTCGGACTCGGTCTCGGGATCGAGCTCGGGGCCCTTGGGCACGAGCAGGGCGTGGTCGGGGACGTCGATCGCGAGCCCGGCCTCGCGCAGGATCGGGCCGTAGCCCTCTTCCTCGAGGCGCAGCGCGAGGTCCTTGCGGCCGCTCTTGACGATGCGACCCTCGGCCAGGACGTGGACGTAGTCCGGCTTGATGTAGTTGAGCAGACGCTGGTAGTGCGTGATCAGGAGCACGCCGAGGTCCGGGTTGAGCATCGAATTGACGCCCTCGGCGACGATCCGCAGCGCGTCGATGTCGAGGCCCGAGTCGGTCTCGTCGAGGATCGCCATCTCGGGCTCGAGCACGGCCATCTGGAGCATCTCGAGGCGCTTCTTCTCGCCGCCCGAGAAGCCCTCGTTGACGTAGCGGGTGGCGAAGCCCTCGTCCATCCGCAGCAGCGCCATCTTCTCGCGCATCTTGTTGCGGAAGTCGCGCATCGAGACGCCGCCCTTGACCGTGTCGGTCGGGTCGATGTCGGGGTCCTTGTCGATGCCCTGGAGCTTCGCGTTGAGCGCGCTCCGGATGAACGACGCGACGCTCAGGCCGGGGATGGCCGTGGGGTACTGGAAGGCGAGGAACAGGCCGAGACGCGAGCGCTTGTCCGGCGAGAGCTTGAGGAGGTCGCGGCCCTTCCACAGGACCTCGCCGCTCTTCACGAGGTACGCCGGATGGCCCATCAACGCGTACGCGAGCGTCGTCTTGCCCGAGCCGTTGGGGCCCATGATCGCGTGGACCTCGCCCTTCTTCACGGTCAGGTCGATGCCCTGGAGGATGTCCTGCTCGGGCTTCGCGGCGGGCGCGACCCGCAGGTCGCGGATGACGAGGTCGTTGTCGGTCGGCTTGGTCTGGTCGGTCACGATGGCGTCAGGGCTCCTTGGGTTTCGGTGGTGGCGTCGGGAGCGGTCGTCAAGAGCTCCGGCGCGAGATCGGCAAGGGTCATCGATTCGAGCGTCGAGGTGATGGCGTCGCGGACCCGGACCCACAGCAGGTTGACGGTGCAGCGGGAGGATCGATCGCAGACGAGCGCATGCTCGGGGTCGTCCGTGGCGCAGAACATCGGGGCGATCGGGCCCTCGAGGGCGCGCAGCACCTCGCTCATCGTGATCGCCTCCGGCGGGCGCGAGAGCTCGTAGCCACCGTGGGCGCCGCGGGTGCTGACCACGAGGCCGGCCTCGCGCAGGCTGACGACCAGCTGCTCGAGGTAGGCGCGCGGCAGGTCCTCCTCGGCGGCGATCCCGGCGAGGCTGGCCGGGCCCGTCCCGTAGTGGCGCGCGAGCTGGACCATCAGGCGCACGCCGTACTCGCCCTTCGTCGAGAACGAGACGGCGCCGGAGCCGTGGTAGGCGGGGCGCAGGACGGTGGTGCTGATCGGGTTCAGGTCAGGGTCCTCGATATCCGAGTGATTTCGTCGGGATTGAGTCTAGGGCGGCGGGCGGAGAGCGTCAACGCGACCGTGGGCGCAGCTCGGGATCAGGCCGGGGTTCCGACCGGGTGGCGGGCACGGAGGCGGCGTGCGAGCTCGGCGGCCTGCTCGTAGCGCCCGAACGACGGCATGACGTACGTGCCGGCGACGCGGTCGCCGACGGCGTCCAGCAGCTCCTCGGTGATGCGCAGGCCGATCTCGGCGCCGTGCTCGCCCCCGTCGCGAAGCACGGTCCGCGTCGCGTCGGGGATCGTGATGCCCGGGACTTCGTTGTGGAGGAACTCGGCGTGGCGGGTCGATTGCAGGGGCAGCACGCCGAGGAGCAGCGGGATCGGGAATCCGCTGGCTCCGAAGCGACGGCGCGACTCGTCGAACATCGCTTCGACCTGCTCGATCGAGTAGAGAGGCTGGGTCATGATCAGGTGGGCGCCGGCCGCGATCTTGCGCTCCAGTCGATCCCATTCCGTGGCCGCGTCGGCGGCCGTCGGGTCGAGCGCGCAGGCGATCGTGAAGCCGGCCTGCTGCCCGATCGGCGAGCCCGCCGCGTCCTCGCCACGATTGAGCCGCGTGAGGATCTCCACGAGCCCGATGGAGTCGACGTCCCAGACCCCGGTCGCGCCGGGCAGGTCTCCGATCCGCGGCGGATCCCCGGTCAGGGCCAGGATGTCGCGGACGCCCAGCGCATGCGCCCCGAGCAGCTCGGACTCGAGTGCCATGAGGTTCCGGTCGCGCGTGGTGACGTGGACGACGCACTCGAGGTCGAGGTCGTGCTGGATCCCGAACGCCACCGCGAGCGCGCCCATCCGGACCCTGGCCATCGCCGAGTCGCTGATGTTGACCACATCGACGCCGGACGCCTGGAGGAGCCGGGCGGCCTCGATCGTCCGCTCGATGCGGACGGAGCGTGGGGGGTCGATCTCGACAGAGATGACGTAGCGGCCCTCCTCGAGCGCGCGGGCCAGACCGGTGGGCGGCGGCGCGCCATCGCCCGGTGCGGCGGCAGCCTCAGCGCGGATCGAACTGATCACCGCGGGCGCGGCCGTCACGGCCGGCGCGACGGCCCCATCCCCGGCCCGCGCATCGATGGCGCTCCGCATCGCCGAGATGTGCTCGGGCGTCGTCCCGCAGCACCCGCCGACGATCGCCGCCCCGGCATCGAGCATGTCACCGACCATCCGCCCGAAGTAGTCGGGCCCGGCCGCGTAGACGAACTGACCCTCGACGCGCTGGGGCAAGCCGGCGTTCGGGAGGATGGCGCGTCCGGCCGCGCCCATCGCCCCGAGCGCATCCAGGCAGCCCACCGGGCCGGCACCGCAGTTGACCCCCACGACATCGATATCCGCGACACCGGCCAGCGCAGCGGCCGCTGCCCCGGGTGCCGTCCCGTCCGCCAGCGCGAGATCCTCGCCGAACGTCAGCAACGCGACGATCGGCAGGTCGGCGGCAGCCGCGCGCGCCTCCTCTACGGCGATGGCCAGGTGGTCGATGAGCGCGAACGTCTCGAACCAGAACAGGTCCGCGCCGCCTTCGAGGAGCCCGTCCACGCTCTCCCGGAAGCAGCTCCGGATGGCCCGCTCGTCGAGGTGCAGGATCTCGCGCGACGGCGCACCGAGCGGTCCGATGGAACCGGCCACCAGCACGTCGCGGCCCGTGACGTCGCGCGCCTCGCGGGCGAGCTGGGCGCCACGCCGCGCGAACTTGCCCGCCTGGTCGCCCAGGCCGTAGGGGGCGAGACGGATGCGGTTCGCCCCGAACGTCGAGGTCTCGATGATGTCCGCGCCCGCCGCCAGATACTCGCGATGGATCGCCCCGATCAGCTCGGGGCGAGTGGCGACCAGCTCGTCCAGGACGGCACGTTGCGGGATCCCGCGCGAGAAGAGCAGCGTCCCCATCGCCCCGTCGGCCAGCAGCGGGCCGGCGGCCAGTCGATCACGGAATCGCTCGCGGTTCCCCACCGTTAGGACTCGTCCGCCAGGTTCGGCGCGAGCCACCGTTCCGCCTCGGCCACGGGCATGCCCTTGCGCCGAGCGTAGTCCTCGAGCTGGTCATGCCCGATCCGTCCCAACCCGAAGTAGGCGCTGGCCGGGTTCCAGAAGTAGTAGCCCGAGACGGACGCTCCCGGCCACATCGCGTACGACTCCGTCAGCCGGATGCCGGCGCGCTTCTCGGCCTCGAGCAGCTCGAACAGGGTCCCCTTCTCGGTGTGGTCCGGGCAGGCCGGATAGCCCGGCGCGGGCCGGATGCCCTGGTAGCGCTCGGCGATGAGGTCCGTGTTCGAGAGGACTTCGTCGGGGGCGTAGCCCCACAGCTCGCGACGAACCCGCTGGTGGAGGCGCTCGGCGAAGGCCTCGGCCAGCCGGTCGGCGAGCGCCTTGGCCAGGATCGATGAGTAGTCGTCGTTGGCCGCCTCGAACTCCGCGACGATCTCGTCCAGCCCGTGGCCCGCCGTGACGGCGAACGCGCCGATGTAGTCGGGCAGGCCGGTCTCGACCGGGGCGACGTAGTCGGCAAGGGCAACGTTCGGGCGACCGTCGGGCTTGGCCATCTGCTGGCGCAGCGTCCGGAACGTCGCCAGCGGGTCACGCCGCTCCTCGTCCCGCCAGACGGCGATGTCGTCGGAATCCACGGAGTTGGCCGGCCAGAAGCCGACCACCGCGCTCGCCTTGAGCCGCCCGTCGCCCACCAGCCGGTCGAGCAGCGCGACCGCGTCACGATGCAGGTCACGCGCCGCCGCCCCGAGTTTCGGGTCGTCGAGGATCGCCGGGTAGGCGCCGCGCATCTCCCACGTCGCGAAGAACGGCGTCCAATCGATGAACTCGACGAGCTCGGCCAGCGGATAGTCCGCGAACGTTCGTGGCCCGAGGAACGTGGGGCGCGGCGGCCGGACGGCAGACCAATCGACCGGGACGCGGTTCGCGCGCGCCTCGGCCACCGTCAGCCGCTTCTCCTTCGCCCGCTGGCCCGCCCGGTCACGGCGGACCGTCTCGTACTCGTCGCGGATCCCGGCGACGAACGCGTCCCGCCGATCGACCTGCACGAGCGAGCCCGCGACGCCGACCGCCCGCGACGCATCCAGGACGTGGACGACCGGCCCCGAGTAAGCCGGCGCGATCTTCATCGCCGTATGGGTGCGGGACGTCGTCGCCCCGCCGATGAGCAACGGGATCGTGAACCCCTGGCGCTCCATCTCCTCGGCGACGTGGGTCATCTCGTCGAGCGAGGGGGTGATCAGCCCGGACAGGCCGATCAGGTCCGCGTCGATCTCGATCGCCTTCTCCAGGATCCGCGCCGCCGGCACCATCACGCCCAGGTCGACGACCTCGTAGTCGTTGCAGCCCAGGACCACGCCGACGATGTTCTTGCCGATGTCGTGGACGTCGCCCTTGACCGTGGCCGTGACGATCGTCCCGGAGCGCTTGCCCGTCCCCGCGCGCTCAGCCTCGAGGTACGGGATGAGAACGGCGACAGCCTTTTTCATGACCCGAGCGCTCTTGACGACCTGGGGCAGGAACATCCGGCCGGCCCCGAACAGGTCGCCCACGACGTTCATCCCGGCCATCAACGGACCCTCGATCACGTCGAGTGGCCGAGCCGCCACAAGCCGGGCCTCCTCGGTGTCCTCGACGATGTACGCGTCGATGCCGGCGACCAGGGCATGGGTCAGCCGCTCGTCCACCGGCTTCTCGCGCCAGGCGAGGTCCTCGGCCGCGCGCTCCATCCCACTGTCGCCGGCGAAGCGCCCGGCGAACTCGAGCAGTCGCTCGGTCGAATCCGGTCGCCGGTTCATGACCACGTCCTCGACCAGCTCGCGCAGCTCCGTCTCGATCTCGTCGTAGATCGGCAGGACGCCGGCGTTCACGATGGCCATGTCGAGTCCGGCGGCGATGGCGTGATACAGGAAGACCGAGTGGATCGCTTCACGCACTCGGTCGTTGCCGCGGAATGCGAAGGACACGTTCGAGACGCCACCGGACGTTCGCGTTCCGGGGAACTCCTTCTTGAGCCGCCGGACGGCTTCGATGAATGAGACCGCGTAGTCGTTGTGCTCCTCCATCCCCGTCGCGATGGCGAAGATGTTGGCGTCGAGGATGATGTCCTCGGGCGGGAACCCGACGACGTTCGTGAGCAGGTCGTACGCCCGCCGCAGGACCGCGACGCGCCGCTCGGGCGATTCCGCCTGGCCCTGCTCGTCGAAGGCCATGACCACGACAGCCGCGCCGTAGCGCCGGCACAGGCGAGCCTGGCGCAGGAACTCGGCGTCGCCCTCCTTGAGCGAGATCGAGTTGACGACGCCCTTGCCCTGGAGCTGCTGGAGCCCGGCCTCGATCACGGACCATTTCGAGCTGTCGACCATGACCGGCACGGTCGCGATGTCGGGTTCGGCGGCGATCCGGCGGAGGAACCGGGTCATGGCCGCGACGCCGTCGAGCATCGCTTCGTCCATGTTCACGTCGATGAGCTGGGCGCCGTTCGAGACCTGCTCGCGGGCGATGTCGACCGCTTCGTCCTCGCGGTCCTCGGCGATCAGCCTGGCGAACTTGCGCGAGCCCGTGACGTTCGTGCGCTCGCCGACGTTGACGAAGGCGTTCCCCGGCGGCGGGATGACGAGCGGCTCCAACCCGGACAGGCGGGTGACGCCGCGGGGTTCGGGGATCCGGCGTGGCGGCAGGCCAGCCACCGCTGCGGCGATCGCGGCGACGTGCTCCGGCGTCGACCCACAACAGCTGCCCGCCACGTTGAGCAGGCCGTGTTGCGCCCATTCCCCCAGGGCTTCGGCCATCTCCTCGGGCGTCTCGTCGTAGCCGCCGAGGTCGTTCGGCAGGCCGGCGTTCGGGTAGGCGGAGACCGGCCGATCGGCGACGCGCGAGAGCACGTCGAGGTGCTCCCGCAGCTGCTTTGGGCCCAGGGCGCAGTTGAGCCCCACGATCAGCGGGTCCGCGTGGCGGATGCTGTGCCAGAACGCCTCGACGGTCTGGCCCGACAGCGTCCGGCCGGAGGCATCAACGATGGTCCCCGAGATGATCAGCGGCAGCCGCTCGCCGAGCTCATCGAACAGCGACTCAACGGCGAAGATCGCGGCCTTGGCGTTGAGCGTGTCGAAGATCGTCTCGATGAGGAGGATGTCGGCACCACCCTCGACGAGGCCGCTGGCCGATTCGCGATAGGCCATCGCGAGCTCGTCCCACGTGACGCTGCGGGCCGCCGGATCGGCCACGTCCGAGCTCATCGACGCCGTCCGGTTCGTGGGTCCGAGCGAGCCGGCCACGAACCGCGGGCGGTCGGGCTCGGTCAGCTCGGCGGCGTCGGCCGCGTCACGGGCCAGCCGGGCGGCCGCAACGTTCATCTCGCGGACCGTGGCTGCGTCGAAGCCGTAGTCGGCCTGGGCGATGCTCGTTGCCGTGAACGAGTTGGTCGAGAGAACGTCGGCGCCTGCGGCGAGGTAGGCAGTGTGCACGGCGGAAACAGCGTCGGGCTGGGTCAGGCAGAGCAGGTCGCTGTCGCCGCGCAGGTCGCTCGGGTGGTCGCGGAACCGTTCGCCCCGGAATGCGGCCTCGTCGAAGGCGTGCGCCTGGAGCATCGTGCCCATCGCCCCGTCGAGCACCAGGATCCGCTCGCCGAGGATCTCGAGCAGGCGCGTCCGGCGCGTCGCGCGCGTGAACGGCGCGATGGCACGGTCCGGAGCGCTCGTGGCGCTCATGGCGGTGTGGGCGTCCGATCGGTCAAGTTCGGTCTCCGATACCCAGGCTTCGACGCGGAACGGAGCCAGCGGCACGGACTCGGACGACCTGATCGGAACGAGGGTCTCCGGAGGGAGTGTCCCTTATCTCGCAGGAGGCACCTGCCCGGACTTGGCACCTTGCCGACGTCGCATCGGTAGGTTGTCGTGGCTTCAACGGGCCGGTCCCTCCGCCACTCTTGATAAAAGCCCTCTTCGGTTGTGGCGCGATGATGGACCATCTGCGTCCGGTCCGGCAACCGTACGACGGTCCGGGGCGCCGTGCCTCGGCGGCGTGATCGCCCGAGGACGTACTCTCGGCACATGAATGACGAGACAGCGAGCCAACGACCAGCCCGACTCGAGCGATTCGCGACCGGGTTCGCGGATGTCGCCGATGCCCTGGACGGTGCCGACGACGAGAGCCTCGACCGCCGCGGCCCGTCGGGCGAATGGTCGGCGCGGGAGGTCGCGCACCACCTCGCGGACAGCGAGTCGATGGCCTACGTCCGCCTGCGCCGACTGATCGCCGAGGACGACCCGGTCATCGCCGGCTACGACGAACCGGAGTGGGCACGCCGGCTCCACTACGAGCGCCCGATCGAGACGTCGCTCGAGGTCCTCCAGGCCGTGCGCGGCGCGAGCCAGCAGCTCCTCATGACCCTGACGCCCGACGAATGGGAGCGCCGTGGCACGCACAGCGATTCAGGCGAGTATTCCGTGGACGACTGGCTCGAGATCTATTCCGAGCATTCGCACGAGCACGCCGACCAGATCCGCCGCGCCCGGCGTGGCGAGGGCTGACCTCGGCGGTTAGGGTTTCGGGCCGGACGCGAGAAGGCCCTTGAGGTGCTCCTCGTCGTGATCGATCGCGAGGCGGAGCAGCCCGGCCACGTCGAGGCGCCCGTAGGTCGCGTGGACACCGGTCCTGCCCCACGCGGCGTCATCGAACATCCCCAGGAAGTCGACCGTGCTCGCCCGCAGGCGCCCGAACAGCCCGAGGACGTGATCCAGCGACGCGTCGTCGAAGCCGGGCAGCGGGCCGGGCTCCGTCCACGACCAGTGCGGCTCGCCTCCGGCGACGAGCGTGGCCAGGCGCGCCAGCCAGACCTCGCCCTCGACCGCCATCAGGTGACGCACGACCTGGGCGGGCGTCCATTCCCCGTCGGGCACTGGTCGGCCTTCGGCAGCGCGGGCGGCGTCGGCGAGACGGTCCGGGAAGGACGCGAAGCGCTCGACGAGCTCGGCGCGGCCGGTCGGCAACGCGCCCGGAGCCTCCATCAGGCCGCCGGGACCGCGAGCTTGTCGAGGAATCCCAGCCGCCAACGCTCGGTGACGTCGACGGCGTTGAACGTGTACAGATGCATGTCGACGATGCCGTTTGCGAGGTCGTCGATGACCGGGGCCAGGCCCTCCAGCAGTCCGTCCGGCCGGTAGAACCCGCCTGAGCGGATGAGCCTGGCGATGAACTGCGTGTTCTTGACCAGGAACCGGTGCGTGTCGGCCACCCCGATGCGGGCACTGATCGCGAGCAAACGCTGCGGCTCGGCGACGCCCGGTAGCCCGATGTGGACCGGCAAGGTGAGGCCCTCTCGACGACGGTCGGCCAGCCACAGCCGGATCGCGGCCGGATCGAAGCAGAGCTGGGTCGTCATGTAGCTCGCGAACGCCGCCTTCTCCCGCAGCGCGTCGAGCAGCAGCGCGTCAGCGATGAACGCATGGCCCTGCGGGTAGCACGGGATCCCGATCTCGGACAGCGGGTGGCCGATCTCGGCCATCTCGCGAAGCAGCGACAGCCCGTCGGGGTAGTCGCCCGGCTCCTTGGCGTCGCCGCCCACGATGAACGCCCGGTCGACGCCGGCGTTCTCGAGCCAGGCGATGAGCTCGGCGAGATGGCCGCGGTCGCGGATCATGCGCGCCGAGAGATGCGGCACGGCACGAAAGCCGAGTGCCTGGAGCTGCTCGCACAGCGCGACCGTGGCCTCGATGCCTTTCGCCGGTGACGCGGTCACCGACACCGTCGCGCCCGCGGGCAGGTAGGCCGCCTGTTCCAGCGCGTTCTTCAACGGCACGAGCTCGAACGTCGGTGCGCGCAAGACCGCTGCGAGCGCAGCGGACTGCGACGGCGTCAGCGACGACCGGCGGCGGAAAAGCACGCCTCAGACCTCCGAATCCGGCATCGAGGCCTTGCGCCGGATCATGAACTCGAGCAAGGCCTCGTCGACGCCGGGGTCGATGGGCGGTGCCTCGTACTCGGCCAGCATCCGCTTCCAGATCGCGTTCGCGCGCTGCGGTGCGTCGAGGCCGCCGTCCTCGGACCATTGCTCGAAGCTGTTGTTGTCGGCGATCTCGCTGCGGTAGAAGGCGTTCTCGAAGTTCGCCAGCGTGTGCGCAGTGCCCAGGAAGTGCTGACCCGGTCCGTTCAAGCGGATGGCATCGAGTGCCTGGCCGTTCTCCGACAAGTCAACGCCCTTCACGAAGACCGCCATCATCCCCAGCTGGTCGGCGTCCATGATGAATTTCTCGTAGCCGACGGCGAGGCCGCCTTCGAGCCAGCCGGCTGCGTGCAGGACGAAGTTGACGCCGCCGAGCACGGTCGGCTGCAGGGTCGCGGCACTCTCATAGGCGGCCTGCGCATCGGCGATCTTCGAGGCACACAGCGAACCGCCCGAGCGGAACGGGACACCCAGGCGCCGCGCCAGGGACGCCATCACGTAGAGCACCAGCGCCGGCTCCGGCGTCCCGAACGTCGGCGCGCCCGACTGCATCGACATGGAGCTCGCGAACGAGCCGAGGACGACGGGCGCGCCCGGCCGCACGAGCTGCACGAACGTCATCCCGGCGAGCGATTCGGCGAGGGTCTGGGCGGCGACCCCTGCCGCGGTCACCGGGGCCATCGCGCCGGCCAGGATGAACGGCGTGAGCATGGTGGCCTGGTTCGCCTCGGCGTACGCGCGCGCCGCACCGAGCATCGTCGAGTCCCAGACGAGCGGCGAGTTGGCGTTGATCAGGCTGAGCAGGACGCAGTGGTCCTCGAGGTAGTCGGCGCCGAACGTCAGCCGCGCCATCTCGACGGTGTCGCGGGCGCGTTCCGGCGCCGTCACAGATCCCATGAACGGCTTGTCGCTGTAGCGGATGTGCGAATAGACCATGTCCAGGTGGCGCTTGTTGACCGGGACATCGACCGGCTCGCAGACCGTCCCGCCGCTGTGGTGCAGGTGCGGGCTCAGGTAGGCGAGCTTCACGAAGTTGCGGAAGTCCTCGATCGTGCCGTAGCGCCGGCCGCGGTCCAGGTCGCGCACGAACGGCGAGCCGTAGTTCGGGGCGAAGACCGTGTGCATCCCGCCGATCTCGACGTTGTTCGCCTCGTTGCGCGCGTACTGCGTGAACTGGCGCGGCGCGGTCGCCTGGACGATCTGCCGGCACATCCCGCGCGGGAAGCGAACGCGTTCGCCATCGACGTCGGCGCCGGCGTCGCGCAGCAGCCGGAGCGCGTCCTCGTCACCGCGGAAGTCGATCCCGACCTCTTCGAGGATCGTGTCGGCGTTGTGCTCGATGATCGAGAGGCCCTCCTCGCCGAGGACCTCGAACGGGGCGAGCGTGCGGGTCAGGAACGGAAGCCGCTCGACCTGGTGGCTGAGTCGGACGGCGCGCCGGCCCTCGCGACCGCCGCTGCGGCGGTTGCCCATGCGCTCGGTCATCGGTCGTCTCCGGTTCCGGTCGCGGCGGGGGCGGCGGGTGCGGCGTCGTCGGCAGCGGCCGCGGCCGTGCGTCGGCGGCGGCGTTCGGCCCGCGCATCGCCACCGCGGTCCGCCGTGACCGGCCGGGCCGGGAGCGTGACGACCCGCTCGAGATTGGGGTTCGCGGCCGTCCGGTGCGGGATCGCCATCGCCTCGACGAAATGCTCCTGGAACCGCGGCTCGACCGCCGTTTCGATCTTCTCGACGCGGCGCACGACGCCCTCGATCTCGCGCCGTGCAGCCCCGGACAACAGGGCGATCAACGCGCCGGTCCCCGCCGCGTTGCCCGCGGCCTTCACGTGGGCGAGATCGCAGTCGGGGACGAGCCCCAGGACCATCGCGTGGAGCGGGTCGATCTGGCTCCCGAACGCTCCGGCCAGCCGGACCTCTTCGACGGTCTCGATCTCGAGGTGATCCATGAGCAGCCGGACCCCGGCATACAAGGCGGCCTTGGCGAGCTGGATCGCGCGGACATCGTTCTGGGTCACCAGGATCCGGGGGCCATCGTCGGCGGGCGCGTGCAGGACGTAGCTGTACGTCCGGCCGTCGGACACGACGCGCTCCGTGCGCGCCGCGAGCGGCGCCGTCGATCACCCCGTCCGCGGTGATGACCCCGGCGAGGTACAGCTCGGCGACCACCTCGATGATCCCGGAGCCGCAGATGCCGGTCACGCCCGTGCCGGCGGCGGCCACGGCGTCCGCGAAGCCCTCGTCGGTCGACCAGGCATCGACGCCGATGACGCGGAACCTCGGCTCCAGCGTCTCGCGATCGATGCGCACGCGCTCGATGGCGCCCGGCGCCGCGCGCTGCCCCGAGCTGATCTGGGCGCCCTCGAACGCCGGGCCCGTGGGCGAGCTCGCCGCGAGGAGCCGGCGCTTGTCGCCGAGCACGATCTCCGCGTTCGTCCCGACGTCGACGACGAGGGTCATGGCGTCCGCCTTGTGGGGCTCCTCCGCCAGGATCACGCCGGCCGTGTCCGCCCCGACGTGGCCGGCGATGCAGGGCAGCACGTAGACCCGCGCACCCGGATGCGCTCGGACGCCCAGCTCCGCGGCGGTCAGCTCGACCGCGGCGTCGGTGGCCAGCGCGAACGGCGCCGAGCCGAGCGGCGTCGGGTCGATGCCGAGCAGGAGGTGGTGCATGATCGGGTTGCCGACGATCGCCAGCTCGAGGATCTCGGCGCGCTTGATCCCGGCCCGATTGCCGAGCGTCGCGAGGAGGCCATCGAGCGCCTTGCGGACCGCCTCGGTCAGCTCGACCTCGCCGCCCTCGTGCATCATCACGTAGCTCACGCGGCTCATGAGGTCCTCGCCGAAGCGGATCTGCGGGTTCATCACCCCGGCGCTGGCAAGGACGGAGCCGTCGGTCAGGTTCACGAGGTGCCCGGCGATCGTCGTGGAGCCGACGTCGATGGCCACACCGAACGCCCGGTCGTGGAACCCCGGCCAGACCGCGATCACGTCGCGCCCACCGTGGACCGCCACCGTGACCCGGTACGAGCCCGCGGTCAGCGCCGCCTGGAGCCCGCGGATGACCGACAGGTCGGCGTGGAGGCCGTCCAGGTTCCACTCGGTGCGGAGCGCGTCGAAGAGCCGCCCCAGGTCCCCGGTCGGGGTGGCGAGATCCGGTTCCGTGACGTCCACGGTGTGCAGCCGCACGACCGGGTCCATCTCGAAGGCGCGCGCCGCGAGGTCCTTGCGCACGACCTGCTTGTGGACCTGGCTCTCGGGCGGGACGTCGACGACGACGTCACCGAGCAGCGTCGCCGTGCAGGACAGCCGGCGGTCCGCCGCCAGGCCGTGCTCGTCGCGGTAGGCCGCCTCGACCTCACCGGCCGCGCTCAGGTGCTCCGGCGACGACGTGATGCCGTGCTTCGCGAACGACCCGAACGCGGGCACGACCGCGCAACGGCCGCAGATGCCGCGACCACCGCAGACCGAGTCGATGTCGACGCCGAGCGAACGTGCCGCGTCGAGCACGGTGGTGCCCGAAGGCGCCCGACCGCGCCGCCCCGACGGCGTGAAGATGATCTGCGGGTCGGCGGTGGCCGCGCCGTCGCTCACGGGCGGATCGTCAGTCGCGCGCGGCGACGTCGGCCGGCTGCGCGCCGGCTGGGGCATCCGCGGGCACGTCGAGGCCGGGCACGTCGACGCCCGGAACGTCGGCCGAGAACACGGTCACGCCCGGGATCTCCGCCGGCGTCGCCGTGGCTCCCCCTCCGCCGCGGCGGCGGTTCGTCCGGCGCCCCCCGGCCTCACCGTCCGCGGGCCCCGTCCGGAACTGGCGGATCCAGCGGGCGGCGTCCTGGTCGTTGCCCATCAGCACGTCGCTGGCCATGACCGAGTGCTTGACGCCCTCGGCGATCGGGTTCGTGATCGCCGACGTCAGACCGGAGGCGATGGCCATGCTCAGGAACGCGCCGTTGATGCCCTCGCGGTTGGGCAACCCGAAGCTCACGTTGGAGGCGCCGCAGCTCGAGTTGACCTTCAGCTCGTCACGCAGGCGGCCGAGGATGTGGAAGACCTGGCGACCCGCGCCGCTGAGCGCGCCGATCGGCATGAGCAAGGGATCGACGACGATGTCCTCGCGCGGGATGCCGTGGTCCGCGGCGCGCTCGACGATGCGCTTGGCGACCGCGAATCGGACGTCGGGATCCATCGAGATGCCGGTCTCGTCGTTGCTGATCGCGACCACCGCGCAGCCGTACTTCTTGACCAGCGGCAGGACGCGCTCGAGCCGCTCTTCCTCGCCGGTGACGCTGTTGAGCAGGGCCTTGCCCTGGTAGACGGCAAGCCCGGCCTCGAGGGCCTCGACGATCGACGAATCGATCGACAGCGGCACGTCCGTCAGCGACTGCACCAGCTGGATGGTCTTGGCCAGGATCGCCGGCTCGTCGGCAAGCGGGATGCCGGCATTGACATCGAGCATGTGGGCGCCCGCCTCGACCTGGGCGATCGTGTCGCGCTCGACCCGGGAGAAGTCGCCGGCCTTCATCTCCTCGGCGAGGAGCTTGCGGCCAGTCGGGTTGATGCGTTCGCCGATGATCACGAACGGCTGGTCGTCGCCGATGACCACCTCGCGGGTCGCCGAGCTGACGACGGTCCGTGTCACGCGTCGACGGCCTTTCCCTGGGTCTCATCCCCGGCCGGCGCGAAGACCGGGCCACCCTCGACGCCCCCGGACTGGATGAGCTGGGCGAGTCGATGCTTGTCGTACTCAGCTTCGATACGCTCGACCTCGGCCGCGACCTCGGCGTCGATGTCCGAGCCGCATGGCTTCTGGGTCCGGCGCCACTCCTCGATGTAGTCGTTGTAGGCCCGCTTGCCCGCCCGGCTCGCGGCCTTGTCGATCGCCACCTGGAATCGCGGATGGAGCACGATCTTGCTCTGCTTGCGGCCCTCGCGGGCGGTCACCTGGGCCGGGATGTCCCGCCACCAGATCGTGGTCATCATCGACATCGGTCAGTGGCCTCCGGACAGCAACGGGGTAACGGGCGGCGCGGGTTGGCCCGCGGCGACGGCCGCGATCGTGGTGGCGAGCTCGCCGTAGCCGGTCTGGCGGTGCTCGAAGGTCAGGCCCAGCCGGCGGGCGGCCCGTCGGGCGGCCGTGACCAGGGCCGGATCCTCGGTCTGGGCGAGGTACACGAGCCGGCGGTAGTTGCCGAAGTACTGGTCGCGCAGCTCGGGGTGGCGATCCAGGCCGAGCGCGCCGATCACCAGCCGGTCGAAGTTGCGAGCGAGGAAGTCGGTCAGGTAGAAGGTCCCGGGTTCCTCGCTGCTGAGCTGCTCGAAGGCGTCCTGGCCCGCGTAGAACTCGTAGCAGTGCGCGCCGGCCAGGCGCTCGACGCCCTCCTCGGCGATCACGGGATCGAGCAGGCCGCCCGTGCCGCAATCCGCATACGCCACGAACACGCGGTCGTAGCCCTTGCGGCGACGACGGATTCGATCACGCACGGCCGCCGGGATCCCGCCCGGTCGGTTGTGGAGCGTCGCCGGCAGGCAAGTGATGTCGACGTTCGGCAGGTGCCGCGTCAGCGCGACAAGCTCGTTGGCCAGCGCACCACAGCCGACGATGAGGACGCGGGGTGCGTCGGGCCGGCTCGCCGTACTAGGCCGGAACGCGGGCACGTCGCTCGTCGATCAGGCGGCGGGCCGTCTCGGCGGCGACGCCGGCATCGCGACAGTAGGCGTCCGCCCCGACGGCCATCCCGAACTCCTCGTTGAGCGGCGCACCGCCGACGAGGACGATGAAGTCGTCGCGCAGGCCGCGATCCTTGAGGGTCTGGATGACGACCTTCATGTAGGGCATGGTCGTCGTGAGCAGCGCGGACATGCCCAGGATGTCGGGCTTGTGCTGCTCGAGCGCGCCGATGAACTTCTCGGCGTCGGTGTTGATCCCGAGGTCGACGACCTCGAAGCCGGCGCCTTCGAGCATCATCCCGACGAGGTTCTTGCCGATGTCGTGGATGTCGCCCTTGACCGTGCCGATGACGACCTTGCCCACGGGCTCCGCACCGGTCTCGGCGAGCAGCGGACGGAGGATCTCCATGCCGGCCTTCATCGCGTTGGCGGCCAGCAGGACCTCCGGCACGAAGAGGATCCCGTCGCGGAAGTCGATGCCGACGATCTTCATACCCGCAACGAGCGCGTCGTCGAGGACTTTCGTGGCGGTGAACCCGCGCCCGAGGAGGATGTTCGTCCCCTCGACGATCTCTTCCTTCATGCCGTCGTACAGGTCGTTGTGCATCTGCTCGACGAGCTCGTCGTCCGAGAGGGCGTTGAGGTCGATGTCCTGGAGGTCGTCGGTCATCGTGGTGCTCCGGGTGGGGCGATCAAGTCGGATCGTGGCGTCGGTGGTGTGTCGAAGGGTTCCACATCGTGGAACCGTGCCGTATGATGGAACCGCCGCCAGTCCCGAATCTAGCCGACGAAAGGTCCCATGTCCAGCATCCAATCGGTCAAGCGAGCGTTCGACGTGCTCGGCAGCCTCGGCGACGGTCCACTGGGCGTGACCGAGGTCGCCGATCGGGCCGGCCTGCCCAAGTCCACGGCCGCGCGCGTGCTGGCGACGCTCGTCGGCGAAGGGGCGGTCGAGCAGGTCCCGGGCGACACGTCGTATCGGCTCGGTCCGAGGCTCATCACGCTGGCCGCCGGCTTCAGCCTGACGCGATCACTCGCGGCCATCGCCCGCCCGATGCTGATCGACCTCGCTGAGTCGTCCGGTGAGGCCGCCGGCCTCGCCATGCCTGACGGCGACCTCGTCCATTACATCGACCAGGTGGACACCGTGCAGCCGGTGCTCGTGCGCGACTGGACGGGGGCGCGCATCCCACTCCATGCCGTGTCGTCTGGCCAGGTGCTGCTGGCCTTCCGGACGCCAGCCGCGATCGAGCGCTTCCTGGAGCGGCCGATGGAGCGCTTCACCGACCAGACGCTGACCGACGCCGATGCGGTTCGCGAGCGCCTGCGCGAAGTCCGCCGGCAGGGCTACATCTGGGCGATGGATGAGTTCGAGGCGGGGATTTCGTCGATCGCCGCCCCGATAGCCGACGCGTCGGGCGAGGTGATCGCGGCCGTCCACGTGCACGGACCGTCATACCGATTCCCGGCGGAGGGCTCGAAGGCGGAGCTCGCGCAGCAAGTGCTCGCCGGGGCGGCGCGGATCGCCGCGGGGCTGCGCGAGACCTAGAGGCGATCCGGGCTCAGGTCCCGGTGTTCTGGGCCGCTCCGACCGGCTCGAGGTCGATGGTCCGGACCTGGCGGGTCTTGCCGGCCTCGGTGCGGACGATGGCCGAGGGGATGACGCCCCCGGTGCCCAGCTTCTCGATGACGGCGATCTCGCCGGCGTACAGACCGCTTCCGGCGATTCGTACCTTTCCGCCGACGGCGAGACCGGCTCGGCCCTTGCCGGCGGTCAGATCGATCGTGGCGACGGTGGGACGCACATAGGGAGGATCAGTCGGCAACCCGGTTGCGGGTGCGGGTCGGGTGGAGGTCTTGGCCGGCGGGTACGTGACTTTCCGTTTTCGCATTGGCTCTCCTGCAAGGCCGGCCTCGTAGGGTCGAGGTCGAACCGAGCGAACCATCGCACATCCGCGCAAGACGGGCGGGAACGGTGGCAGCGGGCGATGTCCAGGGAGCGGATAGAACAGGGGCGTATGATTGCCCTTCTTGGGAGGGTCGCAGCATGGCGAATGTGCTGGAACGCCTCGGTCGCGGCCTCGCGGAACTGCCGGATCGCATCCTTCGTGCGGCACAACCGACTACGGGGGAATTCCCGATACAGGCAGGCGGACGATCCACAGACCTGGATGAGTCAGAGTCGGAGCGGCGTCGTCAGCGGGAAGTCTGGCGACAGGGTGT
Source organism: uncultured Chloroflexia bacterium (assembly GCA_963748675.1). Classification (GTDB taxonomy): domain Bacteria; phylum Chloroflexota; class Limnocylindria; order Limnocylindrales; family CSP1-4; genus SPCO01. The sequence goes on along the minus strand of CAVVJX010000003.1, from coordinate 197,836 downwards.
CGACGAGGACGATCAGCCAAAGTCGGACTGAGACGATACCGACGCCACACGCAAGGCCTTAGTCCGAAGCGGCGTCCTTGGCGGTCTTCTTGACCTTGGCGGCCTTGGCCTCGACGTCCGCCGCGAGTTCGGCTGCGGCCTCGGCCGCGGATGCGCGGGCGTCGTCGAGCGTGGCGGACGGGGTATCGCCGGCGATCGCGTCGGCGTCGGAGCCCTTGGCCCGCATCTCGGCGAGCTGCGTGTTGACCGTGGACTGGATCTCCCGTGTTCGCATCTCGATCTCGTCACCGAGCTCGCCTAGCTTTCGGTCGACCCGGTACTGGTCACGGAATTTCTCGCCGGAGCGGGACATGTACCAGGCTGCCGCCCCTGCCGCCAGCGCCACGCCGGTGACCACGCCAGTCATGAATCCCATCGAGTCTTCTCCTTACGTGGCCGGCTGCTGGCCGGCCGCCGTCGCACGGTGCCGTCGCGCACCACGAGTGTAGCGCTCGGCCGCTCGGACCTCAGTCAAGCCCGGCGGCCGCGTCGGTCAGCCACGCGGCGAGATAGGCCGCGAACGAGGGCCGGACGAGCACGCGGAACGCGGGCTCGATGGCCGGGCCGACCGGCACGATGATCACGTTCGCCCGTGCCAACAGGGTCTGGACGCACATCCCCGGCTTGAACCGCCGCTCGTCGAGGTCGATCGAGCACCCGAACGCCAGCAGGTCGCGGGCGCGCGGACCGCTGACGGACAGCGTCGTCCGGTTGGCCGAGACGTCGACGACGGAGGCCCGCCCCGCGCCGATCGCGTCGCGAAGCGCCCGCTCGAGGGCCGGCGCCGTACCAGGCTCGCCGAGGATCAGCCACTCATCGGGGCCCAGCCACAGCACGTGGCGGGTGCCGTCGTCCGAAACGACCGCGGTGTTGGGCTCGGTCGGCGGGCGGGCGCCGATGACCTCGCTCAGGCGTGCCATCAGCGCCGCGTCCGATGGATCGGCGCGCAGGTCGACCTGAGCCAGGAAGGGCAGCTCGCGGACGCGCGCCGGCAGCTCGACCTCCTCGAGCGGCGAGTGCGCGCGCAGGCCGGCCGCCGTCACGCGGCGGACTCCCCGGTCGTGGCGGGCTCCCCGTCCCGCCGCCGGTTCTCCGGGTCGAACACGACCGAATCGACGATCTTCGCCTCGATCGCGCCCTCGACCAGCGGCGCCAGCACGCGCTCCCCGATCCGGTCCCGGCCTCCCTTCACGAGCGCGAGCGCGAACGTCCGGCCAAGGGCCGCGCTCCGATACGACGACGTGACGTGGCCGAGCATCTGGACCGGGGTGACGCTGAGGTCGGCGTCGGGGGCGACCAGCTGGGCGCCCTCGGGGAGGAGCGCGTCGGGATCGATCGGCAGGAGGCCGACCAGCTGCTTCCGATCCGGCCGGCCGGTGTCCGGTCGCCGGTGCGACCGCCGGCCGATGAAGTCCTTCTTCGTGGAGACCGCCCAGGCCATGCCGAGGTCCTGCGGGGTGACCGTGCCGTCCGTCTCCTGGCCGATGATCGGATAGCCCTTCTCGGCGCGCAGGACGTGCATGGTCTCGGTCCCGTACGGCGTGATCCCGAGGGGTTCGCCGGCGGCCATCACCGCTTCCCACAGGGCGAGGCCGTGCCAGGTCGGCACGTTGAGCTCGAACGACAGCTCCCCGGAGAACGAGATGCGGAACACGCGCCCGGGCGTGCCCGCGATGACCGCTTCGCGCCAGGTCATGAACGGGAAGGCCGCGTTCGAGACATCGAGGTCCGGGGTGAGCGCCGCCACGACCTCGCGGGCGCGTGGTCCCACGACCGCGACCGTCGTCCACTGCTCGGTGACGCTCGTCGTGTGCGCCCGCAGGTCCGGCCACTCGGTCTGGAGCCATTCCTCCAGGTGGTCCAGGACGGCCGCCGCGTTGCCGGTGGTCGTCGTCATGTGGAACCGCTCGTCCGACAGCCGTGACGTCACGCCGTCGTCGAAGACCATCCCGTCCGCGCGGCACATGAGCCCGTACCGGCACGACCCCACCTTGAGCGTCGAGAACATGTTCGTGTAGACCCGGTCCAGGAAGGTCCCGGCGTCCGGACCCTGGATGTCGATCTTGCCGAGGGTCGTCGCGTCCATCACGGCCACGCCGGTCCGGGCGGCGGCGCACTCGCGCAGGACGGCCTCGTCCATCGACTCGCCATCGCGCGGGAAGAAGCGCGGCCGCTTCCATTGCCCGACATCCTCGAAGACCGCGCCGGTCGCGACGTGCCACGCCTGGATCGGCGTCGTCCGGACCGGGTCGGCGAGCGTGGCGCCCCGATCGCGGGCCGCGAGCTGCGCGAAGCTGACCGGCATGGTGGGCGGCCGGAAGGTCGGGACGCCAACAGCACCGACCTCCTGGCCAAGGATCGAAGCGGCGATCGCGCTCGCGACGACACCGCCACTGCGCCCCTGCTCGATCCCCGTGCCGATCGTGGTGTAGCGCTTGACGTGTTCGATCGACTCGAGGCCGGCGCCGAGCGCCCGCTGGAGATCGCGCACGGTCGCGTCGCGACCGACATCGACGTAGTGGGTCGCCCACGCGTCGACGGTCGCGGGCCCCGGCGGTGGCACGACCCAGGTCGGGACGATCTCGCCGAGGCCCTCGATCTGGCCGGCGGCGGCACCGACGGCCTCGATCCGGCCGCCGGGACCAGGCTTGTCCGGGACGAAGGCCGCGATCTGATCGTCGAACCGGAGGGTGCCCCGGGCGTGGGTCCAGAGCGCCACGTTCGGGTTCCAGCCGCCGGACACGAGCAGAAGGTCGGCCTCCACGGTCTCGTGGTCGCCGCTGGCCCGCGCGATCGTCACCGAGGTCAGGCGCCCGGCGTCGTCACCGCTCGTGCCGACCACGAGGTCGCCGACGCGCGCGTCGACGGTCGCGACCAGCTCGACGCCGCCGGCCGCCAGCGTCGCGGCCACAGCGTCGGTGGTCCTGTTGTTCGTGAAGATGACGGCACGCTCGCCGGGCCGGACCCCGTACCGCTGCACGTACGTCGCCGCCGCGCCGGCGAGCATGATCCCGGGCCGATCGTCGTCGGCGAAGACGATCGGCCGCTCTGTGGCGCCGGTCGCGATGACGATGCGCCGAGCACGGATGTGCCACAGCCGTCCCTCGGTCGTCGGCGTCGGGCGGCGCTCCACGGCGGTCACGTACCCATGGTCATAGATGCCGAGCGCCGTCATCCCCGACCGCACGCCGTCACCAGTCGCGACCGGATCCGCGTCGATGAGCAGGACACGGTCCTCGGGGTTGGACACCTGGGCGACCGCCGCCGCCCTGCGTCCCGACTCACCCGCGCCGATGACCAGGACCTCGCAGTGCGCATGCCGGCTGTCGAACCTGCCAGGGTCGCGACCGTCCTCGGCCGGCTCCAGGCGCCCACGCCCGGCCAGGCTGGTGATCGCCATGCCCTCCTGCAGCATCACGGTCGTCGCTGGCAGCATCGGCTCGGATGCGCCGTCTGGCCATCGGACCTGGACGAGGGCATTCGGCTCCTCCGGTCCTGCCGACATGATTCCCCGAGGCCGGTCGTGGTAGATGCTCCGCCCGACGACGTCGACGCCGTTCGCGAGCAAGGCCGAGGCGACCGTGTCGCCAGCGAAGCCCGTCAGGCTCCGTCCGTCGAATTCGAAGGCGATGCCGATCGAACGGTCGATGTGCGTCCCGCCGGTCGGGAGGCGCGAAGCGGTCATCGGCCGCCTTCGAACTGGTTGGTCAGCGTGTCCCGGGTGACGTCGAACCAGCGGCGGCAGCCGGCGCTGTGGACCCAGCGTTCGCGCCACGCGCCCTTCGGGTTGTCGCGCAGGAACAGGTACTCGACCCATTGCGCATCGGTGAGTGCGTCCGGGTCCTTCGGGTAGGCGATGCCGGCCTGGCCGCCGTATTTGAACTCGGTCTCGTCACGAGGCCCGCAGTGGGGGCACGGGATCAGCAGCATGAGCGCGAAGTATGCCGCGTCGAGGTCGACCGGCGGAACGGGCCGTCAGGGAGCGTTGTCGAAGCAGGTCGTCCCCGCCCAGAGCGAGACGACGCGCGAGCCGTCCGCGTTGTCCTCGGCCAATCCATGGATGCCGTTCGCTCCGTCGATCTCGAACTCGCGGGCCGCGCCTTCGGCGGCGTTCGGGGAGGGCTCGACGAAAGCGAAGCGGTCTCCGAGGTGGACCTCGAAGTGTTCCAGCTCGATCCCGATATGGAGATCCTCCAACGTCGTCAGTTCGAGCAGCGGGCCGAACTCCGGCGGGAAATGGATCGCGTCGACCCAGCCGACGAAGACCCCGTCGATCACGAAGACCCCGAGATCCGCCCATTGCACGAACCGGACCTCTCCGGCCGGGTCCGGGCAGGTCCAGCGCTCGTCGGCGTTCGGGGGGCCGATGACCGTCTCGAGCCCAAGCACCACGTGGTCCCCCTCGTCGCCAAAGAACGAGATCCCCAGTCCGTCGGCCTCGAGCGTGATCGGGAGCCCTGCCGTGGCGGTCTGGGGCGCGGTCCCCTTCGGGAAGAACAAGTTCGACGGGAGCGTCACGCTGGTGATCGGGAACCCGGCCGGCCGCGAGGCCGCCGTCCAGATCAGCACCACCACGCCCGCGACCAGCGCGCCGATCAGGGCACCATGGGCGAGGGCGACGAGATCATGGCGCTTCACGCGGCGAGCGCCCGCTGGTGCAGTTGCGTGACCACGCTCCGCGCCGATTCGAACGCGCCGTGCTGCCAGGCCGTCACGTGACTGAGGTGGTCACCGGCGAAGTACACCCGGCCCTGCGGCTCGAGGAGACGAACGTAGGCCTCGCCGACCGAGCCCGTGCGTTCGTCCCAGGCGACCCACCCGGCCTCGCTGTGCCGGATCCGTCGCCACGAGGCCGAGAACGACGAGGCGAACTCGTCCGCGTAGGCCGCGCCATGCACCTTTCGACCCTGCTCCAGCGCGCGCGTCTCGCGGGCCGCGGGCGTCATCGCCGCGTAGGCATCGGCGTCGCTGACGTAGTTGTAGTAGCCGACGATGACGCCGCGCTCGCCGAGGTACCCGTGCGACGGGTACCAGATCGTGCCGATGTCCATGTTCGTATTCGTGATGCCACCGAAGATCCGATCGTCCTCCTCCCAGAAGCGGCGCCGGAACTCGAGACCGATCTTCCCGGTCGACACGGGGCGCAGCGATGCGAGATCCGTCTGGACCTCCGCCGTGAAGTCGTTCGGGATCCTGGCCAGGATCATCGGCGGGATCGTGCAGACGCAATAGTCGGCGGCCACCTCACGCACTTGGTCGGCCCTCCGTGTAGGTGACCGCCACGCCGTCCGGCGTGTTGGCGATGGCGGCGACCTCGACGCCGTAGCGGATGCGGCCCTCGATCGCGTCGGCGAGCGCCCGCGGCAGGCGGTCCATGCCGCCGACGGGCTGGAACATCAGCATCGCCTGATCCCATTCGTGCTCGAACGGGAAGTAGAACCCGAGCTGGCTGGTGAGCACGTCGGACAGGGCCGGCGGTGCCTCGAAGGCGCCAGCCTGCAGCCCGGCCCCGGGTGGAACGACGTACCCGCGACTCCCGTTGCCGACGTACTTGTCTTCGGGCCCGAGCGCGCCGAGACCGCGCAGGAACTCGACCATCCGGACCGCGTCGTCGGCGCTCAAGTCGGCATCGAGCGCTCCTTGGCTGATCGCCTTCGCCAGGAGCTCGCTGACGTAGCCGAGGTAGTCGGCCTGGGCGGTGCGGTGGCGGATCCGCTGCCCGGTCAGCGGCCCGATGGCGCCGTTGGCCGCTTCGTTGAAGTACCAGCCATCGGCGTTCTGATTGGCGAAGATCTCGATCGGGACACCAAGCTCACGGCAGTAGTCCAGCGTCGTGTGGTGCTGCGGGATCCTGGCGGGCCCGGCATTGAAGTACTGGCCGTCGGCGAACGACGCGGTCTGGGCCGGCCCGTCGATCTCGGTCTCCGTCGTCCCGCCACGGACGGTCCAGTTGCGACCACCGGGTCGTTCGCGCGCCTCCAGGATCTCGCACACGTAGCCCGCCTTCTCGAGCTCGTAGGCCGTCGTCAGGCCGGCGATGCCCGCGCCCAGGATCAGCACTCGCGTCCCGTTGGCGCGGCCCTGGAGGGCGAAGTCGGACTTGCGGGGTGGCTGGAACGGTTGGCGGTGCTCGCTTGCCGGGGCGACGAGCCGGAGCGCCTCCATCGAGCCGAGGACCGCGGCCGCGCCTCCGGCAGCACCGACCGCCTGGAGGAACCTGCGCCGGGTGATCCGCGGACCGGTTGGCGTCATCCGACTTCTACACCGCCGCGCGCCGGTGGGTTCCGCTCATCAGTGGGCGACGGCCGCGGCGCCGTGTTCGTCGATCAGGGCGCCGGTCTCGAAACGCTCGAGCGCGAACGGGCGGTTGAGCTCGTGCGGTTCGTCATTGGCGACCGTATGGGCGAGGACCCAGCCACTGGCGGGCGTGGCCTTGAAACCGCCGGTGCCCCAGCCGCAGTCCAGGTACAGGCCGTCGACGGGCGTTTTCGAGACGATCGGCGAGGCATCCGGCGACACGTCGACGATCCCGCCCCACGTCCGCAGCACGTGGGCGCGCGAGAAGATCGGGAAGAGCTCGAGGGCCGCGGCCATCTGGTGCTCGATGATGTGGAACGCGCCACGCTGGCCATAGCCGTTGTAGCTGTCGATGCCGGCGCCGAGGACCAGCTCGCCCTTGTGTGCCTGGCTGACGTAGACGTGGACCGCGTTCGACATGACGACGGTCGGGTGGATCGGCTCGAGCAGCTCCGAGACGAGGGCCTGCAAGGGATGGCTCTGGAGCGGGAGCCGGATGCCCGCCATCGCAGCGACGATGCTCGCGTGGCCGGCCGCGACGATGGCAACCTTGCCGGCGCGGATCGGGCCGCGCGATGTCTGGACACCGGTCACGCGCCCATCCTCGATATCGATCGCCGTCACCTCGGCGCCCTCGATCATGTCGACGCCGAGGTTGTCGGCGGCGCGGGCGTAGCCCCACGCGACGTGGTCGTGCTTGGCGATCCCGCCACGTGCCTGGTAGGTCGCGCCCAGGACCGGGTACCGGACGTCGGGCGAGACGTTGACGATGGGGCAGAGGCGCTTCACGTCATCGGGCGCGAGCCATTCGGCATCGACGCCGTTGAGTCGATTGGCGTACACACGGCGCATGCCCTCGCGGACGTCGCCCAGGTTATGGGCCAGGTTCATGACGCCGCGCTGGCTGAAGAGCAGGTCGTAGTCGAGCTCCTCGGGGAGCGCCTCCCAGAGCTTGAGGGCGTGCTCGTAGATCGCGGCGCTCTCGTCCCACAGGTAGTTGCTGCGGATGATCGCCGTGTTACGGGCCATGTTCCCGCCGGCCAGCCAGCCGCGCTCGACGACCGCCACATTCGTGATCCCGTGCAACTTCGCAAGGTAGTAGGCAGCCGCGAGACCGTGCCCGCCTCCGCCGATGATCACGACGTCGTACGACGACTTTGGCTCGGGGTGCCGCCAGAGCCGGTCGGGGTGCTCGGGGAGATGCGGGCTGACGGGGCTCACGTCGCGAAGCGTAGCGCGGGGCGCTAGGCCGGTATCGTCATCTCGTGGATGACACGGAACGTGATTGGGTCCGGGACCGGCTGGTTTGGACGGTTAGGTTCATCGCCGCCGAGCCGGATAGGTCGCTGGCCCTCATCGAGCACGAGAGGATCGGCATCGATGAGCTCGCGCTGACGCTCGACGACTACATGCCGTTGGCACGCCAAGAGGGCGTGGTGGAAGCTGACGCCATGGCGCTGCTCGACGAGATCGGCTCGGTGTTCGGGGCGATGAGCGGGCTCGAACACGCCGATCAATGGACCGATGTCGCTGTGCGGTCCGGCGCCGAATGGGCGGCTCAGCGCGAGCGGGCCCGGCACGTGCTGCGCCTCATGGGGGAGCCTCGGGCCGACGAGGACCTGGCCGGCCACCTCTGACCGAAGCCGGATCGGTCCCGTTGTGCCGTCCGATATGCGTCCCATGGCTAGGACGACGGGTTCGAAGGCCGTAAGGCGCCCCGGAACCCGGATGCCAACCGTGGTGCCGGGCCCGACGACCACGATCCGGCTCCGGCGCGTGCCGAAGTCGGGGTTGTAGGGCCAGTCCTAGCAACCAGGTGAATATCGACGGTCACAACGGCGGCTCGGCGCCGCGGACACGGCCGGCACGGCACGCAACGGTCATGCGCACCGTGCGTCGACCGACTGGCGCGCCCCGCGAGTCGGCGACTTGACGCCGCCCGGGCCGCCACGGACTCTTGGCCGCACCGCGGGGTAGCCGCGCGAGCGTGAGGGATCCCGTGCCGAGCCTGTTCATCGACGGTCAGTGGGTCGCGTCCGGCGACGGCACCTGCAGCCCGGTCGTCAACCCGTCCGACGGCACGATCGTCACCGAGGTCGACGTCGCCACGGACGAGCAGGTCCAGGCGGCCATCGCCGCCGCCCGGCGCGCCTTCGATGCGACCGACTGGCCGCGCACCCCCGTCGGCGACCGTGCCGCGCTCCTCCTCCGCGTCGCCGACCTGCTCGATCGCGACCTCGAGGAGCTCGCCGTCGAAGAGACCCAGAACACCGGCAAGGCCATGCGCGAGAGCCGCTGGGACATGTCCGACGTCGCGAAGGTCTTTCGCTACTACGCCAAGCTCGCCGGCGAGGAGGCCGACGGCCGTTCGGTCGACACGGGCAACCCCGACGCGATCAGCCGCATCGTCCACGAGCCGATCGGTGTCTGCGCCCTCATCGCACCGTGGAACTACCCGCTCCTCCAGCTCAGCTGGAAGATCGCCCCGGCCCTCGCCGCGGGCAACACCGCCGTCATGAAGCCCGCCCAGGTCACGCCGCTGAGCGCGATCCACCTCACGCGGCTCCTCGAGGAGGCCGGCACGCCGCCGGGCGTCGTCAACCTCGTGCTGGGTCCCGGGGGCCGCGTCGGCCAGGCCCTCGCCGACTCCCCTGACGTGGACCTGATCTCGCTCACCGGCGGCATCGAAGCCGGCCGCCAGCTCCTCACGGCGGCCGCCATCAACATCAAGCGCGTGGCCTTGGAGCTGGGTGGCAAGAGCCCGAACATCGTCTTCGCCGATGCCGATTTCGAGACCGCCGTGGACAACGCCCTGACCGCCGCCTTCGTCCATTCCGGCCAGGTCTGCAGCGCCGGCTGCCGGGCGATCGTCCAGGACGACATCTACGACCGCTTCGTCGAGGAGGTCGGCCGGCGTGCCGACCTGATCCGCCTCGGCCACGGCAGCGACGACGCGACGGAAGCCGGCGCGCTCATCTCGGCGGAGCACCGCGACAAGGTCGAGCGCTACGTCCGCGGCGCCATCGACGAGGGCGCCCGCCTCGTCGCCGGTGGCCGCCGCCCCGACGATGCCAGCCTCCAGGGCGGGTTCTTCTACCGCCCCACGGTCTTCGCCGACGTCCGTCGGGACATGCGCATCATCCGCGAGGAGGTCTTCGGCCCGGTCCTGACGATCGAGCGCTTCTCGACCGAGGAGGAGGCGATCGCGCTCGGGAACGACACGACCTACGGCCTGGCGGGTGCCGTCTGGACGGCCGACGCGGCCCGCGCCGAACGAGTCGCGCGACGACTCCGCCACGGGACGGTCTGGATCAACGACTACAACACGTACATCCCCGAGGCGGAATGGGGCGGATTCAAGCAATCCGGCATCGGCCGGGAACTTGGCCCGAGCGGTCTGGACGAGTACCGTGAGGCGAAACACATCTGGCAGAACACGGCGCCCGCACCGACGGGGTGGTTCGGAGGATGATTCGCGCCCGGCACGGGCGACCAGAGGGGTGAGGTGAGCGTGACCGCGACCATGGAGCGACCCACCCGTGTCGGCGGAACGGGCACGCCGACCCTCGCCGTGCGCGGCCTGTGGAAGGTCTTCGGGCCGGCCGAGCACAAGACCATCGGAACGCCGGACGCCGACCTGCCGCGGGACGAGCTGCGCAAGAAGACAGGCTCGATGATCGCGTTGCGCGACGTCTCGTTCGACGTCTGGCCGGGCGAGGTCTTCGTGGTCATGGGGCTGTCGGGCAGTGGCAAGTCGACGCTCGTGCGCTGCATCACCCGCCTGATCGAGCCGACCGCCGGCGAGGTCCTGCTCGACGGCGACGACATCCGCAAGGCCAACCAGGAGAAGCTGCGCGAGCTCCGTCGGCGCCGGTTCAGCATGGTCTTCCAGCACTTCGGCCTGCTGCCGCACCGCCAGGTCATCGACAACGTCGCCTACGGCCTCGAGGTCCGCGGCGAGTCACGCGATGCGCGCCACGCGAGGGCTCGCGAGATGATCGACCTGGTCGGGCTCCAGGGTCATGCCAACAGCTACCCCGACCAGCTGTCGGGCGGGATGCAGCAACGGGTCGGGCTGGCCCGTGCCCTGGCCGTCGACCCGGAGGTCATGTTCTTCGACGAGCCGTTCAGCGCGCTCGACCCGCTCATCCGGCGCGACATGCAGAACGAGGTGATCCGGCTCCATCGCGAAGTCGGCAAGACCATGGTCTTCATCACCCACGACCTCGCCGAGGCGCTCAAGCTCGGCGACCACATCGTGATCATGCGCGACGGCAAGGTCATCCAGGCCGGCGGCCCGGAGGAGGTCGTCGGCGCCCCGGCCGACGACTACGTGGCCGACTTCGTGAGCGACGTCCCCAAGTCGCACGTCCTGACGCTGCGCTGGATCATGCGTGCCCCGACGGCCGACGACCCGACCGACGGCCCCGAGTTCCCGACGACCGCCGATCATCCGCGACTGCCTCCATGCGGCGACCGCGACGCGACAAGCCGATCCGCGTCACCGACGGCGGCCGGCTGCTCGGCGTCGTCGACCGGGCCGACATCCTGGGCGCCATCGCCGGAGGTCCCGGCGGCGGGATGACCGCGATCACCGCCCCCTTCTCGGCGCGCCTCGAGTCGAAGACCGGCCGACGCCTGCTGCTGCTGATCTTCGTCGTCGTCGCCGCCCTGCTGTACGTCGTGTTCCAGGGCCAGGGGACCCTGCCGCACGACGAGGCCTACCCGCTCTTCGCGACGCTCAATGAGCTCCGCGAATGGATCGAGGTGAACCGCGATTCGTTCTTCCTCCTCGAGCTCATCCGGGTCGGGATCGGCGGCCTGGTCGCCACCTTCGAGGGGCTGCTCGCCGGCCTCGGCTGGCCGGGCGTGATCGCCGTGGCGGGTGGGCTCGGGCTGATCTTCGGCGGCTGGCGACTGGCGCTGCTCGGCGCCCTCGGCTTCGCGGCGATCGGGGCGCTCGGGCTGTGGGAGTCGGGCATGGCGACGCTGGCCCAGATGCTCGCAGCGGTGCTCATCTCGCTGCTTGATCGGGATCCCGCTCGGCATCATCGCCGGCCGCAGCCGGCGGTTCGCGGCGGCGATCGGGCCCGTCCTCGACGTGATGCAGATCATGCCGACGCTGGCGTACCTCGGCCCGATGACGCTGCTCTTCGGCATCGGCGTCGCGCCGGGGACCATCGCGACCCTGATCTACGCGATCCCGCCGGCGATCCGCATCACGGCCCTGGGCATCCGAGGCGTACCGGGCGACACGATGGAGGCCGCGGAATCGCTGGGCTCGACGCGCTGGCAGACGCTGTCCAAGGTCCAGCTTCCGCTCGCCCGCCGGACCATCGGCATCGGGGTCAACCAGACGATCATGATGGCCCTCTCGATGGTCGTGATCACCGCGCTCATCGGGGCGCCCGGGTCTGGGCGTCGACGTCTTGCGGGCCTTGCAATCGGTCAACGTCGGGCGCCGCGTTCCAGGCCGGGCTCGCCATCGTGATCCTGGCCATCGTGCTGGACCGCCTCACCGAACGCGCCGGCGAGTGGATGGACCCGCGCTTCCGACGCGAAGGCGAGACCAGGCGTCAGCGCAGGATCGTGGCGGCGGTGGCCGCCGGTGCCGTCGTCCTTGCGGTCCTCTTCGCGCGGACCCTGGCGGACCCGACGGCGTTCCCCGAGGCTATCTTACATCGACCTCCGCGACCCGGTCAACGACATCGTCGCGTGGATCAAGACCAATGTGGTTCGGCTTCACGAACGCCATCAAGGACGCGTTCTCATACGGCATCCTGAACCCGATCCAGGAGGTCCTGACGCAGGCGCCCTGGTTGCTGGTCCTGGCCGTGGTGTTCGTGAGCGCCTGGTACGTCTCGAGGCTCCGAGCCGCCATCATCGCCGGCGTGTGCCTGCTCCTGACCGTCGCCCTCGGCCTGTGGGAGCACGGCATGGAGACGCTGGCGAGCGTGCTCGTCGCCACGGTCCTCACCCTGATCCTCGGTATCGCCCTCGGGATCCTGTCCGCGCGCAACGACGCGTTCCGGTCCACGATCCGGCCGCTCCTGGACGCGGCCCAGACCCTGCCGGCCTTCGTCTACCTCATCCCGGCCGTCGCCCTGTTCTCGGTCGGGCGGTTCACGGCCATCGTCGCGGCCGTGATCTATGCCGTCCCGCCGGTCATCCGGCTCGTCGATGCCGGGCATCCGGGCGGTCTCACCGACGGTCCTCGAGGCTGCGCGGTCGGCCGGTTCGACGGAACGCCAGCTGCTCTGGAAGGTCCAGCTGCCGCTCTCGCGGCGGGCGCTGCTCCTCGCGGCGAACCAGGGCATCGTCATGGTCCTCGCGATGGTCGTCGTCGGCGCCCTCGTGGGTGCCGGCGCGCTCGGCTTCGACGTCATCTCCGGGTTCACCCAGCGCGAGGACTTCGGCAAGGGCCTGGCGGCCGGTGTCGTCATCGTGCTGCTCGGGATCATGCTCGATCGGATCACCCAGGGCGCGGGAGGGCGCCCATCGACGGGGGCGGCCCGCGCGGGATAGCATTCGGGACCGCCGCGGTAGTGGCGTAGAGGAGGAACACGAATGCAGCGAAGTCTTCTGGCCCGGCTGACCACGTCGGTCGCCGTCCTGGCCCTCGTCCTCGGCGCCTGCGGCCCGACCGGCGGCAGCGGCGCGCCGAGCGCGCCTGCCGCGACGGGCGCCGCTCCGAGCGGCTCGGCCGCCGGTGGCGCGAAGGGCACCGTCAAGATCGCCATCAATCCGTGGGTCGGCGCCGAGGCCAACGTGGCCGTCGTCAAGAGCCTGCTCGAGGACAAGCTCGGCTACACGGTCACGGCGACGCCGCTGGCCGAGGAGGTCGCCTGGCCCGGCTTCGAGACCGGCGAGATCGACGTCATCCTCGAGAACTGGGGCCACCCCGACCTCGAGAAGAAGTACATCACCGACACCGGCGTCGCCCAGGATGCCGGCCTCAACGGTGTGAACGGGATCATCGGCTGGTACGTCCCGGAGTGGATGGCCACGCAGTATCCCGACATCGTCGACTCGGCGAACCTCAACAAGTACGCGGAGCTGTTCAAGACGTCCGAGTCGGGCGACCAGGGCCAGTTCCTCGGTAGCGACCCGACGTTCGTGACGAACGACGAGGCGCTCATCAAGAACCTCGACCTGAACTTCAAGGTCGTGTACTCCGGCAGCGAGGCGGCCACGATCACCGCATTCCAGCAGGCGACCGAACAGAAGACGCCGCTGCTCGGCTACTTCTACGACCCGCAGTGGCTGCACAGCAAGATCAAGCTGGTCAAGGTCAACCTGCCGGCGTGGACCGAGGGCTGCGACGCTGACGCGAACGCAGTCGCCTGCGACTACCCGCTCTACAAGCTCAACAAGATCGTCGCCACGACCTTCGCGGAGAACGGCGGCGACGCCGCCACGCTGGTCAAGAACTTCAGCTGGACCAACGAGGACCAGAACCTCGTCGCGGACTACATCACGAACCAGTCGATGAGCGCGGACGAGGCCGGCGACAAGTGGGTCGCCGAGAACGAGGCCAAGTGGTCCGCCTGGATGCCGTGATCGGGCACCGCGCCCGAATCTGATCCCAAGGGGTCGGCGATCGCCCGGTCGCCGGCCCCGTTCCTATCCCTCGAGGAGTCGCAGTCTTGGCGTCGACCCCGCGCGTCGCGATCATCGGTGCCGGGATCGTCGGCTGTTCGCTGGCCGACGAGCTGGTCCTCCGCGGCTGGTCGAACGTCGTCGTCATCGAGCAGGGGCCGCTCTTCGCGGCCGGCGGCTCGACCTCGCACGCCCCCGGGCTCGTGTTCCAGACCAACGGCTCCAAGACCATGGCCGAGTTCGCCCGATACACGGTCGAGAAGTCGTGCTCGCTCGAGCTCGACGGGGAGTGGTGCTTCAACCAGGTCGGCAGCCTCGAGCTCGCGCTGACCGAGGACCGCCTCCGCGAGCTCCATCGACGCCAGGGGTTCGCCGAGTCGTGGGGCATCGACAGCCGCGTGATCGACCCGGACGAGACCGCTCGCCTGTGGCCGCTCGTCGACCGCGACGCGATCCTCGGCGCCTACCACGTGCCGACCGACGGGCTCGCCAAGGCCGTTCGCGTGTCAGAAGCGCAGGCCCGCCGCGCCACCGAGGGCGGCGCCCGCTTCCTCGGCGGCCAGACCGTGACCGGGATTCGCACCGACGACGGCCGGGTCCGCGCGGTCGTCACCGATCAAGGCGAGATCGAGGCAGACATCGTCGTGTGCGCGGCCGGGATCTGGGGGCCGTTGATCGGGGCGATGGTCGGGATGACGGTGCCGCTGCAGCCGCTGGCCCACCAGTACACGAAGACGAACGCGCTTCCCGAGATGGCGCCGTTCGCGATCCCACCGGACCGCGAGAACGTCCACCCGATCGTCCGCGCCCAGGACCGCGACCTGTACTTCCGTGAGCACGTCGATCGGCTCGGGGTCGGGTCGTACGCCCACGTCGCGATGCCGATCGATGCGGCCACCATCCTGCCGCCGAGCGAGGCGCCGGTGATGCCGTCGGTCCTGGACTTCACGCCCGACACGTTCGCCGAGTCCTGGCGCTGGGCCCAGGGGATCGTGCCGGCGCTGCGCGGGCCGGACGTCCAGATCGAAACGGGCATCAACGGGATCTTCTCGTTCACCACGGATGGCGCCCCGCTCATGGGCGAATCGGCCGACGTCGAGGGCTTCTGGCTGGCCGAGGCCGTGTGGGTCACCCATGCCTGCGGCGTGGGCAAGGCCATGGCCGAATGGCTGGTGGACGGCGGCTCGCCCACGGACCTGCACGAGTGCGACGTCAACCGGTTCGAGGCCCACCAGCTGGCGCCCTCGTACATCCACGACCGGGGCGTCCAGAACTACATCGAGGTCTACGACATCATCCATCCGCTCCAGCCGATGGAGGACCCGCGACCCCTGCGGACCTCGCCGTTCTACGAGCGCGAGCAGGAGCTCGGTGCGTTCTTCCTGGAGGGCAACGGCTGGGAACGGCCGCACTGGTACGGCGTCAACGAGGGGCTCCTGGGCCGCTACGAGATCCCGCGACGCAACGCCTGGGCGGAACGCTACTGGCATCCCATCGCCGGGGCGGAGGCGCTCGCCACGCGCGAGACGGCCGGCCTGTACGACATGACCTCGCTCAAGCGCCTGGAGGTGACCGGACCGGGCGCGCTCGCGTTCCTCGACGGGCTCACGACCAACCGCCTGGACCGGGCGGTCGGGACGGTCGTGTACTCGCTCATGCTCGACGAGCGGGGCGGCATCCGCAGCGACCTCACGATCGCGCGGCTCGGTCGCGATCGCTTCCAGATCGGGGCGAACGGAAACCTCGACTTCGACCGGCTCCGGCGTCTCGCACCGCAGGACGGCAGCGTCTCGGTCCGCGACACCACGTCGGGCACCTGCTGCATCGGCCTGTGGGGGCCGCGGGCTCGCGACATCCTCGCGTCCGTGACCGACAGCGACGTGAGCAACGAGGCCTTCCGCTACTTCCAGGGCCGCGAGCTGTGGGTCGGCAACGTGCCGGTCACCGCGCTCCGTCTCTCGTATGTCGGCGAGCTCGGCTGGGAGCTGTACACGACCGCGGACATGGGCACGAAGCTGTGGGACACGCTGTGGGCCGCCGGTCAGGAGCACGGCCTGGTCGCCGCCGGCCGGAGCGCCTTCGGCAGCCTGCGTCTCGAGAAGGGCTATCGCTCGTGGGGCGCGGACATGACGACCGAGCACGATCCCTTCGAGGCCGGGCTCGGGTTCGCGGTCCGCATGGACAAGGGCGAGTTCGTGGGGAGGGGCGCGCTGGAAGGGCGGAGCGAGGCGAATGCCGCCCGGCGCCTCGTCCCGCTGACCATCGCGGACCGCTCCGCCGTCGTCATGGGCAAGGAGCCGGTCGAGGTGGACGGCCGGCCGGCCGGCTATGTCACCAGCGCCGCATACGGGTACTCGGTCGACGCGCCCATCGCGTACGCGTGGCTTCCATCCGATGCCGCCCGCCCCGGACAGGCCGTCACGATCCGCTACTTCGGGGAGGCAGTCCCGGCGACCGTCGCGACCGATCCGCTGTTCGACCCGGAGATGACCCGTCTGCGCGGCTGACCGTCCCGCGGGGTGCACAAGCGGATATCGTCCCGGACACGCGCCGTTAACGAACTCATCACATCGTCTTGACGGCAGCGGGTCCGCGGAGTGGAATGCACCGGACACCGATACACAGGCCAGCCCGGCCGTCCATCGGGGGTTGGTGGGGTCGAGGAGGGCCCCGGCCGGCAACGAACCTGAGTCCACAGCGCGCAACTGGAGGAGAGTCCCTTGTCCAAGAAACACGCTCTGACCCGCTGGGCGGGTCTGCTCGCAGCGTCGGCGATCCTGTTCGCCGCCTGCTCCACCCCGGCCGCCTCGACCGCTCCGTCGGCCGCGTCGGTCGCACCGCCCGCTTCCGTCGCGCCATCGGGCGACGCCTCGGTCGCGCCGTCCGCAGCCGCCGGCCCGTCCGAGGAGCTGATCGCGGCGGCCAAGGCCGAAGGCGGTCTCACGACCATCGCCCTGCCGCACACCTGGTGCAACTACGGCGAGATGCTGAGCACCTTCACCGCGAAGTACGGCATCCCGATCAACGAGCTCAACCCGGATGGCAGCTCCGCGGAAGAGATCGAAGCCATCGTGGCCAACAAGGACAACCCGGGTCCGCAGGCCCCCGACGTGATCGACATCGGGCTCGGCCTCGCGCCGCAGGCGCAGACCGACGGGCTGCTGCAGCCCTACAAGGTCGCGACCTGGGACACCATCCCGGAAACCGCGAAAGACCCGGACGGCAACTGGTACGGCGATTACTACGGCGTCCTCGCGTTCGAGACGAACACCGCCGTCGTGACGAACGTCCCGAAGGACTGGGCCGACCTGCTCAAGCCCGAGTACAAGGGACAGGTCGCCCTGTCCGGCGATCCGACCCAGAGCAACCAGGCCATCTCCGGCGTCTGGGCCGCCTCCCTCGCGAACGGCGGGTCCCTCGACGAGGTCCAGCCGGGCCTCGACTTCTTCAAGCAGCTGAACGACGCCGGCAACTTCGTTCCGGTCATCGCTGGGGCGGCGACCGTCGCGTCCGGTGAGACCCCGATCCGCATCACGTGGACCTACAACGGCCTCGCCGACAAGGACACGCTGGCCGGCAACCCGCCGGTCGAAGTCGCCGTGCCGACCTCCGGTCGATTCGGTGGCATGTACGTCCAGGCCATCAGCAAGTACGCCCCCCATCCGAACGCCGCGAAGCTGTGGATGGAGCACCTCTACTCCGACGAGGGCCAGCTCATCTGGCTGAAGGGCTACTGCAACCCGATCCGCTACGACGATCTCGTCGCGCGGGACGCTGTTCCGGCCGATCTGGCGGCGAAGCTGCCGGACTCCACCGGTGCCGTCCTGCCGACGCTCGCCCAGATCGAAGCGGCGACCACCGCCATCACAGCCGGGTGGCCGACCACGGTCGGCGTCACGGTCCAGTAGGCCCGTCCTCGACGGACCGCACAAGATCCGCCTCGAGCGGTGACTGAAACCGCGTTCGCGCGGAATGCCCAGGGCGCGCCACCGGCGCGCCCTGGGCGTCGCTTCTCCCTGACCTGGCTCGGCCTGGTCCCGTTCCTCGTCTTCTCCACCCTGTTCCTGTTGATCCCGACGGCGTACCTCATCGTCGGGAGCTTCGTGGATTCGTCGACCGGCGACGTCACGCTCCAGAACTACGCCCGCCTCACGGAGGGCCTCCAGCTCAACGCCTACCTCACCAGCATCGAGATCAGTCTCATCACGGCGTTGGCAGGCGGCATCTTCGGGTTCCTCATGGCGTACGCGGTCATCTCCGGTGGCCCGCGTCGGCTGCGCGGTCCGCTCATGACGTTCTCGGGTGTCGCATCGAACTTTGCCGGCATCCCGCTCGCGCTGGCGTTCGTCTTCACGATCGGGCGGACCGGGCTCGTCACGTCCTTCCTCGCCGGCCTCGGCATCAACCCGTACGACGGCGGGTTCACGATCTATTCGAAGATCGGCCTCGAGATCGTCTACCTGTACTTCCAGCTGCCGCTGATGATCCTGATCATCGCCCCGGCCATCGATGGCCTGAAGCGCGAGTGGCGCGAAGCGTCGGAGAACATGGGGGCGACGACCTTCCAGTTCTGGCGCTACGTCGCGTTGCCGATCCTCATGCCTTCGCTGCTCGGCTCGATGATCCTGCTGTTCGGCAACGCGTTCGGCGCCCAGGCGACGGCCTACCAGCTGACCGGTGGCTTCATCAACCTCGTGACGATCCTCATCGGCAACCAGCTGACCGGTGACGTCCTCCACAACAAGGGCGCCGGGTACGCGCTGGCGATGGGGATGGTCGCCATCCTCGGCATTACCCTCCTCGCCTACCAGTTCCTGCAGCGCCGTTCGGAGCGCTGGCTCCGATGACGGGCAGCGGGACCAACAGGCTCGGTCAGGGCATCGAGGCGATGCAGGGCGAGTCGCTCGACCCCCCCGTGGAGCGGGAGCGCAAGTCCCCGTTGCGATTCGCGTGGTGGGCCATCTTCATCATCGGCGTCACCTACTTCTTCCTGCCCCTCATCGGGACATTCGCCTTCTCGCTCCGAGCGGTGCCGTCCGGGTCGGCGTACACGGCGATCCTCGCGGACCCGAAGTTCTTCTCGAGCCTGGGCTACTCGTTCGTCGTCGGGTTCATCACCATCATCATCAGCATCGGCCTGCTGGTCCCGACCGCGTTCTGGGTCCGCCTCCGCATGCCACGCGCTCGACCCTACGTCGAGTTCGTCACCCTCCTGCCATTCGTGATCCCACCCATCGTCCTCGTGTTCGGCCTGATCAGCACGTTCAGCCGCCCGCCGCTGCCGTTCACCCACACCGACATCGGGAGCACGGCGCTGCTCGTCTTCGGCTACGTCGTGCTGTCGTTCCCGTACATGTATCGGGCGATCGACACGGGCCTGCGGGCGATGGACATCCAGAGCCTGACCGAAGCCGCCCAGAGCCTCGGCTCCGGCTGGCTCAGGATCCTGATCCAGGTCATCCTGCCGAACCTGCGGGTCGCGCTGCTGAGCGGGGCGTTCCTGACCCTCGCCATCGTTGTGGGCGAGTTCACGATCGCGACCTTCCTTGCCCGCAAGGTCTTCTCGGTCTACCTGTCGCAATTGGGAGATATCGCCCCGTACCAGCAGTCCGCGGTCGCCCTCGTCAGCTTCGGGCTGACGTGGATCGCCATGGGCTTCATCGCGTTGCTCGGGCGCGGTTCGCGCAGCCGAGTCACGATCACCGGCGCTCGGTAAGGGAGACGACGAAACCCATGGCCTTCCTGGAACTCAGCGGCATCCAGAAGCGGTTCGGCGACGTGGCGGCGGTCCAGGACTTCAACCTGGCTGCGGAACGTGGTGAGTTCGTCTCGTTCCTTGGCCCGTCGGGCTGCGGCAAGACGACGACGCTGCGCATGATCGCGGGCTTCGAACGCCCGACGGCGGGCACGATCGCCATCGACGGAACGGATGTCACCCATCGCGCCCCGAACCAGCGCAACGTCGGCATGGTCTTCCAGTCCTACGCGCTGTTTCCGAACATGAACGTCGCGAGCAACATCGGTTTCGGACTCAAGATCCGAAAGCGGCCGAAGGCCGACATCGATCGGCGCGTCGGTGAGCTGCTCGACCTCATCCACCTCGAGGGTCGCGGCGACCGGTACCCGTGGCAGCTGTCGGGTGGGCAGCAGCAGCGCGTGGCGCTGGCCCGCGCCCTGGCCATCGAGCCGACCGTCCTGCTGCTCGACGAGCCGCTCTCGGCGCTCGATGCCAAGATCCGCGTCGCGCTCCGCCACGAGATCCGCCAGATCCAGCGCCAGCTCGGCATCACGACGGTGTACGTCACCCACGACCAGGAAGAGGCGCTGGAGCTGTCCGATCGGATCGTGGTCATGAGCGAGGGCCGGATCGAGCAGATCGGGACGCCATTCGAGATCTACAACTTCCCGGCCACCTCGTTCGTCGCGTCCTTCGTGGGCACGCTCAACGCGATGGACGCGACGATCGTGGATGCGTCCGCGGGCCGCCTATCGCTGGCCGGCCACGAGATCCGCACGACGTCGACGCTGACCGGCTCGGCCGGGCGGCCGTCACGATCGCGCTGCGGCCGGAGATGATCGCGCTCACCAGCCCGGACGGTTCGAATGTCGTGGCGGTCAGCCCGATGGACGGCATGAGCGGCACCAACCGCCTGCCGGGGACCGTGGCCGACATCGCGTTCCTGGGCTCGGTCGTGCGCGTGCGCACGACCGTCGGGCCGGACGCGATCCCCGATCTTCGTCGACACGTTCAACAACCCGAACCTCGCCGTGCCCGCAGCGGGCTCGCCGATCGTGCTCGGGTTCCCGCCGGAGGCCTGCCTGGTCCTCGGGCGCGACGTCGTCCCGGACCGGACCGACGCCCTGGCGGCTGCGGAGGCGATGCTGTAGTCGCGGGCGGCTCCCCGGTGGACCTCGCCGGGATCGATCTCGTGATCTTCGACAAGGACGGCACGCTCATCGACTTCCACGCGATGTGGGGTGGCTGGGCGCGCGAGCTCGGGACGCGGCTGGAGGCTGCGGCGCGGCGGCCGGTCGTCGCCGGACGTGTTCGCGGCGATCGGCTTCGATCCCTCGACCGGGCGGGTGGCCGCGGGCGGGCCGCTGGCCGCCGCGACGATGGCCCAGATCGAGGGGGTCGTCGCGACGGTCCTGCGGCGCTGGTGCCCCAGCGTGGCCGCGGCGCGGCGGGCGACGGAGACGGCGTGGTTCGTCCCGGACCCGGTGGCGCTGGCCGTGCCGCTGACCGACCTCCCCGCGCTCTTCGGGGAGATGCGCGACGGTGGCCGGCGGATCGCGGTCGTGACCACCGATGACCGCGCCCCGACCGACGCGACGCTTCGGGCCCTGGGCGCGCGGGACGCGGTCGAAGCGATGGTCTGTGGCGACGACGGGTTCCCGATGAAGCCCGAACCCGACGCGGTCTTCGCGATCTGCCAGGCGCTCCAGACCGAGCCGCCACGCGTCGCGGTCGTCGGCGACTCCCCGGCGGACCTCGCCATGGCTCGCGCCGCCGGCGCCGGTCTCGTCGTGGGCGTCCGGTCCGGGGTCGGGACGGCGGCTGACCTGGCCGCGGCGGATGTCGTGATCGGGTCCGTCGGAGAGCTGCGGTCGACGGGTCGCTGACGCCCGATTGACGGGCGCGGTCGCGAACCGCCGCCGCACCCGTCTGGTACCGATGGGCCATCGTTCCTAACGGCACCAGACCGTACCGTTCCTAGGACCTCCCGCACCAGCGGGCGGCCGGGCCGTGCCCGGATCCACGACGGAGGCTACGTCGCCGCCCATGGTCCTCGCTCAGGAACGACGCGCTTCGAAGACCCGCCCCCATGGGTCCCGACGCGACGTCCCGCGCGCCCGAAGGACCGATCCCGGCGGCCCGACCACCGCCGACGCGCTCAGCCGCATCGCGGCGAAGGTCAGCGGACGGCGCGACGTCAACGGGCTGTTCGAGGACGTGATCGACGAGGCCTTCGGGCTCTTCGGCGTCGACCGGGCCGGCCTCTGGCTGTACGACCAGTCCGCCGCGACGCCGCTCTCGCTCGGCGCCCACCGGGGCCTGTCGCCCGAGATCATCGAGGCGATCAGCGCCTTGCCGCCGGATGCCCCGACGACCGGGATGGACGCGATCCGCCGCCGGCGCGTCCGCGTGCTCGACCGCGCCATGCGCACCACGACCCCGGAGCTCCGGGCGGTCTACCGCTCGATCGGCGTCCGGAGCGTGTGCTTCGTGCCGCTCGTGTTCGGCGACGAGCCCCTCGGCCTGCTCGTGCTCTACCACCGCGAGGCCTATGCCTGGACGCCCGATGAGCGCGCGCTGGCCCGGGCCTTCGGCGACCAGATGGCCACCGCGATCGGCGGCGCGCGGCTGGCCGATTCGCGCCGGACCCTCGCGGATCGGCTGACCTCGATCGCGGAGCTCACCGGCAGGCTCAGCCAGCTGCGAGACCAGGAAGCGATCGCGTGGGCGATCGTCGCGGAAGCCAAGCGACTCTCGGACCACGACACGATCCGCGTCTATCGCGTCGACCACGAAACCGGGATGTGCGAGCCGCTCGCGTTCGAGGGAACGTTCCTCGGGACCACGACGCCGGCGCTCGAGAGCCTGCGCGTCCCGATCGGCAAGGGCCTCACGGGCTGGGTCGCGAAGCACGGCCGCCCGGTCCGGCTCGGCGACGCGGCGCGGGACCCGCGCGGATGGGTCGTCGGGACCACCGACGACGCCGGAATCGATCCTCATCGTTCCGATGCTCCAGCAGGACGTCGTCCAGGGCCTGATCGTCGTCACGGCCATCGGCCGCGACCGCTTCGATCTCGACGACGAGGTGACGCTGGCGATCTTCGCCGCATCGGCGGTGCAGGCGCTCGTGAACGCCGGGAACGTGGACCGGCTGCATCGCCAGCAGGTCGAGCTGGAGCACCAGCTCGACGGCCAGCGGCGCCTGCTCGATGTCAACGAGCGGCTCCTCTCGACCCTGGACCCGGCGGGCGTGCTGGACCTCATCGCCGACTCGCTCAAGGCGATCGTCCCGTACGACACGCTCACGGTCTATCGCGTCGATCGGGCCGCCGGGGTCCGGCGCGCCGTCATCACCCGCGACCGCTTCGCGGACGAGATCCTCGCCTACGAGAGCCCCCTGGGCCCGGGCATCACGGGCTGGGTCATCGACCACGGCGAGGCGGTCCTCGCGAACGACGCGATGGCGGATCCTCGCTCGATCCAGATCCCCGGGACGCCCAACGAGCCGGAGGCCATGATCATCGTCCCGCTCATGGTCAACGGCGAGACCATCGGCACGCTGAACATCGGGCGGATGGGCGAGGAGGATGCGCACTTCAACCTGAACGAGTACGAGCTGACGAAGCTCTTCGCCGGCCAGGCCTCGATCGCGATGCAGAACGCCGAGGCCCATGGGGCGGTCCGCGTCCGCGCGGAGCAGGATGCGCTGACCGGGCTGCGTAACCACGGCTCGTTCCAGCGCGAGCTCGGCGAAGCGGTCGACAAGGGCGCGCCGTTCGCCGTCCTGATGCTCGATCTCGACGACTTCAAGAGTTTCAACGACGCCCTCGGCCACCCCGCGGGTGACGCCCTGCTCGTCGACATCGCGCGATCCATGGCCAACGCGACGCGTGACGGCGATCGGCTCTACCGATACGGCGGCGACGAGTTCGCGACCATCCTCCCCGGCGCCGACCGGATCGTCGCGCATGAGGTCGCCGAACGGATCCGCGGTGTCGTCCGCGCGCGTGCCGAGGCGGCCGCCGGACTGGACGCGGACTCCCACCCGATGGTCACGATCAGCGCCGGTCTCGCCTGCTTCCCGGACGACGGCCGGACCAAGGACGAGCTCGTCGCGGTCGCGGACCGCGCGCTCTACCAGGTCAAGCCCGTCGACGCGCGCGGGTTCGGACGGAGCCATGGCCGATCCCTACCTGCGTGCCCTCGACGAGACGGCCCTCGCGCTGCTCGATCACCACGATCCGGATCGCCTGCTGGACGTGATCGTGGGTCGCGCGATCGCCCTGCTCGGGACGCCGCACGGGTTCCTGTACCTGCGCGAACCGGATGGAGACGAAGTGGAGGTCCGGGTGGGGACCGGTCTCTTCGATGGCTATCTCGGCCGTCGCATGGGGATCGACGAGGGCTTGGCGGGCCGCGTCGTCACGACCGGACGCCCGCTCGCGATCGACGACTACGACACGTGGGAGGGCCGTTCGCCGACGTTGCCGTCGGGCGTCTTCGGTTCGGTCGTCGGCGTTCCGCTCACGTCGGGCGGCCGGGTCGTCGGCGTGCTGGGCTTGGGATCGGGCAGCAGCACGCGGCGCTGGGGCAGCCGGGACATCGGCGCGCTGACGAGCTTCGGCAAGCTCGCGTCGATCGCGCTCGACAACGCCCGGCTCATCGACGTCGCCCAGCGTGGGGCGCTCTACGACCCGACGACCGGGCTCCCCAATCGCGAGCTCCTGACCGACCGGATCGCGCACGCCCTCGCCGGCCACCAGGCGGACGACGCCGGGTCCATCGCGGTGGTCCTGCTCGGCCTCGACCGGTTCAAGGTCATCAACGAGAGCCTCGGCCACCTCATGGGCGACCGGCTGCTCGTCGCCGTCGGCCAGCGGCTCGTGCGCGGCGTGCGCCCGGGCGACACCGTCGCGCGCGTCGGCGGCGACGAATTCGGGATCATCTTCGACCCGGTCGCCGATGCCGACGAGGCGCGGGGCATCGCCGACCGGATCGTGGCCGAGCTGCGTGCCCCGTTCCCGCTCAACGACCGCGAGTGGTTCGTCAGTGCGTCGATGGGCATCGCGCTGGCGCAACCCGGGCGAGCGACGCCAGACGAGCTGCTTCGCGAAGCCGAGATCGCCATGGTCCGCGCGAAGGGCGACACCACCCAGCGACACGCGTTCTTCGAGCCGTCCATGAGTACCCAGACCCTGGAGCGGGTCGAGCTCGAGAGCGACCTGCGCTCGGCGCTCGAACGGGGAGAGCTGCGCGTCCACTACCAGCCGATCGTGACGCTCGAAAGCACCGAGATCGTCGGCTTCGAGGCGCTCGTCCGCTGGCAGCATCCGACGCGTGGCCTGGTGCCCCCGCTGGCGTTCATCCCGCTCGCGGAAGAGACGGGCTTGATCATCCCGCTCGGGCGATGGGTCCTCGAGACGGCGTGCCGCCAGGCCGCGAAGTGGCAGGCGACGTCGTCCGACCGGGATGGCAAGCCGCTGTTCGTGTCGGTCAACCTCTCGGCACGTCAGTTCATGCAGGCCGACCTCGTCGGGGACGTCGCAACGGTGCTCGCGGAGACCGGCCTGGATGCCGGCTTCGCTCGACCTCGAGATCACCGAGAGCGTCCTGATGGACCAGTCGGAGACCGGGATCCGCACGCTGCGCCGGCTGCGCGCGCTGGGCGTCCGGCTCGTGCTCGACGACTTCGGGACGGGGTATTCGTCGCTGTCGTACCTCAAGCACCTGCCGCTCGACACGATCAAGATCGACCGCTCCTTCGTCGCCGGGATCGAGGAGCAGGCCGACCGCTCGATCGTCGAGGCGGTCGTGGCACTCGCCCACGGCCTCGGGATCGGCGTCGTCGCTGAGGGCATCGAGACCGAACGCCAGGCCGAGCGCCTGCTCGAGCTCGGCTGCGACCTGGGCCAGGGCTACCTGTTCAGCCGCCCCGTACCCGCCGCGAAGACCGCGCGTCTGCTGCGCGCGCCGTCGATCCGGGCCGCCGCTCTCAGCCGGGCCGGCTGAACGACGCGGCGCCCGTGATGCTGTGTGCGGCCGTTACTCGCGGCCGCCGAACAGCCGCAGCATGAACAGGAACAGGTTCACGAAGTCCAGATAGAGCGTGAGCGCGCCGACGACGGCCGCCTTCTCCATCGAGCCCGTCTGGATCGCGAGCTCGCCGTTCTGGATGCGCTGGACGTCGTAAGCAGTGAGTGCCGTGAAGATCACGACCCCGACGATCGAGATGACCCAGCTCAGGCCGTCGCTCGCCAGGAAGAGGTTCAGGATGGACGCGACAAGGATGCCGATGATCCCCATGAACAGGATGCCGCGGAGCCCTGCCAGTGAGCGCTTGGTCACGTGGCCGTAGATGGCCGCCGCGCCGAACATCGCCGATGCGGACAGGAATGCCGTCACCACCGAGGCCTGGGTGTAGCCGGCCACGATCAGCCCGATGGTCAGGCCCAGGCTCGCCGCGTAGACGAAGAACAGGCCGAGCGCCACGGTCGCGCTGATCCGGTTGATCCCCCAGCTGATCCCGATCACGAGCGCGAGCTGGGCGATGATCAGCAGGAAGAAGTTGTCGGCGGCAAACCCGACGAGCCTGGCATTCGACTGGACGATGAACGCCACGCCGGCACTGATCATCAGCCCGACGAACATCCACACGAAGGCCTGGGTCAGGAACGCCTGGGCCAGGCGGGCATCCGGCTTGACGCCGAGTGCGGACGGAGAGGTGGCGGTCCCGGAGGTGCGGTCCGGCGTGAGCGTACGGGTTGGAGACGCGCTGGTCACTCATCGGTCTGGGTGCTCCTAGAAGCTGTCAGGGGACGGGTTCACCACATCAGGCCGGCGTCGCGCGGGTCCCAACGCTCGGCGAGCAACGTGACTTTGACGTCGTGTTCCACGACCGACTCGGCCTGCTCCTTGACCTGGGCGATCATGGAGCCGGCGTACGGGCAGAACGGCGTCGTCAGGATCATCTTGATCTCGGTCGAATCGGGGCCCAGCAGGATCTGCTTGATGAGCGCGAGCTCGACCACGTTCATCCCGATCTCAGGGTCGACGACCGCGCGCAGCGCGTCGAGGATGGCGAGCTCGGTGGCGCGCCGTTCGGGATCGAAGGCCGGGGCTTCCGTAGCGGGGGCGTCACCGGCCGCGGCCGCGGTGGCCGGGGCGTCGGTGATGTCAGAGGTGGTCGTGTCGGTCATGGGTGGCGATTCTCCGGGTTGTGCGTGAGAAGAGCGTACCACCGAGCCCGTTCGGGGCCTGCGCATCCGTTCGTACGGGCCGGCGTGGGCCCCGCACCAGCCGGGTCAAGCCCCGTCATGGCCGCTGCAGCGGGATCTCCAGCGCCGACCGCGGCCCCCGGCGGCACCGCGACCGTGCCGCGCCCGACTTCGGTGTTCCCGACGTCGGCCATCTCGAGGATGGTCACGGTGTACGTGGCCGGCGGCAGGCGGTCGATGACGAACGTGCCGTCGGGCATGACCCCGATCCCGATCGCATCCCGCCCGCCGATATCCACGTCGGCCTCGTATTGCGGCGATAGCTTGTTCATGTCCGTTCCGGGCGGGGCGATGATCCGGCCGAGGATCCGGCCGGTCGGCTGCAACAGGATGCCGGTTCCGTCGGAGTCCACGCGAAGCATGCCGTAGGGCCCCGAAATGGCGAGCGATCCGCTCGCCTGCGTCGGGGACCGCGCTCGAGATCGACAGCTCCACGACATTGTCGATGATGTAGACGCCAGAGCCTTTCATCCGTGCAGGCAAGGACGCAATGAACGCTTGGTCGGCATTGATCCGTTCCTGCAGGTCGTTCAACGCGGCCTCCGTCCAGCGCACCTGCCGGACCGCCACCGGGGCATCCGTCCCGACGAGTTCGGCGAGGGCGGCCTCGTGTGGCGCTGGATCGTCCGTCACGAGGATCGTGACGATGCCGCCGCGCGCCTGGTCGATGTAGATGCCGCCCGAGACGTCGGCGTGCTTGGCGAGGTAGTCCTGCAGGGCGGTGGTGAGCGCCTCCTCGCCGTTCGGACGACGCATGATCTCGTCACGCTCGAACGGCATCAGGGGCACGCCGAAATCCATCACGGCGGTCGGGTTCGCGGCGACGGCGCGGACCCAGACCTCATCCTCACGCAGGCCGAACTCCCGGCGCAGGGCGACCGCCTGGGCGACCTCCTCAGGGCTGAGGAATGCGGGTGCGCCCATCGACGGGTCGACCGGCTCGGCCGGCGCTGTCGGCCCGGTCGGCGCGGACGGCCCCGCGGATCGCGGAGGCGCTTGCTCGGCGCAGGCCGACACGAACGCGGCCACGAGGAGAAGACCCAGGATCGAACGAGACGCCGGCACGGGAAGGAGACGAATGAGCCAGGCGGCGTGCGATGCCGCTCGGTCAGCTCGTCGCGGGCTCGGTCTCCGGTGCGGTCTTGATCACGATCCCGGGCAGGCGGTACTGGGCCGGCAGGATCGCGGCCTCCTGTTCGGTATAGCCGGGTCCGGCCAGGGACCCGTCGGACTCGAAGAAGTCGGCGTACCGCTCGCGGTTGTTCGCGGCGAACGTGAAGGCCGCGGCGACGCCCACCGTCCGCAGCTCGGGGTGGTCGGTGAGGATGCGGGTCAGGTCGTAACCGTTCGAGCGCAGCTCGAGCAGTTGGCGGACGGTGAGCCTGGAGCCGTAGCAGAAGGGCTCGCCGTTCATCACGAGCGGATCCTGCTGGACCCACTTGATCGTCACTCGCTCAGCCGCCCTTGTAGATGAACTGCAGGAACGCGTTGCGCTTGCGGGCGTCGCCGGCCAAGCGTCGATGCCACTTGTACTGCGCGATCGCCTCGTCGATCGGCGCGTCCGCGGCGGCCGCCATGGGGGGTGCCACGGCACTGGCGATGGCCGCGCGAAGGCCTTCGCACAGGTTGATCAGGTCATCGAGCGGGACGCGCTTGCGGCGGTACATCGGCGAGGTCCAGTCGGCGTACTCGCGGACGGCCGACGGGTCGTCCGCCGCGACCGAGACGGCGATCCGCTCGGCGAGGAGCTCGGCATCCCGGAGCCGTTGACGGAGCCCGACCTCGTCGTAGCGCTCGCGCAGCGTGGGATCGCGCTCGATCGCGACCGCCAGGGCGTGGGCGGCCAGTTGCGGCGCGCCGTCACGGATGCGCCGGGCGACGTCCGCCCACGCGGTTGTCGCGTCCCGCGGAGGAAGGCCGAGACTTGGGTGACTCACGATCGGGAGTCTAGCGCCCGGCCGGAGGCGGCGCCACGGGTCCCGCACCGACGCTGCGGTCGGTGAAGGCTAGGATGCGTCCGTGACCGACGCTCCGCGAACCCCCGATCCCGAGACACCGCCGCAGGTCGCGGGGGAACGACGTCTTCCGCAGCCGCCCTCCGAGCGCTACGGCGCGACGCCGGCCACCGGACCACGGCCGGCCGCCGAGAGGCCGCCCGGCACGACGCCCGACACACCCGCGGGCCACGCGCCGGGCCGCGGGATCGCCTTCGGGGCGATCGCGGCGCTGGTCGGCGCCGTGGTCATCGTCATCTTCGGAGGGGCGCTCGCCGTCTCTGCCGGATTGCTGGTCGTCGCGTCCGGGGTCGGCTACGCCGTCGGGCTGGCCACGGTGATCGGGGCCGGTGACACGCTGTCGGGGCGCGCGCGGCCGTGGATCGCCGGCGCCCTCGCGGCTCTCGGCGTCGTGCTCGGCCAGGTCGGGCTGTGGCTCTTCGCTCGCGCCGAAGGCGGTGTCCTGGCCCCGATCGACTACCTCGGCCAGACATTCGGTCCGCTGGTGCCAGTGGAGGTACTGCTGGCCGCGGGCGATCGCCTGGTGGCGCGCCCGATGACGTCGGGCGAGGTGGCCGCGGACCTGAGCGACCTGAGGTTCCGTCGCCCGACCGAGGCGGACCATCCCCGCGTCGTCGACGTCATCGATCACTGGTGGGGGGAGCGGCGGATGCGCCACCTGCTGCCGCGCCTGTGGCTCGAGCACTTCAGCGGCACGTCCTGGATCGTCGAGCGCGAAGACGGCCGGCTTGCGGGGTTCGTCGTCGCGTTCGTGAGCCAGGACAATCCGGACACGGGCTACGTCCACATGATCGCCGCGGAACCGAACCGCCGGCGCCGGGGGTTGGGTCGCGCCCTCTACGAACGGGCCTTCGCGGACCTCGCGCGCGAAGGGCGCTCGTCGCGTCCAGGCCGTGACGTGGCCCGGCAACCGCACGTCGATCGCGTTCCACCGGGCGCTCGGCTTCCAGGTGGACGACGGACCCGGCACGCAACGGCTCTACGGCACGCCCGCGCACGTCGACCACGATGGCCCCGATGAGGATCGTGTGGTGTTCACCCGCGAGCTCTAGGCCCGGCGAGTGGCGGGCGGCGGGGCGCGCCCAGGAGCCAAGGGCCGATCCAGCCCGGGAACCGATCCCGTCCGCGCGGTGTAGATGGGTCGATCCGGACGAGCTGCCGCCTCGTCCTCTGCCTGGAGGAACCCGCGATGATCCGCCGAATCGCCGCCACCCTTGCCGCACTCGCTCTATTGCTCGCCTTGGCTGGGCCGGCCCTGGCCGGCGGCTGGGCCGAGATCGTCGCCGACGCGCAGACCGTCGAGCCGCCCGTCGAGGGCAAAGCGCTCGTGGTCGGGTTCCGCGTCATGCAGCACGGTGAGACGCCCGCCCCGTGGGAGACCGCGACGGTCCATTTCACCAACACCTCGACCGGCGAGACCATGGACGTCGTCGCCACCAACGACCGCCCCGACGGCCACTTCACGGCGACCGCCACGCTGCCCGAGGCGGGCTACTGGAGCTGGCAGGTCACGCTCCAGGACCTCGTGAGCGAACACATGCCGGTGTCCTTCGCGGTGTACACCGCCGGGGGC
Source organism: uncultured Chloroflexia bacterium (assembly GCA_963748675.1). GTDB lineage: Bacteria > Chloroflexota > Limnocylindria > Limnocylindrales > CSP1-4 > SPCO01. The sequence goes on along the minus strand of CAVVJX010000003.1, from coordinate 167,302 downwards.
AAGCTCCCGACCTATGACCCCGCCACGACCGCGACGGCGATCGCCCAGGCGAAGAAGGACGTTAGCGCGCAGCTGACCGAACAGTTCCAGGGCGAGATCGCGCGGCTGGACAGCGCGCTCCTCGCCGTGGGCGCCCGGAGCGATCAGGTGCGCGCCCAGACGGACAAGATCGTCGCTGAGCGTGACGAGCTCGCGACGCGTCTTGCCGCGGCCGAAGGTGCCGGTGGGCTGCCGATCCTCGCCATCCTCACGCTGGCGGTCCTCGCCGGCGCGACGGCCGGGTTCGCGATGTCGTGGCTCGCAGGCCGGCCGAGTCCCAAGGTGGTGGTCAGCCCAGCTCCGCGAGGAGCCGACCCGGCGTGACCTGTTCGTGGAGGAGGCGGCCGAAGCGCGCGACCCGCTCGGGCGCCGGTGCCGCCTCCACCCAGCGACGGACGAGGGCCTCGCCCTCGTTGTAGACGAAGACATATGTCCGCCAGAGGGGATGCTCGATGAACTCGAGCAGCTTGGCGGCCACCATCGGCGCGTACCCGCCGGCGTCCTGCAGATAGGCCAGGACCTCGTCGTGGGACGCGCCGTCGGCGTGTCGCATCAGCGCGGCGTTGCCACGACTCGCGGCCAGTCGGTGTCGTGGTCCCTCTAGCGCCACCGCCCGATCCGCGGTCTCGCGGGCCTCGGCGGGATCGGCCGAGACCGCCAGCCCCGCACGCTCGAACAGCTCGAGCAGGAGCTCGGCCCGTTCGTCGAGGGGGGCGACGAACGACGGCCCGAGATCGGCCAGGCCCTCGCTGATGGGGCACTCGGGCGTATTGATCAAGAGCATCGAGCTCTCCAGCCGGCCCTGCCGGTCGACGATGTCGGCTTCCTTCCACGCATGCTCGAGATGGTGGCCGGGATACGTCTCGTGGGCGAGCATCGTGATGAAGTCCGGGGCGCGGACCGGCAGGTCGGTGTTCACGTCGACCCGCGAGCGCCGCCCGCCGTCGTACCAGTTGTAGCCGGACCACGGCTGCCCGGTGACGATCGAGACTCGCAGGTCCTCCCCGTCGGGCACGCCGAGGTCGCGTCGGGCGCGGTCGCGGAACCGCCCGACGAGCCAGTCGATGACATCGGGCAGCCGGTCGACCGGGATCTCCAGGCGCCGATCCCACGCCGCCAGCCGTTCGTGCCGCGGGCCTTCACCGGGGAGCAACGCGTCCAGCGACGAGAGCGCCTCGCGAAAGACGTCCTCGTCGTGGCGCGGCGGCTCGAAGCCGAGACACAGGGCGACGTGCTCGGCGTACCGCAGCGGCTCGCCATCGAGCGCCTGCGCATGCGCCGCGAGCGCCCGGACCTGGGCGATGAGCCAGTCGCGCCGTTCGGGCTCCGCGACCTCCGTCCCGATCTTCGCCGTCAGCGTGGCGGCGTCCTCCCGGAGCCGCGCAGGAGCTCGGAACTGCTCGGTGTCCACGCGGGCCTTGAGCTCGGCCGGCCCGAAGTAGCCGTCGACGAGACCCGGGATGCGCTGGTCAAGCCGTAGTCCGAGCAGCAGATAGGCCTCCGCGATCGGATCGGGCGCCGGCACCTGCCGGCTGCCACCGACCGCTGCGACCATCGCCCGGGGAGCGGTCACCGTTCCATCCGATCCGGCCGCGGAGCACGCCGCTCCCCGTGGTCCCGATGCGTCTCGGCGCGGCGCCGCGCCTCGGCCAGGCGGTCGGCTAGGGTCGGATCGGCCGGCAGGCCGCTGCGATCGGGAGCGCGATCCGGGGCTCGCTCGGGAGCCGTCGCGTCGGTCGGCGGAGCCGGCGTGGCCTCGCCCTGGCCGAGCCCTCCCCCGGTCTCGCCTACGAACGGCATGTGCTGGCGATCGACGGCGTCGAGGCTCATCCGCAGGGCGGCCGTCTTCTGCGTCGCGACCTCCCGGACGTAGGCGGCCTCCTCGTCGGGCTCCATGGGCCGACCACGGACGATGCCCTTGGGCTTGCCGACCATCAGCCACGCCAGGTGGTAGCGGTCCATGCTGCCCCACGCTCGGGACAGCAGGTCGTCCGATAGCTGGAGCCAGGTCTGGAGGGCGCCCATCGACGGCGCGGCGACGAGCCGGTCGCCTTCCGCGATCAGCTGGCGTGTCCGGTCGATGAGTTCGTCGCGGGTCACGCGGTCACGCCATCACCCCGGGCCGTCGCCGTGGATCATCGCCTCGCGGGCGGCGCGGGCGCGCAGGGTCCAGGCCCCGGGGAGGCCGTCCCCGATCGGTGCTCCCTCGAACGACGTCACCGGCAGGATCCCGGCCACGCTCGACGACAGAAAGGCCTCGCGCGCGGCCGCGAGATCGGCCCGTGTGAGCGCGCCCTCGAACGGGCGCAACCCGACCCTCGCACCCCAGTCGAGCAGCCACGATCGGGTCGTGCCCGGCAGGATCGCGCAGTCCAGCGAAGGCGTCGCGAGCTCCAGGGGCTCGCCACCGAGAGCGCGCACGAGGAAGATGTTGGCCGACGTCCCCTCGGACAGGCGATCGTCGACGGTCAGGAAGAGGGCATCGTCAGCACCGGCGCGACGCGCTTCGAGGCGCGCGTAGACGTACTCGGCACGGGATGTCGTCTTGAGGGTCGCAAGCGGGTTCTGCGGGTCGCGCCGGACCGCCGACGCAACGAGGTGCAAGCCGCGCTCCAGGTGGGCATCGGGCACCTGGGCGACCGGCCAGGCCTGGATCACGATGGTCGCCGGAACGACTTCGTCGGGCGGAAGCACGCCTCGCGAACGGTAGGCGCCGCGCGAGACCGTGATCCGGATCGAGGCGTCACCGTCGGGCTGGTCCAGGCCATCGGCGGCGAGCAACGTCGCGATGCCGTTCGCGAGGGCAACGTCGACGTCGGCGGGCAGGTCGATATCGAGCCCGTCCGCGGATCGATGGAGCCGGGCAAGGTGCTCGGGCAGCTCCGTCGGCCGTCCGCCGGTCGCTCGGAGGGTCTCGAAGATCCCGTCGCCAAGCTGGAAACCGCGATCGAACGCGGACAGGTGACGCGCGGTCGCCGGCAGCAGCTCACCGTCGACCCATACGTGCGCTCGGTCGCGAGCGTCGCTCAATCGACCTCCTCGCCCCCGATGGCGCTCAGTGGCCCGCGCGCCTTGGCCACGGTCTCGTCCCACTCGGCGGCCGGATCGCTGCCCCAGGTGATGCCGCCACCGACATGGAGCGTCAGCCGCCGGCCGTCCGCCACGAACGTTCGGATGAGGATGCTCGTCTGCATGGCCCCGTCCGGCCCGATCCAGCCGAGCGCGCCGGTGTACGGCCCGCGCCGGACCGGTTCCAGGCCCTCGAGGATCTCCATGGCGCGGATCTTCGGAGCGCCGGTGATCGAACCGCCCGGGAAGCTCGCCGCCAGCAGGTCGAACGCGTCGCGACCCGTGACCAGACGCCCCGTGACCGTGGAGACGAGGTGCTGCACGGCGGCGGTCCGTTCCAGTCGGCAGAGCCGCGGGACCCTGACCGTTCCGGGCACGCACACGCGGCCCAGGTCGTTACGCAGCACGTCGACGATCATCACGTTCTCGGCACGGTCCTTGGTGCTGGCCAGCAGCTCGCACGCCAGCCGGCGGTCCTCGGCGCGGTCGCGACCCCTGGGGCGCGTGCCCTTGATCGGGTCCGAGGCGACCAGACCTTCCGAGTCGACCGAGAGGAACGGTTCCGGCGAGGCGGACAGGAGGGCGCGCGGCCGGCCGGTCTCCTGCGAAGGCCCGAGGTCGACGTACGCCGAGAACAGCGACGGGTCGCCGGTGCGCAGCCGCCGGTACTCGCCCCACGGGTCACCCGAATACGGCGTCTCCAGCCGGCGTGTCAGGTTCGCCTGGTACAGGTCGCCGAGGGCGATGTGATTCCGGATACGCTCGACACCGGCTTCGTACTGCGCGCGCGACAGGGACGAGCGGAAGCGGAGGCCCTCCCCCGCGCCCGGTTCCGGGTCGACGCCAGCGCCGGGGCTGGCGGTCGCCCCGCCGGTCGCCGCGGTCGTCGCGGTGGCGGTCGTGGTGGGGAGCCACGGCGCGGATCTCGGCGCGCCTGGACTCGTCAGCCGCGCATGGACTTCGTCCAGGCGCCGTGCCAGCCGGCGACCGTCGCCGTCCAGGGCGCGACCACCCAGCCACGCGTGGCCCGTTCGGCGATCCCAGGCGACCACCCAGTCGTGGAGCGCCAGGCGGAGCGGCGGCAGACCCTGGTCGTCCTCTGCGACCGACGGCAGGCGCTCCAGCACGTGACCCAGGTCGTACCCGAGGAATCCGACGAGCCCACCTAGGAACCGAGGGGCGTCGGCCGGGACGACGTGCGTCGGCTCCAACCGTGCGAGGAGGCGCCGAGCCACGGCGAATGGGTCCGGCCCGGCCGCGGGCGATTCGAGCACGGCCACGGGATCGGCCGTCATGTAGGTCCAGCGCGCGTTCCGGCCGGGCCGGGCGCTCTCGAGCAGGACCAGCCCCGGCAGGTCGCGAAAGGCCTCAGCGGCGTCGATGGGCCGCGAATCGGCGATCCGCTCGGGGAGGCGACGCAAGCGGAGCGGAGCCGTGGGCGAACCGGGGAGGTTGGGGCCGACGGGGATCACCCGCCGATGATACGGCCGGTCAGGCACGCCGACCGCGAAACCACCTACATGAGATGGACGCAGGTTCGTTACAGTCGGGCGATGCGAGGACGCGACCTGGGGATCCGGATCGGGCTGGGCACGCCCGGCCCGCTCAACGCCATCACCGACGTCGCGGGGGTGACCGTCGGCCACACGACACTGATCCGCGGCGATGGGCCGTTGGTCGTCGGCGAAGGGCCGGTGCGGACCGGCGTCACGGTCGTCTGCCCGCGGGGCATGGCCAAGGGTGAGCCCGTGTTCGCGGGCGCTCACCGGCTGAACGGCAATGGCGAGCTGACCGGCCTCGAGTGGGTCCGCGAATCGGGGATGCTGACGACGCCGATCGCGATCACCAACACGCACAGCGTCGGGATCGTGCGGGACGCCCTCGTCGAGGCGTCGATCCAGGGTGACGACGCATCGTGGTCGCTGCCGGTGGTCGGCGAGACGTTCGACGGGTTGCTCAACGACATCAACGGATTCCACGTTCGTGCGGAGCACCTGCATGCGGCACTCGCCGCCGCTGGCGGCGGCCCGGTCGATGAAGGCAGCGTCGGCGGCGGCACCGGGATGGTCTGCCACGAGTTCAAGGGGGGCATCGGGACGGCGTCGCGGGTCATCGAGGCGGCCGCCGGCGGCTTCACGGTCGGGGTCCTCGTCCAAGCGAACTACGGCAAGCGGGACTGGCTCCGGATCGACGGCGTGCGTGTCGGCGAGGCGATCCCGTCCTCCGAGGTGCCGAGCCCGTACGAGGAGGTCGGGCGACCGCGCTCCGCTCCGGCGCCGGGCTCGGGCTCGATCATCGTGGTCGTCGCAACGGACGCGCCCCTCCTGCCCCACCAGTGCGAGCGCCTGGCACAACGGGCGGGGCTCGGCATCGCTCGTGTCGGCGGCACCGGCGGGCACACGAGCGGCGACCTGTTCATCGCCTTTGCGACCGGCAACCGATTGCCGTCCATGGTTCACGACGAGGATCCGGCCGGCCTCCGCACCTACGAGGTCCGGGCCGTCGGTGACATCGTGATCGATCGGCTGTTCGACGCGACGATCGAGGCCACCGAAGAGGCGATCGTGAACGCGCTGGTCGCCGCCACGACGGTCGTCGGGCGCGACGGGATCACGGCCCACGCGCTCCCGCACGATCGATTGCGCGAGGTCATGACGGCCAACGGCCGGTGAACGTTCGGCCCGGTCGAACGGGCGATATCCCGGCCATGGCGACCATCCTTGCCGCGAACCAGGAGCCGATGGATTGGCCGGACCAGCCGGACCTGGGTTGGCCGTATCTCGACCATCTCGTGGCACGCGCCCGAACGAGCGTCGCGGAGGTCGACGGCGAGGTCGTCGGATTCGGTGGTTCGGTGGCCGTGGGGCGGGACGACATCCGGTTCCTGACCGACCTGTTCGTGGTCCCGGCAAGCCACGGACGAGGCGCGGGGCAAGCGTTGCTCACGCCCTTGCTCGATGGCTCCGTAGAGCGGATGACGTTCTCGTCGGCGAACGAGCGCGCACTCGGGCTGTACATCCGGGCGGGCATGCGGCCGTGGTGGCCGTTGCTGTACCTGGAGATCCCGGGGGGCGCGCTCGGGGCATCAGAGGATGGCGTCGTGGCTCGACCGACGGACGTCGAGGAGACGGCGCGCTGGTCGAGCGCATGGACCGGCGTCGATCGATCGGTCGATTTCGCCCATTACGCGTCGCTACCCGAGGCATCGGGCTTCGTCATCGAGGATGGTGGTGCCGTGGTGGCGATCGGCTGGGCCCGGCGCGAGCGGAAACGCACGGACGGCCGGTGGCTGGACCACGCGTCGATCGCGCCTGACGCCGCACCGGTCCGGATCGGCCTCGCGATCCTGCGGGCAGCGGCCGGCAACGAGCGCCTGGTGGCGCCCGTGCCGGGACCGCATCCGGTCGTTGCGCCCCTACTGGAACGAGGGGCGCGGATCGGCGGCCGCGACCAGTTCTGTGCGACCGATCCGTCGCTCGCCGACCCGGTCCGTCTCTTCCCGAACCCGGGATTCCTGTAGGACGAGCTGGGCGCCGAGGTCGACGCCCTGCGGCGCTACTCGACCGCGACGGCGACCGGCTTCTCGATCGGGACGCCGATGAGGCTGCCGTATTCGGTCCACGAGCCGTCGTAGTTGCGGACCCGCTCGTAGCCGAGCAGCTCATGCAGCACGAACCAGCTGTGCGACGACCGCTCGCCGATGCGGCAGTAGGCGATGACGTCCTTGTCCGGGGTCACGCCCTTGCCCTCGTAGAGGGTTCGGAGGTCGTCGGCGTCCTTGAACGTGCCGTCTTCCTTGACGGTCTGCGCCCACGGGATCGACGCCGCGCCCGGGATGCGTCCGGGACGCTGGGCCGTCTCGCTCATGCCGGGTGGCGCGATGATCTCGCCGTTGTACTCGGCCGGCGAACGGACGTCGACGAGGGCGAGCTCCGCGTCACCGAGACGCGGCAGGATGTCGTCGCGATAGGCCCGCAGCGAGAAGTCGGGCTCAGGCAGGTCGTAGCCCGTCGCGTCGTAGGACGGGACGTCCGTGGACAGCGGCAGGCCGTTGTCCAGCCAGTACTTGCGCCCGCCGTTGAGGATGCGGACGTCGTCGTGGCCGTACAGCTTGAGCTGCCAGTACGCCCAGGCGGCGAACCAGTTGTTGTTGTCGCCGTAGAGGACGATCGTGGTGTCCGGGCCGATGCCGGACTCGGACAGCAGCTTGCTGAAGTCCTCGCGAGACGCGATGTCGCGACGGATGCCGTCGGCCAGCTGGCTGGTCCAGTTCCAGGCGATGGCGCCCGGGATGTGGCTCTGCTCGTAGGCCGTCGTGTCGACGTCGACCTCGACGAATCGGACGTTCGGGTCGTTGGCGTGTGCCTGCGCCCAGTCGGCGTCGACGAGGGCATTCTCGGTGGCGTAATCGGTGGTCATCTGGGATCCCTTCCTGTGTGGCTGGAGTGGTGCGTCGGAGCGGGGCTGGGTCGCGGCTTCTGAGTCAGTCGCCCGACGGTCGGTCGCGTCGACTGAACTCGGCAAGCCGCTCGGTACAGTCGGCCGCGACCCGCTGTGCCTGGCGGACGATCCACGGATCGACGCGGCTCGAGTCCTCGATGGTCAGCACCGGCCCGCTCGGTCCGTCCTCCACGACGATGCCCGAGCTGTTGCGGTAATCGGCCATCCAGTTGGCCTGGAGCTGGAGGGCGACCGCGGCGATCACGGGAACGGGGAACAGCCAGTCGAGGTAGCTGGCGTTGAGCCGATCGGCGAGATCGGCCAGGCGGAGGGGTCGCCCGCGTTCGACGCGCGCCAGGAGATCGATGACCCGGATGGCCGTGAACGGATCGCCGCTCTCGCCGACATTCGGCGGATCGATGACCGGGTCGGGCAGGCCGGCTGGGGCCGGGCGCAGCGGACCGAGTCCGATGGTGACGGTAGGCGTGTCGGTCACGGGGCGATCGATCTCCGAGTCAACCACTAGGGGTTGCCGAGTCTAGCGCAGCCGGCGGGATCGGGCCACGGTCACCGCGAGGCTGCGCTTGCTCCGCGCGAGGCCAGCGAACGAACCTTCACCTAGCGCCCACCCTGTCCGCAACCGTTCTGGGGCATCCTTCCCGATGCCGGACAGTCGTTCGGTGCCGCCGCGCGGCTGCGCGCGGTCGACCGTCACTACCGCACGAGCCTGATGCCACCGATGGACAACGACCGGACCCCGACCGAACCGACCACCGACCACGAGCCGCCGAACGTGACCTCCCTCACGCCCGGTCCCTCCCAGGCTCCGACGTCAAGGGCGGCCGGCCAGGGAGGCCGGGCAGTGGTCATCGGCGCGATCGTCGGGCTCGCGTTGATCGTGACGTTCAGCGCCGGGATCGGGGTCGGTCGGTTGGTGGCGCCGTTTGGCGCCGCCACGGGCACGACCTCGAACCCTGCGTCCGGACCCGCCCCGTCGGCGCCGACCGAGTTCGGCCTGATCAAGGAAGCGTGGGACACCGTCCATGAGAAGTACGTCGCCAGGGACGAACTGAACGACCAGGAGCTCATCTACGGCGCCATCGAAGGCATGACCGAAGCCGTCGGCGACACCGGGCACACGGATTTCATGACGCCGGCGGAGCGCGAGGAGCGCAACGACGCACTGTCGGGCTCGTATGTCGGCATCGGTGTTCGGATCGACGAGACCGACGAGGGCCTTCCCCGTGTCACCTCCGTGTTCCCCGCCAGCCCGGCGGAGGCCGCCGGGCTCAAGCCGGATGATGTGATCGTCGAGGTCGACGGCCAGCAGACCGTCGACCATTCGATCGACGAGGTCGCCGGATGGGTCCGCGGTGAAGCGGGCACGACCGTCGAGCTGAAGATCCGGCGGTCCGACGGAACGGAACAGACGCTGTCGATCGTCCGGGCGGACGTGCCCATCGAGCCGGTCACGTGGGCGCTCGTCCCGGGCTCCAAGACCGCGCTCATCCGTCTCGAGCAGTTCTCGGCCGGCGCCGCCGACGACATGGTGAAGGCGCTCAAGGACGCCCGGGCGGCCGGTGCGGACCGGATCGTCCTGGACCTCCGCGGCAATCCCGGTGGCTACGTCAACGAGGCGGTCGGGATCGCCAGCCAGTTCCTCTCGAGCGGCATCGTCTACATCGAGCGCAATGCCGAGGGGGATCGCACGGAGCACCCGGTCTCGCCCGGCGGCGTCGCGACGGACCTGCCCGTGGTGGTCGTCGTCGATGGCACGACCGCGAGCTCGTCCGAGATCGTGTCGGGCGCGCTGCAGGACGCGGGGCGCGCGAAGATCGTGGGTGAGACGACGTTCGGGACCGGCACCGTGCTTGGCGAGTACACGCTCTCGGACGGTTCGGCGTTGCGGATCGGGACCGTGGAGTGGCTGACCCCCGACGGCCGGCGGATCTGGCACGAGGGCATCGCGCCGGACGAGCCGGTCGCGCTGCCCGACGGCTCCGAACCGCTCACCCCGGACGACGTGCGCGACCTCACCGCCGCCGAGGTCGGCACGATCGGGGATGCACAGCTGGCCAAGGCGCTGGAGATCGTGACGGCCGAGGCCGTCGCGAGCGACGCGCCGTGACGCCCTAGCTCGTCGAACTCGACTCTTCGGGGTCGGGCTGGGCGGTCGGCGGCGTCTCCGCATCGTCATCGGGGAAGACCACCTCGAACTCGCCCCCGTCCTGGCCGCTGACCGTACGAACCGGTTTGGCCTTGGCGATCAGCTCCTGGACCGGCGGCGTGGTCCGGAAGATCTGCTGGTCGAACCCGACGATGATGCCGCCGATCGTCTCGCCGACCGGTCGACGCTTCTTCCGCTTGCCGGTCACGGGGCGACCGCCTCGACCGACGCGCTCGTGACGCGGCGCCTCGGACGGCGGACGACGGATGGCCAGCGCCGCGAACCCGGCGAGGATCGCGATCCAGCCCGCGGCCACGAACGCCGGCGCGTAGTCCCCGACGTTCTCGCGGACGATGCCCGCCACCCAGGCCGCGATCGCGGCACCGAGCATGTGCGCTGCGAAGACCCAGCCGTACACGATGCCGACGTTGTGCCGGCCGAATCGATCGGCCACGAGGGCGACGGTTGGCGGCACGGTCGCGATGTAGTCGAGCCCGAAGAGCACGGCGAACGCCGCGATCGACACCGTGTCGTGGATGAACGGCAGGAACAGGAGGCTCACGCCGCGGAAGCCGTAGTAGACGAGCAGCAGGCGGCGCGGGTCGATGCGGTCGGTCAGCCAGCCGCTCGCGATGGTGCCGATGAAGTTGAACAGGCCCATCACCGCGAGCGCGCCCGAGGCGGCCACGGCGGTGAACCCGTGGTCGACCGCATGCGGGATGAAGTGCTGGCCGACGAGGCCGTTGGACGTGGCGCCGCAGATGAAGAACGTGCCCGCGAGGAACCAGAAGTCCGACGTCCGGACGGCCCGACGCATCACGCCCGGGTCGCCGGGACGGGTCGGGACGATCGCCCCTTCGGTGACGCCCAACGGACGAACGCCGACGTCCGCGGGATCGTTCTTGACCCACAGCACGACCGGCAGCACCAGGGCGAGCGCGAGCACGCCGAGCACGACCGCCCCGAACCGCCAGCCGACCGTCACCGCCAGGGCGGTCAGCAACGGGAAGAAGATGAGCTGCCCGGTGCTCGTGCTGGCCCCGAGGATCCCCGTGACCAGGCCGCGGTGCTTGACGAACCAGCGCGTCGCGACCGTCGGGCCCAGGACGCTTGCCACCAGCCCGGTGCCGAGGCCCGAGACCAGCCCGAAGAGCGACCACCAGCTGCCAGATCTCGCGGACCAGGCTGGTCGCGATGAGCGCGAGGCCGGTGACGACCAGGCTGGTCAGCACGACGGCCCGGACACCGAAGCGCGCCATGAGCCAGCCGCTCAACGGGCCGGACAGACCGAAGACGACGAGCCCGGCCGCCGCGGCGAACGACACCGACGCGGTCGACCAGCCCGGTTCCGTGGTCATCGACAGGAGGAACGCCCCGGGCGCCGAGCGCACCCCGGCCGTGACGAGCACGACCACGGCCGTGACCGCGACCACGACCCACCCGTAGAAGAACGCCCGTCGCATCAGCGGATGCTACCGGTCAGCCCGGTCCGTGCCACGGGCGTTGGCCGACAGCCATGGATTTCGAGTCCAGGCCGCCTGATCGGACCCCTGCCGGCGTTGCGGTCGTGTCGCGTCGGCCGATGGTGGCCCAGCGCCATCAAGCGCCGCGTTCCTCGGGCCGGCGGGCGAACCTCTGCGCGGTTCAGCCACGGATCGTTGACCCAGGGCCATCGATATCCCTCGGTGCGATGGATTCGGCGACCGAGCCACACCGGAGCCACACCGTTGCGACGCATGCGCCGGATCGGCGGGTATCGGCCCCGCTTCCGGGCTGTTGACCGCGTCGAGCGCGGAATCCATCGCTCGGAGCGATGGGTGAGGCACCGCTCGAACGGAGTGATCCCCTAGAGCAGCTCCCCGTGGGCCGCCGCGGTCGGTTCGCCCTCGCGCGGGCGTGGTTCCTCGCCGGGGCCGTACGTAGCCGTCGGCGCGTCGGGTTCCGGCGCCCCGGGCGCGGCGTCGGCCGCTTCGGTGGCATCGGCGACCTCGCCCGCCTCGATCACGCGGAGCGGCGCCCCGGCCTGGCCTTCGAGCGCGCCGACGCCGAACGGCACCCACTTCGACGGGTCCTGGAGCCGGTGCGCCTCGGTGTTGCCGCGCTGGTGGACCTCCTCGAAGCCCTTCGGCTCGATCCACATCCGCTCGCCCTCGAGCAGGCCCGAGAACGCCCGACTGACCGGGCTCCGGGCGCTCGTGCTGGCAGTACGCGCAGGCCGCCGAGTCGTGCTTTCGATAGTTCTCGGGCTCCTCGTAGGTCGTGATGTAGCCCTCGTAGTTGCGCAACACGACCTTGTGATCGGAGTAGGAGATCAAGTAGTTCGGCATGACCGGGATCTTGCCGCCGCCGCCGGGCGCATCGATCACGTAGGTCGGCACCGCGTAGCCCGACGTGTGGCCGCGCAGGCCCTCCATGATCTCGAGCCCCTTGCCGACGGGCGTCCGGAAGTGCCCGGAGCCTTCGACGAGGTCGCACTGGTAGAGGTAGTAGGGCCGGATCCGGTTGGCGACGAGCTTGTGGACGAGCGAGCGCTGGATGTGGACGCAGTCGTTGACGCCGGCCAGCAGCACGCTCTGGTTGCCGACAGGCAGCCCGGCCTTGGTCAGCTTGTCGACCGCGCGCGAGACCTCGGGCGTGATCTCGTTGGGGTGGTTGAAATGGAGGTTGATCCAGAGCGGGTGGTACTTCTCGAGGACCTCGCACAGCTCGTCGTCGATGCGCTGGGGCAGGAACACCGGCACGCGCGACCCGATCCGGATGATCTCGATGTGCGGGATCTCGCGCAGGCCGCGCAGGATCTTCTCGAACAGCTTGGGCGCGAGGGTCAGGCCATCGCCGCCGGAGATCAGGACGTCGCGGACCTGCGGGGTCCGGCGCAGGTACTCGAGCTGCGCCTCGTGATCACGGCTGTTGAAGTTCTGGGTGGGGTCGCCCACGATCCGCGACCGCGTGCAATACCGGCAGTACGACGCGCACTGCGTCGTCACGAGCATCAGCACCCGGTCCGGGTAGCGATGGACGAGGCCGGGCACCGGGGAGTGGCGGTCCTCGGCGAGCGAGTCCTCCATCATCGCCGTGAACGCCTCGTGCTCCGAGCCGACCGGGATGACCTGGCGGCGGATGGGGTCATCCGGGTCGTCGGGGTCGATGAGCGAGATGAAGTACGGCGTGATGTCCACGCGGAACTTGTCCGGAGCCGAGAGCCCTAAGCGCTCGTCGTCCGTGAGATTCAGGATCTGCCCGACCTCCTCGAGGTCGTTGACCCGGTGCGACAGCTGCCAGCGCCAGTCGTTCCACTGCGCGTCGGGCACGTCCTCGTAGATCGGCGCGCGCCGGCTGACCGCCGGGCGGCCGTCCGGACCCAGCACCCGCGCCGGGTCGGACAGGTTCACGAACGGCTCCTCCGCGGCGGCACGGGCGACTTCCTGGTGCGCGACGGCGGTCTTGATCTCGTGGGCGTCCACGCGGGCGGCCTCCGGGTTCGATCTCGGCTACGGCGATCTGGATGCATAGAAAGTATGCAGCCTGCAAGTCGACGGATGATAGCCGAGGACCGTTTGTGCGGTCCAGCGCCCGAAGGTCCCGTGTGGCTGGCGCGTCGCGAGCCTGGATTACTCCCCGATCACCGCCCAGAGCAGGCCCATCATGATGAAGAACCCAGTGAAGAGGGCGATCAACCCGAGCGCGCCGTACGGGGTGCTGGCGCCGCTGTGCGGAACGAGCTGCAGCCCGATCCCGAAGACGACGGCCCACACGATGAACAGGAACGTGAAGAGGAACTTCGCGTTCGGGTTCGTGACCCGGCGAACCCACCCGGCGCCGCCCTCGGACGAGAGCGCGGCCTTGAGCATGATGCCGATCATCGCGGTGACGACGACCACGCTGATACCGAACGGGATGGGCTGCTGGAAGGCGACGAGGAACAGCTGCATCGTGCCGGGATGCTAGCAGAAGACCGACCGCCCACGACGGCCTCCCCGGCCCGTCACGACTACGATGGCGGCGTGACCCCCTTCGATCGCCTCGGCCGTTTCGTCGTGCGCCGCGCTCGCCTCGTCATCGGGGCGTGGGCCGTGCTGATCGCCGTGGCGTTGCCGCTCGCGCCGCAGGCGCCGGGCGCGCTCAGCGCCGGTGGGTTCATCAGCGACGATCTCGAATCCGCCCGGGCGAAGTCCATCCTCGAAACCGAGCTCGGGACACCCCCGTCGGCGCTCGTCGTCGTCTTTTCGAGCCCGGATCTCGAAGCCGGGACTCCGCCGTTCGAACTCGCCGCCGCGGCGGCGATGCGCGACATCCCCAGCGCGCAACACGTGGCCGGTGTCGTGTCGCACCTGCTCCAACCCCGCCAGGTGTCGGCCGATCGCCACACCGCCTACGACATCGTCCTGCTCGACCTTCCACCGGACGACTCCCCGAAGGCCCTGCCGATCCTGCGCTCGACGCTCCGCCCGGCCCCGAACCTGACCGTCGAGCTGGCCGGCGGTCCGGCGTTCTACGGCGATGTCCAGACGGTCAGCGAACACGACCTCCAACGCAGCGAGCTCATCTCGCTGCCCCTGGCGGCGCTCGCGCTCCTGCTGGTCTTCGGGTCGCTGGTGGCGGCGGGCGTCCCGCTCGTGGTCGGCGGGGCGAGCGTCCTGGTCGCGCTGGCGGGCGTCTTCCTGATCGCATCGGTGATGCCGATGAGCATCTTCGTGCTGAACCTCGCCACGCTCCTTGGTCTGGGCCTCGGCGTGGACTACTCCCTGCTCATGACCAGCCGCTACCGCGAGGAGCTCGCCAAACGCCCCGCGGCGACCGAGGCGGACGTCGCGGATGCCGTCCGGATGACCGTCGCGACCGCGGGTCGTGCCGTGTTCTTCAGCGGATTGACCGTCCTGCTCGGGCTGCTCGGCCTCGTGCTCTTCGATTTCATGATCCTGCGCAGCGTCGGGATCGCGGGGGCGCTCGTCGTCGGGCTGGCCGTCGTTGCGGCGCTCACGCTGCTGCCGGCGGTGCTCACGGTGATCGGCCCGCGTCTCGACCGGTTCGCCATCCGTCGGGTCTCGACGTCGCCCGAAGGTGACGGCTCGTGGGCCCGCCTGGCGCGCTCGGTGATGCGCCGGCCGCTCGCGGTCCTCATCCCGACGCTCGCGGTGCTGCTCCTGCTGGGTGCCCCGTTCCTGCACGTCCGGTTCAACGCCCCGGACGCGAGCATCCTGCCGCCGGGCGTACCGTCACGCGCGGCATTCGATCGCCTCCAGGCCGAATTCGGGGAGGGCGCGTTCGCCCCCATCAGCATCGCCATCCGGACCGAGGGTGACGCGACCCGACCCGACAACGTCGCCCGGCTGTACGAGTACTCGCGCCGGATCGGCGAGGACCCACGCGTGCGCCGGGTCGACAGCCTCGTCGATGTCGAGCCACGGCTGACGCTCGAGCAGTACCAGCTCCTGTACAACGACCCGAACGGCCCGCGCGATCGATTCATCGCCACGGTCCTGGCGGCCTCGACGCAGGGCGACCTGACCGCGTTCACGCTCACGACGCCGTACGGCCCCAACCGCCCCGAGGGCCGCGCGCTCGTCGCCGACCTGCGCGACCCGAACAGCGCCATCGCGCCACCGCCGGGCTTCACGATCCTCGTCGGCGGCGGCGCCGCGGATGTCGCGGACGTCGTCGACGGCGTCGCCGCCGATTTCCCGCGGACGGCCCTGTTCATCATCGTCACGACATACCTCGTGCTCTTCGCCCTGCTCCGCTCCGTCGTGCTGCCGGCCAAGGCGCTGGTCATGAACACGCTGTCGATCGCCGCGAGCTTCGGCGCGCTCGTCTGGATCTTCCAGGACGGGAACCTTTCGGCGCCCCTCGGCTTCGCGCCGCTCGGGTTCGTGGAGACGACCCAGCCGGTGATCCTGTTCTGCGTCCTGTTCGGGCTGTCGATGGACTACGAGGTCTTCCTGCTCACCCGCATGAAGGAGGTCTGGGACGCCACGGGCGACAACACGGAGGCGGTCGCGCGCGGACTCGAGCGCAGCGGCCGGATCGTCACCTCGGCGGCGCTCATCGTCGTGGTCGTGGCGACGTCGTTCGTGTTCGCCGACATCGTGCTCATCAAGGCGCTTGGCCTCGGTGTCGCGATCGCGGTGGCCCTGGACGCGACCGTGGTCCGCGCGCTGCTGGTGCCCTCCACGATGCGGCTCCTCGGGAAATGGAACTGGTGGATGCCGGCGTGGCTGGAACGACTCGTGGGTGGGCGGCTGCCCACGTCGGAGGCCGAGGCCGAGGCGGCGGCGGTCCGATGAGACGCGCGTCGTGGCGCCGCGCCGGTGCTGGCCTGGCCGCCCTGCTCGTGATCGGCGCTTGCGCGTCCGGTTGCACCGGCGGCGGACCGATCCTGGCCAATCCCGCGGCGCCCATCCCGTCGCTGGCCCCACCGACGGACCCGCCCGTCCGCGTGGCGGATCCGGTCCCGGTGGTCCTGCCGCGCGACGACGGCCCGCACGAGCGCCTGTCCGAATGGTGGTACTACACGGGCCATCTCGACGGGACCGCCGCCGATGGCACGCGGCGGAAGCTCGGATTCGAGTACGTCATCTTCCGGGCCGAGCGAGGCGGCTTCCCGACGGCCTGGGCTTCGCACCTGGCCCTGACCGACGAGACCGGCGACCGGTTCCTGTACGGGCAGCGCCTCGAGGTGGGTGCGCAGGTCGATCGCTCGCCGCGTGCGGCCGACGGCACGCCGACCGGCTTCGACCTGTCCCTGACCGGCGTCAACCCCACGGATCCGGCGACCTTCGACCAGCCCGCATGGACGATGAACGGTTCGGGCGGCACGGACCGGCTCGCCGCGGCCCTCGCGCCCCACGAAGCGGCCGCGGCCGGGAGCCCGGGCGGCCTCGCACTCGAGCTGGACCTCGAGGCGAGCAAGCCGCCAGCGCTCCACGACCGCGACGGCTGGATCGACTTCGGTCCGGCCGGCAGCTCGTACTACTACTCCCGCACCGCGATGGACGCGACCGGGACCGTCACGCTCGACGGGCAGGCGCTCGCCGTGACCGGCGAGGCCTGGTTCGACCACCAGTGGGGCGACTTCATCAGCGTGGGCGGTGGTGGCTGGGACTGGTTCGCGGTCAACCTCGATGACGGCACGGACCTGACGCTGTCGCTCGTGCGCGACGCGGACGGGTCGTATCCACTGATCTACGGCACGATCGTCGAGCCGGACGGCCGCACCCGCCACCTCGGGCGCGACGACTTCAGCGTCGAGATCACCGAGCGCTGGACGAGCCCGGAGACCGGCGCCGACTATCCGGCAGGCTGGACGATCGCGATCCCGAGCGCCGACGACCTCCGAATCGACCTTCGCCCGACGGTCGCCGCGCAGGAGCTCGATACGCGCCGGACCACGGGCGTCGTGTACTGGGAGGGCTCACAGGTCGTCAGCGGCACGCGCTCGGGCACGCCGATCGGCGGGGAAGCGTACGTGGAGCTGACCGGCTACGCGGCGAGCGGGTCGGAGAGCCCGTAGGCTGTCGCGGCCCGTCGCGGCCCTCCGCGCCGGGGCTACGGTGCCGTCAGGGGTGGCAGCGTGAGGTCGGCGGAGGCGGCCAGGGTGCGTGAGGCCGCATCGATAGCATCGAGCCTTGCGACGACGTCGAGCATCTCCTCGGCAGCGGCCACGTACGCGCGGCTGCTCGAGAGCGACGACGACAATCCCTCATCGGCCGTCTTGGCGATGGCGGCGTAGAACGCGACGAAGTCCGCCGAGACCGACTCGGCCTGTTCCCATCCACCGACGGTCGGCGCGAGCCGCTGGCCGACCGTCGCGGTCGAGGCCATCGCCCGGAGGATGGGCGCGATCTCGGAGCTCGACGGTTTCGAGGTCGCGAGCGCCGTCGAAAGCCGCGCCGCGTCCGTGACGACCCGCTGGTTGATGAGGGTCGTCTGGCGGAGAGCCGACAGGGCGCTGCTGGGAATCCCCGGGTCCACCGCCGGCGGAGGCGCGACCGAAATCGGCGCCTGGCTCGGTGTGACGATCGGCGTGGCTGGCTGGATCACGGCCTGGGCAGGCTGGGCACTGAGCATGGCCATGAGCGACACGATCCCGGCTCCGAGCGCGAAGCCAGCGAGACCGCCCGCTCCGACGAAGGCCACGGCGCGCGAGGCCCTGACGCCCGCGATCAGCCGGGTCGCACATCCGGGGCAGCGACGGGTTCCCGTCCCGAGCGGCCTCGAGCAGGCCGGGCACGCGAAGATGTTCGCGTCCAGCTCACCGATCGGCAGGGACGAAGCCGCGGGCGTGCCCCGACGGCCGATCCGTCCGACTTTCTGGCTTCCGATCTCGAGCGTCATGGGTGGTCCCCCCGTGACCTGGCAGCGGGCCGGTCCCGTGGCGACGAGTCTGGGCCGCACCGGGGCGCTCACATAGCCGGACGAAGGTCCCGTGGTCGAGGGGTACCGGGGCAGGTGGCGAACGTCCGTTGACTGAGACTCAGTCTCGACAAATGGCCGCATCGATGGTACCGTCGACGCCAATGGTGGACAGCTCCCCCTTCCTGACAGCACTCGAGCGCGCCGGCTATCGATTGACCGACGCGCGGCGCTCCGTCGCCCAGCTCATCGCCGACCAGGTCGGACATTTCTCGGCCGCCGACCTCGTCGCGGAGGCGCGGGCGCGCCGGCTCGGTATCGGCCGGGCAACGATCTTCCGCAGCCTGGACGTCCTCTCCGAGATCGGTGTCGTCGAGCGGATCGACCTGCCGAGCGGCGAGCACGCCTACCTCGGCTGTGCTGCCAGCCACCATCACCACGTCATCTGCCAGCGCTGCGGCCGTGCCGCGGAGATCGAGGACGCCGGTCTGCGGACCCTCGTCCGCGAGGTGGCCCGCCAGACGGGCTATCGCGTCGATGAGCACCGCCTCGAGCTGTTCGGCCTGTGCGCCGCCTGTCAGGCGGATGTTCGGCAACCGATCAGCCGGACCGCCTGAACCTCCCGACCTGACAAAGGAGATCGCACCCAATGGCACGCGCCCACCCGACACTGAGACTCGATATCACTCGCCGGCTGGCGCTCGTGGCCGTCGCATCGGTGGTCTTCGCTGGCTGCGGAGTCGGAGCGGGCTCGTCCGGGTTGCCGGGGACAGCGACCGCCACGCCCGAGGCGGGTGCCCTCAAGGTGGTCGCGACGACCACCGTCTTCGCGGACCTCGTCGCCAACGTCGGCGGCACGAAGGTCGACGTCACGAGCGTGGTGCCCAAGGGCGGCGAGGTCCATACGTTCGATCCGACGCCGTCGGACGTCACGCGGGTGGCGGACGCGCAACTGGTCGTCATGAACGGCCTCGGGCTCGATGAGTGGCTCGCCCAGATCGTCGCCGATAGCGGCTCGACGGCGCCGGTCGTCGAGCTCGGCGAGGATCTCGACATCGCCTATATCGAAGGTGGCGAGGAGCACGAGGGGCAACCGGCGGCCAGCGAGGATCCGCACGGGCATTCCGGGATCAACCCGCACCTCTGGCTGGATGTCGCGAACGCGGAGCTCTACGTCGACAAGATCACGAAAGCGCTGATGGCGGCCGACCCTGACGACGCGGCCACGTACGAGATGAACGGGACGGCCTATCGCGCCCGTCTCGCGGAGCTCGACGCCTGGGTCCAGATGCAGATCGACGCGATCCCGGCGGCGAACCGCAAGCTCGTGTCGTTCCACGAGGCGTTCCCGTACTACGCCGCCGCATACGGACTCGAGATCGTCGGTACGATCGTCGAAGCACCTGGGCAGGACCCGAGTGCCGGCGAGATCGCCGGCCTGGTCGAGGCCATCAAGGCATCGGGCGCGAAGGCGGTCTTCACCGAAGTCCAGTTCAGCCCGGAGCTGGCGGAGGCCGTCGCGTCCGAGGCCGGGGTCGCTGTCGTCAGCGACCTCTACAACGACTCGCTCGGCGATCCGCCGGTCGACACGTACGAGGCGATGATCCGGTGGGACACCGAGAAGACCGTGGAGGCCCTGCGATAGCGGCGAGCGCGACGGCGAGCGCACCGACGGCTCCGGGCGCACAGCCCGACGCGGCCGGGTCGCCGACCGTGTCGGTCGCGCCCGCCATCCGGCTCGATGACGTTTCTGCGGCCTATCACGACCGGATCGTGCTGGAGGACGTGGACCTGGCCATCCGGCCCGGATCGTTGACGTCGATCGTCGGGCCGAACGGAGCCGGCAAGAGCACGCTGCTCAAGCTCATCGCCGGTGTCATGCCGGCGCGGGGCGGGTCGATCTCGGTCCTCGGGAGTCCGCCTGGGGAAGCGGCGAGTCGGATCGCCTACGTTCCGCAGGCGGAGCTCGTCGACTGGTCGTTCCCGGTGACGGTCGAGGACGTCGTCGCGATGGGGCGCTATCCAGCCCTCGGCATGTGGCGTCGTCCGCGCGCCGTCGATCGCGCGGCGGTCCGCGATGCCCTACAGCGCGTCGGAATGGGCGCATTTCGCGATCGCCAGATCGGGCGGCTGTCCGGCGGTCAGCGGCGCCGCGTGTTCCTGGCACGCGCCCTGGCGGCAGAACCTGAGCTCTATCTGCTCGACGAGCCGGTGACCGGTATCGACGCGACGACCCAGGAAGAGATCATGGACATCCTGGAGGGGGAGGCCGCGGCTGGACGGACGGTCATCGCGACGACACACGACCTGATGTGCGTGGCGCAGCGCTTCCAGGAGGTCGTCGCCATCAACCGCACGATCATCGCCCACGGGCCGGCGTCACTCGTGCTCGATGCGGACTTCCTTGCCCGCACGTATGGCGGGCATCTACTCATCATCGACGGCCGGACCGTGGCCCTCGACGACGCGCACCACCATGACGAGGGAAGCCCGGGCGAGCGCCACTTCCACGACGAGTCAGAGCGATGACCGAGGCGATCCTGGAGCCGCTGCGGTACGACTTCTTCATTCGAGCCCTGCTGGCGTCCTCGCTGGTCGGGCTCGTCTGCGCGGTGGTCGGGACGTATGTCGTGCTGAAGGGCATCAGCTTCATCGGCGACGGCATCAGTCATGCGGCGTTTCCCGGCATCGTCGCGGCGTTCATGCTGCAGGGGCCCTACTACCTCGGGGCGGCGATCGCCGCCGTGGGAACGGCCCTGGCCATCGGGTTCGTGAGCAGGCGCGGCTTCCTTCGGATGGACACCGCGATCGGGGTGCTGTTCGCGGGGACGTTCGCCCTCGGCGTGTTCCTCTTCAGCCTGATCGACGGGTATGTTGCGGACCTGTTCAGCTTCCTGTTCGGGAACGTGCTCGCGATCAGCCCCACCGACCTCCTGGCCCTGGTCATCCTCGGGTCGCTGGTCCTCGGCGCCGTCCTCGTCCTGTGGAAGGAGCTCCTATACGCGACCTTCGACCCGCTCGGCGCCCAGGCGTCGGGCATCCGCGTGGGCCTGCTCGAGTACGTGTTCCTCACGATCGTCGCGCTGGCGATCGTCGTCAGCCTCCAGGCGGTCGGCATCATCCTGGTCGTGGCCATGCTCGTGACGCCGGCCGCCAGCGCACAGCTGCTCACGAGCCGGTTCGGGACGATGATGCGGATCGCGGTCCTGATCGGCGTCGGCTCGGCGGTTGCCGGGCTCTACCTCTCCTACTGGCTTGACGTCGCCTCGGGGGCCACGATCGTGCTGACCGAGACGGCGGTGTTCTTCGCAGCGTTGACGCTCGGCCCATCCACCGGCTTGCTTGGGCTGTGGCGGTCCCGGCGCGCGGTGCCATCGGAGGCCTGAGGGGCTCAGCCGGCGAGCGCGACCTCGAGTTCACGAGCGGTCGGCATCCCCTCGCGCGCGCCCGGGCGCGCGACCGCAAGAGACGCCGCGACGACGGCACGGCGCGCGGCCTCCGTCACCGGCAGTCCTGCCGCCAGCCCGGCCGCGAGCGAGCCATTGAGCGTATCCCCGGCGCCGACCGTATCGACGACGGCGACCTCCGGTGCCGAAATCGCCGTCGGCCCGTCCTGGCCGACGAGCACCGCCCCGCGACCGCCGAGCGTGATCAGGACGTGGCCGCCGCCAGCGATGCGGGCGAGGAGATCGCGACCGAGCGTCGCGGGATCGTCCTGGTGCCCAGCAAGCTGGGCGGCCTCGCCGGCATTGGGCGTGAGGACGTCACTGTGCGCCAGCGCCTCCGGGCCTACGCCCGTGGCCGGCGCCGGGTTGAAGACCGTGATCGCGCCGACCGTCTTGGCGTACCGGAGCGCCTCGGTTGCCGCGACCGTCGGGATCTCGTGCCCGACGAGCACGACGTCGCCGGCTCCCGGACCGAGTCGCTCGAGCGCCTCGCGGACGTGCCCCGGTTCGAGGGCCGTGTTTGCTCCCCCGGCGACCGCGATGCAGTTCTCACCCCGGGAATCGACGAGGATCAGGGCGACGCCGGTGGCCTGATCGGGGA
The DNA here is from genome assembly GCA_963748675.1 of uncultured Chloroflexia bacterium. Lineage (GTDB taxonomy): Bacteria > Chloroflexota > Limnocylindria > Limnocylindrales > CSP1-4 > SPCO01. The sequence goes on along the minus strand of CAVVJX010000003.1, from coordinate 145,188 downwards.
GCGTCCGAAGCTCCGTCACGTCCACGCCGCTCGGCTTCGAGTGCGGCCCGAGCCGCCGTCCCATGGTCGTCAGCCCCGACCGCGCCGACGAACCACGTCCGGGCACCGAGCCGCGCGGCCGCCACGGCCTGGTTCCCGCCCTTGCCGCCGTGATGCTGGGCGAACCGACCGCCGGTCACCGTCTCTCCGGGTGCCGGCAGGTGGTCGACCGTCGCGACGAGGTCCTCGTTGACCGAGCCCACGACGATGACGCGAGCGGTCATGGCGACCTCATGAACCGGTGATGTACTCGCCGCCGTCCACGCTGATGATGTCGCCGTTGATGAACTCGGTGCCGTCGCCCGACAGCGCGAGGATCGCGTTCGCGACGTCCTGTGGCGTCGTCATCCGGCCGGTCGGATTCCGCTTCATCGTGATGTCGATCATCGTCTGCGACTCGGGGATCTTGAGGAGCGCCGGGGTCACCGTCACGCCCGCGCGGATGCAATTCGCCGTCGCGCCCGTGTTGTTGCGAGCGAGCTCCATCGCCAGCTGGCGGATGTGCGACTCGAGCGCCGCCTTGGCCGACGACACGACCCCGTACGACGGCACCACCCGGGTCGAGCCCTCCGAGGTCATCGCGTAGATCTTGGAGCCCTGCCCGAGGAAGCCGCCCCGCCACAGGTCCTGGACCCAGTAGACGAGGCTGTTGGCCATGACGTCCTGGGTCATCTCCATCTTCTTGCGATCGACGCCGGTCTTTGGGTCGTCGGTGAGGAACGGCACGAGCGAACCGAAGGCCAGGGAGTGCATGACGATCCGGACGTAGGGCTCGCGGCCTTCCGCTCGGGATCGCTCGAACCGCTCGCGCAGGGTCGCCAGGGCCGCCGCGCGCTTCTCGTCATCGGCGGCGTTCATGTTGATGAAGAGGGCTTCCGAGCCGGCCGCCTCGATGGTGGCCTTGACCTCGTCGACATGGGCGAGCGCCGCGCGGAAGTCGAGATGGATCCCGGCGATCTTGTAGCCGGCCTTCGCGAGCGTGATCGAGGTCGCCTCGCCCATGCCGGATGAGGCGCCAAGGATCAGCGCCCAGCGTTCGCGATCGTCGGTCATGGTCGGGTGGGCCTCCAGTCGTGGGTGCGGTCAGGGGTTCGCACCGTCGGGCGGGCCGAGTCTAGCAGCGGGCGATCCGCCGACCTCCTGCGTTCGCGTGCAGTCCTGCATGTGCGGGCGCCGCGGAAGGCGACGGCCCTAGACGACGCCTCGCGCGCGCAGGCGCGCGACCTCCTCGTCCGCGATGCCGAGCTCCATGAGCACCTCGTCCGTGTGCTCGCCGAGCAGCGGCGGGGCGGTCCGGACGGCACCCGGGGTCGCCCCGAACTCGATCGGGATGCCGGCCTGGCGCAGGACTCCGAAGGCCGGGTGCTCGACCTCGACGAGCATGGATCGGGCGGTCGCCTCGGGCGACTGGAACGCGGTGAGGACGTCGGTGATCGGGCCGCTCGGGATGTCGGCCGCGCTGAGCGCGTCGAGCCACGCCGCGGTGGACCGTTCGGCGAGACGCTCGGCGATGAGCGGCCGCAAGGTGGCGCGGGCGGTGACGCGGTCGCCGTTCGTCGCGAATCGCGGGTCGTCGGCCAGCTCCGGCGCGCCGATCGCCGTGCAGAAACGCGGCCACTGCCGCTCGGATCCCACCGCCACGACGATCTCCCCGTCGCTCGTGGCGAAGGTCTCGTACGGGACGATGTTCGGGTGGGCGTTGCCCCGGCGACCCGGCGATGCGCCGGTGACGAAGGCGTTCTGCGCCTGGTTGACCAGCACGGCCAGGGTGGAGGCCAGCAGTGAGACGTCGACGCGCTGGCCGCGCACCGGGCCGTCAGGTCGGCGAGCCAGCAGCCCGGCCAGGATCCCGACGGTGGCGAACAACCCCGCGACGATGTCGCTGATCGCCACGCCGACCTTGGTCGGGTGGCCGCCGTCGGCGTCGGCGTCCCCGGTGATGGACATCAGACCGCCGACCGCCTGGATCACGAAGTCGTAGCCGGGCCGTTCCGCGGCGGGGCCGTCGGACCCGTATCCGCTGATGGCGAGGTGGACGAGGTCGGGATTCAGGTCGCGCAGGGTCTCCTCGTCGAACCCGAGTCGGGCCAGCGACCCCGGTCGGAGGTTCTCGACGAGGACATCGGCGTCCGCAAGGAGACGGCGCAGGATCTCGGCCCCGGCCTCGTGCCGCACATCGAGGCGCACCGAGCGCTTGTTACGGTTGACCGCGAGGTAGTACGCCGCGGTCCGCGTCCCGGCTCCCTCGTCCCCCACCCACGGCGGCCCCCAGCCGCGCGTCGCGTCACCCTCGGGCGGCTCCACCTTGACCACGTCTGCCCCGAGGTCGGCCAGGAGCATGGTCGCGTACGGTCCGGCGAGCACCGTCGAGAGATCGATCACGCGGAAGCCGGCGAGCGGGCCGGTCGCGGACGGCGTGGCATCGGACATGGGGCCGATGGTAGCGCCGGGTCCGAGGAGCGAGGCGCCCGGCCGCCAGGAACGACTAGCCGAGCTGGCCCTCGGCGAGCGGTCCCTCGCAGCTTCGGCCGAACGGGTCGCGGACCTCGAACTCACCAGCGCGGGCCGGCGTGATCCAGTCGATGTGGTCGCGATTGACGACGATCGCCCCGACGTGGTGCCGATGATGGGTAGAGCCATCTTCGTACTCGATCCAGGCGTCGGTCAGCGGCACCATCGGCTCCCGGCTGCGGATGGAGACCAGGGGCGGCGACCCGGGCAGGGCGTGAAGGTAGCCACGGACCTGATACGGCCCCAGCTGCATCGCCAGTGGATGCTGCAGCGTCCGGCGGCGACGGCCGGCCTCGCCACGTGGACCCGCCGCGTGCACGAACAGGATCTCTTCGCGGTGGACCTGGACCTCTTTGGCCTCGAGGGAACCTGAGTCTCGAAGCCGCTGGACCATCACGTCCACGAGCTGGACCTCGTCGTGCTGGTTGAGCAGGTCGGTCATGCGATCGGCGGACAGCCGGACACGGCCCGAGAGCACGCAATCCTCGGCATAGGCGACGAAGTCGACCATGGGGTGCCGCACCCGAGCCGATTCCAGGAGGGAGATGGGATCGGCTGGTTCCGATCCGGGTCGCTGGAACGCGAAGAGCAGTCGTCGGCCGGCGTCGTGGATCACGTTGCTATCGTGGGTCCGTCGCGGCGCCGAGGGAGCCATCCGGAGGTCCCGCTCCCAAGCGAGCGTTGTGATGTCGCACCGTTGCGCGCATGCAAGTCCTGCCCGGGCATGACCCGAATGGGTGTGCATGCTGTCGACACGACGGTCCGGCGGCGTAGCGCTAGCATCGCGCCATGACCGATCGACCTGCCGCCGAACCCCACGTCCCGACCCTGATGACCGTCCATGCCCATCCCGACGACGAGACGATCGGGACCGGCGGGACGATGGCCAAGGCCGTGGCCGAGGGCAAGCGCGTGGTGCTGGTGACGTGCACCCGGGGCGAGATGGGCGAGATCGTCGTCCCCGATCTCGACACCCCGGACAACCACCGGCGCCTCGGAGAGCTGCGCGCGGTCGAGCTGGAACGCGCGATGGGCCACCTTGGCGTCACCGAGTGGCAGAACCTCGGCTACCACGACTCCGACATGATGGGGCGGCCCGGGAACCACGATCCGCGGTCGTTCTGGCAGGCCGATCTCGACGAGGCCGCTCGTCGCTTGGTCTGGTTCGTCCGCCGCTACCAGCCCGATGTCGTGACGACGTACAACGACTTCGGCGGATACGGCCACCCGGACCACATCCGGACGCACGACGTCGCGGTCCGGGCATTCGCCCGCGCCGGTGACCCGGCGTGGTACCCGGAACAGCTCAGCCCCGAGCACGGCGGCACGGGCCCCGCCGCCGAGGACGGCGGCCTTGCGCCGTGGGCTCCATCAAAGCTGTACGAGCAGGCGATCCCGGAATCCACGCGAAACGCGATGCGCGAGCGCCTCGAGGCGCTCGGCAAGCCGAGCTTCTGGGCCCCGCCCGAAGACGCGACCCCGGAGCAGCTCGCCGAGTTCGAGGCCTACATGGCGAAGATGCTCGTGCCCGATGCGTCGATCACGACGTGGGTCGACATCTCGGGTGAGCCGCTCGAGCGCAAGTGGGCGGCCATCCAGGAGCACGTGACCCAGATCGCGGCGGACTCGACGTTCATGCTCTTCGGCCTCGACGGCTGGCGTGAGGCCTGGGCCAGGGAGGCCTACATCCTGCGGGAGTCGACCGTCGAGACCGGGCGGCCCGAGAGCGACCTGTTCGAGGGCCTCGCCTGACCGTCCCGGCCAACAGGCCGACCGGCTGAGGCCCGGCGCGTCAACCTACCAGGGCAGGATCCCCTTCGACGCGTCGTAGATCTGGCCCATGACCACGCGGCCGTCACCGGCCGGATCGAGGAAGTTGGGCTGGGCCTTGTCCAGGATGATGTGCGGCCGCATCCGGGCCTGCATCAGATCCTTGCCGTGGAAGGTGAGCTCGAGCGTGATGCCCTCCATGGTCGGCTCCGACCATGTCTGGTCGAAGATGAAGTTGCCGAGCGCGTACCAGATGGGCTTGCCCTCGTAGACCTCCATCGCCGCCGCCCAATGGGCGTGGTTGCCGATGATCATGTCAGCCCCGGCGTCGATGATGTCGCGGGCCAACTGCTGCTGCGCGCGGAAGGGCCTGTCCTGGTACTCCGTGCCCCAGTGCGGGAAGACGATGACGAGGTCGGCGCCGCCCTTGCGCGCTCGCTTGATGTCGTTCCGCGCCCGGCTCAGCGTGAGCCTCGAACTGCCGGCGTCGTTTTCGCCGGCGGAGTAGTACGAGGCGATCGCGTCGTACCCGAGTACGGCGACCTTGACGCCGCCCGCTTCCAGGATCGCGGGCTTGCGCGCTGCCGCGGCGTCCTTGCCCGCCCCTGAGTAGGCCAGGCCGCGCTCCTCGAGGTTGTCGATCGTCTGCAGGATTCCGGCGTCGCCGGCATCGCCGATGTGGTTGTTGGCGAGCGAGACGTAGTCGATGCCGGCGTTCACCAGGCCGTCGATGATCCCGGGGTCGGCCGAGAAGACCGTCCCGCTCGTGTGCCAGCGGACACGGTTCGGCGCCGGGTTCTCGAAGTTGGCGATGGCGATGTCCGCGTTCTTGATCAGGTCGCGCATCGCCCCGCCGTTGCCGGTCCGTTTCGTGACCGGCTGTTCCCAACCGAACCCCGAGCAGCAGGTGTGACCGGTGATCTCGGCCGTCCCGCCGTCGAACGGGAAGTCGACGCCCTTGCCCTTGATCCGGATCGTCTGGTAGACACCGCGGTCCAGGAGGATGTCGCCGCCGGCGAACATCGTCCACGTCCCGGCCGGATCGAAGCCCGCGTCGGCCGCCGCGGCCGGGAGCTGGGCATGGAGCCGCCACTCCCCGGCAGCCTTGACGCGATCCACCCCGAACAGGGATCGGCCGCCCCACGACAGCGCGCGGACGGCCGGCGTCACCGCGTCGGCGCGGAGGAAGGCCAGGCGCTTGCGGTGCTTCGCGAGATCCTTGGCGAGCGCCGCCGCGTCGGGGACCAGGACGAGGTGGTCCGCGTCGGCCGGGCGGCTCGCACCGACGGCCGCGATGATCGCGTCCGCCTCCCCCTCGACCAGGACCAGCGCCTCGTAGCGCGTGGACGTGCCGGCGAGGACGTCGGCCACTTCGTCGCGCGTGGTCTTCGTCGCGATGGCACGGAACTGCGTGACCGGCACGATCGCGACATCGGCCAGTGGGCCGGCCGTCTGGGCGGGTGTCGCAGCGGGTGTGGGTTCGGGTGTCGCGGCCGGCGACGCGGACGGCGCCGATCCGGTGCTCGCGGGGTCCGGCGTGGCGGTCGCGCGCGGAGACGTGCTCGGTCCAGCGGCGATGTCCGACGGGGCGGGACTGCCACCGCCGAAGCCCAGCATCCCGCCGCTCATCGGCACGGCGATCGCCAGCGCGAGCAGGCCCAGGACCACGAGCAGGGGAAGCCGTTTCATCGGCGTCGATCGTAGCAGCGGCAATGGTTGGATCCTTCCGGGGCGCCGTTCCGGACAGAAGAACGCCCCGTCCGGGCGGGCGGACGGGGCGTAGGGAAATGCGGGGATATGGCGGACCCGACCGGATTCGAACCGGCGATCTCCAGCGTGACAGGCTGGCATGTTGGGCCGCTACACCACGGGTCCAGTTGCGGCGAGGCCGGACTATAGCAGAGGCGACCGGCCTTGTCCGACCTCCCGCCTATACTCCCGACGATGCCGGAACGACCCATCGACCTCCGAAGCGACACGGTCTCGCGGCCCACCGACGCGATGCGCCGGGCGATGGCCGAGGCCGAGCTCGGCGACGACGTCTTCGGCGACGACCCGACCGTCATCGCGCTCGAGGAACGCGCCGCGGAGCTCCTCGGCAAGGAGGCCGGGCTGTTCGTCGCGAGCGGCACCATGGGCAATCTCACGGCGATGATGGCCCACCTCGGTCGCGGCCAGGAGGTCATCGCGGGGGCGCAGCACCACCTGGTGATCGACGAGGCGGCCGGGCACGCGGTCATCGTCGGCGCAAGCGCCCGAAGCCTCGAGGACCGGCCCGATGGCACGCTCGATCCGGCCGCCATCGACGCGGCGTTCCGCGACCCGACCGATCCCCACGAACCCCTGTCCGGCCTCATCACCCTCGAGAACACCCACGCCCACTCGATGGCCCAGCCGCTGACCCCGGCCTACACCCGCGAGGTCGCCGCGATCGCGCGCCGACACGGCGTCCCGTTGCACATCGATGGTGCCCGCTTCTGGAACGCCGTGGTGGCCCAGCGCCCGGTCGGCGTGACGGCACGGGACCTCGCCGATCCCGCGGACACGGTCACCTTCTGCCTGTCGAAAGGGCTCGGCTGTCCGGTCGGTTCGGTCCTCGTGGGGACGAGCGAGGTCATCGGGCGCGCTCGCCGCGCGCGCAAGATGGTTGGCGGCGGGATGCGCCAGGTCGGCGTGCTCGCAGCGGCTGGCCTCGTCGCGCTGGCCGACGGACCGGCCGGCATGATCGATCGTCTTGCGGACGACCATGTCAACGCCCGTCGTCTGGCCGAGGCCCTGTCGGACATGGACGGCATCGAGAGCCCCGGCGGCACGGCCCAGCCGGCGCCGGGTCCCCTGGATCCCGGTCGCGTCGCGACGAACTTCGTCCTGTTCAAGGTCGACCGCGACCGCGCGGCCTTCCTCGACGCGCTCCGTGCGCGGAATGTCCTGATGGTGGAATATGCCCACGGTCAGGTCCGAGCGGTCACCCATCACGACATCTCGACCGACGACATCGAGACGGCCATCCGGGCGACCCGCGAGGCCCTGGTGGAGACCTCGCCGGCGACGGCGTCGCGTCACCGACCGACCGTCGTCACCGCCTGATCCAGGGCGGCCCGGCCGGCCGCTCACGCCACACATCCCAGGAGCCTTGTTTGACTGACACGACCATGCCCGGACTGCCGCGCCCTGCCCATGCGCCGGACCGCGGACCGCGCGATGACACGTTCTATGACCTCGTCGAGACGCGCCTGCGCCGGCTCGTCCGCGACAACCCGATCCTTGGGACGGCCCTGGGCCTCCATGGGCTCGACGACCAGCTCGGTGACGGCGGCCGGGAGGCCGTCCTGGCCGAATCCGACGCCGACCGCGCTCACCTCGCACAGGTCGAGGCGATCGCGCCGACCGACCTCTCGGCGACCGCCCGCTTCGAACGCGACCTGGAGCTGCACAACGTCCGCCGAGCCATCTTCGATACCGACGAGCTGCGGATCTGGGAGCGCCGCTCGTTGGCGCTCGACACGATCGGCGATGGGCTGTTCCTCCTGTTCGCCCGCGACCACGCCCCCCTCGCGGAGCGATTGGCAGCGATCGCCGGGCGTCTCGAGGCCATCCCGGAATACCTCGAGCAGTCGCGTTCGCGCGCGGTCGTGCCGCAGGTCCGGACCTGGCAGCAGGTCGAGATCGAGACTGCCGCCGAGCTCCCCACCTTCCTCGATGAGATCGTCGCCGCCGCGGACGGAGCCATCGAGGGCCCGGAACGCCGCCGCCTCGGGCGGGCCGCGGACGCCGCCAGGATCGCCGTCGAGCTGTACGCGACTTGGCTCGAGGGGACCCTCGCCGACGGGACCGACGACTGGCCGATCGGACGGGAGCGGCACGACGCCCTCGTGGCGCATCGGGCCTTCGATGGGCTCGACGCCGACGAGATCCTGGAGCTCGGCTGGCAGAAGCTGGCGGAGGAGAAGGCCGCCCGGATCGCGGCCGCCCGCGAGGTCGATCCTGACGCCTCGGAAGCCGAGGTCGTCGATCGGGTCAAGTCGGACCAGCCCGCCGACTTCACGGCCGCGCTGACCGCCTACAAGACCTCGATGCATCGAGCGCGCGCCCACCTGATCGAGCACGACCTCGTCACCGTTCCGGCCGACGAGCGGATCGACGTCGTCGCGACGCCCGAGTACCTGCGCAATGTCATCCCGTTCGCCGCCTACTTCGAGCCGGCCACGTTCGACCACGACCCGAAGGGCATCTACGTCGTCACGCCGTCGGTCGGCGGCGAACCGAACGCGATGCGGGAACACAACTACGCCTCGATCAGCAACACCAGCATCCACGAGGCCTATCCCGGCCACCACCTGCAACTCGACACCGCCCGCCGGCACCCGTCGCTGACGCGCCTCATGGCGGATGCGCCCGAGTTCACCGAAGGCTGGGGCATGTACTCGGAGCTGATGATGCGCGAGCACGGCTTCGACGACGACCCGCGCTTCCGGGTCGTCATGCACACCGACGCGATCTGGCGAGCGTGCCGGATCATCCTCGACGTCCGGATGCACCGGGGCGAGGTCACGCTCGAGGAGGCGATCGACTTCATCGTCGAGCACACGAGCTTCGAGCGAGCGAACGCGGCGGCCGAGGCCCGCTGGTACACGTACCGCCCGACCTATCCGCTGTCGTACCTGCTCGGTCGGACGTTGCTGCTCAAGCTCCGGGCCGACGAGCAGGCGCGGCTCGGCGACGCGTTCTCGCTCAAGGGTTTCCACGACACGCTGCTGCGGAACGGCTCGCTGCCGATCAGCTTCCATCGCCGGCTGCTGGCCGGCGAAGGCGCCTAGCGCCCGTGCTCGTCATCCCCTCGATCGACCTCGAGAACGGCCGCTCACGGGTGGTCTACTGGCCGGGCGCTTCCGAAGGGATCGGCGCACCGACCGATCGGCCGGAGCGCATCGTCGAGCGACTCGTCGCCGACGGTGCCCGGCTGATCCACCTCATCGATTTCGAGGGCGCGCGGGCCGGCAAGCCCGCCAGCCTCGAGGCGGTCGGCGCCGTCGCGTCGCGGAGCGCCGTGCCCCTGCAGCTCGCGGGCGGCCTCGATTCGCCGGAGGCGATCCAGCTCGCGTTCGCGGCCGGCGCGACCCGGGTCGTGCTGACGACTGCCATCGCGGACCGGCCCGATGAGCTCCGTGCCTGCCTCGCGATCGCCGGCGACTGGCTCGCCGTGGGCCTCGATCCGCGGCCGGAACGGCTGGCCGCCTTCCCGTGGCGCCGGACGCCTCCCCCGACGATCGCCGAGCTCGTCGAGGAGCTCATCGGCGCCGGCGTCGGGCGGCTCGTTCTCGCTCACGGCGGGACGGCACCGGACCTCGAGCGGGTGGGTTCCCTCGTTCGGTCGTACGATGCCGAGATCCTGGTAGCCGGTGGGGTGCGCGACCTCGACGCGATCCGCCGACTGCGCGACACCGGCGCCGCCGGCGTCATCCTCGGGGAGGCGATCCTCTCCGGGGCCATCGACCTTCCCGCAGCCCTGGAGGCCGCCGCATGATCCCTCGCTCCATCCGCGCCCTGGCCGCGCTGACCACGCTGGCCGTCGTCGCGGCCTGCTCTCCAGCGCCGGGCGCGTCGCCGTCCGCCGCGCCACCGTCGCAGGCCGCACCGCCGTCGCTCGCCGCGCCCTCCGGGGACGCGCCGTCGGGCTCGTCCGCCGCCGGCTCGTGCCCGACGTCCGAGCCGGCAGCGCTGCCCGCGGGCGAAACGCGGTCGGTCACCATCGAAACCGCGCAGGGCAACTTCACGATCGGCCTCCAGGCGGACCTCTCGCCGATCGCGGTCGGGAACTTCGTCGCGCTGGCCGAATGCGGCTTCTATGACGGCGTCGTCTTCCATCGCCTGGTGCCGGGCTTCGTCATCCAGGGCGGCGACCCCGACGGCAACGGACGGGGCGGTCCCGGCTACACCATCACGGATGAACCGCTGGGCGGGACATATGGGCGCGGAACGGTCGCCATGGCTCGGACCCCGGCGCCCGATTCGCAGGGCTCGCAGTTCTTCATCGTCCTCGACGACGAGGCGCGGGATGCACTGATGACCGCCCAGTTCCCGTACGCGATCCTCGGTGAGGTGACCGAAGGGATGGAGGTCGTCGACACGATCGCCGCGATGCCCAACACCGGCGGCCAGGAGAATGCCGCCATCGATCCGGTGGCCATGGACAACGTCACCGTCAGCGAACCCTGATCCACAGCCGAAGGAGCATGCCCATGACCCGCGCCACGATCGCCACCGAGATCGGCGACATCGAGATCGAGCTCTACGACCAGAGCGCCCCCAAGGCCACGAAGAACTTCATCGACCTCGCGAACAAGGGCTTCTACGACGACGTCGTCTTCCACCGCGTCATCCCGGGCTTCGTCATCCAGGGCGGCGATGGCCAGTACGGCAAGAAGTCGTCGCTCGAGCGCGGCCGCGTCGGCACGGGCGGGCCCGGCTACAAGTTCGAGGACGAGCCGGTCACCGGCGAGTACCAGCGCGGCTCGCTGGCGATGGCCAACGCCGGTCCCAACACGAACGGCAGCCAGTTCTTCATCTGCACGGCCGACCTGGCCGGCAAGCTGCCGAAGAACTACACGCTGTTCGGGCAGGTCACCCGCGGGCTGGACATCGTGGACAAGATCGTGTCGGCGCCACGGGACGGCAAGGACCTCCCGAACGACCCCGTCGCGATGACCAAGGTGACCGTCCACGAGGACGCCCCGAACCAATAGTCGGGACGAACGGAACCAAAGATTAAGGAATTTACACAGTTCCTCTTGCCAAAAAGCCTTGGAAAACGGCCCCTCGCAAGGTAGGATATGGAGGCTGTTAAGGCAGCGCTGCCCCAGCGTCAAGGTCATGGGTAGGTAGGGTCAGGGTAGTCGGTGCAGCCGACGTGATAGATGCCTTTGGCGCGTGGCAGAAGCGTCCGCTTCGGCGGACTCCTTCACCGGGACAGCATCGAAGCGGCTCCTTCGGGAGCCGCTTCGTCGTTTGTCCGGCGCTATTTCGGTAAGGCCGATCGTCGGCCGTCTAGCCCCTCGGGCGGACCCTCCCATACGGCCAGGGCACCAAGGTTCGGTGCGTTATTCGTGCTACTTGACAGTAGCCTGTTCTCGGTCCACGATATGTGCTACGGAGCGGTAGCACATATTTCGCTCCGGTACGAAGGAGCACCGAGATGGCTGCCATCACTCGCGGCGACACCGCTCACGTCCACCCCATCACCATCGTCCTGCGGGCGAGCGTCGTGGCTCTCACCCTGGCCACCGCGGCCATCCACGCGTCGCTCGGCGGCATGCTGTTCATGGCCAACGCAGCGGGCTACACGATCCTCGCCATCGCGATGGTCATCCCCGGTCCCGTCGGGCGGTGGCGCTGGCTCATCCGGCTTGCGCTGATCGGCTTCACGGCCGCGACGATCCTCGGCTGGGTCGCCTTCGGTCCGCGCTTCGGGCTCGCGTATCTCGACAAGGCGATCGAAGTCGCGCTCATCGGCGTCCTCCTGATCGAACAGTGGCAGTCCGACGGCGGCCCGCGCGGCGTGCTCCGTCGCGTTCGGGAGCTTGCCCGGGGTGTGACCGGCCGAACCGTCGCGAGAACCGCCAGGTAGCGGACGCGGCATGGCGCCCGCCGTCGGGTCCGGCAGTCTCGAGCGGCGCCGGACCTCTGCGACCACGCCGCGATCGCCAGCGGGGTCGCACTGGCGGAGCGATCTGCGCCCGGGCAGTTCCTCCTCACTACCAACGATGGCCTCGTCACGGCCGACACGGACCTGCGTCCCCCGGGCGAGGCCGTCGAACAGCTCGTTGTCGGCACGGTCGTTTTCGCGGCTGTCTTCGCCGCGCTCCGCAGGCTCGCGCATGAGCACCACGGCTCACTCCGATACGCCTCGAGCCCCGAGTGACCGCACGGGGCGTTGGTACAGTGCTCGATAGCGCTGAAGCACGCGGACCCAGCCAGGAGGGGAACGGGCATGGGAAGGTCATGGACGCTGCCACGAGCCATCGCCGTCGCAGCACTTGCGTTCGCGCTTGCCGGCTGCAGCGGGCCGGCGGGCTCCGGGACCGTGGTGTCCTCGGGCCCTGAGACATCGTCGCCGGCACCGGCGGCCGCGGTCCTCTGGCTCGCACCGCCGGATCCGCTCGAGCGCACCGTCGCAGCTGGGCTCGAGCCGGACATAGAAGAGCACACGACCAACCACGTCCACGCGCACGTGGACGTATTCGTCGACGGCAAGCCGATCGTGATCCCGGCTGGGATCGGGATCAACACCGAGGACCCGGACGTGCGCACCTTCAACGAGCCCGATGGTTCCGTCTCCTATGGCGGCATCGAACGGTGCGCCCAGCCGTGCATCTCGCCCCTCCATACGCACTTCGCAACGGGGATCGTCCATACCGAATCGAAGACCCCAGAGCCGAACACGCTCGGCCAGTTCTTCACCGAATGGGGGGTAGTCCTCACCGACTCGTGCGTCGGGGAGTTCTGCAGCCCCAAGCCCATCGCGTTCTATGTCAACGGCGAGCCCTACACCGGGGATCCGACCGCGATCAAGCTGGCCGACCTGACGGAGATCGCGATCGTGATCGGGACACCGCCGGCGGAGATCCCGAAGACCGCCGACTTCTCGAAGGAGTAGGCGCGTTTCGAGCGCGTTGATCTGGGCTCAACTTCCTTGTTTTGAGTATCCCGCACCCCGCGATCCGTCATAACAGGCAGTACGCGCCACACGGCACGTGCCGGAGATGGAGAGGGCATGCGGCGCGATCTCGTCGAGGCGGCAAGGCGCGGAGACCACGAGGCATTCGAAGTCCTCGCGACCTCCGCCGGCGATCGCCTGTACGCGGTCGCTTGCCTGATCCTCCGGGACTCGGACCAGGCAGAGGACGCAGTGCAGGAAGCGCTCGTTCGCGCGTGGCAACAGCTTCCGTCGTTGCGTGATCCGGACAGGTTCGATGCCTGGCTCTATCGCCTCGTCGTCAACGCCTGTGCAGACCAGGGCCGGCAGCTGCGGCGCTGGTCGAAGCAGGTAGGACCTTTGCTCCTCGAGCCCTCGATCGCCGACGCCACCGGTGCCGTGGCCGACCGGGAGCTGCTCGAACGGGGGTTTGGTCGACTAAAGCCCGACCAACGGGCCGTGGTCGTCCTGCACTTCTACAGCGGTTTCTCGGCTGCCGAGATCGCGCGAATGCTCGGCATTCCCGAGGGGACCGCTCGATCACGACTGCATTACGCGACCGAGGCGATGCGCGCGGCCCTCCAAGCCGACGCGCGGCAGCCGGTGGTCGTCAGGAATGGGACTGTGTGATGGCTGGCAACGAACGGTTCGACGACTCGATCGGCAGGTGGCTCGAGGAGACGGCCCCCGACCGGCTCCCGCAGCGAGTGCTCGACGCCACCTTCGATCGAACTCGCCGAACCCGGCAGGACCCTGTCTGGCGCGCAGTCCTTGGGAGACTTCAAATGCCTCGATTCGTCCCGGCGCTCGGAGGTGCGGCCGTCGTCGTGATGGCCACCGTCCTGGCGTTCAACTTCGGTGTCATGGCAGGGCCCGGCGGCACACCGACGCCTGAAGCGAGTCCGACCTCGCGATGCACAGACTCGTTCCGGCCTGAGGCAGGCACCGTTCTCGGGTGCACGCGCGACGGCACGCGGCTCCTTATCCAGAAGGGCAACGAGAGCCTACTCGTCCTGCACGCCGACGGGTCGGAGACGGAGGTGGCCGACATTTCGAGATTCAACGATCCCGGGTCCGCTCGGCCATCGGGCGCCACGATCTCTCCCGACGGGTCGCGCGTCGTCTTCGCGGGCCTTACCAAGACATCGGAGGAAGGGCACACATCCTGCCACGACGGCGCCCTCTTCGCCGTCGACGCTGACGGTGGCTCCGCCGAGGTGCTCTGGAAGTCTCAAGCGGCATCAGAGGGCGGCATCGTCAGGTATCCAACGTTCTCTCCGGACGGGACGCAGATCGCGTTCGCCGACGGCTACTGCGATAGCGACCACAGCGTGTGGATGATGAACGCCGACGGCAGTGACGCGCACCAGATCGTCTCCAGCGACATGGGTTCGCTTGGTGGGACCCACGTGCGCGGCCTCGCCTGGTCGCCCGGTGGCGATCGGATGGCGCTCCAGGTCGACCAAGGCACCTATACGTTCGCGACCGATGGCTCGGCCTTCAAGTTCGGCGGTGCGTCCGAGTTTTGTTGGCCTGGTCGCCAGTGTTCCACAGGCCTTCCTTGACGCGTGGCGGTATCCCAGCGATCCGCGCTCAGCGGCTATCATCGCGGTTCGCGCGCCTGTAGCTCAGTGGATAGAGCGTCGGCCTCCGGAGCCGAAGGTCGCAGGTTCGAATCCTGTCGGGCGCGCCAGTGCAATCTCTTCGGGCAGCGCCAGCGCCAACTCGTGCGCGTAGGCCGCCTGGCTCAGCCCGACACGCACGATCTCGGGGCCAGCGACCGTCAGTGGTTCGTCGGCTGCGTGCCGGAGAGGATGCCTTCGGGTGGCGTGGCCAGACCGAATACCTGATCCAGGAGCGTGGTGACGCACCAATCCACCCAGTCGTCGTGCGGCCAGCCGTACGTCCCGACGAGGAAGTGGTAGGCGTCCTCGCCAACGTAGAAGAGCAGCAGGTGCGCTGCTCTCTCCGGGTCGAGCCCATCGCGCAGCGGTGCCTTCTTCCGAAGGATCTCGAGGATGACCCGGTAGCCATCGGCCCGCCAGGCCTCGGATTCAGCCATGACCCTGGCCAGGTCGGGATCGTCACTCGCCCGCGCCGCGAGATTGAGCGGGATCACCCTTGGCATGATCGAGCCGACACCGGTCACCAGGTGGCGAATGGCCTCGGCGATCCCCGAGGCATCGGTCATCGCCAGGTACCACGACTGCTCCTCAGGAGGACGCGGGTCATCCCGGCCCATCACGGCGAAATCGATAGCCCGCGCGAGCAGGGCGGGCTTCGTGTGGAATACGAAGTAGACCGTCTGGACGGCGACGCCGGCAGCCTCGGCGACCTGCGCCATCGTCGTGGCGGCATAGCCCTGGGTCGAGAACAGGCGGTGCGATGCCTCGACGATCTTCCAGTGGGTGGCGCGGGACCGCTCCCGTCGGGTCAGGCTGGCCATGCGGAACCTCTTGACATCCGTCGCGTAGGCGATACTATCCGACCTCTCACTAGAGCGCACACTAGTGACACCGCCAGTCAACTGGGGAAGGGGACCTACGGATGATCAGCGTGGAGAGACGGATCGAGATCGGGCGGCCGGCCGCCGACGTGTTCGCGTTCGTCAGCGACCAGACGAACGCGCCGCGCTGGCAGTCCGGGCTCGACGAGGTCCATCGCCTTACACCGGGTCCTATCCGGGTAGGGTCAGAGCACAGCTTCGTGCGCCGGTTCGCCGGTCGGCGGATCGAGTCGCGGAACAGGTTCGTCGAGTTCGAGCCCGGTCGGTTCGTCGCCTTCGACATCCCGACCGGGGGCGGAGTGACCGGAGAGGCGTCCTACCTCGTCGAGCCGACCAGCGCCTCCACCAGCGCGTTGACCAGTCGCGTCCAACTCCGCTTCTCCGGACTGGGTCGGCTCATCGAGCCGTTCATGGGACGTGTGCTGCGCCGCGACGTCGAACGGGATGATCAGGTGCTTAGGGCCCTGCTGGAAGCGGAGGCGTAGGCCAGGACATGACCGGAGTTCATGTGGATCGGGATCGCCCTGGGGCGGCGGGCCCCGTGACCGCGACGGCGGCGGTCCCCGGTGTCGCGCGTGGTGCAGCGGTGTCGTGCTGGGTGTACGCGGCCGGATACGGGCTGCCCGCGTTGCCGATCGCGGCGTATGCATTCCGGGAACGGGAGCTGCCGTGGCTCGGCGACCTGTTCCCGATGTATGGCGGCCCGTGGTGGGGCCCGTTGAGTCCCGAGGCGTTCGCGGCGACACTCGTCGGATACGCGGGTGTCACCGCAGCGGTCGCGTGGGGCGGGTGGTTGATGTGGCAGGGGCGCCGCTCTGGAGCCGTGCTTGCCGTCGCCATGATCCCGATCGAGGCAGTCTTCTGGTACGGCTACGCCCTGCCGATCCCGCCCGCCCTGGCGCTCCTGCGGGTCGGCCTGATCGCCGCAGCCTGGCCCCGCCTCCGCCGTTGATCGACCCGGACGCCGCTGGAGTTCAGGGGCTTGCCGCGAGTCAACCGCGAACGGGCGGCGGCGAGTGATCGGTGCGAGCGGGCCTCTCGCCATGAACTGCGACGCGATACGACTCCAGTCGGTCGGCTAGCTCGTCTGGGTCGCTCATCGCGACCATGTGACCGCCGTCGATCTCGTCGACGTCGATGGCGAGCCGTTCGCGGGCGATCCGGCGTTGGAACTCGAGCGGGAACATTCGATCGTGGCGGCCGGCGAGCACCCGCGTCGGAACATCGGGCCATGCCGACAGGGGCCATGGCTCATCCAACGGCGTCATCGACTGATCCTGCCATGTCCGCGCCTGCGCCTCCGCCCTGAGCTCGGCTGGCACATCGTGGTAGTAGATGACGGCGTCGTCATCTGCCTCGGTCGGCTCCAGCCCGATGCTGGCGTGGTACTCCCGCCGGGCGCTCCCGGAGTCGGTGTTCGACCACCAGGCATTGAAGGTCTCGCCGGGGACCGGGATCATCGCGTTCAGCAGGACGAGCAACTCGACGGGTCGCCTCGTACTGACGATCGGGGCGGTGAAACCGCCCATCGATTCGGCGACGAGGATGATGTCACGGCGGTCGCCCAAGGCGTCTACCACCGCATCGGCATATTCGGTCCATCCGGCGCTGTCGTCATCGGCCGGCAGCCGAATCGGCAGCGCCTCGTGACCCCGAGCCGCAAGCTCGGGGACGAGTCGGTGCCATTCCCAGGGATCGCCGCCGCCGCCTGGAATCAGCGCATAGGTCGACATGCCTTGTCTCTCCTTCCTGCGCTCGCCTCGAGCCGAGGCCACGTGGCGCTCCATCAGCCTGCGCGGATCAGACCCATCGCGCCACATCGCGTAGCGTTACCTCGTGAGCCGCGAGACCGAGGATCTCAACCGGCGCTTGCTGCGCGCTCGCGATGCGATGGACCGTTCGTACGCCGAGCCTTTGGACGTCCGCGCGGTCGCGTCGGTCGCCCACATCTCGCCGGCGCACTTCATCCGAAGCTTCCGCGCGGTGTTCGGCGAGACCCCGCACCGCTACCTGCAGCGCCGGCGGGTGGAGCGCGCCATGTTCCTGCTGCGCGAGAGCGATCGGAGTGTCACGGACATCTGCTTCGACGTCGCCTTCACGAGCTTGGGAACATTCAGCAGGACCTTCCGTTCGATCGTGGGCGAGACGCCGTCCGGCTATCGCCGGGGCCATGGGCCGATCGTCGCGCCCCATTGTGTCCAGCTCGCCGCGATGCGGCCGCGGGTGGCGGTTGGAGACATGAGATCGAGCAGTTTTGGAGAAGCGGCTGAGGCGATCCAGCCGTAGGGTGAGCGACGTCCACATCGAGACCAAGGAGAACAAACGAGATGATCACCAGGCTCAACGTCGCCTCCATCTACGTCCTGGACAAGGAGGAGGCCCTCGACTTCTACGTCAACAAGCTTGGACTCGAAAAGGGTAACGACGTCCGCCAGGGCGACTATCGCTGGCTGACGATCCGGGTGCCGGGCGAGCCAGGCACCGAAGTCTCGCTGGAGCAGCCGGGCCCGCCGCTGCACGACGAAGCCACGGCAGCGCAGCTTCGGGAGCTCATCACCAAGGGTGCTCTTGGCGGCCTCGTGTTCATCACCGACGATGCTCGCGGCCTCTACGAGATGCTCCGCGAGCGCGGTGTCACCGATTTCACGCAGGAGCCCACCGATCATTTCTACGGCACGGACATGGGGATTCGGGATCCGTTCGGCAACCCGATCCGGATCCTCCAGCAGGGCAAGGCCGCCCAGAAGGCGACAGCCTGAGGCGCAACCCGACAAAGGAGGACGTGAAGATGCCGAGCAAGCCGGCAACGAAGGGCAAGAACCAGACTCGCGACGATGATCGAGTCTTTTCGGAGGCGGAACGTGCCGCGGTCGCCGCGACCGCCCGTGAGCGAAAGGCAGCCTCCGGCCGCAGCCCGGCCGAGGCACGCGCCGAGGGTCTCAAGGACCTTCGCGACAGCCTGGCCAAGATGCCCGCGGACGACCGGGCGATGGGGGAGCGGATCCACGAGGTCGTCTCCGACGCGGCCCCGGCGCTCGTCCCGAAGACGTACTACGGCATGCCTGCGTACGCCAAGGAGGGCAAGGACGGCAAGGTGATCGCCTTCTTCAAGCCCAAATCGAAGTTCAAGGTCCGCTACTCGACGTTCGGCTTCCAGCCTGACGCGAGCCTTGACGACGGCGACATGTGGGCGACCGAGTTCGCGGTGATCAAGCTCACCCCAAACGTGGAGTCGCGGATCGCCGACCTCGTCAAGAAGGCCGCCGACTGAGGGCTGCCGACCAGGTTTCGAAGCCTTCGCGGCCGGAGGGTATCCTCGGTCGATGACCTCGCTCCGGGCGCTCCTCGACACCGCGCTCGCGCGTCTTGGCGAGATCGGGGTCGACAGTCGGGACGACGAGGAGACGCGCGGCCGTAAATCACTCCTCGTCCTCGTTTCGGTGCTGATCCTGCCGGTCTCGCTGTTGTGGGGTGGTCTCTACCTCGCGCTCGGAGCACCGTCTGGTGTGCTCGCGTTCATCTACTTCGCGATCTCGCTCGGGGCGATCGCGCTCTTCGCTCGGACGCGAGACTTCGCGCTGTTCCTGCACATCGAGCTCCTCGACATCCTCCTCGCACCGAACCTGTCGATGATCCCGCTCGGCGGGTTCATCACCTCCACGGGCGTCGGTGTGTGGGGCATCCTGGCCCCGATGGGGGCGCTCGTATTCATGGGAGTGCGCGCCGGCATCCGGTGGTACATCGCGTTCCTGGCCGTCTTCCTCGGCTGCGGCCTCGCTGGCGAGATCCTGGGCACCATCTCCCCGCTGCCGATCTGGTTCACGACACTCATGCTGGCGCTCAACATCGCGGTCGGCGGGACGATGGTGTTCACGCTCCTCGCGTTGTTTGCCAAACAGCGCCAGGAGGCGCTGTCGGCCCTCCAGATCGCCCAGGCCCAGGCAGAGAGCCTGCTCCTCAACGTGCTGCCGCGCCCGATCGCACAGCGGCTGAAGGCCGAGCCGGAGACCATCGCCGATCAATTCACCTCCGCGTCGATCCTGTTCGCCGACGTGGTCGATTTCACCCGACGATCCGAGCGGCTGTCACCCGCCGAGGTGGTCGGCATCCTCGACCATCTCTTCAGCCATTTCGACATGCTGGCCGAGCGATATGACGTCGAGAAGATCAAGACCATCGGCGACGCCTACATGGTCGCCGCGGGAGTCCCATCGCCTCGGCCGGATCATGCCCGCGCGCTGGCGCTCATGGCACTCGACATGGTCGACGCCATGCGCTCGAGCGATGAAGTGGCGCACCTCGACCTGGAACTGCGGATCGGGATCAATTCCGGCCCCGTGGTGGCGGGCGTCATCGGCCGAAAGCGGTTCCTTTACGACCTGTGGGGCGATGCCGTCAACACCGCCAGCCGAATGGAATCGTCCGGGACCGCCGGACGGATCCAGATCACCCGCGCGACCTACGACCTGATCGAAGACGAGTTCGTGTGCGAGCCGAGAGGGACGATCTCGGTCAAGGGCAAGGGCGAGATGGAGACCTGGTACCTGCTCGAGCGACGAACGACAGCGGCTGTTGGCGTTGCTGGCGGCGAGATGGCGGCACTCGAAGCGACCCGCTAGGGCCGTCCGGAGACCGGAGAGAGATTATCGTTTCGGGATGCCGCGCGATCCGAACATCCCCGACGCGTTCGACGTGTTCACCCTGGTGCTCCTGCGCCGTCCCGACGACGCCCCGGAGATGCCGGGGGACGAGCTCGACGCCCTGCAGTCGCGGCACCTTGCCTACCGGGCGAAGCTGCGCCAGGACGGCGTGCTGGTGGTCAACGGCCCGCTCGGGGAGCAGTCGGATCCGTCGCTTCGAGGCCTCTCGATCTTCTCGTGCGATCTCGATGAGGCGCGGCGGTTGAGCGACCTCGACCCGTCAGTGCAGGCCGGGCGTCTGACCTACGACGTATTCGAGTGGTGGGTGGCCGCCGGGACCTTGGCGTTCCCGGGCAGCGCGGACACCGTCGGCGAGCGGCGCGCGATGCCTGACGATTGACGCTGGCGGATCGCGGTGAGGGCCGCCGTCGATTCTCGACGGCTCAGCTCACCGCCTTCGTCACGAGCTCGGCGATCCTCGCTTCGTCGGCTGCGGTCAGCTTCGTGATCGCCCAGGAGGTCGCCCACATGGTGCCTTCGTCGAGGTTCGCGCTCTCGTCGAAGCCGAACGTCGCGTATCTCGACTTGAACTTGTCGGCCGCCTGGAAGAAGCACACGTTCTTGCCGTCCTTGGCATAGGCGGGCATCCCGTACCAGAGCTTCGGAGCGAGCCCTGGCGCCTTGGCCTTGACGATAGCGTGGATCCGTTCAGCAATGACACGATCCGAATCCGGCATCTCGGCGATCTTCGCGAGCACGGCTTTCTCAGCGTCGGCCTGGCTCGCCTCCGCCTTCAGCTCTTTGGCACGCTCTCGCATCGCGGCCTTTTCTTCGGTCGAGAACCCCTTGGACTTGCCGGTCGTGTCCGTGCGCTTGGTGGCTTTCTGGCTGGCGTTCATCGGGTTTCTCCTTGCGAGTCTTGATCGGGGGTCGACCCTGATGCTAGGCAGCACACGCTGCGGTGGCTTCTTCGAAACTGCTCGATTCGCATGGCCGGCGGCCGGATGTCCCAGTGCTGGGTGACCTAGGACGGGTCGGCCGCCGGAGTGCCGCTCGCCAGGGTCGCACGACCCCGCGGACGATGCGGACGCGGGCCTACTCATCACCGGCCAATCGTGTCACCCGGCCGTCCAGTCCGAAAGCCTCGGGGAGGACCTAGCCGTGCCGCCGGTCAGCCCGCGAGGCGCTCCACGACCCGGAACCGCTGCAGCACCACGAGCGTGTCGTCGTCGAGGACGAAGTCCGGGACGCCGAGCGTCGCGCGTAGGTCGTCGAGGTAGCCGTTCCAGAATTGCTCGTGGGCGACCCGGAACTCGTGGGCGTCGGCGTAGCCCTCGCCTTCATCGATCGCGTGCCGGTCATCGACGTCCGCCAGGCGGACGACGCGGCAATCGACGGTCTCGATCACGGCTACGGGACGCTCCTCGGAATCCAGCAAGACCTCTCGCGTCCCCGGGACCGAGAGTGCTTCACCTTCGGCCTCCATCTCGGCCAGCAGGCCGGCCGTGGTCGTCTTCGTGCCAGCCAGGGCGAGCGCGGTGAGCTCATCGCGGAGCGGGCCAGGGAACGCGAAACCCCAGGCCGGGAGGGCGGCAAGGTCGGCACGAAGCGGCATCGGCCGATCGTAGCCGGTCCCGTCTCGCCCTGTGCACAAAACTTGTGCACACTTCTTATGCATGCTACGGTAGTCCCACGATGACGGCCGAATCGACCACCTCCACCCTTCACCTGGACGCCCATGCCGTGAAGGTGCTCGCCCACCCGTTGCGCTCGCGCTTGCTCAGCGCACTGCGCATGGGCGGCCCGGCGACTGCCACCACCCTGGCCGAGCGCCTGGGCACGAACAGCGGCGCCACGAGCTACCACCTCCGAAAGCTCGAGTCGGTCGGGCTCGTGGAGGAGACCGGCGAGGGACACGGCAAGGAACGCCCCTGGCGCGCCTCGACGGAGATGCACAGCTTCACCCAGCGCGATGTCGCCTCCGACGCGGACGGCCAAGCCGCCGCCGACTGGCTTCGGCGGTTCTACCTGCGCTCGTTCCTGGATCGCTACGGCGCCTGGCTCGATGACCACGCCTCGTGGTCGCTCGAGTGGCAGGAGGTCGCCGATACGAGCGACTACCTCCTGCGCGTGTCGCCGCGGCGTCTCGCCGAGCTCCGAGCCGAGATGCGGGAGCTCCTGGAGCGGTACCGGGATCCGGACCCCGATGACCCCGATGCCCTCCCCATCGAGATCGACGTCCACGCCTTCCCGCTCCGGACGACGCCGCGATGACGGCGCTCGACGGGCGCTCGGCGCGCCGGCGCTACCTGTTCCTGCTCGCGCTCCGCTGGCTCCCGACCGGCCTCCTCATCCCGATCTTCGTCCTGCTGCCCCTCTCCCGAGGCCTGTCCCTGACCGAGATCGGCATCGTCTTCGCGGTGCAGGGCTTCGTCGTCCTCGCCCTCGAGCTGCCGACCGGCGGGCTGTCGGATTCGCTCGGTCGCCGGCCGGTCCTGATCCTGGCGAGCTTCATCTCCCTGCTGTCACTCGCGCTCATCTACCTCGCCGACTCGGTGGCGATGTTCGCGGGGGCGATGTTCCTTCAGGGCATCTACCGCGCGCTTGACAGCGGCCCGCTCGAGGCCTGGTACGTCGACGCGACGCTCGCGGCCGACCCCGATGCGCGGATCGAGTCAGGTCTGAGCGCCGGCACCACCGTGCTCAGTCTCGCGATCGCGTCCGGGGCGCTGCTGGCGGGCGGCCTCATCGCGCTCGATCCGTTCCCGGCGGTCGAGACGCTTGCGCTGCCGGTCCTCGTAGCCCTCGGTCTCCACGTGGTCGGCCTCGTCGCCATCGTCGCGCTCATGCGAGAGGTGCGAACCGCCCGCGGCCCCCGAGCCGTGGCGAGCTCGGTCGCGGCCGTGCCGGGGGTCATCCGCGACGGTCTTCGCCTCCTCCGTTCCTCCCGCGTCCTGCTGGCCCTGATCCTCGTCGAGCTGTTCTGGGGCTTCTCGATGGTCACCTTCGAAGGGCTGTTCCCGATCCGCCTCGCAGAGGTGGTCGGCGACACCGCCCAGGCGGCGGCGCTGATGGGTCCGGTCAGCTCGGGAGCGTGGTTCGCGTCGGCGGCCGGTGCGGCCATGATCACGCTGGTGAGCCGTCGGGTCGGCGTCGCGCGGTCGGCGGCGGTGCTCCGCATCCTCCAGGGCCTCGCGATCGTCGGCATGGGCGTATTCGCGGGCCCCTCGGGAGTCGTGACCGCCTTCCTGGCGTGCTATGTCGCCCACGGAGCCTCGAACCCGATGCACACGACGCTGCTCCACCGCCAGGTGGACGGTCCGCATCGGACGACGGTGCTGTCGATGAATTCGATGATGAGCCAGCCGGCCGGCGCGGTCGGGGCGATCGTGCTTGCGGCGCTGGCCGATGGGACGTCCGTGGCGGCCGCGATGGTCGTCGGCGGCATCCTGTGCGCGGTCGCGGCACCGCTGTACATCCCGGCGTGGCGCGCCGAGAAGGCGCGCCGGACGTTGCCCGATGTGCTGCCGCCGTCAGCATCGAAGGTGTCGGACTCCGCCGCGTGACCGCCAACGGCACACTGAGCGTCGACCGACATGCGAAGCCCGCGGCCTTCCTCGAGGCTGCCGGCGACTTCCTGGTCGAGCGCGAAGCCGAGCACAACCTGATCTTCGGGATCTGCGCGACCCTGGCCGCCGACCCCGGGTACGCGAGCGAGCCCTACCTCGCCACCGTATCGAAGGCCGGCCGCGTCGTCGGGGGCGCGGTCATGACGCCGCCCTGGAACCTCGTGCTGTCGTGCACCGACGAGCCCGATGCGCCCGCAGCGCTCGCGACCGACCTGGACGCTCGCGGCATCACGGTCCCGGGCACCACGGGCCCGGTCGACGTCGCGCGGCGATTCGCCGAAGTCTGGTGCCCGACGCACGGGCTCGACCGTGGTCCTCGGATCGCCGAGCGGATCTACCGACTGGAACGGGTCGTGCCGCCCAACGGTGTGGGCGGCACGGTCCGCGTCGCGACCGGAGCCGATCGCGATCTGCTGATCCCGTGGGTCGCCGCATTCGCGGCCGAGGCGCTCGACCGCTCGGACCCGGAGGGGGCCGCAGCCATGGTCGATCGGTCGTTCCGGGCCGGCACGCGCACCTGGTACCTGTGGGAGGACGGCGAGCCCGTCTCCGTCGCGGCGGCGGGTGGCCCGACCCCGAACGGGATCCGCATCGGCCCCGTCTACACACCAACCGAGCACCGTCGGCATGGCTATGCCAGCGCGCTCACCGCCGCGGTCAGCCAGGCGCAGCTCGACAAGGGCCGGCGCTTCGTCTTCCTCTTCACCGACCTCTCGAACCCGACATCGAACAAGATCTACCAGTCGATCGGCTACGAGCCGGTGATCGACGTCGACCAGATCACGTTCGTGCCGGCCGACGCGGGCTAGCCTCGCGAAGCGGGGCTCAGTCGTTCGTGGGGTTCGCGCCCTCCAGGCGAGCGCGCAGGAGCTCCGTACCAGCCTCGTCGGAGACCCGGCACGACCAGTCGCCGTCGTCCCCGCGCCAGGTCACGGCCTCCACCGACGACCCGGCCTCTGCGGCCCGGGCGTACTCCAGGCGGGCGCGCCGAGGGATGGCCCGGACCTCAGCCAGCCCGCCGGCGGCGATGACCTGCTCGTCGAGCCAGTCGGCATAGACCGCGTTGTTGACGTGGTCCATCGGGTCGAGCTCCTGGGGCCGGACCGCGAACCGCGACGACCGGGCCGCTGCAGGTGGTTCGGCCAGCGGGACGCGCGCCAGGGCGAACGGCGCGTCCGGCGCTCCGAAGACCGGCTGGAAATCGATCGGCACGCGCGTCGGGGCGCCACGTGCGTCGAGGAGCACCCAGTCGACGTGGGTCCATGCGACGGGCCGTCCGGCGCCATCCACGAAGTCGGTCCGCCGCCGCGCCCAGACCCGGCGCCAGCCGACGACCCGGGTCGTCCCGGTCAACTCGTCACCGACTCGGACCGGTGCCTCCACGGCGACCTCGGCCGTTCGGGCCAGCCACGTGAGGCCTCGCTCGCGATACCAGTCGCGATCGAAGCCGCGCTTGGCGGAGTGGAACCAGGCCAGGTCCTGGGCGTAGCGCAGCAGGACGGACGTCCGCAGCAGGCCGTCGGGGCCGGCCTCGTCGAACCGGACGCGGAACGGTGCGGAGCAGGCGTCGGGCTCGCCGGCGGCTCGACCGCCCGGCTCCTCGGCGGTCACGGGGCGCCCGCGGCGATGCGGTCGAGGGCTTCGAGCGGCACGATCGAGGTGCTGGCATGCGGCGCGTACTGTCGCTCGAGGCGCACGTCGCACGATCGCTGAGCATCGAACACCACGAGCGCCACCCGGAGCGCTTCGTCCTCTTCGGCCGCGTGACTGCGTGCGTCGTCCAGCTGGTGGAGAACGTCGTCGTTGATCCCGCGCGCGCCCCACTTGCAGTCGTAGGCTTCCGCCGCGCCGTCTCGTTCGACGGTGACGTCGTATGGGTGGATCTCGGCGCGCACGCCGTCGAACAGGATCCGCCGCTCCCGGCGGACGGCCGCCTCGCCGACCCGTCGCGCGAGCAGGATCGCGGTCAGCTCCTCGACGATCGCGCCCCGGAACTGGCTGCGGACCTGCTCGCCCCGGTCGGCGACCTCCAGGCTGGCCGCGAGGATGGCCTCGGAGCGCGTCCGGTCGTCCCCGGCCGCGACGGCGGGGCCGAAGAGCGTGGGAAACATCGCGAGCCAGCCCTGGACGTCGGTCGTCTCGCCGTTCATCGCCGCCCGTGCCAGGACGCGCTGGGCCGGCGTGGCGTCGGCAAGCAGCGTCGCGGTCCGCTTCACGAGCGGGTCCGCCTGGATCCCCGCGTACACGATCGCGCGACCGTCCCGGGCGGCATCCTGGAACCTCATGGCGTCTCGCCGAGGGCCAGCAGCGCGACCTGCGGGAAGGTCGACAGCCAGTCGATCGCGCGGTGCGGGTCGGTGATGCGGTCGACTTCGTCGATCAAGCGGTCGATGGCCGCGTCGACGGTGGGCTCCATGGGCGCGTCGGTCCCCGAGCCCAGCGGCCGCTTCGAGGCGGTCGCGCCAGGCGGTCGACAGGTCGTTGACGTACGACCACTCGTCCTCGACCTCTTCGGCGCGTTCGGTCAACTGGGCATAGGCCGCGAGGGCGCGGTCGATCACGTCGTCGACAGTGAGGGGTGGCATGCCCGAAGCGTACGACCGGAGTGGCCGCGGCGCTCCGCGGGGTCAGCGGTCCTGGACGCTCGCGGTTCGCCGCTGGCGGCCCATCATCCGAGCCAGGGGGCGTGCCCTGCCGCGTCCCAGCTGGATCTCGGCGGCCGTCGGCCGCTCGGCACGCCGGAGGAGCGATTCGAGCTCACGATGTGCCCGGTCATCCCAGGCCCGGGAATAGGCGGCCGTGGCCCGCTGTCGAACGATTCGAGCCTCGCCCCGATCCCCTGCGGCCTCGAGCAGGGCGACCCGGTCGAGGATGGCGCGGTACAGCGTCGGCAGGTCCTCGGCGCGTGAGTTTGGCTCCATCGTGCGACGACGATGCCGGACGATGGTCCCAGCCGGAATAGCCCAGCGGTCCCACTCGGTCGAGCCGATGGGATCAGTCACCCCGGTGGCCGCCGGCACGAATGCCGAAGTCGCGCAGGTTTCCCGTTGCGCTGCTCCACGTCGCGTTGACCCGCTCGACGAGCGCGCCCGCCGGTCCACGCTCGATCGTCTCGAGCAGCGCCTCGAGGTCGCTGCGGGGGCCTTCCGCCACGCAACGGACCGATCCGTCCGATTCGTTCGCGACCCAGCCCGTCAACCCGAGCTCCATGCCGCGGCGCAGGACGAAGTATCGAAACCCCACGCCCTGGACCCGGCCGCGAGCCGTGGCCTCGAGGCGAACCTGATCCGACGTCACGCGGCCGCGGCGGTCGGTCGCGGCCAGGCCAGCGCCAGTTCGTCGAGGATCAGCTCGGGTGACACGTTCGCGACGATCAGGACCGACGCTCGACCGAGACGGTCGAGGAAGGCATCAAGCTCGCCGGCGTCGAGTCGCTGCGCCATCGCGGCCGTTTCGTCCAGCAGACCGACATCGCGGACGGATCGGTCGATCCCCCGCCGGCACAGCGCGAGGTCCCGCGCGGTGTCGGTCCACAGCCCAAGGAGTGCCTCGGCCGCGCGCCGGCGCTCGGCGGCCGGGGTCCTGACGTTCGTGCCAGCGTCGTCGCCGGCATCGCCGTTGGCGCCGAGGTCGCCGTTCGCGTCGGCGGCTGCGGACGCAGCGGCGCTCCTGGGCTTCACGACGACCGAGGCGGCGTCCGCTGCCCCGTCGCCCACGCCCGTGAGGGCGCCGGCACGAAGCGCGGCCGCCCGCACCCCGGCCAGCCGCTCCGACGGCCGTGCCGCAAGCAGGTCCAGCAGCGATCGACTCACTTCATCGCGGACCTGAAGCGCCTCCGGCTGACGCGCCCAGGCCAGTGCGACCCCCGGCCGGCCCCCGGTGATGCGGGCCAGACGGCTCGCGAGCGGTGCGTCGGCGACCCCGTGCTCGGCCAGGATCGCCTCGACGTCCCGGACGCCGACCGGCCCGAGTCGGAGGCGAGCACAGCGCGAGCGGATGGTCGGCAGGAGCGGCTCTTCGGCATCCGCGCACAGGATCAGCGTCACCCCGGCCGGCGGCTCCTCCAGGGTCTTGAGCAAGGCCGCCTGGGCGTCCTCGTTCATGCGCTGGGCGGACTCGACGATCGCCACCCGTGCCCCGCCCTCGACCGGCAGGAGCGCGAGCTCGGCGATGAGATCGCGGATCCCACGGACACGAGCACCGGGACCGCCGATGACGACCTGGCGACCCGGTCCCTCCGGGCCGACCCGATGGACGTCCGGGTGCCCGCCCGAGGCCACCAACCGGCAGGCCCGGCACGCTCCGCACGGGCGCGCGGCGGGATCGTCGGCCGTGCACAGCAAGCCGGCTGCCAGATCCATCGCCAGCGTCGTCTTGCCGACGCCGGCGGGACCCACGAGCAGGACGGCGTGGGGCGCCCCGCCGCGGATCATCGAGCCGACCGCGGCGAGTGCCGCCGGCTGGCCGCGGGTCCGCGCCCCATCCATCCCGGGATCGCTCAGGCGGGGTCGCTCGAGTCGGTCGCGGTCTTGCGAGTCGTCTTCCGCTTCGGCTTGGCCTCCGCCGCGGCGTCCCCGGCTGCGCTGTCGGCGGCCGTGGCCGCGGTCTTGCGCGTGGTCCGTCGCTTGGGTGCGGACGCCTCCGCGGCGTCGGCGCCCGGTTCGGTGCCGGCCGATGCCGGCTCCGGCGCGGTCGCCGCGCTCGACGTCGTCTTCCGGGTCGAGCGTCGCTTCGGCGCGGCCGACTTGCCGTCCTCTGCGGGCGCGGCGCCGGACGCCGTCGTCTTGCGCGTGGTCCGTCGCTTCGGCGCGGTGGGCGTCGCAGCGTCGGTGCCGGCAGCTTCGGCCGCGGTGGCCTCGGCCGCGGTGGCCTCCCCCGGGGCGGCAGCATCGGCCGGGGCCGGACGCGTCTCCGTCGGGCGGGACTCCGTCGCGGCCGGCTTCTGGCTCACCTGGGCGCGGAGCATCGCCTCGAGCTCGGGCGGAACCTCGCTCCACGGCTCGCTCGACGAGGTCGGGCGCGGCGCAGCCTCGCGCGGGCGATCGTCACGTCGGGCGGGGCCTCGGTCATCGCGAGGCCCGCGCGTCGGTGCGGCGTTCCCTCCGGTGCGGCCGCTGACGTCCGGGTAGCGGTTGATGCCGCCTCCGCCGCCACCGCGTCCGTAGCGCTCGCGCTCGACCGCGGACTGGTACGCCGCGCGTCCACCGCGCGGTCCGCCGCGACCGCCCTGCGGACCACGAGCGTTGCCGCCACGTGCCCCACGGCGCTGCTCGGCGATGAGGTACTCGGGGATCTCGGGCTCGTCGAAATCCTCGTCATCGTCGCTGAGCGGCGTCAGGTTCGCGGAACTGGGGGCCGCAGTCGTGCCGAGCTGCGAGTCCCACACCGAGCCGAACGGGGTGGTTCGCGGGCCGCGCGGGGCCTGCGGCTCCTCGTCGATGTCGTCGGCATCCTCGGCGAGGTCCTGGGGCGGACCCGATGCGGCCGCTGGGGCCGGACGGTCCGTACTCACGGGCGTATCGGTCGTCTCGTCACGCCCACGACCACGGCCGCGTCCGCGTCCGCCGCGACGGCGGCGACGGCGACCCGTCTCGTCCTCTCGGACCTCGGTGCCGTCCGCCTCGTCGGCTCCGGCCGACTCGACGGGCGCCGCCGATCCGGCGGTCGGCGCGACCGCCGGCTCCCCGAGATCGTCGAGCGTGAAGACCTCGGCGGCGGCCAGGTCGGATTCGGTCAGATCGCCGACCGCCTTCGAGAGGCGCTCCCCGGGCAGCGCGACGAGACCGGCGTCGCTGTCGCGGCCGGCCCCCACGCCGTTCGTGGAGACGGCGCCGACCCGACCGCGTCCGCCGCGCGAGCGCGACGTCGACGAGGTCACGGGCTCCGCCTCGCCGGAGCGGCCACGACCGCGTCCGCCGCGACCACGCCCACCGCGACCGAGCCCGGTGCCTTCGGTCTGCTTGTCGGGGACCTCGGTCATCGACAGGTCCGCGTCATCGTCCGCGACGCGGCGGCCGGAGCGGGAACCCTTTTCGACCCGGGCGAGCTGGGTGATGTCCGTGAACAGGTCCGCGACCTCGATGAGGTCCGACGAGGTGTTGCCGCGGAAGCTGATGACCTCGCAGCGAACGCCCATCTCCTGGACGGCACGGATGGCCGGGGCGAAGTCGCCGTCGCCCGACACGACGATCGCGATATCCAGGTTTCGGGCCGTCTTCATCATGTCGACGACGAGCTCGATGTCGAGGTTGGCCTTGACCTTGCCGTCGCCGTACTTGCGAATGTCCTTGCTGACGACCTTGTACCCGTGACGGCGCAGGAAGTCGTGGAAATTGCGCTGGTTCTCGTTCTCCGGGTCCAGCCCGGTGTATGCGTAAGCGCGCACGAGATCGCGCCCGGCCGAGGCCGACTTGAGGAGCGTGACGTAATCGATGTCCACGCCCGCGGCCTTTGCCGCAAAGAAGATGTTCGCCACGTCCACAAAGACAGCGACGTTTTTACTCACGAATGACTCCTTGGTCCGATGTATGGCGCTCGGCCGGCGCGATCGCGCTGCTCGGCGGAGCGTTGAGTTAGGTGCGGCGCGCCGTGATTCCCACCGCGGCCACGGTTCGTTGGATGCGCGGACCGGCGAGCGCAAAACCCTGCGCCGCCCAGCGGCCCAGGACCGCCGGATCGTCCGGGTGGACTGCCTCCACGAGGGTGCAGCCTTTGTTGCTCGCCGAGCGGATGAGGTCCTCGAGGAGGGCGTCCGTCACGCGGTCCGCATCATGGTCGGGGTCGACGACCAGAAGATCGATCGTGCCGACGAAACCGCCAGCACGGACCGAGGGCCGAAGGGCCAGGACGGCCCCACCCACGACGACACGCTGCGTCTCGGCGACGAAGATGCTGGCCTGCGGAAGGTACACCAGCTGGCGCATGAGGTCCGCGGCATCGAGCGGGCTGGCGTCACGACCCACACGAAGGTCTGCGTCGCTCAACGCGACGAGACGATCGATATCGGTGACACGGGCTGCTCGGACCAGGTATTCCACGCCGAAGGTTCGTACCTCGCAGGACGGCGACCCGTCGCCCCTCGACCTGGGCCGTTCTGACCCTGGGCCGGTACCGCCTGGCCTGCGGACCCTGCCGACGGCGAGCACGAGGCTCGCGACACGCGCGGGGCGCACGGCGGGGGTGCGGCCGACCGGTATTGCATTCAGGTCGCCGATGGCTATGATACGGCATCGTTTCGGCGGTCACCTGCGCGCCGCCCGAACACGGTCCTGCATCGCCGTCCGTCACGCACCGCCGCTCGCCCCGTCGACGCCCTGGGAGGGCACCGTCGATGGGACGCGAGCACGAGGGCGACGGGCGAGCGCCGCATCTCCGGTTCGGGAGCAGGCGGGAAGGCCCCCGGCCGAAGGTCGCTCCGGATCCGCCGGACGATCGAACATCAGGAGGAGAATGCATGAAGCTCACCAAGGTCGGAGCCGTCGCCGCGAGTGCGGTGTTCGTCTTCGCCGCTTGCTCACCGGCCCCCGCAGGGTCGGGTGCAGCCCCGAGTGGTAGCGGAGCCGCCGCTGCACAGCCCGAGGTCTGCAAGAACAAGAAGGGCACCAGCAGCAACGAGATCCACGTGTACTCGTCGTTGCCGCGTCAGGGCTCGAACACGGCCCAGACGAACGCCCTCGTCGAGTCGATCAAGGAGATCCTTGACGGCAAGACGGTCGGTTCGTTCACGATCAAGTACACGGACCTCGACGACTCCTCGGCCGCCAACAATGGCGACTGGGACGGCGCCGTGGCCCAGCAGAACGCGACGACCGCGGCCAACGACCCCGACGCGATGGTCTTCATCGGCCACTTCAACTCGGGCGCGGCCAAGCTCACGATCCCGATCCTCAATGCCGCCTGCCTCGTCATGATCAGCCCCGCGAACACGTATCCGGGCCTGACCACGGCGGTCGAGGGCGTCACGGAGCCGGGCGAGCCGGATAGCTACTATCCGAACGGCTATCGCAACTACTCGCGCGTCATCTCGACGGACAACAAGCAGGGTGGAGCCGGTGCGGCCTGGGCCAAGGAGCTCGGCGCCACGAAGGCCTACGTCCTCGACGACACCCAGGTTTACGGCAAGGGTCTTGCACGATCGTGGGCACTGTCCGCGAACGAGCTCGGCATCGAAGTCGTGAGCGCGAACGGCACGAGCGAAGGCTTCGACGCCAAGGCGACGGACTACGCCGCCCTGGCCCAGAAGATCAAGGACTCGGGTGCCGACTTCATCTACATCGGATCCATCACGGGCCAGAACACGGGCAAGCTCTGGAAGGACCTTCGGGCGGCCATGCCTGACATCAAGATGATGTCCGGCGACGGCGTGTTCGAGGAGTCGTGGTACGAGGGCACGGGCGAGGCTGGCAACAGCACGTACCTCACCTTCGGCGGCGTCGGTCCGAACGAGCAGACCTCGGACGCCGGCAAGAAGTGGGTCGCCGACTACAAGGCGGCACACGACGGCGACGATCCGCCCGTCTACGGCATCTACGGAGCCGCAGCAGCCCAGCTCGCGCTGGACGCCATGACCCGAGCCGGTACCAACGACCGGTACGAGGTCCTCAAGCAGGTCTTCGCGACGACCGACTTCGCGTCGTACCTGGGCACGTTCTCCATCAAGCCGGACGGCGACACGACGCTGGCCGAGGCGACCGGTTATCAGGTCATCGACAGCTGGCCGCCGAAGTTCGAGAAGGTGCTCGCCGCGCCCGAGTGAGGCAGGCGACACGCCGTACATAGAACGGCGGGGGCGGACCACGAGGTCCGCCCCCGCTGTCTACTCAGCCGGAACTGCCACGGAGAACTGACCGCTCCATGGACGACCAGCTCATCCAGACGATCATCATCGGTCTCTCCAACGGTCTCATCTACGCCCTCGTGGCGCTCGGCTACACCCTCGTCTACGGGATCCTCCAGCTGATCAACTTCGCCCACGGCGATGTGTTCATGCTCGGCTCGATGATCGCGTTGACGCTGCTCCAGTTCTTCGGCGTCGTGCCGGGACTCGACCTCCTCACCACCGTCGCCCTGATCTTCATCGTGCTCATCATCACGATGGCCATCACGGCCGGGCTGAACGTGTCGATCGAGCGCATCGCCTACCGGCCGCTGCGCAACGCGCCGAAGCTCGCGCCGCTGATCTCGGCGATCGGCATGAGCTTCATCCTCCAGAACATCGGCCTGCTCTGGAAGGGTCCGGCCAACCTGGGCTACCCGGACGTCATCCCGAACACCAACATCCTGACCTCGGTGTTCGGCCTGGACACCGCCATCGAGTTCTCGTTCAAGCAGTTCTTCGTCGCCATCATCACGATCCCGCTCCTGATCGTGCTGATGTGGTTCGTCGGTAGCACGCGCCAGGGCAAGGCGATGCGGGCCACCGCCCAGGATCCGGACACCGCCGGTCTCATGGGCATCGACGTCAACCGGACGATCGCCATCACCTTCGTCATCGCGGGCGCCCTGGCGGGCGCCGCCGGCCTGGTCCAGATCCTCTACAACAACACGACGGTCTGGAACCTTGGGTTCCGATTCGGGCTGAACGCCTTCACGTCCGCCGTGCTGGGCGGCATCGGCAACCTCCAGGGGGCTGTGCTGGGCGGCATCGTGCTTGGGCTCATCAACGCGTTCAGTGACCGCTACCTGTCGGCGCAATGGACGAACGCGATCGTCTTCGGCGTGCTGATCGCCGTGCTGGTGTTCCGCCCGACGGGCCTCCTCGGCCAACAGCTGGCGGACCGCGCATGAGCAGCCTCGTCACACCCGTACGGGTCGAATCGACCGGCGGCTTCGCCGCCTGGCTGCGCCATATGGGCGCCGCGGTCGTGAGCTGGCCACCGTCCTATCGGGCTGCGTACGCGAAGAATCGGCGCCGCACGATCCTGCTGACGCTCCTCGTCGTAGGCATCTTCCTCTACCCGATCATCTACCCGGCGATCCCATCGAACATCACCCGTGCGCTGCCGCTTCCGAGCAGCACCGTCGTCATGTTCATGCTGATCTTCGGGATCATGGCCATCGGCCTCAACATCGTCATCGGCTTCGCCGGCCTGCTGGACCTGGGGTACGTGGCGTTCTACGCGATCGGCGCCTACACGGCCGCCTTCCTCGCCTCACCCCACTTCGGTGGCGTGTCGGTCGTCCTGTTCTCGAGCGTGCCGCCCGGCTTCCCGGGGATCCACCTCCCGTTCACGGTGATCTTCCTGCTCGCCGCCGCCGTCGCTGCCATCTTCGGTGCGCTGCTCGGCGCCCCGACCCTTCGCCTCCGTGGTGACTACCTCGCGATCGTGACCCTGGGATTCGGCGAGATCGTGCCGATCTTCTTCAAGAACCTCGTCAACGTGAACTTCTCGTTCGGCCCCATCCAGCTCGTCAACGCCAACCTCACCGGTGGACCCCTCGGCATCAACCCCATCGACCCGCCCAGCTTCCTCGGGTTCAAGTTCGGGGTGATCAGCGGCTTCGCGCCGATCTATCTCGGCATCGCGCTCGTGATCATCGCCATCGTCATCGCGCGGAACCTGGAACGTTCGCGCATGGGCCGTGCCTGGATGGCCATCCGCGAGGACGAGATCGCCGCCGAGATGATGGGCGTCAACACCGTCCGCACGAAGCTCCTTGCGTTCGCGCTCGGGGCCGCGTTCGCCGGCGTCGCCGGTGCGCTGCAGGCCTCCTACCAGGGCGCCACGACGTCGGACTTCTTCATGTTCTCGACCTCGATCCTGGTCGTGATCATGATCATCCTCGGCGGCATCGGGAACATCTGGGGCGTGCTGGTGGGCGCGGTGGTCGTCCAGTACGTGGACAAGACCCTGCTGGCCTGGGTCGGCAACCGCCTGTCCGATGTCGGCGGCGCGACCGGGCTCGAGCAGTTGAGCGATATCAACCCCTCGTCCTTCAGCTTCCTGCTGCTCGGCATCGCGCTCGTCGTGATGATGCGGTTCCGGCCGGAGGGCTTCCTGCCGAGTCGCCAGCGCGCCGCGGAGATGCACACCGCCCCACCGGGTCAGGCGATCGGCTCGATCGGGCTGCTCGAGGAAGAGGGGCTCGTGCCCGAGCTCGATCCGACCGAGCCTGGCGGCGAGGAGGATCCGGAGCTTGCGGAGGTGCCCGGCGAGGAGCCGACCGGCCAGACGATCGCGGAAAGCCGCGGCGAAGTCACCGGCGACGGCCCGGACGACGAGACGCCACGATGACGACCGGCGTCACCTACGAGCAGGGGTCCACGCCGCTGACCGGGCAGGTGCCGGACGACCAGATCCTCGTCCGCTCCCGGAGCGTCACGAAGCGGTTCGGCGGCCTGGTGGCGGTCAACTCGGTCGATTTCGACATCCCGCGCGGCAGCATCGTCTCGCTCATCGGGCCCAACGGGGCGGGCAAGACGACGTTCTTCAACATGATCACCGGGGCCTACGTACCGACGAGCGGCGAGATCTCGTTCGACGGGCACGACATCGTGACGACGAAGGGCGGCAAGGTCCGCTCGCTCAAGCCGCACCAGGTCACCCAGCTCGGGATCGGACGGACGTTCCAGAACATCCGCCTGTTCGGGACGATGTCCGCCCTCGACAACGTGCTCGTCGGCGAGCACGTCCACCTGCGCAGCCGCTGGTGGGACGCGGTCCTGCGCACGCCCCGCAACAACGTGGAAGAGGAGGCGAGCGTCGCGCGGGCGCACGAGCTGCTCGAGTTCGTCGGGCTCGACGAACGGCCCCACGCCTGGGCGCGGAACCTGCCGTACGGCGACCAGCGCCGCCTCGAGATCGCGCGAGCCCTCGCGACCAGCCCGAAGCTGCTGCTGCTCGACGAGCCGACCGCCGGCATGAACGCGTCCGAGACGCGCGACCTGACCGACTTCATCCGCCGCCTGCGCTCGGAGCTCGGCCTGACGGTCCTGCTCATCGAGCACGACATGCGTGTCGTCATGGGCATCAGCGACCGGGTCACCGTGCTCGACTACGGCGAGGTGCTGGCCGAAGGCAGCCCCGCCGAGGTTCGCGCCAATCCCCGCGTCATCGAGGCGTACCTGGGCCGCGGCGCGGCCGAGGGGGCCTGACGTGGCAGCCCTCCTCGAGCTCAAGGACGTCCACACCTACTACGGCGCGATCCATGCGTTGCGCGGCGTCAGCTTCACGGTCGACGAGGGCGAGATCGTCACGCTGATCGGGTCCAACGGCGCCGGCAAGTCGACGACGCTGCGCACGATCTCCGGCCTCCTCCGACCGCGTCAGGGCGAGATCTGGCTGCGCGGCGAGCGGATCGACGGGCGCAAGCCACACGAGATCGTCGCGCTCGGGGTCTGCCAGAGCCCCGAGGGCCGCCGGGTGTTCGCGCGGATGAACATCCAGGAGAACCTCGAGATGGGGGCCTTCGCGCGCAAGGACCGCGCGGCCCTCGCGGCCGAATACGCGCGGGTGTACGAGCTGTTCCCCCGCCTGAGCGAGCGCAAGGACCAGAAGGCCGGCACGCTGTCGGGCGGTGAGCAACAGATGCTCGCCATCGGGCGGGCCCTGATGGCGGCGCCCAAGGTCCTGCTGCTCGACGAGCCGTCGATGGGCCTCGCGCCGATCCTCGTGGAGCAGATCTTCGAGATCATCAAGACCATCAACGGGCAGGGGACAACGGTGCTGCTCGTGGAGCAGAATGCGTTGATGGCCCTCGGGATCGCGCGACGCGGCTACATCCTGCAGACGGGCGAGGTCGTCCTCACCGATACCGCCGACAAGCTGCGCACCGACCCGGCCGTACGCAAGGCCTATCTCGGAGAGGACTGACCGGGGAGCGCGATGGCCGGACTCACTCGGGTCCCGGCTCCACGATCGCCGTTCGACGGCCAGTGGGCCGCCATCGGCGGATTGCTCGTGGTCGTCATCGTCGCGCTCGCGATCGAACCGTGGGGCAGCACCCGGGCACCGGCCGGCCCGACGCCATCGCCGTACCAGCCACCGGCGACCGCCCCGCCGGCTCCGCAGATCGGCCCGCCGGTCACCCTCCGCCCGTACCGGCCGGAGTCGTTCGGGCCCGCGCCGCGCGGGGCTGACTGGTCGATCCGCACCTCGACGGCGCGAGTCACCGCGGTGCCCTCGGTCGGCCTGTCCGAGCCCACGGACATCGCCAGCGGTCCCGTGGTCGACATCGGGCCGGCCGACGACCTCGACGTCATCGTCATCAGCGGCCCGCCAGATGCCGCCCTGGACACGATCCGGCTGTGGCGATTCGACGACGTCGGGCGTCCGGAGCGGCTGGACCTGGCCCGTCTCGCGTCGCCGTGGCCAGGCGCGCCCGCGTGGGCCATCGGCCTGCGCGCGCCCGGCGCCCCGCCCGACCAGGTGGCGGCCTGGCAGCCGGGCCTGTACCGCCTGGACCTGCTCGTGGAACCGGCCGGTGTCGATCCGCATGGTCATGCTGTCGGCTCGCGCGAATCGCGGCGGCGGCGGTGGCGCTGGTGGCGGCGGCGGGCGTGGCGCGCCTCCCGAGCGACACGGACCGCGTGCCGAGCGATGCCTTCGGCCCGTCCATCCTGCGCCGCCTGCCGGGGGCGGCCAACCTGTGGACGGTCGGGGAGATCCTGACGGGCTGGGCGCGGCCGCCGGCCGCCGGCGATTGCCGGGTGGCCCAGATCTGGCAGGCCCGCGGGCCGGAGGAAGGCTGCTGGCCCGTCCCGATCGGACCGGCGAGCGCGCTCGGGGTGAACCTGCCGGACGGGCAGCGCGTGTCCACGATCGAGCTGGCCCAGGTCGACCCGCTTCCCGGGCCGGTGGGCCTGCAGAGCCAGGTCGGGGTGGGCGGGCGGCCCGGCGTGGCCGCGCTCGAAGCACCGACGGGTGGCCTTGCCGACGGCATCTACCGGATGACGGTCGCCGTCGTCGGTGGCGGCGACGAACACTGGTACGTCGAGGTCGGTCCGAACGGCCGCCAGGCGGCGGCGATCAACGCCTTCGTGACCAGCGCTCAGCGGTAGGCGGGCTCCCGGGTCATCCGGTAGACGGCCCGCGACAGGACCGCGAGCCCGAGGCCGGCGATCCACAGGCCCGGCCCGTTCGTGAACACCTGGATCGGCTCGGTGAACTGAAAGGCCTCGCTCAGCAACAGGTCGATGACCCGCCAGGCCAGGCCCAGCCAGCCGACGACGGCCAGCAAAGCGAACGACATCGGCCGGTCGATCCCGGTCGGCCGGTCGCCGACCGCATACGGGAGCGCGACGAGCGCGAGCGTGATCACGCCGACGAGGAACACGATGATCCCGCTGCCCTCGAAGGCGTTGCCCGACAGCGGCGGGATCCCGGACTCGCCCCCGACGCGCCACCACGGCAGGATCGAGCCCACGACGATGAGGACGCCGGCGATCGCCGCCAGCGTTCGACCCCCACCCAGGGGCCGGCGGTGCATCGTCACTCGGCGTCCGCCTCCGGGCCGCCGGCCCCATAGACCTCGGGCTTCAGGACGCCCACGAAACGCAGGTTGCGGTACAGCTCGCCATAGTCGAGACCGTAGCCGACGACGAACTGGTCGGGGATCTCGAATCCGATGTAGTCGACCGGGATCTCGACCAGCCGGCGGGCCGGCTTGTCGAGCAAGCGTGCAGATCCGCAGCGACGCCGGGTTCTTGCCGCGCAGGTAGCGCACGAGGTAGTTCAGCGTGAGGCCGGTGTCGATGATGTCCTCGACGATCAGGACATCCTCGCGCTCGATGCTCGCGGACAGGTCCTTGAGGATCCGGACGAGGCCGGACGACTCGGTGGAATTGCCGCCGTACGAGCTGACCTCCATGAGGTCGATCCGCAACGGCAGGTCGATCGCGCGCATCAGGTCCGCCATGAACGGCAGAGAGCCCTTGAGGACCGACACCAGGGTCACGGGACGACCGGCGTAGTCGGCGCTGATCCGTGCCCCGAGCTCAGCCACCTTCGCGGCGATCTGCTCCTCCGAGAGGAGGATCTGACCGATGTCGTCGCGCAGATCCGCCGTTCGCACCGCCATCGTCAGATCATCGCCTCATCGGCTCCGACGGCCGACGCGGGACGCGTCCGACGCCGTCGCGCGGACGGTGCCGGGAGCGTCTCGGGGACCGATTCGGCGTCGACGAGCGCGGCGATCGCGGCCGGCAGCGGGAGCGCCGGCAGCCCCTCGGCGGTCGCCGGTCCATGCGGCAACG
This sequence comes from uncultured Chloroflexia bacterium, assembly GCA_963748675.1. GTDB lineage: Bacteria > Chloroflexota > Limnocylindria > Limnocylindrales > CSP1-4 > SPCO01. Next base: position 106,208 of record CAVVJX010000003.1, on the reverse strand, counting down.
CGACCTGCCCGGACGAGCCCGACAGCCCGTCGAACAGCGCGATCTTGCCGTACTTGAGCATCAGCGCGCGGAAGTCGCGGGCGTAGAACAGCTTGATATTCACCGCGGGGTAGAGCTCGCGCAGCCGGCGCAGCTTGCGGTTCTTCTTGCGGACCAGCCGCTGTCGGAGCGTCGTCATCTCGAGATAGAGGTCCAGGTCGGGGAGGTAGAAGTCGGGCGCGAAGCTTTCGACGACGGCCCCCTCGAGGTTCCACAGGATCGGGAACGTGTGGGGTTCGTACTCCCAGCGGACCGCGTAGAAATCGAGGATGCGGGCCATCTCCGCCTCGCTGGCGTGGGCGAACGGCGTACTGGGGTCCATCGGCCGTCAGTCTACCCGAGTGCCGTGTCGGACGGCTGGCGCGCCGCCGTCCCGGGCTTTGCAGCTCATACCCCCCGGGGGTATGATGCCGGGCATGGCCACTCCCACCGCCCGGCGCTCGACGCCGGCTCCCGATCCCAGCCACTTCCGGCACAGCTATGCGAAGGACACGGCACAGCTCATGCGACGCCTGTCGCGCATGGAGGGCCAGGTCCGCGGGATCGCGCGGATGATCGAACGCGAGGAGTACTGCGTCGACATCCTCCAGCAGACCGCCGCCCTGCGAGCCGCCGTCGACGCATTGTCGATCCTCGTGCTCGAGGACCACGTCCAGGGGTGTGTCCGGACCGCGGCGGAGCGCGGCGAGGCCGACAAGTACGTGGATGAGGTGATCGATGTCGTGCGCAGGACCCTCGGCCGTCCGGTTCGAAGCGGCACCGCTCGGCCGGGCTGACGTGGCCGGGGTTGACGCGGCCGGGCGTACCTTCGTCCCGTCACGCCGTCCCCGTTCGGGGGGATGCCCGGACGCACCGGTCAGGGCACCATCGAATGCCTGATGGATGACCGTCACCCGGCGCGCCTGCCAGTCGCCGCGCCGGCCGTGCCCCCGCCGCCCCAATTCGTCGAACGCCGAGCGCAATTCCGTCGCGAGGCGGACCGCGTCGCCCACGAGGAACGCGTACTGCTGGCCCGCGCCCTCGACGTCCTCGCGGCTGGTGATGCCCCCGAGCAGCGGCTGGCCGGTCTCCTGGACCTGCTGGCGCAGACCGTCGGGGCCGAACGCGCGGCGGTCGTCGCCGACGGGGTCGCCCGGCGCGTCGCCGTCGCCGCATCGGGACCGAACGATCGTGACGCCGCGATCGGGCTGGCGACGTGGCTCGATTCGGCCGCTCCCCGGAGTCGCGCGCGTCGCGCGGCCGCGAGGCGCGCCCCGATCTCGGTCGTGCTGCGCGGGATGGATGACGGATCGCCGACGAAGTCGCCCACGAAATCACCCGGCTCGAACGAGAAGTCCGACCTCGTCTATGCCTGCCTCACGATCCCATCCGCCGGCGAGGTCACCCTCGGGTTCAGCTTCCGCGAGTCCGTCGACGCCGCGGTCCTCGAGGAACGCCTCCCGCCCGCACTCGCCCGGCATGCCGCCGTCGCCCTGACGCTCGTGACCGAGGCCCTCGCCACCGAGCGCGACCTGGCCAGGATGCGCGCCGTCGAAAGCCAGCGAGCGCAATTCGTGTCGACCGTGGCCCACGAGCTGCGCACGCCACTGACCGGACTGTCGGGCTATCTCGATCTCATCCTTGAGGGCCGCGTCGGCGACCCCGAAGTCGAGCGCGAGTTCATGGAGCGCGGGCGCACGATCGTCAGCTCGATGGCGGCGCTCGTCGACGACCTCCTGGAGCTCTCGCGGATCGAGTCCGGGACACTCGTCCTGGAGCAGGAGCCGTTCTCCGTCGCCGATGCCCTCAACGCCGTGTCCGCCGGGCTGCTGCCGATCGCGCTCGATCGCGGCGTGCGGCTGCTCGTGTCCGCTCCACCTCGGCTCCGCTCCGCGACCGGCGACCGTCGGCGGGTCGAGCAGATCGTCACGAACCTCGCCGCCAACGCGATCAAGTTCGCGGGCGACCGGGCGGTCGAGCTCGTCGGGTGGTTCGAGGGTCCGGTGGCGGTGATCGCGGTCCGGGACGAGGGGCCGGGCATCGCGCCGACCGACCGCGAGCGCATCTTCGAACGCTTCTACCGGATGTCCGACCACGAGCCGATCACCGGCACCGGCCTGGGCCTGCCGATCGCGCGCGACCTCGCCCGGGCGATGGGTGGCGAGCTCGATGCGGCAAGCGTGCTCGGCGTGGGCTCGAGCTTCGTGCTCGTCCTGCCGGGGCCGGCCGGCACGATCCCGGCGGCGGTGATGACCGAGGCGAGCCGTGTGGCGCTGGACCTCGAGACGGAGCGCCTGCGGACGCTGGCCCTGCTGCAGGCCGGTGTTGCGGCGACCGATGAGGATCGCCGCAGTCGTTCCGACGCGACCCAGACGATGATGAGGACGACGGGCCGTCCGTCCCGGACGTTGACGGCCACCGTCACGGCGAGGGCGACGGGCTCGACCGACCTGGCCGGCACGACCAATCGCACGCCGTCGCACGGCGCTGACTCTGAGTTATCCACCAATCCCGCCGCCTCGTGGCCGAGTTCGTGGATAACCGCGTTGACGAGTCCCCTGCCCGACCCGTACGGTCCCTTCCCGCACTGGGGCGAACGCGAGGGTAACGCGATCCACGAGGGGCTCGGGGAGACCCGGCCGCGAACCGGATGGATGGCGGAAGACCGGACCAGCGCTCACGGTGCGAGATGAGTCGACGTCGGGAGCGGCGCCGCGCGGTCGATGGCACGTGGATCCACAGGAGGGCGTGCCGTGGTCCTAAAGCGCGAGCCGCTCCCGACGCGCGTACAGGACACCGCGCCATTGCCGCCGTCGTACGAGGCGGCCCTGGTCAGCGGCTCCGCCGAACCGTGGCTGACGTCGGTCCTGGCTGATCCCGCCGTCCGGGCCGTCATCGACTCCCACGTCCGCCTGCTGCTGGCGTGGACGCCGCACATCAATCTCACGGCCATCCGGGAGCCCGCGGCCGTCGCGACCGCCCATGTCCTGGACAGCCTGTCGGGCCTGGCGTGGCTGCGTGACCGGGCCGCCGATCGGGTGCTGGACCTGGGCTCCGGCGGCGGCTTCCCGGGTCTGCCGCTCGCTGCGGCCCTGCCCGACGCGGCGTTCACCCTGGTCGAGCCGATCGCCAAGAAGGCAAGGTTCCTCAGCGCCGTGGTCGAGGCGACGGGCCTTGCCGAACGCGTGACGGTCCTCACCGCGAGGGCCGAGGAGCTCGCGGCCGCCCCCGATCGCCGCGGAGCGTGGTCCGTCGTCACCGCCCGCGCAGTGGCATCGACCGCCGACCTCGTGGAGCTCTCGTTCCCGTTGCTGGCGCGCGGCGGATCGCTGGTCGCCTGGAAGCGCGGCGAACTCGCCGCCGAGCTTGCGGCCGCACGGCGGGCGATCGACGCGCTTGGTGGCGGCACGCTCGAGGTGCGCGACGTGACCATCGCCGGGCTCACGGATCACCGGCTGGCGATCGCGACGCGGACTGGCGCCGTCCCGGTCGCCTACCCACGCGATCCAGGGGCTCGCCGCCGCCGTCCGTGGTGAGTTCCCGCAGCGGGTGAGCAGCTCCTGACGCTGCTACGCTCTGCCGCGATGCGGGTCGCCGTCCTGTCGGACATCCACAGCAATCTCGTGGCACTCGATGCGGTCCTCGCGCACGCCGGTACGGTCGACGCGATCTGGCATCTGGGCGACGTCGTGGGCTACGGGCCGGACCCGGATGGGGTCGTCGCCCGGCTGATCGGCGTCGGCGCGGTCGGCGTGCGGGGCAATCACGACGCCGCGGCGCTGGGCGGCCGCGAGATCGACTGGTTCAACCCGGAGGCACGTGCCGCCGCGGAATGGACGCGCGACACGATCGACGGGACGACCCGCGCCTGGTTGTCGGCCCTACCCGAGCGCCACGCGATCGACCGGATGACGCTCGTCCACGGCAGCCCGCGTGACCCCATCCGCGAATACATCTCGAGCGGCGCCGTCGCCCTCGAGAACCTGGCCGTCCTCGAGACGGATTTCGGCCTGCACGGCCATACCCACGTGCCGGTGGCGTTCTGTCTCGGGCCGGACGAGCAGTTGCGCGTCGTGGGCCCGGCCGCGGGTGGGAGCCTCGCGCTCGACGGCCAACGCGCGCTCATCAACCCGGGCAGCGTGGGCCAGCCGCGGGACGGCGATCCCGACGCCTCGTACCTGATCCTGGACCCCGACGCCGCGACCGTCACCTGGCATCGCGTGGCCTACGACATCGCCGCCGTCCAAGCGGCGATCCGCGCCGCCGGCCTCCCGGGCCGGCTGGCCGACCGACTCGCATTCGGCGCATGACCCCGGTCGCGAGCCTCGTGAGGTTCCTTCGATGATCGGCGGTCGCCGCTCGCTCCAGGGCCGAAAGCCCGGTGACAAACGGGTCCGCGTGGAGCGCCCCCACGCCCCGTATTTCCGCTATACGGGCCCCGGCCAGCTGACGGCCAAGCAAGCGGCCAGCATCCCGACCACCCCTGGCGCCAAGTTGGCGCACAACATCCGCGGCGTCGTGCTCGGACGTCCGCTGGCCTCGGAGGACGAAGCCGGCGAACGACTGTCGAAGGTCAAAGCGCTGGCCATCTTCAGCTCGGATGCCATCTCGTCGTCGGCCTACGCGACCGAGGAGATCCTGCGGGCCTTCGTCCTGGCCGGCGCGGCGATGGCGGCGTTCACCTTCGCGATCCCCGTGTCGATCGCGATCGCGCTGCTGCTGGGCATCGTCGCATTCTCCTACCGCCAGGTGTGCATCGCCTACCCGAACGGCGGCGGGTCGTATTCGGTCTCGAAGGCGAACCTCGGCCGGATCGCCTCGCTGGTGGCGGCGTCCGCTCTGCTCATCGACTACAACCTGACGGTCGCGGTGTCGACATCGTCGGCCGTCGAGCAGATCGTCTCGGCCCTGCCCGCGCTCGCACCGATCGCCGTGGGCATCGGCGTCACGGCGATCGCGTTGATGACGGTCGCCAACCTGCGCGGCCTGCGGGAGGCCGGCAACATCTTCGCCGTCCCGACCTACCTGTTCCTCTTCAGCGCGTTCCTGATGATCGGCCTGGGCGTCTTCCGGATCGTCGTCCTTGGCGAGACGTCGATGCCCGAGGAGGCGATCGCCGCGGCCCAGGACACGACCCAGGCCGTTGGGATCCTCGTCCTCTTGCGGGCGTTCTCGTCGGGCGCCGTGGCCCTGACCGGCACGGAGGCGATCGCGACCGGTGTGCCGGCGTTCAAGCCACCGGAGTCGCGCAACGCGGCGACGACGCTCATGGTGATGGCGGTCGTCCTCGGCGTGCTGTTCGTCGGCATCACCTTCCTGGCGGTCAACTTCGGGGCCGTTCCGCCGACGCATCCCGGAGAGAAGACCGTCATCGCCCAGGTAGCCACCGTCGTCTTCGGCGGCGACTCCATCGGCTTCTACCTGTTCCAGGCCTTCACGGCGCTGCTGCTGTTCCTCGCGGCGAACACCTCGTTCAATGCCTTTCCGCGGCTGGGTGCCGTCCTCGCGATCGACGGGTTCTTCCCGCGTCAGTTCTCGTTCCGCGGCGACCGCCTGGCCTTCTCGAGCGGGATCATCGCGCTCGGGATCGTCGCGGCCTCGCTCGTCGTGATCTTCCAGGGTTCGACCCATGCCCTGATCCCGCTGTACGCCGTCGGCGTGTTCATCGACTTCACGATCGCCCAGACCGGGATGGTCCGGCATTGGTGGCGCGCGCAGTCACCAGGGTGGCGCAGACGGCTCGCGATCAACGCCATCGGTGGGACCGCGACGGCGATCGTGGCCGTGGTCGTCACGACGATCAAGTTCCGCGACGGTGCGTACCTCGTGCTGCTGCTCATCCCGGTGCTGGTGGCCATCATGCTGTTCATCCGGCGTGAGTACGACGATCTGGAGGCGGAGCTGCACGTTCGTGACGACCTGATCGCCGAAGGACCCCATCGCGAGCAACGCGTGGTCATCCCCGTCAACGGCATCAACCGCGCGGTGATCCAGGCCGTGAATTTCGGGCGGACCATGAGTCCGGACATCCGGGCGGTCTACGTGACCGTGGACCCGGACGAGGGTGACGAGCTGCGCGAGCGCTGGGAGCGCCAGGTCCCTGGCGTGCCGCTCGTCATCGTCGAGTCGCCGTACCGGGCCGTGATCTCGCCGCTCCTCGCCTACCTCGACGTGCTCGACCAGGCGTGGCCGCCGGACAAGCAGGCACCGATCACGATCGTCGTCCTGCCGGAATTCGTGCCGCGTCATTGGTGGGAACGCCTGCTGTACAACCAGACGGCCAAGCGTCTCAAGGCGGCCATCCTGGGCCGCGAGCACACGGTCATCGCCGACGTCCCGTACCGCCGCGAGCACTGAGCCGGGGGCAGCCCCGGACCGGCCACCGACTCGCACGCGTGCCGGTGGTATCGTGACCGCCGATGCCCGACACCGACACACCCATCTACCGACGGGCCGTCATCGCCCTCAACGGTGGCTCGAGTGACGAGCGGATCGTGCGGCTGGTGGTCGCGCTCGGGGTCAAGGACGTGGAGCTGATCGCCGTCCACGTCGTCGAGATCGACTGGACGCTGCCGCTCGATGCCGACATCGCCGGGCGATCCGAAGAGGTCCAGCGCGTGCTCGATACCGCCGAGGCGATCGCCGAGGAGCGCAAGATGAAGATGGAGCCGGTGCTGCTCCAGGCCCGTGACGTCGGGGCGGCCATCGTGGACGAGGCCACCGAGCGCGACGCCGACCTGCTGGTCGTCGGCCTGCCATATCGAAAGCGGTTCGGCGGCGAGTTCGCCATCGGCCGGACCGTCCCCTACATCCTGCAGAACGCGCCGTGCGCCGTCTGGGTGGTGCGCGAGCCGATGAGCGAGGAGCCATCGTGAAGATCGTGATCGTCGGGTGCGGCCGCGTGGGCGCGTCCAGCGCCGAGCTCTGGGACGCCGCCGGGCACGAGGTGATCGTGCTCGACATCGTCACCCGCGCGTTCGAACGGCTGCCGTCCACCTTCGGCGGCGTCGCGATCCGCGGCGACGGCACCGACGAGGACGTGCTCCGTCGGGCCGGGGCCGAGGGCGCGGACGTCCTCGTGGCCTTGACCGAGGGCGACAACCGAAACGTGATGTCGGCGCAACTCGCGGTCGAAGCCCTGGGCATCCCGCGGGTGATCGCCAAGATCAACGACCCGGTACGGGCCGCGGCGTATTCGGAGCTTGGTATCGCCACGCTGTGCCGGACCGGCCTGATGGTCGATGCCATCAACGGTCATCTCGGATTCCCACCGTCGGGGCTGCCTGGCGTCCTCGCCGCGACCGGTCACCATGACGGCGGCGCGCACCCCGCGGGCGCTCATGGCGCGCATGACCACGCGCCCGATGGCGCCCCTGAACCAGACGCCGCGCCGCGCGCGGCCGTGGAGGCCTGACGTGTTCGTACTCGTCGTCGGTGGCGGCAAGGTCGGCTATTACCTCGCCAAGGAACTGATCGATTCGGGCCACGAGGTGGCCCTCATGGAGAAGGACTCGACGCGCGCCCGGCAGATCGCCGACGAGATCGGCTCGATCGTGATCCCGCACGACGGATGCGAGGGCAAGTACCTCGGCGAGGCCGGCTGCAACCGGGCCGACGTCGTGGCTGCCGTGACCGGCGATGACGAGGACAACCTCGTGATCTGCCAGATGGCCAAGCACCACTTCGATGTACCACGAACCATCGCCCGCGTGAACAACCCGAAGAACGAGGTCCTCTTCCGACACCTCGGCGTGGACGAGCTCGTCAGCCCGACGCGCATGATCCTCGGCTCCATCGAGCAGGACATCCCGGTCCACGAGCTGCTGCACCTGGCGGCGCTCGGGGAAGGCGAGCTCGAGATCATCGAGGCGCACCTCCAGGCGGGCTCCCCGGCCATCGGGCGATCGCCCGAGCAGCTCGACATGCCGGAAGGCTGCTCGCTGTTCGCGGTCGTGCGTGGCGGGATAGCTACCCCGCTTCGCCCAGATGACGTCCTGCGCGAGGGCGACAAGGTCATCGCCATCGGCAAGCAGGAATGCGAGGCGCTGCTGCACGGTCAGCTCATCGGCGATCCGGAGGCCGTCACCGCGGGCTGAAGATCGGCGCACGGATGGATCTCAACCATCCGATTCGGCAAGACTCTTGACAACGCCATTGTCAACGTTCTAGCATTCGTGCATGGCATCTCCGCGTCAGGACCGCGATCCCACGAGGCCCGTCTACGTGATCAGCGTGGCGGCCACGCTCGTGAGCGCGCACCCTCGAACGCTGCGCATCTACGAGGACGAGGGCCTGCTCTGCCCGGCCCGGACGCCGACCAATATCCGCCTCTATTCCGAGAATGACATCCGGCGGATCCTGTGGATCCGCCACCTGACCCGCGAGCGGGGCGTCAACCTCGCCGGGATCCGGATCCTGTTCGAGCTGGAGGAACGGCTCGGCGCTCGCGTCCTGGAGGCGCTCTACGCCGAAGGGACGGGCGACGCGGAGAGCATCCGTCCGGCCGCACCGCCCGGCGGAGCCGTCCCCGGAACCCACCAAGTCACGCGACCCATCCATGGCCGACCGTTGAGCGATCGACCCACCACCAAGCCTTCAGCGGGACTCCCTCCCGCCGACACCGAACCCGAACGTCAGGAGAACCTCGACATGGCCAAGCGACCGTCCACCCCGGTCGAACCCCAGGATCCCGCCACCACCGACGACGGCGGCGTGCGCGACCTGCCCCTCGTTGCGCTCCGGGAGACCGTCATCTTCCCGGAGATGATCGTGCCGCTCCAGGTCGGCCGCGAGAAGAGCGTCAACGCGCTCAACGCCGCGGTCGCGGAGGGCGGGCCGATCGCGCTCGTCACCCAGCGCCAGGCGGAGCAGGAGGAGATCGACGATCCCTCCGAGCTGTACGCCGTCGGCACCCTCGCCAAGATCGCCCAGGTCGTCCAGCTGCAGGACGGCACGGTCCGAGCCATCGTCCAGGGCCAGTCGCGCCTGAAGCTGCACGGCTTCACCCAGACCGGTCCGTACCTGCGCGCCTCCGTGGAGGTCGTCCCGGACGAGTCGCCCGACGGCCTCGAGGTGCAGGCCCTCATGCGCACGGTCCAGGCCCAGATCGAGCAGTACGTCGCCAACGGGGCGCCGGTACCGCCCGAAGCCGCCGTCGCGGCCCGCAACATCACCGAGCCTGGGCTCCTGGCCGACATGGTCGCCTACAGCCCGGACATGACGACGGAGCAGCGCCAGGAGCTGCTCGAGACGATCGACGTCATCGAGCGCCTCAAGCTCGTCTCCAACTTCCTCGCGAACCAGGTCGAGATCCTCGAGCTGAAGGGCCGCATCCAGTCCGAAGTCAAGTCGGAGATGGACAAGACCCAGCGCGAGTACATCCTGCGCGAGCAGCTCAAGGCGATCCAGCGTGAGCTGGGCGAAGACGACCCGCAGCAGGCCGAGATCAACGAGCTGCGCGACAAGGTCGAAGCCGCCGGCATGCCCGAGGAGATCAAGACGCGGGCGATCAAGGAGATCGACCGGATGAGCCGCATCCCGTCGGCCTCACCGGAAGTCGGCGTGATCCGCACGTACGTGGACTGGCTCATCGGCCTGCCGTGGGACGTCTCGACCGACGACCAGCTCGATATCAAGGAAGCCGCGCGCGTCCTCGACGAGGACCACTACGGCCTCGAGAAGATCAAGGAGCGCATCCTCGAGTACCTCGCGGTGCGCACGCTCGCGGACGAGATCCGCAGCCCGATCCTCGCCTTCGTGGGACCGCCCGGCGTGGGCAAGACCAGCCTCGGCAAGAGCATCGCCAAGGCCATGGGCCGCAAGTTCGTGCGCATGAGCCTCGGCGGCATCCACGACGAGGCCGAGATCCGCGGCCACCGGCGCACGTACATCGGTGCGCTTCCCGGCCGGATCATCCAGAGCATCAAGACCGGGGGCTCCAACAACCCCGTGTTCATGCTCGACGAGGTCGACAAGATCGGCATGGACTTCCGGGGCGACCCGTCGTCCGCGCTGCTCGAGGTGCTCGACCCGGAGCAGAACAACACCTTCCAGGACAACTACCTCGAGGTGCCGTTCGACCTGTCCAAGGTGCTGTTCATCGCCACGGCCAACCTGCTCGATCCGATCCCGCCGGCCCTCCGTGACCGGATGGAGATCGTCCAGCTGCCCGGCTACACCGAGCAGGAGAAGATCGGCATCGGCAAGCGGTTCCTGATCCCCAAGCAGATGACCAATCACGGCCTCAAGGACAAGAACATCGAATTCACCGACGAGGCCATGACCGAGCTCGTCCGCTCGTACACCCACGAGGCGGGCGTCCGGAACCTCGAGCGTGAGATCGCCAACGTGATGCGCAAGGTCGCCCGGCAGGTCGCCGAGGGCCGCAAGCGCAAGACCGTCATCGACGCGAAGAAGCTGGCCGAGCTCCTCGGACCGCAGCGCTTCGAGTACGGCGAGCTCGAGGCCGAGGATCAGATCGGCTCGGCGACCGGCCTGGTCGTGACCGAGGTCGGCGGCGACGTCGTAGCCATCGAGGTCACCCGCATGGAGGGCCGTGAGGACTTCATCCTGACCGGCCAGCTCGGCGAGGTCATGCGCGAGAGCGCCCGCGCCGGCCTGTCGTGGACCCGGGCGCACGCCCGGGAGCTCGGCATCCCGCGCGAGGTCTTCGAGAACAACACGCTGCACATCCACGTTCCGGCCGGGGCGATCCCCAAGGACGGCCCGTCGGCGGGCATCACGATGGCGCTCGCCATCGTCAGCGCGCTGACCGGGATCCCCGTCCGCAAGGACGTGGCGATGACCGGCGAGATCACCCTGCGCGGTCGCGTCCTCGCGATCGGCGGGTTGAAGAGCAAGATCCTGGCCGCCCACCTCTCGGGCGCCAAGATGGTCATCCTGCCGCGCAAGAACGAGAAGGACCTGCGCGAGATCCCCGAGGAGATCCGCAAGTCCATCAAGCTCGTCCTCGTCGACTCGATGGAGCAGGTGCTCGAGGCGGCCCTCCGGCGCAAGCCGAAGCCCCTCGAGGCCGATCCGCCGAAGGTCATCCGCGGCGACGATCCGATCGAGCCGTCGCCCGCCTCGCGCGTGCGCCGGACCGACTTCCCGCCCAGCGACCAGCCCCCGGTCGTCGTCCGAGAAGGCGGCATGCAAGTCCAAGGCGACTGACCACGGGATCGCCATCAGGACGCCGATGCGAGCGTTGCCCACTACGGTCCTCGCTCACGCACTTCGAAGTGCGCTCGCTCCGGTCCTCGGAGGGCGCCTTCGCCTCGACGCCCTGATGGCGACTACGCCGTCGGTCGCACCAAAGGCGTAGACATGGATTACAAGGACTATTACGCCGTCCTCGGGGTTCCGAGGACGGCGTCACAGAAAGAGATCAAGAAAGCCTTTCGTAAGTTGGCGCGTGAGCACCACCCGGATACGAAGGGCGGTGACGCGGCGGCCGAGGTGCGGTTCAAGGAGGTCAACGAGGCGAACGCTGTGCTGTCCGATCCGGACAAGCGGGCGCTCTACGACCGCCTTGGCGCCGATTGGCAGTCGTACGCGCGGGCCGGTGCGGGTGCACCTGCCGGAGCGGGGGCGCGCGCGGGCGGAGCCGGCAATCCCTTCGGCGGCTACGCCGGGTTCGGTGGCGCCGGTGGCAACGTCCGCTACGAGTTCCGCACGACCGGAGACGCCGGTGAGTTCAGCGACTTCTTCAATGCGTTCTTCGCGGGCGAATCCGAGCCGCTGAGCACGCCCGGCCGCGGCCGGCGAGCCACGGGTGGCGCCACCTTCGAGGACATCCTTGCCGGGATGGGTCTCGGTGCCGACGGCGGCGCGGCGGCGGGCCGTCCCCGCGCCACGACCACCACTGCGCCACCGCGACCCGCGTCCGCCGAGGCCACGGCCGAGATCACGCTCGATGAGGCCTACCACGGGACGAGCCGACTCATCGAGGTCGAAGGCAAGCGCCTCGAAGTGACGATCCCGCGCGGCGCCGACACCGGCAGCCGCATCCGACTGACCGGCAAGGCGCCCGGCGGCGGCGACCTGTACGTCGTGGTCCGCCAGCGTCCGGACCCGGTATTCACGCGGCGGGGCGCGGACCTGGAGCGCGAGCTGCCCCTGACGCTCGAGGAGGCGCTGCTCGGCGCGGATGTCAAGGTCCGGACGCCCAAGGGCCGCGTCGTGCTCACGATCCCGGCCGGGACCCAGCCTGGCCGCGCGTTCCGGCTGACCGGCCAGGGCATGCCGCGGTTTCGCGCGGACGGCCACGGGGACCTGTACGTGAAAGCCCGGGTCATCCTACCGACCGACCTTTCCGACGCCGCCCGCGAGGCGGCCGCCCATCTCTTCGAACTCGTCGACCAGCCCGATCCCCGCACCAGTGAGTCCTGACATGCAACTCGATCGCTTCACCCAGAAGGCCCAGGAGACCATCATCGCCGCCCAGGCGACCGCCGAGCGGCTGCACAGCCCGGTCCTCGACGCCGAGCACCTCCTCAGCGCGCTCGTCGACCCCGACGACGGCATCCCTGCCGAGACGCTTCGGCGCCTCGGCGTCGACCTGCCCGCGTTCCGCGGCGAGATCGCGGCCGCCCTCGCGCGGCGCGCCCGGATCGAGGGCGGCTCGCTCAGCCTCGATCCGCGGGCCAAGGCGGTCGTCGAGCGGGCGGAGGCGGAAGCCCGTCGCCTGTCCGACGACTACGTCTCGACCGAGCACCTGCTCCTCGGCGTCGCGGAAGCGGGCGGCGAGGGCCAGGCCATCCTCGAGCGGCACGGTGCCGGCAAGGAGGCACTCCTGCAGGCCTTGCAGAGTGTCCGAGGCGGGCAGCGCGTGACCTCGCAGAACCCGGAGGGCACGTACGCCGCGCTCGAGAAGTACGGTCGCGACCTGACCGCCGAGGCGCGGGCCGGCAAGCTCGATCCCGTCATCGGGCGCGACGATGAGATCCGCCGCGTCATCCAGGTCCTCAGCCGGCGGACCAAGAACAACCCCGTGCTCATCGGCGATCCCGGGGTCGGCAAGACCGCGATCGCCGAGGGCCTCGCCCAGCGCATCGTTCGCGGCGACGTCCCCGAGGGATTGAAGGACAAGCGCGTGGTCGGGCTCGACCTGGGCGCGCTCATCGCCGGGGCGAAGTTCCGCGGCGAGTTCGAGGAGCGACTCAAGGCCGTGCTCAAGGAGATCAAGGACTCGGACGGCCAGGTCATCCTGTTCATCGACGAGCTCCACACCGTCGTCGGTGCCGGCGCCGCCGAGGGCGCGATGGACGCCTCCAACCTGCTCAAGCCGATGCTCGCCCGGGGCGAGCTGCACACGATCGGTGCGACCACCCTCGACGAGTACCGCAAGTACATCGAGAAGGACGCCGCCCTCGAGCGTCGCTTCCAGCCGGTCCTCGTGGACCAGCCGACGGTCGAGGAGACGATCAGCATCCTGCGCGGGCTGCGCGAGCGCTACGAGGTCCATCACGGCGTCCGCATCACCGACTCCGCGCTGGTGGCGGCGGCGACCCTGTCCGATCGCTACATCACCGAGCGCTTCCTGCCCGACAAGGCGATCGACCTCGTCGACGAGGCGGCCTCGCGGCTGCGCATGGAGATCGACTCCATGCCGATCGAGCTCGACGAGCTCGAGCGCCGCCGCATCCAGCTCGAGATCGAGCGCGAGGCCCTGCGCAAGGAGACCGACGACGCCTCGAAGGCGCGCCTCGAGGCGCTCGAGAAGGAGCTGGCCGATCTCGAGGAGCAGGCCGGCGGCATGAAGCAGCGCTGGGAGGCGGAGAAGGCCGCCATCGCCGCGATCCGCGCGACCAAGTCGGAGCTCGAGCAGCTCCAGGTCCGCATCGAGCAGGCCGAACGGGAGGCCGACTTCGCCACGGCCGCCGAGCTCAAGTACGCCACCCAGAAGGAGCTCAACGACCGGCTCGTCGAGGAGGAGGCGACCCTCGCCGCGCTCCAGGGCCCGGGCACCCTGCTCAAGGAGGAAGTCGGGGCGGACGACATCGCCCAGATCGTCGGGGCGTGGACGGGCATCCCGGTCAGCCGCCTGCTGGAGGGCGAGACCGCCAAGCTCATCGAGATGGAGGACCGGCTGCACCAGCGGGTGGTCGGCCAGGACGAGGCCATCCAGGCCGTCTCGGACGCCGTCCGCCGGGCCCGAGCCGGGCTCAAGGACCCGCGCCGGCCGATCGGCTCGTTCCTGTTCCTCGGCCCGACCGGTGTCGGCAAGACCGAGCTCGCCCGCGCCCTTGCCGAGTTCCTGTTCGATGACGAGAACGCGATGGTCCGCATCGACATGAGCGAGTACATGGAGAAGTTCGCGGTCAGTCGCCTGCTCGGGGCGCCCCCGGGCTACGTCGGCTACGAGGAGGGCGGCCAGCTGACCGAGGCCGTCCGCCGCCGGCCGTACCAGGTGATCCTGCTCGACGAGATCGAGAAGGCGCACCCGGACGTCTTCAACGTGCTCCTGCAGGTCCTCGACGACGGCCGCCTGACCGACGGCCAGGGCCGCACGGTGAACTTCAAGAACACGGTCGTGATCATGACCAGCAACGTCGGCTCCGCGGCCATCGCCGCCACGAACGCCCGGGCGGGCGACGCGGCCTACGAGCAGATGAAGCGCGAGGTCACCGAGGCCCTGCGATCGCAGTTCCGGCCGGAGTTCCTCAACCGGGTGGACGAGGTCATCGTGTTCCACGCCCTCACCGAGGACGACCTCAGCGCCATCGTGGACCTGCTGCTCGCGGACCTCGGCCGGCGGCTGGCCCAGCAGGACATCGAGCTGGAGCTGACCGCGGCCGCCCGGGCGCTGATCGTCCGCGAGGGCACGGATCCCGCGTTCGGGGCGCGCCCGCTCAAGCGGACGATCCAGCGACTCGTCGAGAACCAGCTGGCCCGCGCCCTCGTCGCCGGCGAGTTCCGGCCGGGCGACCGGGTCACGGCGGACGCGGACCTCACGTCGGGCACGCTGGTCTTCTCGACCGAGGGCGCGACCGTCGTCGGCGAGGCCGGCCGTCGTGACGCTCGGCGCCGCGAGGACGACGAGCCGGTGGCCGTTGGTGGACGCAGGGGCGCCCGGTCGCCCGCATCGCCGCTGGATCTCCCGCCGACGCGCCCCAAGCGCGACGACGGCGAGCTCGTCAACTGACCCAAGCCGGCCGGCGACGATCGATCAGCATGCGCTTCGATCTCGCCGCCGACGTCCTGTCGCTCCTCCCCGATCCGCTGCCGGCTCCGGCCGACGTGATGATGCCGGTGCTCGTCGGCGGGTCGGAGCTCAGGGCGCCCGCGATGCCGCGGTCCGGCCGGCCCGGACGACCGGCGGCCGTCCTCGTCCTGCTCTACCCGGACGCCGACGGTGAGGCGCGCGTCGTCCTGATCGAGCGGACGACCGGCGACGGGCATCACTCGGGCGAGGTCAGCTTTCCGGGCGGCAAGTCGGAGCCCGACGACGCCGATCCCGCCGCGACCGCCCTGCGCGAGGCGAACGAGGAGGTGGCCCTCGACCCCGACGCCGCCGGCGTTCGCGTCGTGGGCCTCCTGGATCGGATGTGGATCCCGGTGAGCGACTTCGACGTGACGCCCGTCGTGGCGCTCGCGGAGCGTCCGCCACGCTTGGCGCCATCCCCGTTCGAGGTGGCGAGGATCATCGAGCCGCCCGTCGCCCGCTTCCTCCCGGACGCGCCGGTGACCATGGTGGAGCGGACGATCCGGGAATGGCCCCTGCGCTACGGGTCGTACGAGCTGGACGGCCTGTCCGTGTGGGGCGCCACGGCACGCATCCTGAGCCAGCTCGGGGCGATCCTGGCGCCCGTGGCCGCGGAACCGAGACCAGACGGGGATCTGCCGACGGCCTGAGCGGAACCGCACGTCACCCCGCTGGCGTCGAGGCGGCGGCCCGACGGCACACTCGTGGTGACCGCTCCGGGACCTGCGGGACCGCCGTGCGGCCCGCCCAAGCGGGCCGGTTCCCTCCCCAGGGGCCCGGCTGGGAGGTCGCGTCATGCGCACGCCACTCCTGTTCCTGGCCGGGCTCTCCATCGTGGTCGCCGCGTGCGGCGGCGCCAGCTCCGGGACGCCAGAGCGCCGCCCAGCGTCCGGAAGATCCCGGGCATCACCAGCCGACCGTCGCACCGTGGCCGGCGCCGGAATCGACGCCCTACGGCGGCGTCACCTACGAGGATCCAGGCGTCAACCCGTACGTCGATCCCGATGAGGACCAGGTCTCGACCTTCGGCCTCGACGTCGACACCGCGAGCTACACGATCGCGCAGCGCTACGTCGACGACGGCAATCGGCCGGATCCCGCCAGCGTCCGCGTCGAGGAATGGGTCAATGCCTTCGACCAGGGCTACGAGCCCCCCGACGACGACGCGTTCGAGATCGTGGCCGACGGCGGCCCGACCCCGTTCACCGAGGCCGATGAAGTCCTGCTGCGGATCGGCCTCCAGGCACGCGACGTGCGGGACCGGGCGCGCGAGGACGCCGCCCTCACCTTCGTCATCGACACGTCGGGCTCGATGGAGCGCGAGGGCCGGCTCGAGCTCGTCAAGGAGGCCCTGCGCCTGCTCGTCGATCAGCTCGGTCGCAACGACAGCGTCGCCATCGTCACGTTCGGCGACGACGCCCGGGTCCTGCTCGAACCCACCCGGGCCACCGCAGGGCAACGAGATCCTCGGGGTCATCGAACAGCTCCGGCCGGGCGGCTCCACGAACCTCGAGGCCGGCCTGCGGCTCGGCTACGACCTCGCCCGCGAGTCCCTCACCGAGAACGGCATCGACCGCGTCGTCCTCGCGTCGGACGGCGTCGCCAACGTCGGGTTGACCGATCCCGACTCGATCCTCGACGCGATCCGTCGTGATGCGGAGGCCGGCATCGAGCTCGTCTCCGTCGGCGTCGGGATGGGCAACTACAACGACACCCTGCTCGAGCAGCTCGCCGACCAGGGCGACGGCTTCTATGCCTACGTGAACGTCCTCGACGAGGCCCGCCGGCTGTTCACCGAGGACCTGACCGGCACGTTGCAGACGGTCGCGCTCGACGCGCGAGCACAGGTCGAATTCGACCGCGACGTCGTCGCCGCGTACCGCCTCGTCGGCTACGAGAACCGGGACATCCGTGACGACGATTTCACCGATGATGAAGTCGAAGCGGGTGCGATCGGAGCCGGACACGCCGTGACCGCGCTGTACGCGCTCCGGTTGCGCGAGGACGTCGGCCGCCAGGATCTCCTGGCGACCGTGCGCCTGCGCTGGACCGACCCGGACAACGCTGAGGTTGACGAGCTCGCGCGCGAGGTCCGGACGAGCGACCTCGCCCGTTCGTTCGAGGCGAGCGATCCGCATTTCCGGTTCGACGCGATCGTCGCGGCGACCGCCGAGGTCCTCCGCGACAGCCCCTGGACAGAACGCCTGGATCTCGTCGCGGTCGCCGACGTCGCCGCGCGCGAGGAACTGGGACTGCCTGAGACCGACGAGGTCCACGGGTTCCTCGACCTGCTGGACCGACTCGCCTCGATGGACGACTGAACCTCGACACGGCCAGGCGGGGCGTCGTGGAGGAGCGGCGCCCCGCTCAGGCCGGCTCTCCGGCCTCCGGATCCGGGCGCACCGGGCGGTTGGGGTCCGGTCGGAGCGCGCCCTCGGCCGGGCTGACCGGGCCGGCAGCGAGTTCTCGGGCACGGCCTTCGACGATGCCCTTCATCGCGGCGTCATCGGCGTCGGCGAACTCGATCACGAATGCGCGCATCTCCGAATGCTCGGTCCACGCAGCGTGCGGGATGTCCGCGGGCCACAGGACGGCCTCGCCGGCCGCGACCCGGGTCCGCTCGTCCCCGACGCCGACCCAGCCGCCGCCTTCGATGACGATCAACCAGGTCGTGTTCGGCACCGCGTGCGGTTCCATCTGGGCGCCGCGGGCGAACGCGAGCTCCGAGATCACGCCGCGCTCGTCGCTGTGGATGGGCTGGCCGGTCACGCCGGTCGTGCCGGCGGGACCATCCGGGCGGCGATGGCCGACGCCGAAGCGGCGGATCTCGATCGGCATGGCGTTCGTGAAAGCCGGTGCTCGATGCGCGCTGTCAGCGCCGCCGGCGTCGCGGCGGCCGGCGACCACCGCGTCGACGGATCGTGGCTTCCGGGTCCACGAACTTCTGCTTCGTGTAGTAGCGCTGCCGGGCGAGCCGCTGCTCATGGGCGCGCAGGAGCGGCGGGAAGCGGAAGAACCGGACCCAGACGAGCGTGCCGAGCCCGATGATCGCCGTCGCGAGCACGAGGATGAAGTCGAAGACGAACAGCGACTCGATCATCAACAGGGCGAACGTGATGAGCCCGGTCCACCAGATCCACTCCCACATGTCCACGAACGGGGCGTGCTTGTGGAGCGCCCGGGTGCGGACGTTGTAGAGGACGATCAGCACGATCAGCAGGATGCCGGAAGCGATCCACGTGGGGTGGAACAGGTCCGGGAAGTTCTGGCTGCTGAACGAGGTGAACAGGTAATCCCAGGGCGGCAGCGTCACACGGGACCTCGCGGTGGGTGGTGGTCGGTCCGGCGAGGGACGGCCCATACGTGGCCGACGCCGCTCGACGGTGCCGGGAGTATGCCATGTCGGACGCTATACTTCGGCCGCGACGCGCCCGTGGTCCGCCCGCCCGCCCAGGACGGCGTGGACGCAGCCGCTGCGTCGCAGTCGGATCCGCGAGGATGGAGGATGCCCCGGGTGCGAGCCCTGCTGTCAGTCGCGAACCGGGAAGGGATCGCCGCGCTCGCGCGGGACCTGCAGAGCCTCGATGTCGAGATCGTGGCCACCGACGGCACCCGCGAGTACCTGGCCGGCGAGGGCGTGGAAGTCGGCAGCGTGTCCGACCTGACCCAGGTGCCGCCGCTCGTCGGCGGACAGGTCAAGACCTTCCACCCGGCCGTGTATGCGGGCATCCTCGCGCGGCGCGACGTGCCCGAGCAGCTGGCCGAGCTCGAGGCACAGGGCATCGGCCCGATCGACATCGTGGTCGTCAACGTCAAACCGTTCGCCCCGGAGGTCGGCGCGAAGCTCGTCGGCCTCGACGAGGCCATCGAGATGATCGATGTCGGCGGCGCGGCGCTCCTCGGCGCGGCCGCGCGGAACGCCGCCGGGGTGACGGCCGTCGCCGACCCGGCCCACTACCCGACGGTCGTCGAGGAGCTGCGGGCGCTCGGGCACACCAGCCCGGAGCTGCGGGCACGCCTGGCGGCCGAGGCGTTCAGCACGGTCGCGGCCTATCACGCCGAGATCGCCGCCTACCTCAACCAGATCTCCGGCAACGTCTTCCCGAGCCGGCTCGCGATCGTGCTCGAGAAGGTGGACGAGCTGCGCTACGGCGAGAACCCGCATCAGCGGGCGGCGTTCTATCGCGAGACGACCCACCGCAGCGGCACGCTCGCCGACGCCGGCCAGCTCCAGGGCGGCCGCCCGTCGTTCAACAACCTGCTCGACCTCGACGCGGCGTATCGCATCGCCCGGGACTACACCGCCCCGACGGTCACGATCGTCAAGCACACGGACCCGGTCGGGCTGGCGTCGCACGAGGAGCTCGTCGAGGCGTACCGGCACGCGCTCGAGACCGATCCGGTCGCGTCCTTCGGCGGCATCGTCGGGGTGAATCGCGAGATGGACGGAGCGACCGCCCGCGAGATCGCGGCGAACTCGTACGAGGCGGTCGTGGCGCCCGTCGTACAGCGACGCCGCGATCGGCATCCTGCAGGCCAAGGCCGGGCTGGAGATCCTCGCCGTGCCGCCCGATCCCACGGAGGGGATGCGCGACTACGGCATCGCGAACCTGGACTTCAAGCGCGTCGCCGGCGGGCTCCTGGTCGAGGACCTCGACGACCTCGCGCTCGATCGCGGCAACCTCCAGGTCGTCACCCGGCGCCGACCGACGCTCGAGGAGCTGACCGACCTGCTGTTCGCGTGGCGCGCCGTCCGTCACGTGCGGTCCAACGCGATCATCCTCGCCCGCAACGGCGCGACCGTGGGGATCGGCGCCGGCCAGGCGTCGCGCCAGGTGTCGGTCGAGATCGCGCTCCGGCGGGCCGGCGACCGGTCCAAGCTCGCGGTCATGGCCGCGGACGCGTACTTCCCGTTCCCGGACGGCATCCAGCTCGCGGCCTCGGCCGGCGTGACGGCGATCATCCAGCCGGGCGGCTCCATCCGCGACGAGATGGCGATCGAGGTCGCCGACCGGCACCACCTGGCCATGGTCTTCACCGGTCGACGGCACTTCCGGCACTGATGGAACAGCTGCTCGCGCTCGAGATGATCCGGGTCACGGAGGCGGCCGCGATCGAATCCGCGCGCTTCATGGGTCGCGGCGAGCGCGACGGCGCCGACGCGGCGGCCACCGAGGCGATGCGCAAGACGATGGACGAGATCGACTTCGCCGGACGGATCGTGATCGGCGAGGGCGAGCGCGACGAGGCCCCGATGCTGTACATCGGGGAGCGGGTCGGGCGCACCGGTGCGGACCGCGACGACGTGCCGCGCGTCGACATCGCGGTCGATCCGCTCGAGGGCACGAACCTCGTGGCGCACGGGCAGGCCGGCGCCATCACGGTCCTCGCCGCGTCGGAGGCGGGCGGCCTGACCCATGCCCCGGACACCTACATGGAGAAGCTGTGCGTCGGGCCGGTCGTCGCCGGCAAGGTCGACATCCGCGCCACGCCCACCGAGAACCTGCGCGCCATCGCCGAAGCCCTCGGACGGAAGGTCGGCGACATCACGATCGTCATCCTGGAGCGGCCGCGCCACGACGCGCTCATCAAGGAGGTCCGCGAGGCGGGAGCCCGGATCAAGCTCATCGGCGACGGCGACCTGTCGGCCGCGATCTCGTGCGCCGTCTCGGGCACCGGCGTCCACGCGGTCATGGGCATCGGCGGGGCGCCCGAGGGCGTCATCACCGCGGCGGCCCTGCGCTGTCTTGGCGGCGAGATCCAGGCCCGCTTCCGCTACCGCAGCGACGACGAGCGCGAACGAGGTGCGCGGATGGGCCACGGCGACGAGGACCGCGTGTACTCGACCGAAGACCTCGCACCCGGGGAGAACCTCGTGTTCGCCGCGACCGGTGTCACCGCCGGCGACCTCCTGTCGGGCGTCCGCTTCTTCGGCGGCGGCGCGCGGACCCATTCGCTGGTGATGGCCTACCAGACCAAGCAGGTCCGCTTCGTCGACACGGTCCACATGTTCGATCGCGACAGCCCGCCGCGGGTCCGGCTCTGACCCCAGCCGCTCCGGCCGCCCGGCTCGGGGCGGCGCTGCCCGGTCTGCTCGCGTGCGTCGCTCGTCGCCGCCGCGGCCCGGCTCGTCGGCACCTGGTTGCAACTGGGACTGGAAACGGCCGTCGCGCTCGCACTCGGGCTCGTCGTCGGCAGCGCGGCGCCGGTCCGGGCCGTCCTGCTTGCCGGGCGCGGCACCGGCGGCGCGACTCGCCTTGCGTGTCGGGATCACGCTGCTCGGGGCTCGACTGACCCTGGGGCAGCTGATCGAGACCGGTGGCGCGAGCGTCGTGGCGATCGTCGTGGTCGTCGGGGTCGGGCTGCTGCTCGGGACGATGCTGGCGCGCCGCTTCGGGGTTCGACCGCCGCTGTCGGCGCTGATCACGGTCGGGATGGCGATCTGCGGCAACTCCGCGATCCTCGCGCTCGCCCCGATCGTCCGCGCGCCGCACCGCGAGACGGCCTACGCGGTGTCGACGATCACGATCTTCGGGCTGGTCGGGGTGCTGCTGCTGCCGGTGCTCGGGGCGGCGCTCGGGCTGTCGGACGCCGTCTTCGGGACGTGGGCCGGGCTGGCCGTCAACGACACGGCGCAGGTCGTCGCGACCGGGTACGCGTACTCGCCAGCGGCCGGTGACGTGGCCACGGTCGTCAAGCTGACCCGCAACCTCGCGATCCTGCCCGTGCTGCTCGGGGCGACCTGGCTGACGGTCGCGCGCGACGCCGCGGCGGACCGGGACCGTGGTGATCAGGAGTCGGCGACGGCGGCGCGCCTCGACGGTGTGCCCCCGCGTCGGGCGTCGGTCCGGCTCGTCGGCTCGTCGCCCGGGCCGTGCCCTGGTTCGTCATCGGCTTCGTCGTGTTCGCGGGCCTGCGCACGGCCGGGCTGCTCGACGGCACGCTCCCGACCGGCGGCACCGTGGCCGACCTGTGCTCCGTGGCCGCGGCGGTGCTGATCCTCGTGGCGCTCGCCGGCGTCGGGATCTCCACCGACGTCCGGGCGATGATCGGGGTCGGCGCCGGCCCGTTCCTCCTCGGGGCCGTGATGTGGATCGTGATGGGCCTGCTGGCGCTGGGGCTGTCCGCGGTCGTGGCCGGTTCCGCGGGGGTCGCCGCCGAGTGGGCTCGGTGGAGCCGGCGCGGCCCTCGCGGCGGTCTACCATGGCGGATAGCGCCATGGAACTCGAGATCGTCCTCACGCCGGGCCTGGGCAACGCGACCTACCTGCTCGCCTCGGACGGCGAGGCGGTCGTGGTCGATCCGCCGCGCGACGCGTGGCGGGTCACGTCCGTCGCCGACGCCAGGGGCTGGCGGCTGACCCATGTCGTCGAGACGCACGTCCACAACGACTACCTGTCGGGCGCGCTCGAGCTGCGCGCCGCCCGGCGCGCCGAGATCGTGGCGCCGGCACGCGGTCGCTACGCCTTCGAGCATCGCGGTGCGGATGAAGGCGACATCGTCGAGGTCGGTGGCCTCCGGCTGGTCGCCCGCGCGACGCCGGGACACACGCCAGAGCACCTCGCGTGGGAGGTCAGGCGCGGACGGCGCGGACGGCCCGTCGGCGGTGCTGACCGGGGGCAGCCTGCTCGTGGGCAGCGCCGGTCGGACGGACCTGCTGGGCGCCGACGCGACGGACGAGCTGACCCGCGCCCAATTCGCCTCGCTGCAGGAGCTGGCGACGCTGCCGGACGACGTGGCGGTCCTGCCCACGCACGGACCGGGCAGCTTCTGCTCGGCTGGGCCCACCGACGGCAGCCGGACCTCGACGATCGGCTCGGAACGGCGGATGAACCCCCTGCTCGCCGCACCGGACGAGGCGGCGTTCCGGGCGGCGCTGCTGGGACGGCTCGGTGCCTACCCGACCTACTACGACTCGATGGCGCCGATCAACCGGGCCGGGCCGCCGGTGCTCGGTCGGCCGGCCGTGCCGCCGCAGCTCGACGCGGCGGCGTTCGCGGCGGCCGTCGCCGCGGGTGCGCACGTCGTCGACGGTCGGCCGCGCGCCGAGTTCGCGGCCGGCCACCTGCCGGGGTCGACGAACATCGAGCTGACCGAGAGTTTCGCCTCGTACGTGGGGTGGTTCGTGCCGTTCGGGGCCACCGGTGGCGCTCGTGCTGCCGGAGCCGCTCGGGGAGGCGCTCGAGGAGGCGGCCGTCCAGTTGTTCCGCATCGGCTACGACCGGGTGGCGGGCGGGCTCGCCGGCGGGCTGGCGGCGTGGGCCGATGCCGGGGCTCGGGTCGAGGCCTATCCGACGACGACGATCGAGGCGCTCCACGGGGACGCGATCGCCGGCCGGAATGCCTATGCGCTCGACGTCCGCGACCCCCACGAATGGCGCGACGACGGCGTCGTGCCGGGCGCGATCCAGATCCCGCTCGGCGACCTGCCCGACCACCTGGCCTCGATCCCACGTGACGCGCCGATCACGGTCTTCTGTCGCTCCGGACGGCGGGCGGGGATCGCCGC
The DNA here is from genome assembly GCA_963748675.1 of uncultured Chloroflexia bacterium. Classification (GTDB taxonomy): domain Bacteria; phylum Chloroflexota; class Limnocylindria; order Limnocylindrales; family CSP1-4; genus SPCO01. The sequence goes on along the minus strand of CAVVJX010000003.1, from coordinate 82,476 downwards.
GAGCCTCCTCGATGCGGCCGGGCTCGAGGTGCGACTCGTCGCGCACGGCGGCGCGGGGGACTGGCCAGCGGCCGGGCACGCGACCGAGCCCGCGATCCCGGCCGACCCACCTCGGTGACCACGGCGGCGACCGACCTCGGCGAGGATCACGCCCGACGCCTCGACGCGGCCGATCCGCTGGCCGGCTACCGCGACCGGTTCCTCCTGCCGACGGGTCCCGACGGAACGCCGAGGGTCTACCTGGCCGGGCAGTCCCTGGGCGCGCAGCCGGCTTCGGCTCGGGCGGAGGTGGAGGCCGAGCTGGACGCGTGGGCGCGCCTGGGTGTCGACGGCTGGTTCGCCGCGAAGCGGGCCTGGCTCGACGCCGACGGCGCCATCCGTGAACCGACGGCAACGCTGGTCGGTGCACGTGCCCGGCGAGATCGCGACGATGAACACCCTGACCGTGAACCTGCACCTGCTGTTCGCGACGTTCTTCCGGCCCGCCGGTGAGCGGACCGCCATCCTCATCGACGCCCCGACCTTCCCGTCCGACCGCTACGCCGTCGAGTCGCAGCTCCGGCTGCACGGCCTGGACCCGGCACGCGATCTCATCGTCGTCCGGCCGCGCGACGGGGAGGCGCTGCTCCGCACCGAGGACCTCGAGGCGGCCATCCACGAGCACCGGGATCGCCTGGCGGTGGCGCTCCTGGCCGGCGTGAACTACGCCACGGGCCAGGTGCACGAGATCGAGCGGCTCACCGCGGCGGTCCACGATGCGGGTGCCGTCGCCCTGTGGGACCTGGCGCATGCCGTCGGGAACGTCCCGCTCGCCCTGCACGATGCGGACGTCGACGGCGCGGCGTGGTGCACGTACAAGTACCTCAACGGCGGTCCGGGATCGATCGGCCAGGTGTTCGTCCACGAGCGGCACGCGTCCGACGCCACCCTGCGGCTGACCGGCTGGTGGGGCAACGACCCGGCGACGCGATTCGAGATGGCCGAGACGTTCGAGCCTGCGCCCGGCGCCGACGGCTGGCGGATCTCGACGCCGCCCGATCCTGTCGCTGGCGCCGATCCGCGCCTCGCTCGCGATCTTCGACGAGGTCGGGATGCGCCGCCCTGCGCGCGGAAGTCCGTCGAGCTGACCGCCTACTTCGAGGGTCTCATCGACGCGCTCGTGCCGGACGCCGAGATCCTGACGCCGCGTGACCCTGCGGCCCGCGGGGCCCAGCTGTCACTGCGCGTCGCCGGACGCGACCCGCCGGTTGGCCGCCCTGGAGGCCGCGGGCGTCATCGCCGACTTCCGCGAGCCCGACATCATCCGGCTCGCGCCCGTCCCGCTGTACAACACCTACCACGACGCCTGGCGCGCCGCGCAGGCCCTCGCCGAGACGAGCTCGACCTAGCCCGTCTGCTCAGCCGAGGCGCAGGTTCGGGATCACGTCCTTGCCGAAGACATCGATGAACTCGGCCTGGTTGCGGCCGACGTTGTGAAGGTGGATCTCGTCGAAGCCCATGTCCACGTATCGCTGGATGTGCTCGGTGTGGCGGTCGAGGTCGGCGCTGATGAGCATCCGGTTGACGAAGTGCTCCGGTCGGACGAGCTTCGCCATCGCGGCAAAATCCTCGGGGTTGCGGATGTCCTGCTTCGGGAAGGCCATCCCGCCGTTCGGCCACTCCTTGAGGGCGATCTCGGTGGCTTCCTCGTCCGTGTGCGCCCAGCTCAGGTGCAGCTGCAGGATCTTCGGCGCGTTCGTGGGATCCTTGCCGCCCTCGCGCGCCCCGAGGTCGTGGTTCTCCCACAACTCCTGGAGCTTCGCATCGGCCGCCCCGACCGTGATCATCCCGTCGGCGAACCGTCCGGTCCGCTTCGCGTTGAGCGGGCCGGCCGTCGCGACATAGATCGGCACCGGGCGTTCGGGCAGGGTGTAGAGCTTTGCGCTCTCGAGGGTGAAGTGGGCGCCCTTGTGACGGACCACCTCGCCGGAGAAGAGTTTCTTGATGATCTCGATCGCCTCGAACATCATCGCTGAGCGGATGCCGACTTCTGGCCACTTGCCACCGACGATGTGCTCGTTGAGGGCCTCGCCTGCGCCAAGACCCAGCCAGAACCGGTCCGGATACATGGCTCCGAGCGTGGCGGCGGCTTGGGCGACCACCGCCGGGTGGTAGCGGAAGGTCGGACAGGTGACACCCGTCCCGAAGCGCAGCGACGTGCGTGCACCGAGCGCGCCCATGAAGGTCCAGGCGAACGCGCTCTGGCCCTGCTGCGGCGTCCACGGGTGGAAGTGCTCGCTGACCATGAACCCGGCCTCGAAGCCCGCGGCCTCGGCCTGGGCGCACCAGTCGAGCAGCTCGGTCGGATGGAACTGCTCGAGCATCGCCGCGTAGCCGATCGTGGTCATGGATCCTCCTCGTGCGCGGCGCCGTCTCGCATCCTCGTTCCGCTCACCCGATCGTACGCGGTCAGCCCGAGGCCGGCTCGCGGACCCAGCTCACCAGGATCGGCGTGCCATCGGGCGATTCGTCGAACGGCGTCCAGCTGCCTCTGTTGCCGCCACGCGTCGCCGGCGCGTTTCGACCGTCTCGCCCCAGCCGGGTGGGGCCAGCCGCGGCGCGAGGTCGGCGAGCGGCGCCAGCACGAACAGCCGCTCCCCGGCGTCGCGATGCGGGACCTCGAGTCGGCGGGCGGCCTTGTCCGGGTCGGTTGCGGCGTCGATCGAGCGCGCGTTCGGCGGCCGGTCGACCACGATCCGGTGCCGTCCGAACACCAGCAGGTCGAGGTCGAGCTCGCGTGGACCCCAACGCCCGCGGCCGCGGCGTCCGGCGAGGCGTTCCAGCTTCTTGAGCTCGCCGAGCAGCGCGATCGCGCCAGCCGCCGGATCCGGGCCGGCCGGGACGTCCACGGCCACGACCGCATTGTGGAAGTCGGGCTGGTCGGTGACGCCCCACGGTGCGGTCACGTACAGGGGCGACACGCCGCGCAGCCGCACACCCGGCAGGCCGGCGAGGGCATCGACCGCCCATGCCAGCGTCGCCGGGGCGTCGCCGACGTTCGCGCCCAGGCCGATGTAGGCACGGACGCGACGGGTGCGCGGTGCGGTCGCTCATCGGCCGCACCTTACTATCCGGCGGTGGATGCACCGCCCCTGACCGACGTGCCGGTCGCGATCCTCCACCCGGAGGCGGGACCCGACGCCGGGCCGCTCGTCCGCGCCGTGGCCGACGCCCGCGCCGGCCTCGCGGAACGGCATCGGTCGGGGTTCCTCGCCGCAGGCGCTGCGCGCGCTCGGCGTCGCTCGCCGGTCCCCCGGACGATACGCCGTTCGGCGCCCGGCTCCGGGGCCTGCTCGATGACGCCGGACCGGGCGGGCTCGTCGTCCTGGGCTCGGGCGCGGTCCCGCTCCTGAGCGCGGCCGACCGTCGATCCTTCGTCGCGGCCGCCGCCGCGGACCGACCGAGCGCGCTCGCGAACAACCGCTACTCGGCCGACATCGTGGCCATCGCTCGCGCCCGCGACGCCCTCGCCGGCCTCCCGGATCTGCCCAGCGACAACATGCTGCCGCGCTGGCTCGACGAGGTCGCGGGCGTGCCGGTCGCCGACCTGCGCCACCGATGGCGGCTGGGCGTCGACATCGACGGCCCGCTCGACCTCGTGCTCCTCGGGGATCGATGGTCCGGCGGGCTGACCGCCGCCGACCGCGAGCGCGTCGAGACGCGGCTCGTCGCCGATCCGGAGTGTCGTCGCCGACGGCGCCGCCGAGGTCGTCGTCGCCGGACGGACCTCGCCCGGGGCGCTCGCGTGGCTGGAGCGATCCGGCGCCGCGCGGACGCGAGCCATCATCGAGGAGCGCGGGATGCGCACGAGCGCAGCCGGGCCAGCGCCCGGCGGCGAGCGTGCTCGGTGCCCTGCTCGATCGGGACGGACCGTCGTCGCTCGGAGAGCACCTGGCGCGCCTCGGCGAGGCCGCCGATCATCGACAGCCGGGTGCTCCTCGCCCACCGCCTGGGCGCCGACCAGATCCGTTGGCCATCCGCCGAGGACCGCCACGCCTCCGATCTCCTGCTCCACGAGCGGATCGTCGACCCGTGGCTGCGGGCGCTGACGCGCGCGGCCGCGGACGCTCCGATCCCGGTCCTGCTCGGTGGGCACACGCTGGTCGGTCCGGGCCTGCGTCTCGCGCTGGGCCGGCGCGGCTCGAGGCCGTCGTGATGGACGACATCCGGCCAGGGCTGCGCCACGACCCGCCGACCGACCTCAGCGACGTCGGCGAGGACGCCGCGCTCCTGGACCGCATCCGCGACGAGATCCGCGCGACCGGCCCGATGCCCTTCGCGCGGTTCATGGAGCTCGCCCTCTATGCGCCAGAAGGCGGCTACTACCGCGCCGCCTCGGCTCGGCCTGGGCGCGAGGGCGACTTCATCACCGCCCCCGAGCTGCACCCGATCTTCGGCCAGACGCTCTCGAACGGGATCGAGGAGATCTGGCGACGCCTTGGCGAACCGACCCCGTTCGTGCTCCACGAGCACGGGGCCGGGACCGGCACGCTCGGTCTGGCCATCCTCAACGAGCTCGACCGCGTTCGGTCGCCGTTGCTCGACGCGATCCGCTACGAGCCGGTCGAGATCGAACCAGGTCGCATCGAGGCACTCGCGTCGCGCTTCGCCCACGCCGGTCGGGACGATGTGCTCGCCAAGCCGGGCGAGACCGGCGCGCGATGGCGTCGTGCTCGCGCAACGAGGTGCTCGACGCCCTGCCGGTCCATCGGGTCCGTCGTCGCGGCGATTCGCTGCTGGAAGTCGCGGTCGACCTGGGTCCGGAAGACGCCCTCGTGGAGGTCGAGATCGACCCGTCCACGCCCGCCCTCGCAGAGCGCCTGGCGAACGAGGGCGATCGAGCTGGTCGACGGGCAGACGGCCGAGATCTGCCTCGTGACTCGACGAGTGGATCGCCGCGGCCGCGGCTTCCATCGCTCGCGGCGTGCTCCTCCTGATCGACTACGGCGCGCCGGCCGCAGACCTCTACGACCCGGTCCGCCGGCGCGACGGGACGTTGCGCGCCTACGTCCGTCACCAGGTCCACGACGATCCCGTACCGGCATGTCGGCCGCCAGGACCTGACCGCCCATGTCGACGTGACGGCCGTGGAACGCGCGGCCCACGCCGCGGGTCTCACCACGATCGGGATCACGACCCAGGCCGAGGCGCTCATGGGTCTCGGCATCGAGGCACGCCTGCAGGCCATCCAGGCCGATCCGGCCACGACCTTCGAGGACTACACCCTCGTCCGGTCCGCGCTCATGCGCCTGCTGGACCCGGCGGCGATGGGACGGTTCCAGGTGATGGCGTTCGGCCGGGCCTGGCCCGCGATGGACGACGGAGGCGCCCGCTCGGGCTGTTCTCCTACCGCCTCCCGGCCCGCCCGGATCGTCGCCGCTGAGCCTCCCCGGCTTACGTTCGTAATAGGGAACATGCCGTATTGCGGCACCGCCCCCTGCATCGTCACGCTTGACCCGGTCGCCCTGCGACCACACCGCCGGGGGGCGGGATGCGATCCTGCACGCGCGCTCGGCGCAGTCCGCCCCCGGGCTGGTGTCTCGTCGGCCCTGACGCACTCGTCGGGGGCCGACGACCAGCCGGTTCGACGTCCTCCTCGAGTCGATCCGGCCGCCCACCGCCGCCGGCCCTCCGCGACCCCGGTCCGCACGTGCCCGCTGCTAGAATGTGCATGGCGTGAGTGGCACTCTTGCCGCCCCCTGCCCGCCGCCTCGACGGATCCCTTGATCCGATCCTCGCGGAACGGAACACGCGTCGCTCCAAGGGAGTTGGCTTGACCGGGATCTGGTACGTCATCGGCTTCGCCTTCGCGGGCGTGTCCTTCGTGTTCCTGACGATCGCCGCCGCGTGGCTCGTGTCCCACCGCAACCGCGGCGACGTGCACAAGGGCCTGCCCTACGAATCGGGCATCGACACGTACGGCGACACCCATGGCCGGTTCGGCCTGTCGTTCTACATCTACGCCCTGCTGTTCGTCGCGTTCGACATCGAAGTCATCTTCATCTACCTGTGGGCGATCGCCTTCGACTCGCTGCTGCTGGGCGGCCTGGTCAGCATGCTGATCTTCGTGGGCATCCTCCTGCTGGGCCTGGCCTACGCCTGGCGCAAGGGGGCCATGTCATGGCGGTGAAGTCGAAGGGCGCCAACGAGGCCGAGAACCTCGGCACCGGGCCGGCCGACGTGACCGCCATCGGATCCGACGCCACCACGCAGCCAGGGCTGCCCGCGATCCGTCCGTCGGACGCGCTGACGGTCCCGATCGTCGTCCCCAACTCGCTCTGGCAGGCGGCCGATCCGGAGGCCTACGACGGCGGGCGCCCGACCGACATCACCCACCTCGCCGAGTTCGAGGCGAGCGGTCTCGGCCGACGCGACGATGCGCGCTGGGGCGGCTTCCTCGAGGTCATCCCGACGAAGGCCGACTACGTGCTCGACCTCATCCGGATGAACAGCCTGTGGCCGCTGCTGTCCGGCCTCGCCTGTTGCGCCATCGAGATGATGTCGGCGGCGACGTCGAAGAACGACATGGACCGCTGGGGCATGTTCCCGTTCCGGGCCAGCCCGCGCCAGGCCGACGTCCTGATCGTGGCCGGCACGCTGACGACCAAGATGGCCGGGCCGCTCGTCCGTCTGTGGGAGCAGATGCCCGAGCCCAAGTGGTGCGTGGCGATGGGCGACTGCACCTGTTCCGGCGGGCGCTACAAGCGGAGCTACTCCACGGTGGAGGGCATCGACCGGGTCATGCCGGTCGACGTCTACGTCCCGGGCTGTCCGCCCCGCCCCGAGGGCCTCATCTACGGGATGATGAAGCTGCAGCAGCTCGTCAAGGACCGCCGCGGGCACTGGCCCGACCGGGCGATCGGGCCGACCGTTCCCGAGCAGGTCTGACCATGGACCGCGCGTTCAAGGCTCGCCTGGAGGCCCGCTTCGGCGACCAGCTGACCGGGCCGGTCCGCCAGCGACACGACGAGACCGAGATCCGCATCGGCCCGGGCGACGTCACCCAGGTCATCACCGCGCTCCACGACGAGCCCGCGTTCGGCTTCGAGTTCCTGGCCGACCTTGCGGGCGTCGACACCGGCGAGGTCATGCAGGTCGTCTACCACCTGTGGAGCGCGACGACCCCGGACTGGCTGCGGGTCATCGCCGACGGCCTGTCGCGCGACGACCCGCGCGTGCCGTCGGTCACCTTCATGTGGAAGGGCGCCGAGTGGATGGAGCGCGAGGCCTACGACATGTTCGGCATCACGTTCGAAGGCAACCGCGACCTCCGGCGCATCTACATGCCGCCCGACTACCAGAGCTTCCCCTTGCGCAAGGACTTCTTCCTGCCAGACGACGCCGCCCGCTCGCCCGGGGCGGGCGTTCGGCCGATGGAGCGAACCCACACGCCGCGCAACGCTCCGGCGACCGCCACGGTCCGCCGGGCCGGTGCCTGACCAGGCCATCACGTCCAAGGATCCCGCATGACCGCGACGAAGCCCCGCCCCGACGCCCACGCCCACGCCCAGCCCGACGGACCGAGCGACGACCCGCGCGTCACGCTCGATCGCGACCTCGGCGTGTTCGAGCCGGTCCCGCCGTACCCGCCGCGGACCGAGCGCGAGGCCGAGTTCTACACGCTCGGCGACGGCGAGATGTTCATCAACATGGGTCCCCAGCACCCGTCGACCCACGGCGTGCTCCGGGTCGTGCTCAAGCTCGACGGCGAGAAGGTCGTCGACCTCGATCCGGTCCTGGGCTACCTCCACCGCGGCGTCGAGAAGCTGTGCGAGAACGCCGACTACCACCAGGCGATCTGCTACCTCGACCCGCTCGAGTACGTGAGCTCGCTGTTCTGCGAGTGGCCCGGGGTCATGGCGTTCGAGAAGCTGATGGACGTCCAGGTCCCGCGCCGCGCCGAGTACATCCGCGTCCTGTCCGCGGAGCTCAACCGGGTGGCCAGCCACGCGCTGTTCCTCGGCTGGATGGCGCTCGACCTCGGCGGGCTGACGCCGATCCTGTGGTCGTTCATCGAGCGCGACGAGATCGTCGACATGCTCGCCTCGCTGACCGGCCAGCGGATGCTGTTCAACTACTTCCGCATCGGCGGCGTGAACGGCGACCTCAACCACGAGTTCATGAGCCGGCTCGGCGACTGGATGAGCCACGCGACCGAGCAGATCGAGGCGGGCAACGCGCTCCTCAACGAGAACGAGATCTTCGTGCGCCGCATGCGCGGCCTGGGCACGATCGACTCGAAGGCGGCGCTCCGGATGGTCATGACCGGCCCGAACCTGCGCGCGACGGGCGTGCCGTTCGACGTGCGCCGGGCCCACCCGTACAGCATCTATCCGGAGCTCGACTTCGACATCCCGACGCGCAGCGAGGGCGACTGCCTGGCCCGCTACCTGCTGCGGATGGACGAGGTCAAGCAGAGCCTGCGGATCATCGACCAGTGCCTGCACCAGATGCCGGACGGGCCGGTCATGGCCAAGCTGCCGCGTCTGCTGCGGCCGCGCCCGGGGCGCGCCTACGCCGGCATCGAGGGCCCGCGCGGCCAGTACGCCGCGTACGTCGTGAGCGACGGCACCGACCAGCCCTTCCGCATGCGCATCCACGACCCGTCGTTCATCCACCTGCAGGCGGTCGGCGTCATGACGCCCGGGTCACCTGATCGCCGACACCATGGCGGTCATGGCCAGCCTCGATCCGATCATGGGCGGCGTCGACAAGTGATCCCCGCATGACCGTCGTCGGGAGGTGCTGGGGGCGGCTGACCCTGCCCGGCAAGATCGTGTTCACGGTCGTGCCGCTGTCTGCTGCTCGCGACGGTCGCGCTGGTCGCGGGCATCGTGCTGTTCGGCGAGCCGATCCTCGACATCCTCGCCGCGAACCTGCCGATCGTCCGCTTCGTCGTGGCCGTGACGATCGTCCTGCTGATGACGATCCCGACCGCGTTCCTGATCATCTACATGGAGATGAAGATCATCGCCCTGATGAATCTTCGGATCGGGCCGGACCGGGTCGGGCCGTTCGGGTCGCTCCTGTCGGTGGTCCACGGGCTCAAGGTCCTCATGAAGGAGGACTTCACCCCGACCGGCGCGGACCCGATCGTGTTCACCTGGGCCCCGGTCGTCGTCTACCTCGCGAGCGTCATGACCCTGCTGGTCATCCCGTTCGCGCCCGGCATCGTACGGCCAGGACCTGAACCTCGGGCTCCTGTACTTCTTCGCGATCGGCGGGCTGTCGGTGGTCGGGCTGCTGATGGCCGGCTGGTCGAGCTACAACAAGTACTCGCTGCTGGGCGGCCTGCGCGCGGCGGCCCAGGTCATCAGCTACGAGATCCCGCTGGTGCTGTCGGTCGTCGGGCTGATCCTGCTGGCCGGCACGATGAGCCTGAACCAGATCGCCGAGAACCAGGCGGGCTGGTTCACCGACTGGTACGTCTTCCAGCAGCCGCTCGGCGCCCTGATCTTCTTCATCGCCGCGACCGCCGAGGCGAACCGCACCCCGTTCGACCTGACCGAGGCCGACTCCGAGATCGTCGCGGGCTTCGCGACCGAGTACTCGGGCATGCGCTTCGGCTTCTTCTTCTTCGCCGAGTACGTGAACGTGTTCATCGTCTCGGCGCTGTTCGTCACGCTGTTCCTCGGCGGCTGGAACGCGCCGTTCCCGTGGCCGTGGCCGGTCGAGCTGTCGCTGGACCCGGGCTCGCTGGGCATCGGCCTGCTGCTGCTGGCCACGATCGTCCCGGTCGTGCTGACGCTCCTCTTCGCGGTCCCGTTCTGGATCGCGAGCTCGCGCATCAAGGGCTGGCAGGCGCTCCTCGCCGGCTTCGTGCTGGCGAACCTGTTCATCGTTGCGATGCTCGGTGCGTGGGCGTACATCGGGCTCGACTGGGTCGCCGGTATCCTCTGGTTCATGCTCAAGACGTACACGCTCGTGTTCACGTTCGTGTGGATGCGCGGCACGCTCCCGCGCGTCCGCATCGACCAGCTGATGGACTTCGCCTGGAAGTGGCTGCTGCCGGCGTCCCTGCTCAACCTGTTCGTGACCGCGGCGGCGATCGTCGTCGTGGGTCGGTGAGGGGCATCGCATGAGCTTCGTCCCGGGCCTCGGCATCGTGAAGGGCATGGCGCTGACGCTGCGCCGGTTCTTCGAGCCCAAGGTCACGGTCATGTACCCGGAGGTGCGGCTGGACGTCCCGCACAAGTTCCGCGGCCGGCTCCAGCTGCTCTACGACGAGTGGGGCACGCTCAAGTGCGAGACGTGCTTCCAGTGCGCCCAGGCCTGCCCGATCGAGTGCATCGACATGGGCGGCATCGACACCCGCGGCCGCTACCACGTCCACTGGGGCGCGGCCGAGACCTACGGGGAGCGGCGCGAGGAATCGGCGCTGCGACGGTCCGGCCGCGTCGGTCCCGGATCCCGCCTACCTGCCGTTCGCGCCGGTCGACCTCGCGCAGGTCGACGCGATCCTCGACGAGCACGACCACGATCCCGCGCGGATGCTCGACATCCTCGAGGCGACCCAGACGGCCTACGGCTACCTGCCGGTGGCGGCGCTCAAGCGGATCAGCCACGAGACGGGTGCCTGGTACGCGATGATCTACGGCACGGCGAGCTACTACGCGCACCTGCGCTTCGAGCCGGCGGCGTCCGCCGAGCAGGCGAAGGCCGTGGACGAGCACCGGCCGGCCGAATCGACCTATCTCGCGGCGCTCGATGCCGCGCTGGACGGGGGCGGGCGCCCCGGCGCTCCGGCGCGGGCCTGACATGACCGAGATCCTGAAGACGCCGGCCAACTGGCCGACGATCCTCCTCGGGCGGGCGACGCCAAGGACCCGACGGATCTCGACGCCGCCGTCGCAGCGGGCGCGTTCGCCGGCCTGCGCCGCGCCATCCGCGACCTGGGCCCGACCGCGGTCATCGCGACGATCGCCGAGTCCGGGCTGCGCGGGCGCGGCGGCGCGGGCTTCCCGGCCGGCGAGAAGTGGCGGACCGCGGCCACCACCGACGCCGACCGGCGCTACGTCGTCGCGAACGGCTACGGGGCGGACCCGGCCTCGCACACGGACCGCACGCTGATGCTCCTGGACCCGTTCTCCGTGATCGAGGGCACGGCCATCGCGGCGTACGCGATCGGCGCGAACGAGGCCTTCATCGCCGTGCGATCGGAGGACGCCGACGTCATCGCGCGCCTGTCGGCGGCCATCGGCGCCGCGACGGACGCCGGCTTCGTCGGCGAGGACGTCTCGGGCTCCGGACACGACATCCACATGACGGTCCGCCCGGTCCAGGGCGCGTACATGCTCGGCGAGGAGACGGTCCTGCTCAAGGCGCTCGAGGGCAAGCGCGGCCAGCCCGAGCAACGGCCACCGCACCCGGCCGAGCGCGGGCTCTTCGATCGCCCGACCCTCGTCCACAACGTCCAGACCCTGGCCGCCGTGCCCTGGATCGTGCGCGAGGGCGCCTCGGCGTTCCGGGCGACCGGCACGACCGGCAGCCCGGGCACGGTGCTCGTCCAGGTGCGCACGCCCGGCGGCAAGAACGGGGTCGCGGAGGTCCCGCTCGGCACGCCGCTGCGCGAGGTCCTGGCCCTCGGCGGCAAGCTGCCGGCCGGCCGGTCGATGAAGGCCGTGCTCATCGGCGGCCCGTCGGGCGGGCTGCTGCCACCGGATGCGCTCGACACGCCCTACGACTTCGAGCCCTTGCGCGCGGCCGGTGCCCACCTCGGATCGGGCTCCGTCGTGGTCGTCGACGACCGGACCGACCTGCTCGAGCTCGTCGGCGTGCTGACCCGGTTCTGCTCGAACGAGGCCTGCGGCAAGTCCATCCCGTGCCGGATCGGCGTCAAGCGCCTGGCCGAGATCGTCGCGCGGCGCGAGGAGGGCCTGCTGCGGCCGGTCGACATGGAACTCGCGACCGACCTCGCGACCGACATCGTGGCATCCGCCCTGTGCGACCACGAGCGGCTGGCCACCCTCCCGCTGACCAGCGGGATGCGATACTTCGGGTCCGACTTCGACCCTGCCCGCCGTCCCCAGCCGGCGTCGACCGAGGCCCCCCGATGACCGACACCCTGGCCCGTCCACCCGGCCGCCCCGCCACGACCGCGGCGTCGGCCCCGGAGTCGTCCGCGGAGTCGCTCGCCGATCGCCTGCTCGACACGCAGTCGCCGCAGCGCCCCCAGTCGACGCCGCGCATCCGCATCGAGGTCGACGGCCGCGTCGTCGAGGGCTTCGAGGGCCAGACGATCCTCGAGGTCTGCCGCGACAACGGGATCGAGATCCCGACGCTCTGCTACGAGCCCAAGCTGCCGGGCTTCGGCGCCTGCCGGATGTGCGTCGTCGAGGTCGAGGGCGAGGAGCACCCGCCGATCTCCTGCTCGCGCACGTGCGAGCCGGAGATGAAGGTCCAGACCCAGACCGAGACGATCCGCCGGCTGCGCCGGACGAACCTCGAGCTGATCTTCAGCGACCACAACGCGTACTGCCTGCCGCCCTGCCAGAACAAGTGCCCGAGCCACATCGACATCCCGGGCTTCCTCAAGGCGAACGCCGAGGGCAACTTCCGCGAGTCGGCGCGCATCTTCAAGCGGACGATCCCGTTCCCCTCGCGTCCTCGGGCGGGTCTGCCCGGCGCCGTGCGAGGAGCACTGCCGGCGCGACGAGGTCGATGAGGCGATCGCCATCCGCGACACGCATCGCTACGCCGGCGACCAGGTCCTCAAGGCGCAGCTGGACGATGGCGTCGATCCGCCGGTCCCGTTCGAGCAGCAGGTCGAAGTCCGGTCGCACGGCCGCGGTCATCGGCTCCGGGCCGGCCGGCATGGCCGCCGCCTACTACCTGCTGATCGCCGGCCACGACGTCACGGTCTTCGAGCGCGACCCGGCGCCCGGCGGCATGCTCCGCTACGGCATCCCGCAGTACCGCCTGCCCAAGGTCGAGGTCCTCGAGGCCGAGTACGAGTCGGTCATGCGCCTCGGCGCGAAGATGGTCACCAACGCCGGGCTCGGGCGCGATTTCACGCTCGACGACCTGACGATGCAGGGCTTCGACTCGGTCGTCGTGGCCATCGGCTGCTACGACACGAACAAGCTCGGCATCCCGAACGAGGACGCCGACGGCGTCATCGACGGGCTCGAGTACCTGCGCACGGCGACCCTCGGCCTGCCCTATCCCGGACCACGTCGGCAAGCGCGTCGTGGTCATCGGCGGCGGCTTCACCTCGATGGACTGCTCGCGGACGTCCGTCCGCCAGGGCGCCGGCGAGGTCACGCTCGTCTACCGCCGCGACATGAAGGACATGCCGGCGGCCGACGAGGTCCACGAGGCCATCGAGGAAGGCGTCACCGCCATCTTCCAGGCCGGGCCGACGCGCGTCATCACGGACGAGAAGACCGGCAAGGTGACGGGCGTCGAGTTCATCCGGATGCAGCTCGGCGAGCCCGACGCGTCCGGCCGCCGCCGGCCGGAGCCGGCGTCCGGGACGGAGTTCACGATCCCGTGCGACCGCGTGCTGTTGGCCATCGGCCAGGGACCCGAGCTCGATTGGCTGGTCCAGCCCGGCAACGAGGGGCCCGAGGCCACCAAGCAGCGACGCCTCAAGGCCGACTCCGTCACGTTCTCGACCGGTCGTCCCGGCGTCTTCGCCACCGGCGACGTGCGGATCGGCGCGGCGACGGTGGTCGAGGCCATCGCCGAGGGGCGGCGCGCGGCGTATGCCGTCGACGCGTTCCTCAAGGGCATGGATCTCGACGCGATCCGCACCCGCCAGACGCTGGCCGAGCCGCAGCCGGAGTTCCTCTCGATCGTGCCGTTCACGGCCGAGATGAAGGAATCCGCGCTACCGGATGCAGGCGCTGCCGGCCGAGCAGCGCAACCACAGCTACATCGAGTACGAGCTGCCGTACACGCCCGAGGCGGCCGTCGCCGAGTCGACCCGCTGCCTCCAGTGCACGTGCGAGGCGATCGGCTTCTGCGACCTGCGACGGCTCGGCATCGAGTACGGGACGACGCTCAAGACCCTGGAGCCGCAGCACCACCAGGGTGCGGGCTACCGGTCGGTGACGGAGAACCGGTTCACCGGCATCAACCACGACTACATCCGCGACGATTCGCACGCGTTCATCCTGCGCGAGCCGTCCCGCTGCATCGACTGCGGGCGGTGCGCGAACGTGTGCGCCGAGGTGGTCGGCGCGGCGTGCTACGACTTCATGCGCATCGGCTTCGACACGCTCGTCACGACGCCGCTCGACATGAGCCTCAACGACACCCCGTGCGTGTCCTGCGGGCGCTGCGCCGAGACGTGCCCGACCGGCGCGCTGATGCCGAAACCGCGGGTGCTCGAGAAGTACGAGGTCGACGAGAGCCGCTGCATCCTGTGCGGGATCTGCGTCGACGCCTGCCCGTACGACGCGCTGCGCGACGGCGCCGACTTCGAGCTCGCACACACCGGCCGCGCGGAGCCGAACATCGACCTGATGGCGCTCGCGGCCATCGACCGCGAGACCGAGGTCACCTACATCCGGCGCGAGCGCGACTGGGCGACCCGGGCGGCGGCCGAGGGCCGGATCATCGACCCGGGACGGATGCTGCCGATGCTGCCACCGACGATCTCGGGCGTGCCGACGCCGGGCGCGATCGGCCCCGGCGGGAACGGGCACGGGGGCAACGGGCACGACCACGGCCACGATCACGGTGCGGTCGCGGCCCTCGGTCCGGGCGGGCACGAGTAGGCCGGACGGTGCTCGCGAAGCTCGTCCCGATCCTCATCGCGCTCGTCGTCATGGGCGCCGTCCTCGGCATCGCGGCCCTCATGCTGGTCGTGCTGGGCCAGGACTGGGACGACGCCCTCTTCTGGATCCTCTCGGCCGTGATGCTGGGCTCCGGGCTCCTGGTCGTGACGATGCGCGACATCATCCGCTGCGGCCTCGCGATGATCGTGTGCTTCCTGGCCCTGGCCGGGATCTACGTGCTGATGGGGGCCCCGCTGCTCGGGGCCGCGCAGGTCATCGTCTACATCGGGGCGATCAGCGTGCTGATCCTCTTCGCGATCATGCTGACCCAGACCAAGGACGCCCCGAGCCGGCTGGTCTTCCAGACCCAGGCCGTGCCGGCGGCGATCGCGGCCGTCGTGGTCGCGATCCTCATCGCGCTGGCCGTGGCCGCGACGGACTGGGGTGAGCTGACCGAGCGCGTGCGCCTCGCCACGAGCCGCATGTCGGAGGTGCTGTTCGAGCAGTTCGTCTTCCCGTTCGAGATCGTGAGCGTGCTGCTGCTCGCCGCCGTGATCGGTGGCGTGTTCCTGGCCAAGCGCGAGCCGGGCGGCCCGCCATGAGCGACAGCCTCGATGCCTACCTGATCCTGTCCGGGATCCTCTTCGCCATCGGCTCCTTCGGCTTCCTGGCCCGGCGCAACGCGATCAGCATGCTGATGTCGATCGAGCTGATGCTCAACGCCGTCAACCTCGCGATCGTGGCCTTCGCGGCGTTCAGTCCGGCCACCGACGCGCAGGCGCAGGGCTCGGTCATCGCCCTGATGGTCATGGCGGTGGCCGCCGCCGAGGCCACGGTCGGGCTGGCCATCGTCATCGCGATCTACCGCAACAAGAAAACGCCTTTGGTCGACGAATACGACGCGATGTCGCGGTGAGCCTCGAAACGCTGATCCCGCTCCTCGTCATCCTGCCGATCGCGGGGTTCGCGTTCACGGCGTTGGTCGGACGGCGGCTGGGCAAGCAGGCGCACTGGATCCCGGTGCTCGTCGATCTTCGGCGCGTGGGTCATCGCGATGGCCCTGGCCTTCCAGGTCCTGACCGGAGCGGCGCCGCTGCTGGAGGGCTCGGAGGAGGCGCACGGCTACGCCATCCACTGGTTCACCTGGATCCCGGCCGGCGAATTCGTCGTCGAAGTCGGCTTCGTCGTCGACTCGCTGACGGCGTGCCTGCTGATCGTGGTCACGACGATCGGCCTGCTCGTCCACATCTACTCGGTCGGCTACATGAGCCACGACCCGGGCTACTGGCGCTTCTTCGCCTACCTGAACCTGTTCATGTTCTCGATGCTGCTGCTGGTCCTGGCGGACTCGTGGCTGGTGGTGTTCGTTGCGTGGGAGCTGGTCGGCCTGTGCAGCTACCTGCTCATCGGCTTCTGGTACCGCAAGCGATCGGCGGCCCTGGCGGCCAAGAAGGCGTTCATCGTCAATCGCGTCGGCGACATCGGCTTCGCGCTCGGGATCATGGCCATCTGGGTCAACACGGGCGCCGTCGGGGAAGCGACGCTGAACATCCGCGAGTCGATCCACACGATGCTCGAGGCCGGCGACGCCAACCCGATCCCGCTGTTCGCCACCGCGCTGCTCGTGTTCGCGGGCGCGATGGGCAAGAGCGCCCAGTTCCCGCTCCACGTCTGGCTGCCCGACGCGATGGAAGGCCCGACACCCGTGTCGGCGCTCATCCATGCCGCCACCATGGTCAACGCCGGCGTCTACCTGGTCGCCCGGGCGAACGAGCTGTTCGCCTCGGCGCCCGACGCGATGGTCATCGTCGCCGCGATCGGCATCTTCACGGCCATCCTCGCGGCGTCGATCGCCATGACCCAGACCGACATCAAGCGCGTCCTCGCCTACTCGACGTTGAGCCAGCTCGGCTACATGTTCGCGGCCCTCGGGGTGGGGGCGTTCACTGCGGCGATCTTCCACCTCATGACCCACGGCTTCTTCAAGGGCCTGCTGTTCCTGGGTTCCGGGTCGGTCATCCACGCGGTCCACGAAGAGCAGGACATGCGCAAGATGGGCGGCCTCGCCGCGAAGATCCCGATCACCTACGCGACGATGTTCATCGGCTCCATCGCGATCTCCGGCATCCCGCCGCTGGCTGGCTTCTTCAGCAAGGACGAGATCCTGGGTGAGGCCTTCAAGTTCGGCTTCTACTGGGTCTGGGGGATCGGCCTGTTCGTCGCGTTCCTGACCGCGTTCTACATGTTCCGGCTGATGGGGATGACGTTCTGGGGCGCGTTCCGCGGCCCCCGGGAGATCTGGGACCGCATCCACGAGTCACCGCGCGTGATGACCGTCCCGCTGATCCTCCTGGCGATCCCGTCGATCTTCCTGGGCCTGGCCCTGGGGCTTCCGCTGGGCGCCAGCACCCTGCATCACTGGCTGGAACCGGTCTTCCACCACTCGACCGACGAGCTGCTCCACCTCCCGCACGAGCCGTACGCGCTGTTCGGCATCGACGGCGTCCTGATCCTCGCGAGCGTCACGGTCGCGGCGGTCGGCGTGGCCCTGGCCTGGCGCCTGTTCGGAGCCGACGTCGGCGCGTTGCGCCTGCCTGCCCGGCCCGAGCGGGTGCGCGAGATCAGCTCGCGTCCGGGCCTGTCGTTCCTGTACCGAGCATCGCTCAACAAGTGGTGGTTCGATGAGCTCTACCACCTGCTGTTCATCGTCATCGGCGGTCGTATCGCGGCCGCCATGTGGTGGTTCGATCGCGAGGTCGTCGACGGGACGGTCAATGACGTCGGACGGGCCACGGTCGGCGCCGGCCGCGGGTTGCGGCGCGTCCAGACCGGTCGGGTCCAGAACTACGCGCTTGGCATCGCCCTGGGCCTGATCGTCATGGCCGGCTCCTACCTGATCCTCGTGGGGAACCCGCGATGACGCTCGACGCGTTCCCGATCCTGAGCCTGGTCACGTTCCTGCCCCTGATCGGGGCGTTGGTGGTGGCGATCCTGCCGTCCACGCTCACCCGGCAGGTCGCCCTCGGGTTCGCGCTCGTGACGTGGGTGGTCTCGCTGCTCCTGCTGATCGGCTACCTGCCCGGGCGGCTGGGTGCGCAGTTCCTGTACGTCGAGGCGTACGACTGGATCCCGGTCTTCGGCATCCAGTACAAGCTCGGCGTGGACGGGCTATCGGCCGCGCTCGTGGTGCTGACGACCACGCTGACCTGGATCTCCATCCTCGCGAGCTGGAACCCCATCCAGACCCGCATCAAGGAATACATGATCAGCTTCCTGGTCCTCGAGGTCGGGATGATCGGCGTGTTCCTCGCCCTGGACCTGTTCCTGTTCTACATCTTCTGGGAGATCGTCCTGGTCCCGATGTACCTGATCATCGGCATCTGGGGCGGCGCGAACCGGATCTACGCCACGATCAAGTTCGTCCTGTACACCCTCGTCGGCTCGTTGCTGATGCTCGTGGCCATCCTGGCGACGGCGTTCGCCTACCAGGCGGCCAACGGCGGCTCGTGGGTCGGCGCCTTCGACTTCGAGACCCTGCGCGCCTTTGCCGGTGAAGGCGGCTTCTCGCCGGCCCTCCAGGTCGGTGCGTTCCTGGCCTTCTTCCTGGCGTTCGCCATCAAGGTCCCCATGTTCCCGTTCCACACATGGCTGCCCGACGCCCACACCGAGGCGCCGACCGCGGGCTCGGTGATCCTGGCCGCGATCATGCTCAAGCTCGGCGCGTACGGGTTGATCCGGTTCGCGGTGCCGCTGTTCCCGGACGCGGCCCTGACGTTCGCGCCGGTCGTCATCGTGCTCTCGCTGATCGCGATCATCTACGGCGCGATCGTGGCGCTCGTCCAACCGGATCTCAAACGCCTCGTGGCGTTCTCTTCGGTCAGCCACATGGGGTTCGTGACGCTTGGCCTGTTCGTGTTCACCGAGCAGGGCGTCCAGGGCGCGATCCTCCAGATGATCAACCACGGCCTGATCACGGGCGGCCTGTTCCTGCTGGTCGGGGTCATCTACGAGCGGACCCACGACCGGACGATCGCGAAGATGGGTGGGCTGGCGGCGCGGATGCCGGTATGGGCCGCCGTGTTCGGATTCTTCGTCTTCGCCTCGGGCGGGCTGCCTGGCCTGTCGGGCTTCGTCGGGGAGTTCCTCACGCTGGTCGGGACCTTCGAGGTCAGCCCGCTGGCGGCAACCATCGCGGCCTTCGTGATGGTCCTCGCCGCCGGGTATCTGCTGTACATGTACGGGCGGATCGTGTTCGGCGAGGTGTCCGAGTTCATCGCGGGTCTTGGGCATCACCTGGCGGACATGACCCCGATCGAGACCCTGACGCTCGTGCCTCTGGCAACGCTGATCGTCATCTTCGGCTTGCAGCCCGGGCTGCTGCTCGATCTCGTGCGGGGGACGGTGCGTGAGACGCTCGGTGCCGCGTCGACCGGCGCGCCGCTGGCGGTCGAGCCGAACTTCGTGCTGATCGGTGTCGCGATCGTCGTGCTGGCGGTGATCGCCCGGATCGCGTTCGCCTTGCGACCGGGTCGGTCGGAGCCTGCCGGGACGGTGGCCGCCGAAGGCGGGGCGGCCCATTGATCGCCCAGGACTTCGTCACGATCTCCCCGCTCATCGCGGCCGTGCTGACGGCCGCCGCGGTGCTCGTCGTTGACCTGATCCGGCCCGGCCGATCCGGCCCGGCCGTCGCGACCGCGCTCATCGGCCTCGCCCTGACGGCGATCGTCACGCTCTCGGTCGGCGGCACGGAGGCGACGGCCTTCGGCGGCTCGTACACCGTCGACCCGTTGACCACGTTCCTCGACATCCTGTTCATCGCCGTCGTCGTGATGACGATCCTGTTCGCGCCCGACTACCTCCTGCCGCGCGGCCTCCCCGTGGCGGAGTTCGCGACCGTGCTGATCTTCGCGATGAGCGGCGCCATGCTGCTCGCCGGCTCCACCGACCTGCTGCTGCTCTTCCTGGGCCTCGAGCTCATGGTCCTCCCGGGCTACCTGCTCGCCGGCTACCACAAGACCGATGGCTACTCGACCGAGGGCGCGATCAAGTACTTCCTGCTGGGCTCGTTCAGCTCGGCGATCTTCCTCTTCGGGCTGGCGTTCGTGTGGGGCCTGACTGGAACGACGCTCGTGGCCGGTCCGGACGGAATCGCGGCAAGGCTCGCGGAGATCGTCGCGGGTGAGGCGCCGCTATCCG
Source organism: uncultured Chloroflexia bacterium (assembly GCA_963748675.1). Taxonomy (GTDB): domain Bacteria; phylum Chloroflexota; class Limnocylindria; order Limnocylindrales; family CSP1-4; genus SPCO01. The sequence goes on along the minus strand of CAVVJX010000003.1, from coordinate 62,518 downwards.
CCGGCCTGGCGATGGGTCTCGCGTTCATGACGACGGGTGTCGCGTTCAAGATCGCGGCCGTGCCCTTCCATTACTGGACACCGGACGCGTACCAGGGCTCGCCGACGCCCGTGACCGGGTATCTCTCGGTAGGCCCGAAGATCGGCGCGTTCGCCCTGATCCTGCGGCTCTTCGTCGAGGCCCTCGGACCCCTCGCCGACGTGTGGCTCCCGGTCATCATCGTGCTCGCCGCCTTCACGATGACGCTGGGCAACCTCGTGGCGCTCACGCAGGACAACGTCAAGCGGATGCTCGGCTACAGCTCCATCGCGCACACCGGATACATGCTCGTGGGCCTCGCGGCGTACGGCGCCGGCCAGCTGCAGGGCCTGTCGGGCCTGCTGTTCTACCTCGCGGCCTACGCGTTCATGAACCTCGGGGCGTTCGCGGTGATCGCCGCGCTCCAGAAGCGCGCGGGGGTGACCTCCCAGCTCGACACGTTCGCCGGGCTCGGCCGGCGCGAGCCACTCCTGACCGTGCTCATGACGCTGTTCCTGCTGTCGCTGATCGGGATCCCGCCCACCGCCGGGTTCTTCGCCAAGTACGAGATCATCGTGGCCGCGGTGCAGGCCGGCGGGACGCTGACGTGGCTCGCGGTGCTCGTGGTCCTCAACGCCGCCGTCGCTGCCTTCTACTACCTGCGCATCGTCGTGTACATGTTCATGCGCGATCCCGCGAGCGATGCCCCAGCGCTTCGCCACGGGGCACTCATGTGGGGTGGCCTCGCGGCGGCGACCGTCCTGACGATCCTCCTGGGTTTGTTCCCGACCGCGCTGCTCGGGATCGTCGACCAGGCCGCACAGGCGCTCCTGGGCACCGCGGGCATCGCCGGGACCTGAGCTGCGGCCGTGGCCGCTCCGGCGGCCCGCTACAGGCGTCGCGCCAGCGCGAGGAGCAGCCGACCGACCTCGCGCGGCGAGCCGAGACACAGGTCGGCACCCTGGAGCAGCTCGTCGGGGGCTGGTCTTGTGGCACCGTGGACGGCGACCGTCGTCGCGGCCATGGCCGCATCGGCTCCCCGAGCCGCGATCACGGCCTCGAACGCGTCCACGTCGCTCAACTCGTCGCCCAGGGCGACCACGGCACCCGGACGGTGTCGCTCGAGCAATCGCTCGACCGCTTCGCGCTTGCCGCCGGCCTCGGCCGGTCGCAGGTCGACGACCGACCGGCCACGGTAATGGGCGAGGCCGTGGTCGCGCAGTCCCTCACGCGTTTCGACCGTGGCGATCGCGGCGACCACGGCCGCGCGGGCCGCGGCGACATCGTCGGCCTGGCGAACGTGGAACGCCACCGACGGGCCCTTGCGCTCAACGAACAGCCAGGGCGGCGACCCCAGCTCCACCGTGACGGCGTCGGCCAGGCTCGCCGCCGAGTGGCGATGGCCGTCGAAGGCCCGATCGGTGACCACGCGCAGGTGCTCCGCCCGCGCCCCGCGCGCGAGCGTGCCGTGCTCGAGGCCGTGGTCGCCCAGGTACTCCACGCCACCGACCCGGACACGGGCCGCCACGTCCGACACGACTCGCCCGGTCAGGACGGCGACGTGGACGCGCCCCGGTCGTTCGGTCGCCACCCGCGCGAGTGCCCGCAGGCCGCGCTGCGCGACGGGCTCGATGCGCGCGATCGCAGGATCGCGCGCCCCGACCGCCAGGGTTCCGTCGAAATCGGCGACGACCAGCAAGGGAGGCGGAGCGGCTGCGAGGCGGTCCAGCGCTCGGGCGACCTCGGCCGCCGACGAGAGCGACGGCGGCCCGTCGGCCGCGGTCACGGCGTGACGTCGACGCCCGGCATGATCGCCGACAGGCCGCGGGCCATGATGTCCGGCCCGATCCCGCCGAGCGCTCCGTCGCGGATGATCCCGTCCTTGTCGATCCAGAAGTGCACAGGCAGCGCGAGGGCCCCCCAGCGCGTCTGCGCGGAGCCGTCGCTGTCGAGTCCGATGGGGAACGTGGCCGACAGGCTCTCGGCGAATGCCGCGACGGCGCCTTCCTCCTCCTTGACGTCGATCGCCAGCACGACGAGGCCGTCGTCGGCGTAGCGGGCCGCGAAGCCGTTCATGAGCGGGAACTCGTCGAGACACGGCGGGCAGTAGGTCCCCATGAAGTTGACCCAGACCGGCTTTCCCGCGCAGGTTCGCGAGGTCGATCGTGCCACCGCCGACCTGGGCGACGGCCAGCGCGGGGGCCGGCTCACCGATATGGAACAGGCCCGCCGACCCGGAGCCCGAAGCCGCGGCGGTCGGCGACCCACCCGAACCGGACGCGCTCGGCGACGGCGACACGCGCGCGGGCGACGGGGAGAGGATCGGGAATCGACACGGATGGCACGGGCACGGGCGTGGCCGCAGAGCCGGGCTCGGGGGCGAAGGCGAGGATCCCCCCGAGCACCAGCACCGCGACGGCGACGCCGGCGAGCAGGCCGGCGATGATCGACAAGCGTGGCCACATGATCGCGCGGAGGGTACCAGTACCGACGGTCGGAAGCGTGACGATGATGCTGCGGCTACGCTTCCGCTCGCATGGCCAACCGATTCGATTTCTTCCGCACCCGATTGCTGCCCGCGTTGCTGACCGCGGGTGGCGTCACGCTGCTCGCGGCGGGCCTGCTGACCTACACGGTCCCGGTCGCGGCCGAGCCGGTCGCCACCCCCACGCCACGACCGACCGCGGTGGCGACCCCGACGCCGACTCCGAAGGTCACGCTCCCGCCGATCGGAACGCCGACACCGGCACCCCCGACGGCGAGCCCCGACCCCGAACCGGGTCGCCACGCGCGTCCGGATCGCCGCGCTCGACATCGACATGCCGGTCATCAAGGGTCCGGCCGGCTATCCGCCGTGCGACGTCGCGATGTACATCAAGGAGCTGTACCAGCCCGGGCAGGGTCGGGCGATCTACCTGTTCGCGCACGCCAGACCCGGCATGTTCGAGCCGCTGCTCAAGACCAAGGCCCCCGACCAGCGCGGCAGCGTCGTCGAGGTCTGGACGAGCGACGACCAGCTCTTCCTCTACGAGATCGTCGAGGTCCGGCGTGGCCAGACCGACCTCGAGGACGCGATCGCCGCCGACACCGAGGAGCTGTGGCTCCAGACCTCGGAAGGCCCGAGTGGCACACCCGGCAAGACCCAGGTCATCGCGAAGCCGCTGTCCAGCGGACCCGCCGATCCGGCCGACGCCCACCCGAAGGCCCGGCCGCGGGCCTGCTGACGGACCGGGAGCCTAGATCCAGCCGATCCGCCGCAGGTACAGCGCGAGGCCGGTCGCCCCGGCGATCGTGGCACCGGTGACGACCCAGAACCCGCCGGCGTTGGTCGCCTCGCTCATCCCGAACAGGCCGCCCACCGCCCCGATGCCCGCCAGGATGACCGTCACGCCGGTCAGCCGCTTCATGATGACCGAGAGGTTGTTGTTGACCTGGGTCAGGTAGACGTCGAGGGTGGCCGCGGCGAGCTCGCGGTAGTTGTCGAGCTCGTCGGTCAAGCGGATGATGTGGTCGTAGATGTCGCGGAAGTAGACGATCTCCTCGGTGTCGATGAGCGGCGTCTCGCGGTTCGTCAGCTGGTTGAAGACCTCGCGCACGGGTCCCACGTGCCGACGCACCTCGATGAGCTTGCGCTTGAGGTGGAACAGGCGCTGGAGCGCATCGGGGTTGGCCGTGAGGACGACCTCGTCCAGGACCTCGTCGATCGCATCGCCGATCCGGTCCGCGAACGGGAAGTAGCTGTCGACCAGGTCGTCGCAGATCGCCCACAGCAGGTGGTCCGGTCCGTGCTTCAGGATCGGCCCGACCCCGGAGCGCAGGTGGTGGGATGCGCGCGGATCCCACGTCCGATCGTGCGCGGTCAGCAGGAACCCGAGCCCGAGCACGAGGTCGATCTCGGTGATGACGACCTCGTCGGTGTATTCGAGGTCGAACATCACGATGTGGACGACGCCGTCGGTCAGCTCGATCTTGGCACGCTGGTTGCCCTCGAGGATGTCCTCGACGATCAGCGGATGGAGCGCGAGGAGCGCGCCGACCTGCTGGACCTGGTCGTCGGACGGGCCGCTCAGGTCCACCCACACCGACGCGTCGGCGTGGCGCAGCAGCTCGGGCAGCTTGGCGAGGGCGGTCGTGCCCTCCCATTCCTCGGCCTTGCCCTCGACGGACGCGGCGACCCGCACCGTGCCGGGGCCGTGGTCGGCGACCGGAGGGCGGTGACGGGCGACCGGCTCGCCGGCGCGGCCGGTCGGGCGATCAGAGGATGACGCCGGGGTCCTTGCTGCCATCGCTCGTGAGCATACGCGGGTCATCGTGCCGCTGGGGGTCACCCTCCGCCGCGGCCCGGCGGCGGCTCGCGCCGCCGAGGGCCAGCGCGGGCGGAACCGCCGCGACCGTCACGACCGCCGCGATCACGAACAGCCCGACCATGATGGAGGCGGCCTCCCGCGAGGCCCACGACTCGAGCGCCTCCACGACCAGCGGGTCGCGCAGCGGCCGGTCGCGGAGGTTCTCGGGGATGAACGCGAGATATGCGTCGGGCGTCGCGTAGATGTCGGCCGAGAGCCGATCGATCGTGGTCGACCCGTACGCGGTCAGCACGGCGAGCCCGATCGCCATGCCGAGCATGCGGGCGACCGTGACGACCGACGAGGCAACTCCGAATGCGGCTCGGCCGGCGGCTTCGACCGCGGCCGTGGAACGGGGCGTCACCGACAGGCCGAACCCGAAGCCGAAGACGCCCAGGCCCAGCGCGGCGGCGCGGATGTCCGTCGTCGGGTCCCACGCGGCCATCGCGGCCAGTCCGGCGACGCTCAACGCGAGCCCGAGGAGGGTGACGACGCGGTAGCTCGCGATCCGGACCGCGAACCCGGACACGAGCGCCCCGACCGCGGTCGCCGCGGCCAGCGAGCCGAGTGCCAGACGCTGCTCGTCCGGACCGCCATACAGCACGCGATCGACGAACACGGCCCCACCGATGATCGCGGTGGCGAACGCGTACCCGGTCAGGAGCGACACGAGGGAGGCCGCGCTGAACGAGCGGCTGCGGAACAGGCGGACGTCGAGGAACGGGTCGTCCGTGCGCAGCGCGCGAGCGATGGCGAGCAGCGTGGCCGCGACGGCGAGAACGCCCAGACCGGCCGAGACGGTCCCTGGGTCCAGGTCCGTGCCGGCGATCGAGGTCGCGCCCAGCAGGGTCAGCGCGATCAAGCCCGCGGCCAACGCGATCCCGAAGAGCGCGGCGCCCACGACGTCTATCCGGCCGGCCCGCCTGGGCGTGTCCCAGCCCGCGCCGACGGCCCATGCGAGGACGATCCCGACGAGGCCGACCGGCACGTTGATGTAGAAGATCCAGCGCCACGCCGGGCTGGCGATGTCGGTGATCGCCGAGTTGGCGAGGCCGGCCCGGATCAGGGCCTCCTCGGGGTGCACCGCCGAGAGGATGGCGGCCCCGAGGAACGGCCCGGCGGCCATGCCGAGGAACGTGAGGGCGCCGATGACCCCGAGCGCCCGCGGCCGGGCCGCGCCCGCGAAGAGGTGGGCCGCTGCTGCGGTACCGACCGGGACGAGGATGCCGCCCCCCACCGCCTGGACGAGCCGCGCGGCGATCAGCTGGTCGAGGTCCTGGGCCATGCCGGCGAGCGCGCTGCCGACCGTGAAGATCGCGAGCCCTGCGATGAATGGGCGTCGGGCCCCCCACAGGTCGGCCATCCGGCCGGCGAGCGGCATCATCAGGATGTACACGAGCAGGTAGCCGTTGATGATCCAGCTCGCCTTGCGCAACTCGATCCAGGCCGAGGTCCCGTCCGCGTCGACGAGGTCGGCCAGGATCGATGGCAGCGCGACCGCCGTGATCATCAGCTCCAGGCCCGCGAGGAACACCCCGGCACCGAACACCGCGAGCAGCGCGTACGCCGAACGGCGGTCCATCCGCTCGGGCGTCCCGGTCACTGCGAGGCGACCCGGAAGCCGATGTGCTTGTCGCCGTACGTCGGTGGGTCCTCGTAGTGCCGGTAGGCCGAGCGCGCCACGAACTCGTTGCTCCCCCACCAGCCGCCCTTCTCGACCTTGGTGGTACCGGTCGCCGGTCCGGTCGGATCGGTATCTGGGCTTGCCGGCGTGGTCGCCGACACCGCCGTGGTTGAAGGGGTCCCGCCGGAGGAGGCGGCAAGCAGGAGCGTGCCGATCAGGAGGATCGCGCCCGCGCGGGGACGACCGGGGGATGGGGAGGACTGCATCGGCTGATGCTACCCGCACGGACGGATGAATTGGTCCGCCCGATCATCGTGTCGCCAACCTGAGGTTCATGTCCGGGCCGAGGCCGGGACTGTGCCACACGCCGGTAAACAGTTCGGTGATCATTCGGCGCTGGCCAGCACCACGTCGAGCTGGTCGAACTGCTCGGGCCAGCCGCCGGTGCTTTCCGAGGCGAGGGCGGCGTCGAGGGCGTCCTTGCTGGGATACAGGTCGTGGAGCACGAGGTGGGTCTTGCCGTCCCTTTCCTCGAACGTGGCGGTGGTGACCGAGCCGTCGTCGGTCTCCTCGTTGGTCCAGACGAGGCGCTTGGGCGGCGTCACTTCGAGATATTTGCCGATAAAGGCCATGGGCTCGGGCTGACCGGGCACGTCGAAGACGAAGCGGTAGCGCCCGCCGGTGCGGGCATCGACCTCGATGCCGACGAGGTTGATGCCGAAGGATTCGGGCGCCCACCAGCGCATCAGCAGTTCGGGCGTGGTCCAGGCCTTGAAGACCAGGTGGACCGGGGCGTTGAAGGTGCGGGTGACGACCAGTTCGCGGTCGGAGGTGCGCTCCGTCGTGGTGCCGTCCTTGATGTCGGCGGGGTCATTCGCCAGTTTCGCGTCCATCGGCTTCCTCCTGTTGCTTGAGTTCTTCGACGATCGTGTCGAGCGCGTTGAAACGTTCGGCCCAGCGTTGGCGATAGCGTTCGATCCAGGCTGCCTCGTCGGCCAGGGTGCGTGCACCCAGCCGGCAGGTGCGGACACGACCGACCTTCCGGGTGGCGACGAGGCCCGCCTGCTCCAGCACGCTCACATGCTTTTTCATGCCGGTGAGCGTCATGCCGAAGCGGTCGGCGAGTTGCGTGATCGACGCGTCCGACTGCACCAGCTGTTCGAGCACGCCGCGCCGTGTCGCGTCGGACAGGGCCGCGAACGAAGTGTCGAAATGAGACTGATACTGAACCATGTAGTTCAGTATATGCATCAACTGGCCGTTGGCAAGGGGCTATCTGAACACATCGGCTTGACACGAGCGCACCATTGCATCAACATCCGTTGATATCAACCGGCGTTGATGCGTCGTCCGCGGACCTCTTCCGCGACTCGCCCCCCGGCCTCGGAGAACCACCGCCCTTGCCGACCCCCGCCCGCTTTCGCACCACGATCGCCTCGATCGTCGTGCAGCCCGAAGACCTGCGCGAGCTGCGCACCTTCCACAAGGCCCTCGCCGACGTGAATCGGCTGCGCATCGTCCGCCGCCTGGCGGAAGGCGAGTCCAGCGTTGCCGAGCTCATCGCGCACGTGGGCCTCAGCCAGCCCCTGGTCAGCCACCACCTGAAGCGACTCCGTGTCGCCGGTCTCGTCGCCACACGCCGCGTCGGCCGCGAAACGATCTGTACGCTTCGCCCCGAGGCGTTTGGCGAAGTCGCTGAGCGCGAACGCGCAGTCCTGGGCATCGCGAGCCGGGCAGCCGCCGGATGACCATCTCGAACGAAACCCGGTCCCGGTTCAAGAACGCGTTCGTTCCCCTGGCCCTGGCGATGGGCCGTGCCGGCCTGACGCCCGACGCCCTGACCCTCATCGGGTTCGGGATCACCGTGGTCGGCGCCGTCCTGCTCGCCATGCAGCTCTGGCTCGTCGGCGGGATCGTCGTCTTCGTCGGCGGCGCTTTCGACATGTTCGACGGCACGCTCGCCCGTGCGACCGGCAAGGTCAGCCCACTCGGCGCCTTCATGGACAGCGTGTTCGATCGGGCCGGCGAGGTCGTCGTCTATGTCGGCATCGTGGCCGGCCTCCAGGCCGTGGGCGTGGCCGATGGCCCGCTCCTGGCCGCCGCCGCCCTCGGCTCGGCCGTCATGGTCAGCTACGCGCGGGCCAAGTCGGAAGGCCTCGGATTCACCGAGGGGACCGGCATGGCCGCCGTCGGGCTGATGCCGCGCGAGATCCGGCTCGTCATCCTGAGCCTCGGGCTCATCCTCGCGGGGTTGCTCGGCACGACGCCGACCGCGGCCGGCGAGGGAGCCGGCGGCGGCGCCATGGCGCCGGGCGTCCTGGTCCTGTTCATCGCCCTGGGGATCATCGCCATCGGCGCCACCATCACCGTCATCCAGCGGATCCTCCATGTCCGCGCCCAAGCCAAGAGACAGTCCACCACCCGAGATGCCGGCACCCCGGCCAGCAACGGAGAGAACGACACGTGAGCAAGAACGGAACCAACGGCAACGGCAAGAACGGCTCCAAGCCGTCCAACACGTGGGCGGGCGCCGGGCGCCGCGGCGACGGCAAGATCCGGGTCGCCATCGTCGGTGTCGGCAACTGCGCGAGCAGCCTCGTCCAGGGCCGCTACTACTACGAGAACGCGAACGCCGACGACTTCATCCCGGGTCTGATGCACGTCGATCTCGGCGGCTACCACGTCCGCGACATCGACTTCGTCGCCGCCTTCGACATCGACAAGAACAAGGTCGGCAAGGACCTGTCCGAGGCGATCTACACGAAGCCGAACAACACCTACACCTTCCACAAGGTCGGGCACACCGGCGTCACGGTCGAGCGCGGCATGACCCACGACGGCCTCGGCAAGTACCTGAGCGAGATCATCGAGAAGGCGCCCGGCCCGACGGCCGACATCGTCGGCATCCTCAAGGAGCGCGAGGTCGACGTCATGGTCTCCTACCTGCCGGTCGGCAGCGAGCAGGCGACCAAGTGGTACGCCGAGCAGGCCCTCCAGGCCGGCGTCGGGTTCGTCAACGCGATCCCGGTCTTCATCGGGCGCGAGCCGTACTGGCAGCGCCGGTTCGCGGAAGCCGGTCTGCCGGTCATCGGCGACGACATCAAGAGCCAGGTCGGCGCCACGATCAGCCACCGCGTGCTGACCCGCCTGTTCATGGATCGCGGTGTCCGCCTGGACCGCACGTACCAGCTGAACTTCGGCGGCAACACCGACTTCCTGAACATGCTCGAGCGCGAGCGCCTCGAGTCCAAGAAGATCTCGAAGACGAACGCGGTCACCTCGATGCTCGACTACGAGATGGACCCCGACAACGTCCACGTCGGGCCGAGCGACCACGTCCCGTGGCTCGAGGACCGCAAGTGGTGCTACATCCGGATGGAGGGCACGACCTTCGGCGACGTGCCGCTCAACGCGGAGCTCAAGCTCGAGGTCTGGGACAGCCCCAACAGCGCGGGCGTCATCACCGACGCGATCCGCTGCCTCAAGCTCGGCCTGGACCGCGGTCTCAAGGGCACGCTCGTGGCGCCGTCCTCGTACTTCATGAAGAGCCCGCCCCACCAGATCCACGACGACATCGCGTACAACCGGGTCGAGGCGTTCATCCGCGGCGACGACAACGAGACGCTCGTCGGGACCGAGAAGCCCGAGAAGCGCAAGCTCCGCAAGCTGGCCGGAAGCCCGGCCAAGACCCCGGCCAAGGTCGCGACCACCGCGGGGCTGTGACGGTCGAGGACCGGCCGCTGGCCGAGCCGCCACGGGCCGACAAGAAGGTCTCCGACCGCCGCCTGGAGGCACCGCACCGGCGCGGCGGCGCGAGCCCGCGCATCGTCGAGCGCGCGGCCCTCGTCGGCTATCGAGCGATCTCCTGGATCCTGGCGACCGTCCCGCCGAAGCCCGCCGCGACCTTGATCGGTCGCGCCTCGCAGCTGTCCTACCTCGCCTGGCCGACCAAGCGGCGCTGGTCCAATCGCAACTTCGGGCACGTGCTGGGGCTGCCACCGGACCACCCCAGGGTCCGCTCGATGGCCCTGCGGGCCTACTACGGCTATGGCCGCTACCTCGTCGAGTTGATGCGCCTGCCGACGGACTCGCCCGAGGAGCGCGCCGCCATGGTCCCGGACCTCGACGTGGTCGAGTTCAAGCGGCTGTGGCGCGAGGCGCCCAAGCGGGGGCGGCATGATCTTCGTCGTCGGCCACGTGGGCAGCAACGATGCCGTGGCCGCCGCGATCGCCCGCCACGAGATGCCGATCAGCGTGCTGGCCGACGACTCGGCGTTCCCGGAGCTCTTCGAGCTGCTGCGCAGCCAGCGCGAGGCCTGGGGAGTGCGCATCATCGGCTGGCGCAATCTGCGCGCGATCTTCGGCGTGCTCCGCCGGCGCGAGATGCTCGGTCTGCTCGTGGACTGGGGCTACCGCGCTGATGGGATCCCCGTGAAGCTGTTCGGGCAGTGGACCGCGTTGCCCGCAGGCCCGGCGACGCTGGCCGCGAAGACCGGCTCGCGCATCCTGCCCATCACGATCCGGCGCCGGCCCGACGGGACGTTCCTCGTGACGTGGCCGGGTCCGATCGACATGGAGTCCGACGACCCGGCCGAGCTCCAGCGCGCGACCCAGTCGATCGCCGACGCGCTCGCCACCACCATCGCCGCGGCGCCCGACCAGTGGTACAGCTTCAAGCCGATCTGGCCGGCGACGCCGGAAGAGGCCGCCGACCTCGAGCGCCGCGCGACCCTGATGCAGGCAGGCATCGCCGATCCGGGACCGGCACCGGAGTTCGCCTGACGGTGCGCGCCATCCGCAGCTGGGTGACCGTCCGGTTGCTGCTCGCCGCGTCCTGGCTGGCGTGCCGCCTGCCGGAGCGCCTGCTCGTCCCACTGGCGGAGTTCGCGGGCGACGTCTGGTATCGCGCCACGCCCGTTCGCGCGGCCCAGGCGCGCCGGAACCTGCGCCGCGTCGCCGGGGACCTCGCCCGTCGCGGCCGGGGCACGCCAGGGGTCCGGGCGGCCGCCACCGACCCGCGGGCCCTGGAGCGCCTCGTCCGGCTCGCCTACCGTCACGCGGCGCGCTACTACCTCGAGGTGGTCCGCACGCCCGGCCTGCGGCCGGGCGACGTCGACGAGCGGATGGACATCGAGACCCCGGACCTGGTCGCCGAGGCGTTCACGCCCGGCCGCGCCTCGATCTTCGTCGGGCTGCACTTCGGGGCGATCGAGCTCCCCGCGATCCTGCTCGCGTCGCGGGTCGGCGGCGCGGTCGCGCCCATGGAGACCATCGACGACCCGCGCCTCCAGGACTGGTTCGTGCGGACCCGCGGCGCGGTCGGCGTCCGCATCGTCGGCCTGCGAGAGGCGCGCCGCGAGCTCCAGGCGGCGCTGCGGGCCGGGACGAGCGTCGGGCTCGTGGGGGACCGGGACCTGACCGGCGGCGGCGTGCTGACCGAGCTGTTCGGGGCACCGGCGCAGCTGCCGCTCGGGCCCGCCATGCTCGGCGTCGAAAGCGGCGCGCCCCTGTTCGTGATGGGCGTTCGCCGGACGGGCATCGGCCGCTACAAGGGCCGGCTGGAACCCGTGGCGACACCCGCGGACGGCAGCCGTCGCGAGCGCGTGACCGCGACGATGGCCGGCATCGCCCGGGCATTCGAGCGGATCGTCGAGGACGCCCCGGAGCAATGGTGGGCGGTGTTCTTCCCGATCTGGCCGGACCTGGAGCGCGAGGCGGCCGCGGCCGAAGCACCGGAAGCCGGGATTCCGGAGGCACCCGGCGCCCCCGAGGCCCCGAGGCGTCGCTGCCGGAGGCCCGCACGACATGACCGAGCCGCAGGAGGCCCAGCGACACGGCCGAGCCGATCTCCACATCCACACGATCGCATCCGACGGGATCGCCGACGTCGCGAGCATCCTCGACCACGTCGCTGCGCGCGGCGAGCTGGACGTCATCGCCATCACGGACCACGAGCGCATCGACGCCGCCGTGGCCGCGCAGGCGATGGCCCGCGACCGGGGCGTGGGCGTCGAGGTCGTCGTCGGCGAAGAGGTCACGACCCTCGGCGGCCACCTGCTGGCGTTGTGGATCGATCGACCGATCCGGCCCTACCGATCGCTGCGCAACACGATCAAGGAGGTCCACGCCGCGGGCGGCCTGGCCATCCCGGCCCATCCGCTCGTGCCCTACCCGCTGTGCGCCCAGGGTCGCGTGCTTCGGAACCTCCTGGACGACGGCGACGAGACCGTGCGACCCGACGGCCTCGAGACGTTCAATCCGACGGCGCTGGGCCGCCCGTGGCACGATCGTGTCGTGCGCTTCGCCGATGAACACGGCCTCGCCCGGGTGGGCAACAGCGATGCCCACGCCCTCGATGCGATCGGCGTCGGCTGGACGACGTTCGAGGGTCGCACGGCGGCGGACCTTCGACGTGCCATCGAAGACGCACGAGACGGACCACGGTGGCTCGTTCCACGATGCCGTGGGACAGGTCGGCGTGTTCGGGAAGCAACTGACGAAACGGGCGCGCGACGCCCGGGACGAGCTCGCCGGCCGCGTCCGTCGTGACGGGACCGGGCGCGATCACGGCTATCCGGGCGGCCGCGCCCGGCCGCCCAGGTACGACCCCGCGGACGAGCGGCGATGAAGATCGGCCTGGTCTGCCCGTACATCTACCCGGCGCCCGGCGGCGTGGCGCAGCACGTGCGGTTCCTGTACGAAGGCCTCCGCCAGCGTGGACACGACGTCCGCATCCTGACGGCCAGCCACGGCCCCCAGCGCTCGTCGGAGGGCGACATCATCCGCCTCGGCGTCGGGTTCTCCGTGCCGATCAACGCGTCCGTGGGCACGCTCACGTTCTCGCCCCGCTACCTCAGCCAGATCGGCGCGATGCTGGAGCGCGAGAAGTTCGACGTGCTCCACTTCCACGAGCCGTTCGTGCCGTTCCTGTCGCTCTTCCTGCTGCGCGAGTCGACCAGCGTGAACGTCGCCACCTTCCACGCCTACGCCGGCTTCTCGCCGTCGTACGAGTTCGGCAGTCGGGCGCTCAGTGGCCACGCCAAGCGCCTGCACGGCAGGATCGCGGTCAGCGCCGCGGCCCGCCACTTCATCGACCGCTTCTTCCCAGGCGACTACAAGGTCATCCCCAACGGCGTCGATATCGGGCGGTTTGCGAATGCGGTCCCGATCGCGCGCTGGCAGGACGGCACGCCCAACGTGTTGTTCGTCGGGCGCCACGAGCCGCGCAAGGGCCTCCTGGACCTTCTCAAGGCCCACCGGATCCTGCGCAAGACCGGCTCGGAGGCGAGGCTCCTGGTGGTCGGCAGCGGACCGCAGGAGCGGGAGGCTCGCCGCTACGTGGCGACCCGCGGGCTGAAGGGCGTCGAGTTCCTGGGTCGGGTCTCGGACGACGCCAAGGCGCAGCTGTTCCGGACCGCGGATGTCTACGCCTCCCCGGCCACCGGCGGTGAATCGTTCGGCATCGTCCTCCTCGAGGCCATGGCGGCCGGGACGCCGATCGTGTGCTCGGACATCCACGGCTACAAGGGCGTCGTCCGGCGCGGACGCGAAGGCCTGCTCGTGCCGCCACGAGCCCCGCGCGAGCTCGCCGTGGCCATCGACAAGCTGCTCCGCGACCCGGTCCTGCGCGAGCAGATGGGCGCCGCCGGCCAGGCTCGGGCAGAAGAGTTCAGCTGGCCGCGGGTCACGGCCAAGGTCGAGGACTACTACGGCTTCGTGATCCGCCGCCTGGCCACCGCCGGGACGCTTCCGGAAGGATTCCGGGCTGAGATCCCTCAGGCGCCGCCTTCGGTGCGGGCGAGGCCGTCCGCGCCGTCGCCCGAACCGGAGCCCGCCGCGGCGTTGGACTCCGCCAGCGCCAGCCGCCACACCGAGGCCGAGTAGGCGACCACCAGGCACGTCACCCCGATGGCGATCGTCAGGACCGCGAACGTCCCGCTCAGCAGCGGCGTGTCGACGTTGCGCGCCACGTCGCTCACCGGGAACTGGAACGCGTACAGGTAGGTCGGCAGCAGGCCCTGGTAGGCATTCACGATCGTCGACGGCAACGGCAGCGCCGCGATGTTCGGGTAGAAGACGACGAACCAGCCGACGACCGCGGCCAGCAGCCCGACGACGTAGCGGCGTGCGTCACGGGCGGCGATGACCTGCGCGGCGAGGAAGACGAGCGGGATGGCGACGACCAGCGCGATCGGTTCGACCGGGACGTTGGTGAGGGTCAGGAGCGCGACATCGGGCAGGAGCGCCGTGGCGGCCATCCCGACCGCGACCGCGATCGCGGTGATGATCACCTGCCGGACACCCGTGCCGGACGGGGATTCCGTGGCTCGCGCATCGTCGGGGTCGGGGTCGTACCGATCGCGTCCGTCGCCACGGCGTTCCATCGCCAGCAACCCGCGCCCCAGGAACACCGCCCCGACCACGACGACCCCGAGCAGCCCGGCCGTGCGCAGGGTCAGGACGAGATCCGGGATGACCGCCGGGCAGGCCTGGGAGCCCGGGTTCGCGCGTTCGACGCCGACGAACGCGCACAGCGGCCGGTGCAGGAGCCAGAGGGCCGCCGGGGCCACGATCGCCGCGGCTCCCGCCAGCCGGACGACCAGCCACGTCCGGCGTGACGGCCCGTGCCACAGCTCGGCGACGAGGTAGGCGAGGGCGAGGATCACGAACGGGAGCGCGGTGTAGTAGTGGTACTGGAACGCGGCCCGGTCGATCCGCGCCCAGGAGACCCACTGGGCGGCGAACGCGATGCCGATGAGCGCCAGGGCCAGGCTGCGTCGCCGGAACGCCATGATCGCCACGAACCCGAGCGCCACGGTCCCGAGCCACCAGATCACGAGGTTGCCGGCGTCGTAGATGGCAGCGCTCGTCGAACCGGCGAAGCTGTCCTGGTAGAACCACACGGGCTTGAGGTCGAACGGCCACGCCCACCAGGGCGACGAGGCGGGGTGGCCCGTGGCGAGGCCGCTGTGGTAGCCGTACATCGACGCCGTCAGGTCGACCAGGCTCTGGCCGGTGTGCCCGGCCGGGAAGCCCTCCCACAGCCGATGGTTCTCGACGAACGCCCACGGCAGGTAGCTCACGACGTACAGGCCGACCGGGATGAGAACGAGGCAGAGGGCCGCCCAGGCCAGCGGCAGGCCAAGGAGCCATCCGGGCCGAAGCCAGCCTTCCGGGGCCGGCGCAGGCGGCTCCAGGGCACGCATGCGGGTCGCCGGGGGCCCGCGGTCCGGCCAGTGGTCCGTACCCGATGCCGCCCGCGAACCGGAAGGCCATGTACACGACCAGCGAGCCGAGCGCGGCGACGGATCGCGACGAGCAGCGGGGTGACGGCCACGGGCCCCAGCGTCACCGGGATGTCGAGCCGTCGCATCGCCAGCGTGCCGAAGAACAGCAGCGCTCCGAGCGCGGCCGGGGCGATGACCGCGAATCGCATCTCGTCGTCGGTCCAGGCGATCGGGTGGAACACCGCGGCGACGACCGCGACCAACGTCAGCCCGACCATCATCGCGAGGAACGGGAGGTTGCCCAGACCCTGGCCCTCGGGGACGCTGATCGCGAGATAGCCGAGGACGCTGGTGATCGCGATCAGGCCCAGGATCGCCACGACGCGCCCAAGGGCGCTGCGCACGAGCAGCAACAACGCCATGGCGCCGATGGCGTACGCGGCGACCCACTTGGAGGCCAGGGCCAGGCCAAGCAACACGCCGATGACGGGCATCGCCACCCAGAACGCGCCGCGCCAGCGCCACCAGCCCGTCCAGAAGGCCGCGAAGACCGTATAGGCGGCCACGATGAACAGCCCGACGTACACGTCGTTCATGCCGATCCGGGACTGCACGAAGAACATGCCATCGACGAGCGCGAACGCGGCGACCAGGCCGGCGACGAGCCGCCGCGCGAACAGGATCCGGGCGAGCAGGTAGAGGCAGGCCGCCATCAGCGCGCCGGCGATGACGCCGGGCAGCCGCCACGCGAACGCGTGCGAACCGGTCGGGATCGTGGCCATCTGCCCGTCCGCCGCCGAAGACGTGGAGCTCCTGGCGGTCCTCGGCGGGGTAGTCCGCTCCGACGTCGAGCGCCCAGGCCGCAGGCTCCATGTCGGCCGGCAGTCGGGCGTCGGCGTAGACCGCGTTGCCGTGTGGCTCGATGACGTAGACGGTCCACCCGTCGGCTTCAGCGCCTGCGTTCCCATCCGGCTCGAACGCCCGCCCCAGGACGTGGATCTGCTGCGTGGCGTCGTCGTACACCACGCGCGACCCCTCGGCCGGCAGCGGATGCCGCCCGCCGACCTTGACCGGTCCGTTCTTGGCGCTGTCGCCACCGACCGCCACGACCTCGTAGCCCGGGTCGTCCGCGCCACCGGCGGTCACGTACAGCTTCGCGTCCTCGATACCGATCACGTAGGCGAGCCCGTGCGCCCCGCCGGCCATCTCGATCGTGCTCGAGACATCGGCGGTCGCCGGGTCGATGAAGGTGATGCCCCCGGCATCGGCCACGGCCACACGCGACAGGTCGAGGACCTCGATGCCCGCCAGCCGGCCGTCGGCGATCGCCTCGTCGAGCGCGGTGCGGGTCGCTCGTCGTCCCCCGGGCTGCCCAGGACGACCGTCGCACCCGGGGAGGCGTCGGTGAGGCGTGTCTCGTACTCGGCGGCATCGGTCTCGAGGACCTCGGCGAGCACGGCGGCGACGGCGGCCGGCTCGTCGATGTCAGTCTGGCGTCGCGACGAGGGCGGGCCCGGACCCGGCCGGGGCCAGGTCGGCGATGCCGGGCAGGTCGAGCGTGCCGGTGACGTCACCCGTGGCGGTATCGACGACGCTCAGGCGGTCGTCGGAGGCGGCGATGATCGTCAGGCCGTCCTCGGTCGCGAGCAGGTGCGTCACCGGGTGATCCACGGTCGCGAGCGGGACCGGCTCGACGCCGCTGTCCACCCCGTCGAGGCCGATGATCGCCAGGTCGACCGTCGCGAGCCTGCCGTCATCGAAGCCGATCAGGAGCTGCTCCGCCGACTCGTCGATGGCCAGCGCCGACGAACCCGGGGCCGCGAACGTGCTGACGGTCTGGCGCGTTCGCAGGTCATCGGTCTGGATCCCGGCGCCGGTCGCGAGGTGGAGGCGCTCGCCCGCGCGCTCGCCGGTGAGCGGGTCTTCCCGTCGCGGCTCGATCGCGGCGGCCGCGACCGGCGTGCCCAGGTCGCCGGTCCCCGAGACGTGGTCCTCGCCCCACAGCACCAGCCCCGCGGCCATCGCGTACTTGGCGAGGTGCGGATGCGTCCACTCGTAGATGTCGTGGGAGTCGCCGTATCGCCAAGCCTGCAGGAACTCCGTAGCCGTACGGGCGTGATAGACCTCGTCGAAATGCATCTGGTAGGGCTCTTCGAGGCGGAAGGTCCGCATCCCGAGCGTGGCCAGCAGCAACACCACGAGGATCCATGCGTCGAGGCGGTCCAACCGGCCGCCACCTTCCCCGAGGAGGGTTCGGCTCCGATCCGCCCGTGCGGGGCGTTCCGCGAGGCGCGTCCGGATCCAGCCGACGAGGCCGATGTCGGCGAGCGAGGCACGGGTGCTCCACGTGGGCATCGCGGGCGCCCAGCCGCCGTCCGCGGCGGCCGCGGTCGCTGTCCCGGCGGTGGCGAGGGCCGGGGCAACGCCTCCGGCGCCCCGGGTCGACGGACCTCCTGCCGCGGCGCTCCCCGCGGCCGAGCCCCGGCCGTCCGCCGCTCCCGTGCCGCCTGCCGAGTCCCGGCCGCCCGCCGCCCGTCGCCGGATCCCAGCCAGGATGCCCGCAGTGGGAAGGATCGGTCGCTCGCGCTCGTCAACCACGATCCGCCCCGCCGCCAGTTCGTCGGCGAGTCGCTCCCGGGCGCTCGACCGCATCTGGAGCGCGGCCCAGGCGAACGCCGCCGTGTGCATGATCGCGACGAGTCGTCACCGCGGCCTGTGATCGAAGGAACGGCCCGATCGCCAGCCAGTCGCGGACGGCGTTCCGCTCGGGGAACTCAGGCGGATAGAGCGTGGTGAGGACGACGTACATGTTGGCGAACGTCGCGATCGCGAGGACCACGTACGCGACTCGCCAGCGCGGTGAGATCGCGAACAGGATCGCGCCCAACGCGAAGAACGGGAAGCCGTAGCGTTCGTGCACGCGCGTCGGCAGGGCGAAGAACGCGAGCGCTAGGACGGACAGGACCACGAGCAGCGTCAGGCGATCGGGATGGCGAGCGGCAACCCAGAGGGCGGCCACGAACGACGCGATCAGCAGGACCGCGCCCACGGCGACCGCCGGCACGGCGCCGAAGAGCGCCACGCCCGCGCCGCACTTGTCGGCCGGGATCGACCCGGCGTCGCAGACCCACAGGCCGGCACTCGCGAGGCTGTTGCCCAGGTCGCTCGGCACGATCGCCCAGGCGTTGTAGGCGTTGACGGTGAGGTACGGGTAGCCGCCACCCGCGATGACGATCTGGTCGATCAGGCCGGAGCTGAAGAATGGCGCGGTAGCCGCTGGTTCCAGGACGGACAGGCCGAACGGCAGGCACAGGAGCACGGCCGTCAGGAAGCCGGCCACGCCGGTCGTGAGGATCCGCAGCGGATGACCGGTCCGGGCCTCCCAGGCACGGACGCGAGCGAGGAGGCCGTCGCCGTGCCACGCCGACGTCCTCGAGGCCGCCGGGATCGGGCTTCGGCGGCCAGAGCGCCCGACGGATCGTCACGACGGCGACCAGTGGGACGAGGATGCCCAGCTGGGGCTTCACGAGCGCGGCGATGACCGTGAAGACGGCAGCGCGTTCGGGCTGGTCTCGCCACAACGAGCGCAGCGCAAGAAGCAGGAAGACGACCCCGACCGAGTCGACCTGCCCCCAGACGACGTTATCGAACCAGAACACCGGGTTGACGACCACGACCACGGCACCGAGCAGCGCCAGTCGCTCGCGACCGCCGAGCTCGCGGATCATCGACCAGACGAGATACCCGACCGCGAGGTCCGCGAGGATGGGCGGGATCTTGATGAGGTCGCCGATGCCGCCGAGCGCATTGCCGACGGTTCCGACGAGCCACAGGACGTACAGGTATCCCGGCGTGTAGTCGTGGAAGAACTCGCGCTCGTAGAAGCCATAGAGCCCGTTGTCGGCGAGGTTGTCCGCCCAGAATCGGAACGAGCCCAGGTCGGCATCGAACCCGGAGCCGGGAAGGAGATATGCCAGAATGAGGCGGAGGGCGAGACCGAGCGCGAGGACGATCAGGATCGCGCCAAGGGTCCCTTGCATCCCGGTCGACCGAGACGGCGCTCCCGTGCCTCGCTCGTACCCACCGGATACGGGGCCAGTCACCGGGAAACGGCTCCTGCACGAGCGTGGAAGGTGAATCTGAGCGTAGCACAGGGCAACCCGGACGACCCCGAGCCAGGCCCGCGGCCCGGCTCGCGGATGGATCGACGACTCGAGCTCACCGTGGGGGTCCTGCTCGGGGTCGTTGCGCTCGGCATCTACCTGACGACGCAGGTCGACCGTTTCTACGACCATTTCGTCTGGCAGGCGGCCGCGTTCCTCGAGGGGCAGGCGGCCATCCGCTATCCCGTCTCGGGCTCGGCCACGAGCTTCGGCAACGCATTCTTCCAAGACGTGTTGCCGGTCACCTCGAGTGACGGGGTCGCGCGTGCGCTGATCCCATTCCCGCCGTTGCCGGCCCTCTTCCTGGTCCCGTTCGTCGCGGCCTGGGGACTCGCGGCCGACGACCAGACGATCTTCACGGTCCTCGCTGCCGTCGACGTGGCCATCTGCTGGTGGATGCTCGGCGGCCTGCGGATCCAGGCGGTCGTGCGCCTGGCGACCACGCTGTTCTTCGCGTTCGGAACCGTCTTCTGGTACACGGCGCAGCTCGCGACGACCTGGTACCAGGCGCATATCGTCGCGGTCGGGCTGGCGCTGCTCGCGGTCGGGCTAGCCATCAGGGCCGACCAGGCGTCAGGGGCCGACGAGCCGGGGCTCGGTGAGGGCGCCCGAGCCGCTGAAGCGGACGGCTCCGATGATGAGGCTGCCCCGCGGCCCCCCACGCGCCGCTTCGCCGTCGATCGACGCCAGTTCGTCGTGGGCCTGCTGTTCGGGCTGGCGGCGACCGCCCGGCTGTCGACGCTGGTCGCCGCCCCGTTCTTCATCCTCGTCGGGTCCGGCGGGACGTGGTGGCGCCGTGGCTGGTCGGCGGGCCTCGGGGCGGCGATCCCGGTCGGCGCCCTGCTCGCCTACAACGTCGCGATCACGGGCCAGGTGTTCCACCCGGCCTACGACCATCTCTACCAGCTCGAGGCCCGCGCCTACGTCGCCCTCGACTACCACCCGGAGTGGTCCGCCGAGGATCCTCGCTATCTCGCCCAGAACCTGGGGATCATGTTCCTCTCGACCCCCGAGATCCTGCCCGAGCGGCGGCAAGACACGCTCGGCACGATCGACGAGCCCCTGTGCACCGAGCCGGGTGCCCAGCGCGGCCTCTTCGACACCGACTGCCCGCTCGCTCTGCCGCGGGACGTCGGGATGAGCGTCCTGCTGACGAGCCCCGCCTACCTGCTGATGATCCCGGCCCTGCGGCGCTACGGCCGCAGCCGCCTGGTGACGGGCGCCGCACTGGCCGTCCTGCTCGTGGTGCTGCTCGATCTCATGCACTTCAGCCAGGGCTGGGTCCAGTTCGGCTATCGCTTCAGCAACGATGCCGCCCCGTTCGCCCTCCCGCTGGTGGCCCTCGGCCTCGAGCGGATGGCCGACGGCACACGCCGCTGGACGATGCCGGTCGCGATGACCCTCATCGTCGTCTCGATCGCCGTCAACGCGTGGGGCGTGGTCTGGGCGACCCACCTCGGTTGGTGAGGAGGCACGGGCGGATGAGGCGAGGGCGGGGCGCCGTTATGGTACGCACAGCACATCGAGGGCCAGCGACCAGACCTGGCGGTCATCGACGACCGAACGCGCCTCGACCTCGGACTGGGAGCCATCACCGACGTGACCGACGCCAACCTGCCGGACCCGAAGCGGGTCGCCCGCCTGTCGTACTTCTTTCCGGCCCACAACGAGGAAGCCAACGTGGCGGGGCTCGTCGAGGAAGCCCTGGCCGTCCTCCCGACGCTCGCCGACACGTTCGAGATCATCGTCGTCAACGACGGGTCGCGCGACCGCACCCAGGCGATCGCGGACGAGCTGACGGCCCGCCACCCCGGCGTCGTGCGCGCCGTGCATCACCCGGTCAACCGTGGCTATGGCGGTGCCCTCCGGTCCGGATTCGGCGCCGCCCGGTTCGAGCTCGTCGCCTTCACGGACGGCGACCGCCAGTTCCAGGTCGTCGACCTTGGCCGCCTGACGGCGCGACTCGCCGAGCCGGACGCCCCCGACGTCGTCGCCGGCTATCGCATCGCGCGGGCCGATCCGCTGATCCGGACGATCTACGCCAAGGCGTACCGATTGGCCAACCGCCTCTTCTTCGGGCTGCGCGTGACTGACGTCGACTGCGCGTGCAAGCTCTTCCGGAGCGAGGCGCTCGATGGCGTGCGGGTCGAGTCCGAAGGCGCGTTCTTCTCCGCCGAGCTGCTGATCAAGCTGAAGGCGGCCGGCCGCTCGACGGTCGAGGTCGGGGTGCCGCACTACGCGCGCACCGCGGGCTCGCCCACGGGCGCCAAGCCGCAGGTGATCCTCCGCGCGGTGCGCGACTTCTGGCGGCTGCGGCTGCACATGTGGGTCAACCGCGAGCGCGCGCTCCGACGCGGCCGGCCGATCCAGGCCCCGCCGCCGGCCTGACGTCGCCCCGCGCCGGCCTGACCCCTGCCGGCCGACGTCGTCCCCGCGGCCGCCCGTGATCGGTCACACCGATCAGCCGACGGGTGACCACGCTCGTCATACCGCGAACACGGGTGAGATCGAGCGCGTGATGAGCGTGGTCGAGAGCGAAATGATCGGTGACACCGATCAACCTGCATCGGCGCCTGTCACGCTCGTGGGCGCGCCGCCTGGCATTCGTGGGATGCCCCGACGAAACCCGCCAGACCTAGCTCCCCCGGCCCTCCTGCTCCTGGTCGACATCGAGCGAGTTCACGAAGTCGCGGAACACGTCGAGCCGCGGATCGACGACCCCTCCCTCGCCGGTCGACTCGATGGGCTCGCCGTCCTCGTCGACGCCCAGTCCACCCTCGGCGCCGAGGCCGGCCAGGTCCAGGACCGATGGGACCGCGAAGATCGGTGCGCCCACCCGGACCGCCAGGGCGAGGGCATCCGACGGCCGCGCGTCGATCTCGCCGAGCTTCCCGTCCCGCTCGACGAACAGGCGGGCGTGGTACGTCTCGTCGACCATGTCCGAGATGACGACGCGCGCCACCGTCGCGTCGAGCGCCTCGAGCGTGCTCGCGAACAGGTCGTGGGTGAGGGGCCGCTCCGGGGTCAGGCCCTGGAGCCGCATCGCGATCGAGCTCGCCTCCCACGGCCCGATCCAGATCGGGAGGTAGCGCTCGCGGCCGGTCTCCTTGAGGATCACGACGTGGCGGCTGGAGAGCATGTGGACGCGCACGCTCTCGACGACCATCTCGATCAGTCCGTCGTCCATGCGGCGATTATCCCACGGCCGCAGGGACGGCCGGCCCGCCACGGCGGCGGGCGGCGTTGATGACGAGTCCCATGACGGCCCCGAACACGAACCCGCCGATGTGGGCGAAGAAGGCGACGCCGCCGCCAGCGGTGTCGGTGACGCCGATCGACGCCAGCCCGTCGATGAGCTGGAGCACGAACCAGAACACGAGCACGATGACCGCTGGCACGTCGATGAGCTGGTAGAAGAAGCCCAGGAACACGAGCGAGGTGATGCGCGCCCGCGGGAAGAGCACGAGGTAGGCGCCGAGCGTGGCCGCGATCGCGCCCGAGGCGCCGATCGTCGGGATCGTCGACTCCGGATCGATCGCGACCTGCGTCAGCCCGGCGACCGCGCCGCCCACGAGGTAGAAGAGCAGGAACCGGAAGCGGCCCAGCCGGTCCTCCACGTTGTTGCCGAAGATCCACAGGAACAGCAGGTTGCCCGAGCAGATGCAGCCAGCCGCCGTGCAGGAACTGGCTGGTGAGCAGGGTCAGGGTCTCGACCGTCAGGACCGACCCCGAGGACCAGGCCGCGGTGAGCTCCGCGGGCACGATCCCCCATTCCGTCACGAAGGCGTCCAACGACTCGGTCCCGCCACTCGCGAGCCGGCCCAGTTCGAAGGCGAACGCCACGAAGCAGGCGACGATGAGCGCCACCGTGATGATCGGCGTGTGGCGCGTCGGATTCGCGTCTCGGAGCGGGATCACCGGCGGTCCCCGCCGTTACTCAGGGCGTGGTCGCAGGCGCGGTCGATGGTTCCTCCGAGGCACTCGACCCGGGGCCCGGAGAGCCCGAGGGGGTGGCCTCGTCGGCGATCGGTTCCAGGAACGCCTTGTTGAAGGATGTGGGCGACACCCAGTACACGGCGGGCGGCCCGTCCTCGACTCCCGGCAGCACGTACATGCCGCGCAGGTCCCCCCAGCCCTCGGCACCTTCAGCCAGGCGGTATTGCCCCAGGTAGTTGCCGCTGGCCTTCTCGTATTCGACCAGGCGGGCGTGCTCCTGGTCGTACGTGAAGACGGTGCCCTCACGCCGTTCGCCCTGCCCCGTCACGAGCGATGCGTCGGGCTGCTCCCGCAGGAGGGCGTCGGGCAACTCCCCCGGCTCCCACCCGTCGCTCTTGCCGGAGGCGAACCGTTCGAGCACCCCGCCCTCGACGACGAACATGTCGCCGTCGATGTACATGGAGTGCATCTGGCTGACGTCACGGGCCGTCGCCAGCCAGCCCGTTGCCTTGGCCGGGTAGCCGCTGCCGTCGAGGGCCGCGAAGTACACCCGGATCTGCTCCTCCGAGGGATCGACGACGTAGAGGTTGGCGAGGCCGCGGTCGACATCCCGGAGGTATGTCCCGATGGCCGTGACGTCGTCGCCCCACTGCGTGGAGCCATTGACGTTGACCTTGTTGAGCCTGCCCTTGCCGGCGTCGTTCGACGCCCGCCAGCGCCAGAGGACGTTCTTGGCGTCGAGGATCAGCAGATCCCGACCGCCGACGGCCAGGAAGCGTGGCGTCGCCAAGGTGGTGCTGCCCGACTTGGCCCCCTCGCGAAACACGGCCGTTGCCCGCTTTCGCTTGAGATCGACCCGGAAGACCGTGTTCGTGGTCCCGTCGATGACGTACGGCGCCCCGTCCGGACCCCGGACGAGGGCCTTGATGTCGAAGGCGGGCTTGCCCTCCGCGGGCTTGAAGTTGAACATCGTGGACGACTCGACATCGACGACGCCGTAGAGCCGATCCAGCCCGGCGACGACGTCGGCGCGGATCGGAGCGATGACCCGGGCGCTCACCCGCGCCTCCTCCGCGTTGTCGAGCTCCGTGTAGGCAGCGGTCAGCAGATCCAGCGCCTGCTCCGGATCGTCGGCGACGAGATCGATCCCACCGGGGCCCGACACCTTCGCGAGGTTCGCTTTGGCGACGTCGAGCGCCGCCTGGCCGGCGTTGACCGAGCTGATGGCGCGCTGCTGGCCCTGGCCTCCGAAGGCGTAGACGCCAAGCCCCAGGCCACCGACGACCATGACCAGGGCCAGGACAGCGAGCGCGGCGCGGCGTTGCGTCTCGCGTCGCGACGCCAGCGGCGTCACCCGCCGGTAGGCCGGTTTGCGTTGCGGCATGAAATCGTGGGCGCGTGCGATAAGCCGGTCGAAGGCGCCGCCCGCCGCGACCCTGGCGGTACCGGCCGCCGCCGACATCGCGGCGCCCGCGGCCTGGACGTTGTCGGCGAGCGGGATCGGGGAGCGGTCGGGCGCGCCGGCCAGGGGCTCGGCCGGGCGGACCGGCACCAGCGTCCGGCCCCGCGTCGTTGGCGCGACCTCCGTGGCTTCGAAGGCGATCGCGCCGTCCGAGCCGGACCCGTCCGCGGCCCGGAACCGGGCGTGCAGGTGCTCCATCGCCGACTGGGGGTGGAGCGTGAGCATCGCGTCCTTGAGCTCGTCCGCCCCGAGACGCGCGACGATGTTCGGCGAGGTGAGGACGAGCGAGTCGCCGACCGTGATCTCACCGCGCCAGACGTCAGGCTCCAGCCCGTCCGACGGCAGGCCGCGCTCGCGGTGCGGGTCGGGCAGGGTCGAAAGGCGGGCCTGGCGGATCAGGTAGGCCTCCGCCGGCCCAACGGTCGCCACGTACATCTCGTTGCCCCGGACCACGGCCACGCCCACGCCGATCGGTCCGTTGCCGTCGGCCGACTTGAGGCCCAGCCGGTCGGCCTGGTGGATCAGCCGCTTGTTGGCGGTCGCGATCGCCTTCTTGAGGCAGACGCGGATCCCGGCCGACTCGTCGTAGTAGTACTCGTTGCGGATCGTCTCGGCGGCCAGTCGCGTCGCCTCGAGCGCATGGCGTGAGCTGACCCGCGAGGTGACGAGCAGGTACAGGTGGCCCTTCGAGCGCGCGACGGACCCGACGCTCGGCTCGACCACCAAGAGGGTGTCGGGCGAGTCGTCGAGGCGGTCGTGTTCGGCAACGAGGCCGAGCTTCAGTTGGAGTCGGGCGGCCATGCGGGCCTCTCGTACTTCTTGTTCGGGCGACGGGACGATCCTGGCCGGATCGGCTGACTTTCGCCCCGAGATGGCTGGCAGGTCCGGGGATTATACGCGGGGACCTCCGGGGCGGACGTGGACCCGCAATTCGTGCACTCCCACGCCGCCTGGGGCTGCTGCAAAGGCCGCAATGAGCTCAACGGCACGCATCCGGAGCTCCTGGGCCACGATCGGCGCGTCGGCCTCGACGTCGATCGAGAATCCCTCCAATCTGACGACCCGGCACGCTCCGGCCGCGGCCGGGACCCGTTCCGCGACCAGCGCCTCGAACGTGGCGATGGCGCGAGCCAGCCGCAGCTCCTCCTCGAGGCCCAGGGCACGCGCGGCATCCGGGATGAGGTCACCAAGGCGACGCATCGGCCGGCGCCGGGGCGTCGTCATCCGACGGATCCCGCCCCGTGCCCCGCTCCCGTCGCCGAGGCGGGCGATGGTTGCGGCGTCAGGACGGCGCCATCCTCGCCGACACGCACCTCCCACGACCGCGCGACCTCGCGCAGCGCCGGATCGAGGTCGTCGAGTGTCGTCGTCGTCACGAACGCCTGGGGCAGCTCGGCGATGCGGCGCACGAGATGTGCTCGGCGGAGCGGATCGAGCTCGCTGAACACGTCGTCCAGCAGGAGCAGGGGCGGCCGGCCGTCGAGCTCCGTGAGGAGGTCCAGCTCGGCGAGCTTGAAGGCGAGGATCGCGGTCCGCTGCTGCCCGCGCGACGCGAACCCGGCGAGATCGCGGCCGGCCAGGTCGAACGCGATATCGTCGCGATGCGGCCCGATCACCGTCGAACCGTTCCAGACCTCCTTGTCGGCCGTGTCGATCAGCCGCCGGGCGAGCGCGTCGCGCGGTGTCTCGCCGGCAAGCATCGGGGCATTGGTCACGTAGCGCAGGGTCATCCCGCCAGCCGCGGCTTCCTCCGGTGCGATCTCGCCGTGGGCGGCCGCGATCGGCGCCGCCAGGAGCCCGAGGAGCCGGTGCCGCGCCTCGACGACCCGTCCGCCGGTGTCGAGGAAGCTGTCGTCCCAGAACCGGAGCTGGTCGCGCGTGGCGGTCTCCTCCCGGATCGCTCGCAACAGGCTGTTGCGCTGCTGGAGCGTGCGACCGTACGTGGAGAGGTCGTCGGCATAGGCCGGGAAATGCGCCGTGGCCAGCGTGTCGATGGCCGCCCGCCGCAACGATGGCGATCCGATGACCAGCAGCATCTCCTCGGGCGCGAACAGCACGACGCGCAGATACTGCCCAAGGCCGCTCGCGCGGCGACCGAGGCCGTTGATCCGGATGCGCTTTCGCCCGCCGCTGCCGTCCGCGCCCGAGCGCGTGACCGCGACCTCCAGCACGTCGTCCCCGACGCGCCCTTCGACGCGGGCGAGCTCGCGCCCCCAGCGGATCAGCTCGCCGTCGGCGTTGGTCCGATGCGATCGACCCCACCCGAGAAGCGCGATGGCCTCGAGCAGGCTCGTCTTGCCGGCCGCGTTCGGGCCCCACACGAGGTGGGCCCCAGGACCGAAGGTCGCCTCGAGCGTGGCGTACCCGCGAAGGTCGAGCGCGGTGATCGAGTCGAGCAGGTGTCGCAGCTTCCTACGAGGTCGTCCGGACCGGCATGACGACGTGGACGTACTGGTCGTCACCGATGGGCTTGAAGACACCGGGGGACAGCGGCCCGTTGAGCTCCAGCGCGAACTGCTCCGCGGCGACGTTGGTCAGGACGTCCGCCAGGTAGCGCGCATTGAAGGCGATGGTCGTGCCATCCCCCTCAACGGCGGCCTCGACCTGGCCCACGTGATCGCCGACCTCGGCGTTCGCGCTGACCGTGATCCCGCCATCGCCATCCCCGCCGATCTGGAGCTTGACGATGTTTGCGGACTCGTGCGCGATCAGAGCCGCCGGTCGAACGGCCCGGAGGAGCTCCTCGCGATCGAGCACCGCACGCGTGGCATGCGCCTGGGGCATGACCTGCTGGTAGTTCGGGAACTGGCCATCGATGAGCCGGCTGACGAGATCGATGCCATCGAGGTGGAAGAGGACCTGGTTGCGACCGGCGGCCAGGACGACTTCGACCGGGTCGTCGACGTCCGCGAGGATGCGCGACAGCTCGTTGAGGGCACGCGCCGGGATGACGACGCTCGTCTCCGGCACGGCGTCGAGGATCGGCACGGTCTTGACCGCGATCCGGTAGTTGTCGGCCGCCGCCAGGGTGAGCTGGTCGCCTTCGAAGCGTGCCAGCACGCCGGTCAGGATCGGGCGCGCCTCGTCACTGGCCGCGGCAAAGGCCGTTTCCGCGAGGGCGCGGCGCAGGACGTTCTGGGCGATCCGCGTGGTCGGTCGCTCGCCGGCCGTCTGGATGGCCGGGAACTCCTCCGCGTCGATGCCCTTGATGTGGGTCTGGAAGCGACCGGCCTTCACGTGCAGGGTGTCGCCGGCCGTCACCTCGAGCTCCACCTTGTCGCCAGGCGGCAGGGAGTTGACGAGGTCGGTGAGGAGCTTGGCCGGCACGGTCGTGGCGCCATCCTCGTCGATCTTGCCCGGGACCCAGTACGTGATCCCGATCTCGAGGTTCGTGGCGGTCAGCTTCAGGCCGGCGTCCTCGGTCTTGAGTAGGACGTTGGCCAGGACCGGGAGCGTGCTCCGGCTGGAGACGGCGCGAGTGACGACGGACAGGCCGCGCGCCAGGTTCTCCTGCATGACCGAGAGTCTCACGTCGGATGCACTCCACTTCGATGGCTGGGGGCGCCGCGGTGATGGACTGCCGGTCTGATCGGACGGCTCGGGTCCGGGGACCATGCGGGACGTTCCACGTCCGGGCGCGGGATGGGTGGTGGGTATCTTCTCTCTATCTTCTCACTCCGTCATCACCGTAGTAATGGTGTGGAACGTGGGGACGGGCGCGCTCATCGCCGCACGTAGCGGCGGTGGACGCAGGCAGGTTGCTCGTGGAGAAGCCGGGTCGGATCGGGGGCGCGACCGTCGATGGGCGGTGGATAGCCGGCGCCGACTCGACGCAGCCGGTCGAAACGGACCCGATGCTCCACCCGGGGACGGCCCATATCCACGCACGAGACGTCTCTGTCCACCTCGCGCAGGCGGATCGGGGCGTGTTTCCCACAGGGAGGCGACGCGAACAGCCGAGTTGATGCCCGTTCCGGCCGGGCGCGTGCGACGGGCCCGCCGCCTCAGTCGGCGTAGATCAACTCGCGGACCGCGGCGATCTCGCGCCGAAGTTCATCGTTCACGGCGATCTCGCGGGTGATCTTGTCGCAGGCATGCAGCACCGTCGAGTGATCGCGGTTGCCGAGCTCGGCTCCGATCCGCAGCAGGGACACGTCGGTCTCCTCGCGCATCAGGAACATCGCGATCTGGCGTGGCATGACGATGGCCTTGTCGCGCTTCTGGCCCTGCAGCGCGTCCATCGGGACGCTGTAGTAGTCCGAGACCGCACGAGCGATCCGTTCCGGCGTCACCTGGCGCTTCTTGGGGTTGTACAGGACGTTGGACAGGACCGCCTGGGCGAGCTCGATGCTGATCGGCGTCGCGCCCATGCTCGAGAACGCGACGATGCGGTTGAGCGCTCCCTCGAGCTCGCGGATGTTGCTCACGACCTTGCGCGCGATGAACTCGATGACGTCGGACGTGATCGGGACCGCGCCCTCCTCCGCCTTCGCCCGCAGGATCGCGATCCGCGTCTCCAGGTCCGGCGCGGTCAGGTCCGCGATGAGCCCCCATTCGAACCGGCTGCGCAGCCGCTCCTCGAGGGTGAGGATGGCCTTGGGCGGCCGGTCGGAGCTCAGCACGATCTGCTTGCCGTCCTCATGGATGGCGTTGAACGTGTGGAAGAACTCCTCCTGGGTGCGCTCCTTGTCGGCGATGAACTGGATGTCGTCGATGAGCAGCAGGTCGATCCGGCGGTAGCGCGCCCGGAATTCGTCGATCTTGCCCTGCTGGATGCTCGTGATGAATTCGTTGGTGAACTTCTCGGACGTCGCGTAGACGACGCGCTTGCGCGGGAAGCGGGCGATGACCTGGTTGCCGATGGCGTGCATCAGGTGGGTCTTGCCCAGACCGACCCCGCCGTACAGGAAGAGCGGGTTGTAGGCATGTCCCGGGCGCTCGGCCACGGACAGGCTCGCGGCGTGGGCCAGCCGGTTGGCCGATCCGACGATGAAGTTGGCGAAGGTGTAGCGCGGGTTGAGGTTGGTGGCGCCGCCCTCCCCGCCGACCCTCGTCGGCTCGACCCGGACGTGCTGGCCACCCGGTCGCTCCGCCGCGGTCCCGCCAGCCGGCGCCCCGAGGGCCGTCGCCCCGGGCGCGGGCGCCGCCGCCTCGGGGGCCGGCCCGACGATGAACTCCACCTGGACGCTGTAGCCCACGATCCGGGCGAGGGTCTGGCTGATCAGCGAGCGATAGCGGGTCTCGAGCCAATCCTTCGAGAAGCCGTTCGGGACGGCGATCCGGAACCGCTGCTCATCCACGTCGACGAGCTCGGTGTCGCGCAACCACGTCTCGTAGTTGGCGGGCGACAAGGAGACCTGGAGCTCACCGAGGGCGGCTCGCCAGACTTGCTTCGCGTCCATTCGTTCGATGGGACCTGCGTTTGAGTGACGGTTAGATAGATAGGCGCCGGCCATGGTCGGGGTCGGCGAAGCCAGGGTCCGCGAAGCGTCGTTCGACGCCCATCCGGAGCCGGATGACTCGCTGCCATGCCACAGTCCGAGGCCTGCGTAAGGTCTCCCGCGAACGTCCCGGCGCCGAGGGCTCGGAGAGGATAGCACCGGCGCGGACGGCGTCGCAAGGCGATTCCCGCATACCCCCTGGGAGTATGCGTGCGGACGGCACCTGGAAGCCCTCCGTCGCCCCGACGGGGACCCGGTCGCCCGGCCGGGCCAGCCGCCGGCGTCCTGGATGCCCCGTATCGTTTGACACCCCTTCGGGACAGGTCATATCATCCGCCGGACGAAGACGCGCCATGCGCCCGTGGGGTGCCGGCGCGTTTGCGTGCCTCTAGGGGAAGTCGGAGCGACCGTTCCCCGAGGTCGGACGGAGAGGATCTCGGACAGACCCGATGACGAAGCAGACCTACCAGCCCAAGAAGCGCCATCGCGCCAAGGAACACGGCTTCCGCGCCCGCATGAAGACGACAGCGGGTCGCCGCATCCTGGCCACACGGCGGGCTCGCGGTCGGAAGCGGCTGACGGCCTGACGACCGAGCGCGGCACACCCACGCCGCGACTCGTGATGCTCTCCCGCCCACAGGACTTCGCGGCGATCCAGGGCTCCGGGACGACCAAGTCCCACCCGTTGTTCTCCGCCCGGTTCCTTCGGACCGATCTCGAGACGACCCGCTTCGGCCTGTCGACCGGCCGCCGCCTCGGTGGAGCGGTGGTCCGGAACCGGGTTCGCCGGCGACTCCGCGAGGCGCTCAGGGTGATGGCGCCCTCGTTCCAGCCCGGCTGGGACGTCCTCATCATCGCCCGGCCCGCGATCGTCGAGGCCGACCATGACGCGCTGGTCGGAGCGTTGCAACGGACGCTCGTCCGGGGCGGCGTGTTCGGAGGAGCCACGTCATGAAGCACATCGGGATCGGGCTCATCAAGCTCTACCGGATCGTGTTCGCCTGGCTGCCGCCATCGTGTCGATACGAGCCGACCTGCTCGCACTACGCGGAGCAGGCGATCTCGAAGTACGGCCTGCTGAAGGGGAGCTGGATGGGCGCCAAGCGCATCGCCAGGTGTCACCCGTGGAATCCGGGCGGGTATGACCCGGTCCGCTAGCGAGGCGATTCGCCCGTGACCCTGTCCCCGACCGTGCGCCGGATCGGCCCGGCGCTGCTGTTCTTCGTGCTGGTGGCCGTGGTCATCGCCGCCTGCGCTCCGGGCGCGACGCCCGATGCATCCGGGGTGGTCCCGACCCCGACGCCGATGCCGCCGCTGCAGCCCGCCACGCCGACCGATCCGCTGAGCCTGATCTCCTGGCTCTTCACGCCGTTCTTCCAGGTCATGCTCATCATCCTGCTCGCGGTCTACCAGTTCCTCGCGAACTTCGGCCTGCCGGGCGCGATCGCGTGGGCGATCGTCGTGCTCACCCTGATCGTGCGGGCGGTCCTGATCCCGCTCTATCGCAAGCAGCTCGTCTCCCAGCGCCGGATGCAGCTCATCCAGCCGGAGCTCAAGGAGGTCCAGAAGCGCTTCAAGGGCGACCAGATGAAGGCGCGGCTGGCCCAGCAGGAGCTCTTCAAGGAGCGCGGCATCAACCCGCTCGCCGGCTGCCTGCCGCTTCTTCTCCAGCTGCCGCTGCTGTTCATCATGTACTCGGTCATCCAGAACGGGCTGACCAACGTCGACCCGAGCGCGATGCTGACGGTGTTCGGCGTCCAGGTCGTCGACATCCAATGCACGAACATCAACCCGGCCACGGGCATGCCGGACGCCGCGCTCGGCCCGTGCATCGACTCGGACGTGCCGATCCTCGGCGACATCGCCCTACCCCAGGCGTTCCTGTGGATCGCCGGGTTCGGGCTGAGCTTCCTCGCCATCGCCTCGGCGCTGCTGCAGCTCGTCCAGTCCCGGATGATGCTCCCGGTCGCCGACCCGACCAACGACGACCCGAACGTCCGGATCCAGCGCCAGACGATGCTGTTCCTGCCGCTCATCTCCGTCGTGTACGGCGGGTTCCTGCCGGCGGGCCTGTTCATCTACTGGATCGTCGCCACGATCTTCTCGATCGTGCAGCAGTATCTGATCGTCGGCTGGGGCGCCATGTTCCCGCTGTTCGGGCGGACGCCAGCCTTCGCGGTCGATCACACCCCGCGCTACCCGGTGGCGATGCCACCCCCACCAGAGCCAGCCAAGCGTGCGGCCATCCTGACCGACGCAGACAAGAAGACGACGGCTACCAAGACGATCCGCCCCCGCGAGCGGGGCCGTCAGGGCCGACGAGGGAGACGACGCTGACCATGAGTGCTTACAAGGAATTCTCCGGAAAGTCCGTCGAGGACGCGCTGCGCGCCGCGCGCGAGGAGTTCGGCGCGGAGCTCAACGATCTCGACTTCGAGATCCTGACGCCCGGCAGCCGCGGGGTCCTCGGCATGGGCGCCGAACCGGCCCGGATCGTGGCCGCTCCTCGCCAGGCCCTCGGCGGAGCGGCGCCCAAGCGCGACGCCGCGGCGTCCGTGCCGCTGCCCACGCCGCCGGCCCGCCCCCCGCGCGACGACCGCCCGCGCGACGACCGCCCGCGCGACGATCGGCCCCCGCAGCAGGATGTCCCGGGCGATCAGCCCGCTGCCAGTGCTGATGCCCGCCCGCCAGAGGATCGGCGAGACCGTGGACCGCGCCGTCCCCGGCCGGACCGTGGCCCACGACCGGACCGCGGTCCGCGTCGCGACGATCGGCCCCCGCGCCACGCTGCGCCGGCCGCGGATCTCTCCGCGTCGGAGGCCGCCGAGGTGGCGGCCGCTCGTGGCTCGGTGGCCGCGGAGCGAGCCGAGCTCGAGGCCGCGGAGGCGTCTCCCGAGGCGCTCGCCGCAGGCCAGCGCATCCTCGAGACCCTGATGGGCCACCTCGGCTTCGACGCCCGCGTCGAGGTCGCCGCCGGCGAGACGAGCCGTCTCAACGTCGTGGCCCAGGGCGACGATCGCGACGCGCTGGGTGCACTGATCGGACGCAAGGGCGAGCGCCTCTCCGCGCTGCAGCACCTCGTGAACCTCATGCTCTCGAAGGAGATCGGGGCCTGGACGCGCGTCCTCGTCGACGTCGAGGACTACCGCGGCCGCCGCGAGCGCCAGCTGCGCGAACTGGCCGAGCGTGCCGCCGCGCGGGTCGTCGAGACCGGCAAGATGCTCCAGCTGGAGCCGATGCCCGCGCTCGAGCGACGCTGGATCCACCTCACGCTTCGCGATCACGCGGGGGTCGCCACGCAGTCGATCGGTGAGGAGCCGAACCGTCGCGTGGTACTCGTCCCGCGGGCCGGCTGACCATCGCCGGGGGGTGGATTCGGGCGCTGGGCGTCACGAAAGCCGTCACCTCGGCGTCATCATCGAGCCCGGTTCCTTGACAGGACCACGTTTCCCGGCTGCTAGGATGTCGCTCCCATGACCACAACAACCCCCGATTCGATCGGGGTCGCCGTTCCGGAGACTCGCCGCCCATCGGGCCGCGTGCGCTTCGCCGTCGCGTTCATGGTCGGCCTGCTCCTGGCGACCGTGGCGGGCGCCGGGGCCCTGTATGCGTATGACCAGCAGTACCTGGGTCGC
This sequence comes from uncultured Chloroflexia bacterium, assembly GCA_963748675.1. Taxonomy (GTDB): domain Bacteria; phylum Chloroflexota; class Limnocylindria; order Limnocylindrales; family CSP1-4; genus SPCO01. The sequence goes on along the minus strand of CAVVJX010000003.1, from coordinate 28,666 downwards.
GTGTTGCCTGGCGTCCGTGTCGGAACGGTGGATCTGTCCGGACTCGAGCCGGCCGTGGCCGCGGAGCGCCTGCGCGACGCCTACGGGTCGTTGAGCGAGGGCGAGATCGTCCTGAAGGCGCCCGCAAGGAACCACGACCATCAGCTACGCCGACATCGGGCGCGGGCCGGACATCGAGGCGATGCTGGCCGAGGCCCTGGCCGTCGGGCGCGAAGGGAACCCGGTCGAGCGCGTCATCGCCGACGCCCGGACCGCCATCCGCGGTGTCACTCTGCAGCCGCGCGTCACCTACGACCCTGACGCGCTGGCCGAGCGCATCGTCGCCTTTGCCGATTCACTCGCGCGCGAGCCCGTCGACGGCTCCGTCCAGACGGTCAAGACGCGCTTCGTCGTGCACGCTGGCGTGGCCGGCCGCCTGGCCGACGCCGCAGTGCCGGTCGAAGCCGCCTTCGCCGACGTCGGGGAGCTCGACGCTCCGGCATCGATGACCTACAAGCTGCCCGTTCGCGCCATCGAGCCGGAGATCACCACGTCCGAGGCGTCGGCGGCCAAGGCCACGGCAGAGCGGATCGCCGCCGAGGTCACCCTGACCGCGAAGACCGGTAAGCAGAAGATCACCCAGTCGCGGCTGCGGTCGTGGATCACCTTCGCCCCGACCGCCGACGGCGGATACGCCCCCACCATGGACACCGCCGGCCTCCCCGAAGTCCTCAAGAAGCTCGCCAAGAAGATCAACCAGGCTCCGGTCAACGCCTCGTTCAAGACCTCCGGCGGCCGGATCACCGGCGTGACCGCGAGCAAGACCGGCTACAAGATGGACGTCGAAGCCACCCAGAAGCAGGTCCTGGCGCTGATCGCCGCCCGGCTCGAGGGCGGCACGGGCAAGTCGATCGAGCCGACGGCCAAGGTCACCCAGCCCGCGCTGACGACCGCCGAGGCCAAGGCCGCCCGTCCGAAGATGCGCAAGATCTCGCAGTGGACGACGCCCTTCCCGATCAGCGATCGGAACGGGTTCGGCGCGAACATCTGGATCCCGGCCCGGCTGATCAACGGCTACGTCGTCGCGCCGCGGGCCACGTTCGACTTCTGGGACGCCGTCGGATCCGTCACTCGGGCCAAGGGCTACAAGTCCGGCGGCGCGATCATCAACGGTCGGACCGAACCGCAGGGCGCCCTCGCCGGCGGGATCTGCTCGTGCTCGACGACGCTCTTCAACGCCGCCCTGCGGGCCGGCTACGAGATGGGCGCCCGCCGCAACCACTACTACTACATCGATCGCTATCCGCTCGGCCTCGACGCCACGGTGTTCATCAGCGCGTCGGGCTCCAAGCAGACGGTGTCGTTCACGAACGACACGGACTACCCGGTGCTCATCCGCGGGTACGCCTTCCGCGACGGCGGGACCGGCTACGTGAAGTTCGAGATGTACAGCGTGCCGACCGGCCGGGACGTGGACATCCACCTGGGTCGCAAGCAGAACCTGCGGATCGCCAGCGACACCGTCCAGTACACCTCCAGCCTGGCGCCGGGCGCCCGCAAGCGCATCGAGTACCCGGTCAACGGCTTCCAGGTCACCTCGACGCGGGTGGTCCGCGACCGGAAGGGCAACGTGATCCACCGGGATTCCTACTACTCGAACTACGCGCGGATCACCGGCATCACGCTCGTCGGGCGCTAGGCTCAGCCCTCGCCGGCCGTCCGGAACCGCCCGCGCAGGCGGGCCCACCACCCGCGACCCGATCCCGAGCTCGCGCCCGCTGATGGGGCGGCGGATCGGCCGCGCAGGCCCTGGGCGATCGCCTCGGCCTCCGTCGCGCTGACGCCGAACCGTCGGAGCGCATAGCGAGCCATCTGGACCGCGAGCTCGCGCTCGCCGTGCACGGCCTGGACCTTGCCGCCGATCGCCCGCAGGTGGGCGGCCTCGGCGTCGCTATGGGTCCGGACGACGAAATCGAGTCCCGGATGCAGGGCGTGGGCACGCTCGACGATGAGCCGCGTCTCGTTGGGGTCCGAGGTGGCGACCACGATCAGCCGCGCATGCTCGATCTGCGCCATCTGCATGACTTCGGCGTTCGCCGCGTCGCCGTACACGGCCGGGATCCCGCGTGCCCGCAGACTGTCCACCTCATCCCGTTGCTGGGTGACGACGACGTAGCGGAACCCCCGGCGTTCGAGCGCGGGCCCGATCATCCGCCCGACGCGGCCGTACCCGCACACGATGGCGTGCAGCCGCAATCCTTCCTGGGTCTCCTCGTCCAGGGTCCCGAGCGCTCCGGTCCGCCGCTGCAACAGGTTCGCGATGGCCGGCGTCGCACGCAGTCGTGCCTCGATCGGATCGACGACGCGGAGCACGAGCGGATTGACCGTGATCGACAGCAGGGCTCCCGCGACGATCAGCTGGAAGCCGTCATCCGGTAGCAGGCCCAACGAGCGCCCGACCGTCCCGACGATGAACGAGAACTCGCCGATCTGGGCAAGCCCGGCCGCCACGGTCAGGGCGACCCGGGTCGGGTAGCCCGCGACGGCCACGATCGCGAACTTCGTGATGGCCTTCATCCCCACGATCAGCAGCACGACCGCGAGCACCGGCAGCGGATTCGCCACCAGGAAGCCTGGGTCCAGCAGCATGCCGACGGAGACGAAGAACAGGACGGCGAACGCGTCGCGCAACGGCAGTGCATCGGCCGCCGCCTGGTGGCTCATGTCGGATTCGCTGACGACGAGGCCCGCCAGGAACGCTCCGAGCGCCAGCGACACACCGAACACCGACGACGAGACAAAGGCGATCCCGAGCGCGATGGCGAGGACCGCGAGCGTGAAGAGCTCGCGTGACCCCTCCCGAGCCACGACGAGGAGCAGCCACGGCACGACCCGCGCACCGACGACGACCATGACGACCGCGAACGCCACGGCCTTCCCCAGGGCGAGCGCCACCGGGGCCAGCGCGTCGAGCGGCTCCAGTGCGGGGCCGCCGCCGGTGTCCAGGATCGGAGCGATCGTCGGAAGCAGCACGAGCACAAGGACGGCCAGCAGGTCCTCGACGATCAGCCATCCGACAGCGATCCGCCCCTGTGGTGTGTCGAGCTCGTTGCGATCGGTAAGGGCCCGCAGCAGAACCACGGTGCTCGCGATCGAGATCGCGAGCCCCAGGACGAGGCCAGCCGCCCAGGCTCCATCCGAGGGCCGACCCGAGCCAGATCCCGAACAGTCCGGACACGATCGTCTGGAGGATCGCGCCCGGGATCGCGATGGAGCGGACGGCGAGCAACTCGCGGATCGAGAACTGGATGCCGACCCCGAACATCAGCAGGATCACGCCGAGCTCGGCGAGCTCGAGGGCGATGTCCGTGTCGGCGATGAACCCGGGCGTGAACGGCCCGATCACGACACCGGCGACGATGTACCCGACGATCGCGGGCAGGCGCACGCGGCGGGCGATGAGACCGCCGATGAACGCGGCGGTCAGGCCGATCGCGATGGTCGAGATGAGAACGGGCTCGTGGTCCATGGCTCTTCCCGGTTCGACGGGGGGGTGCGCAGGACTGGCGCGGGTCCGTGCCAGAACGACGGCGGGTGACCCCCTGAAGATACCCGACGACCGGGCGTGGCCGTTCGTATGGCCGATCAGGCGTCGGCGAGGCTCGGGCTTAGCGCGGTCGGATTGGGCTCCGACAGACGAGCCAGCCTAGGAGCCCCATGGCGATCAGGCACATGCCCAGGAACACGGCGGAGTCCGCCCATCGGGCCGGTCGAGCCTGGGTCATACCGGTGTCGGTCGGCGGGGGCGTGGTCCGAGGCTGTCGAGTGGCGGCCGCCGCGCCGGCGTTCCCCGAGTCGGCCGTGGGGATCGGCACCGGCGTGGGGGTGAGCGCGAGCGTGGGCGCCGCGGTGGGATCGCCCGAAGGTGTGGGAGAGGTCGTCGGCGTCGGTGTCGGCTCGGGCGTGGGCGTTGGCGTCGGCGTCGGCTCAGGGGTGGGCTCGGGCGTCGGCACGGCAGGGATCGTCACCACGAAACCGATGCCGTCAAGGAGGTTGCCGTAACTGGCGATGCCGACCCCGGAGGAGACGGCTCGGAACGCGAACCGCGTGCACGTCTGGCCGGGCGGCACCACATACGTGTCGGATTCGGCGCCCCATTCGGCGGGCCCATCCGAGATATCGCCCGAGATCGCGTTCCAGCCAAGATCGCTCGACACGTCCGCCGTCAACGCGTCGCCGATGAGCACCTGCATGACGTCGGTGCCATCACGGCCGCGATGCTGGAGTGTCCACGTCATGGTCGAACCCGGTGTCGAAACGACGTCCTGATACAGCGTGCCAGCGGTGTTGGCGTTCAGCTCGGCGAAGTTGGAACCCTCGTAGGCCGACACGCCAAGGAACCCGTCACCCCACACCTCGATGCCGACATCCGTGGTGCTCCATGGCGCGACCAACGACGCAGGAAGGATGGCGTAGCTGTCGGCCGGGACGCCCGGCGACTCGAAGCCGCCGTTGCCCAACGCGGAGGCTTCAGTCCCACAGGTCGCGCCGCGGACGGTCAGGGGCGCGCCGGCGATCGCGGCGAAGAAGATGGGGAGCAGGAGCAGCAAGCGCGCAGGGCGACGGGATCGAGCGGGCACGTGACCTCAGGGGTGGGTGTGCCGCGAGTGTGGGTGTCGTGCGTGCCCCGCACACCTGGCCGATAGTCCGGCCACTGCCCTGGCTGTCCCGCGGTCCACGCTGCGGGCCGAGCTACCGGCACGAGGTGGCAAGTGCTACGTTCGCCCGAACCACTCCGGTGACCCGAGGGAGGACCACATGTCCCGACACGCGCGCGTCACGAGCTTGGCACTCATCTCGACCATCCTGGTGCTGGCCGTCGCACCGGCCGCCACCGCCAGCGCCGCCCCAGCCCCAAGGGCCAAGTGGACCGTGATGGTCTACATGTCCGGTGACAACAACCTCGAGTCCTACATCGTCAAGGATCTCGAGATGGAGCTTGCGGCACTCGGCTCGACGCCGAACGTCCAGGTCACGGCGCTCGCCGATCGCGGCCCGGGCTACGACAAGAGCCGCGGCGACTGGCAGACCACCAAGCTGTACCACCCGACCCAGGGCATGGTCGCGGATGCGGCGAGCGCGGTCGCCGACTGGGGCGAGCGGAACATGGGCAGCGCCCAGACGCTCACGGAATTCGTGTCCTGGTCCAAGACGAACTACCCGGCCGATCGATACGCCCTCTACTTCTGGGGCCACGGCTGGGGCTGGCACCCCGGCTGGACGATGGAGGACGCGTCGTCCGGCGGCGGAGATGCGCTCGACCCAAACGAGGTCAAGGCAGTCCAGGCGCAGCTTGGCTTCATCGATGTCGTCGGCTACGACGCCTGCAACATGGCCCAGATCGAGATCATGGCCCTGTGGAACGGGCGGGCGACCGCCCTCGTCGGCTCGCAGGAGTTCGTCAACATGGACGGGATCGAGTACGACACCGTCCTCTCGCAAATCAACGCGAACCCGAACATGACGGCCGACCAGGTCGCCATCGCGTCGAGCGCCAGCGCCATCGTCGAGAAGACGTACTCGTCCATGGCCGTCGACAATCGCTACCTTGCCCTGCGCACGGCGGTCAACGATTGGTCGATCGCCTTGCGGAATGCGCTCCCGGCGCAGAAGACCGCGATCACGCGAGGCTTTGGCAACGCCAAGAGCTTCTGGCAGGCCCCGACCGACAAGGATCTCTACGACCTCGCCAAGCAGATCAACGCGCAGGTCACCGACGCCGGCCTCAAGGCGAAGGGCACGGCCGTGATGAACGCGGTCGATGCCGTCGTGCTGCACCGCCGGTTCACCGGGAAGGCCTACGACATGGTCCACGGCATCACGATCACGGGCATCACCAGGCCGGTCGAGCGGAACGCCGACTGGACCTACTACCGCACGCTCGATTTCGCCCTCACGACGGGCTGGGACGAATTCGAGGACCTGCTCGCGTCATAGGAGCGAACTCCGCGCCGCCTCACAGCCGGGATCTCAGCACGGCGACCTCGGGCATCTCCTCGAGCGGGCCGAAGCCGTGTTCGACCAGCCAGCGGACGTTGAGCAAGCATCGCAACGACCACCAAGCCCGGATCACGTCAAGGTCCACGTCCTTGCCGTAGCCGGCGATGACGTCGGGAAGGTGCTCCTCGTGTGCGAGCGTGAGGGTCGCGAGGTCGAACAGCGCGTCGCCCTGGGACGCCTCGGACCAGTCGAGCACGCCGGTGACCTCGTCATCGTCGACGAAGACGTGGGTGATCTGCAGGTCGCCGTGGGTGAATATGGGTGTCCACGGCCGGAGCGCAACCTCGGCGACCCGGCGGTTATGTGTGACCACGTCAGCGGGAAGGACGTCGTTGGCGACGAGCCACTCGCACTCGCCGTCGAGGTTCGAAGCGAACTCGTCGAGGCTCCGACCGGGCCATGGCGGCAACGGCGCGTCATGCAGCATCCGTGCGGCGGCACCCGCGGCGGCCCACGCTTTCGGCGACGCGGTGGACGGCTCCTGGAGGCGGCCGAGTGCCGTGCCCGGGAGGGCGGCGAGGGCGAGCACGGGCGGCTTCCGCCAAAGGATCTTCGGGGTCGGGATCGGCGCCATCGCCATCGCCTCGACCTCGACGTCGGTGCGCGCCTGGTCGGCGTCGATCTTCAGGAAGACGTCACCGACGCGTAGCGTCACGCGCTCGCGATGGGCGACGACGACCTCGACCTCGTCCACGTCGGCCATTATCGCGGGCGAGATCGATGAGAGCGCGAAAAGGTGTTGGTGGAGATGGGGGAGAGTCGAACTCCCCGTCCAGAACCCTTCGCCGGAGACCACTACGAGCGTGTCCGATGATTTGTCGTCGACCGCCCGAACGGGCATCGGCACCCTGCCGGACGGTCCAGTCACGTGCCCCTAGATCGGGCTTGACTCCGGACTACGTGACGCTTGTCCGGATCGCAGCTCCGCTGAATGACGCTTCCACTACCCGCGAAGCGGAGGTAGCTTCCACGCTCACCTTACTGCCTAAGCAGCGAGGGCGAGAGTCGACTGGCGGTTGCCAGGTACTTCGTTTTGCTGCCTGATTAACGAGGCCTGAGCAGCATCCTCGGCTCGCGCTCTCCGGTAACTGGGCCCTGTCGAAACCACGCATCCCCACAGGACCGAACACCGGTTCGGTTTCGCATGGTACCACGAAGGCGTCGGCACCCCGGACGACCGAGCCACCCGCCAAGTCGCCCATCGCTGCTATCGTTGGCAGTGGCCGAACCTCCTCATCCGAGGACGGGGGACCCACACTTCGGGGCGAATCGCACGACGCGACGGCGGACCCACGCCGAGCCCGACAGCTCACCTCGCAGGCCAGCAGGGCTGTTTCGAGGTACGTGGTGTTCCGGTCGCCGTCATTCAACCCGTCTCCGAGCCGGCGTGCGCTTGGGCGCAATCTCGCGCTCGACCTCGTCGCCGCGACGGGTGTCGGCGTCTCGATGGCGCTGGTCACCGCCCTCCTGCCGACGATCGCGCGACGTGGCGGTCTCGAGCCGCTGGGCCTGTCCGCGCTGGCGGCAGCGCCGTTCGTTGCCAACCTCCTGAGCGCCTTCGCCGGACGAATCGGGCCACGTTCGTCGGCGCAGCTGGCGCTGATCCGCGGCATCGGAGCGGCCTCGCTCCTGCTCGTGTTCGTCGTGCCGGTCGCGCCCGTGATGATCGCCGTGGCGTTCGTCTTCTGGATGAGCCTTTCGTTCGGCGGGCCGTTCCACCTCCGCCTGTGGGGCGCGATGTACCCGGCTCGGTTGGTCGGGCGGGTCGTGGGGTTCATCGGGATGGGTCGCGCCGCAGCCGGCGCGCTTGCTGCGTTCGCCGGAGGCGTCGTCGCCGATCGACTGGGTGGGCCGTCCGCGGTCGCGATCGCCGGAGCAGTCGGCGTCGCGTGTGCGCTCGCGTATGCGGGGCTGCGCGCTCGATCCGCCGAGCGGCCGCCGTCCTATTCGGCCCGGGGGTCCATCCGCGCGCTCCGCGAGCGACCGCTGCTCGGGAAGGTCGCGCTCGCTCAGGGCTTCTACGGTGGCGGGCTCATCGCGGCCGTGCCGCTGTACGCCCTCGTCCACGTCGACCGGCTCGACCTGCGCCTGTCGGACGTGGGCGTCATCGGGATCATGGCCGCGGTCGCGACCACGATCTCATTCCCGATATGGGGCGCCGTCGCGGACCGCCACGGCGGGCTCTGGGCGCTTCGCCTGGGCAGCAGTCTCGGGGTGATCGGCCTCGTCGGCTACGCCCTGGCTCCCGACGTCGCGATCCTGTGGGTGATGGCCGTCGGGTACGGGACCGCGAGCGCGGCCGTCGACGTCGGTATCGCCTCGATCGTCAGCGACCAGACGCCGCTGGCATCGCGGGCCGCCGCGATGGCCGGCTGGAACGCGATCACCGGAGCCCGTGGGATCGCGGCCGCGTTCCTCATGAGTGCGTTGCTGCAGATCGGGGTCGTGGACGTCACGTCGGGGTTGCTCCTGTGCGCGGTCGTGTCGGCCGTGGGCGTGGTGCTGTTCGCGCGCGTGAACGCGAACGTGCGGGAGCCCGAGCCGGAGCCCGTGCCGGCTCCCCGGTCCGTGCCCGCCGGGTCGACGGTGCCGTCCGCCTGATCGGACGCCTGGGTGGCCCGGTGAGATGGCCCGGCGCCTGGCGAGCAACGAGCGCCCGCCCGCCGCAAGGCGACCCGCCCCGCCGCTACGATGCGGCCATGCGACTGACGGCCTGGGAGGAGGAACGCCTCCTCATCTTCACGGCGGCCGAGCTCGCACGGCGTCATCGCGATCGAGGCCTGATGCTGAACGCCCCGGAGGTCGTCGCGCTCATCTGCGACGCGATGCTGGAGGCGGCCCGGGCCGGAGCGACATACGCGGACGTGGAGGCGGCCGGCCGCGAAGCGGTCTCGGCGGAGCAGGCACTCCCCGGGGTCCCCGCGCTGGTCGACGAGGTCCGGCTCGAGGTCCTCATGGACGACGGCGTCCGGCTCGTCGTCCTACTGGAGCCGCTCGGCCCGTCCGGCGACGAGGCTCCCGGCGCCATCCGCCAGGCTCCGGTGGTCGATGCCGACGACGACGGTCGTGACCGCATCCAGCTGGAGGTCCGCAACGCCTCGACCCGTGTCATCCGCGTGTCGAGCCACTACCCGTTCGAGCGCGTGAACCAACGGCTGGAGTTCGATCGACGGCGCGCGGCCGGCTTCCGGCTCGACCTCCCGGCGGGCTCGACCGAGCGCTGGGGGCCGGGTGAGACCCGGACCGTGGACCTGGTGCGGCCGGGGTGAAGCGCCTCTCCCCCGCCGAGCGCCTCGCCCGCTACGGGCCGACCACGGGCGATCGCGTCCGCCTCGGTGACACCGACCTGTGGGTCCGCGTCGAGGACGACCGCCAGGCCCCAGGCGACGAACCGATCTGGGGCTACGCAAAGACGCTTCGACCGCGCTCGACTCAGGGCCGCCCCGGTGACTCCGAGCTCGACGTCGTCATCGCCGGCGCGCTCGTGCTCGACCCGGTCATCGGCGTCGTCAAGGCCGATATCGGGATCAAGGACGGGCGCATCGTCGGCGTCGGGCGAGCCGGGAACGAGGGGATGAGTCCCGGGATCGAGCTGCGCATCGGCCCGCATACCCAGCCGATCATGGGCTACGGCCTCATCGCGACGCCCGGTGCCGATCGACAGTCACGTGCACCTGATCTCGCCGGAGCTGCTGCCCGCGGCGCTGTCCGGTGGCGTCACGACGCTCATCACCGCGGGGTTCGAGGAGCCGCCGTGGGCGATGGCGCGCACGCTCGCCGCGATCGCCGACTGGCCGCTCAACGTCGGACTACAGGCGTGCGCCCGCGCAGAGCAGGACGCCTCGCTCGACCCGCTCCTGGAAGCCGGGGCGTGCGGCTTCAAGATCCACGAGGACTACGGCGCGTATCCCGAGCTCATCGACCACACCCTGCGCTACGCCGACGCCCACGACGTGAGCGTCTCGCTCCACACGGACGGGCTGCACGAGAGCGCCGAGCTCGAGGACACCGTCGCCACGATCGACGGCCGGACCGTCCACGCCTACCACGTCGAGGGCAGCGGCGGCGGCCACGTGCCCGACGTCATCGGTCTCGTCCGCGAGCCGAGCGTCATCTGCTCCTCCACGACCCCGACCGTGCCATGGGGCGTCAACGCCGCCGCCGAGCAACTCCCGATGATCGTCCTCAACCACGGGGCGTCGTTCGCGGTCGCCGAGGACATCGAGCTCGTCCGCGAGCGGGTGCACCCGGCGACGATGGCCGCGGAGGGGCCGCTGCACGAGCTTGGCGCGATCGCCATCGTGAACTCGGACTCGCAGGGCATGGGCCGGATGATGGAGACGGTCCGCCGGACGTTCCAGCTCGCCCACGTGATGGGGTCGTGGTCCGGGACGGTCCCGGCCGCCGATCCGTACGACGCGAACGAGCGCGTGCTGCGCTACCTCGCCAAGGTCACGATCGAGCCGGCGATCACGCACGGCATCGCCGACCACGTGGGCTCGCTCCGGCCGGCCGCCTCGCCGACATCGTCCTGTGGCAGCCGGCCTACTTCGGCGTGAAGCCGGCGCTCGTGCTGAAGTCGGGCATGGCCGCCTGGGGACCGCTCGGCGAGGGCAACGCCACGGTCGAGGGCGCCGAACCGACGCGCTATCGGCCCGACTGGGGCGGACTCGGCCGATCGGCCGCGTCGCTGTCGACGACGTTCGTGTCGTCCCGGGCGGTGGGCTCGCCCGACCTTCGGCGCCACGGTCGCGCGCTGATCGCGGTCAAGGGCACGCGCGGTCTCACGCGCGAGTCGCCTCGCCAGGAATCGGGCGGTCGCCGCCATCGACGTCGACGTTCGCGACGGCACGGTGACCCTCGACGGTCGCCCGCTCGCCGTCGAGCCGGTCGGCGAGGTGCCGCTCAGCCGCCGCTACCTGCTCCGCTAGGGCGTGCCGCGCGGCTAGCGGCCGCGCTGGATGTCGGCGAGCTGGCGGGCGATGTCGCGCTTCGAGTCGCGGTCGGCGATGTCGCGGCGCTTGTCGTGGAGCTGCTTGCCGCGGGCGAGCCCGAGCTCGATCTTGGCCTTGCCGCGGGTGATGTACAGCCGCAGCGGCACGATCGTCTGGCCCTTGGCCTTCGCGCGCCCGAGCAGCTCGTCGATCTGCTTGCGGTGGAGCAGCAGCTTGCGGGTTCGCTTGGGGTCGTGGTTGTACCGATTCCCCTGCTCGAACGGCGCGATGTCGGCGCCGATGAGCCACGCCTCGCCGCGCTCGATGCGGGCGTAGGCGTTGGCGATGTTGGCCTTGCCGGCTCGGATCGACTTGATCTCCGTGCCGGTCAGCACGAGCCCGGCCTCGAACGTGTCGTCGATCGTGAACTCGTGGCGGGCTTTTCGGTTGAGGGCGACGGTCGAATCGTCGCGCATGGATGGCTCCTGTGGGACGTGGCTGGAAGGATAGGTGCCGCAGGCGCACGAACGCCGGTCCTATTCGGACCGGCGTTCGAGTTGCTTACCCACCCACAGGGTGTCCGACTAGACGGCCATCTCCTGCGAGGTGGTGCAGCTACGCGTACTGTCGATCACTGCACATCACCTCCTTTCGTTCCCAAGAACCGTACCTGAACGCCGTATCGAGCGCAAGCGTGCGGCAGGTGGTGTTTCCGGTTCAGGCGGCTGCCCGCCACGAACTGCCGGTCGCGGACCCGCCAAGCAGCTCGAGCGCCCGGTCGAGCGTGGGATCCGTGCCGGGATCGAGGTCCGCAGGGAGCTCGACCGACACCTGCGGCTCCAGCCCGATGTCGTGGATCCAGCGCTTGCTCGGTGTCAGCCAGCGCGCGATCGTGAGGCGGAACGCGCCGCCCTCGCCGGTCAGCTCCTGCCACTGCTGGACCGTTCCCTTGCCGAACGACGTCTGGCCCACGAGCGTGGCCCGGCCCGTGTCCTGGAGAGCTCCGGCCACGATCTCGCTGGCCGAGGCACTACCGCCGTCGATCAGGCAGACGATCCGGAGGTCCGCGCTCGTCGCCACACCCCCGGGTTGGGCGTCGGTCGAGACCTGGGTGCCCGCCGCGTCCTCCTCCCAGAAAACTGGTCCCGAGGCGATGAACTGGCTGGCCACCGCGCGTGCGGCGGTCACGTAGCCCGCCGGGATTGCCGCGGAGATCGAGGATGAGCTTGGTCCGGTCGGCTTTCAGGTGACCTCTCAGCGCGGCCGCCAGTTCCGTGGCACCGCGATCGGAGAACCCGTTGAGTCGGACGTAGCCCACGTCGCCGTCGGCGTAGTCACGTGACACGACTTCCTCCTGGAGGATGACGTCGCGAACGATCTCGAGCGCGAACGACTCCTCGTCCCCGCGCTGGATAGTCAGGGTCACGGTGCTGCCCTTTGGGCCGCGGATCCGCTCACGAGCGCCGTCGACGTTCAGCCCGTCGAACGACACGCCGTCCGCGGCCAGGATGAAGTCCCCGGTTCGGAGGTCGGCGCGCGCCGCTGGCGAGCCCGCGAGCGGCGCCACGACCACGAGCCGGCAGTCCGGCCCAAGGGTCGTACAGCCCTGGGTCCCGTCGGCGGCCTGGGTCGCGATCTCGACGCCGATACCCTCGAACTCGCCGCTGATGCCCTGGAGGGTGTCGTGGTACTCGTCCGAGGTCAGGTACGAGGAATACGGGTCACCGAGCGCGTCGATCATCCCGCGGATGGCGCCCTGGACGATCGCGTCCCGGTCGACCTCGCCGCCCGCGTAGCGGTCGTTGATCGTGTGGTAGGTGTCCCAGAACGGCCGGAAGGCGGCATCCTCGCTGACCGGCGTGCCCGGCTCGAGCGCGGTCTGGCGACCCATCGAGTAGCCGGACATGAACAGCGCGCCGCCGGCGAGCAGCGCGACGACGACGATGGCGGTCACCAGGACCGGTGAGGTGCGACGGGTCGTCGGCACCGACGGGGCCGGGGCGACGGGGACGTCCGGCCGCTCCGTAGGCTCCGGAGGCGGAGGGGGCCCGGGGGACTCGGGAGCTAAGGGATCGCGTGGCTGCATGGCTATGTGGTACGGCCCCCAGGCGCTAGCGGATGAGGTACGTGCGGACCGACACCCATGAGCCGAGGATGCCCAGCCCGACGCCCGTGCCCATGACCAGCGTCACGAGGTCGCGCGTGAGCGAGCCGACCTCGAGGGGCAGCACGCGGAAGAACTCGACCATGAAGCCGTTCAACGGATCCGCCGCGGCGGCAAGCACCGCCAGCGTGAGGGTCGCGCCCAGGAACCCCACGAAGGCGCCCTCGAAGACGAACGGCCAGCGGATGAACGCGTCCGACGCCCCGACGAGACGCATGATCTCGATCTCCTCCGCCCGCGCGAAGACCGCCAGGCGGATCGTGTTCACGATGATGAACAGCGCGATGACCCCGACCACGAGGAGGAGGACGGTCCCCGCGGTGCGCAGGATGTTCGTGACGGTGAGGACGCGCTCGACGAGGTCCTCGATGTTGATCACGTTGCGAACGGCCGGGTCCTCGCGCAGGAGCTCGCCGATGGTCCGGACCGCGGACGGATCGATGAGCTTGACCTCGAGGCTGGCGTAGAGCGGGTTGCTGTCGAGGTACTGGGTCAGGTCTTCGCGGCCCTGCGCCTCCATCGAATCCTGGAAGCGCTTCAGCGCGAGGTCGCGGGTGATGTAGGCGACCGTGTCCACCTCGGCCCTGGCCTCGAGCTTCGACTGGAGCGTCGCCACCTGGCGATCACTGACGTTGGGCTGGAGGTAGGCGACCACCTCGACCTTCTGCTCGGTGAACTCGAGGCCTGCCAGCAGGCCCGTCTGGATGATGAAGAAGCCCGCGAGGAGCAGCAGCATCAGGACCATGGTCGCGGTGGCGGCGAGGCTCATCAGCGCGTTGCGCCAGAAGCCCTGCCACGCACGCCGGATGCTGAAGAAGAGGAACGAGATCACCGGCGGTCAGTCCTCACGGTGATATGCGCCACCGACCTCGTCGCGGATGATCCGGCCTTCCTCGAGCGCCACGACGCGCTTGCGGAGCGCCGTCACGACCTCGGCGTTGTGGGTGGCCATGAGGACCGTGACACCGAGCTCGTTGATGCGCAGGAGCAGCTGCAGGATCTCCCAGCTGATCAGCGGGTCGAGGTTGCCGGTGGGCTCGTCCGCGATGATCAGGCGCGGGTCGTGCACGAGCGCGCGGGCGATGGCCGTTCGCTGCTGCTCGCCGCCCGAGAGCTGGTTGGGGGTCTGCTTGGCCTGGGCGGACAGTCCGACGATCGCGAGCACCTGGTCGACGGCGGGCCGGATCTGGCGGCGTGGGTAGCCGGTCACCTCGAGCGCGAAGGCGACGTTCTCCCAGACGGTCTTGGTCGGCAGCAGCTTGAAGTCCTGGAAGATGATCCCGATCTTGCGGCGCATGCGTGGCACCTGCCGCCGCGGCAGGCGGGCGAGATCCTGGCCGTCGAGGACGACCTCCCCGCGGGTGGCGACCTCATCGCGGATCAGGAGCTTGATCAACGTCGACTTGCCGGCGCCGGACGGCCCGACCAGGAAGACGAAATCGCCCTCGGGGATGACGAGGTCGACGTCGCGCAGCGCGATCTTGCCGTTCGGGTACCGCTTCGTGACGTCGTGCAGCACGAGGACGGCCCGATCCGGGACGGCCTGGTCACGGCCGCGATCGAGGATCCGGCGACGAAGCGAACGCGTTGGCGATGGCGGAGGGGCGACGGTCACTCAGGACTCCGTGGGCGAGACAGGGCGACACATGCCGCCGCCGACTCGGGTCGGCTCGACTCCATCCGCGGACACGGCAAGAGGAGCCACGTAGGTCCCGAGGCTACCACCGGGTCCATGACCGGGCAAACAGGACGATGGTGCCCCCGGGCACCGCCCTCTCGTCAGAGGAGGCCGGGCGAAATGGGCAGGTAGCGGGTCAGGTCCGCGAAGGGTTGGTCCCAGCACAACAGGACCGGAAACTGGTCCAGCCGGAAGCCGGACTGGAGTGCCGGCACGACCGCGCGATCCGCCGTTCCGGGCAGCCACAGGGCGAAGGCGCCGCGCGGCGTCACCGCGCTCGAGAGGTGACCAAGTATCGGGGCGAGCAGCGCCGGGTCGCGAACGGCCACCGGGCCGATCCGGCCGGCTTCGGTCGCGTAGCCGTAGCCCACGGCGGCCCCGTCCGGGCCGCGGTACAGCCAGCCGGTGCGGCTCTCCTGGCGCAGGAACCGGTGGTCGGCGGGATGGGCCACGCCGAGGACCTCGCGATCGAGCGCGTCGACGGTGGACGCCAGGCGCCGATGCCCCTCGCCGCCGGCCTCGTCGACGACGTCCATGAACGGTATGGGGACGACGCCCGACGGCAGCGTGCCGAACGCCTCGGTGTCCTGCGGCAGCCCGATGAGGTTGAGGAGCGGGATGCGCGGCACCATACCGGCCGAGGCGTACAGCGCGTTGCTGATCGGCTGGGCGCTGTCGGTGGCGGTCGCCCGGTACGAGGCCTCGCCGTCCGCCGGGGCCACCCGCGCAAGGAGCGCGCGCCCCAGCCCGGCGCCCTGGAGTCCTGGGCGGACGAAGAGCATCGAGAGGAACCACAGGCGTTCGCGCATCAGGGCCGCCGCGAACGCGACGATCCGCTCCCCGCCGCCGTCCCCGCCCGCGTTCTCGGTCGCCGGCATCGTGGCCACGACGAACCGCTCCGGGTCGGTCGACTGGAGGTGCGCGTAGAGCCGGAGTAGCGAGGCCGTTTCCGGTGGCACGTCCGGCTGGTTGAGCCGTCGGGTGTAGTCGTTGATCCCGTCGCGCCAGACCTCGGCGCAGTCCGCCAGCTCGTCGGTGCGGACCGGGCGATACGAGATGGCAGGCCCCGTGCCCCCTCCCGCGATGACCGGCGACGCCTCCGTCACGCGGCGTCGCCCGTATCGTCCCCGCGCCACTCCCCGCCCGTGGCGAGTCGTTCCAGCTCGGCCTGCATGAACGCGTCGAGGTCGCCATCGAGCACGGCGGAGGTGTTGCCGGTCTCGTGACCGGTGCGCAGGTCCTTGACCATCTGGTAGGGGTGCAGCACGTAGCTCCGGATCTGGTTGCCCCAGCCGGCCTCCACGTGCTCGCCCTTGAGTTTGCGGAGCTCGGCCTCCTTCTCCTCCAGGGCGCGCTCGAGGAGACGCGACTTGAGGACCTTGGTGGCGTTCTCCTTGTTCTGGACCTGCGAGCGCTCGTTCTGGCTCTGGACGACGATCCCCGTCGGGGCGTGGGTCAGGCGCACCGCCGAGTCGGTCTTGTTGACGTGCTGGCCGCCGGCACCCTGCGCTCGATAGGTGTCCACCCGGATCTGGTCCCAGTCGAGCTCGATCTCGATGTCGTCGTCCGCCTCGGGCAGGACCTCGACGAGGGCGAAGGTCGTCTGGCGCCGGTTCTGGGAATCGAACGGGCTGATGCGCACGAGGCGATGCACACCGCGCTCGGCGCGCAGCCAGCCGTAGGCACGCCGCCCGGCGACCTCGACGGTCACGCTCTTGAGCCCGGCCTGCTCACCCTCCTGCTGATCGATGATCTCGGTCTTGAAGCGATGGACGTCGGCCCAGCGCAGGTACATGCGCAGGAGCATCTCCGCCCAATCGGTGGCCTCGGTCCCGCCGGCGCCCGCGCTGATCGAGAGGATCGCGGAGCGCTCGTCGTGCTCGCCGGAGAACAGCAGGGCCGTCCGTTCGCGCCCGAAGTCCTTCTCGAGCGCGGCGGCATCCCGTTCCTGCTCCGCCTCGAGGTCGGCGTCGGGGGCTTCGTCGAGCAGTTCGAGCGCGGCCTCGAGATCGTCGGCGCGTGACAGCAGGTCCCGCCACGTGTCGAGCTCGGAACGGAGGCCGTCGGCCTCGCGGAGCACCTTCTGGGCGCCGCGCTGGTCGTCCCAGAAGCCGGGTTCCTGGGTCAGCGCCTCGAGCTGGCCGACGCGCTCGGACTTGGCCTCGAGGTCAAAGACGCCCCGAGGTCGACCGGATCCGTTCGGCCAGGTCGCGGATGGCGGACGAATCCACTAGTTCCGGACCTGGAGATCCTGGAGCAGCAGAGGCCGCAGCTCGATGAGCCGCAGGGCCGTCTTGCTCCGCGCGACGACGGGGTTCACGCAGGGACAGTAGCTGTTGTGCGGGCAAACGCCGCAGTTTCCGTCGCAATCCAGGGCCGCGGCGTAGCTGCAGGAGCGACAGTCGCGCTCGCAAGCGATCAGATCGACGAACGCGGCATCTTCTGCCTGCTTCACGGACTCTCCCTATCTACGCGCTGGGCACGAGCGGTGTGGGCTGGGAGCGACCTGCCTGACGGCGACCTGCCTGGGGGGCTCGGGTGGCCTCGGGGCGACAGGTTTTGGCACAGTATACGAGGCCAATCCCCCACCGCCAAGAGGGTACTTTCCGGCGGCTCGCTCCCCGGGACGTCCGGCCAACGAACGTTCGCCCACCGCCGACCGGCACGGGGCCCCTAGTTCGATTCGCCGGTGACGAAGTACAGCGCGAGGGCCCCCAGCTCATGCACGGTCGCATCGACCCGGGCTGCGGCATCGCCCTCGAGCGGGCTGGTGCGCGTCGGGGACCCGTAGGCGTCGATCCCGGCGTCGGCGGCCATGCGCAGCACCCGCAGCATGTGTGTCGGGTCCGACACGAAGACCGCGCTGTGCAGGTCCTCGTCATCCATGAGCGCCGCAACCCGCCGGATCGATTGGAGGGTCGTCCGACTCGTGTCCTCGGCGAGGATCGCGTCCTCGGGTACGTCGTGGCGGATGGCGTACTCGCGGGCGCTTGCGGCCTCCGTGGTCCGATCGCCTTCGCGCTTGCCGCCGGTCACGATGATCCGCGGCGCGACGCCTTCGTGGTACAGCGCGATGGCGTGATCGAGCCGGGCCGCGAACAACGGGGAGGGGCGACCGTCGTACTGGGCCGCGCCCATGACGACGATCGCGTCGGCGGCTCGACGCTCGTCACGGCCGGCCTGGTCCCAGATGCGGTACGCGGCGTACCCGGCCACGGCTGTCGAGGCGACGGCTCCGACCAGGACGATGCGAACGAGACCCCGTGACAATCCGCCGGCGCTCAGCGGCCGTGGCACTTCTTGTACTTGGCGCCGGAACCGCACCAGCACGGGTCGTTGCGCCCGATCCGGGCGCCGGTCGGGGTGTAGCCGGGTTTGGGTCCGGCCGGATCGACGGCTCCCCCGGCCAGCCGTGGCGCCCGGACTGCCGCCGGCACCGTCCGCGACGGGTTCACCGCCGAGGGATGCCGTGATGTTGCGCGCCGACGGCCCGGCCGGCACCGCGCCACGCAGCACCGCGGAGCCCGCGGCTCGCGCTCCCACCGGCTGGGCGGCGACCGCACCATCGCCGGCGGCCGCGCCAGCGCCGTTGCCCGAGCCGCGCATCGCCGCCACACCCCGGGTGAGGTTCTGGGCGAGCGCGGCGTCCCCGTCCGCCGGCGGCTGCCGCTGGACCGTGACCCGGAAGATCGACGATGCGACGCCGTGGCGGATGAGGTCGCGGAACTCCTCGTACATCCGGAAGGCCTCGCGCCGGAACTCGTTGAGCGGATCCTGCTGGGCGTAGCCGCGGAGGCCGATGCCGCGCCGCATGTCGTCGAGCTCGGTCAGGTGCTCCACCCACAGTGAGTCGATCGTGCGAACCAGGACGATCCGCTCGACCTGCGCCCAGTCCGCCTCGCCGACCTCCGCCTCGCGGGCATCGAGCTTCGCGTCGGCGACTTCACGAAGGTGCTCCGCGATCGCCTCGCGCCCGCCCTTGTCCCAGAGCGTGTCGGCGGACGTCTCATCGCCGCCCAGGCCCATCGTGGCGAGTGCGGCGCTGAGCGCATCCAGGTTCCACGCCTCGGGGTCCTCGCCGGCGAGGTGCTGATCGACGATGACGTCGATCTCGTCGTCGAGGAACCTGCGGACGGTGTCCGTCAGGTCTTCGTTGTGGAGGACCTTGTCGCGCTCGGCGTAGATCGTCTCGCGCTGCTTGTTGATGACGTCGTCGAACTCCACGACGCGCTTGCGGATGTCGAAGTTGAAGCCTTCGACCCTTGACTGGGCGCTCTCGATCGTGCGCGACACCATCTTCGATTCGATGGCGACGTCCTCGTCGAGCCCGAGCCGTTCCATCAGGCCCGTGACGCGATCGGAGGCGAAGCGCTTCATGAGGTCGTCGTCGAGCGAGAGGTAGAAGCGCGACGAGCCCGGGTCGCCCTGGCGGCCGGCACGACCGCGCAGCTGGTTGTCGATCCGGCGGGAGTCGTGGCGCTCCGTGCCGATGATGTGGAGTCCGCCGGCCTCGACGACCCGGACATGCTCCTCCTCGGTCAGCGCCTTGGCCTCGGCCAGTGCCGCCGCGTAGGTGTCCTTGTCCACCTCGGCCGGGTTCAGGCCCTGCTTGTGGAGCGCTTCGGACGCGAGGCCCGCGGGGTTGCCGCCGAGCAGGATGTCGGTGCCGCGGCCGGCCATGTTCGTGGCGATCGTCACGGCCCCGGAACGCCCGGCCTGGGCGACGATGCCGGATTCCTTCTCGTGGAACTTCGCGTTGAGGGTCTCGTGCTTGATCCCGCGGCGCTTGAGCATCGTCGAGAGGATCTCGGACTTCTCGACGCTGACCGTGCCGACGAGCACGGGTCGGCCAGCCTCCTGGAGCTCGACGATCTCTTCGATCAGCGCGTTGAACTTCGCCTTCTCGTCGCGGTAGACGAGATCCGCGCTGTCTTCACGGATCATGTCGCGATGGGTCGGGATGGCCACGACCTCGAGGTGGTAGATCTTGTGGAACTCCTCGGCCTCGGTCATCGCCGTGCCGGTCATGCCCGACAGCTTGTCGTAGAGGCGGAAGTAGTTCTGGAAGGTGACCGTGGCGAGGGTCACCGTCTCGCGCTGGACGCGCAGGCCCTCCTTGGCCTCGATCGCCTGGTGGAGACCCTCGCTCCAGCGCCGTCCGGGCATCTGGCGACCGGTGAACTCGTCGACGATGACGATCTCGCCGTCCTTGACGATGTAGTCGCGGTCGCGCTTGTAGAGCGCGTGGGCCCGCAGCGCCTGCTCGAAATGGCGAGCCATCCGCGGGTCGGTGTCGTAGAGGTTCTCGATCCCGAGGAACTTCTCCATCTTGTCGACGCCCTCTTCGGACGGGCTCACGGCCTTGTCCTTGAGGTCGATGAAGTAGTCGCCGCCCTCCTCGGCGCCCTCGGGGCGCTCCTTGAGGCGCGGTACCAGGCGGGCGAACGTGAAGTACAGGTCTGCGGACTCCTCGGCCTGGCCCGAGATGATCAGAGGCGTGCGCGCCTCGTCGATCAGGATGTTGTCGACCTCGTCGACGATCGCGAAGCTGCGTTCGCGCTGGACCCGCTCGTCGAGCTCGATGACCATGTTGTCGCGGAGATAGTCGAACCCGAACTCGTTGTTCGTGCCGTACGTCACGTCGGCGGCGTAGGCCTCGCGCCGGGTCACCGGCCGCAGGTCGATCAGACGCTCGTCGCTCGTGGGGAAGTCCGGCTCGAAGACGTAGGAAGCGTCGTGGGTGATCATCCCGACGCTGACGCCGAGGAAGTGGAAGATCGGGCCCATCCACTGCGGGTCGCGCCGGGCGAGGTAGTCGTTGACGGTCACGACGTGGACGCCCCGACCGGTCAGCGAGTTGAGGATCGCGGCCAGCGGTGCCACGAGCGTCTTGCCCTCGCCGGTCCGCATCTCGGCGATCCGGCCCTCGTGGAGCACGGCCCCACCGATGAGCTGGACGTCGAAGTGGCGCATACCGAGCGTCCGCTTCATGGCCTCGCGGGTCATCGCGAAGACCTCGGGCATGACGTCGTCGAGGGCCTTCTGGAGGCGCTCGTTCTCGCGCTTGCGCCGCTCCTTGCGCAGCTCGCGGCGGCGCTCGAGATCCTCGTGGTGCAGCTCGTCCTCGGACGGCTCGTCCGGCTGCGCCTGCGCGTGGATCTCCTCGCGGATCTCCGCGATCTGCGCACGGATCTGTTCGGGGGTCAGCGCCTCGAATTCGGCTTCGAGCGCGTTCGCCTCCTCGACCACGGGAAGGATCCGTCGAACCTCGCGGTCGTTCGAGTCGACGAAACGGGAAAGGAATTGCATGGAACGGTGAGTATACGGTCAGACCGCCGGAAGCCCCTCGTGCGGGCTAGCCCCAGAACCCGGTCCCGTACCCCACGACCAGGATCAGGAACGTCAGCGCGCCGAGCCCGAGCCAGAACAGGACGGACATGAACGCCGACGTCGGGTTCATCTCCGGGTTCTTCAGGTCGGGCGGCCGCTTGCGGCGGAGGCCGCTGCCCCAGCGCGGCGAGCGCAGCTGGTCCTGCCAGTCCCGTTCGCCGACCGGACTCGGCTCGAGGCCGCCCTCGCCGTCGGGTCGGTGCAGCTGCAGGCTCATCGTTCGCTCGCGGGTGCGCCGGCGGCGAGGGCCGCTCTTGAAGGCTCCCCGTCGTCGGGCGCCGGTCCGTCCCCGGCTCCGGCGAGGCATGTCGCCGCCCTCGTCCCAGAGGAGCATCTCCTGGGTGAACGAGACCTCGCTCGAGAACAGGGCGCCGACCGACTCGCCGCGATGGATGCGCTTGATCGCCTCGCCGATGAGCGGCGCGACGGACAGCACGGTCAGCTTCGGGATGCGCTTCGACGGCGCCAGCGGCACGGAGTCCGTGATCACCACCTCGCGCACCGAGCTCTCGCGGATGCGCTCGATCGCGGGGTCGCTCATGACGCCGTGGGTCGCGCATGCGTACATCTCGGTCACGCCTTCGCGCTCGAGCGCGCGGACGATCTCGACGAGCGTGCCGGCCGTGTCGATCTCGTCGTCGACGATGACGACGCGCTTGCCGCGGACCTCGCCGATGACGTTCATCAGCTCCGCCCGATCGAGGTTGCCGACGCGGCGCTTCTCGATGATCGCGAGCGGTGCATCGAGCAGCTCGGCGAACGCGCGAGCGCGCTTCGCGAACCCGAGATCGGTCACGACCACCAGGTTGTCGAGGTGCTTGTCGACGAAGTAGCGCGACAGCATGTGGACGGCCGTCAGCTCATCGACCGGGATGTTGAAGAAGCCCTGGATCTGGCCCTGGTGGAGGTCCATCGAGAGGACCCGGTCCGCGCCGGCCACGGTGATCATGTCGGCGATGAGCCGGGCCGTGATCGGCACGCGCGGCTGGTCCTTCTTGTCCGATCGACCGTACGCGTAGAACGGGATGACCGCCGTGATCCGGCCGGCCGACGCCCGCTTGAAGGCGTCGATCATGATCAGGAGCTCCATGATCGACTGGTTGACCGGGTGCGACGTCGGCTGGACGATGAAGACGTCCTTCTCGCGCACGTTGTCCAGGATCTTGACGAAGATGTTCTCGTTCGCGAACTGGAACACCTCGGCCTTGCCCGGTTCCGTGCCGAGATAGCGAGCGATCTTGTGCGCGAGATCGGGGTTGGCGTTCCCGTGGTAGATCTCGAACTGGTCCGCGTACAAGGGCGCCGCCTCCCGTTGGCCGAAGACCGTCATCAGCTCACGTCCCGCTCGGACCGGCCTGACCTGGACCGCCCGGTTCGGGGGCGCCATCGTCGCCCATGCCGTCGCGCTCCGCAAGTCCGGGCCGGAATGCGGCGATCGCCGCGACCTGGTCGCCCTCGGCCAGGCGCATGACGATGACGCCGCGGGCACCTGGCGAATAGCGGTTGATCGTGTTCGTCTCGGTCCGGATGACCTGTCCGCCCTGCGAGATGAGGACGAGCTCCTCGTCGTCCTCGGTCACCTGCTGGACGGCAGCCACGAGACCGGTCTTGTTGCCCTCGAGGGCGATCAGCCGGACGCCCTGGCCGCCGCGGTGCTTGCGCCGGAACTCGCCGATCCCGACCCGCTTGCCGTAGCCCGGTCGCGGTGAGGACGAGCAGGTCGGCATCCGGCTCCACCACGCTCATCGCGACGACGGTGTCGCCCTCGCGCTTGAGGAGGCGGATGCCGATGACACCGGCCGCGTCGCGACCCATCGGACGCACTTCGTTCTCCTCGAACCGGGCGAGCATGCCCTGGGCCGTGGCGATGATGATGTCGTCCCCGCCGCCCGAGACGTCGACCCACGCGAGCTCGTCGTTCGGGTGGATCGTGATCGCCCGGATACCGGTCGCGCGGACCCGTTCGAACTGTTCGAGCGGGGTCTTCTTGATGTGGCCGCGGCGGGTCGCCATGACCAGGAACTTGCCGGGCTCGAAGTCCTTGAGGACGATCGTCGCGACCGGGACCTCGCCCGACTCCACCTGCACGCCGGGCAGGTTGATGATCGGCCATGCCCTTGGCCTGGCGACTCGCGTCCGGGACGGCATGGACCTTGGCGCTGAACACGCGGCCGCGGTTCGTGAAGAACAGCGCCCAGTCGTGGGTGTTGGCGACGAGCAGGTGCTCGACCGCGTCCTCCTCGCGGGTGACGTGCCCGATGATGCCCTTGCCGCCGCGGTGCTGGCGACGGTACGTGTCGACCGGCTGGCGCTTGATGTAGCCACGGCCGGAGATCGTGACGACGACGTCCTCGTCGGCGATGAGGTCCTCGTCGGTCATCTCGCGGCTCGCGTCGTCCGCGACCTTCGTCCGCCGCTCGCCGGCGTACTTGCGCTTCAGCTCGATCAGCTCGTCGCGGATGATGCCCATGACCCGGGCCGGGTTGGCCAGGATGTCCTCGAGCTCGGCGATGAGCTGGATGACCGAGAGGTACTCGTCCTCGATCTTCTTGCGCTCGAGCGCGGCCAGGCGGGCCAGCCGCATGTCGAGGATCGCCTGGGCCTGCAGCTCGGACAGGTCGAACCGCTTCATGAGGTTCGCCCGCGCGACATCGACGTCGGCCGACTCGCGGATGGTCTTGATGACCGCGTCGAGGTGGTCGAGGGCGATCTTGAGGCCCTCGAGGATGTGCGCCCGCGCCTGCGCCTTGCCCAGGTCGAACTCGGTCCGGCGCCGGATGATCTCGCGCCGATGGTCGAGGTAGTGGACCAGCACGCTGCGGAGCGGCAGCGTCTGCGGCTGCCCGTCGACGAGCGCCAGCATGTTCATGTTGAAGGCGAGCTGCATCGGGGTGTGCTTGAACAGGTTGTTGAGGACCTTGTGCGGGTTGAAGTCCCGCTTGATCTCGATGTAGATGCGCATCCCGTCGCGATCGGACTCGTCGCGCAGGTCGCTGATGCCGTCGATCCGCTTGTCCTTGACCAGGTCGGCCATCTTCTCGAGCAGGGCGGCCTTGTTCACCTGGTACGGGAGCTCGTTGACGATGATGGCCGTGCGGTCGTCGCGGACCTCCTCGAACACGACCTGGGCGCGCATGACGACCCGGCCGCGGCCGTGGGCGTACATCTGGCGGATCGCGTCGACGGTCTCCCACTCCCCGGTGAGCGCGTTGCGCTGCTTCTCGAAGCGGAAGATCGTGCCGCCGGTCGGGAAGTCCGGGCCGGTCACGTGCTTGCACAGGTCGTCCGACGTCAGCTCGGGATCGTCGATCAACGCGACCGTCGCATCGACGATCTCACCGAGGTGATGCGGCGGGATGTTGGTCGCCATCCCGACGGCGATGCCCGAGCTGCCGTTGATGAGCAGGTTCGGGAGCTTGGCCGGCAGGACCTCGGGCTGCTTCTGGGTCCCGTCGTAGTTGTCGACGAAGTCGACGGTCTCCTTGTCGATGTCGGCCAGCAGCTCGGAGGCGATGCCGGTGAGGCGCGCCTCCGTGTAGCGCATGGCTGCCGCCTGGTCGCCATCGACCGAGCCGAAGTTGCCCTGGCCGTCGACCAGCGGGTAGCGCATCGAGAAGTCCTGGGCGAGGCGCACCAGCGCGTCGTAGATGCGACTGGTCGCCGTGCGGGTGGTACTTGCCCATCACCTCGCCGACGATCGCGGCGCACTTGCGGAACGAGCTCGTGGCCGACAGGCCCATCTCGCCCATCGAGTAGAGGACGCGGCGATGGACGGGCTTGAGGCCGTCGCGCACGTCCGGCAGGGCGCGGGCGACGATGACGCTCATCGCGTAGTCGAGATACGAGACGCGCATCTCGTCCTCGATGCGGATGGCGCGGACGTCTCCCATGTCGTCGGTCACGGTGTGCTACTCCTGCCTCAGGTCAGCGGTGGTTCGGGGTGGTTGATGGGGTCCGGCAGCGCTCCGAAGCGGGCGGCGGTCGTGGCCGCCGCCGAGGTCGATGGAGCGCCGGCTGCGCCTGCGGATCCCGGCGAGCCGGGCGCGCAGCTCGTCGGCGTCGCCGGGGGCGAGCTTGGTGAGGCTGTCGCGAACGACCCACGCGCGGTGGCCGTCGTCGCTTGTCGGCGGCGAGGTCGGCCTGGCGGCGGAGGGCTGCCGTCGTCGCATCGGGGTCGCGCTGCGCCAGCGAGCGATACGCCCAGGCGAGGGCCTTCTGGACGTCGGGCTCCGCGTCGCCCATCAGCTGGTCGAGGAGCCCGAGCGCGGTCGGAACGAGGTCCGGATCGCGGCCGGTGCGCCGGTTGCCGTGGGTCATCGTCGCGATCGTGGACGCGATGAGACGCCGCTCCCAGCGCGACGGGGAGTACACGAGCTGTTCGAGCTCCGCCCAGCGGTAGGGCTCGGCGGCGATCCCGATGCCGTAGGGGTGGGCGAGGTCGTCGACGGTGACCCAGTCGCCCGCCTCACGCGCCGCCCGTCGGAGGAGCTGCCAGGTGCGTTCCGGGTCGGCGGCGAGGGTCCGCTCGAGCAGCCCGAAGGCGAACCAGCGTGCCTCGAGGTGGGGTTCGCGGAACAGCCGATCCGCGATGAACAGCAGCTGGGTGGCCCGCTCGCCACGGGTCGCGTGCCGGAACCCGCGACTCACGGCGGCCAGGAGCGGCCGCCGGACGCCGTGGACGGGCCGATCCCGGGGGCGACGTGACGCATCCCGTCCTGGTACTCCGGGTCCGCGAGGCCCTCCAGTCCGCGGCGGAGGGCGGTCGCGAACGCGTCCGGGTCGCCGACGTGAGTCCGCGAGCGAGCTGCCGAGCTCTTCGGCCGCCGGCTTGCGGGCGGACACGAAGGCGACCGCGCGCTGGGTGGTCGGGCTCGGGGAGGCCGTCGGCGGTGCTCATCGGAGGCGTCGCCGCCGGGTCGTTGCTCGTCAGGGGCACGTAGCCGTAGCGCTGGCGAAGCTCGTGCTTGCGGGCCTCATCGGCGGCCACGTACACGCCGGTCGCCGTCGCGAAGACACTGTCCGTGCGTGGGTCGACGATGTGGGCGGCCGTGTCGACGAGCCGGCGGCGGGAGTTCGTGATCCACCCCTCCGCGCGGATCGGCTGGCCGATCTCCACGGGCTTCTTGAATTCGACGCTGATCCGCGCGGTCAGGCCCCAGTTGTCCTCCCCCACCAGCGACCAGGCCATGACCTCGTCGAGGATCGTGCACAGGATCCCGCCGTGGGCGATGCCGTCCCAGCCCTCGAAGCGCTGCTCGAGCGTGAGCTCCGTCCAGCAGCGCCGAGGCTCGACGTGGAGCACGAGGCCCATGCCGCTCGTGTTCAGGCGTGCCGCACGCGAAGCAGTGGTGCGGGCGCGACCTCGAAGCGCGGGACCCCAGGCACGTCCACGACGCGCGTCCCGGCCTCAGACGTCAAGGTTCTGCACCTTCCGGGCCTCGGCCATGATGAAGTCCTTGCGCGGCGCGACCTTCTCGCCCATGAGCATCGTGAAGATCTCGTCGGCGAGCGCGGCGTTCTCCGAATCGACGCGCAGGAGCGTGCGCGTCTCCGGGTTCATCGTCGTCTCCCAGAGCTGGTCGGCGTTCATCTCGCCGAGGCCCTTGAACCGCTGCACGGACAGGTTCTTGACGTTGAACTCCTTGATGATCCGCTCGCGCTCCTGCTCGCTCTGCGCGTAGCGCGTCACCTTGCCCGTGCTCACGCGGTAGAGCGGCGGCTGGGCGATGTACAGGTAGCCGGCGTCCACGACTTCGGGCATATGCCGGTAGAAGAACGTCAGCAGCAGCGTCCGGATGTGGGCGCCGTCGACGTCGGCGTCGGTCATGATGATGATCCGGTGGTAGCGCAGCTTCGACATGTCGAAGCTCTCGCCGATGCCGGCGCCGAGCGCGATGATCAGCGGCCGCACGTTCTCGCTCGACAGGATCTTGTCGAGACGCGCCTTCTCGACGTTCAGGATCTTGCCGCGCAGCGGGCAGGATGGCCTGGAAGCGGCGGTCGCGGCCCTGCTTGGCCGAGCCGCCGGCCGAGTCGCCCTCGACGATGTACAGCTCGCTGCGGGCGGGGTCCCGCTCCTGGCAGTCGGCCAGCTTGCCGGGCAGGGACATGCCGTCGAGGGCGCCCTTGCGGATCACGAGATCGCGCGCCTTGCGGGCGGCCTCGCGGGCGCGGGCCGCCGTCAGGCACTTCTCGATGATGCGGCGACCGTCGGCGGGGTTCTCGTCGAGGTACTGGCCGAGGCTGTCCGCGACCGCCGTCTGGACCTGGCCCTTGACCTCGGGGTTGCCGAGCTTCGCCTTGGTCTGGCCCTCGAACTGCGGATCGGTCAGCTTCACGCTGATCACGGCCGTCAGGCCCTCGCGGACGTCATCGCCGGACAGGTTGGTGTCGTTGTCCTTGAGGACGCCCGCGCGGCGGGCCCAGTCGTTCAGCGAGCTCGTCAGCGCCGCCCGGAAGCCCGTGACGTGGCTGCCGCCGTCGGGCGTGTTGATGTTGTTGGCGAAGGCGAGGACGTTCTCGGTGTACGTGTCGTTGTACTGGAGGGCGACCTCGACCGCCGTGGTGCCTTCCCGCCGCTCGACGTAGATCGGGCGGCTGTGGAGGGCCTCCTTGTTGCGGTTCAGGTGCCGGACGAACGACTGGAGGCCGCCCTCGAAGTAGAAGGACCGCTCGCGGTCGACCCGCTCGTCGATGAGCGTGATCCAGACGCCCTTGGTGAGGTACGCGGACTCGCGCAGGCGCTGGCTGATCGTCTCGAACGAGTACTCGATCGTCTCGAACATCTCCGCGTCGGCCCGGAAGCTCGTCAGGGTGCCCTTGCGCGTGCCCTGCGGGCCCTCCTTCTTGACCTTGCCGAGCGGCTTGCCGCGCTCGTACTCCTGCGACCAGATGCTGCCGTCGCGGCCGATTCGACCCGCATCCACGACGAGAGCGCGTTCACGACGCTCACGCCGACGCCGTGGAGCCCGCCCGAGACCTTGTAGCCGCCGCCGCCGAACTTGCCGCCGGCGTGGAGGACGGTGTGGACGACCTCGAGGGCGTCCTTGCCGGTCGAGTGCTTGCCGACGGGCACGCCGCGGCCGTCGTCGCGCACGATCACGGTCCCATCGGCCTTGATCGTGACGTGGATCGTGGTCGCGTGGCCGGCCATCGCCTCGTCGATCGAGTTGTCGACGACCTCCCACACGAGGTGATGCAGGCCCTTCTCATCGGTCGAGCCGATGTACATGCCGGGGCGGCGTCGGACCGCCTCGAGGCCCTCGAGGACCTGGATGCTGGCCGCGGTGTAGTCGGTGCCGCCGGCCCGCCCACGCTTGGGGCGTCCGTTCGACCCGCTCGCGGTCCTCGTGATGGTGTTGTCGGTCACGCGTTCCCTCCGGTCAGGCGGTCATACAGGCGCCCGAGATCCTCGTCGTTGTAGTACTCGATCACGATGCGGCCGCCTCGCCGCGAGCGGGC
>CAVVJX010000002.1:0-14796 GCA_963748675.1 uncultured Chloroflexia bacterium | reverse complement strand
GGTGGCAGGCCTCGTTCCAGGTCTCGATGACGCGGTTGGCGCGTTCCCAGCCCAGGATCCCGATCGTGGCCGTGCCGAGGGCGAAATGCCGGCCGGCGATCGCCGGCAGCCGGATCCAGCGAGCGGCCAGGACCCGCAGCAGGTGGCCGTGGGCGAAGAGCAGCACGTCGCCCTCGACCCGCGGATCGAGACAGCGCTCGATGACGCGGTCGGCGCGGACGCCGACCTGCTCGACCGTCTCGCCGCCGCGCCACGGCCCGGTCCAGACGCTCCAGTCCGGGATCTCGGTGCGGATATCGGCGGTCGTCCGGCCCTCGAACTCGCCGTAGTCCCACTCGCCGAGGTCCGGGTCGACCATGGCGTCGGGAAACCCGGCGAGCCGGGCCGTCTCCGACGGCCCGCGAGCGCGGGCTCGTGAGGACGAGCGCGAACGGGTGGCCGGCGAGCCGCCGGGCGAGCGCCTCCGCCTGTCGCCGGCCCGACGTCGGTCAGCGGGATGTCGCTGCGGCCGGTGTGGCGCCCGGACTTCGACCACTCGGTCTCGCCGTGGCGGACCAGCCAGATCTGGCGCTCCGGCGACGGCGTCGCTCACAGGGCGGCCTCGGGGCGGACGTCTCCTCGGGCGTCGCCGCGAAGAACTCGCGCGGCGTCCAGCCGAAGATCCAGGCGAGCGGCAGCGTCGGGATCGTCGCGATCCTCGTGTTGTACCGGTAGACCTGGTCGTTGTAGAGCTCGCGGCGGTCGGCGATCATCGCCTCGAGCCGCTCGATCTCGTCCTGCAGGTCGAGGACGTTCTGCTGCGACTTGACGTCGGGATACGCCTCGACGACGGCGAACAGCGAGCGGACGGCCGCCGACGTCGCCTCGGCGTGGACGGCCTGGGCCGGGATCGGCTCGGTGGGGGAGTAGGCGGCGCGGGCGCGCGTCACCTCGGTCAGCACCTCCTGCTCGAACGCCATCACGCCGCGGACCGCGGCGACGAGCGCCGGCAGCTGGTCGTGACGCTGCTTGAGCGCGACATCGATGTTCGACCACGCCTTGTCGATCCGCTGCCGTAGTGCCATGACCGCGTTGTAGCTTGCGACCACGATGAAGCCGACGATGACGACGAGGAGCCCGACCGCGAACAGCGCGGCCAGCGACGCCGGGGTCACGGCCCGAACCCGCCGCCGAACACGAGGGCGAGCGCCATCGCGGACCCGATCGCCAGCACGGCGCCCAGCAACCCGACGACGAACTGGTCCTGGTGCCGATCCGCGGCGACGCCGGGTAGCCCGTGGGCGATGAGCAGCGGGCACATCCGGAGCGCTCGCGAGGACCAGGGTGTGCGGCGCGATCGTGAACCGTCGCTCGATCCGCGCGGCGTCCGCGGCGCTGCCCAGGGGGAGGGCATCGGCCGCTGGGTCCAGCTCCGGCGGTCGGACCGGCCGCCCGATGCCGAACCCGGGGATCGCGGCGTTGCCCCAGGCCTCCTCGGGGTCGTCGGCAAGGAGACCGGCCGCCCGGGCCTCGGCGAGGTCGGCCGCGACCTCCGGGTCGTCGGCGTCGACGCCGGATCCCGATGCCTGCGTCGGCCTCGGTCGGGTCGGCGAGGTCCGAGAACGGCATCGCCCGCCCGACGACGGTCACCGCGTCGCCCGGGGCGAGTCGCGCCTCGCGATAGCGCCGCCGTCGACGCGCCCCAGTCGAGAACCCGCCAAGCAGGGACCCGCCGCCCTCATCGACGTCCGTCCCCGCTGCGGGCCGCACCGTCAGCAGCGCGGCGATCGCGGCCTCGCGGTCGATCTCCGCCGGCGCGACGGCGCTGCCCGTCCGCAGCGAGAGCCCGGCCGGCTCGTCGCCGAACGATCCGGTCCGATCGTCGAAGCAGACCGGGGCGTCCCAGCGTGCGCCGCGCGGGAACACCCGCACGTCGCCCGTCTCGTCGACGACGCGAAACCCGACCGCGCGCTCCTCGACCACGTCGTCGGCGTCGCCGAGATCGTCGTCGCCGCTCTCGATCGTCGAGCGGTAGTAGACGCACGGCGCGCTCTGCAGTGGCGAGATCAGCATCACCTCCGCCGACTCGATCCGCCCGCTCACGCGCACCTCACCGGCCGCCAGCGTCGCGATCCGCGACGTGCCGGTGTCGCCGATGCGCGTCGCCGTCCGGTAGCCGCCCATCCCGCGGACGAGCAGCCAGAGGCCCGCGACGACGCCCGCGATGAGCGCGGCTGCGACCGTGGTTCGGACCCCTCCATGGACGCATCCTACGGAACCGGCGCGGGCCGGTTCAGCTCGTCGGGCGTCCGGGGCGGATCGACAGGACCAGCAGCGTCACCCCGAGCACCACGGACGCGATCGGCCACAGCCGCCCGAAGTCGAAGCCCGGGAATCGCCTCGCGGGCCAGGAACAGCCCGCCGATGACGATGAGCACGAGTCCGGCCGCGATCGGCCCGCGCCCGCTCACGAGCAGCCCTCCGCGGGATCCAGGCTGAACGGACCCGGCATTGGCCTCGAGTCTGCAGCTCGATCCGCGTGACCGCGGTGTCGTAGCCGGGGGTCTCCCAGGTGTCGCCGACCTGGACGAGCCCCGCAGCCTCGAAGTCGTAGCGACGACAGCACGCTGTCCGTCGGTATGCAGGCGCAGGGCCACACCCGGCGGGGCGCACAGCCGGACGCTGCCGGCATTCGCCTCGATCGTGCCGGTCGTCGACACCGCCGGCAGGTAGAGCCCGAGCGATCCGGCATTGAGCCCGGCATCGATGCTCGTCGATCTCGGTGACGTCACGGAGGTTGACCGTGGCCGCGCCGGCGTTGAGCTCGACCTCGACGACGCCGAGCCGGGCATCGCCGAGGTCGGCGACGGCCGCACCGGCGTCGACGCTCAGGTCGAGGTCGAGGCGTACCGCCGTCGGGCAGGCGGACCACCCAGCGGTCGCGTTCGCCAAGGAATCGCCGAAGTCGCCGTCCGGCGGCTGGATCTCGAGCGTCTCGCCGTCGGCCTCGATGTTCGGTCCCTGGCCAGAGTCGTCGACGCCCTCGACGGTCCAGGTGTCGCCATCGGTCGTGCCGATCTCGACCGTCCCGCAGGCCACCTCGACCCGCACGGACGGCGTCCGATTCGAAGGTGCCGCTGCGTGGCTCGAACGGCGTGCCGCCGCCACCTGGACCGCAGACGCCCGATGGCAGGTCGCCGATCCCGCCGAAGCCGCCGGTCAGGATCCCCGCCGCGAGGAGGCCGAGCGTCCCCGAAACGATCAGCCCACCGAGCATCTCGAGCGACGTCCGCGTGAAGATGAGCCCGAGACCGATGCCGACCAGGATCAGCGGCCAGAACGACCACCATCGATCGAGCACGGCCGGGTCGAGCGAGCCCGGTCTGGACCGCCAGCGGCACGCCGCCGGCGACGACGAAGAAGACGCCCCAGCCCGCGAGGTCCCGG
Source organism: uncultured Chloroflexia bacterium (assembly GCA_963748675.1). Taxonomy (GTDB): domain Bacteria; phylum Chloroflexota; class Limnocylindria; order Limnocylindrales; family CSP1-4; genus SPCO01. The sequence goes on along the minus strand of CAVVJX010000002.1, from coordinate 11,370 downwards.
TGGATACGCACCGCGGCACGATACCTCGTGGACCGGGCACATGGCGACCCGCCGGCTGCCGGGAGCGATCCGCGCGACGGCCCTGTGCTAGCCTCGAACGGACGTTCCGGAGCCCACCGATCGATCACGCCGGGAGGACAGCGATGCGGCTGAGCGATTGGCGGCAACGCGCGCCTCACAAGGACGTCGATGACGCCCAAGGTGCTGGCGGTCATCGAGCCGGTGCTCGCGTCGCTCGGCGCCGCTCCCGATCCATCGTGCTGGATCGTGTGGGGCGAAGACCCGGGCGTCCGCTACGTGATGCTCGTCCCGACCGACGCAGGCCTGCTGCAGGTGCTCGTCCGAGTCAACGTGCCGGGCGAGGGTCCGCGCGCCTCCGCGAAGGTCATCCGGTGGGGGCGGCTCCAGGTCGGAGAGCTCGGGCTGGAGATGGTGAGCGGCCACCACCTGCTGGGCTTCCAGGTCGAGAGCCACATCCTGCGCGGCTCCGACGACGAAGGCGACGCCATCGCCTCGTTCGCGCTCGAGGTGTTCGCCCGGATCGATGGCCGGCCATTCACGCCGCCCGCGGTCAAGCGCCCACGACCCACGAAGCCCGGCGGCTCGAAGGCGGTCGCCAAGGCCGCATCGGCCAAGGCCGCCGTCGCCAAGCCCGCCGCGACGGCCAAGCCCGCCGCGGCCCCCAAGAAGCCAGCGGCCGGACGCTCCAGATCTTGAGCATCCCGCCGAAGGCGTCTCCTGCGGGCGAGCGGCCGCTGCACCCGTGGCGGCGGACGATCCGGTACTGGGCCTCGCGGCTCGTGACCGGCGCGGTCACCCGAGCCTGGTTGCGCCTCGAGTGCGAGGGCTTCGAGCGGCTCCCAGGCGGCCCGGCGATCTACTGCTTCAACCACCTGTCGTGGTCGGACCCGTTCGTGCTGATGGCCACGCTCCCGATGCGCCCGCGCCTGTCGTTCTTCGGTCCCAAGGAGGAGGACATGGGCGTCGGCGGTCGCAACCGGCTCATGCACTGGACCGGGGCGACGATCCCCTACAAGCCGGGCAAGAACGACCTGCTCGAGGCGACCCGCAAGGTCGGTGCCGTCATCGGCGCCGGTGGGATCGTCGCGATCGCGGGGGAGGGGAGGATCGGGGCGATCGAGGCGGCCGTGCTCCCGCTCAACGACGGACCGGCCTACTTCGCCCTGCGGTCGCGCGTGCCGCTCGTCCCGATCGCCATCAACGGCACGAGCTGGCTGCGGTTCGGCGGTCGCGTCCGGATCCGCGTCGGCGAGCCGATCGTGGGGTCCGGGCGGCCCGATCGAGTGAACGTCGACCGCGACGACGGCCGCCCTCGAGGCGTCGCTCGAGGCGCTCGTCGCCGACGCCCAGCAGCCCGTTCGCAGCGGCCGCTCCGGGGCGTGGCTATCCGAGCGATTCAACGAATGGCCCGAGGGTTCCCGCGAGGCGGCCCTGGCCGCGCAGCTCGACGGCGCGATCGAGCCACAGCCGCTGGCTGCGGCGGGCGGCTGACCGGGCGTCTCTGGCATACTCGGCCGGCTGGATCCCCCTCAGGAGCGACCGTGGCTGCTACCGGCCTGTCCGCCGATCCCACCGAGTACCGCGCCCGCCTCACCGAGCAGACCGACGAGCAGATCGACCTGTGGGCGCAGGAGATGATGCGCGACGTGGCCAAGCGTCGCGGCGTCATCCGGGTCCTCGACGACCTGCGTCGCGCCGCGAGGCTCTCGGAGCGTGATATCGAACGGGCGTTCGCTTCTGGCGATGGCCCGCCGGCGGTGATCGGGCGAGACGCCCAGGGCCGCCAGATGATGCCGGCCGTGGCCCTGTATGCGCTCGTTCCCGGGATCTGCGCGCGGACGCCGCGGACGCTCGCGAGCGTCTCATCGACTACCTGGTCGAGAACTTCCACGAGCTCGTCTACGTCTGACGGGCCCCTGACCCGGGCCGCGGCGTTCATCCGGCTCGTCCATCCGTTCCCGTCCCTGCTGGACGGCGTCGTGGTTGCCGGGGTCGCCGTTGCCGCCGGAGCCGACCCGGCCCGGGCCCTCGGCCTTGGGGTGTCGATGACCGCGCTCCAGGTGTCGATCGGGGCGCTCAACGACGTCCACGATGCTCCCGACGACGCCGGTCACAAGCCGGGCAAGCCGATCCCGGCCGGCCTGGTGAGCGTGCCCGCGGCTTGGGCGGTCGTCGTCCTGGGCGCGGTCCTCGGGATCGCCCTCGGCGCGCTGGCCGACGTTCGGGTCGCGGGGCTTGCGGTCGTCGTCCTGCTCATCGGCTACGGCTACGATCTTGTCGCCAAGGGGACGGCCGTGGTCGTGGCTGCCGTTCGCGCTGGGCATCCCATTGCTGCCGGTGTACGGCTGGCTGGGCGGGGCAGGGGCGCTCCCGTCCTTCTTCCTCGCCCTCGTCCCGATGGCGATCCTGGCCGGCGCGGCACTCGCCATCGCGAACGCCCGAGCGGACGTCGAGCGGGATGTCGGCGGCGGGCACCGTCTCGATCGCGACCCGGCTCGGCCTCGAGGGGTCGTGGCGGCTCCACGCCGCGCTCTGGTCGCTGACCCTCATCGTGGGGTTGGGCTCGCTCGTGTTCCGTGGCGTGGGACCCGGCCAGATCGTCCTGGTCGCCGCCGCGGCTGGCCTCATCGGGGCGGCCGTGGCCTGGTCACGCCATGCCTCACCGGCCGCCCGCGAGCGCGCCTGGCAGTTCGAGGCGGTCGCCGCCGCGCTGGCCCTGCTGGCGTGGCTGGCGGCGGCCGTTGGCTGACGGCTCGGACCCGTCGTGCACGGGCGGAGTCGGACGTGACCCCGGCACTCCTAACGCCGTCCTGCCGCCGTTCGTTGTCGTGGGTGCGCGGGGTCGAGACCCTGGGCCGGATGGCCCGCCCCGCGAATGGAGGCCCCACATCGTGCATCGGCTCACTCGCCACCTCCGCGGCCTGCTGGTCGCCCTCGCCACGCTCGTCCTCACGACCGGCGTGGTGCTTGCAGCCCGTCCGGCTTCGGTCGAAGCGCCGCCGGCTGCTGCCGGGGATGGACTGACGCGGGCTTCGGAGGAGGCCGGCAAGACGGTGCCGGTCCGACCCGGGGCGCCAGCCGCCCCGGCGGGCGACGAGGACGACGACGAGGACGTGGACGAGAGCGTCCCCGAAGCCGACGAGGAAGCAGCGGCAGCCGAACCGGCGGTCGGCGAACGCCCCCAGAACCACGGCTGGTTCGTCTCGGAGGCGGCCAAGGCCGCGACCCCCGACGGCTTCGACAACCACGGCGCCTACGTGTCCGAGATCGCCCGCGGTGACGAGGGCAAGCCGGAGGCGGCCACGGCCGCGCGTGAGGCGGGATCGGCAAAGGCGGAAGCTGCCAAGGCCCGCAAGGCCGACCGAGCCCCCAAGGGCGCGAAGGGCGGCAACGACTAGACGCGACATCCCTGGACCCCCAAACGACGAAGCCGGCGCCATCGGCGCCGGCTTCGTCATGTCAGGTCGGTTCGGACGGTCAGTCTCGGGTGTCACCAGTCCGAACGATGGCGATCGCGTTCTCCAGGCGGAGCTTCGCGATCGTGAGGTACTTCGCCAGGTTGGCCCGGTCGATCTCGGTGATCGATGCCACGGCATCGGGGGACCGAAGGACGTCGACCAGGGCATCGAGCGCCTCGCCCAGGTCCTGCTTGGCGTTGACGAGCGAATCGTCGGTGAGCTCCACGGCCGGCCGAGGGGCCGGCTCCGCGACCGCGGCGTCCTCGATCTCGAGGTCGTCCTCGTCGTGGCCGACGCCGTTGGATACATCGAACCCATTGCCGTCTGTCTCGATGTCGTCAATGACTCGCACCGGCCGAGACCGGCGACCCTCGATCTTGTCGCGGAGCTTGATGAGGGTGAGTTCGCCGCGAGCCACCTGATCGGCCAGCCGACGGCGCTTCTTGGGGTCGTCGACCTTCATCAGCTCGTAGGCGTGGGACAGGGTGTCTTTGCGCAAGGACACCAGCTCGCGGATCTCGGGAGGCGCATCGGCCAGCCGGAGCCGGTTCTCGAGATAGCCCTTGTCCTTGCCGATCTTGTCGGCCAGCTTGCGGATGCTGTAGCCGTGCTCGCGGACCATCCGGTCGTACATCGCGGCTTCATCGAGCGGCGAGATGTCCTCGCGCTGGAGGTTCTCGATGATCGAGATCTCGAGCGCCGTGTCGTCGTCGATCTCCTCGATGAGGGCCGGGATCGTCTCGAGGCCGGCTTGCTTCGAGGCGCGCCAGCGGCGCTCACCCGCGACGAGCTGATAGCGGTTCTGCCCGATCGGTCGGACGAGGATGGGCTGCAGCACGCCGTGCTCGCGGATGGAGGCGGTCAGCTCGTCGAGGGTCTCCTGGTTGAAGGCCAGCCGCGGCTGTTGCGGGTTGGAGTCGATGCGGTCGACCGGGACGATCCGGACGCCGACGCTGCGCGTCGGGGAGTCGTTGGACAGGAGGCTGACGATGGCAGGGGAGAGCTCACGCTCCTCCGACAGGCGACGTGCGGCCGTCGCTCGGAAATCAGGCCGTGCCAAGTTCGACCACCTCCCGCGCGAGCTCGCGGTACGTGCGCGCGGCGTCGCTGCCCCCGGCGTACGTCGTGATGGGGCGACCCACCAACGGCGCTTCGCCGAGCTTCACGGTGTTGCGGATGATGCTGCTGAAGACGTGGTGATCGCCGACGACGCGCAGCTCGTCGAGCATGTCCCGAGCGAGGTTCGTGCGGCCGTCGTAGAACGTGGGCAGGAGCCCGAGGATCTTGAGGTCGCGGTTGAGCTTGAGCCGGATCGCGTTGATGACCTTGACGAGATTGGTCAGGCCCTTCATCGCGTAGTACTGGGTCTGGACCGGGATGATGACGCCGTTGGCGGCGACGAGGCCATTGACCGTCAGCAGCCCGAGGTTCGGCGGGCAGTCGATGAGGACGTAGTCGTAGTCGTCCGTCTGGCCATCGATGGCGTCGCGCAGGATCTGCTCGCGACCGAGGGCCGTGAACAGCTCGCCCTCGGTGGATGCCAGATCGATGTGCGCGGGGGCGACGTCGATGCCCGCGCTTTCCGTGGGGCGGATGACTTCGGGGAGTGTCGCCCGTCCATCGGCGAGCACATCGGCCATCGAGCGTTCGACGGTGTTGAGGTTGATCCCGAGCCCGGCCGTCAGGTTGGCCTGGGGATCCATATCGATGCAGAGGACCCGGAGGCCCTCTTCAGCGAGGGCGCCCGCGAGGTTGATCGCCGTGGTGGTCTTGCCCACTCCACCCTTCTGATTGGCGATCGCGATCACATTGGTCACCAGGGCATCACCTCGAATCATCGGTCGGGCTCGCGCGCTCTGCGGGCGGTTGGGGCGGGGATGCGGCCAATGCTACTCCAGCCCGCGCCCCAGCGGACAGGCTGGTTATCCACACGGATCGCGAGTTGTTCACCATTTCGGTGGATAAGTAGGACCGTATGATGGCCACTGTCCGTGCGCAAAGACGGCCCACAGCGGGAGGATCGGCATTGCTGACGAATGACGAGCGAGCCGCACGGCTCGATGCGATGCGCGCGGAGTCGATGCTCGGTGGCGGACAGGAGCGCATCGACCAGCAGCACGAGCGCGGGAAACTCACCGCGCGCGAACGATTGGAGCTGCTGCTCGACGCCGAATCGTTCGTCGAGCTCGACGCGTTCGTCACGAATCGCAATCCCGACGCCGAGACGGCGTTCCTCGGGGACGGCGTTGTCACCGGGCACGGCAAGATCGACGGTCGTCTCGTGTTCGTCTTCAGCCAGGACTTCACGGTGTTCGGCGGATCGTTGTCCGAGGCGTACGCCGAGAAGATCTGCAAGGTGATGGATCTGGCGATGAAGGTCGGAGCTCCGATCATCGGGCTCAACGATTCTGGAGGCGCCCGGATCCAGGAGGGCGTCGTATCCCTCGGTGGCTATGCCGACATCTTCCTGCGCAATACATTGGCCTCGGGCGTGGTGCCCCAGTTGTCGCTGGTCATGGGGCCGTGCGCCGGCGGCGCGGTCTACTCCCCGGCGATCACCGACTTCACGATCATGGTCGAGGGCACGAGCTACATGTTCGTCACCGGGCCGAACGTGGTGAAGGCCGTCACCCACGAGGACGTCGATGCGGAGACGCTCGGTGGTGCCACGACCCACACGACGCGCAGCGGCGTGGCGCACATCGCCGCCCATGACGAGGCGGAGGCGCTCGCGTTCGCGCGGCGGATCCTGGGACACCTGCCACAGAACAATCTCGGCGACGCGCCGCGCGGGGCGACGTCCGATCCCGTCGACCGGCAGGATGCCGCGCTGGATCGGATCGTCCCTGACGACCCGAGCAAGCCGTATGACATGCACGACGTGATCGAGCTCGTCGTCGACGACGGTGCGTTCCTCGAGATCCAACCGGGTTGGGCACCGAACATCCTGACCGGCTTCGCGCGGCTCGGCGGGCGCAGTGTCGGGATCGTCGCTCAGCAGCCCGCTGTCCTCGCGGGCGCCCTGGACATCGACGCCTCAACGAAAGCGGCTCGCTTCGTCCGAACCTGCGACTGTTTCAACGTGCCGCTCATCACGATGGTCGACGTGCCGGGCTTCATGCCGGGCGTCGACCAGGAGCACGGCGGGATCATCCGGCACGGCGCCAAGTTGCTCTACGCGTACTGCGAGGCGACGGTCCCCAAGCTGACGGTGATCACGCGCAAGGCCTACGGCGGCGCCTACGACGTCATGTCGAGCAAACACGTCCGCGGCGACATCAACCTGGCATGGCCGACCGCGGAGATCGCGGTGATGGGCGCCGAGGGCGCGGTCAACATCCTCCACCGGGACATGATCGCGGCCGCGGCCGATCCGGCTGCCGAGCGCGCCAGGCTGGTCGCCGACTACGAGGAGCGTTTCGCCAACCCCTACGCAGCAGCGGCCCGTGGCTACGTCGATGATGTCATCAAGCCATCGGAGACCCGACCACGGCTCATCGCGGCCCTGGAGATGCTGGCCGACAAGCGCGATACGAATCCGCCGAAGAAGCACGGCAACATCCCGCTGTGACCGCGCCTTCGCGGACGGCGGGGGAGGCCGCGTCTTTGCGCAAAGACGGTGGCCGGCCGTTTGCGCGGATCCTCGTCGCGAACCGCGGGGAGATCGCCCTCCGCATCATCCGCACGTGCCGCGACCTCGGGGTGGAAACGGTCGCCGTCTACTCCGACGCCGATTCTGCGGCTGCGCATGTCCAGGCGGCCGACGCCGCGGTGCGCCTGGGTCCGGCGCCGGCGACGGAGAGCTATCTCCGCGCCGACGCCATCGTCGAGGCTGCGCTCGAGACGGGCGCCGAGGCGATCCACCCCGGCTACGGTTTTCTGTCGGAGCGCGCTTCGTTCGCCCGGTCGGTGATCGGTGCCGGGCTGACGTTCGTCGGACCGGCACCCGACGCGATCGATGCGCTCGGTGACAAGCTGACGGCACGCCGGACAGCCAAGGACGCCGGGGTCCCGGTGGTTCCGGGGACCGACGAGGCTGCGGCGGTCGGTCGACCTGACGAGGCTGCGGCCGTCATCGCGACGGCCGAGGTCGTCGGCTTCCCGTTGTTCGTCAAGGCGTCGGCGGGCGGAGGCGGACGGGGCATGCGACGCGTGACGGCGGCGGTGGATCTGCCGGCCGCGCTGGCCGCGGGCGCGGCGGAGGCGCTGGCGGCATTCGGTGATGGCGCGGTCTACCTGGAGCGCGAGGTAAGCCCGGCGCGTCATATCGAGGTGCAACTCCTCGGGGACGCGGACGGTACGATCGTGGCCCTGGGGGAGCGCGACTGCTCCATCCAGCGGCGGCACCAGAAGCTCGTTGAGGAATCGCCGGCGCCGGGGCTCACGCCTGATGAGCGAGCCGAGCTCCACGACCTCGCCATTCGCGCCGCGCGCGCCGCGAAGCTGCACAACGCCGCGACGGCCGAGTTCCTTTTCGACACGAACCGGCAGTTCTGGTTCCTGGAGGTCAACGCGCGCCTCCAAGTCGAACACGGCGTGACGGAACTCGTGACGGATCTCGACCTTGTCGCCGAACAGTTGTGGATCGCGGCGGGCGCACCGTTGTCGGAATCGGTCCTGGCGGCGGCCGGGAACGCCCTGGCCCCGGCGCGCCATGCGATCGAGGTCCGCTTGGCCGCCGAGGATCCGGCGCGCACGTTCGCACCGTCGCCGGGACGGGTGGGGGAGTGGCGGATGCCGTCCGGTCCGGGGGTCCGGGTGGATACGGCGATCCGGGCGGGGGAGCGGGTGCCACCGGACTACGATCCGTTGATCGCCAAGATCATGACGGTCGGCCCGGACCGGGGTGCCGCCGTCGACCGGATGCGGCGGGCGCTGGACGAAGTCGCCGTGACCGGCATCCAGACGACCCTGCCGTTCGATCGGGCCTTGATCCGCGACCCCGCCTTCGCCGCGGGCGAGATCTCGACGGACTGGGTGGAACTGCGCTGGGACGGCGTGGCGCATCGGGCGGAGGCCTTGTCCGTCGCCGCCAGGGTCGCGGCGAGCGTCCCCGACGGGGCGCCGGGCGGCGCTGCTCCAGGGGTCGCGACGGCGCCGGAACCGTCTTTGCGCAAAGACGGCGGTGCGCCCGCCTGGCGCGACGCGGGTCGGACCGCCGCCGTCGACCGCTGGCCTCGATGACCCGCCAACCCGGAGCCAGGGCCTGGCGAGTCACGCTCGCGCCCGCCTCGGCCCACCCCGGCGACGAGCCCGTGACCGTCCAGCCGGAACCGACGACCGTCCCGGGACCGAACGTCATCGTCGGCGCGCTGGGCGCCGTCGATCGCGAGGGCCGCCAGGAGGTCGAGGTCGTCGTCGATGGCTGGCGCTTCGAGCTGCTCGTCGAGGACGAGGCCAGGGCCGCGCTCCGCGAGCGTGCCTCGCGCGACCCGACCGCGGGCGGAGCGGCTGGTGGACCGCTGGAGATCCGTGCCATCATCCCCGGCAGGATCGCGTCCGTGGCCGTCGCCCCCGGCGACACCGTGGAGGCCGGCCAGACCCTGCTCGCGGTGGAGGCCATGAAGATGCAGAACGAGCTGCGGGCGCCCCGGGCAGGCACGGTGACCCGGGTGCCGCTGGGTGCTGGCTCCACCGTGGAGCTCGGCGACGTCCTCGTGGTGCTCGGATGAGCCAGCCCGATGACCGGCCGCGACGCCCAGTGGGGGAGGGCCGGGACCCCGGCCGAGATCGGTGGCGCGAGACGCTCCGGGCAAAGGCCCGCGAGACCGCTCCGGAGCGCCGTGAGCGGTTCGAGACATCGTCCGGGATCGAGGTGCGCGACCTCTACACGGCGGCCGACCTCGAGGGGCTCGACGAAGATCGTGACCTCGGTCGCCCGGGTGAGTACCCGTTCACCCGGGGCGTCCAGCCCACGATGTATCGCAGCCGCTTCTGGACCATGCGCCAGTACGCCGGGTTCGCGACCGCCGAGGAGACCAACCGCCGGTTCCGGTACCTCCTGGACCACGGCCAGACCGGGCTGTCGGTCGCGTTCGACCTGCCGACCCAGATGGGCTACGACTCGGACGCCCCGGCGGCCGAAGGCGAGGTGGGCCGGGTCGGCGTCCCGATCAGCAGCCTCGCCGACATGGCCGTCCTCGTCGATGGCCTGCCGCTCGGGGAGGTCAGCACGTCGATGACGATCAATGCGACCGCACCCATCCTGCTGGCGCTGTACGTGGCAGCAGCCGAGGCGCAGGGTGTCGCGCGCGAGCGGATCTCCGGCACGACCCAGAACGACATCCTCAAGGAGTACATCGCCCGCGGGACCTACATCTTCCCGCCTCGACCCTCGATGCGCCTCGTGACCGACGTCTTCGAGTTCTGCGCCCGCGAGCTGCCGCGCTGGAACACGATCTCGATCAGCGGCTATCACATGCGCGAGGCCGGCGCGACCGCCGCGCAGGAGCTGGCCTTCACCCTGGCCGACGCGATCGCCTATGTCGAAGCCGCCGTCGAGCGGGGCCTCGACGTAGACGACTTCGCGGGGCGCCTGTCCTTCTTCTTCGCCGCCTGGTCGGAGCTGTTCGAGGAGGTCGCCAAGTTCCGCGTCGCACGCCGGATGTGGGCGACGATCATGCGCGAGCGGTTCGGGGCGACCAACCCCAAGTCGCTGCTGTGCCGGTTCCACGTCCAGACCGCCGGCTCGAGCCTGACCGCCCAGTCGATCGACAACAACGTCGTCCGGACGACGATCCAGGCGCTGGCCGCGGTCCTGGGCGGCGCCCAGAGCCTGCACACCAACTCGCGTGATGAGGCGCTCGCCCTCCCGACCGAGGAGGCCGCCCGGTTGGCCCTGCGGACCCAGCAGATCCTGGCCTACGAGGCTGGTGTCACCGAGACGCCCGATCCGCTGGCAGGGTCCTACTACGTCGAGAGCCTGACCAACGAGCTCGAAGCGGCCGCGTGGGCCTACCTCGACGAGATCGAGTCGCTCGGCGGGACGCTGGCGTCGATCGAACGTGGCTTCCAGCAGCGCGAGATCCAGGAGGCGGCGTACCGCGTCCAGCGAGCCGTGGACAGTGGCGACCAGGTCGTCGTGGGCGTGAACAAGTTCCGCGACGACGAGGTCACGACGCCACCGACCCACCGGATCGACCCGGAAGGGGAGCGGCGCCAGATCGAAGGGGTCCAGCGCGTCCGGGCCGAACGATCCGCCGAGGCCTGGGACGCGGCCATGGACGAGCTCGAGCGGATCGCTCGGGCCGACGGCAACCTGATGCCGGCGATCGTGGAGGCGGTTCGCGCCTACGCGACGGTCGGGGAGATCAGCGACCGGCTCCGCGTGACGTGGGGCGAGCACCGCGAGCTCATCACGGTCTGAACGTTGAGTGGAGGCAGCCGATGAAGCGCCCAATCGAGTCGGGATCGTGAGCGCGGGACGACCGCTGCCGGCGCGGATCCGATCCCTCGGCAAGGTCCACCACGTCGCGCTGATCGTGGCCTCGATCGAGACGGCCCTTGGCCTGTGGCGGGACATGCTGGGGCTCGAGCTCGAGACGATCATGGACATCGAGCAGGACAAGGTCCGAATCGCCTTCCTCACGGTCGGCGAGTCCAAGATCGAGCTGGTCCAGCCGACGGACGACAGCACGGGCGTGGCCCGCTTCCTCGCCGCCAAGGGTGAAGGCTTCCACCACGTCTGTTTCGAGGTGCCCAATCTGACCGAGACGCTTCTACGCCTCGAGATGGACGGCCTCGAGCTGATCGACACGGCACCGCGCAAGGGCGCCGAGGGACCCGTGGCGTTCATCCATCCGCGCTCGTGTCATGGCGTGCTCGTCGAGCTGATCGAGGCTCCCGGAGGGCCTGCCTGGACGGCTCTCGGGTTCGGCTGAGCTATCCTCGG
>CAVVJX010000001.1:0-13874 GCA_963748675.1 uncultured Chloroflexia bacterium | reverse complement strand
CGACGTCCTCGCCGACGAAGCCCGCGTCCGCCGCGGCGCCGATCGCCGCCGACAGGCGCGCGATGACGTCGGCGTCCTCCGATCGCACCGCGATGAAGGCCTCGTTCGCGCCGATCGCGTACGCCGCGATGGCCGTGCCCTCGATCACCGAGAACGGGTCCAGGAGCATGAGCGTCCGGTCGGTGTGCGACGCCGGGTCCGCACCGTAGCCATTCGCGACGACGTAGCGCTTGTCGGCATCGGTAGTGGCCGCGGTCCGCCACTTCTCGCCGGCCGCGAAGCCCGCCCCGCCGCGCCCGCGCAGCCCGGATTCGGCGACCGTCGCGATGACGGCGGTCGGGCCCAGATCGCGGATGGCGCGGCGCAGGCCCGTGAACGCGCCGGCTGCGACGGCGGCGTCGAGATCCGTCGGGTCCTTGGCCGCCGCCCGCCCGAGGAGGATCGTCGGCCATTTGGCCGGCGTCATTCAGGATCTCGGTCATGTCAGGCCCGCGCCGGAGCGCCGGGGCGCCCGCCCCCGTCCAGCGCGGCATCGAGTGCCGCGAGATAGCTCAATTCGGCCGGCCGAGTGCTCGTCCACGGCCTTCGCCTGTTCGGCGGACGCCGCCGGCTCGAAACGCAGATGCGCGTAGTAGCTCGCCGTGCCGTAGATCATCGCGTACCAGGCGCCCGTCTCGTGGCTGATCCGCTTGAGCGCCGCGACGGGCAGGTAGCCATAAGCCGTCTGGGTCGCCTCGAGGATGTCGAGCATCCGCGCGGGATCGTGGTCGTGCTCGTCCAGGATCGCGTCGACCTGCCCGAGGTCGACCGGCGCGAACGGCAGGTAGGCGGGATCCGGCACGGTCCGGCCGGACCGTCGCAGCGCCGACTCCTCGCGCCGCTCCCCGTAGGTCTCGGCCGCGCCCCAGTGGACGTGGTAGCGGCCGCGGGTATCGATGCCGCCCATGTCGATGCATTCGATGGGGCAGGCCTGGGCGCACTGGAAACACGTCTCGCACTTGAGCGTGCCCCACTCGTCGTAAAGCAGCTGCAGACGGCCGCGGAACTTGTGCGGGACGTCCAGCCGCACCTCCGGGTACATGACCGTGACCTTGGGCTCGAAGAACCGGCGCAGCGTCAGCGCCATGCCCTTCACGATGCCGAGCCCCGGAACGAAGCTCATGCGATGCCCCTCACCGACCCACGACGACGATCGCCGCCGCGGTCACGAACAGGTTGAGCAGCGACGCCGGCAGCAGCCACTTCCAGGCGAAGTCCATCAGCTGGTCGATGCGGACGCGCGGGAGCGTGCCGCGCATCCACACGAACGTGAACACCAGCGTGTAGGTCTTGAGCATGAACCAGAGGATACCGGCGACCCAGTCGAGCCCGATGTACGCCCACGCACCGAGCATCGCGATGATGAACACGTTCGCGAGCACGAAGCCGGCCAGGAGGGCCTGCCAGCCCTTGATGCGCGAGCTCGCGATCCAGAACGGGACCGCGAAGATGAGCGTCAGCACGACCGGGACGATGGTGGCCAGCAGCAGGAGGCCGATGCCCAGGGAGCCCGGGTCCAGTGACAGCTCGACCGGCCACGGCCAGGGGAACGGAGCGTTCCAGCCACCGAGGAACAGCGTCACGAACAGCGCAGAGACGATGAACACATTCACGTACTCGGCGAAGAAGAAGAAGCCGAAGCGCATGCCCGAGTACTCGGTCGCGAAGCCCGCGACGATCTCGGAGTCGGCCTCCGTCAGGTCGAACGGGGTGCGGTTCGCCTCGGCGGTCGCGGCGATGAAGAAGATCAGGGCACCGAGTGGCTGCTGGAACACGTACCAGTCGGTGAACCAGCCGGCCTGGTTCTCCGCGATCTGGTTCACGCTCATCGAGTCGGCCAGCAGGATGAGTCCGACGACCGATAGCACCAGCGGGATCTCGTAGCTGATGACCTGGGCCGCGGCACGCAGGCCGCCGAGCAGCGAGTACTTGTTGTAACTCGCCCAGCCGGCCATCAGCAGCCCGACCACCGACAGCCCACCGATCGCGAAGAAGTACAGGAGCCCGAGGTTCAGGTCTTGCCCGTACAGGCCCGGCGCGAACGGGATCACGAGCAGCGTCATGACGCTCGCGAGGTAGACGACGACCGGGGCCCAGGTGAACACGATCGGATCCGCGCCGGTCGGGGTGAAGTCCTCCTTCATGAGGACCTTGAGCCCGTGAACCACCGACAGGAGCGACCCGAACGGCCCGACCCGGTCCGGCCCGATCCGAAGATTCATCAGGGCGATGATCTTCATCTCCATGTAGATGATCAGGAACGCGGTCGGGATCGTCATCAGCAGGACGATCGTCACGGCCACCACGAAGCGGACGATCGGCAGGTTGGCGAGGAGGATCTCGAGGATCGGCTCGCCAAACACCACGATGCCCGCGACCAACGCCACGGTTGCAAGCAGCAACAACGGCACGACCGTGAACACGATCTTGCCGGGCAACGTCAGCCTGCTCCAGGACCTCCCAACGACGGTCACGTCGAAAGGCCTCGCGCGTCAGCGGGCGAGCCGAGGCGAAGGCGCCGGCGAGCAGCGCAGCGAGCGCGCTCAGACGCGCGTGAGCGAAGCAGCGCAGCCTGCAACGCGCGCATCGGCCGTCCGGTGGCGCGCTGCTGTCGTCGCAACATCACTTATCGACGCCGCCCATGATCGGGTCGAGGCTGGCCATCACCGCCATGGTGTCAGCGATCAGATGACCGGGAGTCATGACGCCAACCGACTGCAGGTGGATGAACGACGGATCATGGATCCGCATCCGGAACGGCTGGTCGGTGCCGTCGCTCACGACGTACGCGGCGTACTGGCCGCGCGGGCCCTCGATCCCGGCGTACGCGCGCCCCGGACGCGGCCGCAGCAGGCGCGGCAGCTTGGCCATGACCGGCCCGTCCGGCATCTGGTGCAGGCACTGGTCGATGATCCGCAGGCTCTGCTTGACCTCGTCCATCCGCAGCAGGTAGCGCGCCAGGCAGTCCCCTTCGCTGCGCGTCGGGATGTCGAAATCGAGCTCCGGGATAGATGCTGTACGGGTGGGCCCGGCGGACATCGAACGGCACGCCGGTCGCGCGCAGGTTCGGGCCGGTCATGACCATCCGGAGCGCCGCCTTCGAATCGATGGTGCCGAGACCGCGCATGCGGCGAACGAAGATCTCGTTCTCGTTGAGGAGGGCGTTGCCCGCCTCGATCTGCTCGGTCGCGTGGCTCATCCAGTCGCCGAGTCGGCTCATGAACTCGTGGTTGAGGTCGCCGTTCACGCCGCCGATCCGGAAGTAGTTGAACAGCATCCGCTGGCCGGTCAGCGAGGCGAGCATGTCGACGATCTCGTCGCGCTCGATGAATGACCACAGGATCGGCGTCAGCCCGCCGAGATCGAGCGCCATCCAGCCGAGGAACAGCGCGTGGCTGGCCACCCGGTTGAGCTCCGCGGAGAGGACGCGGATGTACTCGGCCCGGCGCGGGACCTGGACGTCCATCAGCTTCTCGAACGCCATCACCCCTGGCCACTCGCAGAACAGCGAGCTCACGTACTCGAGCGGATCGAGGTAGCAGATCGCCTGGTGGTAGTCGGCGTTCTCGCACAGCTTCTCGACGCCGCGGTGGAGGTACCCGAGGACCGGGTCGAGGTCGACGACCTTCTCCCCGTCGAGCTTGAGCACGACCCTGAGCACGCCGTGGGTCGAGGGGTGCTGGGGGCCCATGTTGACGAACATCTCGCCGTCGCCGAGCGTGTAGAACTCGGCCTCCCGCTCGGTCCGGGGCGGGTACGGCGGGACCGGCTCGAACACGCCGAGGTCGCGATCGAGCGTGACGCGCGGGTCGTCGCTCGGCGCGTCCGGCTGGGTATGGGCGTGGGTGTCGGGGCGGGGCTTCGTCGCGGTCATACGGGATCCTTGGACGTGGTGGCCTGGTCAGGCACCGGCCCGGCGGACCGTGGCGGTCGCCGGGGCGTTGCGCGGCGTGTGGGTTCGCTCCATCGGCCGAACACCCGCCCCGGGCGAGCGGGCGGCGTCGTCGGGCAGGAAGAAATCCTTGCGCAAGGGGAAGCTCTGGTAGTCGGGCGGCATGTAGATCCGTCGGAGGTCGCGGTTGCCTTCGAACGTGATGCCGAACATGTCGTAGGCCTCGCGCTCCATCCACTCGGCGCCCTTCCACAGGAAGGTGACCGACGGCACACGAGGGTCGTCGCGCGTGAGGCCATCGGCGATGACCCGCAGCCAGTCCGGGGTCGTCGCGCTCCAGAGGTGGTAGACGACCTGCATGACCTCGCCCGTGTCGACGCCGGCAAGATCGGCCAGGAACTCGAAACCGAACGCGGCCTCGTCGTGAAGCGCGGTGATGACCTGCGTCACGTCGCCGGGGCCGATGCGGATCTCGGTTTCATCGTGCCGCTGGCGCACGGGACCGGTCAGCTGGTCGGCGAAGCGGGCCTCCAGGCGGGCCTTGAACGCGCGGTCCACGGTCAGACCTGCTCGGGAACGGTCGGCCCGATCGCCCGGTCGGGCCAGTGCCCGCGGCGGTCCTTGACGAGCTGCTGGAGCTTCATCATCCCGTAGATGAGGCCCTCGGGGCGGGGCGGACAGCCGGGGACGTAGACGTCGACCGGCATGACCCGGTCGATGCCCTCGACGGTGGAATAGCTCCGCTTGTAGCGCCCGCCGGAGCACGTGCAGTCGCCCATCGCGACGCACCACTTGGGCTCGGGCATCTGCTCCCACAGGCGGACGAGCGGGCCTGCCATCTTGGTCGTCAGCGTGCCGGCCACGATCAGGACATCGGCCTGGCGTGGGCTGGCCCGGAACGGGAACATGCCCCAGCGATCCATGTCGTTCTTCGACGTCGCCGCCGACATCATCTCGATCGCGCAACAGGCCAGGCCCGACAGCAGCGGCCACAAGCTGTTCATCCGGATCAGGTCGAGCACGTAGTCGGCCTTCGTCGGGATGACCTCGAGGAAGCCGCCCCAGCGGGCATCGTCGCGGCGGCCGAGACCGCTGGCCTCGAACTCGGCGAGGTGGGTGATGTCGGTCGGGCGGCCGCCGTCGTAGGCCTCCGGATCGGCAGCCTGCCAGAGCGAGTTGGGGACGACGATCGGGACGGTCAGCGCGTCCGAAGGACGGGTCGCGGGCAGCCCTGCCTGGGTCGTGGCGTCGGAGCTGATCGCCGTCACGTCAGCGGGCCCGGTCCCGAGGTTCTCGGCCTCGTTGCCGCTCTTCGACTTCACCGCCATGTCATCGCCCCCTTGCGCCAGGCGTAGGCCAGGCCCAGCAGGAGGATGCCGACGAAGATCAGCATGCTGATCAGCCCGCCGAGCAGGAGCGAGTCGAAGGCGATCGCCCACAGGTAGATGAAGATGACTTCGATATCGAACGCGACGAACAGCAGGGCGTAGATGTAGAACGACAGGCCGAACCGGCCATGGGTGTCACCGTAGGTGTCGATCCCGGATTCGTAGGGCAGGCCCTTGTGGACGTCGCCCCGGTTGCGGTGGGACACGAGCCACGCCGCGGCGATCGTCAGGAATACGAAGGACACGCCCGCGAAGGCGAAGCCGATGACGTACCAGATCCCGGTCAAGCGAACTCCCTTGGAGCGACGCGTGTTCCGTTCCGCGCCGACCGGATCACCAGATCCGTCGAGGCGGCGGGCAGGGGGCGGCCAGAGTGCCGCTCACGCCACGCACATTCTAGCAGCGGGCACGTGTGGACCGGGGTCGCGGAAGGCCGGCGGCGGCGGGCGGCCGGGACGACCCGAGGACGACGTCGAGCCGGCTTGTCGTCGGCCCCCGACGAGTGCGTCAGGGCCGACGAGACACCACCCGGGGGCGGACTGCGCCGAGCGCGCGTGCAGGATCGCACCCCGCCCCCCGGCGGGTGTGGTCGCAAGGCGACCGGGTCAAGCGTGACGATGCAGGGGGCGGTGCCGCAATACGGCATGTTCCCTATTACGAACGTAACCCAACGGGGTTCAGCGACGCCGGTCCGGGCGGGCCGGGAGGCGGAAGGCGAACAGCCCCAGCGGTGCCTCGTCGTCGTCCTCCGCGGGCCAGGCGCGACCGAACGCCATCACCCGGAAGCCGCCCATCGCGGCCGGGTCCAGCAGCCGCATGAGCGCGGACCTGACAAGGGCGTATGCCTCGAAGGTCGTTGCCGGGTCGGCCTGGATCGCCTGCAGGCGCGCCTCGATGCCGAGGCCCATGAGCGCCTCGGCCTGGGTCGTGATCCCGATCGTGGTGAGACCCGCGGCGTGGGCCGCGCGTTCAACCGCGGTCACGTCGACATGCGCGGTCAGGTCCTGGCGCCCGACGTGCCGGTAGGGGTCGTCGTGGACCTGATGGCGGACGTACGCGCGCAACGTCCCATCGCGCCGGCGCACCGGATCGTAGAGCGCCGCCGCCGGCGCGCCGTAGTCGATCAGGAGGAGCACGCCGCGGGCGACGGAACCCGCAGCGGCGGCGATCCAGTCGTCGAGCGCGAGGCAGATCTCGGCGGTCTGCCCATCGACCAGCTCGATCGCCTCGCTCGCCAGGCGCGCCGCGAGGGCGGGCGTGGACAGGTCGATCTCGGCCTCCACGAGGGAATCGTCCGGTCCCAGGTCGACCGCGACCTCGCGGAGCGCCTCGCCGCGCCGGCGCACGCGATGGACGGGCAGAGCGTCGAGAACCTCGTTGGCGAGCACGATGCCATCGCCGCCGGTCTCGCCCGGCGTGGCCAGGACACCGTCCCAACCGGAGTGGGCGAACCGCGACTGGAGTGCCCCGATGCGATCGGGTTCGATCTCGATCGGCGCGTAGCGGATCGCCTCGAGCAACGGCGACCCGGCGCGGTCGAGCTCGTTCAGGATCGCCAGCCCGAGCGTGCCGGTGCCGGCTCCGTGCTCGTGGAGCACGAACGGGGCAGGTTCCCCGAGGCGCCGCCAGATCTCCTGGATCCCGGTCGAGAGCGTCTGGCCGAAGATCGGGTGCAGTTCGGGGGCGGTGATGAAGTCGCCATCCCGCCCGGGACGAGCCGAGGCGGCACGGTAGTAGCCACCTTCGGGCGCATAGAGCGCGAGCTCCATGAACCGCGCGAAGGGCATGGGGCCGGTGGCGCGGATCTCGTCCCGGATACGGTCCAGGAGCTCGGCGTCCTCACCGACATCGCTGAGGTCGGTCGGAGGCTCGCGGCGCAGCCCTGGCCGGATGTCGTCCATCACGACCTGGGCGAGCGAGCGGTGGTCCGGCCGAGGGCGAGGCGAAGGCCCGGACCGACCAGCGTATGCCCGCCGAGCAGGATCGGGATCGGAGCCTCCGCGGCCGAGCGAGTCAGCGCCCGCAGCCACGCGTCGCCGATCCGTTCGTGCAGCAGGAGGTCAGAGGCGTGGCGGTCCTCGGCGGGTGGCCAACCGACTTCGTCCGCGCCCACGCGGTGCGCGAGGAGCACCCGGCTGTCGATGATGGCGGCCTCGCCGAGGCGGGCCAGGTGCTCTCCCAGCGACGCCGGTCCGTCCCGATCGAGCAGAGCGCCAAGGACGCTGGCCGCCGGTCGCTGGCCCGGCGCGCTCGTGCGCATCCCGCGTTCCTCGATGATGGCCCGCGTCCGCGCGGCGCCGGATCGCTCCAGCCACGCGAGCGCCCCGGGCGAGGTCCGTCCCGCGACGACGATCTCGGCGGCGCTGTCGCCGACGACGTCCCGGATCGCGGCGAGTCGCGTTTCGACGCGCTCCCGTTCGGCGGAGGTCAACCCGCCCGACCAGCGACCACCGAGGAGCACGAGGTCGAGCGGCCCGTCGATGTCGACGCCCAGCCGCCATCGATGGCGCAGGTCGACGACCGGGACGCCCGCGACCTCGTCGAGCCAGCGCGGCAGCATGTTGTCGCTCGGCAGATCCGGGATGCCGGCGAGGGCGTCGCGGGCGCGGGCGATCGCCACGATGTCGGCCGAGTAGCGGTTGTTCGCGAGGGCGCCCGGTCGGTCTGCGGCGGCGGCTGCGACGAAGGACCGCCGGTCTGCCGCGCTCAGGAGCGGGACCGCGCCCGAGCCCAGGACGACGAGCCCGCCCGGTCCGGCGTCATCGCGCAAGCCCCGGAGTCGGGCGCCGAATGGCGTTTTGTCCGGGGGGCCGGCGAGCACCCTGGCGTGCGCAGCGCCAGCGGCGACGAACCCGGCTCGGTGCCGTTCCGCGAGGGCGGCCCGTGCCTCGGCGACGGCCAGGGCGAGCGGTCCGGCGTCGGGCCCTGCCTCCGGGTGGAGGATGGCGACGGACACGCGGGTCACGGCAGCACCCTGGCCGGCATGACGGTCTCGACGACGCCATCCGCAGTCGCTTCCACGCGATACGCCGCCGGTCCGGGGTGCGCGGCGACGACTTCGATGAGGGTCGGACCGTCGTAGATGGCCGCCGCGAAATCGTCGACGGCGATCCCAGGTGGGAGGGAGCCGTTCGCCACGAGGGCGTGGTACGCGGGGCGCCGCTCCGGCTCACCGTCGTAGTGCGGTGAGTTGCTGCCGGCGATGAGACCGAGACCGCCGGTGAACGCCTGGATCGTCGGTCCGTAGGAATCGGTGGTTCCGCTCTCGAACCAACAGATCGATCCAGCCGAGCGCCCGGCCAGGACGATGCCGGCCTCGTGCGCCGTCCGGAGCGCGTCGTCGACGCCGTGAGCCCGCCAGACGGCGAGCATGCTCGCGGTATTGCCGCCGCCGACCCACACCGCGTCGTGCGCGAGGAGGAACGGCTCGACGTCCTCGACGGTCCGGTCGAACAGCTCAAGGTGCGACGTCTCCGCGATGTCGGCGAACAGGTCGTGGAAGCGTGCGATCCACGCGTCGTCGTCGCCCGCCGCCGTCCCGAGGAAGCACACGCGGGGTCGTTCGCGGCCGCGCATCTCGCGGGCCAGGGCGACGACGTGTTCCTCGACGCGGGAGCGTTCGGTGCTGGGTGAGAAGCCGCCGCCACCGCTCGCCACGATGAGCCGGCGGATCCCGTGTCCGGTCACGGGCGGGGCATCCACCGCCGGATAGTAAGGTGCGGCCGATGAGCGACCGCATCGCCACCCGCCGAGTCCGCGCCTACATCGGCCTGGGCGCGAACGTCGGCGACGCCGCGGCGACGCTGGCCTGGGCGGTGGAGGCGATCGCTGGCCTGCCGGGTGTGCGCCTGCGCGGTGTGTCGCCGTTGTACGTGACGGCACCGTGGGGCGTCACCGACCAGCCCGACTTCCACAACGCGGTCGTCGCCGTGGACGTTCCGGGCGGCCCGGATCCGGCGGCCGGCGCGCTCGCGCTGCTGGGTGAGCTCAAGATGCTGGAGCGCCTCGCCGGACGCCGGGGCGGTCGGCGTTGGGGTCCGCGCGAGCTCGACCTCGACCTGCTGGTGTTCGGGCGTCATCGGATCCTGGTCGACCGGCCGGCCCGAGGCGCGCTCGATCGAGGCCGCATCCGACCCGGCCAAGGCAGCGCGGCGGCTTGAGGTTCCGCATCGGGACGCCGGGGAGCGGCTCTTCGTGCTGGCGCCGCTCGCCGATCTGGCGCTGCGCTTGGTGCCGCCTGGGTGGGGCGAGACGGTCGAAACACGACGGCGGCGAGTGGCGGCGACGGAGCCGGCTGAAGCGGTGCGGATGGTCGGCCGCTGGGACGCCACTCGTGGTGGCTGGGTCCGAGCGTCGAAGTCAGGCTGACCGCGCTACGATCGGAGCGCACGAGGACGGAGGATCCATGACCACCATCGGGTACGCAGCGATGCTCGAGCAATTCCACCCGAATGACCTGCTCGACTGGTGCGCCCAGGCCGAGGCGGCCGGTTTCGAGGCCGGTTTCATGGTCAGCGAGCATTTCCACCCGTGGACGCCCCAGCAGGGCCAGAGCGCGTTCGCGTGGTCCTTCATGGGCGCGCTCGGGCAGCGCACGAGCCTCAACTTCGGGACCGCGGTCACGTGCCCGGGCTTCCGCTACCACCCCGCGGTGATCGCGCACGCCGCGGCCACGATCGGCGCGATGTACCCCGGCCGCTTCTATCTCGGGCTCGGCGCCGGTGAGGCCCTCAACGAGCACGTCGTCGGCGGTGTGTGGCCGGAGATCGGGATCCGCAGCGCGATGATGTTCGAGTCCATCGAGATCATCAACAAGCTGTTCACCGGCAAGGTCGTCAAGCACAAGGGCGAGTTCTTCACGCTCGAGAGCGCCAAGCTCTACACCCGACCCGAGGCGCCCGTGCCGATCTACGTCGCGACGGCTGGTCCGATCAACGCCAAGAAGACCGGCAAGTTCGCCGACGGGATCATCACCGTCGGGGCGGCCGACGAGAAGATCTCGATGCTCTGGGAGAAGTACGAGGAGGGCGCTCGAGAGGCCGGCAAGGAAGCGGCCACGACGCCGAAGATGCTCCAGATCCACGTGTCGTGGGCGCCCACCGACGAGGAGGCCGTCCAGAACGCGATGGTCGAGTGGCCCAACGGCGGGATGGCCTTCCCCAAGCAGGACATCAAGAACCCCGAGGACTTCGCGGCGATGGCGAAGCTCGTCAAGCCCGAGGACTTCAAGAACCGGGTGCTCATGACCAGCGACCTCGAAGCGCACACGAAGCACATCCAGCATTACGTGGACATGGGCTTCGATGAGATCCATCTCCACAACGTCGGCCGCAATCAGGCCGAGTTCATCGAGGTCTTCGGCAAGGACGTCGTCCCGAACCTGCGCCTCGACTGAGGAATCGGCCTAGATCGAGCTCGTCGCGGCGAGGGCCCGCGCGGCGCGCCAGGCGTCGTGGTAGGTGTTGTAGAGCGGGACGGGCGCCACCCGGATGATGTCGGGCTCGCGGAAGTCCGCGATGACGCCGGCCGCCTCCAGCGCAGCCAACCGTCGTGTGGCGTCCGGCACGTGCAGGGACAGCTGGGCCCCGCGGGCGCCAGGGTCGCGAGGCGTCAGGATCTCGACATCGGGCACAATCGCGTCGATCAGGCCCTCCAGGTAGCCGGTCAGCTGCACGGATCGGGCGCGCAAGGCGGGCAGCCCCAACCTCATCGAAGATGGCCAGCGAGGCGCGGATGGGCGCCAGCGACAGGATCGGTGGCGTCGAGATCCGCCAGCCGTCGGCTCCGGGCGCCGGTTCGAATGTCTCGGCCATCTGAAAGCGTGTCGCCGGGTCGTTGCCCCACCAGCCGGTCAGCCGCATCGCGGAAGCGTCGGACGCGTGCCGCTCGTGGAGGAACACCTGGCCGATCGATCCCGGGCCGCCGTTGAGGTATTTGTACGTGCACCAGGCGGCGCCATCGACGTCCGCGTCGTGGAGCGCGAGCGGAACGTTTCCCACGGCGTGCGCCAGGTCCCACAGGGCGACGGCACCTGCACCGTGGATCGCCGTAGTGAGGCGCTCGATCTCGTGCACCTGCCCCGTCGCGTAGTTCACGCCGGCCAGCAGCGCCACGGCTAGGCCGATCCCGGTGCTCGTGGACGGCCCCTTCAAGGTCCTCGGTGCGAAGCAGCGCCTCCCCGTCGCGCGGCCGGACCACGATGAGGTCGCGCGCCGGGTCCAGGCCGTGCAGGCGGAGTTGCGACTCGACCGCGTATCGGTCGGACGGGAAGGTCGGGGCGTCGATGAGGATGGCGGTCCGCCCGCCGGCGGGCCGGAAGAACGTCGCGAGCAGCAGGTGAAGGTTCACGGTGAGGGTGTTCATCGTGGCGATCTCGCCGACACGGGCACCGACCAGCGTCGCCGTCGGTTCACGGATGGCGCCGTCGGCGTCGAGCCAGCCGTCCTTCGCCGCGAACCAGCCATCGACGCCCAGCCGCGCCCATGCGTCCAGCTCCGCCTCCACCGCCGCCCGAGCGGAGACTGGCTGCGCGCCGAGGGACTGCCCGGCCAGGTAGACCCTGGGTGTTCCGTCGGGAGCGGTCGGCAGGAGGAACCGGTCGCGGTAACGGGCCAGCGGATCGGCCGCATCGAGGCGTCGGGCGTGTTCCTCGCCAAGGACGCTCGCCGCCGTGGTCACCGAGGCGGGTCGGCCGGGATCGCGGGCGCGGCAGCGGGCCAGTCGGCCGCGCCACCCTGCGCCACGAGACGCACCTCGAGCCCGGCAGCATCGAGGATGCTCGC
This sequence comes from uncultured Chloroflexia bacterium, assembly GCA_963748675.1. Taxonomy (GTDB): domain Bacteria; phylum Chloroflexota; class Limnocylindria; order Limnocylindrales; family CSP1-4; genus SPCO01. Next base: position 1,773 of record CAVVJX010000001.1, on the reverse strand, counting down.
GGCGATCCCGGCACGCCGTCCGGAGCGGCAGAAGATCGTGACCGGTGCGTCACGGGGAATCGAGGCCAGGCGGTCGGGCAGGTCGCTGAGCGGGATCTGGATCGCCCCGGGCACGACCCCGTCCTCGCGCCATTCGAGTGGGTCTCGGACGTCGAGGGCATAGGCGTTGCGGCCCTCGACCGCGTCCCGATGGAGTGCCTCGATCGTCGTCGTCGGGTAGGCCGCGACTCGGGCCCCCGAACCAGCCCACGCCGCGAGCCCGCCCGCAAGCGCGCCCGCCACCCGGTCGTACCCGATGCGGAACAACTGGACGGCCGCCTCCTCGAGCGCCTCCCCGAGCGGTTCCGGCAGCACGAGTGCCACCGGCGACCCGAACGGCACGAACCACCCCACGTACGAGGCGAAGCTCTCGGTCAGCTCGATGTTGATCGACCCCGGCAGGTGGCCGGCCGCGAACTCGGCACGTGGCCGGCCGTCGACGACGTGCGCACCCGCGGCGACGGCCGCCGCGAACGCCGCCGGGTCGAGATGCGGGGTCCGGCCGGCCGGCCGAGCACCGGCGGCCCAGTGCGGTTGATCGGGGCCATCGCGTCGTAGTAGGTCGGGTAGGCACTCAGCCGTCCCAACAACGCACTGCGGAAGGCCGCCTCGTCCGGTGCGCCGAGCAGGGGATTCATCAGCCGTTCGGCGCCGATGGTCGAAGTCCGGCTCCCGTCGATGGGCCCAGCCGAGCAGAAACTGCCCGGTCCGTGCGTGGGCAGGACCGCGACATCGTCCGCCAGAGTCGCCAGCTCGCGCAGCGAGGCAAATTGTGCGCGAGTCAGCTCATCCGTCACGTCGGCGCCCAGCAGGTCCGTTCGACCGGCGCTGCCGACGAGCAGGCTGCCCCCGGTCAGCACGGCCGACGGGCTCGTCCGCGCCGTCCGGCCTGACCTCCCACGCGAGGTGCTCTGGCGTGTGCCCTGGCGTCGCACGGGCGACCAGCCGGAGGCCGCCGACCTCGACGATGTCGCCGTCATCCGCGCCGCGATGCTCGAAGGCATATCGACCGCGCGCCGGTGCCACGATCTCGGCCCGCCGAGCGGCGCGCAACTCGAGCGCGCCCGACAGGTAGTCGTTGTGGACGTGCGTCTCGACGACATGGGTCAGCCGCCAGCCCCTGGCGTCGGCGACGGACGTCACGCGCCACGCGTCGCGCGGCGGATCGACCACGACCGCCTCGCCGTCCGAGGCGAGCAGGTAGGTCGCGTTGCCCAGGCCCGGTGTGAGAACGATCTCGAGTTCCATGGCGCTATCCGCCATGGTAGACCGGCGCGAAGACCGCGCCCGCGACACCCAGACCACCGGCGGCGACCCCCGCGGACCCGGAGCCGGCGACGACCGCCGACAGCGCCAGCGCCAGCAGGCCCATCACGATCCACATCACGGCCCCGAGGAGGAACGGGCCGGCGCCGACCCCGATCATCGCCCGGACGTCGGTGGAGATCCCGACGCCGGCGAGCGCCACGAGGATCAGCACCGCGGCGGCCACGGAGCACAGGTCGGCCACGGTGCCGCCGGTCGGGAGCGTGCCATCGAGCAGCCCAGCCGTGCGCAGGCCCGCGAACACGACGAAGCCGATGACGAACCAGGGCACCGCCCGGGCGACGAGCCCCATCGACGAGCCGGCACCAACGCCCTCGACGCGCGGGGCCACGCCGTCAGAGGCGCCGCCGCCGTCGCCGACCTCCTGATCACCACGGTCCCGGTCCGCCGCGGCGTCGCGGGCGGCTC